>CAADGE010000001.1 GCA_900696465.1 uncultured Planctomycetota bacterium
CGGCTTCAATTACAACGCGCCGGCGATCCTCAGCATCAGCCCGACGTCCGGTCCGACGGCCGGCGGCATCCCGCTGACCATCAACGGTCAGAACTTCGGCCCCGCGCCGGGCAGCGCCTCACTCGGTAGCATTCCGATGAGTCTGCTGAGCTGGTCACAAACTCGCGTGATCGCGCAATCCCCCGAAGGCGTTGGTCTCAATCAGGAAGTGCGTGTGTCGACAGCCAGTGGAGTCAGCAACACGGCGAGCTACAACTACGATGGCCCGACGATTGCCAATCTCAACCCGACCTCCGGTCCGACGGCCGGCGGCACTGTCATCACGATCGAAGGATTCAATTTCGGCCCTGCTGCGGGCACTGCCACGCTCGGTGCGTTGTCGATGGTAATCGATGAATGGAGTCACACGTCGGTCAAGGCCCTTACGCCGGCGAGTTGCGGTCTTGATCAGCCGGTACGCGTGATGACGGCCAGCGGTGCGAGCAACGCTCTGAACTACGACCACTCCCCGCCGTATGATCGCGGCGATCTGAACTGCAACTGCAACATCGGCGTGGATGACGTCCTTGCATTCGTTGAAGCACTTCTCCATCCCGATGCTTTTTCCGGATGCGATCTCCAGCTTGCAGACGTGAATGAAGACGGCGTGCTCGATGCCGTGGACGTTCAGCCCTTCGTGAACAAGCTACTGGGGCCGTAGCGACCGGCTTGCCGGCCCGCCATGCCACTCGCGTGTCGCTGGTCGCGCGATGTACCGGACTGCTTCCGGCAAGTGTCGATGCTGCCGCAAGCCGGTCGTACGCTGATTCGGCGCGCCCGGACCTGATAAACCGCTGCCGGATTCTTGACTCGAGACTTCAGAAAAAGGTAAATTAGAAGCAGATCTGTTCGGGCGGACCTGTTCGTCCTTTGCGACGTTTCATATCGCACAACGAGCGAGGCCGGGTCATGTCTCAGATTCATCATCTTTCATGGTACGCGCTTGTTGCACACAACTCATTGCTGCTTTTCCGCGCCAATGCGGATGCCGAACGAATCGGAAATCCAGGCACTCCGGGTGATGGTCCGCCCGTTCGTCGCGGACAATGGAGAGTCACTATGAACGTGCGTTATCAATCCGCACTTACAATGTTCGCGGCCGTCTGCATGTGGCAATTGGGTACTGTCGCCCAGGCCGCGCCCCAGGGCACGGCGTTCACCTACCAGGGGCAACTCAAGGACGGCGGCAGTCCGGCCAGCGGGCCGCACGAGTTCGCGTTCTCGCTGTGGGATGATCCGAACGCCGGCACGCAGATAGGCCCGACGCTCACGTTTGACGGCATCGGCGGCAATCCACCACCAATTGACGTGATCGACGGCCTGTTCACTGTCGAACTCGACTTCGGCGCAGCGGCGTTCAACGGCAACGCACGCTGGCTGGAGATCGTCGTCAACGGCGTGCCGCTCTCGCCGCGACAACCGCTCACGGCGACGCCTTACGCCACCTTTGCCGGCGCGCCGTGGACGAAATCCGGCAACAACCTGCACTACAACGCCGGCAACGTCGGCATCGGCACAACGACGCCCAATTATCCTCTAACGGTTAGGGGGACGGGATTCAACAGCGATGCCATCCAACTGCGCACTCCGAACGGCGAGGACAAGTGGCACCTTTCTCTCACGCTTGGCGGCCTGGACTTCGTCGAATCGCACGTCGCAGTGAACCGCCTCTACCTTGCGCCCGGCGGAAACGTCGGCATTGGGACCGCCGTACCGGCCAACCGGCTTTCCGTCAACGGCAACGCGAATGTCACCGGCAACATGGGCATAGGCACAACGACTGCTCCGCTATCCCGTGTGCATGTGGCAAGCGTGGCGAATCTCAACGCGCATCTCGAGTCTTCATCCGACATTGGTACTTGGCTCAACATTAGCAACTCCAGCGCCGGCGGGAGATTCTGGCGGCTGATCTCGACCGGCCAGAATAACGGCGAGGGCGCGGGCAAGCTCTTGATCGGGCATGGAGCATCGGAGGGGGCTCATGCGGGGACAGCGATGACGTTTACGACTTCCGGCGTCGGCATCGGCACATCGAGTCCGACACACATGCTCACGATTAGATCACCTGATTTTTCGGCAATGCGGTTGATCGGTCCTCTGGGCTTATTCGGCTGGGGCGCACGGATAAACTTCGGCGATATGAACTTCGCCTATATCGAAGAGGACGAAGATGACCGGTTGGCCTATCGAGCGGATCGCCATGCGTTCATAGGCAGCGTCGGCATAGGAACCATGGCACCGAGCCAGCAATTGCACGTCGCGGGGAACATCTGCGCCACCGGCACGATCGGCGCGTGCAGCGACGGGCGCTACAAGGATCGCGTCGAGCCGGTAGATGGCGCGCTGGAGAAGATCGAGCAACTCCGCGGCGTGGCCTTCGATTGGAAACGAGAGGAATTCCCCGATCACCAGTTCGCCGAAGACCGCCAGCTCGGCTTCATCGCCCAGGAGGTCGAGCAGGTCCTGCCGCAGATCGTGAGCCGCGGCAGCGACGGTTATCTCTCCGTCGACTACGGCCGGTTGACGCCCGTGCTGGTCGAAGCGGTCAAGGAACTCAAACACACGAACCAGCGGCTTCTCGCCGACAAGGACGCGGAGATCGCATCACTCCGCGAAGAAATTCAGGAACTCCGGGACATGTTCCGCCAGCTTACGGTGGAAAAGGGAGCATCGAAATGATCGTGCGAATTCGTACCGCATTGATGATCATGGCGGCCTGCGGGGCGTGGCTCGTTTGTGCTGTCGCCCAGGCCGCGCCGCTGGGCACGGCGTTCACGTATCAGGGGCAGTTGAAGGATGGCGGCGGCCCGGCAAACGGGCCGCACAACTTCGTGTTAACCCTGTGGGACGACCCGAACACCGGCACGCAGATCGGCCCGACGCTGACCTTCGATGGCGTCGGCGGCAATCCGCCGCCGATCACCGTGATCGACGGCCTGTTCACGGTCGAACTCGACTTCGGCGCGGCCGCGTTCAACGGTGAAACCCGCTGGCTGAAGATCGTGGTCAACGGCGTGCCGCTGTCACCACGGCAGCGGATCGCAGCTACGCCGTATGCCCTGCAGACGCGGGGGATCCACGTCGATTCAACCGGAAAGATCGGCATCGGAACGATGACGCCCCAGGATCAGCTGACGGTCAACACATCCACCGACAGTTACGGAATCAGCCACACCGATGGCACAATCAGTCTGTGTACCTATGTCGGCGGCGTTCAACTGGGGGGCTGGCTGGGAACAAGAAGTCTTCATTCGCTGCACTTCTTTACCGGAAATAGTTTTGCACAGATGACACTTAATAGCTTGGGCAACGTCGGCATCGGCACAGTGTCGCCGACACACCGGCTCACCATCAACTCACCTACAATTTCAGCACTCCGGCTGATCGGCCCATTCACTCAGTTCGGTTACGGGGCGCGATTAAATTTCGGTGATTCCAATCTGGCCTACATCGAAGAGGATGAGGACGACACGTTGCAATATCGAGCGTCACGTCATGCGCTCATGGCCGGCTTTGTCGGCATCAACACGACGACGCCTTCGCAGCGGCTGCACGTCGCCGGGAATATCTGCGCGACGGGGACGATTGGCGCGTGCAGCGACGAGCGGTTCAAAGAGCGCGTCGAGTCGGTCGCCGGTGCGCTGGATAAAGTCGAGCAACTTCGAGGAGTGAACTTTGACTGGAAACGCGAGGCATTTCCTGATCACCAGTTTTCCGAAAATCGGCAGCTCGGGTTCATCGCTCAGGAAGTTGAGAAGGTACTGCCGCAGGTCGTGAGCCGCGGCAGCGACGGTTATCTCTCCGTCGACTACGGCCGGCTCACGCCGGTGCTGGTCGAGGCGATGAAGGAACTCAGGCAGGCCAACGAACGACTCCGCACCGAAAAGGACGCTGAGATCGCGGCGCAACGAGCGACGATCGAGGAACTGGCGGTGAGGATTGATCGGCTGGAACGGCTCATTCAGGACACGACCGCCTATGGCGAAGGAAAGAAACGATGATCGCTCGAATCAGCATTCTGTCCATACTTTTGGTTGCCCTCTACGGCGCGATCGGAGCAGCCCAGCCCTACACCATCGACTGGCACACCATCGACGGCGGCGGCGGCACCAGCGCCGGCGGCACATACGAACTCTCCGGCACCATCGGCCAGCCCGACGCCGGCCCTGGTACTACAGGCATGTACGGCGGTACGTTCGAGC
>CAADGE010000002.1 GCA_900696465.1 uncultured Planctomycetota bacterium
AACCATTGAGCGTGCAGCCCGGCGCCGTGATCTTCACCACCGGCATCGTCGCGTCGTTCAGTTCGATCCGCGTCACCCCCGCCCCGCCCGTCGACTGAACGATCAGGTTCGCCTTGTTAATGTTCAAAGACATCGCAACCGTGAAGATGCCCGGCGCCACCAGGATCGTGTCGCCCGGAGCTGCTGAATCAATCGCTGCCTGAATGTCTCCACCACCCGGCACGTTGATTGTCGCGGCCTGAAGCCCACCGTTCGTCGTCAGCAGCAGCACCGCCGATAACAGAAAACCCTGCCAGTTGCTTCGTCTCGTTTTCATGATTCCCTTTGTCTTTCCCGGCGCTACCGTGCGTCGCGCCGCTTCTGAAGATACTCGTCGAGTCTGCGTGCGACTTTTCTGCCACAGACCCGCATCACAGATAAATGCCTTGCGACATCCGAAGTCCGCATTCGGGACAACACGAGCGCGGCTTCTCCCACTGGCGGGATCGCCGCGCACGACCTTCCTTGGCTATGTTCGGTGGCATCGCTCCCTGCGACACGTACACGTACTTCCTTTGCGAGGTAGAGCCGCGCAAAACGGATAACCGAGCCCCAACCATCCGCCACGGCTTGTCAGACAACCTGAGCAGTTTTGCCTCAGGCATCAGGAAAGATAAACCATGACCCGCCAATTGACAAGCGCATTTTCTGACGCTAACAACAAACAGTTTCTATCCTGGATCGCACCATATTTCCTACCGAACTCATGAATCCACTCTGAGAAAAAATGGAGCAATCCATATCCCGTAACCTTATGCAGATTCGTATGTTCTGAATACATGTCGCATGAATTACATTTTGCGCCGCTTCACGTTTCCCCTTACGACGCACCACCCTTTTCCGTAATATCACAACGGTTGCTGCGTTTAGCAATGAGAAAATGAGGGAGGCCGCCTCAACCGTTTGACCCGGCAGCGGTACAATCCTTCGATCTTGCATGCAGGAGCATTGAATCGCCGCTCGCGCCGCCCCCTTCCGGGTCGCCGCATGCCGCGAAGGAGATCAGCAGAACAGCTTTCGTGAACCAGTCGCTCGCAACCAGGAGAACACCCATGTCCCGGCGCTACCTGTCGCTTTCACTCGTCTTGGTCCTGCTCTCGAGTGCCATTGCTATGGCACAACCTTCCCGACCCGAACGCCCCGGGCGCGACCGCGACGGTGCCCGCCGCGTCCGCGACTTCGGCCCGGCTCAGCCCCAACGCACGCTCGAACGCATGAAGCAGGAACTCAAGCTCGACGACGACCAGTACCAGCGGGCACAGCCCCTCTTCGCCGAGTTCGCGTCCAGCGTCCACGCCCTCCGCGATTCCGCCCCTCGATCGCCCGACGAGGCAGACAAATACCGAGCCATGCGCGAGGAGATTCAGGCCGCACGCGAGGCCAACGACCAGGAGAAAATGCAGGAGATCCTCGGCAGGATGCGCACCATGCGCGAAGAACGCGACCGGATGATGGAACCCATTCGCCAGCAGGTCCAGGCCGCCCAGAAGCAGCTTCACGACCAGATGCTGCCCATCCTTCGCGAAGACCAGAAAGCCCGCTTCAAGCGAATCTGGGAAGAGGAATTTGAAGGCAAGCCCCGGCCCCGCATCCAGCGGGTCGATCCACGAATCCTCAAGAGCATCGTCGACGAACTCAGCGGCCTTTCCGCCGACCAGAAGCGCGAGATCGATCAGGCCTTCCGTGCCTACCGCGAGGAAGCGCGAAAGCCCGACCTCGATGATGCCACAAAAGCGACACTCGAGCGCACCCTCGGTCAGGATGTCTTCGCCGCGCTCAACGATGAGCAGTCACAGCAGGCCCAGGCCAAAATCCGCGACCACATCCGAAAGGATCGCCGCGAAAAGGCCCGCAGCGAAGTCCCCAACGACAAAAACCAGAACCCCGCAGGCGGCCCCGGCGAGTAACCGGTCAGCCGCGGCGTGCATCCTCGCATGGCCTGCCGACCCGGCGCCGATGCCAGCAATGCCACCGCATTTCTACACTCGATTGGAATAATCAAAGCCCAAGGCAGGCCTGCTTTCGGCGCTTGTGATGACGCGCCCGGTCTCATTCCCCGCCCTGCGTCGTCGGCTTCGACGTGGCGTCGTGAATCCGCTCGCGGATTTCCTCAACCTTCTGCGTCGTCGCCGCCCGAATCTCTTCCGCCTTCTGCGTCGTCGCCGCGCGGATCTCTCCCGCCCTTTCCACGACCGCCTCCTTGATTTCTCCGGCCTTCTCCACCGCCGCGTCGGTCAGTTCCTCGGCCTTCGCCTTCCCGCCCTCATAGACCTGCCGCGCCTTCTGCTTGCCCTTTTCAACGTATGGCTCGACCCGATCGGATAGCTCATCCACCTTCTGCGTCGTGGCCGCCTTCACCTCCGCGGCTCGCGAAGTCGCCTCGCGCCGCGCACGCTCCGCATCCTCCGGATCACATCCCGTACTGACAACCATCAGCACACAGACCACCCCCACCTTCGCGAGAACAGCTCGCGCAGCCCGAAGACATCCCATGCTCCTGCCGCTCGCATGGCCGGAAAACAAACTCAGATCATTCCCGCTGCAATCATTCACATCGCTCGATGGCAGCAGAGTTCCGACATGAATCATGGAACGGCCTCCTCGGATGCTGAATCAACGCTCACCCTCATTTCGATGCCCGGCGGCTGGGTGACTTGCCGCCTGAACCTTTCTTCGCTTCCGCCTCGGTGATCTCAAAGTTCTCGTCCGTCAGCGACACGTTCGGCTCCAGACCGGCATACACATACATCCCGTCCAGCGTCGCCGGCGAACGCTCCTGTCCATCCGTCAGCCACAGATAAGTCGCCACCGGCAGGTTCGTGTCCTTGTGCAGGTAAAGGTCCTGCAACTTGCATGCAAACTCATCCCCCTTCGGATACCGCAGCACAAAATGACGACACGGCTCCCGCGCCGGCCCCACTTCCGTCGTCGGTCCCTCCCGCACCAGCACCGGTCCGTGCGCCTTCGCCTTCTCAATCCGATCGATGATCCGCTCCATCATCCGCCGCGGACCGAAATCCGTGATCGGATTCCGCGCCTTGTGAAACTCCACGGCAAACTGCGCCGGATACTTCTGCACCGATGCCGGCAATCCGAACAAGCCCTTTCGCGGCAACAGAAGCACCATGTTCCCATTGGCACCATCTACATAAACGCACTGGCGATACTCGCTGCCGTCTCCGCGCCACGAAAACCGAACCGAAAACGGCTCATCCCGGTACTCCGCCAGAATATCCTCCACCGGGTGCAGTTCCCGCACGAAGGCCCCGAGCCGCTCCTGCCGGAGAAAGTTCGCGCGAAACGTCTTAAGCTCCCGTGCGGCATCCAGCGAGCGCTGCAGACAGTGCATCAGTTCATCGTCGACCTCTGCAAACCCCTGCTCGGTCCACTCCGCATCCACCCCCGACGGAATCTCTACATGCACATCCGGCCGCGCACACCCGCCCCACGCGCCGGCAGCAAGCCCCATTACGACTACCGCAATCTGTCGCCCCGTTCCGCCCACAAGCCCCAGAATATGATTCTTCATCTGCACTCCATTATTTTGCACGCTGCATTTCACATACAGCGCGGCCCCCGCAACAAGCCATCTCTTTCGACGTTTTGACGTTTCGACGTTTCTAGTAATATATAGTTCGTACCCGATGGTGCTTCACGCCAACCTCCGCCGCGTGCGACAGTTCCCACAGATACCAGTCCACCTCCCATGCCGTCGACTTCACCTGCTGCATGGCCAGCGCACGGACCATCCGATCTACCGCATGGATCGTAGCCGCGCGAAGCTCAACTTCTTCTTCACTCCCGGCCGGCATCTCTTCTTCCGACTCAATCCGCTCTGCGAAAGGTGAGGCCAGCTGCAATATGCCCAGATGCCGCAGTGCCTGCGGTACCCGGTAATCCGCGAATGCTGTCAATTCTTCCAGCCCCGCCAGCGGAGCGTGCCCGTTCGATTGCCAGGCGACCGAGAGGTCCAGTGCCGCAATCTGTGCCCGCTTCATGAAATAGACGATCCGCCCCTTGTAGAACGCCACGTCGCGGAAAGAATCAAATTCCGTCATTAGCAGCACCGCCAGCGGCCAGGCCCGGTGCGATACCGACTCGATCGCGTTCATGAACTGCCCGTCAAACCGCTCCACCAGGATCCGCCCCGTCTCCCGGATGATCCGCTCGCGCTCCTCCATGAGCAGCAGTTCCCCCTTGCCCGCGAGCGCCGCACGAATCTCCTCAGAAGGCGCCTCCAGCCAGAAGCGCGGCTCGCTCCAGCCCGGCTCATACCGCGCCGCCAGCATCAGAGATACGAACATCGCATTAAATCGCTCATAGGTCCGCCCGCGCCACTCAATCCGCAGTGGATCTGCCGACCAGAAGCAGAAATTCAGCGCGTCAATCAGCAGCACGAGATTGGCCAGCCGCTCCGCGCTGCCCGTAAGCTCCGCAAGCAGCCCGTGGCCCGACGGCCGCAGCATCTCCGGCGAAACCGACGCCGCCCAGCGCGCGATGGCCGACTCGTCGATCGAGACGTGCGCCGCTCCTTCCACAACGGATTGAGTCGATTCCAGCACCAGCATGACAATCCATGCTATAGCATTTCAAGGCGTTCTAACAGAATGGGTGGTACGGGTATCCAGAATGGGTGGTAAGGGCATATCGCACGTCGGTAGGATGCGGCTCATCCTCACGCTGCCAGAAGCAATAAGATGCTGTGCAGCCACCGGCACCTTCTCAGGCCCTAGCCAATCGTGCGGATTCGTCTCGACCTGCTGGATGCGGGTCGAGATCATCAAAAGCTCGTGCCTGCTTTCGTGCAGAGGTTATGATCTGGTTGCCTAAAAAGACATGCGCAGGCGGCTCAGAAAACGCGCCGCGATACCGAACCGTGCCGCAGTGGTGGCACCAATCTCCCGAACCCGAACCACTTCCGCCCGGCAGTTCGCCCGCCCCGGATAAGGCGACACCCCCTCCGACGGCGGCAGCACCAGCTCCACGTCCAGCCGGTCCCCCTCAGCAAAATCCGGCGCGTCCAGCTCCAGGTACAGTCCGCCCGTGCTGATGTTCCGTGTGATCGTCCGAACGATGTGTGTTGTGTCGTCGCGAAGAACCCGGCATTCCACCGGTAGCCGGATGTCCAGCCGCCGATAGGTGCGTCGATCCACCGCCCTCGCCGCGTCGCCGTCCGCTAATCCTTCAAGCTGCGACGCCACGTCCATTCGGCCGTTCTCTGCCCCATGCCGACCGACCTCGATGGACTCACAGATCCCCATCTAATAAGCATCGGCCAACCGCCCCCACGGCTTGCATTCTATGCCCCGATCCGCATTTAACAGGGTGCTGCGAGCTTTCCACCTGCCCGCCTTCGGGTGGTACGGGCGTTCCGGCCCGTCGTATCAGGGTGGTTCGGACGTCAGACTCTCTTCTCAGGGTGGTACGCGCTTCCCGCACGTTCATCTCAAGGTGGTACGCGCCTCCCGATCGTTCGCCCTTCTGCCCAATGCCTCATGTTCGATTCTGCATTCCCAATTCAGACTTCCGCATTCGAATGTTTCGCAGATCCAAAAACCAAAATTTTAAATCTGAAATCTGAGATGGTCCCGCTCGCGCAGCGAGCCCGCCTCCTCCTTTGACTATCTGGCCTTTCGACCTTCTGACGTTTCTACAATCTCTCCACCAGCTTCCGCTTCAAAATCTTCCCCGTCGGTCCGCGCGGAAGATCACTCGCAATCACCACCCGCCGAGGCACCTTGTATCCCGCAATTCGATCCCGGCAGTAATCACGCAGCTCCAGCTCCGTCGCCGTCGCCCCCTCCTGAAGCGTCACAAACGCCACCACCACCTCGCCGCGCGAGGCATCCTGCTGACCGATCACCGCCACTTCAGCCACCGCCGCGTGCGTCTCCAGCACCGATTCAATCTCTCGCGGATACACATTTTCCCCGCCGACGATGATCATCTCCTTCTTCCGTCCCGTGATGCGGATGAATCCGTCGGCGTCAATCCTTCCCATGTCGCCGGTCAGATACCATCCCTCCCCATTGATCGCCGCCTTCGTCTCCGCCTCTTTCTTGTAGTATCCCTTCATCACGATCGGTCCGCGCACACGCAGTTCGCCGACACCGTCGGCCCCGAGTCGCCGACCCTCATCGTCAAAAGCCGCCACCTCCACGCCGGGTATCGCCTGCCCCACCGTCCCCACGCGATTCGACCACGGCACGTTCAAGCTCACGACCGGCGAGGCCTCCGTCATGCCGTAGCCCTGAAGAATGTTGACGCCGAACCGCTCAAGAAACGCCGCATGCACCGCGTCCGGCAATCCCTCGCCGCCGCTGATGGCGTATTGCACCGACTTCAACTCTTCCGCGCCGCCTTTCTTCGTCTTGAGCAGTGCCGAATACATGCTGGCGATCATCATCGTCACGCTCGCCTGACGCTCCCGGATCGTCTCAATCACCTGCGCCGGCGTGAACCGCGGCAGGTAATACACGCTTGATCCCAGCGCCACCGGCACGAGAAGCATCGCCGTCAGCCCGAAACTATGAAACAGCGGCAGCACACCGAGAAAATGATGATCCGTCTTCAGCTCCGCCTTACGGATTGCCCCGTTGATGTCGCTCGTGAGATTGCCATAGGTCTGGCAGACCCCCTTCGGCACGCCGCTCGTCCCGCTGGTATAGAGCAGCACCGCCGTATCATCCGCATCGACCTTCGGTGCCGGCGGCGTCCGTCGCAGCCGCTCCAGCACCATCTCCCGCTTGACCGGCAGGTCCTCCATGAAAATCGTCCGCACCGGCAGTTGTGCAGTCAGCTCTGCGAAGTGTTTCACCGCGAAAATCGTGTCCAGCCCGGCGTCCTTCACCACGGCAGCGATCTCCGTCGGCTGCAACAGAAAGTTCAGCGGCACCGCCGTCCGTCCGGCCCACAGCGCGCCGTAAAAAGCCCCGGCAAACGCACAGCTCGATGGAAGCAGCAGCCCGACGTGCGGGTTGTTCGTCGCCTTCTCCACCTGCCGACGCATCACGTCCGCGAAGCGCACGAGATTCCCGTAGTCCAGCGACACGAACGGGTCCGCCACCGCCGCCTTCGAAGCCCCCCGCTCCGCCGCCGCCAGGAGCATCTCAACCATCAATCCACCTGCCCTTTTCGGATGGCACGCAAACTATTCCGAACACGCCGATTTCTCGGTCCACATACTTCAATCCGAAATCCTCAATCTAAAATCTAAAATTAAAAGGAGCCCGATCGCGCAGCGAGCCCCTTCCTGTTTCGACTTTTCGACATTTCGACGTTTATTCACGCCGCTCCCCCCGCCCGTCCGTGCGCCGCCTCCGTGATCGCCCGAAAAGCCGGAAGGATGTATTCCCGCGCCACCGCATCCCAGCTCATTTGTTCCGCAAGCTCATAACCGCGACGCACATAGCCCGCCTTCTCCTCCCGAGTCGTCGGCAGCCGTCGAAGAATTTCCTCCGCAGCTTCCAATCCCACTCGTTGATCCAGCGCCTCCCGCTCCTGCCGGCCGATCCGCTGATAACTCTCGATCGTATCCGGCCGCGCCTCATGCCGCGTGTAATCCGCAACGATCACGTTCGGCGTCCCCTCCGCACCTGCCACCTTCCGCACAAAACAGGCACATCCGCACGCCGAACTCATCACGCAGATCGAACCGAACGACAGCGCCTCGAGCTGCGCGATGCCGAACGGCTCATAGATCGACTGACCGAACTCCACATCGCTGCCCTTGCGGATATCCCAGAACCGCATCTCCCGCGGCATCCGTTCCCCGCACGTCTCCCGATCAAATCCGAACTGATTCAGATAAACGACTTTGCAATTCCGCGAACGCGCATTGAACGCCTGCACACCGCTGTAAAAAACCGCCTCGCCCCCCGTCAGGTCCGGCATCCCCTCCCGGTGAGCCACCGGCCAGTCCCACCATTTCTCCATGTGCAGGATGTCTTCCCGCCGCCGCGGCCCGCCGATCTCCGTCGACAGCACGAACAAGACCGCCGTCTTACCGCACTTCCGAAAGGCCGCTTCGATGCTCTGCATCACCGACAAGTCCCGCCAGAGCCCCTTGCTCGGTGTCATCCGTGTGACATGCGTGAACAGATAGTCCGGCGATTCGCCCAGCAGCACCCGCGCATACTCCTGTAACCGTGCCTTGCTCGCCGCCGCTTCATCGCCCGCATTCTCATAAGCCGGGATGCCGTTGTAAGCCACGCGAATGTTCGACGACGACATCTCCGGCGAGAGAAACCGCAGCTCCTCCGCCACGAGATCGCTCACCGCCAGCGTCACGTCCAGGTGCCGGCTCGCCTCCACCAGCGCATGCCGGAAGTATCCCGAATAATCCCCGAAGACGTCCCCCAGGTACTTCCCCGAGGCCTTCGCACGCGACATCACGTTGTAAAACATCGTGTCGTGGCCCGGATGCTCCTCCACGATCTTCCGCACCGTCGGAACCTCGTGCGCGTGATACACCGTCCGCATGTTCCACTCCGGGTGCAGCTTCGCCGCCAGCGCCGTCGGCAGCCCCATGAACTCATGCGCCACCACCACGCACCCCGGATGCCCCAGCCCGCTGCCAAGAATCACCCGCACCGCCGCCAGCCCCGGCTCCGCCAGCCGCAGCCACTGTTCGTACTCCCAGCTCCCTTCGTACCGCGCCGAAACGATGCCGTAGCGCTCGTAAAATCGGTACTTCAGCACGTTCACCGGTTCGAGTGCCGCGCGGCTGACATCGATCAGCACCACTTCCGGCCGCTCGATCGCCCCCGTCAGCGGATCACGCAGCATCCGCCGGCCGTAAACAATCTCCACGTGATGCTTCTGCTGCACATGCCGGAACCCCTCGGCCAGCGCGTGGTTCGTGCGGCCGTCGATCGACGAATACAGCACCTCGCCCTCCGGCCCCAGCCGTGAATCGACGCCCCCGTCCGTCGAAAACAACGGACAAAGAAGCACCGTGCGATGCACCGCCTCGGCATACGCCGAACTGGTGATCAGCCCTTCCAGGACCGTCCCGATCCCGCCGATCTTCTGCACCGCCTCATGCGTCACATGAACAACATTCAGCATCCACTCACTCCATTCCACCTGCTCGGTTCAACATCCCACGTCCCAGGCCCCACGCCCCAAGTCTCCCGCCCCACGCCTTTACGCTCAAGTCGCCCGCACTCGGCCCTCGATTCCGCCATCCGAGTTCCGCGTTCAATTGCTGCCCCAATCCGCTATCCGGAATCCGTAATCTAAATCGATTCCCGCTCGCGCAGCGAGCCCGCCTCCTCTTTCGACGCTTCGACGTTTCGACGTTTCCTCGTATTATACTTCGGAAAGCCATGCGCACCTTCTCCCTCCAATCCGGCTCCAACGGGAACTCGATCTATGTCGAGGCCGATGACACCCGGCTGCTCTTTGACGCCGGAATCAGCGGCAAGCTCGCCGAATCACGCATGGCCGCCTACGGCCGCAAGATGCGCGACGTTCAGGCACTCATCATTTCTCATCATCATTCGGACCACACCTGCGGCGCCGGCGTCTTCCAGCGGAAGTTCGGAATCCCGATCTACATCAGCGAACGCGTCTACCGTGCCGTCCGTCCCAGGATCGGCACGCTTAAGAACGTCATCCGCTACGTGCCCGGCGAACGCCTCTCCTTCGGGAGCGTCACCATCCAGACGATCCCCACACCGCACGACGGCATCGACACCGTCTGCTTCCTCGTCGAACACGATCAGAAGCGGCTCGGAATTCTTACCGACCTCGGCTCGCCGTTTCTCGGCCTTGCCGAAGCCCTCGAACAGGCCGACGCCGCCTACCTGGAAAGCAATTACGATCCTGAAATGCTGCGAACCGGTTCCTATCCCGAAGACTTGAAACGACGCATTGCCGGAGACCACGGCCACCTCTCAAACTTCGAAGCCGCCGATCTGTCAGCCCGTTGCGTCGGTCGCCGCATGAAATGGGTCGCCGTGGCCCACCTCAGCGAGCACAACAACCTGCCCGACCTCGCCATCGAAACCACGCGTAACCGTGTCGGCCGACAACTCCCCGTCCTGCTTGCCCCCCGCCACCAGCAGGGCCCCCTCCTCGAAGTCTGATCAATCTGCTTATCACCGCGCTGCTCGCAAGATACTCTACGTCCACCATTCCGCCGACCGCATTCGATGGCTCCTCCTATCCGCAATCCAAATCTCAAATCTTGAATCTTGAATTGCTCTGTAGAAATCCCTAACTTGCACGCCTGAGGATCATCAGGTCATGCGTGAGAACTCGCAGGAGACATTCCGTCTTTCGGGATCGCGTTGTTCGCGCCGTCAAGGCCGAGCCCAGGCGGCG
>CAADGE010000003.1 GCA_900696465.1 uncultured Planctomycetota bacterium
CGGACGCGACGTGCAGAAATTCATCGAATGCCTCACGGCCTCGCCGGGCAACTGCAACTGCGCCGACGTGGACCGCGCGAGCGGCGTGAACCTCGACGACATCGTCGATTTCGTCGCCGATCTGCTCAACGCCGCGACCTGCCCATGACACGGTTCGCGCCGATCGCATCGGCGAGCGAGTCGATTATCAAGGCCCCGGGAGTGCCGCCGCCCGGGGCCGCCGACACGCGAGCGGATCTGTGCGATCGTTCGACGCGGGTCTGACCATGCGTTAATCTGTCGGCATGGACCGGCGAACGAGAAACCGCCTCTGCATCTGGCTGATGATCCTCGGCATCGGGAATTTCATCAGCTACGCGATCGGCTACGCCATCATCGGCGGGGATGCGCCAAACGGCTACATCAAGCAGGTGGACGACACGCCGGTGTATTATGTCCGCGGCCACTTCGTCCACCGATCGATCGGCTATGAGCAGGACGTGCCGCGGTGGGTGTGGATTTACAGCTATCTGCACTCGATCAGCATCTGGCCGTCGATCGCGGCTGTGCTGCTGGCCATGCTGGTGCTGGCTCGTCCGCACATCATCGCCACCTATCAGCGCGGCATCATGTCCGGGGCGACGCTCGTCACCGTCCTGGCGACGGTCATCGTGCTGGTCACTTCCGTGATCATGATTCTCTTTGTCGTCGATTTCATCCGGCGGCTGGGCACCATGAGTGAGGGGGCCGTGTCGTGACCGTCGCCGCAGACGATCGCCGGGAATCCGTCATTGCCCGAGCCCTGGAGAATTACGAGCCGCGTCCTCAGCAGACCGCCATGGCCGATGCCGTCGCTGAGGCACTCGCCAAACATCAACATCTGTTGGTCGAAGCGGGTACGGGCGTCGGCAAGAGCTTCGCCTATCTCGTACCGGCCATAGAGCACATTCTTCGACACTCTGCCCGTGTGATCGTATCCACGTACACAATTGCCCTGCAGGAACAGCTCATTGAGAAAGATATTCCCGCGCTGGCCCGGGCATTCAACCAGCCGTTCAAGGCCGTGCTGGTCAAGGGTCGGCAGAACTACCTCGGCCTGCGCCGACTGATGCAGACCAGCCGCCGCCAGCGAAACATCTTCTCATCCGAGCGGGACCTCGCCCAGCTTCATCACATCGAAGACTGGGCCTACCAGACGCGCGAGGGCTCGCTCTCCGATCTGGATTTTACCCCGCTGCCGCAACTCTGGCAGCGTGTTCGCAGCGAAAGCAACAACTGCATGGGCACGCGATGCGAATTCTACGAGAAGTGCTTCTACCAGCGTGCCCGCCGGCAGCTCGAGGACGCCCATCTGCTGGTGGTGAATCATGCGCTTTTCTTTTCCGACCTGGCGCTGCGGCGACGGGATGTCTCTTTCCTGCCGGACTACGACTACGTGATTTTCGACGAGGCGCACAACATCGAAGCCGTCGCCGGCGATCATTTCGGCGTCGCCGTGAGCGGTACGCAGGTCAGCCACCTGCTGCATTCGATCTTCAATCCGCGAACGGGCAGGGGCTTCATCCCCATGCTCGGCTTCGAGTCCGCGATCAAGCGTGTCACCGAAGCCCATCGCCGCGCGGATGATCTCTTCCACGAGCTGCAGAAGATGAGTCGATCGAGCCGCGGCAGTATGCGTCTGATGTCACCGCCGCTGGTGGAAGACCTGCTCAGCCCTGCGTTGCGCGATCTGTCCGCGGAGCTCAAGGGCCTGCGCAAGCAGTTTGATTCGCCCGACGACCAGTTTGAACTCGCCGCCTTCGCGGATCGCTGCCTGGAGACCGCGCAGGCCCTCGAGGCCCTGCTTAAGCAGAATCTGAAGGATTACGTCTATTGGCTCGAATCGTCCGGGGCATCCGATGACGCAGCTGCGCCGGTGACCGGACGGCGTTCGCAGGGACCGCTGAACGTCACACTTCGGGCCGCACCGCTGAGCGTGTCGGAGATTCTTCGTGAGGCAATGTTCGAGCGCGTCAAGTCGGTGATCCTGACCAGTGCGACGCTTTCGACCGGCGGCGAACATGGTTTCGATTATGCCATCTCCCGGCTGGGCGCAAAAGAGCCCGAGCAGCGACTGCTCGACTCGCCGTTCAACTATTCTGAGCAGGTCACTCTGCACATCGAGACGAAACTGCCGGAGCCCAGCGATCCGGCCTTTCTCGAAGCAGCGGCCCGGCGAATTGAGCACTATCTCCATGCCACGCGCGGCCGCGCCTTTGTGCTGTTCACCAGTTACGACGCGATGAATCGGACCGCGGCGATCCTCGCGCCGTTCTGTGAGACGGAAGGCCTGACACTCTTCGTGCAGGGACAGGGACTGCCTCGCGGGCAGATGATCGAACAATTCAAGACCACCGACGGCGCCGTGCTGTTCGGAACCGATTCGTTCTGGCAGGGGGTCGATGTGCCCGGCGACGCATTACAGACGGTCATCATTACCAAGCTGCCTTTTTCAGCGCCGGATCAGCCGCTGCTGCAGGCGCGTTGTGACGCCTTGCGCGCTGCCGGACGAAACCCGTTCATGGAGCTGCAGGTACCCGAGGCGGTTCTCAAGCTCAAGCAGGGTTTCGGCCGGCTGATTCGCTCGAAGTCCGATCGCGGCGTGGTGGTGATCCTCGATAAGCGCGTTCGGACGAAGCAGTACGGCCGGAGCTTCCTCGAGGCGCTGCCGCGCTGCAGAATCGAGTATCATTAGCCCATCACACGATAGGACGGAATGATTCCGGAGGAATACATGCCAAGCTCAGATTGCAGGAAGTTGTCGCTGCGAGTCGCACTTGTGGCCGCTGCGTTCGTGATCCTGGCGCCCGGCTACGGCCCGCTGCTCGCGGCCCAGCTTGCTCCGGGAAGAGCGAGCACGCCGACGACCGCCGCGCCTGCCGGCAGCGGCGAAACCAGAAGGCACCCGGTCCTGCACAAGCTGTTCGATGATTTCTGGCAACATCAGCTCCGTCGAAATCCTGAGCGGGCTACCTATCTCGGCGACCATCGCTACGACGATCAGCTCTACGACTACAGTGAGCAGGCGCGGCGGACCGAGCTCCAGACCTACGAAATGTTTCGCGATCGGCTGCGCGACATCGATCCTTCCCGGCTTTCCGAGGACGACCGCCTGAATTACACGCTGTTCAGTCAGATCGTAACTGACTTCCTGGATCTATCCGCCTATCCGGAACACCTGATGCCCATCGCACAGCAGGGCGGTCCGCAGATCACGCTGGGCATGATCCAGCAGACGCATCCCTTCAGGACGACGCGCGACTGCGCGAACTATGCCGCCCGACTCCGCGCCGCGAGCAAACAGGCGGACGACCTCATCGCCCTGATGGAAGAAGGCATCCGTCGCGGCATCGTGCGGCCGAGGATTACTATCGAACAGGCGTTGCCGCAGTTCGACAACCTTCTGGCCGAAGATCCGAAGGACTCGGTGCTGTATGCGCCGGCGAAAAAGCTGACCGACGAGGCCGGTGGCGACGATTCGCGCAGACAGATTGAAGAAGCGACCTCCGAGGCGATGGCCGCCCTGCGAAAGCTGCGGGACTACCTTCGTAAGACGTATCTACCGCGATGCCGTGAGACCGTCGGCATCGGCCATCTGCCCGATGGTCCGGCGTGGTATCGGCGCCTGTCGCTGTATCACACGACGACGGACCTGACACCGCAGGCCATCCACCAGATTGGCCTCGATGAGTTGAAGCGCATCCATTCGGACATGCGGCAGATCATGTCCGAGGTCGGTTTTGAAGGCGATCTGCAGGCATTCATCGTGCATCTGCGAAACGATCCCGCCCAGCACAATCGAACGCCCGAGGAGATGCTCCAGCGTCACGCAGCCATTCTCAAGCGCAGCGACGCCCTGCTGCCCCGGCTCTTCGGTGTGCTTCCGAAGACGCCCTACGAACTGAAGGAGATCGAGCCCTTCCGTGCTGCTGCCGCGCCGACGGCTTATTACTACGACGCGCCGGAGGATGGCTCGCGACCCGCCTATTTCTATGTCAACACCTACCGGCCCGAAACCCGTGCGATCTACGAAATGGAGGCCCTCGCTTATCACGAGGCCCAGCCCGGCCACCATCTCCAGATCGCCATCGCCCGTGAGAAGCAGAACCTGCCCATGTTCCGCCGGATGGAATACATCACTGCGTTCGTCGAGGGCTGGGGGCTGTACTCGGAACTGCTCGGATACGACCTCGACGGCTACAAGGATCTCTATTCCAGGTTCGGCCAGCTCACCTACGACGCATGGCGGGCTTCGCGGCTGGTCGTGGATACCGGGATGCACGACATGGGTTGGACGAGGCAGCGGGCGATTGACTTCATGAAGACGAACACGGCGCTGAGCGAGCAGAACATCGTGTCGGAGATCGATCGCTACATCGCATGGCCGGGCCAGGCGCTGGCTTACAAGATCGGCCAGTTGGAAATCCTGCGCCTCCGGAAAGAGGCGGAGACGCTGCTGGGCGACCGATTTGATATTCGGGCGTTCCACGATGAGCTCCTCGGCGAAGGGGCCCTCCCGTTATCGATCCTTCGCGAGCGGATGCACCGCTGGATCCAGCGCGTCCGACAATCCGCTGACAGCCGATGAGTGAAGCTGCGAGTCGCAATACCGAGCACGCCGGTAGTCGTGGTACGAGCCGGAACGGTTACCACGCGATGCCTTGATTCGCGCTGGTTTCCCCATAGAATGATGAATTGATGGAAGGAACCGGCGGAGGGCACACGCTCCGGAGGACCGCCGGGCTGACCAGCGGCACCCCCCACGCCCGATGAGGAATTCGCCATGGACGCGAAGATGCATCACGAAGAAGACCTCAACCCGATCGACTGCCACAGCATCGGCCACGATGAGGCCGAAGAAGCCGCCGCTGAGGCCGCGGCCATGGCCGGGGAGAGCGGCGACGGCAAGGCCTCGGCCAAGTCGAAGGGGCCGGTGATCAACCGTCTGTTTCGTGCCTGCATCAAGATGGGGGCGAGCGACCTGCACTTAAAGGCCGGTTCGCCGCCGCGCTTCCGCATGGCCGGCGACATCCGCAAAGCACAGGAGCCGCCGCTGACGTCCAAAGAAATCGAAGACATGATCTTCGAGGTCATCACCGAGACACAGAAGAAGTATTTCTTCGAGCACGGGGCGCTGGACTTCGCCCACCAGGTGCCGGGGCTGGATCGCTTCCGGCTCAACGTCTTCCGCCAGCGCGGCGCGACTTCGGTCGCCGCACGGCGCGTCACCTCGAAGATCGCCGATTTTGAAGAGTTGCACCTGCCACCGATTCTCAAGGAGGTTGCTAAGTTTCATCAGGGGCTGATTCTTTTGGCAGGCATCACCGGTTCCGGCAAGTCCACGACCATCGCGGCCATGCTGAACCACATCAACAAGACCCGGGCTTGCCACATCGTCACGCTGGAAGACCCCATCGAGTATATCTTTCAGGACGAGAAGGCGTTCATCAATCAACGTGAGATCGGCATCGACGTCAAAGACTTTCATCAGGCGCTCAAGTATCTCATGCGCGAAGACCCCGATGTCGTGCTGGTCGGTGAGATGCGCGACCGCGACACGTTCGAAGCCGCCGTCCATGCCGCTGAGACCGGCCACCTGGTGCTGGGTACCATTCACGCATCGAGCGCCTCGCAGACCATGACGCGCATTCTGGACCTCTTCCCCGAGGAAGCCCGAGCCCAGGTGCGGCAGGCGCTGATGTTCAACCTGAAGGCGGTCATCGCACAGAAGCTGCTGCCGAGCATTCACCCCGAGCGGTCGCGCGTTCCTTGCTGCGAGATCATGATCACCAACCCGTCGATCCGAAAGCTGATCGCCGAAGGCCGCGACTTCGAAATCACCACCGTGCTCAAGAGCGCCACCCAGGAAGGCATGCAGGACTTCACCGAGGCCCTCTACAAGCTGGTACAGGAAGAATACATCGATATCCGCGTGGCCCTCGAGGTCGCTCCAAACCCCGACGAACTCAAGATGCGCATGAAAGGCATCCGATCCGGCGGTCGTGCGCTCTTGGGTTAAGATCGCCGCGGGCCGTCCCAGGCCTGAGTTGATTCCCGCCACGCGGTCGTTTCGGCTTTTCCGAGCAGCCGCCAGACTGTAAGATCGTGCTTTGTGCCGAAGCTGGAAATCAAATCTCAGGGCCAGCCCACTCAGGTCATTGAGTTCAAAGGAAAAACCGTGTCGCTCGGCCGACAGGCCGGAAACACCGTCGTGCTCACTGATCCGGTCGCGTCACGCAAACACTGCGTAATCGAGCAGAAGAAGGGTCAGTTCATCCTTCGGGACCTGGGCAGCCAGAACGGCACCTGGATCGGAGAAAATCGCATCGTCGAAGCGATGCTCGAATTCGGCGATACCCTCCGCATCGGTGCAACCTTCATCCGGCTGCTGCCGGACGAGCTCGATACCGCCGAGGCCGACGTGCTGCCTTCGGCCGTCCTGGTCGAAGAAGAGGAACACGAGGAACTGCCCACGGCCTCGCTCGACCCGACGGTGGTCACGACCAGTCTGGCGGTTCGCGCGATGGTCAGCGGGCCGCTCGCCCGCCAGCTCAACACGCTCATGCAGGCGTGTGTGCACGTGCCGGTTCCTTCCGGCGCGCCGCAGACGGTCAAAGACCTGCGCCTGCTCAATCGCAAGTCGGAAGCGGTCAAGCTCGGTCAGCAGACAAAGGCCAGCGAGGCCTTCGAGGCGCTCCGACAACTGATGTTCGCCGCTTTTCGCACACGCACGACGGACATCCATATCGAGCCGAAGGCCGAAGTGTACGCCCTGCGTTTTCGAATCGACGGCATCATGCAGTCCGTCGGCGAAATCAACTCCAAGATGGCCATCGCCATCCTGAACGTCATCAAGATTCTCTGCGAGATCGACATCGCCAAGAAGAACATCGTTCAGGAAGGCAGCTTCGCCATCGAACTGCCCACACGACGCGTAGATTTCCGCGTGAATCTCACCCCCACCGTCCACGGTCAGAAGCTCGCCCTGCGTTTTCTGGACGCCGGCTCCGTGCCGACACAGTTCGAAAACCTCGGCATGGAACTGGACGCCGTTTCCGAGCTGTACCGAATCTGCGAGCAGGACGCGGGAATGATCATCCTTTCCGGCCCGACCGGCAGCGGCAAGACGACGACCATGTATACGGCCCTGCAGACCATCAACGCCACGACGCGCAATATCGTCACCATTGAAGACCCGGTCGAATACGAGCTGCCCAGCACCACACAGATTTCCATTGACCCCGTCCACGGCGTCACCTTCGCTTCCGTTCTGGCCAGCGTGCTCCGACAGGACCCCGACGTCATCCTTGTCGGCGAAGTGCGCGACCAGGAAACGGCGCGATTGGCCATGCAGGCCGCCACCACCGGCCACCTCGTGCTCACCACGATTCACGCCCGCGACACGATCGGCACGGTCTTCCGCCTGCTCGATCTGGGCATCGAGCCCTTCCTCGTGGCCAACGCCGTGACGTTGTGCATCTCGCAGCGGCTGATCCGCGTGCTCTGCCCGCAGTGCAAGCGGCCTTACAAGCCGGATGCCAAAACCGTCCGCCGGATGAACCTCGAAGGGCGATCCTACGGGGAGATGTTCGAATCCGTCGGATGCAAGAAGTGCATGGGTACGGGCTTTCGCGGACGGATGGCGCTCTTCGAGATGCTGCTCTTCACGCCGCAGGTGCGCGACGTGATCCTCTCAGGACCGACGATCGGCGAAATCCGCAAGGCCGCCGGCGAATGGATGTTCAGCACCCTCCTCGATGCCGGGTACAAGAAGGTCATCGAAGGCGTCACGACCGTGCAGGAAGTCGAGCGCGTCGCCTCCATGAACTGACGCGCCGCCTCCTGCTTTCCGTTTTTTGCTCACCGATCCTGAACCGGGATGCCCATCCCACGACGATCCGGTGGCGCCGGTCGTCGCGGTGGCGTGTAAGGATTGTGCTCGAGTTCGTAGAGAATGTGCCCGATGGCTGCATCGAGCTGCGGGTCCTTTCCGCCGACCATCTTCGCCGGATCGTCGATCACTTCGAGGTCGGGGTCCACACCGTGGCCCTCGACGCCCCAGGTGCCGTCATTCTTGTAGAAGCCGAAGGTGGGCACGTTCGTGTTGCCGCCGTCGATGAACTGCGGGATGCCGGTGATACCGACGAGGCCGCCCCAGGTCCGCATGCCGATCAGCTTCCCGAGACCGGATTGCCTGAACAGCCACGGGAACATGTCGCCGCCGCTGCCGGCCAGGCCGTTGATCAGCATGCACTTTGGCCCCTGATGGGCATCCGGCGGCCAGGGCCAGTCGTTGCCGTCGCGCCGAGCCCAGTAGTTCGTCGCCGGCCGATTGAGCAGCTCGATGAACCGCGTGGGGATCTGACCGCCGCCGTTCCATCGCTCGTCGATGATCAGCGCGGCGAGGTGCTTCTGCCCCTGAAACTGGCGAAACAGGTCGTTCTGCCCGTCGACGCCGGTGTTAGGTACGTAGATGTATCCGACGCGGCCGCGCGTCTGGTCGGCGACGTAGGCCCGGTTCTTCTCGATCCAGGCACGATAGCGCTGCGGCACCTCGCTGTCGAGCGTCTTGACCACGACCTCGCGGGCATCTTCATCCTTCGCGGGCTTGGTGCTCACCGTGAGGGTGACGCCGCGACCGGCCAGACCGGCCAGCGCGGCCCAGGGATCGCGCCGCGCATCGAGCGGAACTCCATTGATCGCCAGCAGGTACTCTCCCTCATTGACTTCGTGACCGGGCACTCGCAGCGGGCTTCGAGCGTCCGTGTCCCACGCCGCGCCTTCATAGATCTTCGCGATCCGGTAGGCGCCGTTCTCAAAGGTGTAATCGCAGCCGAGCAGGCCGACCGGGACCTGCGGCTCACGTTCGACATCCCCGAATCCGCGGACGTAGGCATGTCCGACGTTCAGCTCGCTGATCATCTCACCGATGACGTAGGTCAGGTCGTCGCGACTGGTGCAATCCTCAAGCATGGCTTCGTATTGCCGGCCGACCGCCTTCCAGTCCACGTCGTGCATGTTGTCGACATAGAAGTAATCGCGATGCAGTCGCCAGGCCTCTTTGAAGATCTGCCGCCACTCGGCACGGGGATCGACATCAATGCCCATGCCGGCCATTGAGACCGGCTTGTCGAGCTTCTGATCGGCCGCTGCGGAAACGATGTAGAAGCCGGGCGCGCCGCCGCCACGCCGCCCCGGCGGACCCGCACCTTCGCCCTTGCGTATCAGCAGCTTCTTGCCGTCGGAAGAAATGGCATAAGAACCGGCATCGGCGGCGACCGTCTTCTCCTCCTTGGTGTCCGCCTTTTCATCGAAGAGATCGATTATGAAGATCGATGACCGATCTTCGATACCGCGCGGACTGCTGCGGACGTAGAGCAACTGCTTCTTGTCATTGACGGAAAGCTGCGAGTAGTTTCCTCGCTTTGCCGGCAGCTCGATCGCCCGTGCTTCAAAGCCCTCCGGATCGATCTCGACGGGCTTCTTCTCCTTCTTCTTCTTGTCGGACTTCTTGTCCGCATCCTTTTTCTCGTCGGCGGGCTTGTCCTCCGATCCTTCCGAACCGTTGCCGTCGCGTTCACCTGCCTGATTCTCTGCTTCGCCGTCTTTACCGTTCTCGTCCTTCTTACCTTCTTCACCGTCCTTCTTTTCTTCCCATTTTTCCTCATCGCTCTTGGGCGCGAGCGGGCTCTTTACGTCCTTGCGAAGCGGCACGGCGTAGAGCTTGTCGGTCGCTGCATAGACCCAGGTGGTCCCCAGGTCTTCGTAGACCGGCGAACCGAAATCCCGATTGCTGGAGAAATAGAGAAAATCGCCCTCGCGATCGAAGGTCGGCCAGGTGTCGTTGAACATGTCGCTGGTGACCTGTTGCTTCGCGCCGGTCTCCACGTTGTAAAGCCAGATCGCATTGTTCCGGTTGTCCGATCCCTTCGAATACGCCATCCACCGTGAATCGTGCGACCAGCTCGGCCGAAGCTGCCCCGTCCACGAATCCGTATCGACCAGCGTGCTCGCGCCGGTTTCCGCATCGCAAAGGAACATCGCGCCGGCTTTATCGGTAAAGACGATCCGCTTTGAGTCCGGCGACCAGTTGACCAGAAACCGGAAATGCGTGCCGTCCTTCGTGATCTGCCGCGGCTCTCCCATGCCGTCGCTCTGTATCACGTAAATCTCGTACTCGCCCGTCGCGTCCGAAAGGTAGGCGATCCAGCGGCCGTCCGGACTCCAGATCGGATCACGTTCGGCAGCACCGCTCGTGCGCGTCAGGCGACGCGGGGAACCCTCCTTCGCGGGAACCGTCCAGACATCGCCACGGGCCTCGAAGAGCGCCCGCTTGCCGGTGGCAGAGATGTTCCAGCTTGACAGGAAGTTCGACACGTCGGTCTTCTTCGGTCGCAGCAGCGGACGGTCTCCGGGGATGATCACATCAACGGCCTTCGACTGCCCGGTCGCCAGATCGAGCAGCATAAGCCGAGGCCCGTACTGAAATACGATCTCTCCCTTGCCGGTCGGGCCGGGCCCGATCGATGGCCACTTCACGTCGAATTCCTCTAACTTCGTGATCTGCCGGCGTTGCCTGCTGTCGGTGTCGTAGGCCCAGATATTGAGTCGATACGGCTCGCCTTCGTCGGAGAGATAATAGATCGTGGAACCATGCCACATCGGCAAGGTGTCCGTACCTTCCCAGTCGGTGATCTTTCGGGATTCATTCGTCCGCAGGTTAAAAAGCCAGATATCGGTGGCCATGCCGCCTCGATAGCGCTTCCACGTGCGGAAGTCGATCGAGTGCGGCTGATAAGCCAGCCATTGTCCGTCCGGACTGATGGCGCCGTTCGCGCCGTAGGGAACCGGTAACTGCTCCGGCAGCCCTCCTTCGGGAGAGATGGTGAAAAGCTGCATCTGTCGCGGCAGACCGGCGAAGCCGTTGGTCATGAAGATCAGTCGACCGTCCGGAGCCCACTCGCACAATTGCTCGGAGGCAGGATGATAGGTGACGCGCCGCGAGATACCGCCGAGCGTCGGGAGGACGTACAGGTCGCGGTTGCCCTCGTAGTTGCCGACGAACGCGATGGTCTGGCCGTCGCCGCTGAACTTGGGGTGCAGCTCCTGCCCCGGCGGACTGGCCAGCAGCGTGGCCACGCCGCCATCCCGCCCGACGAGCCAGAGATCGTTTGCATACACGAAGACGATGTGCGTGGCGCTGACATCGGGATACCGCAGCATGCCGCCGTGCGGGCGATGCGTCTCAGCGGATAGTGCCGTTCTAGTGGCACTTAATACGACAAGAAGACCCAGACCGGCTCGTACGGCGAAACTCGTTTTGTGACTCATCTGCCCTTTTGCTCCAGAATCGTGGAATTTGAAATCGGCGAGCGGCATCCGAAGGCCTGTTTCGGCAGGGACGTTTCGCCCCGGCTTCGACTGCGCTTCACCCTCCGACCGCGGTTTTCGCGGTATCATCAGGTCAACGTAACGTCTGCCGGATTCTTTCGCCAGTCTCCGGCGACGGCCTGACGCGTGAGGATCAGCAGGCGGCAGGATGTCGGCGCATCATTGATGGAACCACAGGAACCGCATTCAAACGCAGAAGCACGCCGATCTCCGTCGGCAGACGAGTCGCTCGTGGGGCGATTCCTCATCGAGCTGCCCGGCGAACGCCGCGCCGGCCTGACGGCAGAGGAGGCCGCCGTGCTGCTGGAGACCCCCGAAAGCCGGGAGGCCGTGGTCTATCGAATTCACCGGGTCTGTGACGATGGTCGTTGGGAACTGGTGGGCGTGGCCAACGCAACGCTGCGTCGCCCGATGTGCATCGCCTACAGTCGGAGCGACGTGCGCGCGTCGCGGCAGGATTTTGACCGGATCGTCGAACACGCCGCGCTCGCGCCGCCCCCCTGTCGCGTCGATATCCGCCTGGTCCGCGAGCCCTCCCCGGGCGGCGCGTCCATCACGGCTGTCTGGTTTGTGGAGGCCTGCGCCGACGCGGTACACGCATGGCTGAGCCGAATCGATCGGCCGCCCGACGACCCGTCAAGTGGCAAGCCCATGGCACCGGACGAGCTGCTTTCCGATGCATTGCAAGTCGTGAAACAGGCGACGCTCGAACCGCGCCGCGCAGCGGACTGACTGAAGTACGCTCAATCAGAACGATTGGCCGGACGCAGGATCATCGTCACCTTCGTTCCGAGCGGCGGAATCACGTCGGTCCGGGCACTGAGCCAGAGATCGGCATCCGATTCGCTGTGACTCGTCGGCAGCGAAAGCAGCGAGCTGGGAAAATCGACCACGGTAACGATCGTCCCTTCGTAATTGGCGGCGAAGGTGCCGTCTTCCATTCGCTCGGACCCGGTAAACAACCAGTAACCTCGTTGCATCGGTAACTTCGCCCGCGCATCCAGCATCCAGTCGCAGGCGGATGCTTCAATCATCGAGCCGTCTTGCGCGTAGCGTACGAAGACATCGACCGGGTCGCCCGCCGGCATGCGGAGCGTCTGCGTTTCGATGAAGAACTTGAGCGTGTGGCCCGGCATGACGCCGATCAGGCCCAATGCCTCGTAGATCGCCTCCGCAGGTACGTCCGTGCGAAGGATGCTCTCATGGTCCTTCGGAACCGGGGCGCGGCCGTAGCAGAACAGCTCAATGTCCCCCTCGCGCAGGATCACTTCACAGTCCACCTCAACCTGCGGTACGCGATAGTCAATCCGCAAACCCGGCCCATAGGTAACGACCCGCGGCCCCTTGCCATCGGCGTCCTGTCGCGTGCGCTCGCCATCAGACGCGCAGCCCGACAGGATCGACAGGAACAGCCCGAATCCGGCAAGCAATCTCAGCGAGAAATCAGACATGCGGGCATCATACCAGCGACCGGTAATCTGTCATCCGAACGGATTGGGCAACGCGGGCATCGACTTACGCGTCTGGACTTCCTGAATCTTCGCCACAGTGATTTTCGCGTAGTTCATCGCCTCGGGGTGCTCGGGCACCTGTTCGAGCACCCTGCCGAAACATTCCAGCGCCTTTTCATACTCGGCGATTGCCTCGTCGTATCGTTCCGCTTTCGCCGCTTCGTTGCCGAGGTTTCCATGGCAAACCGCCAGGTACTGCCATGCCTCATAGTAATCCGGTGCCAGCCGTACGGCCTCCTCGCACAGCACAATCGCCGGCCGATGCCAGCCGAGCGAGATCGGAACGCCCGCCGCAATCGCCAGGTCCATGGCCCGCTGAGAAGGGGATCCTTGGGTCTCTTCGATCCACGCTTTCGCATCAAGGTCCGCCTCGGTCAGCATGTTGGCCCGAATCAGCGGGACATGCTCCTGTATGCGGCGGACAAAGATGACCGTATGGCGATCGAAGTAGACGAGGGCCCACTCGTACTGATCCACTGTCAGTCGGCGTACAAGAAGTTGTGTATCCGATCCGCAATGAAGCAACGCCGCGTTGACATGATGACGGTTGAAGACCTGCGTGTGATCTTCCTGACCGAGCCCGAGTCGGTAGGCCGTGGCAAGTGTTTCCTCACGATAGGCGAAGGTATTGGTATCGACATAGAGCTTGAATCGTGGCGGCAGCCAGGGAAGGGTGTTGCTGGAAGCGAAGTAGTTCACGTACAGATTCGGCTGGATGGCTTCCTGCGAGGCGAGCCAGTTCACCGCATCGACCGGGAAGATGCGCGGGTTGTAGCCGGTGCCGAAGACACGATTGATCCGCCGCTCTGCAAAGTAGAAGCGGCCGTCGACGATTCCATCAATCCAGAAGACCGACAGCAGAATCGTCGCCAGGAGCAGCGCCGAGCGAACCCGGCGTGCGGCCTTCCGCACCTCCGGCGACCACGCCTGTAAACCGGCAAAGGCGATCATGCAGAACGGCGCGGCCACGAGGGCGAACTGGGCGATGTTTCGCCGCATCTGCGTGGACATGACCAGGAGCATCAATACCGCCAGCGCCGGGCCCGGCATGCCGCGCACCAGCATCGCCACCAGCCCCAGTACGCACACCAGGAGCAGAACCAGGTAGGCGTGGATGGTCCGCTGGTTGATCGGCTGATCGAGAAAGGCGAAGGGTGATTTGAATTCGGAGATCGCCGACCACGCGCTCTCGCCGGACCAGCCCTCGGCGCCGCCCATGATGCCGGCGGACTTAAGATAGCCCAGCGTCTGAATGGGAAACAACGCGCCGTGATGCAGCCATGGATTCACACAACAAGCGACAATCTGCACGCCCAGCGCGATCGCCAGCATTCGCAGACGGAGACGATCGGTCGCGCGAATTTCTTCATCCCGCCCGCGCGACCGAAACATAGCCCAGAATTGCCCGAGCAGAAAGGCGCCGGTGAGCATCAACCCGATCAGAAAGTAACTGTGGGCATTGACCCATGCGAGCTGTACCAGACCCAGGGCCGCGATCTCTCGCCAGGAAGCCACACCGAACACCAGCACCGCGAGTACCAGCATCATCAGTGCGTAGCTGAACAATTCCGGCCGCAGGGTGAATCGCTCGTAGGCGGCCAGCGCCGCCAGGACCCACGCCCAGGCAATCCAGTGCAGCCCGTCTGTTCGCCATCGGACCAGCAGTGCAACGCAGGTGAAGATCAATGCCAGGAGAAGTGTGCGAAGTGCGATCAGCCCCGAGGCCCCGGCGGCACGCTCTGAGATCGCCATCACCACCTGCGAGCCCCAGTTGGCATTAACGAAGGGTCGGGCATTCTCCGGATAGAGAAAGGGATCGACCTCGACGATCTTGCCGGTGTCGAGAAAGTGTCGCCCATAGGCGACGTGATAGCCGAGATCGACACTGCCGAGCTGAAACCAGCTAAGCGCGGCGAGCAGCAGCGCGACGACAGCGCAGGCGGACAGTCCCAGCACATCGCGCCCCTGAGGGGAAATCGCAGCGGGTTCGAGTTTCACAAAAGGATCTGATTTCGTCATAGGGTGCCGGTCGCAACGTCGGGTTAAACCTTGCGGTTATATCGGCAAATGAAAAGGGCCGATCACCCTGCCCATGGAGTGATCGGCCCTGTCATGCGTCAAATCAGCGTTGCGTCGCGTACGACAGCCCGTCGCGTTCTGAGCGTAAAGCAGCTTCTACAGCCCGCTGGCGGAAGACAGCGTCGGGAAGGCCTCGGCCTCCGCCTCCTCCTGAATGATGATCGTCGGCTTGATCAGAATCAGCAGCACCTGATCGTCCTTGACGTTTGAGGTGTTGGAGAAGGCGCGTTTGAGAATCGGGATGCGCGAGAGCACCGGCACGCCGGCGTCCACGTCCCGCTCGGCCGCGAGCTTGAGCCCGCCGATGAGCAGCGTACCGCCATCCGGCACGCTGACGGTCGTACGAATCTGCTGCGTGGTCTGCGTGGCGAGTTCCACGAAGCCGGAGCCCACGGTCTGCGATCCGCCGAAGAAGACCGTCCGGAAGTCGCCGGTCACACGGGTGAAGGTTCGAACGGTCATCGTGACGTAGCGACGATCCGCCGAGACAGTCGCCTGCACGTCGAGCGAGCGGCCGGTAAGGGCCGTCTGCACGACCGGCAGGAAGGCACCGGCATTGTCACCGATGACCGGAATGAGTGCGGCGATGTAATCCTGCTCGATGAAGGCCTCGAAGGTGGCCCGTTGCCCGTTGAAGAGCACGAGCCGCGGTGCGTCCAGATCACTGGCGCGGCGATCGACCTGCGTGGCCCGCAGCAGGAAGTCCACCTGGATGTTGTCGAGGAAGCTGCCGAAGATCTGGAAGGCCGGCGTGGTGTTGGCTAGTCCGCCCAGCGATCCGGGAACGTTCGTGTTGCTCGGCGCTGCAAGGTCCAGCGTATTGTTGACGATTGGAATCGGCGTCATGGAGCCCCAGGCCGGACCAACGCTTCCGGTCCCAGGAACGAGGCCGGGCTGGCCGTAGGGCTGACCAAAGGGCTGGGTCGGCAGGTTGATGCCGACGTTGCCCGGTGCGCCAGGCGTGAAGCCCAGCCGCGTGAACTGACGCGGCACAAGCACGGGGTTGTTGGTCGCCGGATCGAGAATCGTGGTGCGATCGAAGCCGGCGTTACCGTTGTTGAGAACAACGTCGAGATCGACGCCGATCTGCTCAAGCCAGTTTCGCGAGATAGTGATGTAACGGGCTTCGACGGCGATCTGCAGCGCCCGGGACTGGCGAAGCTGTCGAAGCAAATCGCGCAGTTCCTGGTGGGCCGTTGCCGTGTGAGTGACGACCAACTGCTGATTGAGTGGCTGGATGGAGCCGACGTTTCCGCCGGCCTCGCGCCAGCTTTCCGGGTCGATGGTCTGCTGGATCAGTCGGATGATGGGTTCGAGCGGGTCGGTGTCGTCCTGCTCTTCGTCATCGTCCTGCCCACCACCGCCGCCGCCGCCGAACAGACCCTGTCCGCCGCCGCCGCCGCCACCACCACCGCCGCCACCGCCCTGTCCGCCACCCTGAAGGAACTGTCCGCCGCCCAGGCCGCCGAACTGTCCCTGATTCTGGCCGATCTGGTCGAGGTTGATCCGTCGGCCGCGGAAGGTGGGCACGGAGATGATCAGATCCTGAATGTTATAGACGCGGACCATGGTCCGCTTGCTCAGGTCTTCCTTCGTGGAAATCTGTACGACGCCTTCGTCGATCTCGTAGGCCAACTCCGTCTCGCCGGCGCCGATCATGTCGAGGATGGTCCGCATCGCCTTTTCAAACGTGACGTTCTGAAGACGCAGCGTAACTTCGGCATCTTTCTCGATGCCCACCGCTTCAAGCGCCGCCCAGTTCGGAACGATGTTCAGACCGGTCAGCTCGCCGAGGTATTCGATGACTTCTTCAAAAGGCCGCGCGTCGAACTTCAGCATCGGTGCGACGGTTCCCAGCCGCTTACGAGCCGAACGGTTCACCTCGGGCTCGGTCGCTTCTTCGGTGCCGGTGCGTTTGGCGGTGATCTCCGCCCAGTTCTTGGGATAGTTGATGTCCTTGTGCCAGGGAATCAGCGCCTCGGTCGTCTCCGCGATGGCATCCTGAAACTGGATCTCCCGATCCTTCATGGCCGTTCGAATGCGCCGGACTGCCGCGAGATCGCTGATCGTGTCGCGCTTCCAGGCGGCCTGCTCGTTCTGCGGGTCGAGCGCCAGGACCTGCTCAAGGACCTGGATGGCGTCTGTCAGACGCTGCTCCTGAACCAGCTCTTCGGCCTGGCCCATCAGCGACTCGACCTGCCGCTGCTTGGTCTCGCGGATCAGTCGCGTACGCTCATCCTCACGCTGGCGAATTTCGAGCTGCTTCTCGCGAATGAGCCGTTCTTCATAGTTGCGCTCCTCATCTTCGAGATAGCGCTCAAGGTCCTCGGCCTGCGCGCGATAGTCTTCATAGCGCGCCGCCGGTGTGGCGTAGCGGCGATTGAGCTCCACGGTCTGCTTGGCATAGTCCAGAAGCCGGCGGGCCTCGGCAAAGTCTTCCTTCAGGACCGCCACGCGAAGCTTGCGAGCCGCTTCCTTGTAAGTCTGAACTGCCTGCTGCCAGAGAAGTTCGTGCTCGAGGGCGAGTTCTTCTACCAGCGATGAACCACCCACGCCGGCTCGCTGCACCGGCGCAGTCTCAGGCATCTTCGAAGCGGGTTGGGAATCGGAAGCCGCCGTCGGCTGAGTCTCCGCTGAAACCGCCTGCGCCTCGACGACCAGAGTCTTCTCTTCGGATTTCTCGATCCTGGGCTCGGCGGAGTCGGATGCGGTCGTTGTTTCTTTCGCTTTGGCATCCTGCTCAAGCTTCCCGAGAAGCGATGCGGCCTGCGACTTGAGATCGGCCGGGGCATATTGGTTCTGCGCGATGCGCTCAAAGCGACGCCGCGCCTCGTCAACCTGCTTCTCCTTCATCGCCTGCTCGCCGGCGGCGAAGTCGCTCTCCGCCTCGGCCTGCGCGGCCATGGCCCGCTCAGCAAGAGAGAGATACCGCTGGTACTGAAGCTCGGAGTTCTCGTCTTCGAGTTCTCCTTCGTCGATGCCGATCAGCAGCTCGTGCGCCGATTCGAAGTCGCCGCTCTCGTAATGCCGGATCGCCTGCTGCAGCCGATCCTTCGCGGACGGCTCTTGGTCTTCCGCGCGAATCGCCGTCGATACTGCCAGAAGCAGAACAGACAGCGCGGTGATCATCAGTCGCGGTCGCATCATGGCATTACTCCTCAAACGCAACCATGCTACGCAGGGCCAGACAGCGGGGGATTCGCGAGACTCGATACGCAGGCGAGACGCGCGTCTGCTATCTGGCTTATTCCGGCGGGCTTACCCTCTGTTACCCGTGCCTGAGCGCTGCTGGGGGATGCATCGTGTGGGCGCCGCAGGCGCCTGCTCAGGTCTGCACTACCGCATAGTGCTACTAGAATTTACGCCGCTTCACCCCCTAATGCAAGTCTTTAGCGGCAGGTGCATTCGATTCCTTTTCGCCATGCCGGCGGCCGGAATGCATTCGAGGACCTTACCTCCCCGACGCGATTTTCAGACCGCTAATCGGCTGTCCGGATGTCCGTTTGCCATCAACGTCCGAATCGCCTCACGCCGATCAGGCGTGGTCGACGGCGGAACTGTTTCGGCTACCTGACGAGTTGCTGTGAAATCCAACCGGACGCATATCATCATCCCAGCCGGGCCCTTCGGGTTACTCGTGACCCTAAATCAGAATGCCGCCGCGAGCAGGAGTTACAGCATAAAGTTGAACTAATTCAGATGCACGGAGTCACGATATCAGACCTGAAATTTTCTCCATCGCCGATAATTTGCCAGCTTCCAATATTGGTGTTATACTTACAGGTCTTTAATCGCCCCGTCTCCGGGGGGTAAGGGCAGACAGTTACAGACGCAAACGGCTGTCAATTCGCGACTTAAGGTCATGGACCGACCGCGATCATTCTCCATTATGCGACCTACACTGGAGCGGCTGTGATCGGTCGAAGCACGACGGAGCAAATGACGGACCGTATTCGGCAGGCCTCAGATATTCTCGAGGTCGTGTCCGCATACGTCACCCTCAAGCGGGCAGGCCGCAGCTTTAAGGGTCTCTGTCCTTTTCATGCTGAGAAGACCCCCTCCTTCAACGTGACGCCCGATAAGCAGACTTTCAAGTGCTTTGGCTGCGGCGTCGGCGGCGACGTCTTCAAATTCATCCAGCTTCGCGAAGGGGTCGGTTTCCCAGAAGCCAGGGCCATACTTGCGGCCCGAGCTGGCATCCCCCTCGAAGAAAAATCCACCGCCGGCGCGAGCGCCAACGAACCCGGTAAGCTCGACATCGAAAAGCTGAATCGATGGGCGGCTCGCTGGTTCGCCCGGCAGTTGAATTCCGCCGATGGCCGCTCGGCGATGTCGTACCTTAAGGATCGCGGCTTCACCACGCAATCCGTGGCGGCATTTCAGATCGGCTACGCGCCTGATCGCTGGGACGCCCTGCTGGCCGAGGCCCGTCGGGAACGAATCCCGGAGCGTCTGCTGATCGCCGCCGGTCTGATCAAACCGCGTGACGACGGCGGCTGCTACGACGCCTTTCGCAATCGCATTATCTTTCCGATTCGCGACGGCATGGATCGCGTGCTGGGCTTCGGTGGTCGCACGCTTGGTGACGACCCGGCCAAGTACATCAACTCCCCGCAGAGCGTGCTCTTCGACAAGAGCCGCTGCCTTTTCGGGCTGGCTACGGCGAAGGAATCTTTCAGGGAAACCCGTTCGGCCATCCTCGTCGAGGGCTATGTCGACTGCATCCTCGCCCAGCAGTTCGGCTTCACGAACGCGCTGGCCACCCTCGGCACCGCGCTCACCGTGGAGCATGTACGTCTTCTGAGCCGCTACGTGGACAGTGTCACCATCGTGTTTGATTCCGACGAGGCCGGTCGCAAGGCCGCCGACGGCTCCTTGCCCCTCTTCCTCACGGAACGGCTCGAGGTCCGACTGGCCCACGTCCCAGAAGGAAAAGACCCCGCCGATTTCCTCATTCTCAGGGGCGCAGAGGCCTTTCGAGGAATTTTGACCTCAGCCGTCGGGGCGCTAGAATTCAAATGGAATCAGGTCTTGCGGCAGTGCCGCGGGCAGACGTCAAACCTGGACCGACGGAGGGCGGTCGAGGAATTCCTCGGACTTCTTGTCCGGTCTGCCGACTTGGGATCTTTCGATCCCATCCAACGGGGGTTTATTCTCAACCAGGTTGGAAAACTGTTGGGAATCTCGACGGAGGAAGTCAACCGTCAGTTGAGGATGATCGCTCGCCGGTCGCTCCCCGCGCAGCCGGCTCGCAGCGCATCCTCCGGCAGCGGCTCGGTCGCGATGCAATCGGCCGTCCGTGCCTTGCGGGATGAATACAGCGCGGCGATCTCGGACTTGCTGGGCGTACTGCTCAACGAGCCCGGTTACTACGAGGAAGTCGCCGCTGAGTTCGATCCGGCCCTGTTGCCGGACACGCCGATCGGCAGAATCGCCCGCGAGCTCGCGGCGATGATGCAGTCGGGTGAAGTGTATTCGCTGGCCGGGTTGATCGGCCGGTTCGAATCCGTGGAGATGGCCGCCCTGATCGTGAACCTTCAGTCCAACGGTGAGGTTCGCGGGAATTATGAGGCCACGCTTCACGGTGCCGCCCAGCGACTTGAGCAGATCCGCACCCAGCGGCGGCTCACGACGCTGGCAGCCGGCCTTCGCGGCCGTCCGATCGGCGCGCTGGCCGGCATCGGTACGACCGGCGCATCATCTGGTGCAACCGGTCTTCAGAGCGAGGAGTTGTCTGCCCTGGAGACAGCAAGACAGGTCAGTCATTTTGCGGCGCCCAAGCATCTGGCAGCCCCGATCACTGCGGGCGCCGGGCCCATCGCGCCGCCCGCCGGTTGATGCCGGCAGAAGCCGTCCCCGAACACGCCGCGCGGCCCTGTCCGGCCTGCCGGTCGTTCGGAGACGCGGGACATGAAGCCGGTCGCCGCACGATTGCGTCGGCCGTAACGACGACGGAGAGAGCGAGATTGCCGGCGCGTCCCCGACGCCGCTGGAACCATGAATCGCAGAGAGCAGCAGAAACGGGAGCCGTAGACGTATGACGCGAGTGATTGCGAAACAACCCACGAAAGACAGCAAAACCCCTGTGGCGCCGAAGCCCGCTGAGCGCCACGCGGACCCGGTCGAGCTCAGCGTGAGCGAGCTGATCGAGAAGGGCAAGCAGCGCGGCTATCTCACCTGGGAAGAACTCAACGAAGCCCTGCCCGATGAGGCCATTCTTCCAGAGCGCCTGGAGTCGATTCTCCAGCGGCTCGAAGAACTCGGCATCGACATGATCGACGAGGCCGAGGCCTCGAAGCTGGCCGTCGACGACGACAACGCTGCGGCCGTCAAGAAGCCCTTCGCGCCGGATGAGCCCGCCGCCGTTGAAGATGAGTATCCCCTCGAAGCCCCCAGCCGGCGCATTGACGATCCGGTGCGCATGTACCTCACCCAGATGGGTGAGATTCCTCTGCTGACACGCGCCGAGGAAATTCGCCTTGCAAAGAAGATCGAGCTGACACGTACGGCCTTCCGCCGGAAGGTTCTTGAATCCGACTGCAGTCTGGCCGCCGCCGTCGAAACCCTCCAGTTCGTCCACGACGGAACGCTGCCCTTCGATCGCACGATGAAAATATCCACCGGTGAGAACCAGGCCAAGCAGACCGTCCTGCAGCGTCTGCCGGGCAACCTCACGACTGTCCGCAAGCTGATGGAACTCAACCAGGAAGACTGGACGGCGCTGCACGGTGCTCGAATTTCGGAAAACGCGCAGCGGCAGACCTGGCGGCGCATTCAGCAGCGCCGCCGCAAGGCCGTGACCCTGCTTGAAGAGCTGGCCCTGCGCACCAGCCGCATCACGCCGATGATGCGCAAGCTCTTCGCTCTTTCCGACAAAATGACCGATCTGGAATCCAAGCTGAACGATCCCAAAAAGCTGGCCGCCATTCCCGAGGAAGACGCCGAAGCCATGCGCGACGAGCTGGCCGGCCTTCAGGACCTGGTCCTCGAAAATCCGGAGATGCTCCGCAAGCGCGTGATCGATATCCAGCGGGTCTTCGCTGAGTATGAGGACGCCAAGCGCAAGCTCTCCGGCGGAAACCTCCGCCTCGTCGTCTCGATCGCCAAGAAGTATCGCAACCGGGGCCTCTCCTTCCTTGACATCATTCAGGAAGGCAACACCGGCCTGATGCGCGCCGTTGACAAGTACGAGTATCGCCGCGGCTACAAGTTCAGCACCTACGCCACCTGGTGGATTCGCCAGGCAATCACCCGGGCGATTGCCGATCATGCCCGCACGATCCGCATCCCGGTTCACATGATCGAGACGATGAGCAAGCTGCGAAACGTCTCGCGCGAGCTGCTTCAGGACCTGGGTCGCGAGCCGACCATGGAGGAAATCGCCAAGAAGGTGCGCATGCCGCTGTCGGAAGTCCGCCGCGTCATGAAGATCAGCCGCCATCCCATTTCGCTCGACCGCCCGGTCGGCGAGGGCGAAGATTCCTACTTCGGCGATTTCATCGAGGACGGCCGCGCCGAAAGCCCGGTCAGCACCGCGACCAACGAAATGCTCAAGGACCGAATCGAGCAGGTCCTCAAATCGCTGACCTACCGCGAGCGGGAGATCATCAAGCTTCGCTACGGCATCGGCGACGGTTACACCTACACCCTCGAAGAGGTCGGCAAGATCTTCAAGGTCACCCGCGAGCGCGTCCGCCAGGTGGAGGCCAAGGCCATCCGCAAGCTTCAGCACCCGGTCCGCGCCCGTAAGCTCGAGGGCTTCCTCGATAAGGACGGCAATCTCCGCCATCACGAGGAGACGATTTAGAGTCAGCGAGGATTCAGGTCGCCCCTCAGCCGGATAACGCCATGCGCTGCAAGTGCAGGATGTCCAGATAATCCCAGGGCCCGCGGAGACCGCCTCCGCGGGCCTGTTCTTTTCCGGTCGTGCAGTGCAGGCGATCCGATGGGTCCGCCGTCAGCGGCAAGTTAAAAGTTTGTACGAGCCGGTCGACTTGATTCGGAGATTGGGGTAACCTGTCTACGTGGAACGATCCGGTGTGCGGAGTGCGCAGGCCGACTGGTGAAATGCGGAGTCGCCGGTTCTCGATCGATCCATCGCGCGGATTCGCGCCGGCATCATGCAACATCATCTGTTGCGTTGAGCCGGTGCATGGATCGCCGTAACCGAACTCTGAACGAGTGGATGCGTTCCGTATCGGTCGGCGAAATAAGAAAGCTCGTTCACGAATCACCCTTCAACCCTCTGACTGCGTACCATCCATGGATCAGAACCAGCCCATTCCGACGGAGGTCGATGTCAACAAGCCCGCAGCCGACAGCAGCTCGGGCAGTTCTCCATCCGCGCCAAAGGCCTCACCGCCGATGCCTCCCCGTCCGGCGCCGGATGCCACCGCGGCGGACATCGTCGCTTCGCTCACGTCGGGCGTGGAATCTTCCATTGAGCATGAACTGAGTGACGCCATGGAAGGCATCAGCGCAGCGGAACTGTCGGCTGCGGCAGATGCAGCGCCGAACACACCGGAGCCGCAAGGCGACACGCTGATGACCGGCCGAATTGCCAACGTCGGTTCCCAGGACATCCTGATTGATTTCGACGGTAAATCGCTGGGCAGCATGCCGCTTGGCGAAGGCGCGAAGGATGAATCTTACAAGGTCGGCGATTCGATCGAAGTCGCCGTGACCGGTCGGGATGATCGCCTCGGCCTGCTCCTCGTCTCGCGGAAGAAGGCACGGCAGATCTCTGCACTGCGCGGCATGGAAGTCGGCAAAGTCCTGCAGGGCGTGGTGACCGGTATGAACAAGGGCGGCCTCGAGGTGGACATCGACGGCCTGCGCGGGTTCATTCCTGCCAGCCAGGCCGATACCCACTTCCTCAAAGATATCTCCGCACTGATCGGCCAGACCATCCGCGCCGAGGTGATGAAGTTCGACCCGGGCGATGACAACATTGTCCTCTCGCGGCGCAAGGTGCTCTTGCGAGAGGCCGAGGAGACGAAAGCCCGGCTCTTCGCCGAGCTGGAGTTGGGGCAGCTTCGCAAAGGCGTCATCAAGAGTCTGACCGATTACGGCGCGTTCGTGGATATCGGCGGCATCGACGGCCTGCTGCACGTCTCCGACATGAGCTGGGGACGCATCAACAAGCCGGAGGAAGTCGTCAAGGTCGGCGATCCGGTCGAGGTCAAAATCATCAAGATTCAGCGCGAGCAGCACAAGGTCTCGCTAAGTCTCAAGCAGGCCACGCCGAATCCCTGGACGCACGCCGCGGAGCGATACATTCCCGGTGAGAAGGTGAGCGGGCGAGTCGTGCGCCTGCAGAATTTCGGCGCGTTCGTCGAACTGGAACCGGGGGTCGAGGCCCTGCTGCCGGTCAGCGAGCTGAGCTGGACGAAGCGTGTGCGACACCCGCAGGAGGTCGTCAAGGAAGGCGACGTCATCGAGGCCGGCATCCTGAGCGTGGACCATGAAAAACGTCGTATCTCGTTGAGTCTCAAGTCGGTGAGGGAGGACCCGTGGACGAGTGTGGCGGAGCGATACCCGTCCGGCTGCAAGATCAAGGGCAAGGTCGTTCGCACAACGGAGTTCGGCGCATTCGTCGAGTTGGAGGACGGTATCGACGGTCTGATTCATATCTCCGAACTGTCGGATACGCGCGTCAAGACGGTGACGGACAAGGTCAAACCCGGCGATGAGGTGGAGGTACGCGTCCTCGGTGTCGATCTGGAGAAGCGGAAGATTTCTCTGTCGATGAAAGCACCGCCGCGCGAGCCGACGCCGGAGGAAATCGCCCAGATGGAGAAGGAACGTGCCGCCGCCGAGAAGCGCCGCGCCAAGCAGAAGCCGCGTCGCGGCGGTCTCACCATCGAATGGGACCAGGGCCTCGGTGCACTCGATCCGTCCAAGTTTGTGCGATCCTGAGCATACACCCTCCATGCGCCCCCCCTTGCGAATCCATTGCCGCAGCGCCATAATCCCCGACTCGCCGCATGCGGCGGGCACGGGTTCTCAACGACCCGGGTAGGTAGCTCAGTTGGTAGAGCAACGGACTGAAAATCCGTGTGTCGCCGGTTCAATTCCGGCCCTACCCAGTTTCATATCAAACTGAGCCGTACTGATGATGAATTCTTTCCGCTGTGCGGCATGTATTGCTGACGCTTTCCATAGCAAGGCGAATTCCCAAGCCGAATCATTCCGAACGATGTGTTGCCCAATCAGCGAAATTCAGTTGACAGGATACGAGGCGAGCCCTAAGCTTCTAGAAACAAGCGCTTGTTAGGAGACGCCGTGCCAGAGGTTATCGAAGCCAAGAAGGACCAGATTCACCGGGTGGCGTGCAAGCTATTCCGGGATCGGGGATTCCACGGCGCATCGATCCGCGATATCGCCGAAGGCGTCGGGCTGCTCGGCGGAAGTCTCTACAACCACATCACCAGCAAGGATGACCTGCTCTGGGAGATCGTGGACGACGCCGCGGAGCGATTCTTCGCCGCCATCACGCCCATCGCGGAATCGGAGATGGGCAGTCTCCACAAGCTGCGAGCGGCCATCACGGCGCACGTTGGCGTGATTGCGTCGGATATGGACGCTGCCGCTGTCTACACCGTCGAGTGGCGGCATCTGTCGGACGCACGGCGAGCCGCCTTTACGAAACGTCGCGATGAGTACCAGGCAATGTTTCGCAAACTCGTCCGCGCGGCGATCCACGAGGGGTACATCGCCGCTCCGGACGAAGCCACGGCCACGCTCTTTATTCTCTCCACGCTGAATTACATGTTCACCTGGTACCGGGCGGACGGACCGATGACGCCCGAGGACGTCGGGCGCATCATGTCGGATTACATTCTCGACGGTCTTAAACGACGCACAGCGTAACGACAGGAGCACGCGATGGTGCAGATCACGGAGAAATGGACGAACGATCGACCCGGCGACCCGGGCTACGCAGAACGACTCGCAGCGTTTGAGTCGCGTGTCAGCCGCGGCGACAAGGTCGAGCCCGGCGACTGGATGCCGCGTGAATACCGCGACCAGCTCGTTCGACTGATCCATGTGCATGCAAACAGTGAAATCTGTGGTGCGCTTCCCGAAGGCACGTGGATTCCGCACGCCCCATCGCTCAAGCGCAAGCTTGCGCTTGTCGCCAAGGTGCAGGACGAAGTCGGCCACGGACAGCTTCTCTATCGCGCCGCCGAGACCCTGGGCAAACCACGCGAGGAGATGATCGAGGAACTCATCAGCGGCAAGGCAAAATACTCGAATGTCTTCCACTACCCCGCCGAGACCTGGGCGGATGTGTGCGTGATTGCATGGCTCATTGATGCCGCCGCCATCGTCAACCAGGCGATGATGGCCGAAGGGTCGTATGGACCGTACGCGCGAGCGCTCAAGCGCATCTGTTACGAAGAGGCCTTTCACCTGACGCACGGTTACGACATGTGCATCTCGATGGCGACGGGCAGCAAGGTGCAGCGCGATATGCTGCAGGACGCGGTCAACCGGTGGTGGAAGCCGATCATGATGTTCCACGGTCCGAGCGACAAGGAGAGCACGCACACGGCCCAGCTCATGCGCTGGAAGATCAAGCTCAAGACGAACGACGAACAGCGGCAGGAGTTTCTTCGCAAGTACGTGCCGAAGATGTACAACCTCGGTATCAAGATTCCCGCCGAGTGGGACATGCGTTACGACGAAAAGACCCGGACGTGGCACTACAACGAGCCCGACTGGGAGGAGTTCAAAACGGTCGTCCGGGGCGGCGGACCGGTCAGTGCGCTGCGTCAGGAGACACGTCGGCTCTCGCATGAACAGGGACGCTGGGTGCGCGAGGCACTTTCGGCGGCGGCAGAGGGGCGACGGGTTCCGATGCCGGCGCATGTGTGAGTCCTGGGACTTGGGACCTGAGGATTGGGACGTGGAGAGCGGAGCAGAAGTTATGTCGAGTTTCGCAGTGAGCGGATGAGTCCAGCTAGCGTTCTAGCGAGCTCAGTTTGTCGAGTTTCGAGTAATGTCTTTTTCTGATCGGTGAGGAAGCCCAAACGATTAGAAAGATCGATGAAGTATCCCAATTCGCGGAGCGAACCAAAGGACATGTCGAGGAATCGAACATATTCTTTCTCAGTGTGCCTTCCGCATCCTTCGACGATGTTTGCAGGAATTGAGACGGCACAGCGGCGCATCTGGGATGTCAGTCCGAAGAGTTCCTCTTTAGGGAAATTGTGCGTACTCTCATAGACCTTCAGGACGACTTGATCGGCAAGCTCAAACGCTCGAAGCTTTCGGTGATCACGCATGAACGAACATGATGGCCAATCCGGTGACGCGACTCAAGCCCCGGGACCCAGGTCCCAGGTCTCCGACACCCAATGGCCCATCTATGAAGTCTTTCACCAGGCGTCGCGCGGTGAACCGCACGTGCATGTCGGCTCCATTCACGCGCCGGACGGCGAGACGGCGCTGATCCTCGCGAAGGAACAGTACGGCCGGCGACAGGCGTGCGTGAACATGTGGGTCGTACCTGCCGAGGCGATCGTCGCCACCGACTACGAGGACGCCGACCTGTTTGCCCACGGCACGGACAAGAGCTACCGCGAGGCCTTCGGATACGAAACAACGAAGCGAGCCAAGGCGGCGGGAGACCATGCGGAAATCTAGGCAGCCATGGATCACTACGAAATCTGGTGCAACCTGAAGGACTCTCACCGCGATCTGGAGTTCGCCTCCAACGTGCGCGATTACCTCGGTCAGCTCAAAGAGCAAGGGAAGATTGCTGACTATCGATTGACGCGGCGCAAGCTCGGCTTCGGCCCCGCGGAGCTAGGTGAGTTCAACATCTCGATCGCCGTGAAGAACCTCGCTCAGCTCGACGAGGCCTTCGACGTCGTGGCATCCCGGTCGGGCGAGATCGAGCGGCTGCATGCGATGGTCTATGGCATGGTCACCGACTTTCGCTCCGCTCTTTACCGCGACTTTCCTGACCCGCAGCGAACGAAATCACAGCAAGGGAGCGGCACATGACGACGATTGCGACGATGAAGACTCCCGTCGAAGTAGATGCGACACTGCGTCCTGCCCTGGTGGATCTGCTCTATCGTCTTGGCGACGACAGTCTGATCATCGGTCATCGCAATTCGGAGTGGACCGGCATCGGGCCGATCCTCGAAGAAGACATCGCCTTTTCCTCGATGTCCCAGGACAAGATGGGCCACGCGGTGGCGTTCTACACATTGCTGCACGAGCTGGGCGAGCCGGACCCGGACCGGATCGCTTATGCACGCGGGTCGAGCGAATATCGCTGCTGCAGTCTGGTCGTGCTGGAGTGTCTGACAGCAATGCGTGCCGACGAGGAGCCCCCGCTTTGCAACAACCCGGTGCGGGATACGCTGCTGCACCGCGGCGATTGGGCGGCTAGTCTCGTGCGGCAGTTTTTCTTTTCCGAAGCCGACGCGGTCCGCATGACGGCATTGGAGCAAAGCGCCTATGTGCCACTGGCCCAGCTCGCTCGAAAGCTTCGCGGCGAACTCAAGTACCACACCCTCCACGGCCGCACGATGATCGAGCGGCTCGGCCGAGCAACGCCGGACAGCCATGCGCGATTGCAGGCATCGGCCGATCAGCTCTATCCGCACGCTCTGGGGATGTTCGAGTCGACGAAATACGACGCCGCGCTGGCCGAGGCGGCGATCTGCCCGACGGAGGGCGAGTTGTGTGAACGATGGCAACGCGAGATGGAACCGACGCTGCGCAAGGCGGGCTTGCAACTGCCGAGCGGCGCAAAGCCGATCGTCGGCGGGCGCATCGGAAAGCACCCCGCAGAGTTGACCAGTCTGCTCGACGACCTGCAGCGCGTGTACCGACTGGATCCCAATGCGCAGTGGTGATTGGCGGAGGCGACCTGGGATTTTTGATTCTTGATTTGAGATTTGAGATTGCCCTGTAGAAATCCTTCAACTTTGTGCCTATTGAAGGCCGTTATATGACTCATGAGCACTCAACGAAGCATGACGCGATCGCCGAAGGCGTTGGCCAGGATGGCCCTGCGAGTGGCTGGTC
>CAADGE010000004.1 GCA_900696465.1 uncultured Planctomycetota bacterium
AACCCCGGTCCCATGCGCGCCGGCGTGCCCAGCTGGTAGGCCTGCGAGAAGATCACGAACAGCACCCCCAGCAACAGGAACATCACCCCGGACCAGAAGTCGCGCTGGTTGCGGATGCGCATCGGCGCGTCCCCATTCGTTAAGGCCGCCGCGGGCCGCGTTGCAGAGTCAGTAGCACGATCACGCGGGCAAGAGCCTTGTCCCTGGCGTTCGCCCAGCGCTTTGCGGCACGCACCACAAGGGTGAGGCCAAAACCAGGTCAAGCCGCGAAATGCATCCGAGATGGCGCCTCGAGGATGGTCACTGCTGTGGCTGCTTCCTCGATGCCCCACAGACCGCCGCCGTTCTCGGCGACCGCAAGACGGACTCCGTCCACTTGCCGCGCCCCGGCTTCGCCTCGAAGCTGTGCAACCAGTTCATACAACTGCACAAGCCCCGTCGCGCCCACTGGATGTCCCTTGGAAACGAGGCCGCCTGAGGGATTGACAGGAATGCTGCCACCAAGGCTGATGCAACCCCGTTCGGCAAGCCACCCCCCTGCCCCGCGTTCGCAGAACCCCAGATTTTCCGCCTGAAGAATTTCCGCAAAGGAGCAGGCATCGTGGACCTCGGCGACCCCAATGTCGGACGGGTCAATCCCAGCCGAAGCATAGGCATCCAACGCCGCGACGCGGCCGATGTGGCGGTCGTAGTCGCCGTCGTCGCGATTACTTCCGCTTGCCAGTGAGACGGCCGCAACCCGGACTGCACGTCCGCGATCAAAGCGCGCCAAAGCGCGTTCATGGCAGACAACCGCCGCTGCGGCCCCATCGCTAATCGGGGCGCACATCGATCGGGTGAGCGGCCACTTCACCAATGCGTCTCCGAGAACCTCGTCGACCGACATCGCCGTTCGATACTGTGAGAGCGGGTTCAGCGTCGAATGTACGTGGTTCTTTGCCGCGACTGCCGCGATCTGGCGTTGTGTTGTCCCGAAACGCTCCATGTGCATGCGCGCCATGCCCGCGTAGTAATCCATGAAGAAACTGCGTGCAGAGATGACGCTGTCCTCGCTTCCTTCAGGAATGCGACTCCGACCGATCTTCGCCAGCCACTCACGGGTAGCGTCGATCATGTGTACGTCCGCGCCGCCAACGAACGCCCGCAGCATCTGTTCCTTCTGGTCTGGAAAGAACATCTTTTCCGCTCCAACCACCAGCGCCACATCGCACATCCCGGCGCGGAGGTGGGCAACCGCCTCGCGCAGCGCTGTGCTCGCGCTGGCGCAGGCGTTCTCGACGTTGGTGATGGGAATGCCGGAAAAGCCGAGCGGCCGCAGAGCACACTGACCTCGTATGACATTCTGCCCTTCCATCATGCCCTGGCGCGTGTTGGAAAACCACGCGGCATGGACGTCGGCCATCGCACAACCAGCGTCGGTTAGCGCACCGGTCACGGCCTCCCGTGCCAGATCCTTGACTGACCTGGCTGGAAACTTCCCGAGCCCCGTCATCGCGATTCCGACAATGTAAGTTGCATCCGACATGGGGTCTCCCCTAATGTGGCCTGGCCAACTGCTTCACGAGCCTCACCGCCTCGCGCATCGGATCGCCTGGTCCCAGAACCGCCGCCACTCCCATGTCAGCCAGCTCGGCCCGGTCATCCTCGGGGATCGTTCCGCCCACCACCACCGGAATGGCGGCAAGACCCGAATCGCGCATGAGATTCATGATCTCGTTCACAAGCGCACTGTGGGCACCCGAGAGGATGCTCAGTCCGACGAGATCCACGTCTTCGTCCACCGCCGCACGGACGATCTGCTCTGGGGATCGATGCAGACCGGTGTAGATGACCTCCACGCCGGCGTCAACAAGCGCCCTAGCAATCACCTTGACGCCCCGATCGTGGCCGTCCAACCCCGGCTTTGCTAACAGAACCCGAATCCGCTGTCCCACACCTGCCCCTTCAGAATACAATGCGATCTTCGTAACGGCCCCACACACGCCGAAGAGTGGCGCATATTTCACCGGTGGTCGCGTACGCTTCCACGCATGCCACCGTGCTGTCGATGGTGTTTCCGCCACTTCTCGCCACGGCCTCGAGGGCGGCCAACGCCGACTCGACGGCACCCTGATTGCGCCGCTTGCGAAGTGCCCGGATCCTCGCCACCTGGCGCTGCTCGATCTCCGGATCGGGTCGATAAAGGTGAATCTTCGTCTTTTCCGGAGCCTCGAAGGCGTTCACGCCGACAACCACACGCTCCGCGCTGTCGACTTCACACTGATGCCGGTACGCCGCCCCGGATATCTCACGCTGGAAGTATCCGCTCTCGATGCACGCCACTGCGCCACCCCGTTCTTCCACGTCCGACAGCATCGCCATGACTCGGTCTTCCAACTGATCGGTGAGTGCCTCCACTGCCCATGAGCCGCCCAGCGCATCGACGATGTCGGCGACGCCGGATTCGTGAGCCACGATCTGCTGTATGCGCAGCGCAATGGCGGCGGACTCCTCGGTGGGTGTGGAGTACGCCTCGTCGTACGACGATGTCGCGAGTGTCTGGACGCCGCCGAGCACGGCACCAAGTGTCATGATGGCGACGCGCGCTATGTTGTTCAGCGGCTGCTGCGCAGTAAGGCGACCGCCAAGCGTGTAGCAGAATATCTTGAGGGCCTGCGTCTCCGGGATGCGGGCGCCAAAGCGATCGCGCATCAGCTTCGCCCAGATCCGCCGTGCGCATCGGAACTTGGCAACTTCCTCGAGGAGGTTGATGTCACCGGCAAGAAACATCCAGATATTCTGTGCAAACCGATCGGCCTCTATGCCTCGACTCTTGGCCTCGCGGAAGTAGGCCATCGCGTTTGCCAGGCAGAAGGCGAGTTCCTGCGCCGGCGTGGCACCGCTGTCGCGAATGTGGTACCCCGCCACGGACATGGGAGTCCAGTTCTCGAGGCCGTTCGATGCACAGTATTCGATGACATCGACCGAATGCTTCAGCGATGGCCCTGGCGGATAGATGTAAGTCCCGCGGGCTACGTATTCCTTGAGCACATCGTTCTGAAGGAAGAGCTTGATGTTCCCGGGATCGATCCCCTTGCGTCGCGCCATCGCGATCACCATCGCCGCAAAAAGCGGACTGATTGCATTCGCGGTTGTGCGAATCTGGCGAATGTCCTCGAGGGGAATGCCGTCAAACAGGAGTTCAAAGTCCTCCAGCGATGCGAGGCTGACGCCGATCTTGCCGACTTCACCCCTCGCCTTTGGATCGTCCGGGTCGTAGCCCATCTGCGTCGGCAGATCGAGTGCGATGCTGAATCCGGTCTGCCCCTGACTCAGCAGATAGCGGAAGCGCTTGTTGGTTTCCTCGGCGTTTCCCGCGCCCGAATACATGCCCATGATCCAGAACGCGCGGCGGTACATCTCTGGATCGGCGCCACGGGTAAAGGGGAACTCTCCGGGTAGACCGATCCGATCGCGGAAGTCGGCGGAATCGTCTGCCGTCGGCCCGTACACACGTTCCAGGACGATTCCGTCAGACGTGCGGAACTCGGCCTTGCGCAGGTCCTTAGTCATGTCGTCATCCTGTGGCTGCATCGAGCTCTAAATGCTGCGGCGTCGCGCATCCCAGTACGGCTTCCTCAGTTCGCGCTTGAGAATCTTTCCGTTCGGACTCTTCGGGAGTTCGTCGATCAGGTCGATCGACTGCGGTTTCTTGTAGCTCGCTAGGTACTTCCGACAGTGCTCGAGCAATTCCTCGGCGGTCGTGATCTGACAGGGCCGGATCGACACCACGGCCTTGACCGCCTCGCCCCACTTCGCGTCTGGAACGCCGATCACCGCACATTCCCGAACCGCCGGATGTCCGTAGAGCACCTCCTCGACTTCTCGCGGGTAGACGTTGTAGCCACCCGAGATGATCATGTCCTTCTTACGGTCGACGATCTCGATGTAGCCGTCTCGATCGGCGATCGCGAGGTCGCCAGTGTAAAACCACCCGTCTCTAATGACCTCAGCCGTGGCTTCGGGTTTCTTCCAGTACCCGACCATCACGTTGTCGCCACGAACCGCGATCTCTCCTATCTCTCCAACCTCGGCCTCGCCGCCGTGCTCGGTAACGAGGCGAACCTCCACGCCGAGACTCGGACGCCCGGCGCTAGAGAGCCGTCGGTCCAGCTGATTCTGCGTACCGTGTATGTGATCGTATTTTCCCATCGAAATGATCGGATGCGGGGCCTCGGAAAGCCCAAAGACTTGAACGAAGATCGGACCGAAGGTCGCCAAGGCCTTCTTTAATCGCTCCACCGGCATGGGCGCTCCGCCGTAGACGACGGTTCGTAGACTCGAGAGGTCGTATTTCGATCGGTCAGGAAAGTCCAACAGCATCCCGATGATCGTGGGCACTACCCAAGTGGTCGTGGCCCGCCGGGCTTCCACCGTTTGGCAGAACTCCTCGATGGTGAATTTTGGTAGATAGACGTTTGTCGCTCCCTTCACGTAATGGTTGAGTACCTTGGTTCCGCTCCCGTGCCCGAGCGAGGCGACGTGGAGCATCACGTCGGACTCTTCCACGAAGTTCTCGTTCGCTGCGGAGGTGAAGACAGTGAACCATCGCGAGCGCACGGTCGTAACGGCGCCCTTCGGTCGACCGGTCGTGCCCGAGGTGTAGAGGATCATGTAGAGGTCATCCATGTCGGTATCGACATGGAAGTTGTCCGGATCCCCCTTTGCAAGGACTTCAGTCCACGCAAGCGCCCCCAGACCTGGTGCGCCTACGGCAATGCAGTGGCGCAGCGTCGGCGACGTCTCGCGCAATCGCGCCACCGTCGACTCGAAGTCGCTGCCGTAAACAACCACCTCGGCTTCCGAATCCTGAATCATGAATTCGATTTCCGCTGGAGCCAGTCGCGGATTCAGCGGGACCCTCACCAGACCGGCGCGTATCAGTGCCCAATCGGCAATTGTCAACTCCGGGCAATTCGGGAGCAGCAGCGCGACCCGCCCCCCTTTACTGACACCGAGTCGTGTCGCCAACGCCGATGCAAGGCGGCTGGCAGCTTCACCGACCTGTGCGAACGTGAGTTGCCGGTCTCCGTAGATGATTGCCGGTTTGTCGGCGAAATGGCGCTCAGCGCGCGCCAAGCAGCCGGCCAGGATGTTCTTCGTCATGACTGAAAGCGTCCACCCGTTGAAGCGACGCGGCGAGAAATCTCGTCGCGAGACCGGAATCCGCGCGTCAGGCCTAACCGAGTCAGGACCACTCGGGCTGAACGCCAGCAGCGCGCAACACCTTGGCGCACTTCTGGCCTTCGGCCTTGATCATGCGCCGAAATCGTCCGGCGTACTGGGCGTCAGAACCAGGCCTTCCTGCAGGTACTGGTCGTTCATCTCCCGGAGGTGCAAAATTCTGTTGATTTCAAAAGCGACCCGCACTGCGAACCGAGGGCGTAGATTAGGCTTCGGAGTCCTGCGCGACAATTGAGTTTTCGCGCGCTGTCTTTAGCTATCTTTTCGCGAGGCGCCATGGCCAGAAAGCCGCTTCCGCCCCTTAACGCACTTCGCGCCTTCGAAGCCACGGCTCGCAACCTGAGCCTCACTGCGGCGGCATCCGAACTTCATGTCACGCCTCCCGCAGTCAGTCATCAGCTGAAGACGCTCGAGGACTACCTGGGCTTCGCGCTTTTCCAGCGCCTGCGCAAGGGGGTGAAGCTAACCGAAAAAGGCGCTGCGTACTTCTTCCGCATCTCGAAGGCACTCGAGGGCGTCGCGAACGCAACCGAGGACATCCGTCAGTCACCTGAGCAACCGACGCTCTCACTGGCGGTTCCTCCTCACTTCCTTTCCGGATGGATGGTTCCGCGGCTTCCGAAACTCATTCAGAAGAGGCGCCTCACGAATATCCGGATCACCGACACTGTGCGGAAGGTCGATTTCGAGGGCGAAGGAGTCGATGCGCAGATCTACTGGGGCGCCCCCACCTGGTCAGGTGTGGTGCTGGAACCATTGGTCGACGACGAACTGTGCCTCGTCTGCAGCCCGGAATTTGTCGCCCGCTTCGGGCCTTTTTCCGGCTTGGAGGATCTGCGCGACGCACCGCTGATACACACCGATCGGAGGCCGGTGAATTGGGATCGCCTGTTTCATCAGGCAGGCGCCGAGCGGTCAAAGTCGGCGAAGAGTCTGACGTTCCTCCGGCCTCTGCCCGTCGTCGAGGCGGCCAGGCATGGTCTGGGAATCGCGATCGCGAGTCGGCTCTGCGTTTCCGATCTTCTGTCTACCGGAGCACTAGTCGTGCCCTTTAGCCTGCAGATTCGGGCCACGCAAAAGCTTGTGTACTCGCTCGTCCGCCCTGCACGCGCAAGCAGCGACTCCCGGCTCGACTATCTTCGGGATTGGCTGCGGCTCGAACTCAAGACGACAAGCCTCTCAGGTTTCGCCATGCCGTCGCCGAACGTTGTCGACAGCAGGCCCGTCGCTGGTTGAGCCTCGACTTCAACGCTTCTTCTGCCCGATCCGGCTCTCCTTGCCCGCGAGCAGGTTCCGGATGTTGTTCGCATGCCGCCAGACCAGCAGCGCGCTCATCAGCGCCACCGCCGCGGCCACCGGGTCGGGGCCGAACAGGA
>CAADGE010000005.1 GCA_900696465.1 uncultured Planctomycetota bacterium
GCCGCCTGGGCTCGGCCTTGACGGCGCGAACAACGCGATCCCGAAAGACGGAATGTCTCCTGCGAGTTCTCACGCATGACCTGATGATCCTCAGGCGTGCAAGTTAGGGATTTCTACAGAGCAATTTGAGATCTGAGATTCAGTTTGATTTGGGATCTGAGATTCAGATTACAGGTCCGCTCGAATCGTAACGGTGTTGCCGTGGTCATATCAGCAAACGCTCAACCCGACGCACAGCGAATCTGGCAGGCCCTGGAGGGCGTATCCGATCCGGAGATTCCGGTTCTCTCCGTCGTCGAGATGGGCATCATCGCCGACGTGGCGGTGGACGACCGCGGTGTTCGCGTTCAGATGACGCCGACCTTCGCCGGCTGCCCCGCGCTCGATGTCATGCGCGATAACATCGGTCACGCCGTACGGGCCGCTGGTTACGACGACGTGTGTGTCGAAGTCGTCTTCGACCCGCCGTGGACGAGCGACCGCATCACCGAGGACGGCCGCCGCAAGCTCAAGGCGTTCGGCCTCGCTCCCCCTGCCCGATCCTGCGGCAGCGAGCGCGTCACGGAAGCGGCACTCTCCAAAGTCACCTGCCCCTATTGCGACTCTGCGGACACGACGCTGGAATCCATTTTCGGCCCGACCCTCTGCCGGGCGATTCACTACTGCAACGCCTGCCGACAGTCGTTTGAGCAGTTCAAGCCCGTCTGAGTCGCCTTTTCTGTAACCGCTTCAGATTTTCGTTCTTCGCGGCAGCCGTTGCAGCTCCACAAAACCCAGAGGGCTTGCAGCTCGTGGGCAGGTGAGACGCACATTTGATCAACAATCCCAGAAACCAACTCAACCCCGGCGGGCAACGTCGTGAACTCAGCGAGAGCCGACGGCGATATCTATTGAAGTAGCAGACTTAAGAAGAACACGCAGATCGAGAGCAGCCCGAGCGCCATGCCGATAATGGCCATGCGCCGGCCGGTCGCTTCCGGACCGATCAGCGAGGCCCGCTTCATGCCGATCACACCGAACACAATGGCCACCAGCCCGACGACCGGGAAACAGAAGGTCGGCAGCGCGAGGACGCCGCAGACCAATGCCAACTGGGCCGCGGTGTTGGTTTCACCGACGCCCTGGGCAATGATCTCCGCGCCTTCCATGGTGAAGGGAATGCCGCAGCCACTGCATGCATTGGCATCCACCGACATTTCCCGATTGCAACGCGGACAGATGATCACCTGGCGACCGTCGCCCCGGCGTTCGATGCGTGGCGCCCGGGCTCCGGCGGTCGCATAAGCGTGCATCGGCGTAGGATGCTGCCCGTCATCGGCGACCTGGGCATTTCCGATCGCCAGGCCGGTGTCCGGATCAACCGGCGGCACCACAAAGATCGCACCGCAGGTCGGACAGCGACCGCTCTGGCCGCACATCCGATCCATGGCCTCGAGCACGGAGGCACATCGCAAGCAGGAAAAGGTGAACCGAATACTTCGATCGGTGGATTGGAACGTATTTCTCGCGGGAGACACCGGCGAAATCCGGATCTGACCTTCGAGGTGAATGTTGAATTTTCGGTCGCAATGCGGGCAGGTGGCATCCTCACCGGCCAGCGGCGTCTGCAGCGAGAATGTTTCCTGACAGGCGGGACAGATTACTTGCAGCGCCATCGATGTGCATCATAGCAAACCCGGGCAGCGTCGAGCAGAAAATAGCGGCCCGCGGAAGGTGTCATTCCACGGGCCGGGCAGAAATACGAAGCGAGCTTTATCACCGACAGGTCGTGTACATGAAACGAAGGTGCCGCAGGCGTCAGTTCGCGATCGCGCCGACGACGTTGGCGGTCGGTACCGTGTTCGGGGCCGCCGCACCACCGCCTCCGCCGATCAGCGCGTTGACGAGCGCCTGGGTCAGGCCGAACGGGTTGTAGAAGCCGGGGTTGCCGCCAAAGCCGGTCGGAACGATCAGATTCAGACTGAAATTCGAGCCGAAGAACCGCGCCGCACCGGTGCAGCCGGTCACGTGGATCGCGCAGAGCATCAGGCAGGCGAGCGTGAAACGAAGCATCTTGGAGCGGAAGGATCGCATGGCATTTCCTCGCTGAAAACCAGTTGGCCTACCGCTTTTTCGGAGCAACCCGCTCGACAGATAAGTTAATCGTCTGGCAGGGTGCGAGATTCTGCGCGGAAATCGAATGCCGCTTTTATGATCGGGAACCGGTCGCGGCGCAAAAGCTGCCCCAAGGCCCGACGATACTCCGGCAAACGGAAACAGGTCACGGGAATGGCCGATAAGTCGAGCCGGCCGGAAGCGATCCAGTCGAGCACCAGGTCGTAGCTGTGTCGCTGTTGGCCGTCGAGGTCCTCCAACTGTCTTCCGTTGGCGCCAATGACTTCCAATTCGTCGAACCAGAGCGGCGTGGTATCCAGAAGTGTGATGCCGCTCGTGCCGACGAGCACCACGGTCCCCCGGCTGCGTGCCCATTTGAAGGCGTCGGTCATCCCGCTGCCTGAACCCGTGCAGTCGTAGACGAGATCGAAGCCGCCGAGGAAGGTCTGATTGCCGAAGCGCGCGGCGATCCGCTTCCCGCTGACGTGCTGGGCGATTCGGTCGTAGCGTTCGACCGGTCCTGCACTGCGCGGCATCCTCAGGACATGCGTGGCACCGAGTACCGTCGCCAGTCGGGCCTGGAAATCATGCCGGACGAGGACGGTGACGGTATTCTGTAGCTTGAGTGCCCGAATCGCAGCGAGTATGCCGAGGGCGATGATGCCGGCACCGTGAACGAGGACGGTTTCGCCCTCCTTCGGCCGGCGGCGAAGTACGGCATGCGCCGCAGAGGCGATCGGATCGAGAAGCACGGCCTGTTCATCGCCGATGGCATCGGGCACGGCGTGAAGCTGCGAGCTGTGGGCCACGAAATATTCTCCCCAACTACCGCCCGTCAGGTTATTCAACCCGAGCAGGGCGCGAGGCGGCAGGGATGAATCCGCCGGTTGTTCACAAAGCGAGGTTCGTCCTGCAGCGCACTGCGGGCATGGGGGATCGATCCCGCGACTGGCACAACCAAGTGCCGGCTCGACGCAGACGCGCTGTCCGACTCGCCAGCCGCTGACCTGCGCACCGAGCTGGTCAATACAGGCGACGTTCTCATGGCCGAGGACGCAAGGGAATCTCGCAAACGCCTGAAGCATGGTCGCGGGGTGTTGTCTCAGCGCGATCAGCGCCAGGTCAGTGCCGCAGATGCCACCGAGCAGCGTTTTGAGCCGAACCCATTGCGGACCCGGCAGTGGCGGCGGTTCTCGATCGACGAGCCGCAGCCCGGACAGCAGTCCGTGGCACGCGGAAGCCGAAAACCGCGAGGCCGTCCAAGTGAGAATCCACCGGGCCGGGGACATGTTGTAAACAAGGGCTTTCATCGGGGGGCGTAGTATAAGGGCTGGTAAGCCGTTCATGGTTTGGGATTTTGAAGAGCAGTTTATAGGGGGCTCTATGTGTAGAAATAGGCCCGAGTATTCACACTCGCGCGTTGACGCGACGCAAACTAGCGAGAAGTGATTTATACTAGTGTGGGTAAGAATAATCGTGGCAACGTTGCAACATTGACCGAATTGACTTGTCGGCTACTTGGAGTTCGTCTTGATTCCTGACCTCACTTCTAGGTACGATTGAATGACTTGAACGAAATGGAGTAAAGGAGGCATAAGTCCTGTCGAACTCTACTTGTAATAATATAGCAGGTGGTGAGCTCTTTCTACGCAGCGGAGGGATGGACATGGATAAGCAAACTTGGACCTACGATGAACCGCGTCATCGGATGATCGAGGCGGAGAGTCTGGCTCGCAGGGTAACGATTCTGCTACTCGCGGCGGCGTGCATTACTGGTGATGCGACCGGCATGACGCCAGAGTGGCAAGGACCGTTCTTCCCCAACCCGCGCACGGAGCACGCAATGGCATTCGACTCAGTCCGTGGCGTAACTGTGCTCTTCGGTGGTGAACTTCTTAACTTGAATAGCGAGACATGGGAGTGGGACGGGCACTCGTGGACGCTACGGAGTACCAGCGGCCCCAGCCCGCGCTATGGGCACGCCATGAGTTACGACGTTGGCCGAGGCGTGACCGTGCTGCTCGGGGGCAGTCCAGGCGGCAGTGAGACATGGGAGTGGGATGGGGTCTCGTGGACGCAGCGGGCCGGCAGCGGTCCCAGCCCACGCTTTCGACATGCTATGTCCTACGACGCCAACCGGTGCGTAACCGTTCTGTTCGGTGGCAGCTCATACAGCGGTGTACTCACCCCACTTCGTGACACATGGGAGTGGGATGGAGCCACATGGACGCAACGGGCCAATAGTGGACCAAGCCCGCGCGATGCGCACGCCATGAGTTACGACGCTGGCCGAGGCGTGAACGTGCTTTTTGGGGGCAGTTCAGGCGGTAGTGAGACGTGGGAGTGGGATGGAGTCACATGGACGCAACGGGCCAATAGTGGACCAAGCCCGCGCTATGCGCACGCCATGAGTTACGACGCTGGCCGAGGCGTGAACGTGCTTTTTGGGGGCAGTTCAGGCGGCAGTGAGACATGGGAGTGGGATGGAGTCACATGGACACAACGGGCCAATAGTGGACCAAGCCCGCGCTATGCGCACGCCATGGCTTACGACGCTGGCCGTGGAGTGACCGTACTCTTTTCGGGCTTCGACAACGCGTATAACGGCGAGACATGGGTGTGGGACGGAGTCACATGGACGCTACGAAGTAGCAGTGGCCCCCGCCCGCGCGAGGGCCACGCCATGGCCTACGACGCGAGCCGGGGCGTGACTGTACTGTATGGGGGCAATACCTGGTATTTTCCCCAGACTTACAGCGGCGAGACCTGGGAGTGGGATGGAGTCTCGTGGACGCATCGGGCGAGCACTGGTCCAGGCATGCGTTTTAATCACGCAATGGCCTACGACTCCGGCCGGGACATTACCGTACTGTTCGGAGGCTGGACGATCGGCGGTGCTGTCAACAACGAAACGTGGGAATGGAATGGGATTTCGTGGACGCAGCGGGCCACTAGCGGGCCCAGCCCGCGCGCTTACCATTCCATCGCCTACGATGTCGGACGGGGCGTAACCGTGCTCTTTGGAGGCGAAACCCTACACGCCGAACATTTCCTAGGTGACACTTGGGAGTGGAACGGAGTCTCCTGGACGCAACGGGCCAGCAGCGGCCCCAGCCCGCGCTCCTCGCACGCCATGGCCTATGATGCGAGCCGTGGAGTAACCGTACTGTTCGGGGGCCATTTAGGCGGCAGCGAAGTCGACGGCGAGACGTGGGAGTGGGATGGCGTATCGTGGACACAACGGTCTAGCAGCGGCCCGATACCACGCGGGTGGTACGCTATGGCCTACGATGCTGGAAGGCGCTTGACCGTGCTGTACGGAGGCAGCCCTGGTGGCGGCTTCACAGATGACACATGGGAGTGGAACGGAGCCGCGTGGTCACTTCGGGTAAGTAGCGGCCCCTCCATGCGCTATGAGCACGCCATGGTCTATGACGTCGGCCGGCGCGTATGCGTGCTGTTTGGGGGCTACGGCATATTCGGCCTAAGCGCCGAAACGTGGGAGTACAACGCATGCGTTGCAACCGAGCCGCCGGAGATCTTGAGCCATCCGCAGTCTCGCATGACGCTCGTCGGGGGTACAACCGTTTTCTCGGTCGAAGCTGCGGAGGACACGTCCGGACTTTCCTATAAATGGCGGAAGGACGGCGTCGAACTGATGGATAACGATCGCATCGTTGGCACGGCTACCGATACCCTCACGATCACTTCGCTGGCGCTAGACGACACCGGATCTTACGACGTGTTGATTGCCAACTCGTGTGGCGAAATCGCCAGTGCAGCAGCTCAGCTTCGTGTGCGTCCGATGTTTACACCGCTTCAAGCCATACCAGTAGAGAAACAGTCTATTGTTAATCAATGAGGAACCGTAGCCTCGAATTTCGTAATGCTGTGGCCACAACGATTCGAGGTCGCCAACTCGTTCGACGCCCGGCAGTGGTGCCAGACGCTACGGACGTTGGGAACGCGAGCGCTACTTAACTAAATGGACACTCATCCGCGGCTGGCGAGGAGCGAAGTGCCGGCGCGGACCTGGACCTGATTCGACGGGATGTCGTACTGGCCGGACAACTCAGCCAGGACGCGCGAGAGCGTCTGCTGCTGGGCTGGCGTGGGCCGGCCGGTTGCGTGCGTCTCACAGAGCAGGAGCTGGATCGTATGGGGCTGCTCGGGATGGGCCTGCTGGTAGCGCCAGGCATCGCTTCGATAGAGGCGACCCTTGCCATCAATCCGAAGGTGATAAAAACCGTTGGCATCGCTCGCGGTTTCGGCCCGGACGAGGATTTCCTTCCAGGATGCCGGACCGGGCGAGGTACCTCGGAGCGGCGTGACCGGCGAAAATTGGGCGAGCCAGAGAAGGAGGAACGTGCCGCCCGTCATGGAGAGGACGAGGAGAATCAGTGTCTTGTAGTGTCGATGCTGGTGACGACTGGTGGACGCGGCCATGGAATCCTCGTCGAACGGCAATTACTGCCGCCTTGCCAACCCTTGCAACGTGACTATCTAATCCTATCTATCGGTCCATGGCAAACCGAAAAATCGAGATTTTGTGAAAAAATCTTGCGCTCCAGTGCTAAGACCGGTGACGGGCGGATGCGCTCTTATCAGACCATGCACTTCTCAGCATCCTGACGACGGTTTTTCCAGGAACAAGGCGCCGAACGTATAGGACGTTGAACCCGCAGCCACGCGCGAGCGTTCGACGTTGCCCGTCAACATCGCGTGGAGCCGCGCCGCCGTTCGCGTGAATCGGCCGAAGCCGAAACACTGCGGGCACTCCAGATCGCGCTCTCCCGCATCGATGAACGCATCGCCGCCGCGCAGTCGCAGCCCCGATGGCTCGATGAACTGTCGGCGCACGTCGTCGGGTGTATCGATGCGACCAAAAGATTGCGGATTCGCATAGTCGAACGTGTAGCCCACCGTGCCGCCCGGTCGGAGCACGCGGGCGACTTCCGCATTGCAGGCAATTCGCCCGGAGACGGGCAGATGTTCGAAAACGCAGACGGAGAAGATGTGGTCGAAGTAATGATCCGGATAGTCGAGCCGGGTCATGTCCATTCTTCGTGCGCGAATTCGCCAGCCCATCTGTCTGCCGGTCTTCTCGGCCTGCTCGCAGAGTTCGGCCTGAAGGTCGATGGTGTGCAGCTCGCACCCGCGCGAGGCGAGGTAGCAGGAGAAGAGCGAGCCCGCCCCGCCCATGTCTAGCACGCGTGCGGCGGGCTTCATGGGCGTATGGGCGACCAGCCAGGCGATCTCCCAGAGCAGAAACCACGGGATGCGCAGCTCGTCGGGGTTGCCGGCGCAGGGCTGGTAGTGCTCGCCGCGATTGATGTGCTCCCAGGCACTGGGCCAGGCATCGACGGCACCGTACCAGGAGGAGTACTTCGCGCCGTGGGATTGCATCCGGCGCATCAAAGCGAAGAGCTCGATGAGCACGGCCCGGCACTCGGGTCGTTCGAGGTCGCCGCGCTGCATGGTCTTGTTGATCGAGTCGTTTCGCATCGCCGGGATTATGGAGGAAGGGGCCTGATCTGAGAATGCAACGCGGGAAGGACAGGAAGATGGATAAGGGATGAGGGAAAAGGGGCGCGAAGACTGATACGGGAATGGGAAATGAGACGTCGCTCCAGGAAGTGATGCGTTCTTACGCAGCCGACGAACTGCATGATCGGGCATTGGACGGGGAGAACCTCACCGAAAGGCGTGTTTCGTGAACAGCGGCATGACGCTTGCTGTGTGTTTTCAGTTGGCCGAGGCATGGGGATGGTCCCAGTCCGGCGTCTGATGGGAGGATCGAAGATGTCACGAAAACAACTGGGATGCGTCACGGCAATGTCACTTGTTCTCGTCGGCGCGGGCTGCGAGGGGTTGCTCCTGCTGCTGCCGCCGATCGATGCCGCGTCGGTGAAGCTGGTGCTGATCAACGACAGTGCGACGAAATATGTCTCGCCCAATCCGGGATTGTGCCCGCAGGGGTTGGACACGGGACCGCATTCGTTCCTCGCATCGCGACCGCTGCTTGCGCCGGGAGCGCGCGTCACCATCACGACGTTTCAACTCGCGGGCTTCGACGGGTTTTGCGTCGATGCCGATCCATCGTTCATGATCGGCCTGTGCGGCTGGCATCATGGTGACGATCCGGCGAACCTGGCGCAATGTTCGAACCAGTACGGGGGGCAGATCGGGTATCAGTTCCACTGCTGCGACACGGTGATCCTGCGATGGACGGACGAAGGTGGACCGGATGGAACCTGGACGAGCGAAGTCCTGTCGGCCGCGGGGAACGATCCGCCGGCGATGCCTTTTATGCAGATCGAGGGCGGCGGACAGTGTACGCAGTAGCGTTAGAAATCCGAGCCGCAAGCACCAGCGCCAGGCCCAAAGTCGATGGTGAATTGGCGTTATGATCAAACGAAACCTGTCGCTTGCGCCCCGGGCTCGGATCGTCCGCCTTACCCGATGCGGGCTGCTTTGCGTTTGCCGACCTGGATGAGCATGCCTTCTGCAGGCGTGATCTTTACCTGTGGGTCGGTGGTCTTCTGCTGGTCGATGGAAACGCCGCCGGATTCGACCAGGCGGCGGCCCTCGCTGGTGGACGGCGCGAGATTGAGCAGCTTGAGGAGCTTGGGTAGCCAGATGGTGCCATCGGCCTCGCACGCGCCGGGCGGGAGTTTGACCGTCGGGATGTCGTCGCGAAGACCGCTGCCGCGAAAGACCTCCTGCCACATCGCTTCTTCGTGGTCGGCCGTCGCACGGTCGTAATAGGTCGTGACGATCTCCTTCGCCAACCGCACCTTGGCATCGCGCGGATGCGTCCTGGCCGGGTCGCACAGGGCAGCGATCTCCTCGGCCGGCAACGTGGTCAGCAGCGTGTACCACTCCTTCATCATCTCGTCGCCGATGCGCATCGTCTTGCCGAACATGTCCTTGGGCGAGTCAGTGAGGCCGATGTAATTGCCGAGCGACTTGCTCATCTTCTCCTCGCCGTCGAGACCGCGGAGGATGGGCATGATGACGACAAGCTGGCCCGGCTTGCCGTAGGCGGGCATCAGGTCGCGGCCGACGAGGTTGTTGAAGGTCTGATCGGTGCCGCCGAGTTCCACGTCGGCGTCGATGGCGACGGAGTCGTAGGCCTGCATGAGTGGGTAGAGCATCTCGGTCAGCACGATGGGCGACTGCTTCTCGATCCGCTGGGCAAAGTTGTCGCGCTGGAGCATCTGCTGGACGGTCATGTGGCTGGTGAGCCGCAGTACGTCGGCGAAGGTAAGCTGCGCAAGCCATTCGCTGTTGAAGCGGATCTCCAATTTGTCCGGACGGGTGTCGAGTACGTGGCCCGCCTGGGCAAAGTAGGTCTCGGCATTTTGCTTGATCGTCGCCTCATCGAGCATCGGCCGCGTCTTCGTCTTGCCGGACGGATCGCCGATGCGGGCGGTGTAGTCGCCGATGATGAGCACGGCCTTGTGGCCGCAGTCCTGGAATTGGCGCATCTTGCGCAAGACGACGGTGTGGCCGAGGTGGATATCCGGCGCGGTGGGGTCCATGCCGAGCTTGACGCGCAGCGGCTTTCCCGCGGCGATGGATTTTTCGATGCGGGCGCGCAACTCCTTCTCGGTGTAGACGGCCTCACAGCCGCGGAGGAGGAGGGAAAGTTGCTGGTCAACGTTGTACCGGCTCTGACTCACGAATGGCTCCCGCAACGCGATCCAACCGGTGACCGCGCGGACGATTCATGGCGGGGATCATAACGGAACAAACAGGCGACGTGTAACTGCATGTCTCTCGCCTGTGCTTCGCGGGCATCTTCAGGTCGGCGGAAGCAGGCCAAGTTCGCCGGCGGAGCTTTTCATAGCGGAGATGCAGTTGCGGATGTGGTCGTCCAGCGAGAGGCCCAGCAGCTCGGCGCCGGCGGTGATGTCTTCGCGACTCACGGCGGCGGCGAAGGCGGGGGTCTTGAGCTTCTTCTTCACGCTCGATGGCTCCATGCCCTCCAGCCGAGTGGGGCGAACCAGCGCCGCGGCGGTGATGAAGCCGCAGAGTTCATCGACAGCGAAGAGGGCCTTGCGGATCGGCCGGTCGCGCGGGTACTCGTCAAGGTTCCAGTCAGCATGGGAGAGGATCGCGCCGACAATCTCCTCGTCCACGCCACGCTCGTGAAGGATTCTCGCGCCCTCGCGGGTGTGGTCCGGCGGGTTCGGCCAGCGCTCGTAGTCGAAGTCGTGCAGCAGCCCGGTGACGCTCCACTGCTCCGCGTCACCGCCGAGCAGGCCGGCGTAATGCCGCATCGCCGCCTCGACGGCGAGCATGTGCTTGCGCAGTGAGTCAGACTGGACGAATTCGCAGAGGAGATCCCAAGCGTCGTGGCGGTTCATGAAAGTACCATCGATCGGCCTACATTGATAACATTACTTCCGCAATCTGCACGGCGTTCAGTGCGGCACCTTTGCGGAGCTGGTCGCCGGAGACGAACAGGTCGATCCCTCGGCCGTCGGGCTGGCTGATGTCCTGCCGAATGCGGCCGACGAGCACTTCGTCCTTACCGGACGCGTCGATCGGCATGGGGAAGTAGTTCTTCGCGCGGTCATCGACAATCTTCACGCCGGGCGCGATCGAAAGAATCCGCCGCGCCTCGTCCGCGCTCATCGGCTGGTCAAAGGTCAAGTTGATCGCCTCGCTGTGGGCACGCAGAACCGGTACGCGAACACAGGTCGCGGTAATGGCGATCGAAGGATCGGCGAAAATCTTGTGCGTTTCGTGGATCATTTTGGATTCTTCGAGGTTGTAGCCATCTTCGCCGACAGCGCTGTTATGCGAGAAGACGTTAAATGCCGCCTGGTGCGGCAGGACCTTGGGCTGTGCGGGGCGGCCCTCGAGTACGTCGCGCGTCTGGTTCTCCAACTCCAGCATGGCCTGGTAACCCGCCCCACTGGCTGCCTGATAGGTCGCCACGACGATCCGCCGCACACGGTTTACGCGGTGCAGCGGCCAGACGGCGACGTTCATGATAATCGTCGAGCAGTTCGGATTGGCGATCAGCTTTGCGTCACCGATGGCCTGTGGATTGACCTCCGGCACGATGAGCGGCACGCCCTCGTCCATGCGGAAGGCCGAGCTGTTGTCGATCACCCGAGCGCCGGCCTGAATCGCCACCGGGGCCCACTGCCGGCTTGACGACGCTCCGGCGGAGAACAGGGCGATGTCGATGCCTTCGAAGCTGCGCGGGCCGACTTCCTCGACGCTCAGCGTCTGCCCGCGGAAAGTCACTTTCGTGCCGGCGGATCGCGCGGAGGCCAGCAGCCGCAGCGAGCTGATGGGGAAGGATCGCTGATCCAGTACGCGAAGAAACTCCTGTCCGACGGCGCCGGTCGCGCCAAGTATCACCACATTTGCACTCATTCAACATTCCCTGAGATCATGGTCATACGAACAGCCCCACAATATACTCGCTGCGGTGCGAGCATAACAGTTCGCCGTCGACCGGGGTTCGTGGCATGGCTCGAATCTATGACATCACGCCGCCGATCACGCCGACGCTCGCGGTCTGGCCCGGTGATACGCCGCCTTCCCGTGAAGTTCTTCTCGATATGAAACGCGGCGATAACCTGACGCTTTCGACACTTCGGGGAACGGTTCATCTTGGTGCGCATGCCGACGGGCCGAATCATTATGGCGCGGACGCTCCATCGATCGACGCTCGCCGGCTGGATTTTTACATCGGGCCGTGCCAGGTCGTGCAGGTCAATGTCGCTCGCGGGACGCGGATCGCTCCGGATCAGATCGGCGCGGCTATCACAACGCCGCGCGTGCTTTTTGCCACGGGGACCTATCCCGATCCGACCCGATGGAACGAGGACTTCGCCGCGCTCTCGACGGAGCTGATCGACTGGCTCGCGGCGCGCGGTGTACGAACGGTGGGCATTGACACGCCGAGTGTTGATCTGTTCACGTCGAAGGACCTACCGGCACATCAGGCGATTCTCCGCCATGACATGGCTATTCTTGAAGGGCTGGTGCTCCGCGACGTGCCCGAAGGCAGGTACGAACTGATCGCCCTGCCGCTGCCGCTGGTGGGTTTTGATGCGAGCCCGGTGCGGGCGGTGCTGCGAAGCGAGTCGTAGCAACTCTGCAATCACTTCACCACAGTGGGGGTGACGCTATTTGCGCTGGATGGAAATGTTCAGCGGTATTGGTGCAGTGGGCGTGCCGTCCGGGGCGCGAAGGGCAGCGGTGCTGGGTCGGTCGTATTCGGCGAGGTCCGATGGCGCGGGGATGGTCACTTCCAGCCAGACGCAGTCCGCCTTAGTCCTGAGCCGCGGCTCCTTCAGTGCAGCGGGCAATAAGACCACATCGCCCTTCGCGAAGGTCTCCACGCCGCTCCTGCCATAGAGAATCTCGCCGCGGCCTTCGAGGACGATCCAGATGACCGGTTCGGCATAGGGGATCGGCTGCTCGATGTCTCCGACGAAGCGCACGCGCTCCAGGATGAAGCTCGGGCAGGTCACCAGTCGCGTGACAGTCGTGAAGACGCTGGTGACGTGCGATCTCTTCTCAAACGACGCGAAGTCAATATGCGATCGGATGCAGGCGAGGCCATCGGTCAGGTGGAGTCCGGCGTCGTCCTGCGGGCGCTGTCGTCCCCAATCGTAGAGGCGATAGGTTACGTCGGAAGGGGTCTGAATCTCGGCGACAACGACGCCGGCGCCGATTGCATGAACGGTGCCGCTGGGGACGTAGAACGTATCGCCGGCGCGGACTGGGATGCGATACAGCAGATCGACGATGGACGGCGGGTCTTTCTCAAGGGCGGCGGCAAATGCCTGGAGCGCGACACCGGGGCGCAGGCCGCGATAGATCGCGGCATCCTGCCTGGCTTCGAGAATATGCCAGGCCTCGTCCTTGGGGCGAACGGCGATACCCAACCGTGCAGCGGCCTCGGTATCGGGATGGACCTGGATGCTCAAATTTTCCGCCGCGTCGAGAAACTTAATGAGCAGCGGAAAGCTGCCATCCATCACGCGTGCACGGCCGAGCAGCGACCTGCCCCAATCGCGGACGAGGTCGCCGAGCTTGTTTCCCCTGGCGGGTCCGCGCGCGACGATGGACTGGGCACCTTCGAGATCGGCGCATTCCCACGATTCGCCGATGCTCCCTTCCGGCGGCAGGCGTTTGTCCAGCAGGCGCGACAGGTTGCGTCCGCCCCAAATCTTAGGGCGGTAGATCGGCTCGAATACCAGCGGGCAGACATCCATGATCGCGATTGTAGCAATCGCCTGAACTCCGAACAGTCGGCGGGCGATTCTCGATTGGCCGCAGTTTGCACGGTGAGCAAAAGAATGTGCGAGATTATGATGATTCCGAGTACCCCCTGCGTTGCGCGACCAGGATGGGGAAATGAAACGAACGCTCATGATCGAAATCAATGAACATCTGACCATCCCGTTCGAGGAGATTGAACTGTCCTTCAGCCGCAGCTCCGGCCCTGGCGGCCAGAACGTCAACAAGCTGGCGACGAAGGTGCTGCTGCGGTTCGACGTGGGCACGAGCAACGCCCTGTCCGACGAGCAGAAGGCGATCATCCGTCGTCGCCTTGCGACTCGCATCGGCAGGGACGGCAGTCTGCGGGTCATCGCCGGCAGCGAACGAAGCCAGAAGGCCAACCGCGAGGCGGCCTTCGAGCGATTTGCCCGGCTGATCCGTGATGCCCTGCGGCCTCGCAAGAAACGAAAGCAGACGCGACCGACTGCCGCATCGCGAGAGCGGAGGTTGACGGAGAAGAAACGCCAGAGCGAACGAAAAAAGCATCGGGGGTATCGTTCGAGAGGGGACGAGTGATCGTCAGCAAATCGGCGTTTGGGATTTCGCGCGGCGAAATTTTCACGCCCAGAGGGTCACGCAGCAGACCAGCCAGATCGTGGCCAGCACATCAACCGTGATGCCGGTGATGATCATGAATCGCAGGGGAATCTGTCGCGTGCCGTAAACAATTGCGTTGGGCGGCGTGGAGATCGGCAGAGCGAAGCCCAGACTCGCGGCGAGGGCCACCAGCCAGATGGCCTGCACCGGTGAAAGGCCCAGGGCCGTCGCGAGCGAACCTGCGACAGGCACCATCAATGCCGCCGTGGCGGTGTTGCTGGTCAGTTCCGAGAGGAGCACGGTCGAACCGACCAGGCCGAGCATGAGTACCAGGGGCGGAAGCTCGGCATGGGCCAGACCGGTCGATAGCGCTGTGGCAAAACCGCTGGTCTCGAGCATCTGGCCGAGCGAGAGACCGCCGGCGATGAGAAAGAGCGTATCCCAGTCGAGGGCCTGAAAGTCATGACGATCGAGAATCGTTTTGCGGCCCTCGCCGGTCGGAATCATGAAGAGCAGCCAGGCGATCATGACCGGCACGAGCGACTCGGGCAGGTAGGTGCGGAACCAGATCGACGCGGAATGATCCGGCGGCAGCACACTGCGGGCAATGGCGGGAACGAGCCAGAGAAGCACGGCGAGGGCAAAGCTGCAGACGACGACCTGTCGCGCGAAGGGTGTCGTTTCCGTTCTGTGCTGCGCTTCGTTCTCGCCTTCGTCGATTACTTCAGGCCGGCTATCGGCGATTCGATCGCCGGAAACGGCGACCGGGTGTGCGACCGTGGTCGGGCCGAGATCGGTGACGAGCCAGCCGTCGAGCCAACGGGCCAGTCGCGAACGTTCCGTGCGGATCGGGTCGTTGCCGCGAAGAAAGAGGCGCGATGCGACCGCAAGCACGCCCCAGCCGATGAGGGTTGTCCCCAGCCAGACGGGAACGCCGACTTTCATCCACGATATGAAATTGACGCTTTCGTCGATGTCTTTCATCGCGGAGAAGCCGATGAAATTCGGCGCAGTGCCGACCGGCGTGGCCATACCGCCGAAGGTCGAACCCCAGGCGAGGGCCAGCAGGGCCGGCGCCGCAGTGCGAACCCGCCGGGTGAGGGCCAGCACCAGCGGCAGCGTCATCGCCGTGACGGCGGTGTTGTTCTGCATGAGGGACAGCGTCCCGGACATGAGCAGGACAGCGAGCACGAGCAGGACGCCTTCGCCGCCCGGACGAACGATGCCCCATCGAAGGGAGAGAATCCAGTCAAAGACACCGTGCTTATCGAGTGCGCGGGCCAGCAGGAAGGCGCCGAGAAAGAGAAAGACGATGTCGCTTCCCCAGGCGGCGACGGCGCGATTCCAGGGCAAGAGTCCGGTGAAGGCGGCGACGATGGGAATGGCCATCGCCGTGACGCCGAGGGGAGCGATCTCGCTGATCCAGAGGACTAGCGTGGCGAGCACGACGCCGGTGGCGCGGCGCACGGCGATGTCCTCATGCCAGGCGATCGCGGAGGAAGCGGTGTAAAGCCCCGCCGCGAGGAGGAAGATGATCAGGCCGCGCCGCTGTTTCACGCCGGGTAGTATGGCCGGGATTCACACGGATGTCGCGGGGCGACACGGTGCAGCGCGTTGTCCGCGAGCAGCAGCGATATGTCAGCGTCGCACGAGTTTGACCGATCGATCGCGCGGCGCGGTGGCCGGTGCGGACGGCTCGCGGGGCTCGCGGATTTCGCGGGCGCGATCCGGTGCGGGGCCTCGCGCTCGATGGGCGCAACTTCGCGCTCAACAAATGGTGCGGCATGCGCTTCGGGGCTGGCCTGTCGGGCAAGCGTGAGCAGCTTGGGGATGAAGTAGTCGTCGGGCCGAAGGCGGGCGGCGCGTTCGAGGTACTTCCACGAGGCGGCGGGGCCTTCGGTGTAGAAGAAGATGTAGCCGAGCATGGTCAGGGCGTCGGCGTCGGCGGGCTGCCTCGCAACGAAGGCCTTGAGGGCCATCAGGTGCCGGTGGAAGTCTGCATGATCACCGTACTCGTCGCGGACGTCGTAGCTCTTGTAGGCGAGGATCGGCGAAAGTTCGAACGCACGTGCCAGCAGTGTGACACCATCAGCGTACTTGCCGAGAGCGAACATGGCATGACCGGCGTGCAGCCGGGTGGCGGCATTTGCCTGGTTGATGTCGGCGGCACCAAGCCACTTGATGGCCGCGCGGTCGTAGTGGCCGTCGCGAAACAGCAGGATGCCCTCGTCGAAGAATTCGGCACTTTGATTAATGAGCCGACCGGCGCGCTGCGACGCGATGAACCAGAGATACTCGCGGTCGGCGTCGTAGCGGCCCTGGTTGTAGGCCTGGGCCGCATCGGCGAAACCGTAGTACGGCGGTGCGCAGTATGCACAGCCGCAACCGGCGCCATGACCGAAGGCATAGGACGGTGCTGCGCTGTACGGCCGACCGCCGATGCGCTGCCGCGGCAGGCGGTTGAGGCCGCGCGGCTGGTACTGTGTGCTGTAATCGGGAAACGGCCGGATGTGCGGACTCCAGTAGTCGGGCCGATCGGAAGGATTGATGACGTAATGACCGGGACGAAGCAGGTAAAGCTCGGAAGGTGAAGGAGCAGGATCATCCGGTCGGGCGATCATGGTGACGCGGGGATTGGATTCACCGCCCCAGGAGGCCGTCGAGCGATGTTGTGCCACGGCATCGGGCAACCAGGCCGACAGGACGCAGGCAAACACGATCGGCGCTAAGACACGATCCATGACATGCTCCCCGTGTTCGATCCGGCGGCTACCGGATGTATGCACCCCTCGTATGGGCGACCTCGAAGGACGGACCGGCCGCCTAGCTTCAGACATCATAGACACGGGAAGGCGAGGGGGGTTAGTCCTTTTTTCGCTGGAAGCGAAAATGCGTGGGGCGGCTTTCCGCGCCTTCCGGGGGGATCAACTGGACTTCGTAGACATCCTTCTTCGGGCTGGAGAATCGGAACCGGCGGGGCTTGTCCTTCTCCGGGTCCTCGAACACGACCTCACGGTCGCCGATGGACTTAAGCGGGTAGGTCAAGGCGCTGTTCTTGTCTTCCCAAGGGGTCTGTTTGCGGTCGAAGTGACGCAGGCGAAAGACGAGAACGCCGTCGTCGATGGTGATGGTCATCAACTCGGTCATCCAGAGCTTGCCGCCCTTGATCCAGCGGAAGGTACCGATCATGCAGTCGGCTTCCGGGGCTGACCAGGATTCTTCCAGGACATCGCCGCCCTGGGTTCGCTGCCAGGTTCCCTGCATCCAGAGGAGCTGCTCGAGTTGTTGATGAACCTTCGAGGTTCTCGAGTCCGCTTTTGCCCGGGCCTGCGCGTCATCGACTGCGGCGATGGTAGAGGATGATTGGGGGAACAAAGCCACAAAATAAACGATGACGACGAAAGCGATGTGACCCCACATGTTCTTTGCTCCTTTCGCTGGCGAGACGACATTGCCACAAAACAAGCGACCACGGCATTGTAACCGACCGTCTTGGAATACTCAGGACACCCGCAAGAAATCGGAGCCGGGTAGGTTTTCGATGAGTCGGGCGGCCCGCTCGATCGGTATCACGGCGGACCGCACCTGCGCGGGATCTGCTTCGAGAATGTTCAGCGCGTCTTCGAGTACGAAGGGCCCAACCGACTCGCGGATCAGCGTCTCGCAGGCGCCTCCGCACGCGAGGGCCTGACCCAGATCGCGGGCGATGGCACGGATGTAGGTGCCGCGACCGCAGCGGATGGTCAGTTCGAGACGAGGCCACTGGTAGGACTCGATGGTGATGTCGTAGATGGTCACGCTGCGGGCCTTGTGCTCGATGGGCCTGCCCTGCTTCGCAAGGTGATAACTGAATCGGCCACCGACGCGAATGGCGCTGAAGACCGGCGGGACCTGCTGGATCGTGCCGACGATATTTGCGACGGCGGCCTCCACCGTCACGCGGGCAGGAGGAACGGCATCAGCAACCGGCACAAAGGGCTGCTCGGTGTCAAACGTGTCGTTGGTGACGTCGAGACGGATGGTCGTGCGGTAGCGTTTGGGCAGGTTCATGATGCGTTCGACGAGCTTTGTCGCCCTGCCGACGCAGGCGATCAGCACGCCTTCAGCGAAAGGATCGAGCGTACCGGCATGGCCGACCTTGCGCTGATTGAGGATCGGGCGCAGGCGATAGACGTAGTGCGCGGAGGATCTGCCGGCCGGTTTGTAAAGGTTTACAACGCCGTCGATGGCAGATGCGTCGGTTACCGGGGTCGGCATGTTTTTCCTCGCCTGAGCCGCAAGCCGAGTCGGCAACGCAGCGGTCGAACGTTATAATAGGACAAGTTCGGTCGGAGCGTATGATGCGAGATCATGTCATTATTGCGGGGTACGGCGCGGCGGGCCGGTTCATTGCGGAATACCTCAGGGCGCGGCAGATGCCGTTTGTCGTCGTCGAGATGAATACCGAAACCTGTGAGGCCCAGCGGAGTCTCGGCGTGCAGATCGTCCACGGGGACATTTCGACGGAGGAGGTGCTGCGGGCGGCCGGTGTCGAGACGGCCTCGGTGCTGGCCCTGGCCATACCTGATGAGGATGCGGCCCTTCGAGCGACAGAAAAAGCGAACGCCATCCGACCGGATATTCACATCATCGCCAGTACGCGTTATACCAGCACCGGGTTGCAGGCCTTGCAGAAAGGTGCGGACGAGGTCATCGTCGCCGAGCAGGCCGTGGCGCAGGAGTTTTATCGCCGCATTGCTCGATTCATGGACGCCACGGCGAAAGTCTGACAAGCAGCGTATCCTGATACTGATGCCATCGATACTGTCCATACGACGGCGATGCGGAAGGGCGGAATGCCGCGCGTGGTGCGGCGCGACCATTGAGCGCCCGGGCAACGTGGAACTGACCTGCCCGAGTTGCGGTGATGTGACGCGCATCGATGCCCCTGTCGAGCTGGTCAATCAGCGATCGCCCCGGCAATGCCCTGCGTGCGACTGCCGGGAGTTCTTCATTCGCAAGGATTTTCCGCAGCGGCTCGGGCTCTTCCTGGTAATCGTCTTCGGACTTATCGCCTCGGTCTTCTATTACTATGAAAATGTCGTCGCCACATTCGCCACGCTGGGGTCGCTGGTGGTGATCGATGCAATCATCTATCTATTCGTCGGGCGCGTCACGGTCTGCTACCGATGCCGTGCGGAGTTTCGCGGCGTGGCCTATAATGCCGATCACGAACCGTTTGATCTGGCCACCTCGGAGAAATACAGCCAACTGCCGGGGTAGAAGAATGGGCGTCACCGATTCCGGGAGTGCGGGAAGATGAAAGAAAGCCCTCCTATCGCGAAGGATGTAGATCAGAAGCGCATCGCCGCGGCGGTGCGGGAAATCCTGCTGGCCATTGGTGAAGATCCGGATCGCGAAGGGCTCCGCGGCACGCCCGGACGTGTGGCCCGGATGTACGCGGAGATGTTCGCCGGGCTGCGGGTGGATCCGCGGGAGCATCTGCAGACGTTCTTTACGGAGAAGTACGACGAGATGGTCGTCCTGCGGGATGTGACCTTCTACTCGATGTGTGAACACCACCTGTTGCCGTTTGAGGGCCGATGCCACATCGCTTATCTGCCGGACGGCAAGGTGATCGGCCTGTCGAAGCTGGCGAGGATACTGGATGCCTTCGCACAGCGACCGCAGGTTCAGGAACGCCTGACCACGCAGATTGCGGACACACTCTACAAGGAATTGAACGCCAAGGGCGTGGCCGTGGTGATGGAGGCGGTTCACAGTTGCATGACCTGTCGGGGGGTCAAGAAGCCGGGCAGCGTGATGGTCACGTCGGCCATCCGCGGCGAGTGCTGCACGAATCCGGCGACGCGCGCCGAGATCATGAGTCTCCTGCACAAATCCTCATGAACCACGCCACGGATTTAGATTACGCGGCTACCTCGTCGACCGTTGAGCCGGCGGCGCGGCCCGTAAGGTGGTATCACAAGCGGCGCGTCGTGCTGCCGCTTCTGGCCGTGTGTTACCCGCTCGGACTGTGGCTGCTGGTAAAGGCGCCGCGGCCGGGTCAAGTCATGAAGATATTCGTCAGCGTGGTCTTCCTTCCGATCTTCGCGATCGTCGCGCTGCTGGCGTTCAAGCCATACTGGCAATTTGCCGGCGGCATGAGCGGCCTGAAGGACTTCTCCATCGACACCGATCGAATGCTGCGCAGTCCGGATGCCCGACTGGAGGCCCATCGCTCCGAGCAGGCGGCCAAGGGCAAGCCGGCACTGCCGGGAAACGCAGTCGCCGGTCCGGCCTGGACAGACTTTCGCGGCCCTCAGCGGGATGGCGTTTGTCGGGGGGAGCGCATCCGACTCGATTGGTCGAAACATCCGCCGAAGGAGTTGTGGCGACAGCCGGTGGGCGGCGGGCATGCGTCGTTCGTCGTTGTTGAAGGCATGGCCTTTACGATTGAACAGCGGCGCAAACAAGAGGTCGTCACATGCTACGACGTTGAGACCGGCCGCGAGTTGTGGGCCTTCGCTTATGATGCGTCGTTTGAAGAGACGCTCGGCGGCAACGGACCGCGGGCCACGCCGACGATTCACGGCGACCGGCTGTTTTCCCTCGGCGCGCAGGGTCATTTGCATTGTCTGGAACTCCGGACGGGCAAACGCGTCTGGTCAACAAACATCCTGATCACGCCGGCGTCGGATGCCGACGCATCGCAAAAAGGCAAACCGGTGAAGAACCTTGAATGGGGTCTCTCGGCCTCTCCGCTGGTCGTCGATGACATTGTGATGGTGACCAACTCGGGTAAGTCCGGGCCGTCCGTCTTTGGCTATCGAGTTTCGGATGGCAAGCTGGTCTGGCAGACAGAGGCCGGATCGCAGGGATATTCCTCACCGATGCTCGCGACGATCGACGGCGTCCGGCAGGTTCTGAATCTCGGCGGAACCGAGCTGCGCGGCATCGACCCCGTGACGGGAAATGTTCTCTGGCGACATCCGTGGGATACGTACATGTGGATCAACGTCGCCATACCGCAGTTGATCGACGAAAATCGCGTCTTCCTATCCGCGGCTTACGATCACGGCTGCGCCCTCCTGGAAGTACGCCGTGACGCCGACAAATGGCAGACGAAGGAAATCTGGTTCTCGAAGCGAATGAAGAACAAGTTCAACACGTCCGTCATCCACAATGGCCACACCTACGGGCTCGACGAAGCCGTGCTCTGCTGCATCGATCTCGAGAATGGCGAGCGCGTCTGGAAGGGCGGCCGATACGGCTACGGTTCCTTGCTGCTTGTCGGGGATCATCTGCTGGTCATGAGTGAGCAGCCGGCGGACCTGATACTGGTGAAAGCGGAGCCGAAGGAACACGAAGAGCTGGGCCGCGTGCGTCTGTTTGAGGAGCGGACGTGGAACAACTTCGTGCTTGTGGGCGGACGATTGCTGGCACGCAATGATCGCTGGATGGCCTGCTACGACCTGAGCGAGCCGGAAGCCGGCGGCGAAGCGAATGCGGCTGTTGAATAACGATCACTGCGCAGCCGCGACGTTGCGCATCAACGACATCGTCACACGATGTGCTGCGATTTTCCGAACAGGCACATCTAAGAACTGCTCAATGCTATTCGCTGAAGAAATCGTTTGAAGAGTCGCCGCCGCCTTCGCGCCGACCGGCGGGCTTCTTGGAACGGTAGCAATCCCGACAGTAGACGGGCCGACCCTCCTGCGGCTGGAACGGCACCTGCGTGGGCTGGCCGCACTGTGAGCATGTGGCATCGAAGAGTTGCGTGGGCCGGCGTGCGCCGCCGTGGCCGCCACCGCCACCACCACGACCACCTCGATGCCCGCCGCCGCCACCACCGCCGCCCGTTCGCTTTCGTTTCTCGCGGCAGGGTCGGCAACGCTTGGGCTCGTGTTCGAGGCCGCGCTCCGCATAGCGGGCCTGGTCTTCCGCGGAGTGGATGAATTCCGCGTTGCAATCCGCACAGATCAGGGTCTTGTCGGTGTAATCCATGAGAGGAGGCCTCGGATGGGTCAGTCACGGCAGCACTGGTTTCGGCGTTCGACGGCCCGGCGGCCAACTGATCGTAAGCGAATGCCTCGTCGCAGCGTTACCGTGCGATGACTGGTTCCACCCCATCATCGGACACGAACACAAGGAGCTTGTCAAGCGACGGGCATCGAGCATTCCTCGTCGTCAGTTCGACTGGTGCGGTCGCAGCGGCGGCGGTCCTCGCAGGTCGGCGGGATCGGGTAACAGCCGCGGCGCCGGCCTCGCACGCCACTTGTCATCCATCCGCGTGTGCTTACTCGTCAGTTCGACGGGGCGGCCGTCGATGAAGGCAGCGACCACGCGACTAGCCGCCTGCAGCGGAGTATCCGTGCAGACGATCACATCCGCGATCTTGCCGACCTCGAGACTACCAAGCCGATCCGCCACGCCGATGATCCGCGCAGCATCCAGCGTGATCGCACGCAGCGCGTGGTCTTCATCCAGCCCATACGCCACCGCCATGCCCGCCTCGATGCCCAGCAGCTTGGCCAGTGATGCATCGGGCACGCTGATCGCAAAACGCACGCCTGCACGAGCCAGCATCGCCGGATTGTCATATACACTGTCGTATGGTTCAAACGCGTCACCTGGATAGTCGCTCGTTCGACCGAGAATGACGTCGACCTTCTGATCGGCAAGTGCCGCGGCCAGCTTCCACGCCTGCCGACCGCCGAGAATCACCGGCCGCAATTGATGTCGCCTGGAAAACTCCAGCGCCTCCAGTATCTGCTTGTACGTATCTGCCGCGAAGAACACAGGTGCTGTACCGCTCAGCACCGGCCTCATCGCTTCAAGGCGACGATCAAACTCCGGAGACGATGCCACCGCCTCATTTCGGGCGTAGCTCTTCGCGCGACGGATGAACTCCTCCAGCCCGGCGAGTCGCTTTCGATGGCTGTCAATCTGCTCCTGCTTGCGGGTTTCCTCCATGTCGTCCGGGAATCGCTCCGGCAACGAAGGCAGCCGAACCACCAGGCCCAGCGGCGAAGCCACCAACGCCTCAGGCATCGACCAGCCGTCCAGCCGCACCAGCCCCGTGCGACCTGACAGCATGCCGCCGCCGGGCACGAGCATCGCGGTAGTAATCCCATCACACCGGGCGACTTCGACGGCTGACGCGAACGGGTTGTAGGCCGACACGGCCAGTAAGTCGGGCTGGTAATCGCCAATGTCGGATGTGTCCACCGTGCCCGCGACGGAACCAATCTCGGTGAGGCCCAACGTCGAAGCGGCATTGATCAGGCCCGGATACACGTGCAGCCCCGTCGCATCGATGACCGTCGCACCGGCCGGCGGCTTGGCGCTGTCCGCAGGACCAACGCTCGTGATCTTCCCATCGGAGATGACGACCATTCCGTTCTCGATCGACGGCGCGCTTGCGGGGTGCACGGTTCCGCCGACGATCCAGTACTCGCCCGACTCGTTCGGCGCCAGCGCCAGCGGCTCGTGCGGCTCGGGGAAAGTTCGGCCCGGTCGAGCGGGCAGGGGCTGTTCGATCTTGAAGCCGGGCTCGACGAAGTGGATTTCTCCATCCACGAGCGTCAGCACGCATCGCGAGAAAGTATCCAGCGGATGACCGTCGAAGACGGCGATGTCGCCGAGTTTGCCCGGCTCCAGCGATCCGACGTGCGCGTCAATTCCGAGCTGGATGGCCCCGTTGATGGTGACCAGCCGCAGGCACTCATCGGGCGACAGACCGCCGTAGCGCATGCTCTTGGCGGCTTCGAGATTCAGGTGTCGCATTACCGCGGGCGAGTCGGAATTTACCGTGGAGACGACGCCGCCCTGCTCCATCCGTGCGGCATTGTGCGGGATGGCGTCGTAGGCCTCGATCTTGTAGGCCCACCAGTCAGAGAAGGTCGACGCCGTCGTGCCGTGACGGCGCATTTCGGGAATGATGCGATAGCCCTCAAGGATGTGCTGCAACACGGCGACGCGGACGTGGTACTCCTCGGCAACATCGAGTAGACGCAGAATCTCATCCGCGCGGTAACAGTGTGAATGAATCCAGATGTCTCCGGTGAGGATTTCGGCGAGTGCTTCCAGGCGAAGATCCCGACGCACCGGCCGCGGATCCTTGCCGGCGGCTTTATCCTTCCTGTATTGCTCGTGTTCTCGCTGGTAGCCGATCGCGGCATCAAAGGCGCGGCGGATGGTCGCTTCCACGCCCATGCGCGAATAAGGAAATCGACTGCCACGCCGCGGGAAGTTCGACTGCTTGACGTTCTCACCGAGGGCGAGCTTCACGGTGCGCGGCGCCGGTGCGAAGGTCCACTCCGCAGCGGGCCGGCCGTACTTGAGACGCAATACGACGTTCTGACCTCCGATGGTGTTCGCCGAACCGTGCATGGTGTGGATACAGGTGACGCCGCCGGCCAGGGCACGATACGCCGAGACGCTCATGTGATTCACCGCGTCACCGATGCGGACCTCCGGCGTGACCGAGTGCGAGAACTCATTAAGACCGCCGTCGATGCAGATGTGGGAGTGACAGTCGATGATGCCGGGCATGACGAAATAACCGCGAAGGTCGATCAAGGTCATGCCGGGCAGGAGCGGCAGGCCGCGGCCGATGGCTGTGATACGGCCGTTCTCAATGATCAGGTCGGTCTCTTCGAGCACGCCACGGGTGATGGTCAGCAGCGTTGCGTTGCGGAGCAGTACGTTGCCGCCGGTCTTCCGCGGTGGTTTGCGGTCGGCCTCGATCTCGACGGCGAACTCCGGAGGCGGCGTCGTGGGGGCGGATGTCGGCGATGCAGCTGTCGTGGTCGGCTGTGTGGAGGGGGCGGTGGTCACGTCGCCGCCTGCCTCACGCTTCGAGGTGACGGACGACTCACCGGGAGACTCGGGTTCCTCGGGCTTGTCCTTCCCGTCGGGCTTCCGGTCGCGTCGGTCGGGCCTCTTGGCGGCCATGCCTACGTCGAAGCGATGTCCTTCAACGAATACCCACTTGACCCGGGCCTTGTCGTCACCGAAGGGTTTATCGAGCACGGTCAGATTGGCAAGACGGCCGCTCTCGATGACACCAAGGCGGGAGGTCATACCGAAGAGTTCAGCCGCGTTTCGCGTCAGTGCAGCGAGCGCCGCCTCTTCCGGCAGGCCGCGCTTGATGGCCACGCGGAGATTCTTCATCACCTCGTCGATTGATTTCATCTCGAACGAGCCAATGGCGAAGGGGATGCCTGCTTCATGAAGCCGCAGCGCGTTGTCGACTTCTTCCTGCCAGAGCCGGACACGCTCGTCAAACTGTCGTTGCGGTTCGAAGGGTTGGCGCTCCCAGGCATCGTCGAAGACCAGGTCCATAGCGGTCTTCGCGGAAGGCGTTTCTGTAGCCGATGGGCGCTCGCCGCCACGGCCATCTGCACCGGAACCCTTGGGTTTTTCGGGCTCCTTCGACCAGTTGAGACTGAGAATGATGGGTATCTGCTGCTCCTTGAGCCGATCGGTCAGTTTCCAGGCCTCGCGTGCGCCGGCGATGATCGGCTTCAGCTTGAACTCGGCGGCCAGATCGAGAGCGCGGTGGATTTCGTTTTCGCTGTTGGCAATCCAGACAATTCGCCGATGGCCCTGTCGCCACTGCCAGAGCGTTACCAGATCGGGATCGAGTGGTGGGTGTTCATCGCGCGGGTGCCGCTGTGACCATTCCATCCACTCGGCATGCCATTGGGCATCGTGCATGACCTGACGAAACGCCGCCATGGCGCCGATGATCGTCGTCGGATACTGAGGCATCTCGGTTGGCGGTCCGGCCTCACGGCGCGCGCGACGACCGGTGGTCAGGGCAGCGTGTTGTGCAAAGTCGGACTTGAGGATCGATCTGCGACGGGGTTCTTCTCCGAGTTGAATCACGGCGCTGGACCCTGAAAAGATCGCCGCCGCTGGCGAAACGAGCGCAGCGGTGAATCCTTCCCGGCGAAAGTCCTCGCGACGTGCGGCCTTCGGGTCGAACAGTTCCTCCGCCTTCCAGTGCGGGTGCACCAGTCGGCGATACGCCTCCAGGGTCGACGCGTTCGGCACTTCACGGGCATCGGGACGCTCGTCTTCCAATCGTGCGCGCTCTTCGTCGTCGGGCTCGGCGCGGGTGATACCGGCATGCGTGCCGGCGTCGATGAAGCCGGGATGGACGTTCAGCCCCTCCGCGTCGATCACGAGGGCATCTTCGGGAACGGTTAACTCCATGCCGACTTCCCGGATAATGCCCTTATCAATCAGAATGATGCCGCGCTCGATCGAGTTGCCTGGCGCGAAGACGATCCGCGCGTTGATGATGGCGATCGGCGGCTGGTAGTCGATGGGCAGTTCTCCGGCGGCCCGGTGGGCAAAAGCCATGACGCAGAGGTAGCACAGACCGGTAACGATGAAACATGGCCGCGACGCGATCGACGCGGCGAAGTTGAGGATACGCATCAGTAGATTGCTCCGATCGCCTTGCAAGGAGGGGATTTTCCCCGACCACGATGAATCAGGCACAGGTGCGTCTGCCCGAAACAGACACGCCCCACCATTGGAACGCCGCGGGCGGACGGATGCAACGCGCGGCCGATGCATCTTCGTCGATGCGAAACCGGTTTGAAATTTTCAGCGGGGCTGTTGAGGCGCGACTTTGCCGAAGCGGCGATCCCGGCGGGCGTATTCGCGGATGGCATCGTCAAGCTGATCGGCGCCGAAGTCGGGCCAGCAGACGTCGGTGACCACCAGTTCGGCATAGCTGATCTGCCAGAGGAGGAAGTTGCTGACTCGCATCTCGCCTGCAGTGCGGATGAGGACATCGGGATCGGGCATGTGAGCGGTGTAGAGCGCGTCGCTGATGGTCTGCTCGTCCACATCGTCGGGCGAGAGTTCGCCGGACGCGGCGCGGCGGGCAATATCGCGGACAGCATCGGTCAGTTCGGCTCGGCCGCCGTAATTCAGCGCGAGGCAGAGGGTCATGCCGGGATTCGTACTGGACATGCGCATGGTCTCGTCCAGCTCGCGGAGCACGTCATCCGGTAAGCCGACGCGCCGGCCGATCTGAATGAGCCGCACACCGTTCTCCATGATCTCGGTGCGTTCCTTGATGAGATATTCGACGTAGAGCCGCATGAGATGAGCAATCTCGCTCTGCGGGCGTCGCCAGTTCTCCAGACTGAAGCTGTAGAGTGTCAAATAACCGACACCGAGGCGCGAGCAGCGGGTGACGATCTCCTGCACCTTGTCGGCGCCGGCTTCGTGACCGCGCACGCGCGGCAGGCCGCGGCGTTCGGCCCAGCGGCCGTTGCCGTCCATGATGATGGCGATATGGCGCGGAAGCCGCTCGGGCGGGATGCCCAGGGTGTTCATCGAATCCAGCGGCTCGGCGGTCGGCATCATCCACCCGCCCTTCCGCTCACGGCCGGCGATCGGCCGCGCGCGACGCGTAGAGCCGTTGAGCGATGCAAGGTCGCCGTTCGCTCAGCGCCGATGCTGACGATGGTGATCGGCGCGCCGAGCACTTCTTCCAGTCGGTTGATGTACCTCCGGGCGGCGATCGGCAGCGCCTCGAAAGAGGTCGCCGCGGAAATATCTTCCTGCCAGCCCGGCAGCGTTTCATAGACGGGCTCGACGTGCTCCAACTCGCGGATATCCGCCGGGAATGTGTGCAGCGGCTTGCCACCGACACGATAGCCGGTACAGATCTTCAGGTCGCCGATGGTGCTCAGCGTGTCGAGGTGCATCACGGCAATCTGCGTGATGCCGCCGAGCAACACGCTGTAGCGCGTGGCGAAGGCGTCGAACCAGCCGCAGCGGCGAGGTCGGCCCGTCGTGGTGCCATACTCGTGACCCCGCTCGCGGATCAGATCGCCCGTCGCGTCGGCCTGCTCTGTCGGGAAGGGTCCGCTGCCGACGCGCGTGCAGTACGCCTTGACCACGCCGAGATACGACTGCACGGCCGACGGCGGTACGCCAGCGCCGGCGGCAACGCCGGCCGCCGTGCAGGTGCTGCTGGTGACGAAGGGGAAGGTGCCGTGAGTAATGTCCAGCAAGCTGCCCTGCGCGCCTTCGAAGAGGATGCGCTTGCCGTCGGCGATGGCGTCATTGAGCACGCTGGTTGTGTCCGCGAAATGTGAACGAAGTCGTTCTGCATATCCCAGCCACTGATCGGCGATTGCCTTCGCATCGAGCGGCTCGGAATCGTCATAGAGTGAGGCGAAGATGCGGTTTCGATCGGAGATGATTTCGCCGAGCTTCTCGCGAAACTCATCCGGGTAGCACAGGTCCGTCACGCGCAGAGCGGTCATCCGCAGGGCCTTGTCGGCGTAGCACGGGCCGATGCCTTTGGCGGTCGTGCCGATCTTCCGCGAATCGCCGAGACGGGCTTCGGCGAGCCGATCCTGCTTTTTGTGGTACGGCATGACGAGGTGGGCGCGCAGGGAAATAAGGAGATTGTCATTGATCGCCACGCCGCGCTTTCGCAGACCGTCGATCTCCGTCGAGAGGATTTCCAGATCGAGGGCCACGCCGGGGCCGATGATGTTCAGCACGCCGGGGCGGAGGATGCCGCTGGGCATGAGGTGCAGGGCGAATTTCTCCTCGCCAACGCGCACGGTGTGGCCGGCATTGGCACCGCCGGCGTATCGGACGACGAGGTCAAAATACTCGGTGAGCAGATCGACGATCTTGCCCTTTCCCTCGTCGCCCCACTGGAGCCCGACGACGCTGGTATTTCCGAGTGAATCGAAGTCCATGTTTCAACCTGATAAGTATGGCGGCGTCCGGTAAGCGTGGTCGTCAGACGACCGCTAAGGGCACGATCAGGCGCAGAAACCATTTATACCCTGTGAAGGTACGCACGGAAAGCCGATCACGGTTTGTACGCTCGCGTGAAACGATTGTTCCGCCGGTTCGTCATCGCCAATCGGCCAAGCCGTTACGCGGGCAGGTTGCGACGGGCTCATAGCCACGCTTTCATCCCCACGGGTATAATCAGAAGAATGTTCGGCGAATTTGACATTGATGCCAAGCTTCAGGACCTCGTCGATCGGGTCGTCGCCAGTTATGACGCCGATCCGCGGACGCGGCATATCGACCGAGGTTACCTTCCGAGCTCAAGCGAGATTGTTCGCATCATCGAGATGCTTCTGGATATCTCTTATCCCGGTTACTTCGGCCGGCAGAACCTCTCTCGAAAAAACGTGCGTTACCACGTCGGTGACCTTCTGCCGCGGCTGGGGCAGGCGTTGTACACGCAGGTCTTCCGTTCCCTGTGCCATCAGAACGAACTCGACGGCAACTACGATCCCGAGGGCTCGGACCTTCAGGCGCTGCCGCTGGACGTAAAGGCCCGAGACCGGAGCGAGGCCTTTTTGCAGAAGATTCCCGAAATTCGCGAGATGCTCGCGCTGGACGTGCAGGCCGCCTACGATGGAGACCCCGCCGCGCCGAACACCGACGAGGTCGTGCTCGCGTATCCGGGCCTGCTGGCCATCACGGTCTATCGTTATGCCCATGTGCTTTACGAGATGGAAGTACCGGTGATACCGAGGACCATGAGCGAGTGGGCCCACAAGGAGACGGGCATCGACATTCACCCCGGTGCGCGGATCGGTCGCAGTTTCTTCATCGACCACGGCACCGGTGTGGTGATCGGTGAGACGACGGACATCGGCGACCATGTGAAGGTGTACCAGGGCGTGACGCTGGGTGCGTTGTCGTTCCTGAAGGATGAGCGAGGTCGGATGGTCCGCGGCTACAAGCGTCATCCGACGGTGCGGAACGGGGTGACGATCTACGCCAATGCGATCATCCTCGGCGGAGAGACCGTGCTGGGCGAGGGCAGCACGATCGGCGGTTCGACCTTCCTGACTTCCAGCGTGCCGGCGGGTTGCACGGTGACCAGCTCGCCGCCGGAGCTGAACGTGCGTCCTGCAAGAACGAGGATGGCGGTGGATCACGGTCTGGATTTCAATATCTGAGGCGTGCCGGCCGAGCTGCATGGCAGGCAATCGCGTGGAGCCGCCGCTGTCCCGGCGTGTCGGGAAGGGCTCAATGGGCTCAATGGGTACAAAGGGCTCGAAGGGCTCAATGGGCACAAGATCGTGAACAGGAGACTCGGATCGGCAATTTGCGAGAGCGGCCCCCTGCCCACCTGAACCTGATGCGAATTACAGACGCACTATCACGAAGGCACCATCATCTGTCGCGGCTACTTGCCTGCGCGCTGGGGCTTTGTGCCGTAAGCGGTTGCGGCGGCAAGGAGGAGTGGGATCAGTTCTGGGGCAAGTTTCAGGACAAAGGCGAGCAGCCCGCCCCGATGACGCCGGCCATGGCCTCGCGCGGCAAGGGCCTTCAGGGCACGATCGGACAGCTCGTCACCATCGACGGTCTGCGGATGACGCAGGTCGCCGGCTACGGTCTCGTGGTGGGTCTCGTGGACACAGGCGGCGCGGACGGCCCGGACGAAGTCAAGAATTATTTGACGAAGGAAATCCGCCGGTTGCAGGAGATCGGTGCGCCGGGTCTGCCGGTCGATCAACTGCTCGGCGGGCGGGACTCGTCGATGGTGTATGTCACGGGCTACATCCCGCCGGGTGCAAAGAAGGGCGACCGGATCGACGTGGTGATTGAGGCGCTGGGCACGCAGACGAAATCGCTCGTGGGCGGACGGCTGGTGCTCTGCGAACTCAAGCTGTTCGCGGAGACTCCGCGAGGGATCATCGACGGCAAGCCGCTGGCCCGCGCCGAGGGTCCGGTGTTCGTCAGCCCATTCGATACGGCGGGCCGGCCGACGTCGAACGTCGATCTGCGCCGTGGAATGGTATTGGGCGGCGGTGTGGTGAAGGAGTCGCGGCACATCCGCCTGATGCTGACCGACCCGCGCTACAGCGTGACAAAGCAGATTGAATCGCGCATCAACGCCCGTTTTGCCGGGGTTGATCCGCTCGCGGTGGCGAAGAGCGCCGGGATGATTGAGATCGATTTCCCCGCGGAGATGCGAGACCGTAAGCGGGTCTTCCTCGAACGCGTGATGCACACGACGCTCAACGGCAGCACGCCGTTTCTTGAGCAACGCGCCCGCGACCTGGGCGATGAGATCGACGACGAAGATGCCGAATACGAGACGATCGGCCTTGCGTGGGAAGCCATCGGAAAGCTCGGCCTGCCGCAGATTCGCAAACACTACCTCACGGAAACTCCGGCCGTCAGCTATTACGCAGGGCGCACCGGGCTGCGGCTCGGCGACAAGGAAGGCATGCGCACCGTGGCCCGCCATGCGCTGAACCCGCGAAGCCCGTTCCGCCAGCAGGCGATCGATGAACTGGGCTATGCGACGGAGCTGCACGGCGCCGGCGAAGCGCTGCGTAAGGTGCTGGATGACACGGACCCGGACGTCCGCATCCGAGCGTACGTCGGGCTTCGCCGGCATCGTCATCCGTCGATCGAGTCGACCGTGCTGGATGAGGATAATCTGATCCTCGACATCGTTGACAGCGGCGGGCCGTTCCTGATTTACGTGCAGCGGCTGGGGGAGCCGCGGGTGGCGATCTTCGGACGGCAGATGAAGTGTCAGCCCCCGGTCATCTTTCCTGATCCGGACTATCGCAAGGATGAACGCGTGCTGCTGACCATGATCACCGCGCAGGAAGGCGACGAGGCGCTGACTGTCTTCTGCCAGAACCGGCGCACGGGGCTGCGCTCACCGCGGCTGACGGCACCGCTGAACCTCGGTGAACTGGTCAAACTTCTCGGGGATCGATTCGACCGCGACGATAGCGACAACCCGACCGGTCTGGCGGTACCCTACTCGGAAATCGTCGAAATCCTGGGGGCACTGTGCAAGAAGCGTTCGATTCCGGCGAGCTTTGTCACGGAAGAATCGGAAGCACTCAAGGATGCGGAACAGGACGGCAGCCGCGATCGACAGGAATCCGAATACTGATCTCCGGGGGCTCCGCCCACGGGGACTCCGCCCATCGACATGTCGTCGGGGCCCGATTCGTCTCAATCGGGCCTGATGAGTTGCAGCTCGCGTAGGTAGCGCTCCAGTTCGCGGGCCAGCAGGTGATTGCCCTGTTCACGAAAGTGACCGTCGCGGGGAAAGTACGGTCGGCCGCCGGTGGCTACGTCCCGCCGCAGGATCGGCAGCATGTCCAGGCAGGCGATGTCATGCTTCCGGCACCATTCGGTGATTTCCCGGCAGAACGTGTCCGCAGGCAGCTCCCGTGCATAGGGCAGCTTAGACATCAATCGGTCGTGGTACACGTGCTCCTTGGCGGGAATGACGACGCAGACCAATGTGGCGCCATCGGTCACGGCCGCGGCACGCAGGTCGATGATTGCCTGCTCGGTACGGCGTTTTCCTTCGGCGATGGTCGGACTACGCGGATCCTGCGCAGCATACGCGCTGGCGTCGAAGTGATACGTCTCGCCGTCGATCTCAAGGTCGATTCCGCCGCCGAGCGCGGGCTGTGCCCAGTCGGGCGGCAGGCGGTAGGCGTTCTTGCGGATGCCTTCGTAGATCGCATTGGAGCGCGGGAAGTCGACCTGCTCGCCGTAGGTCTGCCGCGCCTGCCACCATGCGTGAAACATGGCATCGTCGAGCCAGTCGTTGACGAACAGCGTCATGATGACGAGCCGGGGTTTTAATGGCGCACCATGCCGCTCGTAGTTTCTCGGATACTGAGTTGGTGCGCCGCCGGACAGGCCCAGATTAACCACCTCGGCGCCGATCGCCTTCTCCAGCCGCTCGGTCCAGACGTCTTCCAGCGCCACCTTGTGCCCAAAGGTGAAACTGTCACCCACGGCCACCGCAAAGACCGGACCATTGATGCCATCGTCACGAAAGCAGGCATCCGGCGAGATCGCCACAGCGCGATAGGTGAACTCGCGGCCAAGCTCGTTCGACTCGCGGGCGTCGAGATCGCATCGCAGCTTCTTACCGATGTAGGGATCCGCGACCCATGCCCCCTCGCCGTCGGTCTGCCACTCGGCCGTCAGCGGCGTATAACCGCGCCGGTACGGTGCGGCCGTATCACCAGACAACCACACCCACGCGGAGAAGCCCGCGAACACCAGCGACAGCGTAAAGAGTGTAAGCAACAGGCGAGCAGAGATCGGCGCACCGGGTGCGGTGGTTTTCGGCGCGGACGCGGTTGATGGATCGTTCTTCATCGTGTCGGCTCCGCCCAGCGCGTGGCGGCTTCGGGTCGGAGGTATTCCTGCCAGTTTTTCCACGGCTTGCCGGCAAAGTACACGGTGCATCCTTCTTCGTATCGAAGCTGCCCGCCGTAATGAGCCCGGACCCACTGCTTGAAGGGGGCCAGCAGCCGTCCCTCGAGTTTCGCGTGCTCAGGATCGGCGTCCTCCGCCAACGAGAAACCGCCGGCCGGCACCAGCAGCACGAGTTCGGAGTCGGGCACGCGCGGATCGGCCGATTCAACGGCGACGGGGGTCCAGTCAACGATCAGGTCCGGTGGATCGGCCTCAATGCGACGGATCACTTCATCGAGCGGTGGATCGAGCAGGCGAACGCGGCCGTTGAAGATGTCAATGGCCTGGCACATCTCCAGCGGTGTGCGCCGGCCTGCATGGTAACTGATGGCATGTTCCGCCGGCCAGAGCAGGACAGAATGACCTATCTCGGAGTGTCGCTGAATAACTCCTTCGAGGACCCGATTTCGTTCGCGCATGTGCTTGTAGGCCACCCGCGGGGGATACATGGCGTCTGCCGTGAAACGGAGATGGTCCGAGAGCTGCCAGAATCCCAGCAGCAGAGCGGCGATCAGGGCGATGAGCGGCCAGCGTGCTCGCGGGAAGTCCCCGTCAGCCGCATTCCCGCGGGCACGGTCGATCGCAACTGCGGCGAGCACAGCCGCAGGCGGCGCGGCATGAAGCAGGTAGTGACCGTAGCCGTGCGGTGCGATGACGAAGACGAGCGTCGCCAGGACTGCATAGATCAGGATGAGAGGAAGTGCAGATACGCCGGCGCCCGGTCGATCGTGACGATGCGAATTGCCGGAAGCTGTCGTCGCGCGATTCGCCGTCGGCCGTTGGATCATCGCTGCCGCGGAACCGACCACGGCGGGAAAGAACACGACTCCGGCCATGAGAAGGTGCCGGCCGACCGCGGACCAGTGCTCGAACTGCATCATCCGCGAGCGTTCGAGATCGGCCGATGTGACTCTCAGAAAATCATACGCCACGACTTGTCGATAGAAGTCCTGCGCCGTTTCATCACGAAGCAACGACCAGCCGACGACGACCCACGGAAGCGCGACACCGAGCATCAGTCGCGGTACGGCTGTTCGCAGTCTCGGCAGGCCGAGTGCCTTCCAGCGCAAGATGAGACCGACGAGCAGGATCACCAGCAGCAGGATTCCGGTCTGCTTGTAGAGTGCGGCAAGTCCGCAGAAGAGACCAGCGCACAGCCAGGGAACCGCTTGCGCCTTCGGTGCGGTCTTACTGCAGGTAGCTCGAAGGATCAGCCAGAGGGCTGTCATTTCAAAGAGTGCAACGAACTTTTCGAGGTTGTTGCCCCAGTCCGCGAGGATGCGATGGCAGAGGACCACGCTCAGCAGGCAGATTGCCAGCAGTGCGGAGTCTCGCGAGGCCACGCAGCGGGCGACTAGATATGTGACACCGCACACCCCGACAGTAACGATTGCATCCAGCCAGACGAGTGGCCCATCGTTGCCGATGCCGAAAAGCCGCTCAACGATCGCGAACGTCCAGAAGATGCCGGGCGGCTTGCTCTCCCAGAGATCGCCGTAGAGCCGTGCACCGTCCAACATGCGAGCGGCAAAATAGGCCCAGATTCCGGTATCCGTCTGTAGGGGAATATCCGCCCAGACGAGGCGAGTGGCGACCAGATGGACAGCGGCGGCGGCCAGGCATGCCAGTATCAGCCAGCGCATCCCGCTCGATGGCTGTTCCGAGTTCGAGACGGTCGGTGGCAGCAATGCGGAATGCCTGGAGCGGCCTGTTTTCGCCATTGAGACATTGTACCTGTCGATCGACCGTCGAGTGAGAGCGATCTGCCTCGTAGGATTTCAAGATCGGCTGCGTTCCTCAAAAATAACCGTCCTGCGTCGTACAATATATTTTGCAGAGGACCGTGCCAAGCCGCGGCCCACTGTCTCGCGTGCGCCTGAGTCGCGAACGAATCCATCGCGCGTACTTCGCGACCGTGCAAAGGGCAGGAGTTCAACCTGGGAGACCCATCATGAATCTACGACATACGTTTTCGAATCGCGTCATCCCGATCTGCTCGGTCCTCGCACTACTGCTGGCCGCACCGGCCGGGTTGTTGGCGCAGACTGGCGCCGAGGCCGAGCTTCATCGGGCGTATTTTCTGGAGAAGGAGTCCGGCCAGTTCGCCGCGGCTCGGGAGCTTTATCGCGGCGTGCTGGCGAAAGGCGTCAACGAGGAACTCCAGCGTGTCGCCCAGCGCGGTTCGGATCGCTGCCGCGATGCCCTGGCGGCGCAGAACTTTTCTCAGCTGATGCCGGCTGACGCACTGGCATATATCGAACTGAATCGACCGGGGCGATTTATCGAGCAGCTCGCGGGCCTGATCGGACTGACGACGGAAGACATGCGTCAACTTCTGGACCAGCGACCGAATCAGGACTCGCGCCAGGTGGCGTTCATTCCCGGGCGAATCGCGATCAGTCCTTCGATGTTTGATTATCTCTCGTGCTTCGGTGGTGCCGCAGTGGCGCTGACGGACTTCGATCCATCCAACCGGCGCGCGCCGACCGGCGTACTGGTCCTGCACCATGGCGATGCATCGCTCCTCAAGGGGGCGCTGGAAACGGCGTTTCAGTTCGCTCCGCTCGGTCAGAAGATCCGCGATCTGCCGACCTTCGGCGCTGATGTGCCCGATGTCGGTCGACTGACCGGCGTGCTGACTGAATCGCTGCTGATCCTCGGCAACGGAACGGAGCTGATCGAAGGTGTCGTCGATCGCCTGATCGGAGAGCGAGCGGACAGTCTTGCTAATCGCGAAGACCTCGCCGATCTTTCCGCCCAGCGGAAGGGCGCGGCAATCTTCGCTTATTGCGATCTGCAGGGCATCATCCGCCGCGTCACGGCAAACCTCCCGGAAACCGATCGCGGCGAACTGAAGGTCATTAACGGCCTTGTGGACCTGGACAGTCTTCGATGGGCGGCTTTCTCGCTGGGCATACAGGAGCAGGCGCTGGGCCTGCGATTTGCCATTCGGCTGGCGGATGACCATCGGTGCATCGCCTACAACCTGATGCGATTGCCGCCGATGACCGGTCAATGCCTGAAGCTCGTGCCCTCGGACGCGGCGGCGGTGTTCGGCATGGGCCTCAACCCGGCGCTGACCATGGCAGCGGCTGATGCTGCCCAGAGTCGCTCTCCCGCGAATGCGGTCTCCGGGCTGGATATCTTCCGTGAATTCTTTGGTAATGTTCGCGAGCTCTGCGCCTTTGTCGTTACCGGAGATGCCGGTCCGAAGGGCGCGCCGAACGCCTGCGTGCTCATGGCGGTCAACGACGTCGCCCGCTCGCGTGCTTTGTGGGACCAGTTTCTACGGATGCCCGGCATTCTTGAGGGCAACGAATCCGTGGAAGCGCGCGAGGTGAAGCTCGGCGAGACGACGGCGTACTCCTATGCGATTCCGGATTTCGGAAATGTCTACCTCGCGGAAATCGACGGCTGCATCGCCATCAGCGTGACGCGCAACGCCCTCAAGGCAGCTCTTCGCGCCCGGAGCCGGAACCAGTCGATCGACTCCGATCCGCAACTTGGAAAGGTGATCTCCTCCCTGCCGCGCGATACCAGCATCTTCGCCGTGGCCCACGTCGGCCGGTGCATCCGCGTCGGCGCAGGCAGTGCGGGCAACCCGGCTGCGGCCATGCCGGCCAACATGGCGGCGGACTTGTGCACCCGCACGGTCGCGTGGTTCGGCCTCGGGCAGGCGCCGAACGAGATGTCCGTACAGGTGGCGGTGTCCGGCCTGCCGAATGTGAACGAGGCGATTGAGAAGTTCGGGCCGATGATCAATGCCTTCCTGCCCAACATGCCGCGCCCGAGCAAGGATCATCAGACACTTGTCCGCAAAGAGGGCGGAGCACGGCGAGAGCCGCCGTCGGCCGCGTCGACGAAGGAGTCGAGCCCGGAGCCGGCAACGCCCTGAAAATCAAGGTACTCCGGCCCTGTTGGAAGCTGTGACAGGCACGCCCAATAAGTGTTATTCAGGTCCGCTTTATTTGCCCCTTTCGCCGAGTGAACCGCACACTCGGTGAAAGGGGCATTTTTGCTATTCTTCATGACGGGCCACACAGGGTGGCAAAACTCACTTCTTTATCCATTCTCAATCTTCGGCCACCGCGCCATCGGACCGCCGGCTGCAGAATTGACCCCTCCTGTCGCCGACAATTATAATTCGACGTCGTTCGGGTTGTATCCGATCGTTTCTCAGGGACGCGTTGCGCGCGTCTTATAAGAATTCCGGTATGCAGTGGCGATCGCGGGAAGCGGGCCGTCGTCCCGGGCGGTGGGGTTGCTTTCTCAGGCCGGTCATGCAGAAAGGTTGAATGTCATGCTGATCCTCGGCATCGGTGAACTGGATAATGACAGCGGTGCGGCACTGATCAAGGACGGTGAGACGATCGCCGCGGCGAACGAAGAGCGCTTTTCCCGGATCAAGCAGCAGGACGGCGTGCCGGCCAAAGCCATCGACTGGATGCTGAAGCATGCCGGAGCCACCTTCGCCGACCTCGACGAGATCCTCTGCGTTCGACAGGACGTGCATGCCGAGTATTCGCACGATCAGCGGCAGCTCGATCAGGTGGCGTGGTTTTCGTATCCCGGACCCTTTTCGTGGAAGCTCGCGAACTACGGCATCTGGCGATTTCGCAATTTCAAGAAGCGTCTCGAACTGAGCAAGTTGCAGAATCAGCGTCTCCTGGACTGGGCGCGCGAACATGGCATCGAGCGCAGCCGGATCGAGCGCCCCGATCATCACCTGATGCACGCGGCCTGCGCCTATTACGGTTCGGGCTTTGACGAAGCCCTGGCCTTCACCGTGGACGGCTGGGGCGACGGCAAAACAGCTACGCTCTATGCCTGTCGAAACGGCCGATTCGAACTGATCCACGAGGTCATGCTTCCGCACTCGGCAGGCGTCTTCTATGCCGCCGTGACCCGCGCCGCGGGCTATCGACCGTTTCGCCACGAAGGCAAGATCACCGGCCTTGCGGCACATGGATCGTACGACGACGAGTGCATGGCATTTGCTCGGATGGGTCTCTACAACGTCAACGGTTCCTTTGAAGCGCCGTACAACTACGGCAGCTACCCCTGGCTGCGGCGGCTGATCAAGAAGAAGGGCCCGGAGAAGCTGGCCTATGCCTATCAGCATACACTCGAAGACGTGATGACGAAGTACGTTGCTCAGTACGTCAAAAGCACGGGGCTCAAGAATCTCTGCCTGGCCGGCGGCGTCGCGGCCAATGTCCGCGTTAACCAGAAGCTGCACGAGGTTCCCGGCGTGGAGAAGACCTTCATCTTTCCGCACATGGCGGACGGCGGCCTGGGCTGGGGCGCGGCCATGTGGGCCTGGCATCGCAGTCAGCAGCGCAAGCTCGGAGATAAGTATCGGTACGAACCGAAGCGCATCCACAACGTCTACTGGGGGCCGGACTTCAGCGAGGACGAGATGCGCCAGACGCTCGAGCGCGAGGGCGTGCGCTTCACGCGACCGGAGGACATCGACCTGGCCATGGCCGACCTGCTCGCGGATGGCGAGTTGATCGCCCGGTTTCAGGGGGCGATGGAATTCGGCCCGCGTGCCCTGTGTCATCGCTCGATTCTTTATCAGCCGACAGATCCGACGGTAAACGTCTGGCTCAACGAGCGGCTGCATCGGACGGAGTTCATGCCGTTTGCCCCGGTCACGCTGGAGGAGGACGCGCCGAAGATGTACAAGAACATGAGCGGCGCGGAGCATCCGGCGAATTTCATGACTATCACCTTCGACTGCACCGAGGAGATGGCGCGCACCTGTCCCGCCGTGGTCCACATCGACGGAACGGCCCGCCCGCAGACTATCCGCCCGGACCTGGACCAGAGCACGTATCGGCTGCTCAAGTTCTACAAGGAAAGGACCGGACTCTGCTCCGTGATCAACACCTCGTTCAACATGCACGAGGAGCCGATCATCTGCACGCCGATGGATGCGATCCGCGGCGCCCGGTCGGCGAGGTTCCGTTACCTTGCGATGGGGCCGTTTCTCTGCGAGTTTGACAATCCGAGTCCGCCGCCGCGCGGCAAGTAGTAACCCGCGAAGCCCGCGCAGTTCATCCGGCGGACCCGTGCCGCTGTCTGCCGCGTTCGAGTAAGATTCGGAAGAAGGCACGCCATGCAGACGGATACGACGCCCACCGCGACGGTCTCCGAATCGGTCCACGACTTCTACCGGACTTATCCGTTTCCGCAGTTGACGGCCGCGGAGCGACGTCGGCAGGTTCCCTTCGAGATCTGCAAGTATCGCTTCCTGGGAATCGAAGACCGCATGCCGGGCGCCCGCGTGCTGGATGTGGGATGCGGCACCGGCCGCCACATGCAACTGATGAAACACTTCGGCGTGGGGCAGTACGTCGGGCTGGACCGCTCGCCGGCCTCGCTGGAAATCGCAAAGCAGGTGGCGCGTGAGGACGGCTTTGATCGGTTCTACCCGCTGGAAGGCGACCTGTTTCGCATTCCCTTTCCGGATAACACCTTCGATGTCGTAGTCTCGTGGGGCGTGCTGCATCACACGCCGGACCCGTATCGTGGACTTGCGGAAATGGTCCGAGTCTGCAAGCGCGGGGGCTTCGTGGCCATCTTCTTATACAACCGCTGGAATCACTGGCGGTTCAACATGCAGAAGCGTCGTATCCTCTCGGAAGCAGGCGAAGACCTGGAAGCACGCTTTCAACTCGCACAGCGACTCTACGGGACCAAGCCGGTCGATCAGATGACCCGCAGCGAACTGCTGACCTTTTATGATCGCTACTGCCATCCGTACAAGAGCGACCATACCTTCAGTGAGACGCTCGCATGGTTCGATGAACTGGGGCTGGAATACTGGGGCTCTTCGCGGCCGGCGCGATTTCTCGATTTTGTGCGTTACCTTCAACAGCTCAATCAACTGGTCACCGATCATGCGGCGCGGGAAGAATCGCGCGGGCTGGCGATCCGAGCGATCAAGGCCGCTCGACTGGCTGCGAAGCTTCCCCGGCTCAGCGAGCCGCGTGCTCCCTTCCGACGCCCGAGCGTGCTGCACCGCTTCGTCTGGCAGGCCGCACTGGCCTGGCAAGGGCGCAACGGACGACAATCCCACAGCACCTCCTTCGCCGGGCGAAAGCGTTAGGCAAGATTCGAGTTCTCTACCCATCCGGTCAAGATGGATTGCGGCGAGACCAGTCGCGCGCTTTGCTCCGGCTGTCGATTCACTTATCCTTCGATCTTCGCCGTGAGGATTCGGCGTATTCGATCGCTCTCCTGCACCGGCCACGGACGGGAACATGGACAGCAGAGGCGTCTTGTACGAGATCGTCGTGCTCTTCGGCGCAGCCGTCGCTGTGGCGTGGCTGTTTCGGATGCTCCGCGCCCCGGCGATCATCGGCTTCCTCGTCACCGGCATGCTCATCGGCCCGTCGGTCATGGGGCTCATCACGCGGGAGTCCGTCTCACAGTTTGCCGACCTCGGGCTTGTTCTGCTGCTCTTCGCGGTAGGGCTGGAACTCTCGCCCGAGCCGCTGCTCCGCGCCGGCCACCGCATTCTCGTGGCCGCCGGCGGGCAGATCGTGCTGACCGTCATCGTCGGCCTGTTCTGTATTCTCATGGCGGCACAGGTCTCATGGCCCGCGGCCGTGGCCATGGCGCTGGCCATCACACCCAGCAGTACGGCCATCGTTCTGAAGCAACTGGCGGACATCCGTCAGACCGACTCACCTACGGGCAGCACGGTGACCGGCGTCTCACTCGTTCAGGACATTCTCGTCATTCTGCTCATGCTCTTTCTGCCGCTGCTCGCCGGTCCCGGACAGACCGGCTGGGCGGTCGCGGTCCTGCATGGTTTGCTGTCGCTGGTCGTCCTGCTGGTCGGTTTTGCGATACTTCGATGGCTGCTTCCCTTTGTACTCCACGCGGTGCTTCGCGTCGGCGGACAGGAGCTTATGACCCTGTTTGCCGTGCTGATGGCCTGCGCCGGGGCGTACATTGCCGGACGCGCGGGATGGTCGCCGGCCCTCGGCGCGTGCGTCGCCGGGCTGCTGCTCGCGGAGACGGACGTGCGTCACCAACTCTTCGCCGACATCGTCCCGTTTCGCGACGTGTTCAACGCGCTGTTCTTCATCTCCATGGGCATGCTCGTGGACCTTAATCTCGTCGCGAAGTTTCCGTTTTCGATCGGCTTCGGCGTCGTCGTCACGCTCGTTCTCAAAACACTGCTGGCCGCGCTGGCGGTTCGTTTTGCGGGATGGCCCCTGCGGCTGAGCATCCAGGTCGGCATGGGTCTGGCCACGATCAGCGAGTTCGGCTTCGTCCTCGCGCGGGAGTCGGAAAAGCTGCACCTGCTTCCGGCCAGTGCGCTGGACTATCTGACCGCCCTGATCGTCGGAACCATGCTGATGGGGGCGATGCTGGTGCCCCTCTCCGAACGTGTGTCCCTGGTGATTGAGCGCTTCAGCCGAAGATCTACGAAAACGGAGCTTGTCCCGTTGCCGGAAACACAGCCCCTGACCGATGTGCAAGTCATCATCATCGGATACGGGCTCAACGGTCAGAATCTGGCGCGCGTGCTCCGGGCGACGAACATTCCCTGCTGCGTGGTGGAGATGAATCCGGCGCTGGCGGCGGTGGCGCGTAAGGCCGGTGAACGGATCATCGTGGGCGACGCCACGCGCATCGCGATTCTGCATCGAGCCGGCATCGAACACGCCCGGGCAATCGTGGTGGCCATCAACGAACAGGAAGCGACGCGGCGTATCGTCGCCCAGGCACGAACTGCTCGGCCGAATCTCTACATCCTGGCGCGAACGCGCTACACGAGCGAGCTGGAGATTCTCTATCGGCTCGGCGCACAGCAGGTCATCCCGGAGGAGTTCGAAACCTCAATCGAAATCTTCGCCCATGTGCTCAAGCACTTCGGTATACCAGAGAACGTCATCGCCGCGCAGGTCACCATGATCCGCGCCGGCAACTATGGGATGCTTCGCGGACGACCGGCCACCGGCGCCCAACGGGCCGACCTGATGAGTCTCCTGGAGGCCACAGCGACGCAGACCTACATGCTCGAAGCCGACAGTCCGGCGTGCGGCAGGTCGATCCGTGACCTGCACCTTCGAGCGCGCACCGGCGTGACGATCATTGCCGTCGTGCGAAGCGGCAAGGCCGCGACCAACCCGCCGCCCGACTACCAGTTTGAATCCGGCGATGTTTTGGTACTGCTCGGTGGTCACAAGCAGCTTGACGAGGCCAAGGCCATGCTCGCTCCGCCGGCGAAAAGCGAAACAGGCACGGATTGACCGTATGCTCGAGCCCTGCATCGAAACGCTCACCTACTCCGACGGCTATCGGGCCACGGTCCGCTGGTGGCGACCGCCTGATCCGCGTGGGGCCGTGTTGTACTTTCATGGAATCCAGTCGCATGGCGGCTGGTATGTCGGCTCCGGTTCGCGCCTCGCGGAGGCCGGACTGGCCGTACTCATGCCGGACCGGCGCGGCAGCGGCCTCAATCGTGAATCGCGCGGGCACACACCCTCGGCGGCCCGCTCGATCGCCGATGCGAGCGAATGCATGAAGACGCTGCTCGAACGCAGCGGACAGAGCGAGGTGCATCTCGTCGGCGTCAGTTGGGGCGGCAAGCTGTGCGTGGCCCTGGCTTCGAGCGAGCCGCAACGCGTACGCACGATCTCGCTGGTGGCGCCGGGGCTGTTTCCCCGAGTCGACCTGACGACGGCGGAGAAGTTCCGTGTCGGTCTTTCGCTGATCGCCGATCGAGAGAAGCTGTACGACATCCCACTGAACGATCCGAGAATGTTCACGGCGAACCCGGAGCGGATCGCCTACGTGGAGCAGGATCAACTGAAACTCACTCGCGTCACGGCGTCGTTTCTCGTGTCATCCCGCCGGATGGATCGCTTTACGGCCCGTTTCGGCAGCAGCGGCTATCGCGGCGCGATCCACCTGATGCTGGCCGGACAGGACCGGATCATCGACAGCGACCGCACCGGCGACTGGCTGCGCGAGTTGCCGAATGAAGATCGCCAGATCACGCTCTATCGCGAGGCACATCACACGCTGGAGTTCGAGCCGGATCCGTCGACGTTCCTGTCGGACCTGGTGAACTGGATCGTCGAGCGTTGTTAGACCTGCCGGCTGAGGTAGACGAGCCGTTGGCAATCCGCGGGCTGGATCGCTAGAATCGCCGCGGCAATAGCCGATGGAGTTGCTATGTCGCGACGATTTCTGGTGACTTCAGCGCTTCCGTATTCCAACGGGCGGCTTCATGTCGGTCATGTGGCCGGCGCGTACCTCCCGGCGGATATTTTTGTGCGCTATCTCCGCTCGCGCGGGGATGAAGTGCGTTTCATCTGCGGCAGCGATGACAACGGAGTGGCCATCGAAATCTCCGCCCAGAAGGAAAACACCACGCCGGCGGAACTCTCCGCACGCTACAACCGGCAGCAGGCGGCCGATTTCGAGGGACTCGGCATCCACTTCGACATCTACGGCGGCACACATCAGCCGGAGTTCACCGAGCTGCACAACCGCCTCAGCCAGGAATTCTTCCGCACGATTCACGACAACGGCCACTTCGTGAAGCGCACCACCGAGCAGTTGTACGACGTGAAGGCGGGCCGTTTCCTGCCGGATCGGTATGTCACCGGCACCTGCTACCACAAGCTGCCGGACGGCACGCCCTGCGGCCATCCGCAGGCCCTCGGCGATCAGTGCGAGCACTGCGGCAACAGCATCGACCCGCTCAAGCTGATTAACCCTGTCAGCATCGTGACGAATACGACGCCGGAGAAGCGGCAAACGACGCACTGGTTTCTCCAGCTCGGCCGCTTTCAGGGTGTACTCGCCGACTGGTTCAGTCTGGTCTCGCTCGACTGGCGGCCGATCGTCACCAACTTCGCCCTGGGCTCCATCCGGCAGGGTCTGCCCGAACGGGCCATGACGCGCGACCTGACCTGGGGTGTCCCGGTTCCGCTGGACGATCCGGATGCCAAAGGCAAGGTTCTCTACGTCTGGTTTGATGCGCCGATCGGCTACGTCAGCTTCACAGCGGCGCTCTGTCAGCAACTCGACGGCGACTGGCAACGCTACAAGGACTGGTGGCAGGACCCGGACTGCCAGATCGTGCACTTCATCGGCGAAGACAACATCGTCTTTCATGCGCTGATCTGGCCGGCGATGCTGCTTGGCACGCAGTTCACGGCGAAGGAGATCGACGCCCGCGGGAGTAATTACACGAAGCCGAAGGAGAAAGGGTTCTTTCAGCTTCCGTCGAACGTGGTGGCGAATGCGTTTCTGAACATCCGCTTTCCCGGCAAGGAAGAGGAAAAAATCAGCAAGAGCCGCGGCACGGCGGTGTGGATCGAGGACTATCTCAAGAGCTTCGACCCCGACCCGCTGCGGTATTACCTGACGATCAACGCCCCGGAAAGCCAGCGGACGGCCTGGAGTTTCGACGAGTTCGTTGAGCGAAACAATTCCGAGCTGATCGCCACGCTGGGCAATTTCGTCAACCGCTGGCAGAAGATTGTTACCGATGATTTCGGCCGTAAGGTACCGCCGTTTGACCGCGCGGAGGATTTGGAGAAGCAACTCCTCGCCATGATCGACGCTCTGCCGCAGGAGGTGGCCGACGACATCGAGGCAACGCGCTACAAGGCGGCGCTCGGTCGGATCATGGAGGCCTTCCGCGAGTGCAATCGTTACATCGATACGCGGGCGCCCTGGACGAGCCGCAAGACGGATGCCGGACTTTGCGCGGCGACGATCCACGCCTGCATCCAGGCCGTACGGACGCTGGGTGTCCTGCTTGAGCCGTTTCTGCCGTTCGCGTCGGAGAAGATTCGCCAGTCGCTGGGCGTATCAGGAGATGAGTGGAAGTGGCCACAGGCAACGAAGCGCCTTGCGGTCGGCCACGCCCTGGGCCCTGTGCCGGAGGTTCTCTTCCGCAAGCTCGACCCGAAGGAGTTCACCGAGGGACCGAATCCTTCATGAAGCCCGAGCCGCCACAGTCATTCGACGGTCCATGATTCGGCGTGATTGATCAACCGGGCCACGACCGGCCCTGCTCGAAACAGCGATCATCGCGGTCATCGCCCATCAGATATTCTCTACAAACAACGACCCCTTGCCGCGCGCACCGCGCACGTTCTTGCGGAGATGCTCCGCCACATGGGCCGCGTCAAGGATACTGCGGAGAAACAGGTGCTCGTCCGTCGCGTCGCTGCTGATGATCTCGATGTCGCCCGTGTTCACTATCCGATCGATCACACTTTGCCGCACGCGGACATCCTCCACGCGAACCAGTTCAATCTGATCGGTCACGCGCGTGATGATCCCGCGATACAGAAAGAGCCGCTGCGACGTGAGTCGGTAAAGAAGGCCGTAGATCACGAGTGCCTGTCGGACGGCCAGCGCCACCGCTGAGCCGGCCACCAGCAGCCAGAGTACGCTGCGCACCGTGGACTGTGGCTCCGTGGAGCGATAGCCGAAGACCAGGAGGGCGATGCTCGCGACCAGCCAGATCGCCCACGAACCGGCATAAGCTCGCCACGCCGCGCGCCCTCGCCAGACGTCCTTCTCCATCGCTGGGTCGCGGTGCAGATCTCCGGCCTTGGCAGCCATCGCAGCGGCCGAGAGCGGATCGCCGGCCGTCGGCGCAACTGATGGACCGGCAGCAGGCGGATTTTCTGTATTCGCGGCACCGACCGGCGCGCCGCAGTGTTTGCAGAAGCGGCTGTCGGGGTCCAGTTCAACGCGGCATTTCGAGCAGGTCATGCACGATTCCTCAGGCCGTCGCCGCGTAGTAGCGCTCAGAGACGTCCTTCCAGTTGACGACGTTCCACCAGGCCTTGATGTAGTCCGCCCGGCGATTCTGATACTTGAGGTAGTATGCATGCTCCCAGACGTCGCACAGGAGGAGCGGCACCGTCCCGACCGGGACCTGCATCTGCTGATTCAGCATGGCGAAGACCATCAGCCGGCGAAGGTCGCGATGATAGGCCAGCACGCCCCAGCCGTTGCCTTCGACGGCCGTCGCTGCCGCGGTAAAGTGGGCCTGAAACTTGTCATAGCCGCCGAAATCGCGCTGCAGATCAGCGGCCAGCTTGCCGTCCGGCTTGCCGCCGCCACCTTTTGATGCCGGGGCCATATTTTTCCAGAAGATGTTGTGATTGACATAGCCGCCGGCATGAAACGCGAGCAGACGGGAGAGATTCTGGATATTGCCGAAGTCGCCGCTCTCGCGCGCCGCTGAGAGCGAGGCGAGGGCCTTGTTCAGACCGTCGGTGTAGCCCTTGTGGTGCAGATCATGATGAATGCGCATGGTCTGGCCATCGATGTGCGGCTCCAGCGCATCGTAGTCATACGGCAGCGGCGGCAGCTCGTATTGACCGGGTGGACCACCACCTTCACCACGATCCATGGCCAGCGCCGAAGTCTGGCCCAGTTGTTCTGCAAGCAGCAGGAGCCCGCCGGACAGGCCGAGTGCGCCGAGAAATTCGCGTCGCGTATTCATGATGCACCTCCGAAGGTAGGTCACCGACCGCACGTCGGTGTATGGGAATATGTTGGCCACGCGGGCAACATTTGACAAGCCGCGCCGGAAGGGGAACCTACCGCACCTTCGAGAGCCAGTCCTTCAGATGCACGGCGAGGACCTCGGGGCTTTTCTTCTCGAGAATGTGGGCCGCGGCGGCATCAGGAATCTTGAGATTCTTCATGGCGGCAGCCACGCGCTTCCACAGTTGATCGCGCTTCCGATCGTTCTGGGCAAGATAAAGCTCCGACACGAGGTCGGAGAGTTTCGTGAGCATGATCGCATCGCGCTGGTCGTAATAGCGATCGATGATCCGTCGCTGATGGGGCGTGTAGTCCGTCATGCGTGCTTCAACGCGATCGAGGCGCGCAGCTCACGCGCTCTGTGACGAGGCGGGCTTGCGTCGCGGCGGCGATCCGGCACCTTCCATGCGGCCGAAGATCATCCGACCCGCGGAGGTCTGCAGCACGCTCGTGACAGCGATCTCGACCGGTTCGCCGATGTAGTTTCGACCCTGATCCACGACCACCATCGTACCATCTTCCAGGTAGCCGACGCCCTGACCCGGCTCCTCGCCGGCCTTGATGATCTTCACCGTGAGGGCTTCCCCCGGCAGGACGACGGGTTTGAGCGCGTTGGCCAGATCGTTGATGTTGATGATCTGCACGCCGCGTACCTTGGCCACCTTGTTGAGGTTGTAATCGTTCGTGGCGACGCGGCCGTTGAGCCGCTGGGCCAGAGTAAGCAGGCGCAGGTCGACCGCCTCGGCCGCCTCGTGCGCGCTGACGGGCTCATCGAGAACCTGCACTTCGACGTTAGCGGTATTCGACTGAAGTCGATTCAGGATATCCAGACCACGACGGCCCCGGTTGCGTTTGAGTTTGTCGCTGGAGTCTGCGACGGCCTGTAACTCCTGCAGGACGAACTTGGGCACGATGAGCTTCTGGTCGATGATCCCGGTCTCGCAGATATCGGCGATGCGGCCATCGATGATGACCGACGTATCGAGAATGACCGGTCGCTGGCCCTTGACTTGCTTGGCAAACTCGACGTACGGAATGACAAAGCGAATGTCGTCCTTGGTCTGAAGAATAAAGCTGACGCAGAAGTAACAGCAGACGATGCCCACGAGAATGCGGGTGATGCCTACGCCGGGGTGTTCAACGCCGTTGCCGACGTCCATGAGCCGCGGCGCGAAGGTGGAGACGATCAGGTCCAGCACAAGGTTGATGCCGTAGGCAATCAGCAGACCGACGGAAAGCCCGAAGAAGACGCCGGAGATCGCCTGAAGCGACTTGCGGGGAATCCATGAATCGACGGCGATAATGAGCCCGGAGAGCAGCACCGCGCCGATGATGAAGATCACGCGGTATTCCGAGAGAAACTCACCCCGTTCGGCATAGCTCATGCCGATGGCCAGAAGTGCGACAAAGAGAAAACCGCGAAGCAGGAATTGAAGCAGCATGATCGGACTCACCCGATGACTTCGACCGTGAGCGGGGGCACGCAGCCCTGCAACCCGGCGGTCGATTGTGCGCGCAGACGTTCGAGGCGAATTGCGAACCGGCGGCAGTTCTGCCCTCGACTCGCTCGAACGGGCCGCTATCAGTATAGCCGCGACCGGCCCCGGCTGTGCAACGTGTCGGACCGGTACGGGCGAGCATCACCCGGCGAACGGAAGCCGCTTACTCTCGTGATCATGGGGTAACGAACGAATAGTCAATGCGAAAGCCACCGGGTGCGGCGGCATCCTGCTCAAAGGTGAAGATCAGAACGCCCGTTCCAGTTACCTGTCGGATGTCGGTCCGCTCACAGGTGAAGTCCACGCCGACAAGTCGAACCAGGCCCAGGGCCGTGCCTTCGGTCGGCTCGGCTTCGAGCGGATCTCCCAGCGGTGCTCCCGAGAAATTGACGCCATCAACCAGGGCGGCCGGGTCGTTCACGGTAATCAACGGGCTGTTGCGATTGAGTTCGATCAGGCGAATCAGTTCTTCTCCGCCGACGGAAAAAGTTTTCCGGCAGGGCTGGGCAATCTGAGCACTGGATGTATTGCCTTCGAGGCGAAGCTGCCCGAAGTTCTGCGGGATCGTATTTTCATCAAGCTGGTCGTATGCCCCGAAGGTGAAAATCGCCCGAAACGGAGTATTGTTGATGAAGCCGACACTGATGGTCCGCGGCGTGGGTATCCCGAGACCGGGGGCGAAGTTGCTTGTCGGAGATGTGTTGTTGAGCAGCGCGGTTGTGGAGCAGGACATCGCTACAAAGACACCTGTGCCCAATACAAGTTGGACAGCTCGCAGCATGAAGCCCGCCGTTCGATTTCTCATACGGTATGTATCGGCTGTCAGCGACAACAAATCCCGGTTTGCAGGTCGCTGAAACGGAGACCGATCCCAATCGGCCTCACATCGCAGCGTAGCCGACTGCGCACTATTTACCGGCCCTCTGCGCATGAATTGCGCCGAGCACACAGGCAGTGCCCCGCACCGATCAGTTACCGTTGATTTTCTGATCGATAATGACGCCGAGCTGCTCAGCCGTCTGGAAGCCGTTGACCCGCTGACCATTCACAAAGAAGGTCGGTGTGCCGGTGATCCCCAGGGCCGTTCCGCTGTTGACGTCCTGTTGGACGCGTGCAGCTTTGCCGTCGCCGGGCGGGAAACAGGCATCGAACGCTGCCAGGTCCAGCCCGAGCGTTTGTGCGTGCAATCGCAATTGTTCGTCGGTCAGGACGGTGTTGCTTGTACCCGGCGCAAGCGTCTGGAAGACGAGGTCGTGATACTCGAAGAACTTGCCCTGATCGCTGGCGCATTCCGTGGCCCGTGCAGCGGCTTCAGCACGATTGTGGATGTTTCGCAGGGGGAAGTGCCGGAAAACAAAACGAATCTTGCCGGTGTCGATGTAATTGGTCTTGAGCTTGTGGAACTCCTGCCTCGCGAACCTCCCACAGAAGGGGCACTGAAAATCGGAGTATTCCACGACGACCACAGGAGCATTGGCCGCGCCCATGATATGGTCGCTGGCCAGCAGGATGATGTTGTTCGTTCCACCACCGCCACCACCACCGCCGCCGCCTCCGCCACCACCACCGCCACCGCCACCGGGATCGACATTGCAATCGCTGCCGTTCATACCCATGGCGACCGAGAGCAAGATACATGCGATGGCGGGCAGAAGGCGCGGCCGCCATGCACGGCGTACGCGAACACTTACCTCAGACTGACTTGTAGCAAAATCTGGATTCATTGGGGTTCTTTCCGGTCGGGTGAGGCAGTTCCTGCTTGGCTTGGAACAATACTCTCCTGACGCTCCGTGGCTCGGCGAGAAGCGAGGCGATGACGCCCGGGATTGTAGCAGTCGGACGCTCAAAAGATTCTATGAATGAGCCAAGCGACGGTCAAGAATGTGCGGACCTGGCGGCACGCATGCATTCGGGGCGGATTGAACCAATGAATGATTGTTATCGGAAACAATGCATCTTCGGTGGTTCCAGCTCGTTCGACAGTGGATTTCGACGGTCCGAAACGATTTTTAGCTCCAGCCGAAGCCCATAATGGCGAAGATGAAGGGGGGTGTCCCCGCCTTCGCGTTGCCTTCCACCCGGTGGAAGCCAACAATCAAGAGGCCGGGCCACCTCGCGGCCGAGGTCCGGGGCGTTTCTTAATCAGTACGACGACCCTCGCGAACCGAACTCCGCCTGATCGCCAGCGGAGAGGGGATGGTCAGGATGCTTCGTACCGATCTACACTGCCGGAATATCCCTCGCTCCAGGACTGTCGCCGCGCGCCGATCAGGGCTGCTTTTGCTGTTGGGGCTGATGACCGGCTGCACGGGACAGATGGTTTTGCAGGGTACGTTGCCGGTCCCGCTTCCGTCGAACACCGACATCACGCTTGCCGTCTCGATTGTCACTCCCCGGGTCGCCACGACCGCGACACTGGGCGTTGCTGCCATCATCCAGTGGGCGGATATCGCCACGGTTCCGGGAACGATCGTCCGCGTCAGTGCCCAGCGACAAAACAACCTCGAAGAGCCAATCGGCGACCCGATTCATCTCGTCGGCGACGGTACGCCCGGTGTGGGACGCGATGCGCTGGCCGACGGAGACGCGGACATTTTTTCTTGGGATGTGACCGGTGTACTCGTCGGCGATTATGTCATCACGGTGATCGTAGAATCTCCGGACGGCCAAACGGCAACGGCTGTTTCGCGCGACCCGGATCGTAACGTCAACGGCTTCGTCCAGGTCACGACCGCCCTGCCGACACCGACCTTCACCTTCACGGCTCCGAATGCCAACGCTACGCTGATCACAGGGGATACCTTCAACATCACCTGGAATGACAACGGCAACGCGAACGCCGAAGCACTTCTCACGCTGGGTCTGGACCCCGATTCGGACCGAACGAACGGCAACGAAATCATCCTGCTGCGGGATGATCTGCTTTCGAACAACGGCAACACCGGCACGTTTACGTTTAGCTTCCTCGATGAGAATGGAAACACCGTCCCGGATGGCACTTATTTCGTCTTCGCCACGGTTGACGACAAGGTCCACGATCCCGTTTCGGCGACGGCCAACGGCCAGCTCATCCTGAATCCGTAGAAACTGCGAAACCGATTCCGTCCGCAGGATCTGCAGGTCAGCTTGATTCCACTCAATCGAGTTCCGCACTCGCCTCAACCGTTTCCGGGGGAGATTCTCCCTCCAGCCGGGCGACGACCGCACAGGCGGTCATGTCCCCCCAGACATTGACCACCGTGCGATACATGTCCAGCGGGCGATCGACCGCGAGGATCAGTCCGACGCCTTCAATCGGCAGATTCACCGCCGAGAGCACGACGACCATCATGACGGTGCCGGCGTGGGGAATGCCGGCAGCGCCGATGCTGGCGATGAGAGCCGTCAGGGCGACGATGGCCTGCTGAGTGAAGGTTAGTTCATAGCCCATGACCTGTCCGATGAAAAGCACCGCGGCGGCCTCGTAGAGCGCCGTGCCGTCCATGTTGATGGTCGCACCCAGCGGCAGGACAAAGGAGCTGACCCGATTGGAAATGCCGGCCCGCTTCTCGACACAGGTCATGGTCAGCGGGAGCGTGCCGTTGCTGCTCGCGGTGGAAAACGCGGTCAGCAGCGCGGGGGACATTTGCCTGGCGTATTCGTGCGGCGATCGTCGGCCGAGCAGGTACAGAAGCACCGGCATGGTCAGGAGGCAATGGATCGACAGCCCCGCCGCAACCGTCACGACATACCACCCAAGCGCAACGAACACATCCAGCCCCTTGCCGGCCGATGCATAGAGCATGTAGCCCAGCACACCGAGCGGAGCGAGCCGGATGATGAACAGGGTCATGCGCATCATCACGTCAAAACCCGCGGAGAACAGCCGTGTCAGCCGCGTGCCTGATTCGCCGCCGACGACGATGATGAAGACGCCAAGCATCAGCGCGAAGAAGATGACACCGAGGATGGAGGTGTTGCTCGGATCGGACAGCGCGGCGAAGGGGTTCGATGGAATCATGTTGAAGAGCTGGTTCCAGAGAATTTCACCGACGCCGCGGCCCTCGACCACCAGTCCGGTCACCGGCGCCTCGGCCGCCTCCTCAACGAGATCGAGTTTCGCGTGACGGCCGGGATTGATAAGGTTGAACAGAACGATTCCCGTCAGGATCGCCATCATGCTCGTGCAGAGATAGAACACGATCGTCCGTCCGCCGAGCCGGCCGAGCCCTTCCAGTTTTCCCGTGCTGGTGATGCCGGAGACGAGCGAGCAGAGTATCAGCGGGGCCACGATCATCGACAGCAGGCGGAGAAACAGGTCGCCGACTTTCTTGCCGTAGTAGGCCACCGTGCGCGGCCAGTAGCCGCCGCTCTGCACGACAAACGACTCGCCGACGTAGCGAAGCGCGTAGGGCTCGCGTCGGCCCTCCACCCGCCAGCGCTTTCCGGCGCGTTCCTCAATGACATGGGCGCCATCCGGCAAGCGGATATGTGCAAGTTCAGGTCGGGAAAAGAGCGCATCCAATTCGGCAGAGAGCGGTCCGGCCTGAATGGTCGGCGCTTCTTCACGAGGAAGCGAAAGGAGCGTGCGCGGTCCGGCGAAGATATTGAGCGGCAGTCCCACGCCTGCGCCGAGCACCATGGCGATGAGGATCTGATGGTGGAGCTTGAGCCGCCGCATGGGGCGGCATTGTACGGGGGAACGTGAGAATTACACGTCGAAACGCCCGGCTATCGTTTGTCGATCGGCGTGACATTTCGCGGCGGCGGACCGATGTACTCCGACAGCGGGCGGATGATGCGGTTGTTCACGTGCTGTTCCATCACATGGGCGCACCAGCCGGTGACGCGGCTGCAGACGAAAATCGGCGTGTACAGGTCGATGGGGATTCCCATCTGGTAATAGGCGTGGGCCGCGGGGTAGTCCGTATTCGGATGGATGTTCTTCTCCTTGAGCATCAGCGCCTGCAATTTGTCGGCCATGTCGATCCAATGTTTCTGACCGGTCTCTTTGGAGAGCTGCAACGACCATTCGCGGAGAATGCCTGCACGGTGATCACCGTTTTTGTAGACGCGGTGGCCGAAGCCCATAATGAGTTTCTTGTTGTCGGGATGGTTCTTGTTGTGCTCCTGAAGATCGCGGAACCACTTCTCGACGTTGTCGGCGCTGCCGATCTCGAGGAACTGGTGCATGGCTGCTTCGTTCGCCCCGCCGTGCAGCGGTCCCTTCAGCGCGCCGATGGCCCCGGTGACGGCAGAGTGCATGTCGGCCAGCGTCGAAGCGATCGTACGAGCGGTAAAGGTCGAAGCATTGAATTCGTGCTCGGCGTAGAGGATGAGGGTGCCGTCCATCACCCGGCCGGCCAGCTCGCTACCGGGCTTGCCGGTCATCATGGCGAGCAGGTTCGCGCCGTGCGACTTGGAGGGGTCGGGCTTTACCGCGGAGAATTTCGAAACCTTCTGACACCAGAGACCGACGGCGGCGGCGATCTGGCCCAGCAGCCGCTCGCTCTTGCGGAGATTTGCGGCGGGTGAGTTGTCCTGGGCGTCGGGGTCGAAGTGCCCCAGCAGCGACACCACGCTGCGCAGGACGTCCATGGGCGGCGTCTTCTCGGGGAATTGCCGGACCATCTCGGCGATATTCGCTGGGATGGTCATGGCCGACTGCACGCGACCGCGAAAATCAGCGAGCTGCTTCCTGTTCGGCAATTCGCCGTGCAGCAGCAGATGTGCGACCTCGTCAAAGCAGCAATGCTCGGCCAGATCGGCAATCTCGTAGCCGCGGTAGCGCAGACTCGTTTGCGTCACCTCGGCCACGGCCGTCTGGCCTGCGTAGATGCCCTCCAACCCCGGTTTGAACTTGGCGTCGCTCATCGTCGTTGCTCCAATTTCAGGTGAACGAACGGTGATACTTTACGGCTTCGTGACCGCGCGGTCGATCTGCTCCAACCCATCATAATCCAGCAGGTCGTACAGTTCCTTGCGGGTCTGCATACGATCGAGCCACTTCGTCTGATCGCCGGTTTTCTTCAGGTCGGCCAGCATTGCCTGGATCGCCTTGAAAGCCACACGCAGGGCCGTCTGCGGGTAGATCACCATCCGATAGCCCAGCTTGCGCAGCTCATCCAGCGGGAGGAGCGGCGTCTTGCCGAACTCGGTCATATTCGCCAGCAGCGGGGCCTTGACCGACTGCGCGAACTTCGCCAGTTCGTCGGCACTCTGCATCGCCTCGGGAAAGATCGCGTCCGCCCCCGCATCCAGATAACGCTTTGCACGATCAACAGCGTCGTCGAATGATGTCACTCCTCTGGCATCGGTCCGGGCGATGATCATGAAATCCCGGTCGCACCGTGCCGCCACCGCCGCGCGGATCTTCTCAACCATCGCTGCGGTGCTCACCAGTTCCTTGCCGTCCAGATGACCGCACTTTTTCGGCAGCACCTGGTCCTCGAGATGCACCGCCGATACGCCCGCCGCCTCGAACTCCGAGACCGTCCGCGCTGCGTTGATCGTGTCGCCGAACCCGGTATCACCGTCGGCGATGACCGGCACCTTGACCGCGTGGACCACTCGCCGGGCATGATCAACCGCTTCCGTCAGGGTGATCAGCCCGACGTCCGGCAGCCCGAAAACGGCGTTCGACAGTCCCGCGCCGGATAGATAGACCGCTTCAAAACCGGCCTTCTCAACGGCCCTTGCGGCCAGGGCGTTAAAGGCGCCGGGTATCTGGAGAATGTCCTTTTCAATTAGCAGACGCAGACGTTTGTGACGGGTAGATGACATCGGCTGCATTATCCCCCCACCCGCGCGGCGTCACAACGATCGGCAGGCCGACGCCTGCACAAGTCTGTCCCAGATTTGGACGTTCGACGCAGATATCGGGGAGCCACCCTGATCTGCGAGCTTCTGACGGTCGCCGGGAGGTTCCATCGCAGCCTCAGCAAGCCGGATGTCTCGTCATGAAACTACATAACCAATTCTGGAATAGTCAGTTATAAATTACCGAGAAATCTGATTGACCGATTATACAGCCTTCCAAAGTCGCGCCAGCGGTCTGTTCATACGGGTTATCCCTTGACGAATTCACAACGTACGGCCGATAACCAGAGGGGCTGGATGGAGATGCTCCATCCGGAGACCGGGAGTCCTACACATGGCAGGACACGCCCCTGAGTTGCAGTCCGCCGGCGAACGATTGCGAAGCTGGATCAGCGAGGCCTCGGACCTGCGGCTCTCCATCTACATGTTCTTGCTGGCGCTGACCGTCGCCGCGCTCCTGTACTTTGTGGATTCGCGATTTTTCGCGTGACAGGCCGGATGCGCAGCACATCTGCCGCAAGCGCTCAGTGCCACTATCTTAGCACTGATCGGACCGAGTCGGGATCGGCGCATGCTACACCGCAGGGCGTCCAGTCGCCTCTGCACGATGAGAGAGGCCGGCCTAGGGTTCGGTCGCATTAAGCAGATCGGAAACAAAGAGCTGTGCATCCAGCGCGTTGACCAGACAGTCGTTGTTCAGGTCGGAGCGCGGGCGACCCTGAGAATCAACTGCAAGCCCCGGAGGGCCGTTCGGACAGACATCGATGTCATCCGGAATTCCGTCTCCGTCGGAATCCGTCGGGACGGAGGTATCCCGCACCAGGCGAATGACTACGTCCGGGCTGTGCACACCGGCGACGTTGGTGCCGCGGATGTACAACCGTCCACTCTCATCCGAAGACCAGAGAACTGTCTGCGGATTCGCGAGCGGTCCGCCGCCGCCCTGCTGGGGAAGGTTCATCGATTGCCAGGCGCCGGGTTCCTCGCCGTCGACCTGCGTGCGAATCTGATAGCCGGTGAACTCGGTCATGTTGTGCCGCAGCGTGATCCGTACCTGTCCGCCGTCCAGCTCGGCCTCCGCCTCCACGTTGTTCAGCGGGTAATTGATGTTCAGATCCGTCGGATCGACGATCGGAAACTCCTGCCCGCGATACAGGTTGTAGTTCAACGAGTTGCTGACGGATTGCAGCTTGGGCGTGGCACAGCAGGTGGGATAGGTGCCGTTCGGCTGCGTCTTGTAGGTGACGCGGAAGTTCTGCCAGTAAGTCCGCCACCACTTGGTCGAATAATGCGGCGGGATCGGTGCTCGACTGACGAGAGAAGGCATGAAGATGAGCGGCGGATTGGGCACCGCCGTCCAGATGCCGCTGATCGGATTCGCCAGAATCGGGCTGACGAGGTCGTGGGCGACGATCTCGCGCATGCCGAGCGGGCCGAGTTCCTCGTGCTCAATCCATGTGTATGTCTTAGGGCAGAACCAGACCCATCTGTTGTATTTTGTCGAGAAGAACTCGCAGCAGTAGTCGAACGCGGTGTTCGGCGGAGTAGAACTCACTGCATTCACGAAACGAGCCGGTATGCCATGCGCCTGAGCCAGGCCGACGGCGACGGCCGAGATCTTTCCACATCCCCAGGTGTAAGACGGATGCGCATGGTGGAGATCGAGAATCTCCTTCGCACGGTCGGACGTGGGCACCGTGTTTGAGCCCGTCCAGGTAAGGCGATAGGTCGTGTAATGAATGATCGCCTTCATCATCTCGAATTCGCGATCTTTCCAGTCCTGAGACATGTTGACGTTGTCGAAGATGCCTTGTGTCTGGGAATACTGGCGCAGCCAGGGCATGTCGTTATCACCCGGCGCGTTGTCAAACTGGTACTTATGCCCGAGGTAGGGATAAACCGGCGCAGGGAAGACAAGCCCGTTCTGTTCGACGATGACCGAATCATCGGCCGATGCCCCCGCCGGCAGCCCTACGGTCAGAAGCATCCACAAGGTCAGTAGTGAACCGATCGCTCGTACTGCACTGTTCATGCAACCCTCCGACTCGCACTCGTCCGCGCGCCTGCGGCGCCGACGTCCTTCCAATCACACGGAATTGGCGCAGCATCACAGGGAACCCCGCGCAACCCCGAATACTAGCCGATAACTGTGCCGTTCGGTCGTCCAGGCCCGAAAAGGCGCGGACTCTCCAGTCACGCCTATCATACCCACTCGACGTATCCAAAACCAAGGGGTCCGCATGCAAATTGCCGAATCGACCCGGCAATCGGCCCTGCGACAAGCGATAAGGAAGGGATGCTTTCAGCCCAGGACACTCAGCCGGGCAAGTCGCAGAGCGGTGGAGACAATTATCGGGAGGGCCTGCTCGATTTCCTGTGTCGTGGTATCCACCGAAAGACTGAAACGGACCGCTCCATGGGCAATGCGCTCATCGATGCCCATGGCCTTGAGGACGTGGGAGGGTTCCAGCGAGCCGCTGCTGCACGCCGATCCGCTCGAAGCACACACACCCTGCTCACTCAGTGCGATCAGAATGGCCTCGGCCTCGAGGGTTTCGAAAGCGATGTTGGTCGTGTTCGGAGTCCGGTTCGCCCGATCGCCAACGACATGCGCGAAAGGCACCTGCTCACAGATACGGCGCTCGAGTCGGTCGCGAAGGGCGGCAACGCGCAGCCACTCCTGCGATGCAAGCCGTTGCCGCGCAAGACGTGCCGCTTCACCAAACCCGACCACGGCGGGGACGTTTTCCGTTCCCGGTCGAAGGTCGCGTTCCTGATGGCCGCCAGTGAGCTGGCTTCTCAACCGCATCCTGCGACCGACGTAGAGTGCGCCGGCGCCCTTGGGTCCGTGGATCTTGTGCGCTGAGAGACTCAACAGACCAACACCCAGCGCCTGAACGTCGATGGAAATCTTCCCGGCCGACTGTACGGCATCCACATGAAACGGTACACCGTGTTTTTGGCAGATGGTGGAGAGTTCCTCGATCGGGAAAATCACGCCGGTCTCGTTGTTGGCGTGCATGATGCTGACGAGCGCCGTGTCATCATCGATGCATCGCTCCAGTTCCGCCGGATCAAGGCGCCCCTGCTGATCGACCGAGAGAAAAGTGACGCGATAACCCTCTTTCGCCAGTCGCTCACACAAGCTGAAAACGGCAACGTGCTCGACGGCGGTGGTGATGATGTGGCGCTTCGCGGGATTGGCGGCGAGCGTACCGAGAATCGCCAGATTGTCGGCCTCAGTCCCACCGCTGGTAAAAACAATGTCGCGCGATCGGGCGCCGATCAGTGCGGCCACGTGTTCGCGCGCCGTTTCGACGCCGTGCCGGGCCATCTGGCCGGCGCGATGCAGACTCGACGGGTTTCCGAAGTTTTCGCGCCAGAAGGGCTGCATCGCTTCAACGACCTGCGTCGCGGTTTGCGTCGTGGAATTGTTATCGAGGTAGATCATCGCCACTTCTGAATTATACCGCAGGGCGCAGGAGCTGCTTGCTTGACAGCCGGCGCGATGCAGAAGGATAATCACACAGGAGTTGCCCTTTTTTGATGTCCACCGAGATCATTTCCATCCAATCCGGCGCCGCAGACACGGCCGAAATCCGACGCGCCGCTTCGGCGCTGGCCGATGGCGCTGTCGTTGCATTTCCCACGGAGACCGTCTATGGCGTCGGTGTCAATGCCTCGATCGCAGCGAGCGTTGAACGGCTTCGAGACGTGAAGGGGCGCGCCGCCAAACAGCCCTTTACCGTGCACATCGGCCGACGCGAAGACTGCGACCGCTTCGTCACGGAGCTTTCACCGATCGCGCGACGATTGATCCGCAAGGGCTGGCCCGGACCGCTGACGCTGATCTTCCCGGTGGCGGACCCGAAAAACGCTGAAGTTTATCCGACGCTCAGCACTCCGGGGATCGAGTCGATCTACAACGAAGGCACCGTCGGCATCCGCTTCCCGGATCATTCCGCCGGCGCGTCCCTGCTGGCCCAGGCCGGAGCGCCGATCATTGCCTCCAGCGCGAACTACACCGGGCACCCGCCACCGTCGAGCGCGGAGGAGGTCCTGCAAACTCTCGACGGCCGGATCGACCTGCTGATCGACGCCGGGCCTTGCAAATACAAGCAAGCATCGACGGTTGTCGCTCTAAACGGAACCGGCTATAAGGTGATTCGAGAAGGGGTTTACACACCATCCACCATACGTCGGTTAGCCAGCTTGAATATTCTCTTTGTATGCACCGGAAACACCTGCCGGTCACCCATGGCCGAGGGGATTGCTCGCCAGCTTCTGGCCCGGAAGCTGGGCTGCCGTGAGGAAGAACTGGCCGGCCAGGGCATCACGGTTTCGTCAGCCGGAACCATGGCCTTCTCCGGTGGGCCGGCAAGCCGCGAGGCCGTCGAGGTCTGCCGCCGGATGGGGATCGACCTTGGTGCTCATCGAGCCCGTGGGCTGTCCGCGGAGTTGATCCACCCTGCCGACCATATCTTTACAATGGCTCGCCCGCACCTGGAAGCGGTGCGGCGGCTGGTGCCCGGGGTCTCGACGAAGGCCCAGTTGCTGGATTTGTCAGGTGACATCTCCGACCCGGCTGGTGGTACGATTGAAGACTACGAGCGTACCGCGGCGCGGATCACGCAGGCACTGAACGCCAGAATGGACGAGGTGGAATTATGAAAGTCGCTCTCGGCGCCGATCATCGCGGCTACAACGCGAAGAACCACATCAAGATCGTCCTCCAGGAACTCGGCGTGGAGGTTCAGGACTTCGGCACCGATTCCACCAAGTCCTGCGACTACCCCGACCCCGCGCATGCCGCCACCCGTGCGGTCCAGCGGGGCGAGTGTGATCGAGGCGTGCTTTTCTGCGGGACAGGCATCGGGATGTGCGTAACCGCTAACAAGTTTCATGGCATCCGTGCGGCGCTGTGCCACGATGAATTGACTGCGGAGATGTCCCGCCGACACAACGACGCCAACGTGCTCTGCCTGCCGGCGGACCTCGTCGGCAACGCGCTGATGCGCCGCATCGTGGAGGTCTGGCTCAAGACGCCGTTTGAAGGCGGTCGCCACAAGACGCGTATCGACAAGATCTCCGAGATCGAGCGCGCGCAGTGTAAGGATTAAGTCGCGCAGGCCTCTCGCGCGATTCTCAGATTCACAATGTCGTTAAGCTGTGATCGGACCTTCTCGAAGTGCCTGAACCAATCGGCACCCGATTTCATCATTCTTTAGCAGCACCTTAACGGAACAACAACACGCCTCTGGTAAAAGAGGGTCGGCGAAGATCTGCGATCTTTCTGCGCATGCAGCTCCCGGAGTGGAACTTGAGTCCTCTCCTGGTCCGCGCCTGCCCCTATGCAACTCCAATCCGGAGGATCAAACATCATGAATACGGAATCGATCATGCGGCTGGATCAGAGTGGTCGGGCCGTCGATTTGTCTCAGCCAGGACGCGCTCGTCCTTCCGGTCCTGCTGCTGGCCTGTTTCAGCGTGTGAGCGGACAGCCGACCGCTCGACTGATTTCGAAGAGAGGTAGCCGCAGCCGCGCCATCGAAGCAGCCGACACGTCCTTTGCACCGATCTTCGTGGTCGGCTGCCAGCGCAGCGGCACCACCGCGCTGGCCGTCATGCTCGATCGTCATTCGCGGATCGCGATGCTGCCGGAAACGCAGTTCTTCAACAAGTTCATCCACAAGGACCGTGCCGCAGGCGGCGAGATGTCGCATCGGGCCATGGCCGAACGGGCCCTGGCCTGCCCCTTCATCGAGGAAACGCACCTCTCGCTGGAGGAACTGCTGGCCGTATTCGAGACGTACGAACCGACCTACCCGAACCTGTTCCGCTCGCTGATGGAGGCGTACCAAATTCATCACGGAAAGTTTCGCGCGGCAGAGAAGACCTGCAATCACCTGTTTCACGTTCCTGAGCTTCTTCAGTTGTATCCTCAATCAAAATTTATCTGTATCGTGCGCGACGGCCGCGACGTTTGTCGCTCCATACGCAACGTGCCGTGGGGCGCGCATTCCACCTGGGAATCCCTCTGTCGGCAGTGGAAGGGCTTTGCGCGGGAAGGGATGCGACTCCAGCGGAAGCTCTCGCCGAAGATTTTCACGATTGTCCGCTATGAGGACTTGATGCGCGAGCCCGAGCACGAGCTGCGCCAGCTGTGTGATTTTATCGGAGAGGAATTCCAGCCCGCCCAACTCGAAGAGGGAACCGGTACGGACGTCATCCCGGTCTACGAGCAGGCATGGAAGGGCAAGGCCCGTAAGAAACCCGACGCGCAGCGCGTCGAGGCCTGGCGACGCAATGAAACACCGCTGCAGATCGCCCAGTGGAACTTCTACATGGGCCGCACGCTTCGGGCCTGCGGCTATCCGGATACGCGCGTCGAAGGGGTGCCGCTCACCCGCCGGTTCATCTGGGCAGCGAAGTATATTCCCTATCTGCCCGGTCTGCACCCGATCGCACTGTGGGCCAATCGCCTGCTGCGCGGGCGAAATCGCCTGTTCGAGAAAGTTACCGCAGAGGCCAAGCAGCGTGCCGGCAGTCAGAGCGACGCCGCCCGAGCCGAGGCGAAGACCCTTCAGCCGAAGGAAGTGTCTACCGACGCTGGTCTGCGCGAGCTGTCCCGCGTCTGAGCACGCCCGGCACTTACGCTGTTTCAGGTCCCCCGTTCAACCGGCACATCCATGAACTGCCTCGCCCACTGTTCGACGACGGCCAGTCGCCAAAGCGGAAGGGCCGCGAGATCGTCGCCGGTGTTGAAGCGTGATACGAGCTTGGCGACTCCTTTTCGATCAAAACACCCTCGGTCATGAAACGACTGCGAGTTGACCGCTTCTTCCCACCATGGGCGAAGTCCTTCGCGCATCCACCTGGCTGTAGGAGCGGAAAAGCCGATCTTGTCGCGGCGATTGATGATCTCAGCAGGTACGCAACCAGCCGCCTCGCGCAGGATCGACTTGAGCCGGCCGTCGCGAATCTTCTCATCCGCGGGTACCGACATGGCCAGTTCCACGAACGCCCGGTCGAGAAACGGCACACGGGCCTCGATGGAAAAGGCCATTGAATTACGATCCTCGAAGCGCAGCAGCGAAGGGAGACTATCGGCGATGAGCAGGTTCCACTGAAAGCGATCGATCAGTGAGCCGTCAGGATCGAGTGCCGCGGCATCGCCGCCGCGGATGCCAAGACCGTCGCAGAGGTCCTGCGAAGAATCCACGCTGAAAATATCGCCCGCCAGCCACGGGTGACGTGAACGGTCTACCGTACTCCGAATCGAGCGCCGCGCGAATTCGGGCAACAAATGAGCGCCGACATGCGCGAACAGTGGCAGGATGCGATACCAGCCGGCACGACGGGCTTCCAGCAACTCGCGAACAAACCGAACGAGCCGAGCACGTCGAAGCAGATCCGCCAGAAACGGAGGTATGCATCCTTCGTATCCGCAGAACAGTTCGTCGCCGCCCTGGCCGTCGAGCAGGACGGTGACGCCGGTCTCGCGCGCCAGCCGCATGACCTCCCACTGCATGTAGATCGACGGCGAGCCGAAGGGCTGCTCCTGGTGGCGAACGAGCAAGGCCATGTCGGCAAGCAGCCCGGCCGCCGTGGGCAGGGCGCGATGCCAGTTCAGATCGCCACGGACTCGGACCACGATTTCGGCGAATCGCGATTCATCGAGCGGGTCGCCGGGCAGACAGGCGGTGAAGACGTGCTGCGACCATTGCGTGTTGAGTTCATTGATATCGTCCGTGCGTGCGAAACCAGAGATGGCCTCATGCGCCATGCACACGACCAGTGAACTATCGAGCCCGCCAGAGAGACAAGAGCCGACTGGTACGTCGCTGATCAGGTGCTCCTTCACGGCTTGCTCAAGGAACTGCGTCACCCGATCGACCTGGAGCCGCTCTTTCGTGAACCGCAATTCAGGGTTCCAGTATCGATGTAGCGTGCCGCGAAGACCTTCGACACCGGTGCGCAGATCGAATGCGATGTAGCAGCCGGCAGGGACGGACCAGATGCCCTCGAAGAATGTGCGGTCGGTGTGGTCGGTCAAACCGCGAGTGAGGAAGTCCCGCAGGATGCTTGCCCCGGTCTCGCGCGGAAAGCCCGGCAGTGTGAGGATCGCGCCAATCTCCGAAGCGAAGGCCAGGCCGCCTCGGTAGCGTGCGATGTAGAGCGGCTTGATGCCTAGACGATCACGGCAGATCACGATCCGCCCTGAGGCGGGCTCGTAGATCGCCAGGCCCCACATGCCCTCGAGCCGCTCGAAACAGGTAGTGCCCCAGTGGCGATAGGCGGCCAGCAGCACTTCCGTATCGCTGCCGCCGCGAAATGTCATGCCTGTGGCATCAAGCTGCTCGCGCAGCGCGCGAAAGTTGTATATCGCGCCGTTGAAGACGATCCATGCCTGTCCGTCGCCGCCCGACATCGGTTGATGACCCGCCTCGCTCGGATCGAGTATCGCCAGCCGGCGTGCGCCCAAGCCGACCTGCACGGGTAAGTAGTCCCACTTCACTGACTCGCCGGGCCGGTCCAATCGCCGTTCGATCACAGGCCGACCGCCGAGACCGAAGATCACCGCCCCACCGCCGTCCGGCCCGCGGTGGTACATTGACTGCGTCATGGTGGTCAGCAGTTCACCGCCGCGCGGGTCGAGTTCGTCGAAAATCAGTCCGGCGATTCCGCACATGGTCGCTTTATCTCAAGTACCACGGTTCGCACCGACCACACGATGAATGATCTCAGCGTAGCGGGCTGTCACCGCTGAGGCGCTGAATCGGCCGTGGCCGCGATCGGAGATGCTCCGCCAGTCCCACTGGTCGTACCGAACGATTAAACGAAGTACGGCATCTGCCAGACTCTCCGAGCTGCCGACGTCGCATAACACGCCGTCCCCGTCGCCGATCAGTTCCTCACAACCGGTTCCACGCGTACCGATGACCGGCCGACCGATGCACAGGGCTTCGCAGATCGCCAGCGGACAGTTCTCGCCGTGACTCGGCAGGATGAGGAAATGTGAATTGCTCATTATGTCCGCGACTTCATGCTTGCTGCACAGTCCGTGCAAGATGATGCGCGGTCGGGCGGCGGAAGACTTTTCCGCCAGCGCCGTGCGGATCTCCCCCTCCAGCGGGCCGTCGCCGACCAGATGCCATTCGATCTCGAACGACTCCGATGTAGCAAGCATTTTCGCCGCGCTGAGCAGCTCGCGCACTCCTTTGAGCAACGAAAGTCGCCCGACGAAAACCGCGCGATAGCAGGGGCGACTGACACCGGCTACAGCTGCAATCGGCGGCGGCGCTATCGGTTGAAACTGCGGACCGACGGGGTTGAAAATGACGTCGATCTCGCGCTGGATGCCTGCGTCGCACATCTGATACCGGAGATGCCTGCTGACGGCGACAACAGCGGCGGCGGAATCGAGCGCTGAGTGAACGAACGAGCCGGCGGACGGCGGTGATAGCGCCAGCGAAAATGGGCCGGTGTGTTCCGTCACGATCGTCCGCTTGACTACGTCGCCCCCCATCTTCGCACACGCCCAGCCGGCAGGTATCGCACACATGGCATGAAGGATATCCGGCTCGCCGTGCTGCCTGCGATAGACCTGCAGACCGCGCCGTAGCCATAACAGGTAGCGATACATCTGCAGCTCTGGCCGGCCCAGCGCGGTATGGAGCCCGCGAATTCTGATGACAGGCAGATCGTCAACCTGCTCCTGCTCGATGCGCGGACGCAGCGGGGCCATCGGGCCGCGACCGAAGTAGCGCAAGCTGACGAGATCCGGGAAGATCACGCCGACCCGTGCCTCTGCTGCGGCATAGGCCCGTGCATAATCCTGGAAGAAGATGCCCGACAGCGGCTGCTCCGGCGACGGCCACCACGAAGGCACGATGAGAACATGGATATCGGCCAGCGCGTCAGATTGAGCAGAGAACGGACTCACGCCGGTATGTTACGGGATCGACGTGCGCGCAGCGATGCGACGGCAGAAAGAATCCTTCGAACGCTTCGGCCGTTTGGAGTTTTTCGGTTTTTGGCGTTTCAATGCTCGCATGAACGGTGCACCCTCGGACATCTGGCGGCTGTTGCTGGTCACGTACTGGTATCCGCCGGCGGTCGGCGCCGCGGCGGAGCGGTTGCACGCCTTCGCCCGGTACCTGCCTGCACAAGGTTTCGAGTGTCACGTGCTGACAGCGCGGCGCTCTTCCTCTCCTCAGCACAAAGGCGTGGTGTTGCATCCTGTTGAAGACCCGCTGGACAGCGGCGCGCCGATCATGGCGGACTATGCGCCAGGCCGGACTGCCGGCGTGCTGGCCGACCATGTCCGTGATCTGGTCTTTCCAGACCGCTTTCTGCACTGGGCGCACGCGGCAATCCGCGAAGGACGAAGCATTCTTCGAGAACGTCGCATCGACGCGATCATGGTGTCGTTCCCGCCGGCCAGCGCCGTCCTGGCAGCGGTCGAGCTGGCGGAAGCGAGTGGGCTGCCATTGATCGTTGACCTTCGCGACCGTTGGCTCGGGCCCGGCGGATACTCTCCAAAGTCTTCCCAGGCACGGCACCGACACCTTCAATTGGAACGCCGCGCCATCGCCCGCAGCGGCGCGGTGGTGACAGTCTCCGAACCGCTCGCGGATGCCGCCGCTCTGGAGCATGGGTATCCACGTGGAAAAATCTGGGTGATACCAAACGGCTACGACCCGAGCGCCGGACTTGTGACGGATAATTCGCGAACCGAGGCAGAGCCGCCTTTGAAACGGACTGGATTGACAATCGCCCACGTCGGCACGGTGATCGAGCGGAATCGTCCGGACCTGTTCTTCGAGACCATTCGGCAACTGAAGCAAAGTGGCGCGCTCTCGGATGTTCGATTCCGCTTTGTCGGTAATCTGTCGCCGGATTACCCTACCGAAGCAGGCCTTTCAGAGTTCGTGGAATCAACCGGATTGGTCTCGCACGAACAGGCGAATCTGGAGATGCGGCGAGCCGATGCCCTGCTGCTCCTGACCGGCGCGTATGTCGGACAGTGGGGGATCAGTGCAAAGTTGTTCGAGTATCTTTATGCCGGGCGACCGATACTCTGCTTGGAAGAATCACCGGGATCGAACGATCGCCTGCTGTTGGAGTCGATCGCCGCGGAGCGCACCTTCGCTGCGCCGATGAGTGATGCTGATTCATTGACCCGTGCGCTCGCCGCTCTTCGAGCACTCGTCGCGAAGCATCCAAGCCCGCTCGAACCCCCCGCCGGGCTGGCAACGTTTGATCGCACTCATCAGGTTGCCCAACTCGGAAGACGGCTGAAGGAACTCCTGCTATCAATCCGCTGACTTACGATTCCCCTCGTTGCTGCACGCGTGATGCAGGCAGGTTGTCCCAAAGTCGCGCACATCGACGCCGGGGAATCACGAATGCGAATGATACGGTCGAGCAGAAATAGGACCGAACCAGTCCCACATCGCTAACCAGCGGCCCTTGTTCACGTTGGCATCTTATCCAGCTGTGAAAGAAATCACGAACCCGGACGGTTTGAACAGACCCCGCTGCCTGAAAGTTAGTGTTTACTAACTATTGCGTTCAACTTTGGGACGGTCAGAAGCCCGGCATCGACACTCTTGTTACCCTAAAATAATACTGGACTTATGGCCGCTCTGATGTTTCAATATGCCCCCGCATGGTATTCCTGTCATGGGCCCGCGCACCGCTAAGCTAGTGCGCCCTAACGAGAGGTGAATCATGGTTGCCCCAGCCAGCCACACGAAAGACCACGCCGGCGCGACGAATCGCGTCTCCCTGCCCCTGCTTTCCGAATCGATCGAAGCGACGCTTCAGGCCGAACGCGAACGCATGTTGAAGGAAGCAGGGATCCGCGTCGGGCCGGTTCAGCATTTCAAGCGCCCGGTCGAACGCAACTTCACCAAGGCCGAACGCGGCCAAGTCACCATCTGGTTCGGCGGCCTGACCCTGCGCCATGAGCAACTCATCCTCGCCGGGCTCGAAGGGCTTGGCTACAAGGCGGGTATCATCCCTACGCCGGCCAAGCCGGACTTTCAGGCGGGCAAGGAGTACGGCAACAACGGGCAATGCAACCCGACGTACTTCACCGTCGGGGCGCTGGTGAACCATCTCAAACGGATGCGCGATGAAGAAGGCATACCACTGGAGAAGATTCTCAGCGATCACGTGTTCATCACCGCGGGCGCCTGTGGGCCGTGCCGCTTCGGCATGTATGAGGCGGAGTATCGGTTGGCCCTGCGAAACAGCGGCTTTGACGGTTTCCGTGTCCTGCTCTTCCAGCAGGGCGGCGGGCTGGATCAATCGGCCGTCGAGGCCGGGCTGGAGTTCAACCTGAACTTTTTCCTCTCGCTGCTCAATGCAATGTTCATGGGCGACGTGATCAATGAGGTCGCCTATCAGATTCGCCCCTACGAACTCGAACCTGGCAAGACTAACGAGGTCTTTGCCAGGTGCATGGACATCTGTCAGGAGGCCCTGCGCAAACGAAACTACGACGAGATTCACGGCGGCGTGCTGGCGAAGATGCTTAGTAAGGTCTCGCCGGTCAAGACGCCGGCCGACGCGGCCAAGTTCCTCGATCAACTCAAGGGAACTTACTACGCCGATGTGTTCGAGGAATGCCGCAAACTCATCGACGAAGAGATCGAGGTCGACTACCTGAGGCCCAAGCCGATCGTCAAGGTGACCGGCGAGTTCTGGGCGCAGACGACTGAGGGCGATGGCAACTTCCGCATGTTCCCGTTTCTGGAGTGCGAGGGAGCCGAAGTACTCGTCGAACCGGTGGCGACGTGGATCTGCTACATGCTTCATCAGGCGGGTCTTCACACGCAGGACCGCCGCGGCCTCCGCGAAGACGGCACGAGCATTCCGAAGTGGAACCTGAAGGAACTGCTCGCCGACGAGATGGCCTATCGCAAGAAGATGTTCACCTTCAATCTCGCTGAGAAGATCATCCTCCATGAATACAACAAGCTGCGCAAGGCCATCGGCGGAACGACACACGAACTGGCCCCGCAAATGGAGCTTACCCGCGTCGGGCATCCGTACTACAACAGCAGGGCCGGTGGCGGCGAGGGACACCTCGAAGTCGCCAAGAACATTTACTACTCCTCGAAAGACATGGCCCACATGGTGCTCTCGCTCAAGCCCTTCGGCTGCATGCCGAGCACGCAGAGCGACGGCGCCCAGGCGGCGGTGACCAGCCACTTCAAGGACATGATCTACATTCCCATCGAGACGAGCGGCGAGGGCGACATCAACGCCCACAGCCGTGTGCAGATGGCTCTCGGCGAGGCGAAGCTGAAGTGCAAGGAGGAGTTCAAGCGCTGCGTCGAGCAGACGGGCTACACGCTGGAGCAGATCCGCGAATTCGTGGACCTGCCGGAGAACCGCGACCTGCGAAGGCCGCTGCAACACATCACGCACCACAAGGGCGTGATCGGCAAGGCGGCGAATTTCGTGCTTGACGTCGGCGAGAAAATGCGTGCCACGGGAGTGCCGGTCGAAAGCCGTGAGCGCGAATTGGTGACGGTCGGATGATGATCGGGTCAAAGACTCGTAAATAGATAGAAGGGCGATAATGAACCGATCCATCAAACTCGAAGCAGATCACGGGCATGGCGGCGGGGCGTGCGGCACGAGCGGCGCTTCGTCGAGCAGTCTCCCGCTGGCCAAGCAAAGCTCCGGCGGCGGTTGTTCGTCCGGCGGCTGCTGCTCGACCAAGAGCGAGCCGAAGGATGCCGCTCTCGGCGTCGTGCAGCTCAATGTCGGCATCATCAAGGCCGAGAAGTCCAAACCGGTTATTGAGGACTTGCCGTTTACCCCGACGGAGAAGTATCCGCAGGGCCTGCTCATCGGACTGGACGTCGGCAGCACGACGGTCAAGTACGTCGTCGTCGACCCGGTCACCGACGAAATTCTCGCCAAGGACTACCAGCGACATGACACCAAGCAGCCCGAAAAATGCATCGAGATGTTCGGCGACATCGCGAAGCAGTTCGCCGACGTGCCGCGAAATGCCTTCCGCGTCTTCATGACCGGCAGCGGCGGTTCGTCCATCGGCCGGCGCATCGGGGCCAAGTTCGTGCAGGAGGTTAACGCCGTCTCGCTGGCCGTGGAGAAACTTTATCCCGACGTGCAAAGCGTCGTCGAGCTCGGCGGGCAGGACGCAAAGATCATCGTCTTCAAAACGGACGAATCGACCGGCAAGAAGAAGAAGATCCCCAGCATGAACGACAAGTGCGCCGGCGGCACCGGCGCGGTGATCGACAAGATCAACGCCAAGCTGAAGATTCCCGCCGACCAGCTCTGCGAGATGGGCTACGTCGGCCTCAAGCTGCACCCCGTCGCGGGCAAGTGCGGCGTCTTCGCCGAGACGGACATCAACGGCCTTCAGAAGCAGGGCGTTCCGCCGGATGAATTGATGGCCTCCCTCTTCGAGAGCATCATCCAGCAGAATCTGTCCGTACTGACGCGCGGCCACACGCTGCGCCCGCAGGTGCTGCTGCTCGGCGGGCCGAACTGCTACATCAAAGGCATGCGCGACTGCTGGCGGCATAACATCCCGGCTATCTGGAAAGAGCGAAACGTACCTTTCGACGAGACGAAGCCGATTGAGGAACTTGTTGTCGTACCAGACAACGCCCAGTACTTCGCCGCGCTGGGCGCGGTTGAATACGCAAAGATTGAGGTGCAGGACAATCCGAACTTCGGCGTCTTCCGCGGCATTGAGGAGCTCGACTGGTACATTCGGGTCGGCCGTATTGAGGAGAAGAAGGCCGCCGGCAGCAAGGGCCTGTGGAAGGATAACAAAGAGCTCGACGCGTTTCGCGAGTCGTACAAGAAAGAGCCGTGGGAGCCGGCGAAGTTCGCACCGGGCACACACGTCCGCGCCTTCATCGGCCTCGACGGCGGCAGCACCAGCACCAAGGGCGTCCTGCTCGATCTGGATAAAAACGTCATTGCCCGGGCGTACCAGCTTTCCAAGGGCAACCCGATCGAAGACACGATGGAAATCTTCGCCCTGCTTCAAAAGCAAATCGCCGATCAGGGCTGCACGCTGGAAGTGCTCGGTGTCGGTACGACGGGCTATGCGAAGGACATTCTCAAAGATGTGCTGCAAGCCGACGTGGCGCTCGTTGAGACGGTCGCCCACACGCAGGCGGGTATGCACTTTTATCCCGATACCGACGTGATCGTCGACGTCGGCGGGCAGGACATCAAGCTCATCATTCTCAGGAACGGCCAGGTCAAGGACTTCAAGCTCAATACGCAATGCTCCGCGGGCAATGGCTATTTCCTTCAGAGCACGGCCCAGGGCTTCGGTTTCAAGGTCGAGGAATTCGCCGACATCGCGTTCAGCGCCGAAGCGATGCCGTCCTTCGGCTACGGCTGTGCAGTCTTCATGCAGTCGGACATCGTTGATTTCCAGCGGCAGGGCTGGGCGCCGAACGAAATCATGGCCGGCCTGTGCGATGTGCTGCCGAAGAACATCTGGCTGTACGTGTCGCAGATTCCCAATCTGGCGAAACTGGGTACGACCTTCGTCCTGCAGGGCGGCACGCAGCACAACCTCGCAGCGGTCAAGGCGCAGGTCGATTTCATCAAAAGTCGGTTCACCGGCACCGGCGTCGAACCGAAAGTCATTGTGCACAAATTCTGCGGCGAGGCCGGAGCCATCGGTTGCGCCGTGGAAGCCCATCGGCTGTACGTGGAGAACGACCATCGCACGAGTTTCATCGGCCTCGAACGCGTGCAGCAGATTCAGTATCGCACGACGCGCAGCGAATCGACCCGGTGCTACTTCTGCAAGAACAAGTGCCTGCGGACGTTCATCGATGTGAAGACCGGCGAAGCGGAACAAGCCCGAAGCGCAAGCGAAGGCAACGGCAAGAACAACGGCGTGCTCGTCAGTCTCACGACGCAGATCGTGAAGATGGGCCCCGAGGCGGGTCATCCGACGCGCATCAAGCACGGGCCGACAGAAGCCGACGAACTGCAATCCGTCGGAATCAGCGATAGCCCAGACGCGTCAGGAAAGAAAACTCCGACAAAATCCAAATCGAAGGTACCCCTCGAGACCGGCGAGCAGCGTCTCATCATCGCCACCTGCGAGAAGGGCACCGTTGAAGACGTCAACGACATGCGAGAGATCAAGGCCGGGCTGGACGCGGTTAAGAAGGCCAATCCGAACTTTGCCGAGATTGCCGCCCGCGAGGCCTTCGCGCCGGTCACAGTTGAGAGTGTCGCCGATCCTCTGCCGCAGGTTTCGCTGACGAGTATCCTCAGGAAGAAGGAGATCGAGCGACGCATCGAATTGATGAAGAAGCGCGAGAGCGTCCGCATCGGCATGCCGCGCGTGCTCAACATGTACTCCATGGCCCCCTGGTTCATGGCGTATTTCCAGTCGCTGGGTATCCGCGCCGCGAACCTCATCTGGTCGGAATACACCAGCGAGGAGCTCTACAAGGAAGGCGCCAAGCGCGGGGCCATCGACCCGTGCTTCCCCAGCAAGATCGGCATCCCCCATGTCCACAATCTGCTCTACCACAAGCACAAGGACAAGCCGCTCGACTACATCTTCTTCCCCATGATCGACGGCCTGCCGACTTTCCTCGAAGGCGTGCTCGATACGCGGGCATGCCCGACGGTGGCGACGACCCCCGAGGCGGTCAAGGCGGCGTTCACGAAGGAGTCCGACCTGTTCGCCGAGCATGGGATCGAGTTCCTCGATACCTTCGTGAACTTCGAAGAGCCGCCGCTCCTGGCCCGGCAGATGTACCAGGAGTTCGCCGATAAGCTCGGGCTTTCAGAGGCAGAGAACGCCCGGGCCTGTCAGGCGGCGTGGGAATGCTACAACAACTTCTACGAGAATCTCTGCCGACAGGCACGACAGGTCCTTGAACGGCTTGAAAGCAACAATGAGATTGGCGTCGTGCTGCTCACACGGCCCTATCACCACGACCCCGGCGTGTGCCACGAAATCCCCGACGAATTGCAGAAGCTCGGATACCCGATTTTCACGATGGACGTGTTGCCGCGCGATCCAGACATTCTGGAGCGGCTTTTTGGTGAGGAAGTCCGCCGCGGCGAATTCAAATCGCCCCTGTCCATCGAAGACGCATGGAAGAACGCCTACAGCGAGAACACCAACCGCAAAGTCTGGGCGGCCAAGTACGCGGCACGCCATCCCAACCTGATCGCCCTGGAGCTCTCCAGCTTCAAGTGCGGCCACGACGCTCCGATCTACAGCGTCGTCGAGGAGGTCGTCGAGAACAGCGGAACGCCCTACTTCTGCTTCAAAGACATTGACGAGAACAAGCCCACCGGCTCAATCAAGATTCGCATCGAGACCATCGGTTACTTCCTGCGTCGCCATCGTGAGAAACTGGTGCGCGAAAAGCAGAAGCTGGCGGAGATCGACGCCCGCATCGCGGAGCTGGAGCGCGAACTGCGAACCCGACACAGCCCCGCCCCGCGCGTGGAAACCATGGCCGTCGTTGGTGTATGACGCCGCACTTACGGCACTCGACCATTGAATCCTTGCGAGCACCGGCGCCCGCCTTTTTTCAGCGATCTGTCAGAACCCCCGCAAGCGGTATCTCATCGATTGTACGTTGATGGCTCAGTTCTCTCCGCAGACACTATCGCTGGAGTCAACTCGAGCAGCCGCCTATACTTCCCCACTTATGTGCTGCAGTTCTCGCGCTGCGATACGGTGACTGGCCCATGTATCAACACAGCATGGAGATATTCTACGAGCCCAACCTGCGATTGACCAGGGCTCGTGGTCTTCGGGGCTACAACGCGGGCTTCGCTGAGACACTCGGCTGCGGAACCTTCGATCAACATCAGAAGGACCTGGTCTGGCGTCTGCTGGGTGATACGCCCATCGGACGACACAGCGTCGTCGTTGACGTCGGTTGCGGAATCGGCGGTCCAAGCGGATGGATCTTCGAACGTTTTCAACCCGCTCGTCTGATCGGCATCGATTACTGTACTGCCAGCGTACAAGAGGCCAACGCTCGCTGGGCCCATCGCACTCGCAGGCCCTGCTTTCTGCAGGGTGACGCTCACAGTCTTCCGCTCGCCGATGCATCAGTCGATGTCATCTTCAATCTCGAATCCGCGCTGCATTATCCCGACAAGCGGCAATTCATCTCAGAATGCCGTCGCATCCTCAAGCCCGGAGGCGTTCTTTGCCTGGGCGATATCTGTACCCATCGCAAGAAGTTCTTTGCCGCGCTGGGCATGCTCAACAATCTTGCAAGCCAGTTCAGCACGCATGAACGCCTCTGGTCAGCAGGGGATTATCGAGAAACTTTCCACGCTTTGGGATTCGACAGGATTCGCCATGAGGAGGTCTCCGTCCAGGCGGCCAATTCGTTGCACGACGGACTTACGGAGATTGCGCGGGACGGATGGAAGGCAGCCCGTGGCTATCGGCGCAGGTTTTTCTATCTTTGCTTCGTCGAGAAACTGCTCCGTCGTCGTTGGCTGACCTATGACTTGTTCACAACTTGCCGATCGCAGGTCTCGACCGAACTTGAGAAGTAATGATCCGTAGTCGCCACCCGCACGAATGCTAGATTCCGCCAGCGGGATCAAACCTTGAAAGTTCACTCTGCCGATTCCGCCGCAATCAGCCGTCGCCAGAGGTGATCCGTCGCACCCACGTCAATCCGCGGGCGGATTTCGTCAGACAGAATGTGCCACGTCGGCAGTTTTCGACCGTCGAGAAACATGGTCGGCGTGGCTACCACACCCATCGTGGTGGCGATCTCGATGTCCTCGGCGACACGCTGTCGGACCGTCTCGTCCTCCAGAAGCTTCGCGAAGGCATCCGCGTTCAGGCCCGCTTCGCGAGCGAGACGCTCATACGGACGCGATGACAGTCGCCTGGCATTTTGATAGAGCAAACCGTGATAACGCACGGCCTGGGCGATATCCCCGACTCTGCGTGCGGCTTCCGCGGCAATCGCCGCTTCGCAGGCGTAGTAGTGGAGGGCCTTGTTGACGTGCGCATTGCACTGCGGCGAGACCGGGTAATGTCGCCAGACGATCCGCAACTGCTGCGGGAAAATCTCCATAAGCCGCTCGGCATAAGGATGAAACCAGGCGCATTTTCCGCATTCGAAATCCGTGTACACCACCAGTACGTGCGGCGCATCATCCGGTCCGATCGACATCTCGCCGTCGCGCAGTTTCGGATCCATCGGCGATTGCTGACGCCAGCGCATGAGGATGTATTCCGGATTGTTGACGGCTTCGAGATAGGCGAGTTCAAGCTGCCGGGTCGATTGATGCTGCTGAACGACCATCACCGCAAGCGACTGGATCACGACCATCGCTGCGCATGCGCCCAGCACGCCCAGCGCCCGGACGGGCGTCGGATGCGGCTGCTCTGGTGTCAGCCATACTGACGGCCGCGCGACCAGCGCGCCGAGAAAGAGCAATGCATTGACGCCGTGCGCGGCAAGGCACCAAGTGCACCACACCGGCAGGTACACGGCCATGATGTAGGTGTAGAACAGCGACGCGAGCAGCCCCGCCGAAGTCAGCACAATCGGTACGAGCCGCCAACGCCGACCTGCGGCGTTGGGCAATCCGACCACGACATACCACGCGGCAAGCGTTGCAAAATACGCCAGACCGACGGACGCCGCAGGCAGCGGGCCGATCCTCGCCCACGGGCTCGACAGGACGTAATCACAGTTGATGCGTTGACTCGGCGAGCAGACGGCGGCACTGAAGGCGTCGCCGCCCGAAGCGACGCCGGCGGATACGCGAAGCAGCACCAAGCACACACCGCAACCGGCCAGGGCCAGAAGAAGATTGAGCCATCGCGCGACTTGCCCCCCGCGAGAATGCATCGAGGTGTTCGTCATGTGCGAGATCAGCTGAGTTTGGCGGGGACGGCGCCGGAGAACGGCACCTTGAGAACCTGGCGTGAAGAGCTGATCGTGCGCCCGTCCTCGCGCACGTACTTGACGACGAAGGCGACCTGCTTGCCGCCGACCTTCAGCTCCTTGGGCCACTGGAGCCGAAGACCATAGCCCCAGCCCAGCGCAGTCGGCGTGCGAGCCCGCCAGGGGTATGCGTCCTCGGACGTCAGCACCCATTCGTGAACCGGGACTGCGGTTTCGCGGCCCATCGGGTCGAAATCGAGGCGATACATGTTGACGATGAGCGTGCCGGTACCGAAGACCCCCTTGGGCTGGCTCGGACCTTCAAGATAAACGGTGAACGTCACACCGTCGACGTTCTTGCTTCCATCGCTGTCGAAGGAAAGCCAGGGCGATTCCCGGAAGAACTTATTGACGCGCACAATGTTCGATTGAACCGCGCCATCGCCGCCACCGCCGCTCTTCGCCGCGGGCGCAGGCCACTTCCAGGCCTTCTGATTCTCGGTGGACGCGCAGCCGGCAACCGTCATGCCGACCAAAAAAACGATGACGAGCAATCCGCACGCGGACGACCAGCTTTGCATGACTCTGCCGCGCGCCGACTTCGTCGGTTTGACGTTCCGGTCGTCGATTCTCACTTCACGTAGGTTGCGATAGGTCTGCGGCATCTCAGGGTCTCCTGACACGCATCACTTCCATCTCTTCTTTAACGGCCGGCGCCGATCGGTTCCGCGGTTCGTCGCGCGACGATTTCCTCTCCCGAAGGCACAAGCGGCCCGTACTTGGGCGGCTCAGGACCGTAGCGCGGCTTTTCTTCCTTACCCGGTTGCTTCGGCGTACCTGCCGGCTCTACCGGCACGGTGGAGTCTATCACCTCGGGCATGACAGGCAGGACGCGCGAATCCTCCGGTGCAAATTCCAGCGTGTCGATCGCCTCCTCCGACGGCGGCTTGACCTGAAGCCCTTCAAAGAGCGGGCTCTGTTTCATGTTGTCGGTGATGATGCCCGACTCGTCACGCTTGGCGATGCTGATGCGCCTTGCGTCCTCGACGGTGCGAACAATGCGTGGCGTAAGGGCAATCAGCAGCTCAGTACGATTCTTGGTTCGTACCGTCGTGCGGAAGAGAACGCCGAGGCCCGGAATGTCGCCCAGCAGCGGCACCTTGCTCTCGCTCTCGGTCTCGGTCGTGGTGATCAAACCGCCGATGACCACGGTCTCTCCGTCCTTGACGGCCACGTTCGTGGAGGCCTGCCGACGATTGAAGATCGGTGCGAAGGCGCCGGGCGCGATCTGGATCGTCGAATCAGAAACCGAGGAGATCTCCGGTTCGACGAGCATATAAACGAATCCGTCGGGATTGATATGCGGTTCCACGTTGAGGATGACACCGACGTCCTGGTACTGCACCTGAGTCGAGGTCTGCCCCGCGAATGCCTGCGAACCACTGGGGGTCGGCACCGACTGGCCGATCTGGATGGTTGCCTGCTGATTGTCCTGACACATGATCATCGGCCGCTGGATGACCTCGAGCCGGCTGTCCGACTGGAGGGCGCGCACCAGAAAGTTGAAGTCTTCACCAGTGATCGTGAAGGAGAAACCGCCCAAGCCGCTGCCGGCCGCGCCGAGATCGGTTCCGCCGACCACGTCGAAGTGACTGCTCTGGAGGATGCCGTTGGCATCGGCGACGGCTGTTTCACTGAAGCGAAGTTCCTGAAGGGCGAATTCGAGACCCATTTCAAAACGATCGTCCAGCGTCACTTCGGCGATCATGACCTGGATCATCACCTGGGCCGGGGCCATGTCGAGTTGCTCAATGATGGAGACGACCTGGTTCTTGTAGCGTGGGCTCGAGGAAATCACGAGCTGATTCGACTCAGGATGGGAGATGATGGAGACCTCCTGCTCCATGCGCCGCTGCGGAGAAATTACATCGCCCAGCGCATCGAGCCGCTGCACCTCGGCCTGGAAATAAGCATCGAGGGCCTCCTGCATTGAATCAGCCGTCTGGTTGACGAGTGTGTAGACGAAGAAATCGCGATCCTGAATCGGGCGGGAGTCGAGCTGGTCGATGATGTCCGCCACGACGTCGATATCCTCCGGCCAGCCCGCGGCGATAAGCGAATTGGTGCGCTCGTCAGCGGTGAAGGTCGTCTTCGGGCGACCAAAGGTGCCCCGGCGCGACGGACCTTCCTGCGAGGCCGCCTGCGGTACACCGGAGGTCGATGTGCCACCGCCTTCCACCTGAATTTCGCGATCACGCTGAAACTCGGCCTGGGCCTCGGACCCTTCGTCCTGGGCGAACATCTTCTCGAGCATCTCGATCATCTTGACTGCGTCGGCATGGCGGAGCATGAACACCTTGACCATGACCGATCGCTTCTGGATCGAGTCCAGCTTGCGGACCAGTTGCTCGATGAGCCGCAGCGACGACGGCGGCGCGACGGCGATGATGCTGTTCGTCCGCCGATTGAAGGTGATCTGCACGTTTTCGCGGATGGTCTTGAGGAACAGCTCCCGACCGAAAGGATCCTTGTCGGCGAATGAAATCAGCATCGAGCTGAGCTGTCGCTGCGTGGCTTCGTCGGTCGTGCTGCTACCGCCCTCCTTGCCTCGACCGGTCATGATCTCGTTGAGTACCTCGGCCATCTTCTCGGCGTCTTCGTTGTCGCAGAGAAATACGCCCACCTCGGCCTGGCCCTTGACCTCGGTCATATCGAGTCGCTCGACGAGCGAGACGATGTTTTCCAACTCGCCGGGCGGGGCGGTAACTACGACGGCATTGGTGCGCTTGTCCTCGACCACGCCGATAACCTTGCCACCGCTTCGCCCTTCACCGCCTTCGCCGCTCTGGTAAAGCTCTTCGAGGATTTCCTTGACCCGCTCGGCCGGTGCCCTTTCGAGCGGGATCACGCGAGCCATGTCGAGAATTGTCGAGGGGCGATCGAGCCGGCGCACCAGGTCGGCGATCAGCAGATGATCTTCACGCGACGCGTTGATCAACAAGGCATTGCGTCCGCCGTCGGTCTCCACGGTAACCGTGATGTTGGGAATCTGCACGCCGGTGCCTTCGCCGCCCTGCCGTGGCTTGTTGCGCTCCTCGAAAACGTTCTTGATCATCTCACCGATGCGGGTCGCAGGGGCTTCGCGCAGCGTATAGACCTCCATCACCTGGCCCGGCGTGCCCGGCGGAACGTCCAGTCGACCGATCAGCTCGACGGCGCTGTCGATGCCGTCCTTGGTGCCGCCGACAATGATGCGGTTGCTGCGCTCATCGGCGAACACCGTGATGCCAAAGCCGGACTTCTTGCCGCTGTCACCTCCCGTCTCGCGGAGTTCGTCCAGTTTCTTGAAGTAGTCCGCGACCTGGGCGGCGATCTTCACGGAATCGCCGTGCTCGATCACGACCATTTTCGTGATGGCCACATCCCACGGCGTCGTCACGCTGTTCATCCGCCGGTAAATCTCGCGGATGAGCTCCATGTTCTCCGGACTGGCTGAGACCAGCAGCATGTTTGACCGGTCGTCGATGCTCACGGTCACCTTCTCGCGACGCTTCGCGGCTTCGCTCTCCCCGCTCGCGCCGGGCTTGTACAACCCGTTGTCCTTGAACAACTCTTCGATCGTGTCCTTCACCCGGTGGGCGCCCACGTTCTCGCATACGAAGAACTCAATCACACCGGGCACGCCCAGCTCCTGGTCGAGTTCGACGAGCTTCTGCATCAGAACGTCGTAGTTCTCGCGTGAGCCGGCAAAGAGAATGGCGTTCATCGTCTCGTCGACTTCGATCGCCACTTCATCCTCGGGACGCGTCTTGCCGTCCACGGTGCGCATCTGGGCGCGCTTCTCGAAAAGGGCCTTGAACGCTGCCTGAAGATTCTTCGCGGAGTTGAACTTCAGGCGAACCACGTAGATGTTGGCCATCGGGTTCAGTTCGAGGGCCTCGATCTTCTCGACCACGCCCTTGATCGCATCGAAGTCGCCCTGGCTGGCGGCGACAATCAGCGAATTGCTGCGCTCGTCGGCGACGATGGCCGGTGTCTCAAGCTTGAAAGCCGTGCCGCCGGTGTCCTGCTGCTGGGCACGCTGTTCCCAGAGATTCTTGAGCTTCTCGGCCAGGTCCCCGGCGCTGGTGTTGCGCAGGGTGATCGTGCGAATGTCCTCGACCAGTGCCGTCGAAGGCACATCGAGCTGCTTGATCAGCCCGCGCAGTTCTTCAAGCCGGTTGGCCTTCGCCGCAATGATGAGCGACTTGGATCGCGGATCGCCCTTGATGATGACCGTCTCGCTCTTGCCGGCGTTCGGACCGGTGCCTCGGGGGAGGGCCTCGGCTCGCTCTTTCATCATCTCGCTGAGCGCCGTCTCAAGCGCCGAAACGCTGGCATACTCAAGCCGCACCAGCGTAAACGGCATCACGTCGAGACCTTTGACATCCAGACTCGTCACCAGCTCCGAAAGAACCTCGATGGCCTCGGGCCGACCGACGAGCACCAGTTGGTTCGTCCTCGCATCGGATGTCACGACGGCTTTGTAGACGAGCGAACCGGCCTCGCCATCCGGCACGCCGGACTTCTCACTCTTGCCGGGGCGCGACGTGAGATTCTCACCCTCGGTGAGCAGCTTACTGACCTGCTCGGCGACCTCGGTGGCGTCGGCGTTGGTCAGAGTGAAGACCTTGTACTGTACTTCGGCCCGCGCCGGCTCCTTGTCGAAGGCGGCGACGACCTGCTTCATAATCAGGCAGTTCTCGCGGCTGCTGGCGATCAGCAGGGAGTTGGATTCCTTGTCACCGAAGACGATGACCGGCCGATCGAGGTTGACCGTCGCCAGCGGCTCGCCGCGATCATCGAGCAGCCGAAATCGGCGGATGAAATCCTTCATCGGTGTGTCGCCGGTAGCGGCCTTCTTGAGCAATTCGTTCAGAAGTGTGCCCAGCGAATCGGCCTGTGCGATTCGCAGTGGGATGATCATCACGTCGGCCTCGCCGATCGGCTGACGGTCATCCTTGCCCGGCGGCAGCTCCGCATCGAGACCGGCGATGATCTTCTCGACAAAGTCGAGATCGGTTTCGCCGGCCGTGATGAAGACGCTGTTGGTCTGTGGATCGATCTCAACCTGAATGAGCTTGGGGTCCAGGCCTTTCTGCTGCAGGTAGGCGGTTACCATTTTCTTGAGGACTTCACCCGCCTCGGAAACGCGGCGATTCTGGAAGACGAACGTGCGCACCTGCTGGAGCACGTCCGCCGCGGCTTCGTCGTTCTTGCGAACCAGTTCGAGGACCTGCTCCATCTTGTCGCGCGTCGCGGCGATGTAGAGACCGTTCGTCCGCGGATCGGCGATGACATCGACCTTGTCTTCCGGCCGCGGCTGGCGCTGGCCTTTCTTTTCGATCGTGGCGAAGACATCGGCCAGCGTCTTGGCAAGGTCCTTGGCGCTGGCGTTCTTCAGCGTCACATACTCAATGACCTTGCCGGGGAGCGCCGTGTCGAGCATCTCAAGCACGGAGATGATGACTTCCATATCCTCCTCGGAGGCCTCGATCACGATGTTGTCCGGGCCGGCTTCGGCCGTGGAGATCGGACCGCCCGAGAGCCGCCGCCCCAGGGCCGCCTTGGCCGCGTCGGTCATGCGCGTGGGGTCGATCTGGCCCGCTTCAATGCCGGCCCGCAGCAGATCGTCCGACGTCAGCGTCGGAGAGCCATCCCCGCGCCCAGGCGTTTCGGATTTCGTTTTTTCGGAGCGGCTTCCGGATGGCTGCGTCGTGGTCTCGCGCGGCCGAATCGTGCCGATGACCGGCCCGCTCGGCTGCGTCGTCGGTTCCGCTGACGAAGACTGCGCGACCGCGCCGGTCAGCGCGATTTGCATCAGGAGCATCGGGAGCGTTCCCGCGCAGGCGACCGTGTGACTTGCGGCGCGTTGCGGCGTGCGCCAGCGCCGATCGCGCGTCCATTCGGCTTCGCCGCGCGGACCACCGGATCGGCCTTTTCCGCTCTGCTGCAGCTGGTCGATGATCTGCTTGGCCTCCTGGGAGGAGAGTGTCTTGAGCTGAATGACAGCGCGGCGCGTGCCACCTGCCGGCCCCATGGCGACCAGTTCCTCAACGATCGACTTGACCTCTTCATACTTGCCGCGCGAGCCGGCCACGATCAGGGCACTGGAGCGCACGTCAGCGCCGATGCTCACCAGCGATGGCTTGTAATCCCTCTGGAGCTGCTGGCGATTCCGCTCGGCATCGTTGATCCGCTGCTCGATGTTGCGGGCCATCTCTTCCAGATCGCGCCCCACGGGCACCGCCAGCACGCGCACGCCCGCCCCGGTATCGCCTTCCATCTGACCGTCAAGGTTCTCCGCCATCTTGCGGATCATGTTGAAATCCGACGACTTCGCGCGAACGATGATGCTCTTCGTCGCCTCCTCGGGCACGATGATCGGCGGCCGATACGAGGCCCCCTTGGACTTGGCGATGTTGGGATCGTTGAACACCTTGTTCAACGTGTCGGCCAGCTCCGTGGCATTGGCATGGGCCAGCACGATCCGCTGCGGCGCATCGGCGCCGTCCGGCTGCTCGACGTCGAGTTCCTTGATCTTCGCGACGGCGTCGGCCACGCCTTCCGGACGACCGACCACGATGATCGCGTTCAGCGAGTCGACGGCCTTCAATCGCATGTCGCCTGCGAGGACCGTCTTGTCCTCGCTCTTCTCTTCGCGGTCGGCCCACCAGGGCACGAAGCGCCGCGACTCTTCCTCCGGACTGCGCTTGGAAACGCGCAGGTACTCCGTCAGAATCGAAATCACTTCGGCCGCGTCGACATATTTGAGCTGCACCATCTCCATGACACTCTTGCCGGACGGGTCCGCGTCGATCTGGGCGATGATCTCGTCCATGAGCTGCTTGGTCGTCTCCGTGCAATAGACCAGGAGCGTGTTGCTTGTCGGCTCGGCGACGATGGAAACCTGGTTCTCAAGCTGCTTGGCCGCCGGCTCCGGGCCGCGCATCCAGGGGGGCAGATTGCTCTGACCGCTGCCGCGCACCCCGGCCTTCTTGTCGAAGAAGCTCTGAAGCGTCTTGGCTACTTCATCCGCGACGGCGAACTTCAGCGGAATCTGATAGATCTGCATCGCGCCGACCGTCGGCTGCTCGGAGATTTTGTCAATAATCTGCGCCTTGATGCGGCTGAACTCCGCTGCCGTGGCATAGACCAGCACCGTATTTGTCGGTTCGTGGTACTCGGCCTTCACGCCGCTGCCGCCGGGGCCCTGAGCGCCGTAGAGCTGCCGGATCGCCTCGGAGACACTCTTGGCCGGCACCAGTTCGGGCATGACCACCGTGTGGACTTCCCGACCGCCTTCGACGTCAATCTTCTTCACCAGCTCGCGGATCAGAACGATCTCATCTTCGTTGGCCAGCACCAGCAGCTTCGTGCTGTTCGGAATGGCCTGCACCTGCGCGCTGGTCGTCTGGCGCCGCGCCGTCTTCTCCGCGTTGAAGATCTGCTGGAGGGCGTTGGCCACGTCCTGTGGGTTCGAATTGGCTACTTCGATGACGTGCTGCGCGCGGCCCGAGGCGTCCTCGGTGTCAAGCGCCTTGGCCATCGCCTCCACTTCCGGCCAGAGGTCACTCATCGCCGAGATCACCAGCGTATTCGAGCCGGCATCCGCCACCACGGTCACCGGCCAATGGCCCTTGGTATTGGCCACGGTCTTCCCGCGGAAGGATTCGTTCATCGCCCGTGCGACTTCATCGGCCTTAGCATGCTGAAGTTGGACGAAGCGCGTTTCGCGCACACCGGTCGGCACGTCGATGTCAGCCAGTTGCTTCTCAATCACCTCGCGAGTAGCCGCGGTGCAGTTCACGAGCAGCAGATTGCTGTTCTGATCCGCGGTGAGGGCAAAGGCATCCTGCGGCTTGTTGCCGCGGCTGGTCCGCCATTTATTGAGGAAGTCCTCCAGCGTCGCACGGGCATCTTCGGCTTTGATGAATTTCAAGGGAATCCTGTGATCCTCAAAAGGCGAGCCCAGCGCGGTCACGATCGGGTCGATGATCTTGGTCTTGATGTCCTCGTGCTGCTGGATGTTGGCAGTGACGAGCACCATGTTGCTGGCCGCATTCACCGTGACGCTCGGGGCTTCGAGCCCGGTCTTCTGGGCCGCGGTCGTGGCGAACATCGCCTGGATGTTGGACATCACCTGACTCGGATCCGCCGACACCGGAAGCTGGTACGATCGTGTTTCGCGAACGATGGACTCCGGCGGGGCGACGTCGATCTCATTCAGAATGCTGCCGATCAGCCCGAAGGTGAGCGGACCGCCGGTAACGACGAGCGAGTTTGTTCTCGGATCGGGCACGGCGCCGACAAAGTCGAGCTTAACGCCTTCGAGCCCGCCGGTCTGTTTGGCTTTGACGAGCATGTCGGTAAGCTGGCTGTTGATCTCAACAGCCGAGGCATGCTTCATCGGGAATCGCTTGACCTGTGTGCCGGTCGGCGCGGTGTCCATGCCTTTGGCGACGTCCTTGATCATGTTGAACGTCTCAGGATCGGCACCCATGACGTAGAGCGTGCTGTTGTTCTTGTTGCCGGTGATGGTGATGTTCTGCTTGGCGCCGGCCGTGCCGCGCGTGGCGGTGAAGATTTCGTTGAGCCGTGGCGCGATCTGCTCCGGATCGGCCACGAGCATGGTGATGGTCTTGAGTTCCTTGGCGCCGGCGACCTTCTCATCCATCTGTCGGAGCTGTTCGGCGATCTCGCCCATCTGCGTCGGCGGGGCCTTGACCAGCACGGTCCCGGTCGAGTTGTCGCCGGTGATGATGATGTCCGTCTGATTGCCGGAAACAAAGAGCGACTTGAGCAGCGTCGCCAGCGCAGCGGCGTCACCCTTGACCGGGAACTGCCGGATCGTGCCGCCGTCGGAAGGGATGTCCATTTCGCGCACGATCTCCGCCACGCGCGTCACGTCTTTCGACTGGCCCGCGAGGATCACGCTGTTCGTTCGAGTGTCCGCATTGACCGCGACGCGCCCGCTCACGCCGCCGCCGCGACCGCCCCGGCCGCCGCCACGCGGTCCGCCCGGCATACCACCGCCGCCGCCGCCAACCAGCTCATTGGCCACGTCCTTGACGATCGTGGCGACATCGCTGGCCCGGGCATGCACAAGCGCCACGCGGCGCATCTCGCTCTTGGTCGTGTTCTCCTCGGAATCCAACTCCTCGATGAGCGCTTCGATCAGCTCCAGGGTGTCCGCCGGGGCCCGCGCGATGATCGTATTCGTCTGTGGATCGGCCGTGAGATTGATGTTGTCCGTCGAGGACACGACCACGCCCTGGCCCTGCTGACCCTGCAGTTGGAGAATCTGCTGCTGGTCGGGCTGTCCCTGCGGCTGCTGCATGCCTTGTTGTCGGCCGCCCCGCTGCTGTTGCATGCGCTGCTGCGCGCTTGCATCGAGACCAAGGACCTCTTTGAGATTCTCCACCACCTGCGTGGCGTCGAGATTCGTCAGACGGAACATGCGGATGTCGCTGGCGCCTGGCGGAACCGGTGCATCAATCTTGCGAAGCACATCGACGATCAGCGGCACATCCGACAAGAGCGCCGCGACGAAGAGACTCTTGGTTCGCGGATCGGGCACCACCTTGATGCGCGCAGGCCCCTGCTGCTGCATCGCCTGCATCATTTGCATCTGCTGCTGGGCCTGCGGTGTGCCGGGCTTGGCCTGCTGACCGGGCTGACCCGGCTGGCCCTGCTGTGGCACCTGCGGCACGGGCATCATCTGTGGTTGCTGTTGCTGCTGCCGGCCCCGGCGCCCGCCCGCCGCAACGGCCTGACCCTGGTTGAAGATCTGTTCCAGAAGATGTGACGCGACGTTGACATCGGAATACTTCAGCGGGAAGACCCGAAAGACTGTCGGCTGATCGCCGCTGGTGATCTCGTCAATCAGGTCCGTCAGGATTTCGAGCTCGTCCTCCGGACCGCGAAGAATGATCTTCCCGGTGTCGGGGTCATAGATGATCGAGACCGATTCCGGCTCCTTCTCCTGTGTGGCTGCCTCGGCCGGCTCTTCGCGTGCCTCCGGCGTCTGCGTGGAGAAGACACGCTCGCCCTTCTTTGGCGCGTCGGTATCGGTTACGGCGTCGTGCATGACCGCGCTCATCGCCACGCTGTCGATTGAGCGAAGCAGTTCCGCCGGCAACATGCACGGGCTCTGCTGGCAGATCGGACACACCGCCGGTTCAAGCAGCTCCATCGGCTGGTTCGCATGAACGGACTGGCCCAGCGAGATCGCAGACAGCGACTCGATCAAGCTGTGCGGCAGCACGCACGGATTCGCATCGCCCGTCGTGCGGCTCTTTCGCAAGGGCAGCGCGGGTTCCTCTTCGCCTTCGTGAATATCAATGACCTTGACCCGACCCATGGCATCCCCGAGCGGGATCAGATTGATCGGCTTGTCGTACCGTTGCTGAAGCAGCTTCACGAGCATGTCCGGCGGCAGCTTCTCTGAATCGAGCGTGCGGATGTTCCGTCGAACCATGCCGCGCTTGGGCACGTCGAAGACCTTCACCACTTCCTCGACGCGGGCGCGCTGGCCGGGCTTGCAGTTGCGTACCATCAGCAGCCGCTCGGTCGGTCCTTCGTCGAGACGGATGCCGCTCGACTTGCGGTCGGGATTGAGAATATCCTCAACGTCAAACGCGATGTCGAAGGCCTTCTTGTGCTCCAGCTTGACAAGGAAAAAGCCCAGGTCGATGTCGTCCGGATCGGGCCCGCCGGTGATCGTGCTGGCCTCGCGAAAGATCAGTTCGAGAATGCGTTCTACTTCAGTCAGTTCGGATTCCAACCGGGCACCGACGAGCAGCGTGTTCTCGTAGGTGTCCGCATAGATGAGGATGCTCTCCGGCGTGGCGATCTTCGGTGCCGCGGGCGGCGGAGCAGCGCCGCGGGTCTGGCCGGTCGTCGCCGTCACGGTCGGCGGCGTACTCTGGGCCAGCATGGCGCGGAGCTTCTTCTCGTTTTCTTCCGCATCCTGCACGGCATATTTGCGGAAGATCATCTGCTCGCGCGGCACGTCGATCTGCTCGAAAAGCAGCACGGCCTTGGCCACCTGATCGCGCGGGCCATCCATGACTACCTGCTGACCGCTGGCCACGATCTTCAGGCCTTCGGCGGCGGCATCGGCCACATCCTTGCTGGCCGCGGCGCGCGGGCCGCCGGGAATCTGCTTTGGCGCGGCGGCGAGATACCTCATCGTCTCGACCAGTTCTTCCGCCGTGCGATGCTGCGCCGAGAGAATCACCCGGGTCGGCTCGACGCGATCCTTCTGGACGGCCGCTTCATGCTCGATCTTGGTCACCAGATCGCGAATCTGTTGCAGCTCCTTGCTCGGAGCGGTGACCAGAAGCGAATTGGTGATCGGTTCGGACACGATCCGCACTGAGCCGCCCGTCGGAGCCACCGTCATCGGCTGTTGCTGGGCCTGTGCCGCCTTGCCGGCCGTCGCCACGCGCGCCGCCTGCGGCGCCGGGGAGACCGCCGTGCCGCCGACGCTCTGCGCGAGAATCGGCGCAATTGTCTCCGCATCGGAGTGCTCAAGCTTGATGACCGTCAACTCGCCGGTCGTCTCGATGTCGAGCTGCCGGATGAACGGCGTGATCTTGGTGACGAATTCCTCCGACGCGAACACCTGCACCGTATTGTTGTACAGATCGGCAAAGAAGCTTCGCTGCTGCGGCGCGGGCTGCCCGGTGCCCGGCGGCTGTGGCGGAAACATCTGCTGCAGCATGTTGACCACGTCGCCGGCGCTGGCGTGTTCCAGTGTATAGGTGACCAGCCGCGGCTCGAAGAAGGCGGCGCGTTCATCCAGCGTGCGGATCAACGGCTCGATCCGCTCCCAGTCGGTGTCGATGCAGTACACGATGAGATAACCGGTCGCATCATCGGGTATGAACCGGGGCCCCGGGCCGCCCATCGGCGCCGCGGCGGGCTGTGCAGGCGGCTGACCGGGGCGCTTGGCGCCCGGCGCGGGGCGAGCCGGCGTGACGCCGGACATCGCTGATTGCAGGATCGCCGCCAGGGCGCTGGGCGTCGCCGCCTTCGGCTGAACAAGGTGTTCTTTTTCCTCGGCCTCCGCGGGTACATCCAGCTTCTCAAGAAGCGGAAGGAGCTTGTCATAGGTCCGTTTGGAAACCGACACAAGCAGTGAAGTGCTTGTTCGCGGTGTGATACGGTCGGCCGACTGGCCCGGCTTGGCAGCGGCGGGGAAGATCTGCGAGAGGATACCGGCCAGTTCCGTCGCGTCGGCATGCTTCAGCTCGATGATCTCGTCGATCGTGTTCTCGCCGGGCTTGTCCCACTCGCGCACCAGTTGCTCGGCCGAACGCACACCCGACTCGCCACCGATGAGAATCACCGAATTGCTCGCGGGGTCCGGGAAGATATCGCGCTCCATGTCGGCGCGCTGCTCCGGCGAAACGTACGGCCCATCGGGCTTGGTCAGCGCCTGCTGCTCCTTCATGAAAATGGGTTTCAATGCGGCCGAAAGGGTGTTCGGATCGGCATATTCAAGGCGCACGACCCTCATCACCGGAAGACTCAGCGCACTGCCGGTATCGAGCTTCGCCGCCCACTCAGCGATCTCGGAGAGCAGGCGCGGTTGCGCTTTGATGATCAACGAGTTGCTTTTCACATCTGCGAAGATGTCTACCTTGCGCGCCGTCTCCGCGACCTGGTCGATGCCCGGACCGCGGGCCTGCGCCGCAGGCGCAGCGCCGGGGTAAAGCTGGCGCAGCATCGTCTGCACATCGGCGGCACGGGCAATCTTGAACTGAATCGTCAGCGTCGGTCGCGGGTCGGACGGCGGCGGGCCCGGTGTCATGCTCGTCAGTCGGTTGATGACTTCACGGAAACGCCGATGTTCCTGAACCAGTCCGGTCAGTTCGAGCCGGTCGCCGTTGACCTGCGTGCCGTAAGTATCGCTGAACATATGCCGGTACTTCTCAATGATCTCAAAGGGCGACCAGCCCTTTGGTACCTCGAGATTCACGAGGACAATGTCGTACGCATCGGGGTTCGCCGCTTCCATCTCCTCGAACGAATCGAACATCTCGCTCGGGGCGATCTCGCGTATCCAGTCTGGAAGTCGCTTGATCAGCAGGTAGTTTTCCTGTCGCTTGATGAGGTACTTGTTAAGCGGACGGGCTACCAGAAGCTCATTGATCTGGCTCAGCGCTTCCCGGTAGGTCATCTCCCGCGGGCTACGGAAGGTCAGAGCGTCCGAAATCGGCGGATCGGGCTGGTTGAGAAACGGCAGCCCACTCATCCTCGAAAAATCCGCCAGCACGTCGGGCCATGGCGTGTTGTCGTAATCGAAGCGATACGTCCGCGCATCCGGGTCCGGCGCAGCCATGGTGAACGTCAGTGTCGTGAACTGGCTGTGGACCGGTTGCGGCGCGGCGACGTCACCACTCGGTGTCGCGGGGGCTTCCTTCGCTTCAGGTGTCACGGTCTCCGCTTCTGTCGGCTGCTGCACCGGCTGCTCCGCGGGTGAACCCGACTTGGCGATGCCGGGTTTCGCAACCGGCGGCGGTGGAACGGGCCGCGGCGTGTGAAGACGCTTCTTGATGTTGTCGTCGGCATGGTCTTCCGCCGGCTCGGCGGCTTCCTTGTTCACCGATTGCAGCGCCGCCATGCGTGCCTTGCGCAGGGCATCTTCCACATCGGACGGGGTCGTGGCCGGTTGCGTGGCGGCAGGTTGTGTCGTAGCGGGTTGCGTCGTGGCGGGCTGGGTGGTCGCGGATTCTTCCGCGCGCGCGATGACCGCGGCAACCGTGAGCGTCAGCAGCACGACGCCGTATCGCGCGAAACGAAGGATCGCCGCGCGATCATGAGAGGACATTTGCGAGTTGCTCGTAGCTTTCATCATCGTGCCTCCGCACACCAAACCGCAGGGCGCCTGGCCCCGTCGGCCGCGGTCACTTCATCGAAAAGACCCACGCGTCGATTGCCGCCGGCAGTTCCTCTTCGTGGGTGGCTTCCAGTTTGACACGGTCCGTGAATTTTTTACCCAGTGGATAGAGGTAATAATTCCCGCTCGGCATCTTCACCACGCCCCCGAGCGGATGAATCCCGAGAAGCTTGCCGCCGTCGATCTGACCCTCTTCACCCGCGACAAAAACGGTCCGCTTGTTGCCCGCGGCCGTTGCCACGAGTTCATGCGTCCCGCGATACGTCACCAGACCCGATACCGTATACTGCCCATCCGCCGGCGGGTCGCTGACCGGTTGCGGCGTATGAACGACCGCCTCCGCTGGCTCCGGCGGAATCGTGTAAGTCTGCTTCTCCTTGCGCGGGTTGAACGTCGCAGGATTGACTGGTTTCCCGGACGCATACGTGGCGGATACGCTCAGTGACCGGACCTTGAACTCATCCACGTCCAGCACGGTACCCGGCTGAATCCGCATCGGCGGATAGGTCTTGGTCTTGCCGTCCTCGAAGGTTAGCACGACGGTGAAATCCACCGGATTCTTATCTTTGTTGTCGACGGCGAAAGCGACCACATCGGGCGGCGGTGGCGGATGGTGCGCCGGGATCGTGTAGGTCCAGTCCTGCCGCGTGTTGAAATCCAGCCGCTGCGGGCCGAACGTCTTGCCGTCGGCGTAGGAGCCCTCGATCTCCACGATGTCGCCGAAGCCGCTGACCGACTGCTGCGCCTTGCTGCCGATCACCTGTGCCTTGCTCTCGTGGACCTCCCCCTCCCAATAAAAGCGAACTTTCGCGGCGACGGTCTTCCAGTCGTCGTTGGTCAGCATGACCACGTTCTGTGGTGGCGGGATATACGGCTTGAAGATGTTTCGTCGATCCAGCAGGGCGAACTCTTCGTCCGAGCGAACAAAATCCCGCACAGGTGTGCCGTCCAGCGCGACATCCTCCGGCAATGTCGCGGCCGAAGCGACTTCCTGAATGTCTTTTTTGTCGATCACCGGCAATACCGGCGTCTCGATGGTGAATTCCATCTTGACCTCGTCAAAGGCGCGACTGCGTTGCTGCGCCGGCATAATGCTCAAGCGCGTGACTGCACTGAGATACGGCGTGCGATACAGATCACGCAGAAAAGCGAGGACCTTCGGATAGCGGCCTTCTGCGACGACGCGATAACCCACTGTGGTAATGTCTGTCCGGGAGCCCAGCTTGGAACCGGTAATCGGCGTGAACAGGGCGTTGTCAAAGCCGTGTCGCTCGGCAAGCTGCTTGAGGTCCTGCCCGAATCGGTTGCTCGCGTCCGCTCGGTTAAAGGACAGGGTGTGGCTCGTGTGCGTCAGCCAGCGCTGCGCGAGATACTTGCGACTTCGTATCACGCCGTCGAGTCGTTCGATCTCGCGCTCCAGCTCTTCCTGCTCGACTTGGGCGCGCACCATCGGCTTTATGAACACGAAGTTCACCGCCTGGTACACCATCACCAGCCCCACGGCGCCTCCGACAAGGATCGCCAGCATGCGTTCACGCGGATTCATCGGCCGGCCCCCTTTCTGCCGGACGACTGACCGGGCCGCTGCGTTTCGCCGGGGCGCGCACGATTGACCTTCGTTGTCGCCGTCTGCTCGCGAGCCGGCGCTACCGGAATGGCCGTTTCCTGATGCTTGCTGTCCGCCGCGGCTTTCACCGGTGAAGCCGTCTCAGGCGCTCTGGCGCGAGCGGGCTCCGGCTTCTTCTGCGCAGGAGAATCGGGCAATGGTCGCTCGTCGGCCGGCTCCGCATCCGGCTCGACCGCTTCCGCAGGAGGCGCATCCTGCTCCACCGGCAGCGTATTCGTCTCGGCTTCATGCGAGAGGCGCGACGCTCTCGCCGCGAGCAGAATCGAACGATCGGGAATATCCAGGTCGATGCCAGTATCCCGCGCATAGGCGTCCCGTGTCCCAGACGCGGTCTCTCGACCGGTAACGACATTCGCGAAGCCGGCCTCGCGGAACTTGTTGGCCATGTCGTTCACCGTCCCCATGGTGACGGTGCGAAACTTCAGTCGCGCGACGCTTTCGCGTCCGGCCGAGCGCCCCTTCGGCCGCGTCTCGAAATCGAGCCGCGTCAGATAGGCCTCCTTCTGATCCGGAAATACCTCGGTCAAGCCGACGATCAGGAGCGGCCAGTACTGCTCCGACTCGATCCATCCCTCCAGCGCATCGACCTTGTTCTTGAATTCGACGATCTTGCGCTCTTCGCGCTTCTTGGCATCGATCTCGTCGCGCAGTACTTCCACGACCGCCTGCCGGGGTGCGATGAAGCGCATGTGGAACATCACCGCCGAACCGATGAAGAGCACCGCTGTGGCCACGGCCACCGGTACCTTGCGCATTCGGAGCTGCTTCTTGCTGACCGGCTTCTTCGGATGCAGGAAATCGATGTGGTCCAGCCCCTTGCGACTGTGGCCCATCGAAAGGCCCACGGCGGCGGAAAAGCCGCGTAGTTCACGGGCCCGCTGCGCCGTCAGCTCCAGTGCCTTGTCCGGAGCGAAAAGCTCGGCCATCGTCGCGAACCGTGCCGCGAGCGCCTGCGCCAGTTGCGGCTCAATGCCCGACGATCCGCAGACCACGATCTGATCGAGACTGATCGTCGGATCGGTCGCCCGATAGGCCTCGTAGGAGCGGATGATCTCGACCATCATGGCCGAAACCACCTTCGCGGATACATCGTCGGGCTCGCGTTCCTTCACGGCGGGACCGGCGATGCGGCTGTCCTTGTACGCCTCACCCGCCTCGGCGGCGATGTCGGCCAGCGAGACCGACGCGCTGCGCGAGAAGGACAGCACGCCCTTCTTGATGATGTCGATCTCGGTCAGTTGCGGACCGACTTCCACGAGCAACACGTTTTTCGCGGCAAGGTCGGGCGCATTGCTGAGAATGGCGACGAGATTGGAATAAGGCCGAAGACCGATCGAGAGCACATGAAGACCGGCTTCCGAACAGACCTTCGTGTAGTAATTCAGATCTTCATTACGAACGGCCGCGACGAGCACGCTGCTCGGCGCCTTGGGTTCATAGACGCCGCAGACCGCAAAGTCGAGCGTCGCCTGGTCCGCGGAAAACGGCAGCTCCTTGACCACCTGAAACTGCACGATCGCCGGCATTTCTTCGGGCGGCATCGGCGGCAGGTTCAGCGTGTTGAGCACCACCTGATCGCGCGGCACGCTGAGGATCGCGCGCTTCACGCCAATCTTCGCCTCGCGCATCGCTTCCCGGATGAAAGGCCCGAAGGCAGCCGGCTCCTCGACGCGGACCTCCGGCGGAATTGGAACGGCCACCGCCTTGATGAGATCGACGCCGTCGGACCGTGGACGCACGACCATCATGCGCAGGTCCCTGCGATTCCAGTCGAGCGTCAACAGTTGTTTTGCGGAAAATGCCATCGTTCCTTACCGACGTCCCGTTATCTGGTGCGGTTTCACCGCCTGCCGATTCATCGCTTCGTCCGGGTCGATCCTCCCTGCGTGGCCGTGCGCAGCTCATCGGTGTGCGGCGTGTAGGCCGTGCCGAGTTCGTTGAGACTTCGCGTGTAGATTACCTGGGCGATCGGACCTCGCAGCTCAAAGACGACGTTAAACCGATCCATAACACCCACGTGATCCGCGTAACCCACGCACTCCGCCTGAAAGACCGAAGACTTCGTCGCCAGCCGCGGCAGGATCCACCGAAACTTCGTCTCGTCCAGCGCGCCGCGTGTCAGTACCCAGGCCGGCGTTCGCCGTTCTTCCGGCGCGAGATCGCCGCGCGCAACCAGAATCGCCTCTACCTCCTCATCCGTCAGTTGCTCGATCGTTGCGAGCACCTCCCGCGGCGCCGTGTTGACGTTGATCCGACCCGAATAGCCGGGCACCGGGTCCGTCGTCAGGCGATCGAGTATCAGGTGGAGGTCTTCATACGTACCCGGCGGCGGAACCTCCGTCAGATCCTTGAACAACGGCGGCTTGGCGTCCGGACTTTTCTCGGACGCGGCGCCGGATTGATCTAGATCGGTCGTAGCCGGTTGCGAACCGGCATCGATTCCAGCGGCTTCATCCGTCGTAGGTTGAGATGCGGCAGGGTCTTCGATCGGGTTCAACGGATCGTCGGGAAGCTGTGGATCTTGTGGCGCGTCTTCTGCTTCCGGTGGCGGCGGCGCAGGAAGCAGATTCATAACACTGTTAAACGCCATGCCTCCGCTGCGAACCTGCATGACATAGCTGACAATCTCCGCGCTGAATTCCTCGGACATCAGCTCCTGCAATTTCTGCGTGTCGCGCATGTTCAGATTGATGCGCGGTCGCTGGTCCGCCGACACGTTCGCCTCGCGCGACCACACCGTCAGGAAAGGCGCAATTCCTGCATACAAAACACCGTCGGCGTTGTCCGGCGGAAACGATGCGTCACCGTCGTCCTCGTTGGGATCGAGCAGCCCGTTGCGGTTGTAGTCCTCGCCGAAGAGTACCCAGGCGGAAAACCCTCGCACCAGCAACAACTCCTCGATCGTCGAGAACGGCGCACCCTTGCAGGCGTAAGGGGGTTCGAGCGACTGGTAGAACTCATTCTTCGCGCCATTGGCACGCGGCGAATTGCCCGGCTCACGCCAGTCCAGCAGCGAATCCACCAGCACGCCAACGTCCACCGGGTTGGTTGTATCCTGCGGGATGACCCGTTCGAACAGACGCCACAACTGCTCCTGTGTCGCTGAGTTCAGATCCAGCTTTGAGCATTCGTCGGTCACGCCGTATCGCACTGTTGTCGGGTCTTCGTAATTCCGGGCCACGACATTGAACCGCCAGGCGGGCTCGGCGTTTGGATCGTACCAGCCGGTCTCGCTGCGACGGATGATCGTATCCTCGGCACTCGTTACGGCCTTCTCGGTGCCTTCCACCAGAACCGCGCGAAAGGCCTGCGGGTTATTGAACCAGACAGACGGATCGTTTCGCGCCTCTCGCAGGATGGCGACCGTCCGTTGAAAACCGCTCTCGGCGGCCATTTTCGCCTGGAACTGATAATGTCCGGCCATCGCGGCGCGCATGTTGGCCTGCACCATGTACGAATAACTGGCGGCCAGCAGAGCCAGAAGCACGATCATGAACAACACGACGATGAGAATCATCCCGCGTGGCGCAGCCCCGCCGCGGCGAGCACCGACTGAAACCGTTAAGAGAATTGGGCGACGTTTCATCGCGCCGCCCCCTTGCCGCCGGTGGTCGGCCGCTGGGCGCGCATCAGGCGCGAACCGAAAAACGTGTCGGCCTGCTGAAGACGAACGACCACCGTATAGGTCTCTTCCGAATAGGGCTCCGGAGGCGCCGGAAGCAGATCCGACTGATCCAGATCGAGCTCTTCCTCCTCCTCGACAGGCGGCGGAATGGCCGTATAGCCGACGGTGATCTCCACGGCCTGCGGCAGCGAATTACCCATACCGGCCATGGGGGCATCACCCAGGTCCCAACTCGACAGCCATTCAACGCCGTCGAAATAGCGAAAACGCAGATACTTCAACTCCGGCGCGTAGAGATCAAGGTCTACGGATTGCTGCTGATCCTCCCGCAGGATAGTCTGGTTGATCGTTCGAACTTCGCGGCGAACCAGTCCCAGCGGCGCAGGTCCGTTCGTGCCGTCTTCGTAAAGGAAGCTCTGCTCGTCATCCCATGCGAGGTAGTACTGCACCTGTCGAATGTCGCTCTGGCCCGGAAGCGGGGTATCTTCGATCCGCCGGCGAACGAAAAGCTCCTTGTCGGGAATGACCACCGTCTGAAGCATGATCATGCGTTCACGGCCGCCAATACCTGCACCGGCGCCTTGCAGGAATCCGTTGGCCGAGCGCACTTCGTCAGCGATCTTGAGCGCGACGACGCGCGCCAGGTTCTTGTCCGTGATGCGCCGCGTGCCATCCTCACGCGTCTTCAGCGAGATGTCGTAGAACATGAACATCGTCGCGGCGACGAAGGTCATCAGCCCCATGGCCAGGAGAACTTCGATCAGCGTCATGGCCCGCCGAGGTCGTTGATGTCGCGCGTGCGAAATCATTTTCCGCCCCCCCGCTCGCCGCGCTGCCCCGACGACCCGCCGGACCCTCCGCGTCGACCACCTTGCGGCAAACCCGTACCACCGCCGCCAGGAATCGCCGGAGCGCCAACGCCCGGCAGCCCACCCTGTCCGCCGCCCGCCTGTTCAGCCATTTTCTGCAACCCGGCCATGTCGCCGCGCTGCACCATCTGCATGAGCGCGTCGAGTTGACCGGCCCCCATCTCGCCGCCAAAGGCCGCCATCAGGATCGGCAAGAGCTCCCGAAGCGTATCCAGATCCAGTTGCGCGATGGCGCGCGGATCGAAATTGTTCGGGTCGAACATCGCCGCGCCGCCGGGGATGGCATCCGTGAGCAGCGCGAGTTGTTCTTCCTCGATACCAAAGTCGTTCTGCAGGTTGATGCTGCGCGGCTCGGCGCGGAAGACATAAGTCGTCAACAGCCGCTGCTGCCTGTTCTCACCGCCGTCGGGGTCGCCCAGAAAGATGTGAACACCGACTTTCATGACGCCCGGCACGTTCTGATCCGCCGCCACTTCGATCTTCCAGGACATGCCCGGCGGAGCATCCTCCGCAAACCAGCCGGAAATCTCTTGGGTGCGGTTCGCACCGGAGAGCTGATCGGCCGCGACCGGTTGCATAATGGGCAGGAGGCCGAGGTCGAGTTCACAGAGCAATCGCTCGGTCAGGGTATTGGCCTGGTTCAGACGTTCAGCCAGTTCGACGTGATAGGCGCCGTTGCGAAACGTCGCACCGACCACGGCCATGGCCACCATCAGGATCGACAACGATACGACCACCTCGAACAGCGCCGCCGCTCGCAGGCCAGCCCGCCTGACATGGCATCTCTTCGTCGTGCAATGTTGATATGGAACTCTTTCTGCCACGACACACACGTTCCTCGCACAACTGCGACCCCCGCCGCGGATCGAGCGTGATCCGACCGAACCCATCGCTCTGACCATCCGCGATGATCGGCAACACCCTGCCGGTATGCTCAGGGTGATATCCCACCCGCCCCACGGGCGCGGTATCCTCTCCGAACTCCATCTTGTACCGACCACGGCCTCAATCGTCGCAGTATGATCGTCCGACCGTGCTGAATGAGAAGAATAAGGCCAGCACCGATACAGTCTGCCTTATCTTTATATCTATCAAATGCTTACATCAGAATCGGCGATGCCGATCTGCTGACAGAAGTTGGACAGGATGTGGCGTGCCTATCGCGGTCGGCCACCGCTGCGGAAGTTCCGTCGTATTTCTTCCTTTTCCTCGTCGGAGAGGTCGGAATCCGCGAGCTGCTCCTCGAGCTGATCCATCTCGTCTCGGGTCTCTGCCAGCTCGGGAACCGCAGGCGGCGCGACCGGGGGAATCCCACCCTGACCAGGCAACCCACCTTGAGACGGATCGGTCATACCACCGCCGGCTCTGCCCATGCCGCCGGCGCCGCCGAAGCCACCACCCTGACCGCTGGGCATCGAAGTCGGATCGACCAGATTACCGGCTTCGTCCGTGGTGATCGTCAGCGAAAGGTCTTTCGTGGAGGTCACATCCGGAAGCTCCAGCTTCTCGCGTTGCACGTAGAAGCCGGGGTCGGCAAGCTGCGCCTCCGTAATCTGTTCCTGCACCCGGGCCAGCCCCGTACGCCCGTCGAGCACCACCCAGAGCTGCAGTGTCTGCTCATCAAGCGGCACTTCCGGTAGGACTCGGGCCAAGACGATAGTCGCCCAGTCAGATGAACCGTTGGTCTCGAAGACGATCGGCGGACGCTGCGGATCGAGCTCCGCCTGGTCGTTCGCCGTGGCCACACCGATCGAGCCGATCTGCTGACCGGCAGTAACGCCCACATCCAGCGACAGATCACGCTGCGCCTCTTTCTCGCGCGTACGGCCGCCGGCATCCTCCGTCGCGGAGACGGGCTTCAGATAATCAGGCCGGCCGGGAAGGATACCGTGAACCTGCACATCTTCGAGAAGAATCGGTTCTCGAGTCCACGGATAGGTGCAATGTACCCACTCACCAGGGCGAAGAATGGGATCCAGCTCGACCTCGATGATCGGCTGCTGTTCGCCGGGGGCGAAGCGGATGCGATGCCGACGATGCTCGAGCATCGCTGCGGAGCGCGTCATGTAGAGCGTCTCACGCATCCGGCTCGCGCTTTCAGGAAGCTCCGAGGCCAGAATCTGACTCTGAACCAGCGGCCACGCCATGGACGCCAGGAGCACCAGCAACGACAGGACGATGAGCACCTCCAGAAGCGTAAAAGCGTGGAGACAGCGGCGACAGCGCGACTTGATCATGAGTTGCGTGTGTCCGCTCATCATCCCACCCAAACTTTTCAGCACCGACTCCGCCCAAAGGCAGCGGCCCCGGTTCCACATCCACTCTGCTTATGACGCAATTCAAGATACAGTATTTCTACCGATCATCCTTCCAGTTGTTGATGTCGTCCTCGGTGCCGTCACGACCATCGGCACCCTTGCTCCAGAGATCGATGCCATCCTGATTGCGCTGACCGGGGGCCTGGTACATGTAGTCGTTGTCCCAGGGGTCCTTGAGCATGGCCAGGTCTTTGATGTAGGGACCGGTCCACTTCTTCGCCACGTCGTCGTCGCGCGGCTTCTCGACGAGGTACTTGAGTTCCTCCGGATACTGCCCGGTGTTGAACTTGTACATGTCGATCGCCTGGGTGATCGTGCCGTTCGGGCCGATCGCGGCGCGGACCATTTTCTTCTTGGCCTCTTCACCCTGCGTGATGAAATTCGGAATGGCGAAGGCCGCCAGCAGGGCGAGCAGACCCACGACGAGGAGGATTTCCAGCAGGGTAAAGCCCTTCCTCGGCGCCTTGGTGCGTTTTGTGTTCTTGCGATTCATCTTAAGTTCTCCTTCCATTCATCGTGAATCCGCGGCCGGGAAGACCCTTCCGGACAGATTCGATTTCACTTTCATCTTTACAACGGGCCATCGAGATCGTAGTCCTGCGGCCGTGGTACGGCTGCCCCGCTCCCGGCTGCACGCAGCCGGCGTCGTCGCACATGCTATCCTAAACCGCGCCGCTGCTCATCGACAGAATCGGCAGCAGCAGCGCCACGGCAATCACCGCCACCACGCCCGCCATCAGCACAAGCAGCAGCGGCTCAATGAAACGCACCATCAGGTCAATTTCACGGGCCGTGCGCGTCTCGTACGAATCGGCAATGGTGACCAGTACGTTCTCAAGATTATTGCTCTCCTCACCGACCGCGATCATATCAACGATGTCGAGCGGAAACAGGCCGCTGCGTCCCAGCGGCGCCGCCAGGGCCGCGCCCTTGCGCACGCTTTCGGTGGCGTCGTCGATGGCCGCCATCAGAAGTCGATTGCCCGCAGAGTCCCGCGATATTTTCAGCGATTGCAGGATCGGAACACCGTTGTGCAGCAACGTACCGAGAATGCGGCAGAAGCGGCAGATGGCCACCAGGGTCACCACCTTGCCGAACTTCGGAATCTTGAGCTGGACGCGATCGAGGAAATGACGCCCGGCCTGGCTCCGCAGGGCTCCGGCCAGCATCAGCAGGACGACGAAGGTCACCCCGGCCACGCTCGTGCCGTGCTCCTTCAGAAAATCGCACATGCCGAAGACAATCTGCGTCATGAACGGAAGATCGCCGCGGAGGAATGACTTGACCTTCGGCACGACGAACACGAGCAACAGCACCACCACCGCACCGCCGACGAGCATCAGCATCATCGGGTACAGCATCGAGCCGATCAGCTTGTTGCGCAGCTCGTTCTGACGCTCGGTGAAGATCGCGATGCGCACCAGCACATCTTCGAGGAAGCCGCCTTTTTCGCCGGCGCGAATCATCGAGACGTGGAGCGGGCTGAAGGCATTCGGATGCTTCTCCATCGCATCGGCCAGCGTCTCACCGCTCGACAGGTCTTCGCGAACCTCCGCCAGAACCTCCTTGAGCACCGGATTCGACGTCTGCTTGTGGAGCACGTCCAGCGAGCGAAGCGCCGGGACGCCGGCGCGGAGCAGGTCGGCAAACTGAGAATAGAAAACCGCTATTTTGGTCGGCTGGACTTTGCGTTTGCGTCCACCGAGCCCTGATTGGGCCTTTCCGCCCTCAAGTACCTCCACCGGAAAGAGCGACTGCTCATCGAGCGTGCGCAGAACGTGCTGCTGGTTATCGGCCGTCACCACTCCGGTGACCGTCTTCCCTTCGACGTTGCGTGCGGTGTAGGTAAACGTGGGCATCGCAGCAAAGTTCCATGCCGATCGCGGGCTACAATGCCCTGCTTTGCTATCGGCATAACCCTCGGATTCGGGCCGGATTATAACCGGTTCGCCCGCGCAGGGCAGACAATTCCCCGCATCATGTATACTCAGTCCAGCATAGCCAATTGCAGCCGCCCTGGTGGCTGTCAGAGGTGTGATAATACCAATCCGGGGCAAGAAAGCAGGCCGTGACCGGCTGCACAAGCTACGAGCATTTCAAAGTGGATTGCCCATTGCAGCCAACGACTACCCGCCCAGGTAGGTGTAACCCTTCAGGCCCGTCTCATAGCGACGCAGGAACTCTGCGGATTCGTTGAAGGTGATGCGTTTGCTGCGAACCGCCTCTTCAACCGTTCGCCGCAGCCGCGCGACCAGACTGTCGGCTGAGAACTGAACGTAGGACAGCACCTCCTGCACCGTGTCGCCGTCGACAACGTGTTCGATGAAGTACTGACCGTCGTCGCCGATGGTCACGTGCACGGCGTTCGTATCTCCGAAGAGATTGTGCATGTCGCCGAGGATTTCCTGGTACGCCCCGGTCATGAAGATGCCCAGGTAATAGCTCTCGCCTGTATAAGGGTGAAGCTCGAGCACGTTCTTGATGTCGCGCAGATCGATGAACTTGTCGATCTTCCCATCAGAGTCGCAGGTGATATCCGCAAGAATGCCACGACGCGTCGGCTCCTCGCTCAGCCGATGGATCGGCATGATCGGGAAGAGCTGCCCGACGGCCCAGCAGTCCGGCACCGACTGAAAAGCCGAAAAATTGCAGACGTAGGTATCGGCCAACTGGGCGCGAAGCCCCTGTAGTTCGTCGGGGACATAGTCCTTCTCTTCCATGATCCGGGCGATCTTCCGGCAGGTGGCCCAGAACAGCCCTTCCATCGTCGCGCAGTCGCCCAGCGTGAGATAGCCCAGCTTGAAGAGCGACAGGGCCTCGTCGCGAAGGTGGAGCACGTCGTGGTAGGCCTCCTGGAAGTTCTTCGCGGTCGTGGAGCTGTAGGTCTCCAGAAGATTGTGCAGTACCTGGGGCGCCTCCTCCGGCAGCGACTGCGGCACGGGAATGTCCGGCAGTTCGGTCACACCGAGCACGTTGCAGATGAGCACCGAGTGATGCGCCGTGATGGCCCGCCCGCACTCGGTCACGATCGTCGGGTGCGGCAGGTCCATGGAGTTGCACGCCTCGGCCACGGCGGAGACGACGTCGGAGACGTATTCCTGCATGGTGTAGTTGGCGCTGGAGGCGAAGTTGCTCGAGCTGCCGTCATAGTCCACCGCCATGCCGCCGCCCACGTCAAAGTAGCGAATCTGTGCACCGAGCTTGGTCAGCTCAAGGTAGATGCGGCAACCCTCGGCGAGCGCTTCCTTGATCGAGCGGATGTTCGTGATCTGGCTGCCGATGTGAAAGTGTGTCAGCTCCAGGCAGTCGAGCATGCCCTCGCTGCGAAGCAATTCGACCCCCTTGAGCATTTCCGTCACGGTCAGGCCGAACTTCGACCGCGAGCCGCCGGACTCCTGCCAGCGACCCGAGCCGCGCGCCGCCAGCTTCATGCGGAAGCCCATCCGGGGCCGCACCTTAAGCACCTGGGAGCGATCGATGATCCGCTCAAGCTCGGCATACTCCTCAACGACAAGAATGACCGTCTTGCCGAGCTTGGTCGCCCACAGGGCCATATCAATGTATTCGTAATCTTTGTATCCGTTACAGATGACCAGCGGCTCGGGCGATTCGAGCGTCGCCAGCACAGCCAGCAGCTCCGGCTTCGATCCGGCCTCCAAACCGAAAGTATAGGGCGAACCGTACTGCACGATTTCCTCAACGATATGCCGCTGCTGATTGACCTTGATCGGGTAGACGCCCATGTAGCGACCGGTGTAGCCGTTCTCCTCGAACGACTTTCGGAACGCCTCGCAGAGTTGCACGATCCGGGCGCGAAGAATATCGGAGAAGCGCAGCAGAATCGGCATCTCGATGCCGCGCTCCATCAGCTCGTCGACCAGTTCCTTCAGATCAATCGACGGCCCTTCTGCGCCGCGCGAGGAGACGATGACATTGCCGCGCTCGTTGATCCCGAAGAAGCCAGCCCCCCACTGGCGCACGTTGTAGAGTTCCAGCGAGTCTTCGACGCGCCACTTGTGAAGCATGTCGGTCCGAGTACCGACCGCCTTGGTCACATTCGCCATCTGCTTGCCCCTGGGACCGAGCGCCTCGGTCCGATCTGATCGTCATACGACGAACCGCATGCGCGCCATGCGCACGTCACCGATGTCTGACGATAAGAATTCCCGTATGAAATACGCCCGCTTCGCTGGAGTGCGCGGTCTTCATTACGCGCAGGCAGGACATTCGTCGATGTGGCGCCGCTGCAGGATGACTTTGGCGGCCCGGCGAATGCTCCATGAAGGAAACCGGCAGCACCGCGCCGACGAGATACTGCACGCCGACGGCTGCCATAACTCATAGATAAGAGCAGGCATTGCGCGAAAAGTCAAGCCCCCGCACGCCCGATGGCGACGCCGGATCACCGGCTTGACGAATCCCCTTCGACCCCTAGACTTCCCCTCTGCCGCGCGGTGACGACCAATGGCGTCGTCAGAAGCCGGTTCGCCCGATCGTTCACATGATGCTCACCCTTCACCTCTACCTTGCCAGGGAACTCCTCAAGACCTTCGCCCTGACGGCGATCGCCCTCACCCTGTTGGTCGTCCTCGGCGGCGGCGTGGCCAACATCTTCAAAGGCGAAGGCATCGGCGCCGAAGACATGATGAAAGTCTTCGCCTTCCTCACGCCCGTGGCGGTTACGCTGATCCTGCCCATCGCCGCCCTCTTCTCTGCCGCCATCACCTACGGCCGCTCGGCCTCCGATAATGAGGTCATCGCCTGCCGGGCCGCAGGAATCAACATCCACCGGCTCCTGCTCTCCGCCGGCTTGCTCGGGCTCTGCGTCACGCTCATCACCTACTGGGCGTGGAATTACATGATCCCCAGTCTGACCCGCCAGATTGAGGACATCACCCGCCGTGATCTGCCGGCGATCGTTGTGCAGCAGTTTCAGCGGGCCAAGCCGCTGGTCTTCGGACGGCACCGCATCATGGCCAGCCGCTGTGAAATCCTCGACCCCGGCCGCCTCGAGGGACGGCCGACCGAGGGTCACACCTATCTCCTGCTGACCGGCGTGAGCTTCGTCGAGATGGAAGACGAGGAGATCATGCGCTACGGCACGGCCGACGCGACCATCATCGACTTCCACCGCAGTGAGCACGCTCCGCAGATTGCCGTCGATCTCCACGGCGTCCACTTGTACGACGCCGCCCGCGGACAATACTTCGATCTCGCGCACCAGTCGCTGCCGCCCTTCGAGATTCCGCTGGCCATGCGCCGCAAGACGAAATTCGAAACCCTGGGCAGTCTCCTTGCCTTCCAGCGTAATCCGGAACTGGCCCCCGAAGTCGCCGACCGACTCGAAGGCATCACCCGAGAGCTGATGACCCTTTACATGTACGAGTACGTGGTCGAGCAACTTCGGTCCGACGGCTTCTTTCGTCTGAACGGGCCCGGCGTGGAGTACGAAGTCTACTCCCGCGAAGGCGCACAGGACCCGGATGACGGAAGACCGGTGATGCGCTCGGTGCGGGTCATCGAGAAGACCGACGCAGGTTCATTCGTCTACTCCGCGGACACCGCCACGATCGAGCTGCGCAGCACCTTCGACCGCGCCAGGCCGGTCATCCTGGTTGACCTGATCGGAAACGTGGAAATCAGCCGGGCCGGTAGCACGGATGACAGCCGCGCCGTCCGCAAACCGCGTGAAACGCTCAAACCCGTACCCTACATGGATCAACCGGTGCTCAAAGCCCGGGCCGAGGCGTTCGATCCGGAGCCGCTTCTCTCCGGCGAACTGATACGCGACCTTCCGCGAAAACAGACGCGCCTGTGCGAGCGGCTGCTGGAGTACGTCCAGAAATTCAAATCCGAAGTCCGCGGAGAGATTCACTTCCGCGCTTCCTATTCACTGTCGAGCATCGCCGTGGTAGTCATGGGTGCAGTGCTCGGCATCATCGTGCGCGGCGGCCAGGTGCTGACGGCCTTCGGCATCAGTTGCGTGCCCTCGCTGTTCGTCGTGCTCTCCAGCATCGTGGGGCGTAATCTCGCCGACAAGCCGGACTACGCTGCCCTGTGTCTCGGTGTCATGTGGGGAGGCACGATCTTCATTTACTTTGCAACGTTTTTTATCACCGCCAGGTATCTGAAGCGATAGCGTGTAGCGCAGTGAGCTGCGGAGTTTTATTCGACGACCGGATGATGATGCACCCGAACGCAAGCAGGGTGAGCCGACAGAATTGAAGTTGCCCCGATGAAGATCATCGACCGCTACATCCTGCGTGCCTTCCTGACCAACTACCTGATCGCCCTGGCGGTCATGATCGGCCTCTACATCGTCCTCGATCTCTTCGTCAACCTGGACGAGTTCACCAAGATCCAGTCCGACACCCGCGCTCAGACTTTCACCAAGATCATCGACTACTACGGCTACAACCTCTTCCTCTACTTCTCCCAGCTCGCCGGCACCATCCTGCTTGTCGCTGCCTGCTGCACCCTCGCCCGGTTGCATCGCACCAACGAACTGACCGCCATCCTCGCATCAGGCACCAGTCTCTACCGCGTCGCGGCGCCGGTGCTGCTGGCCTCGCTGGCCTTGAATGCCGTCTGGTTCTTCGATCAGGAGGTCCTCATCCCGAGATTTGCCGACAAGCTGGCACGAAAACACGGTGACATCGAGGGCCGAAACTCCTTCGCCGTCTGGTTCCAGCCCGACCGCGATAACTCCCTCGTCTCCGCAGCCCAGTTTCATCCCCGTGCACGGGAGATGCGCGGCGTGCTCATCATGCGACGCGACGAAAACAGCCGTATGAGCGAGGTCATCCGTGCCGATCGAGCCCGCTGGGATGAAGAACGACGGCTTTGGCACCTGGAGCGCGGTCGCCGCATGAAGTTTGTCAATCGTCCGTCGGAAACGTCCGCCGGCGCCGCGGCCGCACTGACGGAAGATGAACTGGGCGACGTGCCCGTTCAGGAATACGCCTCAGACCTCACTCCGAAGGAACTCGCCCTTCAGCAGGCCACGCTCTGGACCAGCTTCCTGAGTCTGCCGGAGATTGCCCGGCTTCAGGAACGCTTCGCCGAATCCGGCACGACTGAATTCATCAAGATCAAACACAAACGGCTCACTGTCATCCTCATGAACATGATCATGCTCTGCCTGGGCATTCCGTTCTTCCTCAACCGCGAACGCCCATCGGTCATCGTCGCCGGCGGCCAGTGCCTCCTCGTCTGCGGCCTCTGCTACGTCATCACTTTTTTATGCCAGAGCGTGGACCTCAGCGTCCTCGGGCTTAACCCCGCTCTGCCGGCCTGGCTGCCCGTGCTGATCTTCGGCCCGGTCGCCGTGGTCTCGATGGACGGCATCAAGACCTGATCGCAAGGCGTCTCCATCGGTTACGACGCCGCTTCTGCTACCTTCTGCCGGCCAACATCATTCCGATGACCTGAATTGTGAGACGGGCGCTGCACTCATCGAACGAACCCACGCGCCGACTGCCACAACCCCTGTCGCGATACCTCCAAGGATCGCCGCACCGCCCACCGCCGGGTGTAGCCAGACCGGATGCAATGATGCAAGCCGCTCGATGGAGAGCGAGAAAAACCCCGCCTGCGTGTAGTAGGGAATCATGCCGAGAAAAACTCCATACCACTCGGCCGTGATCAGGATAGACAGCAGCATTCCGCCGAAGATCGCCGTGAGCCGACTGCCGGGATAACAAGCCCATCCCTGGCACGCGAGACAGAGCATCCACGGAAACGTCACCGCCGCGTACCACGTGTTCGTGGTGATCGTGCCGCAGAGCATCTTGCTGTGCAGCATGTGATACATCAGCCCCGCCGCCACGGAACCATTAAGGACGACAAGAAGCGCGATCGTACGATACGTCAGAAACAGCGGCCGCGCGACACGCCGCTTGTGCCACATCAGCCAGAAATATCCAGCCGCAGCGGCGAGATACATCCATTCGTAGCCGCGATGCATCCATCTCGGCACGTTGACGAAACTCCAGGCGCCCGCCCAGAGACTGCGGCGGATGAATCGGCGGGACAGCTCGTCCGGCCAGTTGATCTGCCGCGCCGCGGCGGCGGCATCGCGCCAGGTGCGCCCCTCCGAACGATTTCGCACCGCCTCCTGCATCGGCGTGAGCATCCCGTAACGGGAAACGTTCCCACTGAAGTAAGAGTACGTCAGCACGACGGCCGGAGCGAGTACGACCAGCAGCGCCACGAGTGACCGCACAGCCCACCTTGAGCCGCGCGGTGCAGGCCAGATCGCCGCGACGCATGCAAACGGCGCAAGACCGAGATTCACCGTCTTCGCCAGGATCGACGCGCCCAGTGCAACTCCGCCGACCAGCCGGCCCTTCCACGCCAGGGGATCGGCACACACAAGCAGCGCAACCACAGCGGCACTGCCCAACAGAACCGCAAGCGCATCATTGGCCACCCGCACGCAATTCATTAGAAAAAGCGGTTGCACTGCCGCAAGCAGTCCAATCAGGTATCGATGCGGCCCGTCCGTCGTCAGCCGCCCCACAGCCCACAGGAAAAGCGCCATCGCCGCCGCACCCAGCAGCAGGTTGAGCCCGCGCAGGACGCCGATCAACGATCGAAGATCCGACGTCGGACACATCCGACGCACGATCGGCGCGATCAGGCGATAATAGAGCGGCGGATGCTGTGCCTGATACAGCGGAATTGCCGACTCTTCGACGAGCACGGTCGGCGGCGACGCCTGCGTCCAGTACTGCTCGTACGTCAGCCCGCCAATGATGCCGACCTGTTCGACCCCGAAATGACTGTGCGGGTACTTCACCAGTGCGGCGTGCATCCACGGGGGTATGCGACTGTCCTCGCCGAGTTGCGGAGGATGACCTTCTTCCACGAGATACGCGGCATAGGCGACATGCTGATACTCATCCCACCCCTCGAACGGCGGAAGCACGCAAAGCAGCACGACGCCGCGAAACAGAAACAGCGCAATGAGAATCCGGCAATATCTCCCCCAGGACGATGCCCACGAAATGACCTGACGAAACAATGGCCACATCTGCGGTTTCGAGTCTCGTCCCGCATCGGTCTCGCGTCAAGCACGGCCGGCTCAGGACCGCCCGTTCGACACCAACTCAGGATTTCCACGCGATGATTTTCTGCATTTGACGATCCTTCCAGCCGGCCGGAATATACATGCGTAGCTCCACAATACCGATTCATACGAGTCTCCCATGTCCCTTGTCGCCTTGCCACGAACCGTCAAGACCTTCGCACGCCTCCGCGTGATCGCACAGGTCCTCTCCAAACACGGCTTCGGGCACTTTGTCGACCGCCTGCAACTCGCCCGGTACCTGCCATCCGCCGACTGGTTCCGCCGGGAAAAAGAGGTCGAAGAGTCGGAGATCGACCCGCTCGCCGCGGTCGGCAACCGACTGGTCCGCGTCTGCGAGGAACTCGGGCCAACCTTCATCAAGCTCGGCCAGATCGCCAGCACCCGGCCGGACATCTTCCCGCCTCAGATTCTGACCGCCCTTGAAAAGCTTCAGGACGACGTAAAACCTTTTCCGACCGAGCAGGCCCGGCGCATCTTCGAGGAAGACACCGACACGAGCATCCGCGAGGCCTTCAGGAGCTTCACCGACGAACCCTTCGCCAGCGGCTCAATCGCCCAGGTCCACCGCGCGATCACGAAAGAAGGCGAAGAGGTGGTCGTCAAGATCAAGCGACCAGGCATCGACCAGATCATCCAGCTCGATATGTATGTGCTGATGTGGATGGCCGAGCGTGCCGAGGCCCTTTTCCCCGAGCTGCGACCTTACCGCCCGCGGATGATCATTGATGAATTCGCCCAGACGATCCGCCGCGAGCTGGATTTCGTCAACGAGGCCTCGGCTACCAGCCGCTTTTACGAGGCCTTCAAGGAAGACGCGAACATCCGCACGCCGCAGGTTTACTGGGACCTCACGGGCACCAGTGCATTGACCCTCGAATACATGCACGGCGTTCACCTCAAGGACGCATTGCAGGAGCCGGGCGATACCGCCGCCGCAACCAACGGCGCCGTCAATCGCAAGGAACTCGCCCGCAATCTGTCCGAGTGTTTCCTCAAGCAGTTCTTCGAGCTGGGCTTCTTCCACGCCGACCCGCACCCCGGCAATCTGCTTGTCCGCCCCCCAGCCGGAATCGTCCTCTTCGATTTCGGCATGATCGGCCGCATCGACGACGAACTTGTCGGCCGGCTGGTCATCAGCATCGTCGCCATCGTCAAGAAAGAGATCGACGTGCTCATCGACGTCATGGCCGACCTCGGCGCGATCGGGCGGAACACCGACCGGCTGGCCCTCGCGGGTGACCTGCGCCAAATGCTGGAGAAATACTACGGCCTGCCGCTCCACCGCCTGGACCTTGTCGTCATCTTCCGCGAACTGATTGACACCGTGCGACGAAACGACGTGACGCTCCCGCGGGACTTCGTCGCCCTCTTCAAGTCACTCGCCACGGTCTCCGGCGTGGTGCTGCAAATCGACCCGGATTTGAATCTGCTCGAACTGCTCCAACCCAAGCTCTCAAAACTAATGCGAGAACGGTTTTCCCCGAATCGCATCCTCCGGCTGGCTGGTATGTCGGCATGGCATGTCTTCAGCATCCTGCGCGACGCCCCGCGCTTCATTCGCGACACGATGCGCGGCATGGGCCGCGGCGAGTTTCAGATCAACATCAAGCACGAAAACCTCGACCATCTCGCCAGCGAACTCGACCGATCGAGCAACCGCATTGCATTCGCCATGCTCGTCGCCTCGTCAATCATCGGCAGCACGATGCTGCTCTCCATCGCCACGGATTTCTCCGTCTTCGGCGTGCCCATCCGCTATCTCGGCTTCGTCGGCTACGCCATCACCTTCGTCATGGCCGCCGGCCTGCTCATCGCCATCCTCCGCAGCGGGAAACTGTCGTAACTACGTTATGCAGGCGTCGCCAAGTCGATACATCGAACAATCAAGAAATGGAATACCGTATTCAGGATCCGAAGAGTTGTACCCTTGGCTGATGATGCTCCGCTTGGCGTTGGTTGAGTAGGTCCTCGAAAACTCGGAATACGAAGAGCCCCAACAACGCGACCAAAGCGGCATCCCGATTCTTCACATCCGCCCGCCGGCGCGCACAACGAGCAAGAAGCTCACGATAAGATCACCACCGCGCACCGCATGCCCGCCCGTCCTGTGGCCCGCAGACGCCGCGCGCGGAAGGAACTGTAAAATCAGGATTTTCAAGCAAATTCAACCTGTCTAGTTTCGCGGGAGCCCGCAAGAGGTTGTTTTCACGTTGGAGGAGGTAGCTACTGCCGCGGGTGGCAGCGCTGGTGGACAAATTTCAGCCGAGAGCTGTCAACGTGCGTGTAGATCTGCGTGGTGGACACGTCAGCATGGCCGAGCAGTTCCTGAACGATCCGCAGATCCGCCCCGCCTTCGAGCAGGTGGGTCGCGAAGCAGTGCCGCAGCGTGTGCGGCCCCACCGGCGAACGAATGCCCGCCGCCGCCGCCGCCTTGCTCACCAGCCGCCAGATGTTCGTTCGATCCATCGGCCGTCCGGTTCGAGAAACGAAAAGGGCCTCGTTGTTGTGAAGCGACTCCGTGAGCACGCCGCGCAGCGTGCGAAGATATTCCTGGATGGCGTCGATCGCGTGCCGTCCCATGGGCACGATCCGCTCGCGGCCGCCCTTGCCCCGGCAGCGGACATAACCGACTGCCAGATTCACATCGCTGATCTTCAGGCCCGCCAGTTCGGAGACCCGCAATCCGCTGGCGTAGAGCAGCTCGAGGATCGCCCGATCGCGCGCGTAAAAGGGCTCGCCCGGTTGCGGCGTCGCCAGCAGGGCCTCGATCTGCGGTTTGCCGATCGTCGCCGGAAGCTTGCGCCATTTCTTCGGCGTTTCGAGCATCGCGGTGACGTCGGTGGACAGCACGCCCGCGTAATAAAGGAACCTCAGGAACATCTTCACCGACACAAGATGCCGGGCGATCGACGAGAGCGCCAGCCGGCGTTCGGAAAGCCGTACCAGATAACCGCGGACAACGAGGGCATCGACTCGGTCGGCCGCACAGATGTCGCGAGCGTGAAGCTCTTCGAGAAACTCGCGCAGATCGCGCTGATAGGCCTCGATCGTGTTTACCGCCAGGCCGCACTCGCTGACCAGATACTCGATGAAACGCTGAAGAAGCCGTGGCCAATCCGCATGCGTCGACTCGCTCGCCGTCGGCGACGCGGTCAGTGCGGCAGAGGACTTCGTATATGCGGTGGCAGCGCCGGTCATCATGAGGGAGGTTCCTGCTGAATCTCTATCGGCGGCAGGACCGGAAAGATTCAGCGCCGCTCCGGCGCGGCATCGCACCCAGCGGAAACACGGCGAAAGATGCGCAGTCGAACGCAGGATTCGCCGCTTCGCGCCGGCAGCGATTATCGAAGATGACTTCAGAATGGCGACGTTCGTCAGCTTCGTACTGGACAGCCGCCGCCGGGGAGTGTGAGCGCAAAACAGGAGTAGTGAGAACCGTTGCGCGGGCTCCGTTTGAGCATGAGCACACCGCCCAAACACTCCGCCCAGTACTTCGAGAGCGAGAGCCCGAGGCCCAGCCCGCCGAAGCGGCCCTCGCGCGATGTATCACCGCGGCGGAACGGGTCAAAGATCACGCGCCGGTCGCGCGCGCTGACCCCCGGCCCGGCGTCGTCCACTTCGATCGTCACGCCGCCGGCAGGGCCCGGCGCGGCCGCCAGCCAGACGCGACGGTCCTCGGCTTCGGCGCTGTACTTACAGGCGTTCTCCACGAGGTTCGTCAGGATCTGCACGACGAACTCCGCATCGGTCTCGATCTTCACATCGTCCGGGCAGTGATTCTCCAGCACGAGCTGCTTATTGAACCGGCGGCATTGCGGCCGCGTGGCGGCTTCGGCGGCATGGAGCAGTTCGTTCGGTGTCACAGGTCTCGGCCGCAGGGCCGGCCCCGTGTCCTGCACGCGCGAGTAGGAGAGAACATTTTCCACGAGCCGGGAAAGCCGGGCGGCCTCCGTTCGAAGCATGTCTGCGTACTGGCGGCGCTTCTCGCCGTCTTCGGCGGGCATCTCTGCAAGCAGATCGCTGTAAAGCTGGAAGGACGTCAGCGGCGTGCGCAGCTCGTGGGTCACGGCGGCCACGAACTGCATGCGCCGCTCGCTGTGATTCAGGTACTTGATCGCGCCGTACGAAATCGCGATGAGTGCCAGAAGGGTGGCCCCCCAGGCGACGGCCAGTCCGCCAAACAGCGCGGGCGACATCGCGGTCGCCGGTTGCTCGCCCGATGGCGACGGCACCAGCCGCGCGGGAATCGCATGAAGCACGCCACGCTGCGTGCCCAGGGCGCGCCACTCGGCTGCGCGGATCGGGACCAGTTCCGCCTGCGGAAACAGATCGCTGACCTGCGCCTCGAGCACCGGCCGCAGTCGATCCCAGTCGATCAGCACTCCCTGCAACGTGCAATGGCGACTTGTCTCCACCGTCGCCGAGCGGACCAGCGCCAACTGCGGCCGTCCATCCATCGTCAGGTCCAGCCAGACCGGCGTCATCAACGGCGCATACACTTCGACGCACGCGCCCGGGTCGGCCCGCAGACTGGCCGTCGGCCGACCGGCCTCGAGGTTTTCCATGGCCACCAGCTCCGGCTCGCACAGGGCCGCGGAATGCGTCTCGAGCTGCAATCGAAGCAGACGCTCCGCCCGGCGCGCCGACTCGCCGAGGGTGTCCGTATCCGCCTCCTGCACCACACGGGACGCCCTCGCCTGTGCCGAATCTTCATTGCCGAGCAGCAGCAACGTTTCTTCAAGCACCTGCTGAAGCGATTCGGCCGTGTACCGCTCCTTAAGCGCTGCCAGCCAGTTCTCGCGCGTCGCCTCGCGGGCGCGGTGCATCGCCGGAATCGCCCCGGCCGGCAATGCAAACTTGGCATCCGGCTCAAGCTGCGGACTGCTCCACCCTTCCGCTTCCGACACCTGAAAGTGCAGGAGAATCCAGTCCGGCCCGCGATACTCCCGCAGCGGCGATGCCACCACGATGTCACGACTCGCATCACCACGCTGATCGCGATAGCGCGCTTCGGTCGTGACGTAATACGAGCGAAAATGGGCATACGGCCGGGCTCGCTCCGGGTAAAGCACCGCCGATACCTCGGACTCGATTCGGGCGATCGCGCGCTCCAGCCGGGCATTCTCGAGTCGCCGATCGTCCTCTCGCGCTTCGGTCTGCTCGAGCTCTATCGCCAGGCGTGTCGCCCAGCCCAGACCGCCGCATACCAGCAGCCAGATCATTGCGATCGCGAAGATCACCGGTCGGCGGTTTGTCCGGGCATGCGTCATCGTGCGGCCTCCGTCGGTCCGCCATCGGAGACCAGGCGCAGAGCCGGACCCAGCATGTAGCCCTTTCCCCGCACCGTCACGATGCATCGTTCGCCATCCTCGCCTCCCGCGGAAGAAAGCTTGGACCGCAACCGGGCGATGTGCATGTCGATCGTTCGTGTCTCGATGCCGCCGCCCGAAAGCCCCCACAATCGCGTGAGCAGCTCCTCACGGGAGATCGATCGAGTATGGTGCGTGGCCAGGTGTTCGAGGATGGCGCATTCCGTCTCCGACAGCGGCTGGCGCGAATTGCCTCCGCTCAAGATTTCACGCCGCTGCAAATCCACCACGGCGCCGCCCGTGGCCAGCCGCGCGACGACCGCGGGACGCTCCGGACTTCGTCGCAGGACTGCTTCCACGCGGGCCAGTAGTTCGCGCGATGAGAAGGGCTTGACCACGTAGTCATCCGCGCCGCCTTTGAGGCCCGCGACGCGTTCCTCCTCGCTGCCTCGCGCCGTGAGGATGATGACCGGCAGTGTGGGATGCGTCTTTCGCAGACGCGAAAGCACTTCCATGCCATCGAGTTTGGGCAGTAGGAGATCCAGCAGAACGAGTTGAACGCCCGGCCGCCGCGCCGCCGTCAGACCGGCCTCGCCGTCGCTCGCCGCGACCGGCTCGTAACCGGCGGTGCGCAGAATCTCGACGACCGCTTCGCGAATCGGCGCTTCATCTTCGACGATCACAATCTGCTTCGCACTCACCCGGTAAACCTCAGGCCTGACGCCGCCCAGCCGGCGTGCCGGTTGCCACATTTTAATCGTGATGCCGTCGCCCGGCACGCGACTCTATTCCGCCGATCCGTTTCGAATCAGGGCATCCAGCAAGCCAACCGCGTTTGACAGCTATCTGTCACGCTTTGATACTATTCCCAATTGGACCACGCGCCTCGACACCCGCGCCGCAGGTGTCGGCGTGCCGCGACCGGGGGAAGGCGACTCGAGATCTGACAGATGGCTTTTCGACTCAGCGCACTGGCGGAAATCCTGACTCGATACCAGATGACCTGTGAGATCGTCGGCGACGAAAAGCGCGAGATTTCCAGCGTCGCCACGCTCGAAGATGCCGGCCCTACTGAGATCAGCTTCCTTTCGAACGCCAAATACGAAAAGGCGCTGGCTACCACCCGTGCCGGTGCGGTCATCGTCTCTCGAGAGCAGGAAGTACCGCCGCATCTGACCATCCTGCGCACCGCCGATCCTTACGCCGCCGTGATGGCCGTCATGGTTCACATCCACGGCTATCGAGCGCATCCGAAGACCGGGATCGACCCGCGCGCCGTCATCGACCCCACCGCGAAGATCGGCGAGAATGCAAGCATCCTCCACGGCGTTACCATCGCCGCCGACGTCGCCATCGGGAAGAATGCGGTCATCTACCCGGGCGTGTTTGTCGGGCCGCGTTGTCGCATCGGCGACGACTGCATCCTGTATCCCAATGTGGTCCTCTACGATGACTGCATCCTCGGCCACCGGGTCACCATCCACGCGGGCTCGGTCATCGGTGAGGACGGACTTGGCTACGCGCCGGTCGGCGAGAAATGGCACAAGATCCCGCAGGTCGGCATCGTCGAGATCGGTGACGACGTGGAGATCGGCTCGAACTGCTCCATCGACCGCGCGACCCTCGGCCGCACGGTCATCGCATCGGGCACGAAGTTCAGCAACCTCATCGCCATCGGTCATGGCAGCAAGATCGGCGAGAACTGCATGTTCGTCGCTCAGGTGGGCATTGCCGGCTCGGTGAACGTCGGCCGCCACGTCACCATGGCCGGCAAGGTGGGCGTCGCCGGCCACCTGACGATCGGTGACAACGCGCAGATCGCCGCGCTGGCCGGTGTGATGAACGACATCCCGCCGGGCACGAAGGTCGCGGGCCAGCCGGCCATCCCCATCAAGGAGGCGATGCGTTCCATCTCGCTGATGCAGCGTCTTCCGGAGATGACCAGGCAGATCAAGGCGCTGGAAATCCAGGTTGCCGCGCTGCAGAAGCTTCTCGAATCGCAGTCGACCACGCCGTAACGAAGACCATCAAGGCACGAAACGTGCGGACCGAATGCCGTTGACGACCTGAGACAGGCAACGATGATTCCGCATGGGAGCGTCCGGGTTCCTGGTGGGCCCCGCGGTCTTCAAAGCCGTTGAGACGGCGCATTGCGTCGTCTGGTGGGTTCGATTCCCATCCGCTCCCGTAGAGGCGTTGTGACAACTCTGGTTCGACCCAACGGGGGGATATCCACGCTGGTAGAGAACCGCTTCGTCCTCGTAATCGAGGGACTCTCTACCTCCCGATCGCTGCGATACGGTCTGATATGATGAACGACCGAAAATAAGTACGTGCACGGCTCCGGCCTGCGCAAAAAAACATCCCCAAGCGATTTGATTCTTCGGTTTCCTATTCTATTGTTTGATAGGGTTGCAATCCTGCGCATCGGCGTGGTTCGTTCGTCGCCGCATGGCGATCACCTCGCTGAATCGGGCATGAGCCCGGGTATGGAGTGGGGGATTTCCGGATTCAGTCGCCTCGCTTGAGTACGAAGGCCGTTCTCGCACAACGATCCTTCATGGGGGAAAATTAATGCGCTTCGGTACACGGATTCTCTTCGGATTGTCGGCTGTGTCGATACTGGTCACCTCGTCGGAAAGCCGGGCGGCGATCATGGGTGTTCAGAATGTCGTTACGAGCGTCGACGGTGCGGGCAACAGGGCCTTCATCAGCGCTGGCTTTATCGGTTCCACAACCACCTTCGACGCTTCCAACATCGGCACGTTTACTGACGGCAAGCTGATGTACGGAAACAACACGTACGGCTGGAACGACCCTGCACCGCGCGACGTTTCCACCAGCGGCAACGTTTACCCGGCCAATCCCGATCGTGCCGACTGGTCGTCGCCCTTCGGTGCTGAAGGATTGTCCAAGGGTACGCTGGGTGAGGTGTTCGGCGGCAACAATCTGAGTCATATCATCGACAGCGAGGACAACGGCGCCTGGAAGATCGACCTCTTCTTCGGACCCGGGCTGCGGCTTTATTCGGATGGTATGAACAACACGCCTGAGCTGGCCATTTTCGAGCGCGGCGGCAACAGCGACCTCGGCATAAAGGGCATTCTCTTTGACGGCGTAAACTACAGTTACACGAGCGGCCTTGTACTCCTGCGCAGCCAGTTCACCTATGCCGGCTGGACCCTGGATACGCTGGAGATTTCCGGCGCGCAGAAGGTGTACGGACTCGGGCTGGACCTGACCGATCTGGGCGATGTCTCCCAAGGGCTTGTCGGTATTCGCCTCTATAGCGAAGCCCAGTTCAACGGGCCTGACATCGTGGGCGTGCTCACGGGTGTGCCGGTTCCCGAGCCGGGAACGCTGGCCCTGTTGACTGTCGCGCTGACCCTGCTCGGCAGGCCGGTGCGCCGCGTCACGCGGCTCAGGCAATCCGCTGCCTGAATCAAGTTAAACGTCGTGTTGAACTTGTCATCTGACGGGAAGTTCAGCCGGGGAATCCACGTCGAGGACGTACCCGGAGTCAGTCTGCCGCTTTTGCAGGGTTTGACAGTGACAAGTTGACCGATCCGCCGGCAATCGACCGGCGTCATCTCTTTGTAAATCATTGGAAATCATTCACTTATTCGACTAGCCGCCGTGTCGCGATTCGCGGCACGGCGGTTGCTTTATATCCCATCGGAAGGCCACGGTGGGCGTGGCGACAAACAGGTAACCAGCGCGATCCCATCGCGCGAAACGGGAGGATCACACGATGTTGGCAAATCGCTACGGATTGCCGATGGTGGACCGCTTCGGTCGAGAGATGGACCGCCTGCTACACACGTTCTTCGACGGCGCAATGGTGGCGCCGCGGACGCGGTTGTTTCCGGCGGTGAACGTCTGGGAAGACGGCGACAACCTCTACGCCGAAGCCGAAGTACCGGGAATGTCCATGAACGATCTGGAGATTCTGGTCGTCGGCGATGAACTGACGATCAAGGGTCGGCGTAATGCCCCTGCCGAGGAGAAGGTCGCCTATCACCGCCAAGAGCGCGGCTGTGGCGAGTTCGCGCGGGTCCTGACGCTGCCGGTTCCGGTCAATGCGGATCGGGTCGAGGCGACGCTCAAGGACGGCGTACTCACGGTCACGCTACCCAAGGCGGAAGAAGCCAAACCGCGGAAGATCAACATCCGGAATGCATGAGCGTCATCGCACCTACGCAGTCGCCGTTCTGAACACAGGCCGGCGATGACAAGTGAAGCGTCTTCGAACGCATTGCAATCACGGATCGGGCTTGCCGATCTCGGAAATACGAAAGGAAGGTAGATCATGGTCAGCGATCTGGTGAATGAGAAGCGGGATACGGCGACGGTCACCCGGGCAGAGCGGACCCGCGAAGGGCGCACGTACCTGCCCTATTGCGATATCCTTGAACGGGAGAACGAACTGCTGATTCACGCGGACCTGCCCGGCGTCCGCACGGAGGACATCGATATCAATTACGAGCGCGGCCTGCTGACCCTTCAGGGACGGGTCGATCCGCGGCGCGAGGACCGCCGATTCCTGATGCGGGAATACGGCGTGGGTGATTACCACCGATCGTTCGAGGTCGGTGAGGGGATCGATGCCTCCCGGATCGAGGCGGAAGTGAAAGACGGCGTGCTGACGCTGCATCTGCCGAAGACGGAGTCGATCCGGCCTCGGAAGATCGCCGTCCGCAGTGCCTGATCTGTTAAGTCATCGGCATGCAGTGATTCGCCGCCGCCGAAAAGACAGAAACACAATAGCAAAGGTTTCCATTGCAGAGGAGGTGTTGCAAATGAACATCATTCCATGGCTCAGCAAACGAGAAGACCGGCGTAGCGGTCCGGGCGCGGAGTCGAGCATCACCCGATTCCGCGATGAGATGGACCATCTGTTCGAACGGTTCTTTACGGATCCGTTCGGCATGGAGCCCTTCGGAGGCCGATTCGCCTTTGGACCGCGGCTTGACCTGGCGGAATCGGACAACGACGTGATCGTGAAGGCCGAACTGCCGGGGATCGATCCGAAGGAAGTGGACCTGCGCGTCGAGGGCAATCTGCTCACGATTCGTGGTGAGAAGAAGCAGGAGAAAGAGGAGAAGCGGCGCGACTACCACTACGTCGAACGCCAGTACGGCAGCTTCCATCGCAGCGTGCAGCTTCCCACCTCGGTCGATCCCGACAAGGTGGAGGCGGCCTACAAGGACGGCGTCCTGACGATCACCATCGCCAAGCGCCCCGACGCGAAGGCCAAGCGCATCAGCGTGAAGTCGGCGTAAAAATGCGCCGATCGGTGCCCGCAGATTCAGGCCCGCGGACCGCGCGTCCGTGGGCCGTCTTCATGCGCCGTCTCCTCGATGGGCGGCGATTCGATGGACTTCCCCTCTTCGTCCCAATAGACCCAGTCTCCAAGCTTGCGGCCTGAATCGTAAGTGCCTTCGCCGGATTTCACGCCGTTGGGATGATACGTTGTCCATTTCCCGTGGCGATGGTATTCGCCACTCGCGCTTCGCTTCAGGTAGCCCTCGGCAGATGTCTTTCCGCCGGGATACTTTTCCGTCGTGATGATCACACCGCTGACCGACCAGAGATAGGCGAACCAGATGAGCAGCGCCACGAAGGGTATGAGCGCGACAAGATTTCGCCGGCGGCCGGTACCGATCGTGCGGGAAAGATGAGAATCAGGATAGCCGGACACGTGACGCGATCCTTGCTGACCGCCGCGCTGGCGGCGCCATCGGGCCGACGGTCGCCTACTTCATCAGCCAGCGCTTGATGGCGTAGAGCGTCGTCTGGCGGCCGGCCTTGGCGATCGAGCGCGTCAGCGGAATGTTCTTCGGGCAGACTTTCACGCAGTTCTGCGAATTGCCGCAATCGGTGATCCCGCCGGGGCCCATGAGGGCCTCCAGTCGCTGGCCGGCGCTCATCCGTCCGGTCGGATTCGTGTTAAAGAGGACCGCCTGTGAGATGACCGCCGGTCCCAGGAAGGCGCGATCGTACTCCGCATTGCAGCGGGCGCGGTATTCATCGTCGCTCTCGCCGGGCAGTCGCTCCAACTCGATCTTCGTGTATTGCGGGCATGCCTCCATGCAACAGCCGCAGGTCATGCACTCGGAGAGCGGATACGCCTCCTCCTGGTCTTCCGGGCTCTGCGAAGGACCGGCACCGGCGTCGTGATAGCCATCCACGGGGATCCATGCACTGACGCGCTTGAGTCCGCGGAACATGCGCGAGCGGTCGACCATCAGGTCGCGCAGCACGGGGAATTTGGTCATCGGCTCGAGTTCGATCTCGCCGGCGTCGGTTCGTTCGAGGTTGTCGACCAGCGCGCTGCACGCCTGCCGCACTCGGCCGTTGATGATCATCGTGCAGGCACCGCAGACTTCCTCGAGACAGTTGCAGTCCCAGACCACAGGCGTCGCCGGTGCGCTGCTGCCCAGCGGGACCGGCTCCGCGGCGATGGCCTGAAGTGCGGAGATGACGTTCATCCCCGGCACGTAGTCCACGGCGAAACTCTGCCAGTAGCGCGGCCCGCCGGGTCGATCCTGCCGGGCAACCCGAAAGACGACCTTCTGTTGTGTCGTGTGCGGTTCGTGGGTATCGGCGTGCGATGCGGCGTGCGATTCGACCAGGGCTGCGGCCATGCGGGAAGCTCTCCGTTCCTTCAGTCATCCGATAACAGGCAGTAGATCATAGCCCCCGATCAAGGCCCTGCAAGACGGGACGCGGCTGTCGGAAGTTTCATTCGATTCGCGACGCAGGAGCCGCCCGACAGCAGGCAACGGACGCAACCACGGCGGGCGGAATCTCGGCCGGCGGCACGCGCCCGCATGCTTGTCGGCCGGGCGCGAGGCGTGTCGTCCGGTCGGCTTGCAATGGTTCGAGAAGCTGCTAGGATGTGGCGTTCCACTACGCAACGGGGCGTAGCTCAGCCTGGTTTAGAGCGCTGCGTTCGGGACGCAGAGGTCGGAAGTTCAAATCTTCTCGCCCCGATTCTTGCAGGAGATCAGCAGTTTTTTTACTTGCAGTGCTGACTGGCCGCTGGAATGAGATGCGACGCTTCGTTCCGGCAAGCTAAATACGCGAATCGCGAAAGTCGGCGCTCGCCGGC
>CAADGE010000006.1 GCA_900696465.1 uncultured Planctomycetota bacterium
GTGGCCACCCAAAACGTCGGCTGCGCGTCCTGCTTTCGTCTGCCCATCGCCATGATCGTCCTCCCTGACACCCGCCTGATGACGCCAACGTTCTACCGTGCGTGTCAAGGACTTTTACCACGGACTGCTAACCCATCCCTTTACCACGGTTCGCTGTCAATCAGTCGCTCGTCAATTCAAATCGCAGAGTCCGCGCCTTATGCACGTCCGCAGGCAGGCATCGGGCCTCAATCACGTGCCTTGCGGACTGATACCACCCTTCCGGCGCCGCATCAAAGTCGGAGCGGCTGGTCAGCCGCGGCAGTTGACGACCGTTGTCCACGACCGCTGCGCACTGCGTTCGACCATTCGTGGTCAGACGTACGACTGCGCCACGCTTTTTCGGCGCGCCGGCGTACCGACCCTTGCCGGGCGAGATACTGAGCGTGACGCCGTCGGCGTCGGAATGCTGCGCGATCCGCGTTGTACGCACCTCACTGTCGAGATATGCATTCGACCATCCGTCGTCCTCGTACAGCGTGAACTCGCCGCCCCGCTCAGCTTCGAAGACGCGGAGGATCAATTCGTCTCGCGACCTGCGGTCACGACGCTGACCCATCGCATTCATCGTCTGCTCATCCACAGGCATCAGCGGGATAATGGCCCCGGCCTGCGCGTAGAGCGGCAGGGTAAAGAGGTCGTCACGATAAAGCGGAACATCGCGAATCCATTGCCCATCACTGCGGATGCGCTCGTTCGTATGCCAGCAGTACCACGTGCTTTGGGGCAGGTATACGTCGATCGATGTCTTTCCATACTCTGCGACCAGGGCAGCCATCAGCGCTTCGCCGATCATCTTCTGTCCGCCGAGCGCGCGGACCGGCTTGTCATTCTGGAAGTAAAACACCGGCGGTGGAAAGACCGGCTCGCCCTCACGATGCGCGCGGTGCGCGAGCGAGTACAGGTACGGTATCAACTCATATCGCCGCCGCAGATTCGCCAGATTGCTCGCGAGATCACCGACCCGGTCCGGCGCGGTCTCGTACTTGTTCTTCGTGTTCGCCGTGTGCGGTCGGACCGGCACGTCGATCGCGCAGGCAGCCGCCAGCCACTGCGTGTACAGCTCATTGAGATCGCCGTCGAGACGCTCGCGCTTGAAGCCGCCCACGTCGGCGCCGAAGTAATCTACGCCGGACATCGCCATGTGCATCTGCACGTTGAAATGCGCCGCGAGACTCGGCATGTTTGAAGCAATGTCGCCGGACCACATCGCCGCGCCGAATCGCTGCACGCCCGACGTCCCGGAGCGAGTCATGACGAAGGGCCGCTGCTTCTCCTTGTTTCGCTCGTAGCCGCGGTGGATGCTCTCGACCCAGGCGAAGTTGTAATAGTTGTGCACGGCGGCGTGGTCGTTGCCGCCATCGGGTAGACCGGCGTACATCGCATTCGCGTCGTAGTCCTCCGGCTCGCCGAGGTCCGTCCAGTGGCCCGCCACGCCGTCGCTGATCAATGGTTGTCGCTTGCGATCGTGCCAGTCGTCTGTCGCCTCGCGGTTCGTCCAGTCGATCATGCCGCCGTGGCCCCACCAACTCTTGAGAAAGACCGGCTCCCCCTCGGGCGACTTCGCAAGATGCCCCTTGCGGGCCAGCCGCTTGTGCTCGGCAAGCCCGCGCGCGACGTAGGACTCCTCAATCAGCATGAGTCGCACTCCCTCGCGCTTGCGAAGATCGGTCATTTTCTTCCGCGGCTTCGGAAACTTCACCTTGTCCCACGCCAGCCGGCCCATACGCGAGGCCTCTCCGCCTGGGTCGATTCCGCCGAACCATTGCAGGTCCAGCACGAAGCCATCAACGGGAAAGTTTTTCTCCCGCAGCGTGCGCAGCTTGTCTTCCATCTCCGCCCAGTCGTCGTAGCCGTACTCCGACACCCATAGACCAAAGGCTGACTTCGGCGGCACAGGCGGTCGGCCGACGAGTTCCATGTACCGCTTGCGCACTTCTCCGAGCCACTCACCTGCGATGAGAAAACCGCGCACGCCGCTTCCCGTGGTCGATATCTTCCACGGCCGATCGGTGAAGTCCCATTTCTGCGCAGAAAGGTCATCGAGAAACAAACCACACGTGGCGCCGAGTTCACCGACCATGTAGAGCATCGGGAACATCGCGTTTCCTACCGCCCCACCGGCGAAGGGCACCATGCGATTGCCAAACTTGCAGCCCGGCGACCGCACACGGCCGACCCAGTCGCCGTCGGATTCGCCCGGCGCCACGAATTGCGAGCCGAGACCGTAGGCGTGGGTCATCTCCGGCGCGTGGAGTGTGAAGGCGTTGCCTCCGTCGCCGATCGCTTCGGGGCAGATCGTAGCGCGGTGTTCCCAGGCAGGCGATTCCCCGCAGTTTGAAACGAAAAGCCCCAGGCAGAGCGTTTCGGCATCAACTTCGATCCGGATCTCGTCGGTGTTGACGGCGTGAAAATTTGTCGATGGATGAACCCGACCATGAACCGGCACGCGGCAGGTATCGGCGCTTTCCGTCTTTGCTTCCTCAGCCAACTCTCCGCGTGGCGCGACCGGCCTTTCGATTGAATAGTTCGTCGGCCCGGTGAGCTCGGTCGCAACAAGCATCGGCGTCGTGCGGATCGGCGTCGCCATTACAGGCATGTCGCCCGTGCCGTATTCGAAGTGAACGAGCGTATCAGACAGGATCGCAACACGCACCCAGCGGTCCTGCGACTGGAACTCGAGTCGGGGAATCTCACCCGTTGCTGACGTAGCACAGCACGCGACAAGCGCGAGGAGGACAAACGGCCTCATGCACATAACCTGTCGCCGCGTCCGAATCATCCCCAACAACGCTACCCCGCGCTCCGGTAATCCCCCGATCTCTTCTCCTTCGATGTCTTCTCCCCATATGACCCGTCGGACCCGCCATTTCGACGATTCGACGATTCGACGATTCCATTGGGCGAGGTGGGACTCGAACCCACACGTCCTTTCGGACAAGGGATTTTAAATCCCCAGCGTCTGCCATTCCGCCACACGCCCGATACGACGAAGCGATCGGACCGACACTCGTCCGCAAAGTACACGCTTGCGACAAAGCGAACGGGCCGCCGCGCGTCCGCAAGTATACTCCGCTGACGCGCCTTCCGCGACGATACGTTTACAGTGTGCCGAACGGCATGAACATTCTTTGCCCCGCAGTCGACAGAGCCCTGCCGAAGGGGTAGACTATGCGTCCGACATGGCGCTGGACAACCGGACCGCGGCCGATAAACTGTCGGGTCCGGACAGAAAGGCGCCCGACAAGGCCTTTGTCCCCGTCTCCTGCGAGGCGGCAGATCCCCGATAGCTCAACGGTAGAGCGGCCGGCTGTTAACCGGTAGGTTGTAGGTTCGAATCCTACTCGGGGAGGTTTACCATCCAGTTAAAACCTCTTTGCTCCTTGGTTAACAGCCTGCTGGAGAGTGCACTCGCGCGCTCGGTCGTAAGTCGCGTGGGCGTGACCCTATCCCCCAGAAACTGATCCAGGTTCTGGGGGGAAGGTCAGGCGGCTCTCTCGATCGGGGTCATGGTTCACCCGACGTTTTCAATCCACACTTCCACGGCCACCTCGCCGTAGATTTCACCTGCCCTTGACGCGATGGCGGATCATGGCCACCGCTTCCGGGTATCGCTCGGGGTCGTCCCAGTAATACTCCCGCACCAGCGGCATCGCCACGCTGCACGACGCCACGCCCACGCCCCCGCCGCCGCACTCGTATTCCTGGATCATCTCCAACCCGAAGTACACGTGCCGAATCCTCCTCGGCGGCGGATTGCCACCCTGACCGTCTCTCACCTGCCCGGTCGCGGCGTCGACATATTCTATCGTTTCGACGCGCCGCCCCAAGGCGTCGTACACGAACTCCATCTGCACGTTCTGCTCGGCGATCGGGGTCTGCCCGCCCTGGCCGTCCGGCAGGCCCTGGACGTCGTTCGTGTCCCGCAGGATGAGGACCAGGCGGTTCTCCACGTCGTACTCGTATTCCTGACCCCTGCCGCAGCCCGGCTTAGTCGGGTCGCAATCGCTGTTCGGATTGAACGGTTTACTCGACATTCCATCGGACTGCTTTTGGCAGGCCGTCGATACGCGGTTAAGATGCCGCACACGGCTTGCGGCCGTGGGAGGATTGCCGGCCTGTGAAGTTTCAGATTCTCAACGAGTACGACGCCCTGGAGGTCGTGCTGGTCCATCGGCCCGGTGAGGAGATCGACCGGCTGACCCATGAGAACATGCGCGCCTTCCTCTTTGAGGATATCCCTTTTCTGGCTCGCATGCAGGATGAACATGACGAATTCGTGGACGAGATGCGTGACCGGGGCGTCCGCGTGGTGCATCTGCACAAGCTGCTGCGCGAGTTGCTGGAGACGCAGCCGAATACACGATCCAAAATCATCGAGCAGGTCTGCACGGCCGAGCAGGCCTCCGGCGTCGCCAGTGATCTAAAGGACACGAGTCGCGTCCCGACGGACCTGCTCCTGAGCATCCTCTTCCGCGGCATCACCCATGGAGAATACCAGGAACTCGTCGGCCGCGCCGCCGATCCCGGTGCTCACTCGCGACAATTCATCCTTCGGCCGATCCCCAATGCCTACTTCAGTCGTGATCCGGCGGTCGTCATCGGTAACTCCGCCATTTCCTGCAAGATGCACTACCTCGAACGCAGCCGGGAGACCATCCTGGCCCGCGCCGTGCTGGAACACCACCCCGAATTCACAGGCCATCATATCATCTACGGCGGCTCCGACTCGCCACGCGACGACCGACCGTTCACGATCGAGGGCGGTGATGTGATCGTGCTCAACGAGGAGGCCGTGCTGGTCGGGGCGAGCGAGCGCACGCGCATGGAGACGATCGAGATTCTGGCCACACGCATCTTCGGCGAAGGTCGCATCCGGCGCTTCTACGCCCTGCCGATTCCCACCGAGCGCACCTTCATGCATCTTGACACCGTCTTCACCATCGTCGACCGCGGCGTGGTCGTGTGGTTCCCAGGTGTCATGGAGAATCTCAAGTACATCCACCTCTGCACGCCCGACGGCAGCGGCGGTGTGCGCCGTCAGACGGAAGATCGTTCGCTGACCAAAATCCTCAGCGACGAGTTCGGCCGCGAGGTCACGATCATCCGCACCGGCGGCGGCGACGAGCACTACGCCTCGCGCGAGCAGCGCACCGACGGCACCAACATCCTCGCTTTGGCCCCGCGCGTCGCCTGCACCTATGAAAGAAACGCCCGAACGATCATCGCCATGGAGAAGGCCGGGGTGGAGGTCGTCAAAGTGGTCGGCTCGGAGCTGGTCCGCGGCCTCGGCGGTCCCCGCTGCATGACCATGCCCCTGCGTCGATCCGGCGGCGCGTAAAAAAAACAATGCCCGACCGGACTCCGCCGATCGGGCATGTTTCGCAGGAAAGGAGCGTTGGTAAAGGAGCAGGATATCTGTCACTACGCCGTGCGGACGGCGCGGGTTCGCATCATGTTCTACTTCTGTCGGGCGCCAACGCGGAAGCTGCGAAATTGTCGCTGCGGATTGCTGCGTTCCTGAAATTCGTTGCCGCCGAAATTATCCCGATAATACTCCACGAAATACGTCTCTTCCGGGCCTTCGTACTGACCTTCCGTCACCGGCCACGGGCTCCGGGCAATCCGTGTGGCCATCGGTGCGGTCGGCTCCGATCCCAGCAGCAGGGCCGCCCGGACCGGCGCCACGGGTGGCGGGGCCTTCTTCCCACAACCGGCCCCGACGCACAGCGCTGAAAACAGCGCCAGCCCCGTGAGTCCTGTCATCAATCTCAGCATCTCTCCCTCCCCCACTCGCTCGTTCATGCCGGCATGATGCAAGGGCCGTTCCGCGACCGATGACGGATGCGATACGAAAAAGATCGCATCGTCCGCATTCGCGCACCGCGATCGCCAAACCTACCGCCGCCGGTCACTAGCGGCTCGGGCAGAGATTATCCACGTCCGAATCGGCGGACGGTTTGCAGCGACTGGGTAACGTTTGACAGTTGCGCGCATGGCACCGACCGTTCACGGGCGATGCACGACAGTACCGGCGAAGTTGCACGCCGGCGCATTTGTGTTGCCATCCGAGCGCCCCCGCTACTTCACGCAAGCCATGTCACAGCGCTCCGGCCAGATGGAGCATGAGCGCCTTCTGGGCGTGCAGCCGGTTCTCGGCCTGGTCGAAGATGGCCGAGCCCGGCAGGCGCGTCACGTCGTAGGTGATCTCCTCATTATAGTGGGCGGGCAGACAGTGCAGCACCGTGCAATCCGACTTGGTGAGGGACATGACCCTGGCATTGACCTGGTAGGGCATGAAGATCTTCTTCCGCGCTTCGGCCTCGGCCTCCTGACCCATGCTGGCCCAGACGTCCGTATAGATCACGTCCGCCCCGCGCACGCCGGACTCCAGATCGTTCGTCACCGTGATCTCTGCACCGCTCTGCCTGCCGAGCTGGCGGCTCTCCTCCAGCACTGCCGCATTCGGCTCGTAGCCCTTGGGTGTGACGATCGTGACGTGCATGCCGGTCAGGGCGCCGCCGTACATGAGCGAGTGAGCGACGTTGTTGCCGTCACCGCAGTAGACGAACCGCTGCCCGGCCAGCCGGCCCCTGCGTTCGATGATCGTTTGCAGATCGGCCAGCGTCTGGCATGGGTGCTCGTGGTCGGACAGGCCGTTGATTACGGGCACGCGCGAATGCTTCGCCAGGTCTTCGACGATATCGTGGCCGAAGACGCGGGCCATGATCAGATCCGCCATGCGCGACAGCACCATGGCGATGTCTTCCGTCGTCTCGCGCTTGCCGAGACTGATGTCCGTCGGGGCGAGATAGATCGCGTGCCCGCCCATCTGGGTCATGCCCGCCTCGAAGGAGACGCGCGTTCGCAGACTGGGCTTCTGAAAGATCATGGCCAGCGTCTTGCCCGCGAGCTTCTGGCGGAATTCGGCCGGTTGTCTCTTGACCTTCGCGGCGCTGTCCAGCACGCGGGCCAGTTCCTCCGGGCTCAGGTCCTTGACGTTCACGAAATGACGGCCTGCCATCGATGTCGACATCTTCTTATGCTCCGATGGAAACCACTCCGGTTTCACCGTGGCGATTCTAACGGAAGGTTCGAGTCGTTGGTACACTTCCGGCAGACTGTCGCTTCAAGGAGCTATGAGCATGCTCACTCATGAAGCTGGACCGCCAACGCGCTAACGCGATGTTCGGCGCGTGAACACTGCCGTCTTCGTTGAGTAGCCCCGCCATCGTTGTTGCTGTTGCAGGACAAGGTCCACACCCGTCAACAAACCACCGCTGAGGGCACCCATCACTTCACCTGCCGGTCGCCACGTGCGAATCGCCTTTCCCAGGAAGCGTGAGAACATGCGCCAGTGGAGAGACAGGAGTCGATAACCCACGCCGCCGCTGCCGACCTGCCCGTTGGAAACTAAGAAGACCGGACGGACCTCGGCGAGCGTGAAACCCAGTGGCGCAAGCGTGCGCTCATACTCCTCCAGGGTGTGGTACGCCTGATGGGCATCGGCGGGCAGCTTCTGATCAGGAAAATTATCCGAAACGACCAGCCGACCGCCCGGGCGCACAGCGCGGCCGCAGTATCGCAGAGCTTCGAGGAACAAATCATCCTCCACGATGTGGTAGAGCATGTCCATTGCGGATACCCAGTCGTATGGGTCGCCTTCACTACCGGCCGACGAATGCTCGATCTCGTCAGGAAGCCCACGGGTGATATCACAAACGGAAAAACGATATGACGGAAAAGCCGCGCGAGCCCGATCGACGGCAGTCGGCGAGATGTCCACACCTGCTACTTCACGGATGCCCAGCTCACGGTAGAGGCCGATGTAGAAGGCGGAACCAAGGCCGACATCAAGCACGCGTGCGTCCGGTTGCAAGCCGTGCCGTCGCGTGAGCGCGAGAAAGTGGTGTCGCCGCAGGCGATAGATCCAGCGGTTGTACGATTCCCCGAGGCCGATGTAGCCGACACGCTCGTAGTGACCGAGGGTGTCATGGCGCTCGTGCCACTCCGCAGCGGTGGAAGGTGAAACGGTCTCGGTCCCGGATGCGTGTGATCGTTCCGCCACGGATGGAATGATACCGCGAGAGGTGTCGTTCGCGTGCTCGATTGTTGGGCAATGCTCGCACTACATGAGGCGCTTGTGGCTTCGGATGACGTTCGCCAGCGTGTCTGCGCCTTCGCCGGACAGCTCATATGCAACGCGGAGGGCCGGCTTGTTGAGCTTCACCAGACGCGTCAGGTCGATCGGCGTACCGATGAGCACCACGTCGCAGGGCGCAGCGTTGATCGTCGCTTCGAGATCGGCAATCTGTTCGCGGCCGTAGCCCATGGCGGGCAGGATATCAGTAAGGTGGCGGTACTTCGCGAAGACCTCGCGGATCGAGCCGGCGGCATGGGGCCGAGGATCAACGATAGCCGCCGCGCCGAACTGCCGGGCGGCAACGTGGGCCGCCCCGATGGTCATCTCGCCGTGCGTCAATGTCGGGCCGTCTTCCACGACCAGCACGCGCTTGCCGCGGATCTGCTCGCCACCTGCACAGGTGATTGCCGAGTCCGCGCGAATATGCTTCGCCTTTGGATTGTGGGCCCGGGCGTTCGCCTCGACGACGGCAATGTCTTCCGCTCGCGCGGTATTCACCTTGTTGATGACGATCACGTCGGCCATGCGAAAATTCGTCTCGCCGGGGTAGTAGGCCAACTCGTGGCCGGGGCGGTGCGGGTCGGCCACGGTGATGTGCAGGTCGGGCTTGAAGAACGGCGTGTCGTTGTTGCCTCCGTCCCAGAGGATCACATCGGCCTCGGCCTCCGCGGCGGTGAGAATCTGCTGATAGTCGATGCCGGCGTAGAGCAGGTTGCCGTTGGCGATGTGCAGCTCGTATTCCTCGCGCTCCTCGATCGTGCATTCATAGCGATCCATGTCTTCAATCGTCGCGTAGCGCTGGCAGATCTGCTTCGTCAGGTCGCCGTAAGGCATCGGGTGTCGCACGACGGCGATCCGCTTGCCCATCTCGCGTAATACGGCGGCGACGCGGCGGGTCGTCTGGCTCTTGCCGCAGCCGGTGCGCACGGCACAAACCGCCACGACGGGCTTCTTTGACGGAAGCATCGTCGCGCGGGTGCCGATCAGGCCGAAGTCCGCACCGGCGGCGCTGGCGCGGGCCGCAAGATGCATCACCTGCGCGTAAGGCACATCGGAATAGCTGAAGACGACCAGATTCACGCCGTGTTCGCCAATGAGCGCTTCAAGCTGATCCTCCGGGAAAATAGGGATACCCTGCGGATAGAGCGGCCCGGCGAGTTCCGCCGGATAGACGCGGCCCTCGATGTTGGGAATCTGCGTCGCGGTGAAGGCGACGACGCGGTAACGATCGTCACCGCGATAGCAGCAATTGAAGTTATGAAAATCTCTCCCGGCAGCGCCGAGGATCAGGACTTTGATGGCGTTCCTGGAGTCAGCCATGGAGGCACCCATCCGATGCGATGAGATTCGCGGAGGCATTACCTCGCCGGCTTGGCGGAAAGCAGAATCGGCCCGATCCGCTCCATCGCCCAGTCGATGTCCGCCTTCTCGATCACCAGCGGAGGTGCAAAGCGGATGACATCCTCGTGGGCATCCTTACAGAGCAGCCCTTCCTCCATGAACTTCTCGCAGAACCACCGCGCCTTCGGATAGTCGGACTTGATCTGCACGCCGATCAGCAGACCGCGCCCGCGCACTTCCTTCACCGCCGGTGCACCGACGGCCTGAAGCTTGCCGCGGAAATACTCGCCCAGTTCCTTCGAACGGCTGTCGAGTCCCTCATCCTTGATCAGTTCAATGGCCGCTCGCGCCACTGCGCAGGCCAGCGGGTTGCCGCCGAAAGTCGAACCATGATCGCCCGGTTTGAAGACACCCATGATTTCGCGAGAAGAAACGACCGCAGAGATCGGCAAAATCCCCCCGCCCAGCGCCTTGCCCAGGCACATCGCATCCGGCCGCGCCTCCGGCCCATCATGTTGCCAGGCGAAACGCGTACCCGTCCGGCAAAGCCCCGTCTGAATTTCGTCGGCGATAAAGAGAATCTTGTGTCGGTCGCAGATCTTCCGCACCTCGCGCAGATAACCGTCCGGAGGCACGAGAATGCCGCTCTCCGCCTGGATCGGCTCCACGAAGAACGCCACCGTGTTCTTCGTGATGGCCTTCTCCAACGCCGACGGGTCGCCGAACTTCACCAGCGGGAAGCCCGGTGTGTAAGGCCCGAAGCCGTCGCGATACTGCGCGTCTGTGCTGAAGCTGATGATGGTGATCGTTCGGCCGTGGAAGTTCCCCTCGGCACAGATGATTTCCGCCTTATCCCGGGGAACGCCCTTGACCGTGTAACCCCACTTGCGCGCCATCTTCAGCGCCGTCTCGCAGGCCTCGGCGCCGCTGTTCATCGGCAGCACCGCCTCGTACCCCGATAGCTCGCACAGTTCCTTGCAGAACGGTCCGAGCTGATCGTTGTGGAAGGCCCGGCTGGTCAGCGTGACCTTGTTGAGCTGCTTCGTCGCCGCGGCGATGAGCTTTTCATGGCTGTAGCCGAAGTTCAGCGCGCTGTACGCCGCCAGCATGTCGAGGTAACGGTTGCCGTCCACATCCGTTACCCAGCAGCCCTCACCGTGTTCGATGATGACCGGAAGCGGGTGATAATTGTGCGCACCGAATTGATCGGCAATCGCCAGATGGTGTTGGGTCTTGGATTCCGGTGTGGCCGTCGTTGCGGTAGTCGTCATGTTAGTTCCCAGTTGCTGGCTTGCATGTTCGCGGCGGATCGGACTCCTTCCGATCCGGCGACGCGCATCATATCCGTTCGCACACCTCGCGGCAACGCGATGCCAGTTGCCGTTCACTTGTAACTCGAAAGCAGTCCGACGCTTGCGATCAGAGCAATATCGCCTCGGCTTGCCCCGTACGTATGAAGGGTTAGAATATCCCCCCGACTCGATTTTGACTTACGTGTCCTCGTAGCTCAACTGGACAGAGCGTCGGCCTCCGAAGCCGAAGGTTGCAGGTTCGAATCCTGCCGGGGACGTTCCTGCCGCTTTATGGCTCTATCTAGTCCTGATCGCCGCCGTCGTGGCTCGACGACTACTCCTCCGGCGTGGCCGGTTCGGTCGCCTCGCTGGTGGTCGCAGGCGACGTGGTCGCCGGTGCCTCCGCCGTCGGCAGACCTTTTTCGATCACCCGCTCGATGGCCTCGCAGAAAATGTCCAATTCGTTGGTCGTCGTATAAACGTTCGGCGTTACGCGGATGCCCTGGAAATCCTCATGCAGAATCGGCGTGACGATGATCTTGTGCCGGTCCCACAGATGCTGCGTCAGGGCTTGGGAGTCGATGCCTGCGATCTCAAACGTGGCGATCGCGCACGAATGCGCCGGGTCCAGATTCGTGTGAAACTTCACCTGCTCATACTTGGATAGCCGCTGCGCCCAGTAATCGCGCAGCCAGCGCAGTCGCGCCTCTTTCCGTGCCGGACCGATGCCCTGGTAAAACGTCAGCGCCTCTGCAATCGCCAGCCGCGGCGCAGTCGGATGCGTGCCGATCTCCTCAAACTTCCGGATATCCGCATCTTTCTCACGTGGCGCCGCCTGCAACGGCCACAGGTCCCGGATCAGTTCGCGACGAACATACAAGAATCCCGTGCCGATCGGCGCCGTCAGCCATTTATGAAGACTCACACCGTAGTAGTCGCATTCCAGATCGGCACATTGGAAAGTGATCTGCGAGAAGGCATGCGCCCCGTCGACGATCGTGCGAATACCCCGCTCACGCGCCATCCGGCAGATGTCCGCCACCGGAAGGATCTGCCCCGTGATGTTGACCACGTGACAGAACAGCACGACCCGCGTCTTTTCGTTCAGATGCTGCTCAAACAGCCGCAACACCTGATCAGCCGACTCGATCGGAACCGGCAGCTTAAGCTGCTTCATCACGATCCCGTCGCGCCGCTCACGCTGCCGGATTGTCTCCAGCATCCGCGGATAGTCCTGCGTCGTCGTAAGAATCTCGTCCCCGGGCTTCAGATCGATCCCGTTGAGAACGATCTGCAACGACTCGCTCGCGTTTCGCGTGATCGCCAATTCTTCCGGATCACAGCCGAAGGCCCGCGCCAGACGCACGCGCACCAGCTCCACCTGCGGATCCTGCTCCTGCCACAGATGTCGCGCCGGCGCGTGGTTCGCCCAGTCGAGCTGGCGCTTGTACGCGCTGTGTACCACGCGCGGAGACGGACAAACTCCGCCGTTGTTCAGGTTGATGATCGACCGGTCGACGTCAAATGCCTGCTGAATGTTGAACCAGAAGTTCTCATTCCCTGCCGTCACCACCGGCCGCTCGGTCGGCGGCGCGGCCTCCTGCGCCGCAGCCACATGGGCCGACCAGCCGTCCCGAAGCCAGCCATATGCGAAGAGACCGGTACCCGCGACCGACCGTAAAAAGACACGACGACTTGAATACATGGGTGGAAGACTCCCGGACGACCCTTGGCCATTGTATCGACCGCCCCCGGTTTGGAAACAACCGTCGTCAGCCCTTGGTCGCGACGGCCGCAACTATTAAGATCTCTCCCGGCGGCCGATTCGGCAACGAACCTCCAGGAACCCTGCACATGACCCGTCTCTATGTGTGTCTCTGCGGCCTGCTTCTGCTCCCGGCACTCGCCATCACCGCTCTACCGGTCTCAGCGACCGATAAGAAACCAGCGGATCGCGGTAACCTTAGCACCGATTACGCCGCGACGGCTCGTAAGATCATCGACACCACCCTTGCCGGCAACGACGCATGGAACAAACTGGAAGAACTCTGCGACGACATCGGTCATCGCCTCAGCGGCTCTCCGCAGCTTGAGAAGGCCATCGAATGGGCACTTCACCGCCTCCGGGAAGACGGCCAGGAAAACGTCCGAGCGGAACCCGTCAAGGTGCCCAAGTGGGTCCGCGGTCGCGAATCGCTCGTCATGGTCAGCCCCCGCGAATATGAACTCACGATGATCGGCCTGGGCATGTCCGTCGGCACGCCGCCCGAAGGAATCACCGCTGGTGTCATCGTCGTGGCCGACGAAAACGAGCTTGAAAAGGTCGGCGAAAAAGCCCGCGGTCGTTTCGTCCTCTTCAACAATCCCATGCCGACTTACGACCCCGAGAAAGGTTCCGGCTACGGCACGGCGGTGCGCTTCCGCCACCGCGGCGCGCAGCTCGCCGCGAAGCATGGCGCTGTCGGCTGCCTCGTTCGCAGCGTGACCGCCCGAAGCATGCGCACGCCCCACACCGGCGCGATGAGCTACGGCGACGCGGAAGTTAAAGTGCCCGCTGCGGCGATTTCCATCGAAGACGCCGAGCTGCTTTCGCGACTCGCCCGTCGCGAGAAGGAAGTCCGGCTCACCTTGAAGATGCAGGCCCGCGACGAGGGGATGGTCGATTCCGCGAACGTCGTCGCCGAGCTGCGCGGCCGTGAGAAGCCCGAAGAAATCGTCGTCATCGGCGGCCATCTCGATGCGTGGGACGTCGGCGACGGCGCCCACGATGACGGCGCCGGTTGCGTGATGGCCATGGAAGCGATAAACGTCCTTCGAAAACTCAAACTCATCCCTCGGCGCACCATCCGCGTCGTGCTCTGGACCAACGAGGAAAACGGTCTCGAAGGCGCGAAGGAATACGCCCGCCGCCATGCCGACGATCTGCACAACCACGTCGCCGCCATCGAGGCCGATTCCGGCTGCTTCGCGCCGCGCGGCCTGAGCATCGAGTGCAACGATCCCGAGCGCACCGAAAAAGCCGCCCATCAACTCGATGCAATCCTCCGTTTGCTCGAACCGCTCGGCCCGATGAAAACCTCGCGCGGCTGGTCCGGTGCCGACATCGGACCCATGCGCCCCGCCGGCGTCATGCTCATGGGCTTCATGGTCGAGGGCGATAAGTACTTCGATTATCACCACTCTCCCGCGGACACCCTCGACAAAGTTGACCCCGAAGACCTCTCAAAATGCGTCGCCGCCATGGCCATCGCTGCCTACGTCATTGCAGACATGCCCGATCGACTCGGCGGCCTGCCTGCGAAAATCTCAGCGGTGCCCTACGTGGACGATGAGACCGGTCACGGCCACTAATCGCCGGCAGGACCATCGTTTTGTCCGCAGCCGTAAAATACGATATCATTAGAAGTAAGCAGCTTTCTCCTCTCCGCGGTGGTTCCATGGCTGTCGCCCCGAAATCCGATACCCTCTGCTTCGTCCTCAATGGCCGAGAGGTCGTCATCGAGGATGCGCCCGAGCTCTCGCTGCTCGATCTACTTCGCGACCATCTCGGCATCACCAGCCCCAAGGATGGCTGTCAGCCACTCGGACAATGCGGCTGCTGCACCGTTCTCGTCGACGGCAAACCGCGCCTCTCCTGCACCATGAAGGCATCGCTCGCCGCGGGAAAGGAAGTCACCACACTGGAGGGCCTCTCAGATGAAACGCGAAGACAGATCGCCGAATGCTTCGTCCAGGCCGGCGGTGTCCAGTGCGGTTTCTGCATCCCCGGCATCGCTGTCCGGGCACACGCCCTCATCGAGAAGAACGCCTGCCCCACACGCGATGAGATCGCCGGCGAACTGCGTGCCCATCTGTGCCGGTGCACGGGCTACACGAAAATCATCGATGCCGTCGAATCGCTCGGGAAAGCCCGACGCGGCGAACCCTGCCGCCCTGCCACGGTCGCATCCACCAATGAGAAAACCGGCTCGGTCGGCACGCGGCTGGCCCGATATGGCGGCGCCGATTGCGTCCTCGGAGAGCATCCTTATATCGACGACATCGCCATCCCCGGCAGTCTCCATGCCGCCATGCGCTTCAGCGATCACCCGCGGGCACTCATCAAACGCATTGATACCACTGCCGCCGAATCGCTCGACGGCGTCATCAGGGTCATCACGGCCAAAGACGTGCCAGGCGAGCGACACGTCGGGCTGATCATCAATGACTGGCCGATATTCGTCGCCGAAGGTGAAGAGACCCGCTGCGTGGGCGACATCCTCGCGGCCGTGGCAGCGGTCGATGAACGTACCGCTCGCCGCGCGGCTGATTTAATTGCCGTGGATTATGAAGTCCGCACGCCGATCAGTTCACCAGAAGAAGGCCTTCAGCCCGATGCTCCAAAGATTCACCCCGGTGGCAATCTGCTGTCGCGCTCGGCCCTCGTCCGAGGCGATGCGGACGCCGCCTTCGCAAACAGCGCGCACGTCGTCGAAGGCGTCTGGCAGACGCAGCGTATCGAACACATGTACCTCGAACCCGAGGCCTGCATCGCCATGCCCGTCGAGCTGGATGCCGACGACCGTGCCCCGGCACACGGCTGGCGGGAGACGGCGGCATACTGGTCGGAACGATGTAAGGAACACGGCAATGGCAACGGCCGACCTCGTACGCAATCTTTAGCCGGACTGCATCTCCTCTCCCAGGGTCAGGGCATCTTCGATGATCGCCGGCAATGTTGCAGCGTCCTCGGCTGGCCGAAGGAGCGAATGCATGTCGAACTCGTCACCAACGGCGGTGCCTTCGGCGGCAAGGAGGACATGTCCATCCAGGCCCAGACCGCCTTACTCGCGTACCTCACCGGCCGACCCGTCAAGACCGTACTCAACCGCAAGGAAAGTCTCCGGCTTCACCCCAAGCGGCACCCGGTCAAATCGCACCTGAAGCTGGGTTGCGACAGCGAAGGCCGCATCACCGCACTTCGTGCCCGCATCATCGGCGACAAGGGCGCTTATGCCTCTGTCGGCGCGAAGGTGCTGGAGCGCGCCGCCGGTCACGCCGCCGGTCCTTACCGAATCCCGAATGTCGACATCGAGGCACTGGCCGTCTATACGAACAATCCACCCTGCGGCGCGATGCGCGGCTTCGGCGCGAATCAGTCCGCCTTCGCCGTCGAAGGCGCGCTCGACATGCTCGCTGAAAAAGTCGGCATCGATGGCTGGGAAATCCGCAGCCGAAACATCCTCGAAGTCGGCGACCGCTTCTGCACCGGTCAGCCGCTTCTAAAACCCTTTGGCCTGCGAAAGACGCTTGAAGCCGTCAAAGATGCATACCGCGGCGCGAAGTATGCCGGCATCGCCTGTGGCATCAAGAATGTCGGCATCGGAAACGGCCTGCCCGAGGCCGGTCGCGGCACGATTACCGTCGAGCCAAGCGGCCGCCTCACCATCCGCACCGGCTTCACCGAGATGGGCCAGGGCCTCTTTACCGTGCTGATCCAGACCGCGGTTACGGAGACCGGTCTTCCCGCGGACCGTTTCGACGTGCTCGCTGATACCACCCACGCCATCGACTGCGGCCAGACCACCGGCAGCCGCGGCACCGTCCTCGGCGCGTACGGCGTACAGCTCGCCGCGCGAAAGCTCAAAGCCGACCTCGACGCGGGGCGCAAGCTCAGCGATTTAGCCGGCAGGGTCTACGAAGGCGAGTGGGTCTGCTACAAGACGGACAAGTTCGGAGCCGATGTCCCCGATCCGAAAACGCATCTCACCTACGGCTTCGCCACTCAGGTCGTCATCCTTGATGACGAAGGACGCGTGAAGAAAATTGTCGCCGCCCACGACGTCGGCCGCGCCATGAACCCGACTCTGCTCGAAGGCCAGATCGAAGGCAGTCTGCACATGGGTCTCGGCTACGCACTGACCGAAGACTTTCCCTGTGAGGACGGCCGCCCCCTTTACGAAGACGTCAAGAGCTGCGGCGTCCTGCGCGCCCACCACATGCCCGAACTCGAAATCATCCTCGTTGAGGAACCCGATCCGGAAACTCCCTACGGCGCCCGCGGCGTCGGCGAGATTGGCCTCGTGCCCACCGCCCCGGCCGTCGCCGGCGCGCTGTACGCCTACGACAGGATTCGACGTACCACGCTCCCGATGAAAGACAGCCCGGCCGCAAAAGCGATTCTCGGCCCCAAACACACGAAGCAGCCATGAACCCGTTCGTCGCACTTTTCCGCTCGCTCGCCCGACAGGTGGAACAGCGCCGCAAGGTCGCCCTCTGCACCGTGGTCGGCTCCTACGGCTCCACGCCTCAGGCGCCGGGCGCCGCCATGCTGATCCACGAAAACATGTCCACCGAAGGAACTCTCGGCGGCGGCTGCGTCGAGGCCGAAGTTCGCAAACAGGCCTATGAACTGCTCCTGCGCGATCAGTCCGCCCTGCTCACCTTCAAGCTCGACCACGACTACGGCTGGGATGACGGACTCATCTGCGGAGGCACCATGCGCGTGGCCGTCACGCCAATCCGCACTGCCGCGGAGGCCGCGCCGTTTCTCGATGCCGCCGATCAGCTTCAGCAGGGCCTCGCCGCCTGCCTGCCGCTTCGCATCGAAAGCGAAGGTCGCGTAGACGAGTATCGCCTTCACATCGAACCGCCCGCAAGACTGCTGATCGCCGGCGCAGGCCATGTCGGTTGTGAACTGGCTAAGCTCGCTGTCGCACTGGACTTTGAAGTCACCGTGATCGACGACCGTGCCGATCTCTGCCGGCCCGATCGCATCGCTGCGCCGATCCGCACCGTTGTCGGCGACATCGAGAAAACCCTCCGCGAACAGGTGATCGACGAAAATACCTACGTGGTCATCGTCACCCGGGGCCACAACCACGATGAGCAGGCACTGCATGCCGTCATCGACCAGCCCGCTCGCTATATCGGGATGATCGGCAGTCGCCGCAAGGTGAAACTCATCTTCGACGATCTGATCGCCCTCGGCGTCTCACGGGAAAGACTCGAGCGTGTCCACGCACCGATCGGCCTGTCCATTGGTGCGGTCACCGTGCCTGAAATCGCCGTCAGCATCGTCGCCCAGCTCATTGAGACCCGGCGCACGAGCAAGCCCACCCGTGTCGAAGGTCCCGTACCGCTAGGCCAGTCGAGCGACTCGTTCGCCCCGAATGCTCCACCGAAGCCCTGAAACCAGGTTGACCCGCACAGACCGAAGCCGGACAATTCTCACGGTGGATGCCACTCGCTGAGGTAATCATTCGACCGTAGGCAATCGCTTAGCGCTTCACTGCTTCAAGTTTCGACTGTATTGATTATGTCCCGTCGCGTCATTGCTCTCGTGCTCGCCGCCGGTCAGTCGCGCCGCATGGGCCGGCTCAAGCAACTGCTGCCCTACCGTGACGGAACTATTCTCGAAGCCGTGCTCGATGCCGTTCTCGAATCTTCGGTAGACGGCCTCTGCGTCGTCGCCAACCATCAGGTCCGCGAGTTCCTCGGCGATGACCTGCCCGATCGCTTCATCGTCGCGGCGAACGACAAGCTCGAAAGCGAGATGCTTGAATCCGTCAAGATCGGTGTTCGTGCCATTCAGGAGGAGTTCGAAACCGACGACGACGATGGCGTGATGGTCTTGCTCGCCGATCAGCCGCAGGTCACCGGAGGGATCATCACCACCGTCGCAGAAGACTGGCGGCTTCCAAGAAAAAAACCGCCCGGAATCCTGATCGCCACCTATGCCGGCCGCCGGGGGCATCCCGCCATCTTCTCCATGGAGATGCTTCGCGAGATCGAACCCTGGGGACATGATCGACGTCTGAGCGAGTTGGCGGACCTGCACCCCGGCCGAGTCCACGAATTGTCGCTCATCGCCGCGGCCCCCCTGCTCGATGTCAACACGCCGGACGACTACGACCGCCTCCGCGAATCTGAATAGCGCGCGATGCCGTTTATCCTGCGGATTGACGACCGTTGCGCCCGACAGCTCGCCCCGGGTTTTCGACCTTCTTTCGCCGATTCGCTATCATGTTTGCCATGCAGCCCGATTACGAAATCGTCATCATCGGAGGAGGCCACGCCGGCGCGGAGGCCGCTTGGGCCGCTTCGCGCATGGGTGTTCCCACACTCTTGGTCACGATGGATCGCCGCGCCATCGGGCGGATGAGCTGCAACCCCGCCATCGGCGGCATCGGCAAGGGGCAGATGGTTCGCGAGATCGACGCCCTCGGCGGTCTCATGGGCCTGGCGACTGATCGCGCCGGTATTCAGTTTCGCATCCTGAATCTTCGCAAAGGCCCGGCCGTCTGGGCTCCGCGTGCCCAATGCGACCGCGAGCTTTACGAAAAGGCCGTGCAGGACTTGCTCGCGTCGTGCCCGAATCTTGACATCACCGAAGGCACGGTCGATCGCATCGAAACCCGTCGGGTGGGCACTGCCCACCACGAGCAGACCCGTAGGGTGGGCACTGCCCACCACGAGCAGACCCGTAGGGTGGGCACTGCCCACCACGAGCAGACCCGTAGGGTGGGCACTGCCCACCACGAGCAGACCCGTAGGGTGGGCACTGCCCACCACGATCAATGTGTAGATGCAGTGATACTGACAGACGGCCGTCGCATTTCGTGTTCCTGCGTCGTCGTCACGACGGGAACTTTCCTCCGCGCCCTGATGCACTGCGGTGAGGCAAAATCCGAGGGCGGCCGCATCGGCGAGGGCGCCGCTGTCGGAATGAGTGCCACGCTTCGGTCACTCGGCCTGGAGTTGGGCCGTCTCAAGACCGGCACCCCACCGCGCATCCATCGTGACTCGATCGACTACGACGCCCTCGAAGTCCAGCCCGGCGATGAGAAGCCCGCGCCGTTTTCGTTCATGAACGATCAGATCGAGCAGCGGCAGATTCCCTGCTGGATCACCTGGACCGGCGAGCCCGCCCACGAACGAATCCGTGCCAATCTGCATCGCGCCCCGATGTACAGCGGCCAGATCACCTCCACCGGCCCGCGCTACTGCCCGAGCATCGAGGACAAAGTCGTACGCTTCGCCGAGAAGGACCGCCATCAGATCTTTCTGGAACCCGAGGGCTACGACAGCGAGCGCATCTACTGCAACGGCATCAGCACGAGTCTGCCGACCGACGTGCAGGAGGCGTTTGTCCACACGATCCCCGGGCTCGAACGAGCCAGGATTCTCCAGTGGGGCTATGCCGTCGAGTACGACTATGTCCCGCCGCATCAGACGAAGGCAACCCTGGAGACCAAGCGCGTCGGCGGACTCTATCTTGCGGGGCAGATCAACGGCACCAGCGGATACGAAGAAGCCGCAGGACAGGGACTGCTCGCCGGCATAAATGCGGCGCGAAGGGTGCAGGACCGTGAGCCGATCGTGCTGGGACGCGATCAGGCCTACATCGCAGTCATGATCGACGACCTCGTCACCAAGGGAACCATCGAGCCGTATCGCATGTTTACCAGCCGGGCCGAGTATCGACTGCTCCTCCGCAGCGACAACGCCGATGTGCGATTGACTCCGCTGGGGCGCGAGATCGGCCTCGTCGATGATGCGCGCTGGGAACGATTCCGCCGCAAGCAGGAGACCATCTCCGCCTTCAGCGCCTGGGCGAAGCGCGAGCGCATCGACGGCCGCTCGCTGGCGGAGTGGTTCTCACGGACCGATCTGCCGTGGGAAGCGGCTGATCCGATCGGCGACTGGCGGCAGTACATACCGACCGAGTTGCGGGCCTCCGCGGACGGCATGCTCGAATCGGCCATCACGGCCCTTCGCATCGAAGCCAAGTACGGCGGATACGTTCAGCGACAGCTTCGTGAAGTGGAGCGATTCCGCAAGGCCGAGGCCTGTCGCATTCCCGAAGATTTCGATTTCAACGGAATCCGCGAACTGCGATTTGAGGCCCGCGAGCGGCTGACGAAGATTGCCCCGCGCTCCATCGGCCAGGCCCAGCGCATCAGCGGCATCAACCCCGCCGACATTGCAGTTCTACTGCTCTACCTCGAACGCCGTCGGCGGTCGGCATGATCTCCAGATGACGAAAGCCCGCGACAGGCCTGCCGTGGGCGCTGTACCTCGTCGATTAAGCACGCTCGATCGCCCGACGCTTCACACCCCCCAGCCCATACGACCGCCGATCTGGTGCACCGCCAGTGCCGCCACGTATGCCATCACCGACATGTATGCAAACATCATCGCCGGCCAGCGCCATGAGCCCGTCTCTTTCTTCACTACCGCCAGCGTGCTGACGCATTGACACGCCAGCACATAAAACACCATCAGCCCGATCCCGGTCAGCGGCGTCATCAACCGGCGTCCGTCCGGCCAGGTCGCGTCGGCCAGGCGCTCGCGCAGCGCGACGGACTGCTCGTCCGCCTCCCCCACGGCGAAGGTAATACCCATCGTGCCGACAAAAACCTCCCGCGCCAGAAACGACGAGAGCACCCCCACGCCGATCCGCCAGTCGAATCCCAGCGGCTCGAGCACTGGTTCGATCAGCCGGCCCGTCCGGCCGAGGTAGCTCAGCCGAAGCCGCTCGGAGGCAATCAGATTCTCACGGTCCCCCACATCCGCATCCGCCATCGACGCGAGTTGCGCAGTGGCCTCCGGAGAAAAGTCCGCTTCACTCGTCCGAGGAAAATAGGACAACGCCCAGATGACCACACACACCGCGAAAATAATCGTCCCCGCATTTGTCAGAAACAGCTTGGCCCGATCCCACGTCGTGCGCAGCAGCCCGCCGAGCTTCGGCAGATGATACGGCGGCAACTCGAGAATGAACGCGGGGCGCGGCCCGGCAAAAAGTGTCTTCTTGAAAAGCAGCGCCAGCCCCATGGCCGTCAGTGTGCCCAATGCATACATCGAGAACATCACCCCCGCTTTCAAAAGCGTCCGTTCCCCGAAGACCGCCGCAATCACCACGATATACACCGGCAACCGTGCTGAGCAGCTCATCAGCGGGGCGATGAGAATCGTCGTGAATCGGTCGCGGCGATCTTCTATCGTCCGCGTCGCCAGGATGCCGGGAATCGCACAGGCATAGCTTGATAGCAGCGGAATGAAACTCTTGCCGTGAAGACCGACGCCGCTCATCAGCCGGTCCATGATGAACGCGGCGCGGGCCATGTAGCCCGTGTCCTCCAGCAGCGCCAGACAGAAAAAAAGGATGCAGATCTGCGGAAAAAAGATCAGCACCGTACCGACGCCCGCGATGATTCCATCCGTCAACAGCGAACGCAGCGGCCCCTCGTTCATGTGTGCGGACACTACGCCGGCCAGCGCGGTCTGTCCCGCCTCGATCAACCCCATCAGCGGCTCGGCCCAGGCAAAGATCGAAAGAAATAGCACGAACATGACCGCCGCGAAGACCACCGGTCCGAAGACCCGATGCGTCAGCACGGCATCCACCCGATCGGTCAGTGTGCCTGCGCGAGACCGCGCATCGACTGCGTCGTCCGAACCCTCGTGACCACGCACCACCGCCGACGCGATGCTGGAAATCCACTCGTACCGTGCCTCGATGGCCACGCTCGCCGCATCCGGTATCGCCTGCGACAGGGCCTCGGCCTCGCGGCGCATGCCGTCGGCCCGATCGCGGGAGAGCCGCGCTAAAAACCGCTCCGCGGATCTCCGGCTCGCGGCGTCACCGGAAAGGTAATCCATCAGCCAGAGCAGCGCCCCGGCCGGTGCCGCATGCGTGGGCACCAGCCCGCATTCGCGCAGCCGTGCTGCCACGGCATCCACAGCCGCTTCAAAGGCGGCCGGCAATCGCCAGCTCCGCGTAGCCGTCGCCTGCATCGGCAAGGCAATGAGCAGCGCCTTGAGTTCCGATAGTCCCTGACCGGTGGAAGCAATCGTCGGCACGACCGGCACGCCCAGCCGTGTGGATAGCGCCTCGCAGTCAACCCGAAGTCCGCGCTGCGCGGCAACATCGATCATGTTGCAGGCCACAACCACCGGAGTGCCGAACTCTATGATCTGTGTTGCCAGGTAAAGATTGCGATCCAGATTGCTCGCATCCAGCACCAGCAGGATCGCATCCGGACGCCGCGTACCCGGTAGCCGGCCTTGCAGTACATCGCGCGCGATCTCCTCGTCCGGCGATCGGGCAGAAAGACTGTATACCCCCGGTAGGTCCAGCAGCGTGATCTGTGTACCGCTGAGCACGCCCTCGCGCTTCTCGACGGTGACGCCGGGATAGTTCGCCACCTTCATCCGGAGACCTGTCAGCGCATTAAAAAGCGTCGTCTTGCCGGAATTGGGATTACCTGCAACGGCGATCTGAACGGTATGAACAGGCGACTCAATCACGAAGAAATGGAGTGGCGATGCGTTGTCATCTCGACCATCACGGTCGCCGCTTCCGCCTTGCGTACGCTGAGCCGATAGCCGCGCACCTGAAGCTCAATCGGATCGCCCAAAGGAGCGACGCGAATCATCTGCACGGCAGCGCCGCGCGTGAGACCCATCTCCAGAAGGCGATGCCGTATGCCGCCGCCCTCAGAGATTCCTACCACGCGACAGTGCTCACCCGGCGAAAGCTCCGCCAGGTTGCGATGGGTCTGTGCATCGTCGAGAAACGCGATCATGTGAAACACACCTGCGACCACTCGGCTCGCGCCAATACCGCTTGCGACCGGCGCTACGACCCGGAAACGGGTCTAATTGAGACTCATTCTCAATTAAACATAGCACGAGAAGCCACAACTGTCAATCACCCGATTCCCGCACAATCGAGAAGTCTACACGTGATTCTGAAGTTCGCTTGGGCTCGATTTGGGCGGTATCTGCTAACTGATAAGAGACTTGCGCATCATGGGCCGAGACAGCGATCGACCGAATGACGCGATATTGAAGATACCGCAGGTGGAAAGTTGCACCAGCCCGGGTATGACCGACCAGGCATGCTTCTTCATGACATCTGCGAGGCCGATCGCGATGACTTGGTCGGCTGTGAATCCATCCCCAGCTTCATCTTCATAATCCGGCCGACCTTGAACTTAACTGTTCGCTTCTCCGGCACTTCGACGCGCTCGAGCGTCTTGGGATTCTGAGCCACCCGCGCCGCGCGTACCCGGCTCTCAAACACGCCGAAGTCACGGAACTCCAGGCGATTGCCCTTGCCGAGCTCCTCGACGATGTCATCCAGAAAGTGCTGAATAATACGTTTGACCACAACGCGCTTGTTGCCCGTACGGTCTGCGATTCGATCGATCAGGTCCTTTTTGGTCACTGTGGTCATGACTTGCACCCTACTTCAATCGAGCCAACGGTTTGCAGTCTTCCGTCTGGAGGCCGACAGGGCCGACGAGACCGGGAGGAGAAGCCCCTTTCTCACTCCATTAGCTGCAATCGGCCTCGAACGCCCGCGAGTGGACTCACGTAACTTATACTACAGCAATTAGTTCCCGCTCTGCAAGCCCCTCTCAGATACGGAAACCGAACCGATACTCTATTCCCAAGACCTTCGCTGCCAGCCCCGACTTCCTTGGTGCTGAGATCAGCCATCAAGACGCCATATTAATCTCTAACCAATTATATTACAAGACGTTATGTCTTTTGGCCGGCCATTCTAACCTCTGGCACTTTCCTGAGCGCTACCGCACACGTCTACATCAGTTCCCCTGCTCCGCGAACCGTACAGACTCCCATCTCACGGTAGCCGCCCTCTGCATATCCATAGCTCCTTGTGGCGACGATTCCGAGCTCGTCGACACCCACAATCAGATGCAGCAGTGCCGGATAGACTGGCACTCCAGCCGGCATCGCTGCTGCACGATCCGCTGCACTGAAGATCGACGTACCGTCAGGATGGGAATGATAAACCGCCACCACCGGCGACGGCCCGCTCTGCGAACGATCAAGAAAAACCATATCCTCGAATTCAAAACAGTACCCATTCGCCCGCGTTCGCGGAAATGCCTCCGGGTCGGCCGCATGGAATTTGTCGATGGCATTCTCGCACTCGCGCACGGTTCCGTCTGAGCACACCATACCGCAGCACTCGAGCGGGTACGCGCGCAATGCATGGGCATGAATCTTCTCGAGAACCGCTTCTCGGAAAATCTGCACCATCATGTCGCTTCGGCTCCACAACGCGCACGAACGGATCCAAGCGACGATGCGATCAGCACGATCATCGTCGGCGCGATCTGCAGGAGCAGTCGCGAAGGCGTCTGATCGTTCAGGGCAAAACGCCCTTGCGGCGTCAGAAGAAAGATGCCCGCCACAAAACCAACCAGCAGCAGACACGTCACAACGGTCACCGCGCGATGTGCCGCCTCTCGATGGACAGCGATCATCACCAGCAGCACAGCAGCCATCGGAAAGAGGAACAGAAACGACCCCCACGCAAATGCGTGCCGCACGATTGCCGAAGCGACACCCGGCTGCCAGGCCAGCGACGCAACCGCTGACCGTTGATCGGAGAAATCCAACAGCACACTGCACAGGATAACCGCGAGCAGTGTCGATGCCGCCAACCCGATCTTTGCCGTCGGAGTGCTCCGCTGTATCACGCCCGCATTCGCAATCAGCAAAGGCAACAGCACAAGTACAGCCAGCGCCGGTCCTTCGCGCTTCATCAGGGCTGCCGCCAATCCGAATACGAACGCCAGCACGAAATCCCCGACTCGTCCGCTTCGATGCCATGCAAGCAGCTGCACCGTCGACGCCGCTAGAAATACGGCCAACGGCAGATCCGCATAGCCGGGCCGGCAGACATGAATCGCAACGAGCGGCAGTGATACGGCCGCGTATGCAGCCAGTCCGGCGATCGGCGAGCCGCACCACGGCAGAAGACCGCCGCCCACGACACACAGAAGACTCAGATACATAAGCAGCCACGGCAGTGCGGCCAGTGACTCATCCCAGCCGCCTGTCACCATCGGTATCCACGCGGCCATCAACGAGCAGAAGACAGGGTACGTCGCGACCGATCCGCCGAGATAGTAAGGATGCCCAGGATCGAGCGGTATGGTGTTGAGCGTAGCGATGACCTTTGCACGGTAAAGCCAGATGGAGATCGCGTCATCACCGCGCAGCGGCACGCTGACCGTCGCCGCGCTCATCATCCAGAGTTTGACCACGATCAGCGCGGCCGGCGGCACAAGAAACAGATACTTCACGCGCGTCATCGAAGATTCATCGCTGCTACCCGCAGCTCGCACTGTTCGCGCGCCGTCTTGGGCAGTTCTACCGCGCGGTCCGGATGCAACTTTGGCTCGCATACGAATTCGGCTGATGATGGCAAATGCGAAAACCACCAGGCACAGCATCCTGAAATAATATTGCTCCGTCGTGCCGCCGCCTGCGAGCGTCAAGCTTGCATAGAGCAGGGCCATGACAACGAACTGCCCGAGAAGATATGAAGCCCCCAGCACATAGAGCACGCCATGACAGCGCGTTCTTCTCCGCAGCGAGTCAACGGAGGACTGACCGCGTGAAGTGATCGCCAGGTTGATGCAGTCACCCTGGATGCTATACAGAATCGTCGAACCAGCGATGAGGGGCAGGAGAATCGCCGTAATCCATTCGGTCATGACAGACGATTCTCCAGCTTAAGTATGTATACCGCATCCGACTTCCGCTCGACCAGCGAGACCGACCTCGTGGTGCCGTCCGGCCAGTTGCATGTACCTTGCTCAAGGTCCGGTCGAAGATCGCTCGATCCGATCACCACGACGAACTCCGGCTCCCCGGAAAGCAGCTCCACACGCCGCCGCAGCGGGGCCAGCAGGTAGTCCAGCCGATGCGCCGGCGAGAATGGATCATCGCTGGCGACGGCATAGGTGCCGCCCTCCGGGCAATACACGCGAAGTCTCTCGTAGGCCCATGCAAGGTCCGACCCCTCGCTCAGGGCAATCTGTTCATCATGCGGCCGACCACCAAAGAGCCGAACCTCCTCGCGGACATTCCGCACCAGATTCGTCGTGGCCTGTAAATCCCCCAGCAACCAGCCCCCCATCGCAATGCCCACCGGTACGCGCCAGTCAATGGCATTTCGCCTCGCAGCGCAGCCCAGCCCATACCCGCCGGCTGTGAGCGCAACCAGTGCAACCAGATAGTAATTCATTCCGCGCCCCAGCATCACCGGCCCGCGAACGAAGTTCAGACTATGGATGCGGATCGGCTCCCGTTCCCTCAGTTGCTTCACAAATACCGACGCACGCGAAGCGGCAGACAGATTCACCAGTTCCATCCCGCGGATGACCACCGGCCCCTGCCATCCCGTGACCTGCACACCCAGTCGATGGACCAACTCAGGCGACTCGGGCAAACTGAAGACGGCGCGCGCAGGTTCCCTCGAAAGCCGCACCTCCGACTCTGCGAACTTAAATCCCTCCGCCGGCGCTGTCTGCCAGAGTAATCGCAAGAGCGCAGGACTTTTCGGCAATTCCACTGCCTCAGGCAAGCTCAGCTCGATCACCATCTGCCGCGCGGTTTGTGGTTCGAGCGTCAATCCAGGCGTAATCAGACTGATCGCCCGCTCCCCCTGCGGCGAGAGCACGGCGCCGCGATCATCGACCGATACGAGCACTGCGTTGATCGCCGCTCCGGCAAGATCGGCTTCGCTTCTCAGTCGCCAATGCCACGTCACGCCCTGCTCCGCGAAGGGTACGATCAGCGCGCCTGCCCCGCCGAGCATCGCCAGCAGCGAGAGCATGACAGTCCACAAACGGTAATGCCGACCGGACAGCTTCGAACTCAGTACTGTGACCTCCGTCGACATGCCTCACCATTAAACCGCGACTTCTGCCTGAAACCCAGTCACCTACCGGCTTGATTCCGTATTGTCCGCCCTTCCGTGCAACCACACACCGATAATACGCTAACGGCACGCACGGCTTTCGAGCGACATTCGACCCTTCTCGCCGATACAATCAGAAGCGGAGTACGCAGCGTGCTGAACTGTCATCCATCCCCCGATGCCCTCCGTGCCCTGACCGGCCGCGCACGCAGTGCGCCCATCGTCCGCCGGATCATCGCCGATCAGTTGACGCCCGTCGCCGCCTTTGCCCGGCTCTCCACCGATTCCGATCATGCCTTTCTGCTGGAAAGCGTCGTCGGTGGCGAGCGCATCGCAAGATACAGCTTCGTCGGCGCCCGGCCCGCGGCCGTCTTCCGCGCAGCCGACCGCAACGCCTCCATTGAGCGAGCCGGCGGCGCGACCGACCGCTTCGCCGCGACCGATGACCCACTCGCACTCCTGCACGACCTGCTGGGCGACTGGCAGGCCGGCCCGCGCGACATCGGCCTGCCGCGCTCCATCGTCCTGCCGCGCTTCACTGGTGGCGCCGTCGGATTTGCCGGTTACGACACCATCCGTCATTACGAAAACCTCGCCCGCCCCGGCGTCGCACATACCCCGATCGACGACCGCGGCCTCGACGACATTCTCTTTGGCATCTACGACGAAATGGTCATCTTCGATCACGTCTCAAAAACCGTCCTGGTGGTTGCCCACGCCCGGCTGGATGAAGCAACCATCGAAACCGCCCACGCTCGTGCCTGCCAGCAAATCGAGCAGATCGTCGCGCGGCTGACGAGCCCCGGCGTCCCCATCGGGAGCGAGCTGAACCTCGACGCACCGACCGATATCCCCTTCGACAGCACCTTTACCCGACCGGCGTTCGAGTCCGCCGTCCTGCGCGCCAAGGAGTACATCCTCGCCGGCGATATCTTTCAGGTCGTCCTCAGCCAGCGACTTCGCATCCGCGCGACGGCTGATCCATTCGATGTCTATCGTGCCCTGCGCGTCGTCAACCCGTCGCCCTTCATGTTTTACCTCAAGAGCCCGCGCTGCATCCTCGTGGGGGCCAGCCCGGAAATACTCTGCCGCGTCGACGATGGCGTCGTGACCAACCGCCCGCTCGCAGGTACCCGTCGCCGCGGCACCACCGCAGAGGAGGATGCCGCCCTCGAAGCCGAATTGCTGGCCGACCCCAAGGACCGCGCCGAGCACATCATGCTTGTCGATCTCGGTCGAAACGATGTCGGTCGCGTCGCCGCGCCGGGCAGCATCCGCCTCAGCGAGGTCATGACCATCGAACGCTACAGCCACGTCATGCACATTTCCAGCAACGTCACCGGTCGCCTCGCACCCGGTAGGACCGCCGTCGATGCCTTGCGCGCGGCACTCCCCGTCGGCACGGTCAGCGGCGCCCCCAAGGTCCGTGCGATGCAGATCATCGACGAATTGGAACCCGTCCGCCGCGGGCCCTACGGCGGCGCGGTAGGTTATCTCGACTTTTCCGGAAACCTCGACACCTGCATCGCGCTGCGTACCATGGTCGTCACCCCGGCGGACGCACCCGGGAAATGGACCTACGATATCCAGGCCGGCGCCGGCATCGTGGCCGACAGCGACCCCGCCGCCGAATACGAGGAGTCCATGAACAAGGCCAGGGCCCTCTTGGCCGCCGTGGCCATGGCCCGACGCGATTAGTTCGCCGGACTCTTCCGATGCAGGATCGCAGCTTGAAGTGAGACCGATGATTCTCGACATCAAGCGAAGAATGCGAACTGAATGAACCTCGACGATCAGATCTGCTATTGCTACCATGTCTCGCTGCGCAAGCTCGTCAACTTCGCGCGACGCGAGAAGCTCTCCCGCCCTTCACAGATGTCCAATTGCCTCGGTGCCGGCACCGGCTGCGGTTGGTGCATCCCCATCCTGGTGAAAATCTACGAAAAGGAAATTGCCGGCGCATCGCACGCCCCCGGCCCGTTGTCCACCGAGCAGGACCAGGTCATGATCGACGGCCTCCCCGATTCTGCCGACGCCTATGCCGAATCGCGGAAAGACTATCTCCGATCTGATGACAAGAATACCTTCTGACTGATTACCCGCGGTCAGTGGTTCTGCCTTGAAATGTTCGCTGCGAAGCGTATCACTACGACCGACCGCTGATCCCGCCGCGCATAAAAAAGCCCGGGCCGACAAGACCCGGGCGTGTGATCAAGCATAGAAAATACAAATCGGTGCTGACGCGTCATCGTCGTCGGCGAATCAATGCCAGCGCGCCAAGCGCAACCAGACCAAGCGTCGCCGGTTCCGGCACCGCGGTGATGTTATCCATGCCGAGGGTTGCCGCGATGGGAGGCGGAGAACCGATGCCGCCCGGCTCACCCGGCTGATGTCGAATCATCATCCGCTGAACTGAAGCGAGCGTCAGGTCCAGATCAAATCCACCGTCCACCGCCATCATATCCGAGGAAGTCAGACCGAAATACACCGTCTGCCAGTCCGAGTTCGGGGCCAGGACTACGGCGTTCGTTGAGGTGAACTCGCCACCCGGCGAGAACAGAATAAACAAACGCATGTGCAGCTCATGGTTGCTGAAGTTCTTCAGATCCATCTGGAGGCCGGTCACGCCCGCCGAAAGGTAATCGCCAGTCCACTGAAAGTCGTTGTAGGTCGCCAGACGGCTGCCCGGTCCACCACTGCCCGTTGAGGTCACGCGCAAATACCGATCCGCGGCACCGCCCGGGCCGCCGAGCTGATTCGATAAGCCCGCGCCACCACCCCAGCTCATGATCGTACCGTTCTCGAAGTCATCAATCTGACCGAGTACGATCGAAGCGGATGCAGTTGTAAACGGACAACAAATCAATGCAGCGATAACTGCGAAAGAGACAAGAAGGGTACGATGCTTCATCTCTCTCCCTGCTTTCCCCTGAGAACAAACCTGCCGTAACTCTTGGCTCCGCAATAGTATAGAACATTGAGAACCCGCAGTCAAGACCGGACACCTGCCATAACGCATACGGCGAAGTCGTATCTTGGTCGCTGACAACTCATTCAGCCGGCGCGGGTTAGTCACACCCACGTTCAACGGACTCCCGGCTGCCGTGATCGTACTTATCGCTCGCTATCCGCACACCACCTATTGCAGCAGCATCTCCACGAATTCAGTCAGGTCAACCATGTCAACCGTACCGTCCGCGTGGACATCCGCGGCGCACTTCTCCTGAGCCGTCGCCGTGCCCGGCGAGACCAGCACATCCGCGAATTTCTGCAGGTCGGCGCCGTTCACCTCTGAATCCCCGTTCACGTCGCCGTACTGTCCGCCGCTGCAGACGCCCGGCACCATCCCGAGGATCTCGATGTCGTCGATGTTCCAGCCCGGATAGGTCACCGATCCATCCGTCGGGCCCATGCCCCAGCGCAGATACACCGTCGGCTTGCCGTCGGCTATCAGTGAAATGTCGTAGGTCTGAACCGACCACGACGACTCACTGATCGATGGCCCCGAATGATTCCAGACCGTCGACCAGGTGCCGCCTGTCGTGGAGATCTCGATGTTGACACGATCGTAAGTCGACGATTCCACGCCCAGCCAGCGTCGGAAGCGTAGCAGCGCACCGCTCACGTTCGAGCAGTCAATCGCCGTGGTCGTCAGGTACATCGTCGATGCCATGCTGTTCGGATAGTCCCCATTCAGGTTGTATCCGTAGACGTTCGATCCCGTGTAGCCGCTGCTCGGATCGCGGTCGTGCGTGCCGCCGCCCGTCGGCTGGCCAAACGCCCACTGACCCTGCGTCGTCCATCCCGGATTGCTGTCCAGCGGGTAGGAGTAGATCGGCTGCGGGCCACCCACGGTCACCGAGATCGTGGCCAGGTTTGAATCGTACGTCGCATCGTGCGCCATGAACGTGAAGCTGTCCGCGCCGAAGTAACCGAGGTTCGGCGTATAGCGCACAGTGTTCGAGCCGCCCGCCAGAAGATGCGGTACGCTCTGAATCGTCACGCCTGCGACCAGGTCGCGCAGCTTTCCGTTCGCCGGCAGACTCTCGATTGTGTAGGTCAGCGGATCCATGTTCGGATCCGTCGCCACGAGCGTCACATTCGCAAGAATGTTCTCCGGAGTCGTCACCTGACCGTTGCTGGCCGTCGGCGCGTTCGCGTCCGTCAGCGAGACGTTATCGACGAACCAGTCGTCGAAAGCCCCTGTCGTCGCGATGTTGCGGAACCGCAGGCGGAAGGTCGCATGCAGCGCTGGCGCCGGCAGGAACAGGTCCTCCGTCGTGAACGTCGTCATGTCCGGTCCGCTGCCCAGATGCTGCCGAAGCACCTGCCAGTTACCGTTGGAATCCTGGTATTCGACGAACAGGTCGTCACCCGCCTCAGGGCTGTCACCGCCGCCGCGGATCTGCCAGCCGTAAGTCAGCCGGACCACGCCCGCTCCCGCGAGATTGATTGCATGCGTGCGGATCTGATCCGTGCCCGATGGCGAGCCGTTGAACCGCGCCGCAAACGGCGGGCTCGGCGGATTGATACACACGTTGTCGATCGTCGCTCCGCTCACGAAGCCCCACTTGAGCGGGTCGAAGCTCGTGGCCGGGAACTCATCCAGGAATGGCAGCGTCAGCACCGGTACGACCGTAATCGAGACCGTCGCTGTGTTCGAATCGCCACCGTCTGGCGGCGTTCCGCCGTCGTTCGCCTTGAACTGGAAGCTGTCCAACCCGCTGAAGCCAGGTCCCGGCGTGTAGCGCACCTGATTACCGTTGCCTACGAGGGTGTACGGCAGATCGCCCGGCACGATCAGATGGTTGTTCCCCATGTCGCGCAGCGATTGCGTCGGCAGCGCCGTGATGATGAACGACAGCGGACCCGGCGTACCGTCGTCCGAAGCCGTCAGGTTGATCGTCGCTTCGCCGTCCTGCGGCACTTCAACCGAGGTGCCCGCCACCGAAGGTGGCCGCGGCCCGCACTCGCCCATCGCCGAGAGGTCCGTCGCGAAAAAGTCCGGCGAAAGCCCCAGACCTTCCGACAGGCCGGCCAGCCCGTCCGTCGCCGCGATGCTCAGATAGTTGATCTGAATCCGGCCGTCGAAGTACAGCTCGATCTGGAAGGTGTTCTGGTTGCTCGTGTTGTATTCCGGCACGTTCAGCCATGTCACCACCGCCCGATCCGATAGCTGCTTCCAGCTCACGTTGCCGCCCGTCGCCGGGTTCAGGTCGTCAAACAGCGCCGCCACCCGCGGTCGAGAGAAGTGCGCCGAGAGCGACTCCGTGTAGGTCGAATCGCTCGCCCCAAAGGTGATATTGCCGTTCGCATTCACATAAAAGCTGCCCCACGACTGACCGTAAAGCGAAACTGTCGCCCCGCCCGACAGGTTCACCAGTTGATTGCCGTCGTCCGAGAGACTCAGCGTCGTCCCGCCCGCAGGATCCGTCGGAAGCACGGTGATCGGCGTCGCGCAGCCAGCATAGAAGTCGTTCGAGCCGTTCGGTACAAACAGCAGCGACAGGTTATCCAGATCGTTGTCACTGCTGCTGAACAGCTCCGTGAACTGATCCGGCACTTCCGGCGTGGTAAACGTATAGCACGCCCCGCCGTTGTCGTCTGTCGTCGCGTTGCCCGCCTGATCTTCCGCATCCACCACGAAGTAGTAGGTCGTGTTGTCGTCCAGACCCGAAAGTGTGATCGAATGCGAGGCGTTGTAGCCCGATGCCGCCTGGGTACCGGTCAGAGCGTTGCAGGCCAGGCCGTAGCGGATCGTCCCCTTGGCCGGCTCGTCCGTGTCGAAGGTGATCGTCGCATTGCGGGCCGCAAGCGACGGAACCATCACGTTGGAAATCACCGGCGGCGCACAATCCACGACCACCGTATCCGTCACCACCACGTTGAACCCGCCCTCGCCGTCGTCCGCATCGATGTACGTCGCCGTCAGGTCGTCTCCGTTGGTCACCATCAACACGCCCGCGGAGTCCGTCGTCGAGACGGCGATCGATCCAACGAACGTCGCCGTCTCGGGACCCGTCTCCGTCAGCAGTACCGACTCGCCGGCCGGCTCCGAATCCGACACCACGGTCACAACGACCGTCTCCACCACGTTGTCATTCGTGTTCAAGTCGCAGTCCACGACGCGGATGCCCACCGTGCCCGAACACGCATAGCGACGTCGATCCAGGGCGATCACGCCCCGGCTCGAACAGTTCACCAGCAGCGGCGAGGCACACAACGAAAACGACTGCGGCCCGACAGGCACGTTAAAGCCGCGAACCTCCACGCGATACACACCCGGCGGAGGCGACTGCACCTCAACCTGTTCAATGTTGTTGATGTGGTCTTCCTGCGTCTGGACCGCCGGCGCGCTCGGTGCGAGATGGTTCAGCGTCCACGGATAGCGCCGGTTGTTGCTCGGATCAAAAACCACGAGGTCCAGATCGTTCACCAGCGTCGGGTTCGCGTTCGCCGTCGCCTCCTTGTCGTCCCAGGCCAGCGTCACCTTCATCACCGGATCACCGGGATTCACCACCACCAGCACCGCAAAGGTCTGCCCCTGGCTGACCTCAGCTTCGAGAAAATTGCCCGCCCGCATCAGCTCAACCGCCGGCTGCGCCCGCACCGAGCCGTAGCCGAACTGGAAATCCGGACCGACGTTGCCCAGGTCCACCGCCGTATGAGCCAGCAGCACCTTGAGCGTCGAATTCCGGAAATCCGGTGCACCCGGATAATGCGCCCGGTAGTCCTGAAGAATCAGCGCCCCCACGCCGCAGACCGTCGGCGAAGACATCGACGTGCCGCATTTCACGCTGTACGCCGTGTCGCTGCTGCTGCTGCACGAGGTCACGCCGTTGTCGCCGCCGCTCTGGCAGCCCGGCCCGCTGATGTCCGGCTTGATGCGCCCGTCATCCACCGGCCCCCAGCTCGAAAAGCTCGTCATCGAATCGTCGTTCGAGTTCAGCGCGCCCACCGTAATATGATTCTTCGATCCCGCAGGTGGCGCCGTGCTGTAATAGCGACCGAAGCCCTCGACGTCGCAGCGCGTCCCCTGCCGTTCGTTGCCGTTCGCCCAGACCACGCGGAACGGCGCGCCCAGAGATCCCCGCACGATCGAGTCGATCACCATCGACGTCAGACCGTAGTCACCCTGGATGCTGCACGGAAACCCGTTCGTCTCCGTATTCGTGCCGATCGAGTTGTTCGAGATGTCCGCCCCGCGATTGTTGATCGCGTCGTTGTAATCCGACTCCAGGTCACCCGGATTTGTGTACAAAAACGTCCCGCTGCCGTCATACTGGAAACCATAGCCCAGAAGCTGCACGTTCGGCGCCATGCCCCGCCGCACACCGCCCGAGGCCGCGCCGCTGCCGCCGATCGTTCCCGCCACGTGCGTCGCATGGTCGGAGACGCTCGACGTGTCGCCGTTCACATGCCGACCGCCGAAGTCCACGTGCGTCGAACGCCCGCGGCCGCCGTCATACACCAGCACCGTCACCCCCGAACCGTCCAGCCCGTAAGGCGGCGCCTGCATCACATCCGCCTGGACGCGAACCAGGTTGCTGTCGTTCAGCTCGCCCATCCGCGGAAGCGGCGGTTCGATCCACTGCACTTTGTCTTCCGATGCCAGCCCCGCGATCATCTCATACGGCAACTCAATCACCAGGCCGTTGATCGTCCGCAGGTACGAACGCACATCCGAACCGTACTGTCGGCAGAGATGGACCGCCTCGGTGTCCAGATTTACATCCGGATGAAAGCGGATGTACGCACCTACCACCGGATTTGTTGCCGTTGCCAATACTTTCGGATCCGCACCTTTTTCCACGTCCGACGGCTCCGGAAGCGGCGTCACCACCGCCCATGTCGGAATCTCGCGCCGGTTCAGCATTGGATGCATCTTCCACTCGACCGCAATCTCCGTCGCTGCGCTGAGCTTGGCCACTTCGGCCACCCGCGCCGCGTCGAAACGATGACCCGCTACGACCGCGAAATAGGCATGATCGCTGAGCGGATCCAGCAGCCGCACGCCGGCCGCTTCCAGTTTGTCTCGCTCGGCCTGTGTTACCGCGGAGTCGAACTGAACAACGACGTGCTGCCGACCCTTCACCGCGGCGGCCTGGCCCAGCCATGCGGCCGTCGGTGCCGCGCCTTGCTTCTCCAGCTCGACCGGCCCTTCGCGAAACTTGATCTCAGACATCGCCTGATCCGCTTTGGTCAGCATGACCAGCGTTGCGAGCAGGCAGACAGAGACCGTGAAATGACTCATGCGCGGCGATTCTCTCAACATAAATTGTTTCCCAGAGATTGGTGCCAGTGCTGTAGCACCCCGGAACCAGACCGAAAGGATTGATCCTTCCTCCACACCCAAAGAGTCCGCGACGGAAGGAACACGGTCGCGGATGCTCGAAGATACCATCTTACCGGATTGTTAACGCGAACAAAAGCAGATTCAGGGTGTCATTTTTTGATTTTTCGTCGATGCTGACCATTTTCACAGATCTGAAACAAGCAGGACGACCCCGTCGCACTCAATCCCCCCGGCTGCCGCCTGCCTGCCCCATCGCCCCCAGCTCCTCGGCTGATGCATGATGCCCCGGATCAATCCGCAATGCGGCTCGAAATTGCCCCGCCGCCTCCTCGACACGCCCTGCAAATCTCAGCGAGAGGCCCAGGTTGTAGTGTGCCTTGACCAGAGAATCAGTGTTGCCGCCAGAGAACCGCCGAATCGCCTCACCATAGGTTGTAATCGCCTCGTCCACCCGCCCCAGTTCCGCGAGGACCAGCCCCAGGTTCACTCGGGCCTCCGTATAGCCCGGATTCATCCGCAATAGCTCTTGATACACCCCCACCGCGGAATCCCGACTGCCTGCCGTCCAGAGCGCATTTCCAAGATAGAAGTAGGCCTGTTTATAGTTCGATCGCAGACTGATCGCTCGGCGAAGCGGCTCGATGGCCTCTGCATTCCGACCCAACTGCATGAGGGCCGCGCCGTAGGCGAAGTACGACTCCGCGCGAACCTTCCCCGGCGCATGCTCGATCGCTTCTTTGAAGGCCTGCGCCGCCTCCGCAACCCTTCCGTCCAGCAGCAGCGCCTTTCCCTTGTTCTCCCGCGCCGCAAGAAAACCTGGATCGAGCACCAACGCTCGTTCAAACTGCTCGAGCGCTGTTTTCATCTCTCCACGCGATAGCAGTTCATACCCCAGCGCATTGTGCGACCGCGCCGGCGCAAGGGAACGCTCCGCCGTCTGCGTCCACAGCGCCACCGGGTCTGCATAAAGCGCGTTGCGCCGAATCGTCAGCGTCGTCAGCGCCACCGCAATGCACAGCAGTACCCCCGCCGCGGAAAGTTCCGTCGCCGTGTACCTGCCGAGCTTGATCTGCGGTCCACCGCCAACGTTGCCGACGAAACCTCCGCCTCGCTCCGGAAATCCGCCCGTCACTGCTCCACTCCGCGCGTACAACCTCCACGCCACCGCAACGAACCAGACCATCGCGCCAACAACGCCTGCCAGCGGCAGATACATCCGATGCTCGAAGGCGAGGTCCTTGATCGGCACGAAACTCGACGTCGGCAGCAGAATCAGAAAAAACCACGAACCGGCGTAACCCGCCGCGATGCGCCTCCACGTCCCCCAGATGCACGCGACGACCAGCGCCGCAACCAGAATCGCCGGCCCCCAGATCGACAGGCCCGTACTCGCCACCTGCCAGCCGTAGTCGAGGCACTGCCCCGTTGGCCAGAAAGCCAGTCGCAGATAGTGGAGAATCACACCCGGCTGGGTCTGGAGATATTCCAGCGGCGTCACTCCCTGGTAGCCAAACCCCACCGTGGCCGTATCAGGTGACTCCGCGATCACACCGCTGAACACCCCCAGACCGGCCAACACCAGCCAAGTCGCCGCCAACCCGCAATAGAGCGGCCACCGCTGACGAATGGCCGCCGCAAAGCTGCCCGCCAGAAACGTCCGGTCATACAGCAGCACGACGACCGGCGCCGTCACCATCACTGCCTTGGTTGCCATACCTGCGGCACAGAAGATCACCGCGGCAACCATCCACCGCTGTGGTCGATTGACTCCTGCCGCACGCATCGCGGCATAGAGCGTGAGCAGGTAAAACAGGCCCATCATCGACTCACAGCGCTGAATGACGTAGGTCACACTCTCCGTCTGCAAAGGATGAACAAGCCAGATTAGCGCCACGGCAAACGCAGCAAAGGTAGTCCCCGGCGAGCGAGCCGCCGCTGCGTCCTCGCGATACGGGGGTCCCGGCTCGGCAATCTGTCCTTCCGCTCCACTTACTGCAGTTAACTGCCCGCCCAGCTTCAGAATCGTCCGCCGCACAATACCAAACAACACAAGGGCCGCCGCGATGTGTATGCACAGATTGAAAATGCGATATCCTCGGGGGTTCAGCCCGTCGATCGCGTAATTGATCGCCAGCGTGAAATCCGTCAGCGGTTGCGATGAATCGAAGAATGCTTCAACCGGCAGGAGCTGCCGGATCGTCGGATTCTGCACGATCGCGATCTGATCATCGAAGACAAACGGCCCGTCGAGACTGTTCCAGTACGCCCCGACACCGAAGGCAAAGAGCAGCACGACGGCGGCAATCAAGCCCGGCAAACCCGACCTGCGATTCCGCGCCTCCCCGCGCTCGCGCTGCCTGGACGGCCCTCCTTCGCGCATGCGGCCGCTGCCGCGTAACGTTCGTTCCCGCGAATGGCGCGATCCGCCCATCATCCACCGTCGATCGACAAAGAAGAAGCTGTCGATCACGCTGCAATCGTGCTCGACTTCCACGAGCACCGCCTGGCCGCACGCAATCAGGTCGTTGCAACACGACAGATAGCAGCACCGCTCGATAGAATACAGGACATGAAAGATTGCCGCCCCTTCATCTTCCCTGATGAAGCGGGCAGCTCCAACGCGTTGGTTCGAATGACCCGATGGCTGGCAGGTCAGCCGCTGCGAGATTCTGCAAGCCGCCTAGACTCACGATGCTGCCGCGACAGTGCCCTTGTGCATCCGTGCACGGGTCCGACGTCAGGATGCCAGTCGCATCCACGGCGAGTATGCCGTCGGTCCAGGGCCTGCCTCAGCCCTTTCGAGCTGATAAGCGGCATGGTTCATGATGATCGTTGCGGCCCGCTCGTGATCTCCTTCCACCCGCGCCGCCGGAATCGGCTGCCACCATCCCTGAGCCGTCCGGCTTTGAAAGTGCCAATACTGCTTGGTCCGCACGCCGTCGTACCGGCTCCATGCCGGAAGACAGGATGACAGGATGACAGTGGTCGCGGAAGGAGGCCCTCATCCGGTACTCCTTCCGCGCCACGCACTCAAAACCACCTCACCCGGGCAAACACCGCGTTGCCCGCTGGTCAGGTTTTTCCGGCCTTAACGGCCGGGTTGCCGCCCTTCGGCTTCGGCCCGACGAAGCGCTTCCAGCGCCCGGGCCTGTATCTCTTCCGCACTTGCCTGATACCGCTCCAGGTCGCGGTAAAAGTCCTCCCGGCTGCGGATCTCGATGTGATCCCTCACACCGCAGACCACGACCTCCCGGCCTAGCCCCGAAGGTCGAAGCAGCCGATCCGGGATGACCACCCGTCCCTGGCTGTCCAGGTCCAGATGCTCGGCGATGCTGAAGTAAATGGACTCAAACTCTGACAGATTCGTATCCGGCAAAAGACTCGGCCGGCCATAGGTCGACATCGCATCAAACTGACGTTCGGTGTACAGACAAAGCGTTCGGGGCCGCCGGCTGGGAACCAGCACCAGTTGCGGGCCTTCCCGATCAAGATCGAGCCGGTTCCGCAGCTTGGCCGGGATCGCAAGGCGATTCTTCTCATCGATCCCGTGTTCGTAATAGCCGGTAAGGACCATGTTTCCTGCATTTTCCTACACCCGCCGATCAGTTCTCCCCACTTCGTGGGATTACTCTACACTAAACCCCACTTCACATGCAAGTGTCTCCATAACATTTTCTTCATCACCCCACGAGATCACCTTCGTCCAATAAAAGCTTCGATAAAATAAAGACTTGGAGTCGTATCCGAATCCTTCTGCGGGCCTGTGACCAACAATTCACAGCCCGCCCCGGATCAACTTTTCGTACAGATCAGCCCACTGGGCCACGACCTGTTCAATCCCGTGCCGCGCGAGGACCCGCTGTCGGCCCGCCTCCCCCATCCGAGCCGCCGCCTCCGGTGCGTTCATCAGGCGTGTGAGTGCCATAACGAAGGCACTCGTGTCATTCACGCGACACAGCATTCCTTCCCTCCCATCGACGATCAGTTCCCGACAGGCGCCGATGTCGCTCGCAATCACCGCGCAGCCGCAGGCCATCGCCTCCAGCACCGTGTTGGGGCAGCCCTCCGTACGCGACGGAAACAAGAGACAGTCCGCCGCCTTCAGCCAAGCTGCGCATTGCTCCGACCATCCCGCAAAGCGAACCCGATCACCAAGTCCCAGCTCTCGTGCCCGCGCTTCGAGTCCGGCGCGTTCCGGCCCATCTCCCAGAAGCACGGCGCAGACCTTCCGCGATTTACCCACGCGCTGCACGACCTCCAGCAACACCGGGAGATTCTTCACCGGGTCCATCCGCCCAGCCCACACGATCAGCCAGGAATCCTCAGCGATACCCCAGTGTCGTCGATCAATCGCCGAGACAGCATCCAACACACGCAGATCGATACCGTTCGGAATCACGCGGATCTGTTCCGATGGATAGCACAGGTCTTCGCGCAGATGCGCCGCCACCGCCTCCGAGTTGGCGACGTGAACGTCCGACGCCCCTGCTGAAAACGCCTCTCCCCAGCGATGCCAGGCCCGTTCAATCTCAATGGTCACTGTGGAAGTAATAATCGGCCGCGGCCGATCCCACCGACCAACGAGCCGCGCAGCCGTATTGGCATGAAACAGCGAAGCATGCACCAGGTCCGGCTGGTAATAACAAATATGCCGCGCAAGCCGAAACAGGCAGCTTGCATCCAACCGCCCCCGAGCATCGCATGAGAATGTTTCGATTCCCCCTGAGGAAAGCACCGTCGACAACGGTCCCGGCCCGGTCAGACAGCCGACGACTGGCTCAATTCCGACATCCCGCAGGCCCCGAGCCAGCCGTACCAGACGTAGCGGCAGCCCGCCCCGCTGCAGGTCCGTGGACAGCATCATCACGCGGAGCATGGCGATCTGTCCGTCATCAGAGGATTAGAGTCAGTGCGCCGCAGCCGGCGCCGCAACCATGCGCCGACGCCCCGGCACGAAAAACATCGTCGCCAGAAAGACCATCAGCCCCACGCCGCCACCCAGCCCCGCCGCGGCAAAACGCTTCTCAGGATCAAAGACCGGAGGGACTTCCGAGTCCAGGGCTCGATAACTGACCGATCCTGGTATGCTGACCTTGCCCGATTGCGACACTCGCCCGATCTCTTCATCCGTCGCCTGCAGGTTGTTCTCGATCGAGGCGATCCGCTCTTCCTTCATGCGAATCTTCTCCTGCATCAGCCGCAGATTGGCCAGCGCCGTTGCATCCATCGTTGCGACTGCATCGATCTTCAGGAACTCATCCGAAAGCGCCTGGTGTCGGCGCGTCGCATCTTCCACCGCCGACCGCAAGGCCGCGTGCTGCGTCCGTCGCGCCTGTGATCGCTCAGCCGCCGCCTCCGACGCAAGCTGTTCGCGATGCCGCCCCTGCAACTTCTCGATGCGCGGACCCAAGTCACCGATGGCGTCGCAGGCCGCCTTCAGCGGCAAGTTGTACCGAGGCACCACCTGTCGCGCCTGCACGATCCAGTTGTTCCTCGCCTCCAGGTTGTCATGCGCCAGACTCGTCAGCGTGTTCTGGATGATGCGCCGCTTGGTCATCTCCGACCCTTCCCGGCCGATCGCATCTGCTTTCTCCGCCGCAGCACTGAACGGCACACCCGACTTCCCGTAATACTCCCGCACCAGCGTCTCGGCCCGTGATTGCAGCTCAAGAATCGACTCCGGCGAATCCGCCTCCTGCCAACGGGCGATCTGTCCGGAGAGTGCATCCCACTGCGACGTGAACTGCCGCGTCTGTGCCTCGTAATCCGACAGGTCCGCCTCCAGTTGTTCAAGTTCTCGTCGAATCTCCTCGTTCGTCTGAATCTGCTGCTGCGATTTGACCTCCGCGATCATCGCCTCCAGCGTCACGCCCACCGATTCCAGTGCCCCTTGCGAATCCCCGATCACCCGCCGCAACTCACCCCAGCACTCCATCGCCCGGGCACGCTGCTCCGCCATCGCCTGCGAGAGTTCATCATCCCTGGCGTACGACTCCGCCAGTCGCTCCGGATCCGGCTCGATCGGTCCTTCCTCCGCTGGCTTCGACTCAAACGCCGCCAGCGCCGCCTTCGCATCTTCGATTTCCGTGAGTGCTTCGCTCACCTGGCGTTTGAGCTCGCTCTTGCGCGTCCGGGCGCGCTCCACATCGACCGTATCCGCCGTCACGTCCACCTGCGATCGAAGCTGCGACAGCGATCGCTTCTCATCGTCCAGTTCGCTCACGAGCGTCTGTCGATCCGACTGCAATCGTGCCAGCCGTCGCTGCACCTCTGCCTGGGTGCTGGCCCGTTGACCCACCGACGCCTGGTACGCGCCGCCGATCAGATCCAGCCACCGCTGCGTCGTTGCCTGCTCCGCAAGCCCCGCCTGTGCCGTCAGCTCGATGGCCATCCCCGAGGGTGCGAGGCCGATCCGAATCTGCCCGTCGCGGACCCGTTGCTGAAGGTCTACGCCCGCCGCGGCTGAGGCCTGTGTCAGCACCGCCGGGTCGTTCAGCAGCGTGTCGAGGTGCTCCGCCGCCGTCATCGCCGCCGCATCAACTGACTGCAGCGCGATCAGGCCGCGAACCTCGCACGTCCGCGTCGGCGTGTACATGTAGCCCAGCGCCGCCAGCGCTCCGAGTGCCACTGAAACGACACCAGCGATCACCGGCCGCCGCAGACTCTTTCCAGTCGCCGCGGCTTCAATATTCTGGCGCCGATGCGAGCCGGCAGCCACTCGTTCCGATTCCGGAATCGCCGCGCCCCAGTCCTTCTCATCCAGGAACTCCAGCGGCACGATGTCATCGTACTCGCGCGTCGACTCTCGTCGATTTCGCTCGGGAGGCTCATCCATCTCTGCCGCCGGTTCGAGCTCCACCGTCGAATCCGATTCGTCCTCGATCATCGCATACGCTTCGCGTTCGATCTCGGCCACTTCACGCGCCTTGGCACGTGCCCGCAGTTCTGCACGCTCCTGCCGCAGGGCCTCCTGCTCCTCACGAATGGCTGCCTGACGCCGTCGCAGATCCGCGATCTCCGATTCCAGCTGCGCTCGCTCGTCCGCCAGCGTCTCATCGATCGATTCCTGCCGACGGCAATACTCCCGCTCAAGCTCCTCGCGCTTCCGAGACAGCTCACGTTCCAACTGTGAACGCCGCGAGCGAAGCTCTTCCTCAAACGAGGCCAGCCGCTGTTCGAGCTGTGACTCCGTCTCTTCCAGACGCTGACGACACCGCCGCTCGATCTCTTCCTCGCTCCGCGTCAGGTCCGCCTTCACGCGAACCTCCTCCGCCTTTCGTGCTTCCCGTTCCTCTTCCAGTTGCCGCCGAAGCCGGTCTATTTCCTGTGCCTGTCGCTCGATGGCTCGCTCGCGCTCCTGCAATTCCTCCATCTGACCGCGCAGGCGATGTTCCGCTTCTTCCATCTCTGCTGCTCGGGCCGCTGCCTGCTGCTCACGCTGCCGGAGCATCTCCTCGCGCGACTGCGTCTGCGTCGCCATGTCTCGCGCCCGGTGCATCAGGATTTCGAGCTTTTCGGCCGCCTCGCGATGATCGCGCTGCGACGCCTCCAGCTCCTGTCGCTTGCGATCCAGCTCCGCCTGCTCACGCTCAATGCGATCTCTTTGCGCCTCAACTTCCCGTGCCCGCGCATCAAGCTGCTCCTCACGGACCACCAGTCGCCTGGCTTCTTCGTCCAGCGAGGCCCCGACTTCCTTCGAAAACGCCACCCCCGGCTTGAATTCCGCCCGCTGGTGCTGAAACTCTTCGCGTTCGATCGCCAGCTCACGGCGCTCGCGTTCCACCCGCTCGCGCTCCTGCGCGATCAGCGCCCGTTCGCGCTTCGCTGCCTCCAGCTCGCTGGCCAGCGTCCGCAGTCGCGCATCGACTGTGGCCGCGTCTGTCGCCAGTTTCGTCTTACGCTCGCGAAGCCGCTCGGCCTTCTCCACAAGCTGCCGTCGCAGCTCTTCGGTCTCCGTCATCCGCCGAGTCAGTTCGGCGCGCGATTCCTCCGCCTCGCTGCGAATGGCCGCGACACAGGATCGCTCCTCCGCCAGCGACCGCTGCTGCGCCTTCAACTCCGCCTGCGCTCGCTCGACTTCCGACTCCACCTCGCGCAGCCGCGCCTCCCGACCCGATACTTCCTCACGCTGCCGCACCAGTCTCGCCGCCTCGGTGGACACTTCCTCGCGCTGGCGTTCCAGCGCCTCGCGATCCTTCTCCAGCCGCACCAGCGTGTCTGAAAGCTCCGCCTGCTGAATCCGAAAGGCCGTCTGCTCCTGATCCAGCGCCTCACGCTCCACGCGCTGCGCCGCTTGTGCCTCTTTCAGCTTGGCACGCTGTTCGAGCAGCTCCTTCTTCAATGCGATCAGCTCGTCGCCCTGCGCCGCATGCGTCTTGGCCAGCTCTGCCAGCCGTTCGCGCTCCAGCTCCTGCTCGCGGCCGACGAGCTTCATCCGCTCTTCGAGGGCCTTCGCCTCGGATAGCCGCTCATGGATTCGATACTCCCGCTCTTTCTGCTCCTGGTCCTGCGCCGTGATCTTCCCGCGCAGTTCCTCAAGACGCTCATGGGCCTTCTCGATCTCACGGCTGCGGGCCTCCAGCGCCGTCCGCTGCTCACGGGCCTGCGCCTGTGCCCGCTCCAGTTCCGCCTGTTCCGCCGCCAGCCGTTCCCGCGCCGCGCCGATCTGACGCTCCGTTTCGGCCATGCGCGTTTGCCACGCCTGATACTTCGACTCCCGATCGGCTAGCTCCGCCGTCGCCCGCGTCAGTTCCTCTTCGCGCAGCTCCAGCTCTGTCACTCGCTTCGCCAGCGCCGCCTCGCGCGATTCGATCCCCGCGACGACCTGTCGCACATCCTGCTCGCGCTTCGAGAGCGACGCCTCACGCGAATCCAGCGTCGCACGCAATGATTCCAGTTCCGCCTGACGTTTCTGCGTCAGTTCGTCCAGTTGCGCCCGCGCCGATTTCGCCTCCTCGGCGATTCGCTCGCGCTCGACTCTCGCCAGTTCTGCCAGTTCCTTCGCCCGCGCGGAAAGTTCTGCAGATTTCGCATCGCGCTCCTGGTCAAACTGCTCCTGCCGCGACCGGAACTCCACCTCCCGCATCGACAGGTCCTGCGCCGTGTTCTCCAGCGCCTGCCGCCGATCGGCGATCTCCCGGTCCACCTCGGCCAGTCGCGTCGCCGCGATGCGATCCAGTTCCGCCACGCGCTTCGTCAGTGACTGCAAGCGCTGATCCAGCTCGCTGCGCCGGGCCGTCGCCTCGCGCTCAATCTCCGCCAGCCGGGCCGCCGCCTGACGCGCCTGATCCGCCTCGCGCTCGCCGAGCATCCGCTCGCGCGCGTCGAGTTCCTCCTCGCGTGCCGCCAGTTGCCGGTCGATCTCCGCGATCCGGGCCTTGAATTTCTTCTCCAGACTTCGCTCGCGATCGGCCAGCGCCTTGTACTTCTGCTCAAGCTCCGCGTGCTTCGTGGCCGCTTCGCGCTCGATCTCCTCCAGACGAGTCTGCTCTGCATGGCGCAGCACCGCCTCGCGCTCCGCCAGCTCCTTCTCCTTCGCCTCCACCTTGCTCGTGAAACCTGCCGCATGACGCTCGATTTGCTCCAGACGCGCCGCGGCCGCACGTTCCAGCTCCGCCTGTTTCTTGGCCCAGGCCCGTTCACGCGCGTCCAGTTCCGCCTGTCGCGACGCTACCGTCTTGTCGAGTTCCGCCTGACGCGACGTGATGGTCTTGTCCAGCTCCGCCAGTCGCGCCGCCGATATCTGATCCACCTCGGCCTGCCGTGCAGATACCGCCCGGTCCACTTCCGCCAGACGCGCCCGCGCAGTTGCCTCCGCCTCGCTGATCGCTGCCTGAGAACGTTTCTCCGCGTCGGTCAGCAGCGATTGAGCCTTCTTCTCCGCCTCCGCGATTCGAGATTCGCTCTTGCGCAGGGCTTCATCAATGGCTGCCTGTGCTTTCTTCTCGGCCTCCGCCTCACGCGCCGTCGCCGCACGTTCCCGCGCCTCGATCGCCGCCTGCTTCTGAACGATCTCCCGTTCGACCGTCTCCAGCCGGCCGCGCGTGCTTGCATCCAGCTGCGCCTCGCGCCGCGCGATCTCCTGTTGTTTCACTTCCAACTGAACGCGCAGGGCCTCCGTCTCACGTTGCACCTGCGACAGGCGCTCCGTGGACATCCGTTCGATCTCTGCTTCGCGATCCGCCAGGGCCCGCTGACGGGCTTCGATCTGCACCAGCCGACTCGACGCCTCCCGCTCAATCTCCGCCCGCCGCGCCGCCAGCGTGCGCTCGAGCTGCGCTTCGCGTTCCGAAAGCTCCCGCGACTTCTGCTCAAGCTGCTGCTGAAGCGTCATCGCACCGCGCTCGATCTGCTCCAGACGCGCGCCCGCTGCCTTCTGTAGCTCCTGCTTCTGCTGCTCGATGAAGGCCCGATTCGCCTCTTCGATGGCCGCCTGTCGCGCCTCGATCTCCGTCCAGCGGCGCTGAATCTCCGCCTGTTCGGCATCCATCGCCGCGCGGCGCGCCGCGTAGTCCTGCTCCAGTTCTTCCTGACGCCGCTGGGTCGCTTCGTGGAGTTCCCGCGTTCGCGCTTCCAGCTCCGTCTGATAGGCCTTTAGCTGGGCGCGCTCCTTCGCCAGCGCCGCCTTGATCTTCTCCGCGCGTTCATCCAGCGCCGCCTGCGCCCGCGCAAAACGCCGACGCAATTCCTCTGCCTTGGCCGACGACGATCCGCCGGTCCCGCCCGAGGCAGATCGCCCGCGGTTACCGGCTCCCGATGCACCGCCTTTGATACCCGGAAATGGAATCGTGCTGCCCGCGCCGGTTCCGTCGGGCGCACCGGCGCCCGAGGAATCTGCACGATAATCACTTGGCAGCGAGGATGGACTCATCGGCGTGCCCCTGCCCCCGATCGTATAGTGTAACGGCTCCCGCCGGCTTTGCCCCGGCATCGTCGGGCTCGACGGGCGGCTCCCGAAAAGCCAATGGCCGCTGTGAACATTGAACAGATCCGGTGTTCGGCCGGACCAGTTCTTCAACCCGCCGCCACCGTTCGGACCCGTTCCGGTCGGCGAGAGCATGACGCCCGAGGAGAGCGCCGCCAGCGCCGAGGCCTCGTCCGGATACTGCTCCGCCCACGACCGCGCCGTCGACAGGTGCGCCGAGACCCGCTGCAGCCGCTCCAGGTCGCGCGCCATCTGCGACTGAAGCTCGCTCGCCGCACGCGAGAGCGGCGGCAAACCGCCCGACGAAAGTTCCGGATTCGTCTCCGGCACGATGCCGCTGTGTCCCTGGGTCGAAGCTCCGGACGAATCGCTTGGTGTTGGGTTCATCAGTTGGCCTTCGTGACTTGCTCACCGGTCTCGACGTCCCGCATCCGCGATCAACGCCGGCGGGCGTGCGATCCTTTCCATGATCTCTGCCTTCTCAAGTCGCGGCGCCGATTGTCACGGTGCCGCCGCTTCACTTAGTCCGGGTCCCGTGCGTAGGATTCCTGCCCGGTTTCCGTGGAGCCGTCGGTTCGAATGCCCGCACTCACCGACCGACTGATCTCTTCGAGCCCCTCGCGCAGCGAGGAGAACTGATCACTCAGCTTCGAAGTCAGCTGTCGACCCGTACTCGACCAGCGCATCGAACGTGACACGCTCGGCCCCGACACCTCACCGAAGTCGGACTTGGTCTCCGTTGGCCGCTCCCACGGGCTCGGCTCCTGTTCCAGTTGCACGACCGCCCGATGCAGCCCTTCAAGTTCACGTTCCAATTGCGCAAGGTGCCGAACATCTGACACTGGCTTTGTCAAACCTTCGGCGCGATAGGTCGAATCCTTTTCCGTGAACGACCGGGCCGAGAATGCAAAACCGCGGTCCGTACGCCTTCCGCCAGCCGACAGCGGCCGCGCCGTGTCATGAATCGCCCGGATCCATGAATCCAGCGTCTCCTGTCGCGTCAGCAGTTCCGCTTCGACGTCCGACAGCCGCACACTCAGCACCTGTTCCAGCTCCGTCGCCGTGCGCTCAAGCTCGGCCCGGCCCGCCTCCACCAGCGCCGACCGTCGCGACTGAAGCGCCGTCTCTTCTGCCTTCAGGTTTGACTGCTGCTCAGAGATGAGCTCCTCGATCGCCTTGCGCCGCGCACTGGCCAGACGCGCCAGCTCGCTGGCCTTGCGCTGCAACTCCGCCTGACGAATCCGCAGCCGATGCCGCTCGCCTTCCAGACCGATCCGCAGTTCCCGAACCCGCTCGTCATGAAGGTCGCCGATTCGCGCCAGACGCTCCGCCTCCATCGCCAGGTCCTGCTTGATGCGCTCCGCCTCGTTGATCCGTGTCTCGATCGCCGCGGCCTTGCTCTCCAGGCGACGCAGACGAGTCACCAGCGCCTCGCGCTCTTTCGACAGCGTCAACTTCGCCCGCGTCAGCGTCTGATAGCGCGCCTCGTGCTCCGCCTGTTGAACCTGGTGCTTCTCACGCGAACGCGCCAGCTCCTCCGCCTGCCGCTCGATCTCGAATTTCTGCGTCTCAAGTCGCGACTCGCTCTCCTGCATCTCCAGACGTTCTTCCCGAACCAGCCGCGCCAGCTCATTCACCTGCTCCTGCAACGAAGCGCCGTCCGCATCAATCGGAAGCCCGGCATCCCCGCGCCGCTTGTCGCGCGACGAACCCGTGGCCGACTCCATCACCGCCCTCACCCGCGCGATCGGGTCTTCCACGTCCTCTGCGGACGTCTCTTCCGCATGCGACCGTGTCGCCCGCGCCGCCTCTAGCAGCCGCCGGGCCTGCGCCTGAAGCTGCTCCTGACATGATCGCAGCCGGTTGCGCTCCGCATCCAGTTCCTCGCGGAGCTTTCGCGCCCGTTCGTCCAGTGCCTGCTGGGCCGCGACGACCCGCTGTCGAAAGTCCGGCGCGACCGACTCCAGTGCGCCGCGACTCTCGTCGATCAGCCGCTGCGCCCGGAGCGACTCCGTCGACCGCGATCCATTTCCATCCGACTCGCGCGAATGATCGCCTTTCACGTAGGTCTCCTTCCGGCTCGTACCGGCTCCCGCGCGGCCGCCTGCGTTACCCCAGTTCGCCGCGGATGCCGCCGATCGTTCGTCGATCTCTTCCACCTCTTCCAGCAGTTCCAGCACGTCCGAGTCGTCCAGCCGCTCGGCGGACTGGCTCTCCCACGTCTCGTCGTTCGCAGCACCATCCGCACGGCCCATCCGTTCCATCTCCCGGATCAGTTCGCGCGAAGCCGCCTCCTCATCCAGTTCCCCGACATCGTCCGCGAGCGCCGATGCCTCATCGTGAAGACCGTCGCCGTTCGCCGGAACGCGACCGGCTACCATCCGCTCGGCATCCGACGCGTCATCCGTCACCCGCCAGCCCGTGGCCGTCCGGCTCGTTCCTCCATAGGGCTCGCCCGCCGCTGAGGCCTCGGTCTCGAAGATCAGATCATGTGTGCCGACTCCGATGGTCTCACCGGCTGCGAGCCGTGACTCATTCACCCATCGACCCCGCACGCGGACGCTCCGCCGCCCGCGAAGGTCACGCACCATCGGCCCTTCACTCGTCCACACCACGAGGGCGTGCCGTGGAGCAATCGTGCCGTCACCCAGAACAATATCACACGCCGCATCGCTGCCGATCAGCAGCACCGGGTCTTCGCTGCCCACCGTGCCGATCGTCTGATCTTCTCGCAGCGAGAACCGCCGCACCGAAGTCACGATCGTCTCTGAGATCGACTCGATCTCCACCGCAAACTCGTACGGGCCGATCGCCAGCGCATCGCCGTCGTCCAGGCGCGACCACCGCACGAAAGAACCGTTCACCCGCGTACCGCCCGGTGCACCTAGATCACAGACAAAGACGCCGCTGCCCAGCCGCACCAGCACCGCATGGGCTTCGTCCACCACGCCGGGTGACAGCATGATGTCACTACCCGCACCGGAGCCGATCAACGTCAGCGGCCGCGTCACTTCGTACGGCGCGGTGTCCCCGCTCGCCGCGTGCACGTCGTTCAGGCGAATCGTGGGATATCCCATCTCTGGCGTTTCTGGCTTGGCGCTCACTTCATTGAACCTCTCGTTGCTCCGGTCGCCGCCCACCCGCCGGCTTTCCGGTCATTTCGACGTCTGTGCACCTTTGCACCTGTCCCTGAAGCGACGATCTGCGCGCCTGCCGGGCCGGCTCAGCAGCCGGGACCGCGTAGCGCAATCGCAGCCGCGCCGGACATCGGCTCGCCCTGCGACGGCAAGTCGTGTATTCAACGGCCGTTTACGGCCTCGGACGTTACCCCAATGCCGATAATACCGTTGAAGATCAACTGCCAACGTCACCGTGCGTCCTTATCGGACGGGCTACTCCCTATATCGGCGTTATCAGTGCTGCTAACGACATTCTGGCATGATTTCAGGCAGGCATTTCACTCGAGGGCGTGAATCAAACCGGTCCGGGTCGTATCGCAGCGCAAAAACTGCCGCCCCGAAACCCCCCTCTATCAGCATAGGACCGACCCGCGCCCCACTCAAGCAGACATGTAATCGCTTCTTCAGTCTTTTCGTCGCATGCAAAGTACGGCCGCAGAGGTCGGCGTCCGCGCCGGCCGGAGATACACACAGCTACCCGCCCACAAGTGAAGCCACGGACTGGTAATCAGGAAAGTGAATCGGCCCGAGCGACATCACGCCGGCGGCAGATGAATCTGCCCCACGTGCTGCGTCTCGAACGTCTTGCCGGTCAGAAGTTCCCTGAACCGCACGACAAGGGTGATCTGTCGATTTGCCGGCGGTCGCCCGGCCAGCCACGGCGCCTTGACCGTAAAGTGCGAGGTCATGAACCGCCCGAACCACGCCGCTCGCGTCGCGTCTGCGTCCAGTTCCACACGCGCCACAAGCTGTTCGCCCTGCGGGGCGGCCAGGTCGTACGCCTCCAGCACCACGGAACCCGCCGCTTTGATGAGGTCCCCATCCGCGTCGCGCAGCCGAAGATACGCCACCACGCCCTCATCGACCCCGTCGCGATTCTCGTCGTACCCCCCCGAAAGGCGCTCCAGCTCGATCCGATCGACGCGCACAAGCCGTGCCAGCCGTTCGTCTCCATCGAGCCCGCGAAGCTCTGCAATCATCCGCGCCTGCTGCGAAAGCTCCTCATCCTTCCGTTGAAGCTGCCGGGTCTGTTCCAGCACGCGATCCTCCAGCAAATGGATCTGCGTGACACGTGAATCAGCGCCCCCTCCACCGTTGCAAGCCCCGAACAGCGCCAATGAAAAGAAAGCAACGGCCGCGCAACTCCTCACGCCCCGCGAAGGGGCGAACACCAAGCGACACCCGACTTGCACAATACCGCCGCGCATCAATCATCTTCCGTCACGGGTCGCTTCACGATCTCCGGTTGCCGCTCCAGCACCCGGTCCACCAGCCCGTAGTCCATCGCCTCGGTCGGGTCGAGCCACAGATTGCGATCGCAATCCTTCTCAATCTTCTTCATGTCCGTTTTCGAATGTTTGGCGATGATTCCATAGAGAATCTCCCGCAGACGCAGAATCTCCTGCGCCTCGATCGAGAGGTCCGTGGCCGCGCCCTGAAGCACGCCTCCGATCAGCGGCTGGTGCAGCAGCACCCGCGAATGCGGCAAAGCATAGCGCTTGCCCGCCGCGCCGCCGCACAGGAGGATCGCCCCCATGCTCGCGGACACGCCGATGCAGTACGTCGCCACGTCGCACCGGAGAAACTGCATCGTGTCATAAATCGCCAGGCCCGCAGAGACGCTGCCGCCGGGCGAATTGATGTAAAAGTGAATGTCCGCCCGGGGGTCTTCATTCGCCAGAAACAGCATCTGCGCGATGATGACGTTGGCCACTTCATCATCAATGCCGCCGCCCAGAAAGACGATCCGGTCCTTGAGCAGACGCGAATAAATGTCGTACGACCGCTCGCCCCGGCCGGTCTTCTCGATCACGAATGGTATCAACGTCTGATTATCAGCCATGTGGCACTCCTGCATTCACCCGTCCATGCGATCCGGCCGCCTTGCCGAATCCCGTGTTTCCTGCTCCGCCGCCAGCCCGCATTGCCGGCTGGCCGTTTCGACGTTTACTTCTTCTTGTCCTTATCACCGGAAGCCACGAGGATCTCATCGACCAGGCCCCACTCCACCGCCTCCTGCGGATTGATGAACTTGTCGCGCTCGGTCTCCTGCTCGATCTTCTCCATCGACATCCCTGTGTGAAGCGACAGGATCTCCAGCAGCTTCTTCTTGTCGCGAAGAATCTCCTCCGCCTGGATGCGGATATCCTCCGCCTGCCCGGTGATCCCGCCCCACGGCTGGTGCAGCATGATCTTGCTGTTCGGCAGGGCGTAGCGCTTGCCTTTCGTGCCGGCCGTCAGAATGATCGCCCCGCCGCTGGCCGCCTGACCGATCGAATACGTCGCGATGTCGCACGTCAGAAAGCGCATCGTGTCGTAGATCGCCAGCGTCTGGTCCACCATCCCGCCGGGACAGTTGATGTACAGATGAATGTCCTGGTCCTTCTTGATGCTCTGTAAGTAGAGCAGCCGCATGATGACCAGACTCGCCGTCCGATCGTTAATCGGGCCGGCCAGAAAGATAATGCGATTCTCCAGAAGCATGTCCTCGATCGACATCTCCCGGATCCGCTGATATGGCGCACCGCCCTGCGCCATCGTGCTGGCCAGGTGCGGCGGCATCGGCCCCGAATACGGCATCACTCCATCATGCGTCATTACGTCGTCCTCGCCTCTTTGACTGCGGCCGCGCCGTCGGTCTCGCCGCGGCACGCGCGCTGCGCGTCCCTACTTCGTCTTCTTCTTCGACTCACCCTTCGCGGCCGGCGGCTTCGCTTCCTTTTTCGCTGCCTTGGCCTCCGCGGCCGACTTCTCCGATTTCTCGGACTTGGCCGTCTCCGCTTTCGGCTTGCCGCCCCGGGCCTTTTCCGTACCCGGCTTCGGAACCTCTGCATCGGTTATCTTCGCCTTCTCCAGTATTTTGTCGATGCACTTCTCATCGCGAATCTGAAGATACAGCATCTCCAGCCCGTCGTTTCGGGCAAGCTGGTCACGCATCCGGTCGAATCGCTGATTATAGGCCCGCGCCATCTCTGCGATTGCGCCGTTGATCTCCTCTTCCGTGACTTCGACTTCAAGCTTCTCCGCGATGTCCTCAAAGATGAAATGCAGCTTGAGATTCGCCGCTGTTTCCTCACGGGCCACGGTCCGAAGCTCGTCCGCGTGCTTCTCAATCTCCGAAATCGGCACACCCTCACGCTGCAGATCAATCGCCTTGCGAAGCACCGCACGCTCCGTCTGCCGCGACGACAGCCCTTCAGGCAGTTCGAGCTTGGTGTGTTCCAGCAGATACTTGCGCACCTGGTCCATCATGCCGCGACGCACCACCTCCCCGATCCGGGCCTCCATCTGACGGCGGACTTCGTCGCGGAATTCCTTCTCGCTGTCGAAGCCCTGCGACGACAGATACTCCTGATCCAGCGGCGGCAGTTCCATCCGCTTCAGATCATTGAGCTTCAGCTCGAACTTCGCCGCCTTGCCACGAAGATCCTCCACCTCATAGTCGTCCGGCAGCGTCCCCTCAAACGTCCGCGACTGGCCCACTTTGGCCCCCTTGAACGTCTTGCCGAAGTCCGCCAGCGTGACACCCTCGATCCGCTGCGGACGCGCCGCAACCTGGATGTTCTCCGCCTTCTTGACCTCCTTGCCACCAACGCTCATGACCATGTCGCAGATCATCAGATCGTCGATCTCCACGGCGCCGTCCACCACCGGTGCCCAGTGCCCGCGCATTGCCCGAATTCGACGCACCTGCTCGTCGATATCTTCCTCCGAAACGCTCAGCACCGGTCGCTCGACAGGCATGCCTTCGAGCTTCGGCAATTCAAACTCCGGCTTGACTTCCACCTCGCATGAAAACTCGAAATCCCCCTCGTCCGGAAGCTTCAGATGCGAAAGCGCCGTCCGCATGTCCACAAGCTGCTCGCGACCGTCGTCGCCGACGGCATCCTTATCCTTCATCTTCACCAGCATCATCGGATCGCCCAGCACCTTGAGGGCCTTCTGGTCGATCGCCGCGAGATAGGCATTTGAAAGCAGCCGCGTCTGTACCTGCTGGCCGACTTCCGAACCGAAACGCTTCTCCACAAGCCGACGCGGCGCTCGACCACGACGAAAGCCCGGAATGATCGCCTCCGTGACCAGTTCCTTGTATTCCTTTTCCAGCTCCTCATCGACGCTGGCCCGCGGCACGGTCACCTTGAGCCGTTTGCGCAAGACTCCTGCTTCAGAGACGGCCACCTTGATGACCTCCTTGAGCCGCTCCTGCACGCTCTCCGGTGTCTCCTCGTCTGCCATCGCCACGGCATCCTCTTCCCGCTGGCTGCCTGGTATCTCGCTTCGCATCACAGCTCATCTCTCCTTCCGCGTCATCAACTGCCGCCATCCACCGCCGTAGCGGCCGGCGTCCCCGCCGACCGACAAACACGAGCGATCCTCACCCGTTGACTGGATGCCATCTGCACGACATCCGCGCAACAAAAAAGCCGGCCAGGCGTCCTGAGCGTCCCGACCGACCCATCGTCGATCCCTTCGGCCTCGCCTGCCCGCGGCCTGCGCCTGACCTCTCCGGTCGGTAACCCGCGTGCGGCTCGTTATTTCAGCCCACCGGCCTCCTGCCCGTGGTACGGTTATCCGGCCTCCAGCCGGTTTTCTGCCTTCAAGTCCCTGCCGCCGGCAAACGGTCGTGAACGGCCGCCCCGCAGCCGACAGCTTCTTTCCCCTCACAGCGGGTGATGAGATTCGAACTCACGACATTCACGTTGGCAACGTGACGCTCTACCACTGAGCTACACCCGCGCAAACTCCGGTGTACGGACCTCGCCGCAACCCGGACTTTCTAAGATAACACAGGCAACGACCGCGTCAAGAGGGGGCAGAACACCACCAGCACATGCCACCTCGCGGCTTTAAAAACCTGACTCGAGTAATAAGAATTTCATTCATGGGCGGCGGCACGGGCTTCCCCGCCCCTGTCATCAACCAGTAGCACAGCACTCGAAATTTGGTCCCGAACCGATGGCCGCTAAACACGCGCTCGACTTCTGACTGCGTCCGCAACACCTCGGGCATCCAGAATACTGTTTTCCACCGCAGGCAGGGCCCAATTGTCCTGATTCACGAAGAAAATGCGATCCTGAATCGGACATCGCAAGTGGTCCGCGGTACCGTTGGCAATGAACCCGGGCTCCGCCACAGGCAGCGCGTGTCCCCAGCGAGTCATTCGGATCTGCCGCACCGCATTCTCAGCGAGCCCGAACAGATCGAGGATGCGGCGAACTTGCGGCGCGAGAATCTCCGCGTATCGCTGCCAGGGATCGGGAATCACGAGCGAGGCCCGACGACTCGATCCATACGGAAACGGCATATACAAGGAGACGACACTCAGCGGCGGTGATCCCGATCGCGCGTAGTGACCGGAGAGCACATCCACGACCCGCGGACCCAGATCAATCATCGCGGGATCCATTGGAAACTCCTCATCCCCGATGAGAAACACGTCGTAGAAATCAAGGGGAACCGGAGCATCGAGCAGGATATTCGCCACCAGGTACGGAACCGTCGGTATCTCCATGGCCTGGCGTTTCTCGGGATACAGGGTCTCCAGTTCATGAAGGATGTTCTTAGCCACGTGCTTGGGACATGCTAGAACGACGTGATCCGACAGGATCGAGCGATAGGCGCCCGAAGGGTCCCGATACGTCACCAGTACGCCTTCACCCTGAAGTCGAACATCCACGACCATGCAGTTCGATCGAACATGATAAGGGCGCAACGAGGGCGGCAGCTTATCATCCATCTGTCGAAGACGCTGCCACATCACCCAGCTCATGTACGCATTTCCACCGGGAAAGACCCAGCGTCCGTATTCTTCGGCTGCAAGAAAGTTCCATCCTGCGGCGGCCGAGAGGTCCTGCATACCGGCCCCGAACGAAGAGTAACAATACCCCTGGACAGCAGCGGCCAGAAGCGGAGGCATCTGCATGCCCATCTGATCTTCAATGTCCTGCCGGAGGGTCTTGCGATCCAGATCGAGAATCCACTGGTTGTCTTTGCCGTCCGGCAACGGTATCTCAGGATAGCTCTTCTCGGCCATGTGACGAACCACGTCGGCATAGCGCTGGAAGGCCTTCTGTTCCTCCGGTGACCGGCCGGCACCCGTCCAGAAATCAAACGAGATTTTACCGAGTAGTTCGATGGGATCCTGCGGACCCGCGTATCGTGCCACGCGATCCAGACCCAGCGATGCATAAAATGACTCAAGAAAACTCCCTTTGTCGGGTACGATCACATATGCACTGCCGATGCTGTAGGGCTGCTGTCGCCAGAGTTCCCCCACGGCATTGCCGCCGAATTGTTCGTGAAGTTCCAGAACGATCGGACCCAGCTCTTCCAGCATCACGGCCGTAGCAAGCCCCGAGATACCTCCGCCCACAACCACCACTTGCGCTGTCTCGCTCGGCTCGGGAACTGCATCCGGACAGCAGGGCGGAGACGCATGAAAGGGATAGCCGGTCTCATCCGTAAAATCATCGCCGGTAAACCAGGGGGCAAACGGCAGACCATCAAACATCACACTCTGCGGATGAGAGGATATCCTCCGAAGCGGGCTGGTCGGTCCGAACGGCAGCTCCTTCGCATCGGAGCGTGCCAGAAGCGCGTCAACAGCCACGCCCTGTCGAGCAAGCAGGCCCATGGCGACGGCACTGAATCCTGTACCAAGAAAACGACGACGTGAGATCCCGGAGTTCGTTCGAATTGACATAGCAGGCCTCAGCAGTGAGCCCATGCGTAGAGGTGGTTGTATTTCGACCGCCGACTACTTCTCCGATTTCTCCCCCGCCTGCGGTGCAGCGCCTTTCGATCCTTCCGCCTCCGGCTTGAACTCATCGCCCAGCCGGTCGAAGTAATTCCGAACCGCCTTGCGATAGGCCCGCGGGATGCGCTCACGATTCAGTGCGTCCGTCGCCTCGATCTCCGCTGCGCTGGCCGCATCGTAAAACTCCGCCTCGCTCTTGCCCTTGAGGTGTTCCCCCTTGACGTGCTGCTGCGAGATAATCCGACCGCCCTTGGCCGTCTTCACCTTGGCCTTCTCATTCTTGAAGTCAACGTCCACGCTGTCGTCGCGATCCCGATTGCCCGCCCCGCGCCCTCCGCCGCTCATGCATTCCCCGGTTCCCATGCAATGCGGACACGGCGCCCCGTCCTTGCGAAATCCCTTGCCGTCGCACGGCTTGCACTTCCCAGTGCCTTCCGAATCTGACTCGTTCAGGCCCTCCCGGGCCTCATCCAGCTGCGACATCTGTGATTCCAGCTCGTTGAGCTGCTGCTCAAGCTGCTCCATCTCGCTGAGCATCTCGCCGGCCTCACCCATCTCGTCCAGTGCCGCCTCTGTGTCACCCTTCTCCAGCTTCTGTGCGGCGTCGGCCATCTTCTGGCCCATCTCCTTCATCGACTTGCAGGCCTCCTGACGCTGGGCCATCTTTTCCATCATCTTCTGGAGCTGCTCCTGAGAGACGCCCTGCTCCTTGAGACGCTCCGCAAGCTCCTTCGCCAGCTTCTCCATCTGAGCCGGGTCCTTCTTGGCCAGCGCGTTCAGCACCCGCTCCATGTCCTTTTCCGACAGGCCCATGTTCTGCATCTCGCGCTTGCTCTGCGTATCCTCCGAGGCCTGCTGAAGTTTCTGTGCCAGCTCCGAGAGCTGCTTTCGCATCTGCTCGGCCTGCTCCGGATCGATCTTGCCCTCCCGCGCCCGTTGCGCCAGCTTCTCCTGTAGCTCCTTCAGCTCTTTCTGGGCCTGCTCAAAATCCCCCGATCGCATCGCCTCGATCAGCTTGGCCGCTTCCCCCTTCGGATCCTCCGGCCCGCCCATCTGCCTCAGCTTCTTCTTCGTCTCGTCCAGCACCTTGAAGCGATCTTCGTTGGCCTTGTTCTTCAGTGTGTCCTGCAACTTATCAAGCTGCTTGACCGCCTCCCGCCGAAGAACTTCCGGATCCTTCCCCGTCTCCTGACGCAGCGCGTCCTCCAGGGCTTTCACCTGCCGGTCGAGTTCCCTGTCCGCATGTTTCTCCGCCAGTTGCGACAGCGCCGTAACCGGCTGCGCCACCACTTCCCGCATCCGCGACATCATCGCCTGCTGTGCCTGTGCCGCGGCCTGCGCCTCTTCACGCTGAAGCAGGTCAAACTCCGGCAACAGAAGCAGCAGCGCACCGACCAGCAGCATCGCCGTGCCGTAAGACAACGAACCCGTCCACCGAAGGGGAATCAGTTTCCGTGCCGAGAGACCCGCCACGCACCGCTCAGCGTCGGCCACCACCGCCGCCGCGAAGGGGTCGCGCGAATTACCGCGCACCTGTAACCCGGTCGAGATGCGTTCCTTGAGCCCTGCTGCCTGATCCAGCGCCACCGCCGCGTGAATGCCCGGTTCGCGCGTCATCGAGAGCCACGCCCCCGAAGCGAGCAGACTCAGCGCCAGCCCTGCGAGTCCGAACCAGCCCAGCGCAAGGTCGTATCCGAAAAGTCGATCAACGAGCAGCAGCACCGTCCACAAGCAAGTCGCCGCGAATAGACACCAGCCCCATTGGCCCAGCCAGCGGTTCAGCCATAACCGACGCTGCGCCTGTCGTACCTGTCGATCGAGAGTGCCCATGTCCGATCTCCCGGTGTGCCTGGCACCAGCCCCAAGACGGCATGCCCTTCATTGTAGGTCGTACCCCCGGCCCTGCAATCACCGCAGTCTGTTCGTCGCGATTTATGCGGCCGACACCCCCGCAGATCGCCCTGAATGCGGCAATCCTTTTCCTTGACTTCGCGTATATACTCTGCCCGATCCTGTGAGGATATGACTATGACCCAGCCACATTCGACCCCCGAGGCCGCCGATCCGAAGACCAAGCGATCCCTTTCTCCCCGTTCCATCCGCGGTCGCGTCGTCGCCGGCATCCTGTTGATCATCCCGATCGTCGTAACCCTCTGGCTCGTCGGTATCATCTATCGGATTGCCCTCTCGACCGGCTCGTGGCTGCTCAACATGGGCACCTTCGCCATCAACTACACCTTCAAGCTCAACCTCGTCGGAAAGTTCAACCCCGCCGATGCCACCTGGTACGAAAGCACCATCGCCGTGGTGCTCACCGTCGTCATGCTCTACATGATCGGCTGGCTCGGCGCCAATGCCGTCGGCCGGCGCATCATCGAATTCGCCGAGACCTTGCTCGAGCGAATCCCCTTCGTCGATACCGTCTATAGCTCACTCAAGCGAATGGTGCGTGCCCTCTCCGGTGGTGATGGCGCCGAGGAGAATGCCAAGCGCGTCGTTCTGATCGATTTCCCCAGCGACAACATGATGGCCATGGCCCTGATGACAAACATCATTACAGACGCCAGCACCGGCAGGCGCTACGCCACCGTCTTCGTCCCCACGACGCCGAACCCCACCAGCGGCTACATGGAAATCGTCCCCCTCGAACGCGTGACGCCCACCGACATGAGCGTTCAGATGGGTCTTTCTACCATCATCTCCGGTGGCGCCGCCGCACCCGAGCGCATTGCCTTCCTCAAACGCGGCAGTCTCGCTGATGCCCCCCCGCCTTCCGCGACCTCAGCGCCGAACCCTTCGCCATCCACACCGTAGCGCCCGAGTTCTCGCCGGCCGACGAGCCACGGCGCTCACGCCGTGCGGCGCAACATGATCCCGGCGGCGTGGGAAAAAAAGGAGATCAGGAGAGCTTCGCTCTTCTGCGTCACCCCGTCCGCGCCACCTTCTCCGGCTCAGGTCCCAGGATCGGCGGCGATACGCCTTCCTCCGCCGCACCCGGTGCCCGGCTCCAATCGAAGAACTTCCGCTGCTGGAAGAACTCCGTCACGATCTCGCGCAAACGCTGATGAATGCGCTCCGGCTTCCACCGTGCGTTCACGGCGTGAAAGCCGAACTCTTCCGCCATGGTGTTGTATTCGCGGATCAGCGTCGTCTGATACCGCTTGAACGAATCGTACGGGTCATCCCCCTGACCGAGGTCCATGCCCGACTCAAAATAATCGATCACCCCGCGCGGAATGACCCGACGAATCAGACTTACCACGTCAATCTTCAGATACAGCACCAGATGCGGCACCGGTGCAAAGCCGAACAGATCGCGCGCCCACGCCCGATCGACTCCCCGTGCCACATCCCGTGCCAGCGCCGTATACACATACCGATCCGCAAGCACCACGAAACCGCTCCGCAGCGCCGGGATGATCTCCTTCTCCAGCCGGTCCGCGAAGTCCGCCGCATAGAGCAGCGAGTATGTCAGCTTGTTCAGCAGTCGCCCCTCCTTCGCCTGCGCGATCGTACGCCCGATGAGCTGGCTGCGCGTCCACCCGGTCTCGATCACCCCGTAGCCCTGCACTTCCAGCCATTCGCGAAGCATCATCATCTGCGTCGTGCGACCCACGCCGTCCGTGCCCTCGATCGTGATCAGCACCCCGGGGTAGTCGTACGCCTCGATGTACGGCAGGCCCTCTCCGAAAAACGCCAACTGGCTCATGCAATCCTCGGCTTCCTGTGATACGTCCCAAGTCGCTGCTCGATCACCTTGCGAACCTGCTTCTGCTGATCCGAGATGCTCCCCGTCGCGGGAATCACCACGAAGTCGCTCTCCTCCGTCATCCGGTCGTATTCCTCAAGGATCATCCCCTGAAACAGACGGAAACTCTCCATCGGGTCCGGGTGCAGATTCAGATCCATCCCCGCTTCAAAATCCTTCAGCACCTGGCGCGCCATGGTGATCCGCTTGAGCGACACTTCGATCGGTACGCGAAAATAAAACGCGATGTCCGGCTTCGGCGCGAAGCGATACACCTTCCGCACCCAGTTCCGGTCACACCCGCGCACGTGATCCCGTGCGTACGCCGTAAAGACGTAGCGGTCCGCCAGCACGATCATCCCTGCCTTGAGCGGTGGCAGGATGTTGCTCACCAGTCGATGGGCAAAATCCGTCGCATGCAGCAGACTGAACGTCGTCGGCGTCAGACTCCGGCTCTTCTTGCCCTTCTTGGTCGTCTTCTTGACCAGATCCGCAGAGTTCCACTCCGTGAAGAAGACGTTGTAGCCCATGCTCCGCAGCCATCGCTCCACGAGGCGAATCTGCGTGCTCTTGCCGGAACCGTCGATCCCCTCAACGATGATCAGCCGGCCCGGGTAATGATGCGGCTTCAGGAGCAGGTCTTCATTCGTCGACATGCGACGTCTCCTTTCCGGCTGCCGCCGGTACGATCTTCATCTCCATGCCGTACTCACGCTCAAAATGCGCCTTCTCTCGACGCGCCGTCCAAAGCTCCAGCTCCGAATCCCGCTCCGAGTGAACCTGTACCTCCACATGATCCTCCAGCAACTGACAATCCACAGATTGCACCACCGAGTAGTGCGTGCGGTCCATGGCATTCGCCAGTCGCAGAAGCGCCATCAGTTTCCGCAACGGCTCCCGGCTCGACCGGTCCAGATGGCTGTAGCTGTAGTCCGACTTCTTGGGCCGCCCCTTGCGATGATAGCGCGCCAGGTTGGCGATCAGTTCGATCTCATCTTCTGAAAAACCCTGTAGCCCCCCGTTGCGAATCAGGTAATACGAATGCTTGTGATGCCCCGAGTGCCCGATCAGATAGCCCACATCGTGCAACAGGCAGCCATATCCCAGCAGCTCACGATGCCGCGCATCCAGGCCGTGCAGCACCGCCGTTTGATCGAACAGCGACAACGCCAGTCGCTGCACCTGTTCCGCGTGCGCCCGATGATAGCCGCAGCGCTCCGCGAGTTGGATCACGCTTCGCGTCCGCGGGTCCGGCCAGGTCGCTCGCGCCAGCAGGTGCGCCCGGCTCCGCGCGATGTGGTCGATGATGATCCCTTCGCGCAGGGCCATATCGCAATACTGGTAACGCTCGACGCCGAACATCCGGCCGATCGTCAGCAACGTCGTCGCCGCCGGCAAGAGTGAATCCACCCGCTTGACCACCATCCCCGGCAGCCGCAGTCGCTGTTCACGCGTCATCCCCGACAGGTCCGACAGAATTGCCTTTAACTCCGCACGCGTCATCCAGAACTGGTTCGTTCCATCGTTGGCCGTCGCCCCGCGCCGATGCAGGCAGATGCGCGACAGACACTCAAAACTGCCCGACGTGCAGATACACCGCTCGAACCGCCGCGGCCCCACCATCTGCTCCACCGGCGCCAGCCCCGCCTGGATGTGCCGCCGCATCTGTTTGAGCCGCCCGATCGGCAGCGGATCCTCCTTCACGAAAAGCTCCGACAACCGCAGCCCGCCCAGTTTCGCCGAATAGCTCACGGCCGCGCGCCGTGCGTTGCCCACGATCACCTCGACGCTGCCGCCCCCGATGTCGCACATCAGGTCGTCCTCCTCGCCGAGATTCACCGCATGTCGAATGGCCAGGTAGATCAGTCGCGCTTCTTCCTCCACACTCAGCACATGCAGTTCCATCCCCAGTTCATGCCGGACACGCTCCACAAAATCGCCGCCGTTGTGCGCCTCTCGCACCGCGCTGGTCGCCACCGCACGTAACCGGCCGATCCCCTTGAGCTGTGCCATCTTGGAAAAGCGCGTCAGCGCCGCGATCCCTGCGTCCATTGCATCCTGCGTAAGCAGATGCGCCTCAAAGCCCCCCTTGCCCAGTTGAACCATCTCCCGGTCGCGGCCCAGAATCCGAAAATCCCCCTCCGGCGAAATCTCCACCATCACCATGTGGATGCTGTTCGTCCCCACGTCGATCGCGCCGAACTTCGTCGGCGGCGGTCGCCGCACCACCGACGGCCGGCGCTGCAGAAAGCTTTCGTCTGCCGCCCCGTCTTGCGTGGAAACCCCCACGGACGAAGAGCCGTCGTGCCCGTCCCCCGCTTCCGCATCGTTCGGTTGATCGTCCGATTCGAAATAATCGCCGGAGTTACTCAAAGACGTGACTACCTCACTCCTGCGCCGCAAACCTTAACAACCCCACCGACCTGCACACGATGCATCAGCCCATCGCCGAGACCGGAGTCGACAACCCCGCAGCCACCGCGTTTTCGCGATCCTGCATCGGCAAAGCAGCCGCGAAATCCGTCCAATGCTCCAGTAGCCGTCGCCGCGCCGCGTCCGCCTCCCGACCGCGATGTGCGCAGTGCTCCAGCAGTCGCGCACACCACCCCGCATCATCCGCCAGTGCCTGCTCACCGCGCGCCAGCCGTGCAATTACGCGAACGGCACTGAGCTGGTCGTTCCAGTAGCCCAGTTGATCCTGCATCCCCACGAGGGCCTTGTGCAACGCCGGCTCATCATGCCCGCACACGTCCCGCCGAAGTTCCGTCGAGTAGCGTAGCTGCTTGAGATAGATACGCGTCTGATGAAGATCCGCCGCTTCACGGACTCGCGGATCACGCTCCCGCAAACGCTGCACGGCCCGACGAAACAGGGCCTCCACCTGCTCCCCAAGCATTGCCTCGTCCGCCGGGCCGATCGCCTCCTGCATCTGCGCCGCCAGCCGCCGCACCTGACCCGCCGCACGCGAACTCTGCATCCGTCGGATCCGTCGCCGGGCTTTCTTAAGCAGCCGCTCGCGCCGATTCGTCAGCGCACCCTCCAGGCGTGCCAGATCCTTGGCATCCAGCCCGGCCGGTGTGGCCTCCGTGCAGAGCGAGGCCAGCAGCACATCCAGATCGCGAACCCGCCGCAGGGCACGGCGCGTCCGCTTCAAGAGACGCGCCGTCCGACGAATGGACTTCTCTCCCAGCCAGGCAGCCACCAGCCGCAGCGGCTCCTCCAGCCGCCGCGAGGCCACCCGCACGTCATGCACGGCTTCCGTTTCCCCTGCGGAAAGCACCGTCTTGAGATTGGAGAGATACCGCCGGGCCTGCTTCTCGATGTAGGCCGCAAGAGCCACCGAGTTGGAGGGTCGCTCGCTGTCGGACATACCGCCCCTCGCTGTCGGCACGAAGCTGCCAAGCAATCGGATATGAGCCATAGAACCCGGTTCGTCAGGCGAGCATGCAGTATATCACAGCCCCCCACCCTCGTCACGTTAAGATTGCGTTTGCCGACTGACCAGGCAACCATGCCATTTGCTGAATCGTTCACCCCCGCACCACCGCACCATCCATATTACAATTTCACATGACACCCCAAAGCACAATCTTTTGATCCCAATTAGCTTATAAGTACCTGTGCATAACTGACCGCCATCACCTCAACTGGCCTCGCACAGCGCGCCATTTTCACTTTTCGACGTTGCGACTTTTCGAAGTTCTACCCCATCTTCCCCATCTGTTTCGGCGTCAATAGCCAGCAGAGTTCCCCGCGAAGCGGCGGCGCGAAGTCATCAATCTCCACGAGCGCGACGCCCCCCTTCTTAAAACGGATCATCAGCGATCGCGGCCCACCCAGCAGATAGCTGGTGAACTCCCCCAGGTACGGCTCATGCCCCACCAGCGCCACCCCCGACAGCCGACTGTGCTGCGCCAGCCGTCGGCGAATCACATCAAAGTCGCCATCCGGCGCAAGGTCCGTGACCTCATGGATCGCGATGCGGCCGCCCAGACCGGTCGCCAGCACATCCGCCGTCTGTCGCGCGCGTACCAGCGGGCTCGTCCAGATCTCCTCGATCTGCACCCCCAGCGATGCCAGCGCCGTGGCATGGCGCTGCATTTTTTTAAAACCCTCGGCCGTCAGTTCACGCCCTGCATCGTCAACGAAACCGACTTCCCGCGACGCCGCAATCCCATGTCGTACTAGATAGACTTGCATATGAGTCAACGAACCCCGCCACCCCAACTCCGCACGCCCGCGACATCCGGCGCCGTCATGCACCGGATACGCAACTTCGCCGCTCTCGATCTCCTCAACTTGGCTGCTCGTATCCTGTCGCAATTATAGCGAGCGATCCTCCGTTCACTGGTATCCGTCCGGCCAAACACACGGAGCAGAGTGAATTGGGCCACGCTGATTGCTGGCGATTCCGGTCTTGTTGATGAGGAACTTCAGGCGAGCGCGAGGGGTGTCTGCCGTGCGGCCTTCCATTGA
>CAADGE010000007.1 GCA_900696465.1 uncultured Planctomycetota bacterium
CCTTCGGCGGCAATTTCGGCCTTGATCCACCGTTCGGTAGTTTCAACGATTACGACACTGGACTGCTCCGGGCGGGTGTCGCCTATCTGCTCACGTACACTGCCCGCGTGCACCACTTCGACCCCACGCCGCCGGGGACCTACGGCTTCGGTGAGGGCCACTTGCGCTTCACCATCACCCCCGTCCCCGAACCGGCCACGCTGGCGCTGTTGGTACTGTCAATCTCGATCTTCAGACCCCGCCCCGGGATCATGTTGCGTCACACGGCGTAAACGCCGTGGCTCTTCGACGCCGGCGCTCCTGCTCGCCGCTCCGCAATTCGTAAATTGAAACACGTCATTCGTACTTCCCCGGCGCGCACAGCGAGCAAGACCTCTTCCGTATGCGACCAACTGCGCAACCGCGATTCCCGATCGTCCGACAACGGACAACCGGCTCCGAGTTTTTCCGGATTTTTCAGTACTTTTCAGGAGCGCGCCGCGCTTTTTCAGCCCCGAGCGGAGCTTCACCTGAGATTCCCCACGATTCATGGATACCCAGATAAGGGAGTAAATTACTCCCGAGAGGTTGGCCATGATTCAGGAAACTGGCTGACTCGATTCCGCACTATCGCTGGTTCTGCAAATAGGCCTCGATGAATGCTTGCAGGTCGGCCGCATTCGTCCGGCCATCATGATTGAGATCTGCGAGGGCTCGGCGGAGGGGGGAGTTATCTCCGCCGAGCAGCAGATCGACCAGCATCACGGCATCGTCCTGATCGACCATCTCGTCGCAGTTCAGGTCTCCGACGACGAACGCCTGAAGAGCCGGTTCGTCCGTGACCATCGGAATGGGCGGGCCTTTCTCCGTTTGCAGCCAGAGGTCGTACAGGATGTCGCCCCACTGATCGGTGTAGTTACCGTCGCGCAGCGCCTCGATGTAATGTCGGGTAACCGTCTGATAGTTCACCGTGACCTCGGCGCGCACGGCTCCGTCAGGTACACCAAAGTACGCATCGTCCCAGTATTGCCCGTCGGCATAGATTGTGCCGACGACCGGCGCGCCGGCCGCTTCATACGCGGCATTGTTGAAACCGCGCGGCGGGATTCGCGTATCCTTCACGATGATGTCCGCGAGACTCATGTGCGTCGTCTCGCCGGGCGGATACCCCGTAAGCGCAGCCGCCACATCGCTCAGACCGATCTTCATCTCATAGATCGGTGTCGACTCCTCGTCGAGGTGGGCTTCGTCAAAGTCATAGTGCCCATACTCGCCCACCAGCGTATCCGTCGCATCGAAGAACTTCACGTTCAGCCACACGCGTCGACCTTCAATGTGACCGGTCGGCAGCTTGTGACCCGTCTCGTTGATCACGCGCACCCGAAGTGCGCCGCATTGCTGCTCGACTTCCAGTGAAGCGGCTCGCTCGAGCATGTCGACGGCCTTGGCCCGGCCCGCGGCGATCGCAAGCTGATCCACATTTCCATCATCCTCGTAGTGCAGGGCAATGATATCCAGCACCCAGGCCGACGCACCTGCAAAGTCATGTACCGCGAGGTCCGCGCGCGGCGGCGTGAAGTAACAGGCCTGTGCCTCTGCCCGAGGCATGTGGCAATCCTGACAGGTACTGACCGTGGTGACACCCAGACCACCGAATCGACCGCCCATGTCCACACCGCCGGCGGCAAAGGCACTGAGCTTCCACTCGGTGTACGTCCGCTCAAGTGGAAACTGGGCGTGAGGATCTTCAGTCGGCGTTCGCTGATTGATGCTGTTGTACTGGTAGGTGCCGTCTTGCATACGGGTAATGGCTACGTTGCCGACGTCATGGCAGGTTCCGCAGAACTCGCCCGTCTTGAAGAACTGCGAGGGAATGACGCTGTGGGCAATGGCCGCATCGTTGCGCGGCCCGCGTCGATTGCCCTGAGGATCGAGAACAAACATCGCATTCGCATAGTGCTGCGGCACATCGGTGAGGGCATTCAGGATGGCCTGATCAGCAGGTGGACTGATGCCCGGCTGATAGTTCGGGTCCACCATGGAGTGACAGAAATGACAGGAGACGCCATCGAGGTCTTTGGCGTTCAACGTGCTGCCGTCCGGCTGGTAGGCGTTCCCGGTGACGAATGACATGGGCACGTGACATCGCAGGCAGAAGTATCCGACGTTGCCGACGTCCTGATTGGCTGTCGCAAGCTGCGCGTAGAAGAGCGGATCGCGGCCGGCGTTGCCCATGAGACTGCCCTTCCACGTGAAATACGGCTCCGTCTCCTCATCCATGTAACCATGGCACAGGGCACAGTTGCTGGAGAGCAGGAAATGCGACGGCGAAGCGTCTCCGATCTGGGTGCCGGAGAGATGAAAGTCCTCAAACGTCATGTCAACGACGGCCCCCAGGATCAGTACGAGAGCAGGCAAGAGCAGAAGCATCGAGGAGCGGCGGCCGACGGTGGAAAGCAGCGACATGAGCAGGCCTCCAATAAATATAACTTGATCTGTATATCAGTTTATCGGCAAGCTTGGCTGCCTGTCAAGCGCCGAAGGCGGGTGATCTTTCCCCGCTCGGCCACCGGCCGGATTGCTCAACGATAGACGGATTGAAACCGTCGATGATCGCGGACCTTAACGACGGATGGCATCTACGTACTTTGCGTAAGACACATCCAGCCGAACGGCTTCGCGGAAGTGACGCTCAGCTTCCGAAGCCCGGCCACAAGCGGCCAGCAAGCGACCAAGATTGAAATGCGGCTGCGCTGAGTCCGGCAGAAGCTCGACCGCGCGACGAAGCCGGGCTATTCCCGCATCCACGCGACCCTGCTGCGCGAGAAGCAAACCCAGATTGTTCAGGGTATCCACGTCGTCGGGCTTGAGTCGAAGTGCAGCTTCGTAAGCTGCTGCGGCCTCCTCGGCTGCCCCCATTGCGCTGAGGATGACCGCGTAATTGTAATGATACTCAGCCGTGTCGGGTGACCACCGCGTCGCCTCGCGAAAGCGATTGAGTGCACCCTGCATATCTCCCCGACTGGCGCATGCCTGTCCAATCAGATAATGCATCGAGGCCAGATGCTTCTGTACCGATGAATCGCCCGGGAAGGCCTGCCAGGCACGTCTCAGGTGAGCTTCCGCATCCGCCGGTCGATTCGTCCAGAGATACAGGGGGCCCAATCGCATTGAAAGCTCCGCAGGCCGATAGAAACCCCAGCGATGGCACTGCTCCAGATGGACGAGCGCCGGCGCTGCGAGATGCGAAGCCTTCTCATATTCACCCTGCGCCGCCGCCCGACATGCGAGTTCATAGTCCCTGAGTCCGCGGCGCTCGTGATAGCGGATAAATCCGCTGTGGATCGTCAACAGAGCAAGCGCGAGGGTTAACAGGCAAAATACCCAGCCGTGGCGCGTGAGTCGGTCGCCGATCTTAAGTTGCAGATGACTCGCCTTGACGTGGGATTTATGAAACAAGCGAACCGCAAGCACACCGATGTATCCAAGCAGTGCACCGATGGCGAGCGAAAGCAGAAACGGCACGCGATCGTACAGCCCGCGATAGATGAAGAAGGTGAGCACAAAGATCACGGCCATCAGCAATTCTTCAGCCAGCGAAAAGTCATAGGCCTTCGGTTTCAACCGAGGTGCCGATCCTGCCTGTCGCTTGAACAATCGAAGTGGCCTCTTCAAGACACTCAGGATGGGTGGCTTCGCGAGTCCGTAGCCGACCGCCCCGTTCGGGCAGACCGCGATGCAGTCGAGGTCCTTGAGGCAGGACGGATTCACCACCTGGCCGAAATTGATCAACTCCTCGTGAACCCGAACGCGCGACTGGCAGGTGGCCGTACAGATGCCGCACTGTGAACAATCGCCACGGGCGACGATTCGCCCGGGCGCGAATCGATCAGCAATGCCGAAGGCCGCGCCGTAGGGACAGATGTACGTGCAAAAGGCGCGGGAGCCGAGCAGATACACAATCATAAAACCACAGACGGTGAAGGTCAGCAGCGCCATACCGGGGCCAGGCAGGTTTCGCCAGAAATCGGAGGTCACAAACGAAGCCCAGCCCTCGGAGTCGCTTCGAAGGTGAAAGACCGGCAGTGGCCGATCATCCAGCCATCTCGTGATCTGCGGCCAGACGAACATGTAGAGCATGGCGAAGGGCGGTACGAGCAAAAGAAGTCGTGCGCGGATCGGCTTTGGCCGGATGCGTAGCTTACCCAGCAACCATGCACAGAGGTCTTCGAGCGCCAGGATGTGGCAACCCCAGGAGCAGAAGAATCTGCCGAAGAGAACCGTCCCGAGCATGGCGACGGTCATGAAGACGAATCCGGCCGTGATGATGCCGATCTCGAGGGTGTACATGACCTCGTTGAGTTCCAGCGGAGCGAGGGTGCGGCCGGCAAGCTTCCAGTGAAGAATATGCAGTATAAAGAGCAGGTGAATTCCGATGAGACATGCGGCGCGCTTGCGGCTGTAGTCACGCGGTCTCGCACCCGATGCTTGCCTGCGTATTCCGCCACGTGCAAGACGCGAACGCGAAGAATCTCGCCTGCGGACAGCCCTTCGCAGCTGGAGTCTGGCAGAGGTTGAGGCAGGCCGCATCGCAGACAAGGGAAAACCCTAATATGATCTCTTGATCATATTATCGTCTTTTCTGCTCAAAATCAATCGTATCCCGTTGGCTCCGGAACCAATTCCGCTGGTCCGACAACCGACCCGCCCCGATCGGACGATGCATCCGCGATCCGTTTCAGCCATCACCGGCCGAGCACCATGAAAAATGCCAGAGATTTGGGAAATAACAGGTTGACTGGCGAGAAATCGGCGATAATCTATATATTGACGTAGAGGTCAAGAATCGACGATGCTCTCCATGACCGCCCAGTATGCCCTGCGAGCAATGGTCTTCGTGGCCTGCCAAGGGGACCAAGATCCCGTGCTGGCCAAGGACATCGCCGCGAACACCGGGGTACCGCCTCACTACCTGTCCCGCATCCTTCGCGATGCGGTGCGGGTCGGCCTGCTGGAATCGACCCGCGGCGTCGGAGGTGGCTTTCGCCTCGCTCGGCCCGCGAAAACAATCCGATTGCTGGACGTGCTGGCCCCCTTCGACGACGTGCTCGGTCGATCACGCTGCCCCTTCGGTCAACCCCGCTGCCACGACGATCACCCCTGCGGGTTTCATGAACACTGGAAGCCGATCTCTCTGGCCTATCGTCAGATGCTGGAGAAGACCACCCTGGATGAAGTGGGCCTGGAGGGCCTTTCCGGACGGCGCAAACGCGGAGAATAGGATACGGTTTTTGTTTCGCTTGAATCTTGATATATAGATCAATAACTATATAATAAGGCCATCCATTGCAGCGAGGGAAGACCATGAACACACGCTCCATCCGGGAAAAATGGCTGCCGGCCTGCTGGCTCGGCGGCATCTGCCTCCTCGCGACGGCCGGTCTGGCGGAACTCCTGAACAATTCCAGGATCCCCGACGCCACCGCCGGCCGCGCCGTCGCTTCTGATTCAGTGAAGGGAGACGCCCAGCGTACTGCAAGCACCGGTGAAAGCGTCCTCGTTGAGCGCGGTCGCGTGCTCTTCGCACGCCAGTGTGCCCTCTGCCACGGGGAAACCGGCGAAGGAGCCGGCCGCTTTGCCTACCTGATGAACCCGCGGCCGCGAAACCTGCAAAAGGGCAGATTCAAGCTGGCCACGACGCAGAACATGATCCCGAGCGATGAAGACCTGCTCCGCACGATCACACGCGGCATGCCCGGCTCGTCGATGCCGCCGTGGGGGCACCTGCCGCAGTCGGACCTCAAGGCCCTTGTCGCCTTTGTCCGTCAGATTCACGTCAATGCCGTCGCCGCCGAACTGAAACACGGCGTCGAAGAGGGTACCTTCGCGGCAAGCGAAGTCGCGGAGCTGCTCGCCGAGCGAACACAACCCGGGCCGCCGATCGTCGTGCCGACCGAGCCGCCCTTCGACGATCTTCGCTGGTTCAACGGCCGACGTATCTACCTCGAAGCATGTGCCTCCTGCCACGGGGTGGATGGCCAGCCCGTCGCGGAGGCCGTTAAGTTCGACGAAGAGGGCTTCCCGGTCCCGCCGCGTTCCTTCGTTAACGGTATTTTCAAGGGCGGCGCGGACGGCGGCTCTCTCTACATCCGCACGCTCAAGGGCATACCTGGTACGCCGATGCCCGCCAGCGAAGGAAATTACACCGAGGATGAGTTCTGGGATCTGATCCACTATGTCCAGTCGATCCCCAGTGCCGGCTCGCAGGATCGCGCCCAGCTTCGACAGGGCACCTTCAGCGCCGCGCGAGTCGCCAAGCTGCCTCAGGGACCGACGGACTCCGCATGGGATCAGGCCAAACCGCTCTATGTCGCGCTGACTCCGCTCTGGTGGGAGGATGCGCGCATCGAAGGGCTTGTCGTGCAGGCGCTTCACGACGGGAACGAACTCGCCCTGCGGCTGACCTGGCTGGACCCGTCGACTGACGACCGGGCCGTGCGTGTGGATGAATTCCGGGATGCGGTCGCAGTCCAGTTCGCGTTGTCAACCGATCCTCCCTTCTACATGGGCGACAGCAATCAGCATGGCGGCGTGAACATCTGGATGTGGAAGGCCGATCGGCAAAAGAACATCGCATCGGGCTATCAGGACATGAATGCGGCTTTTCCCGACGCCGCAGTGGACATGTACATGGAGAGCACGATCCGATCCGACGACATGTCGCGCGTTGACTGGCCCGTCGGCCCGATCACGGAGCATCATCCACAATTTGTGACCGCCTGGGGCGCCGGCAATCTTGTGGCCGATCCAACGCTGAAGACCCCCGTGGAGTGCCTGACAGCGCGCGGTCCGGGAACACTCGCCGGCAAGCCGCCGAACTTTCAGATCGTGCAGGGGCAGTCCTCCTACGACCGAGGCGTTTGGAGTGTACAGCTCCAGAGAACGCTTGATCTCCCCTGTGAACACGCCTCCGGTACAAACGGTGACGCGGAGCGCGTCTTCAAATCCGGAGACTTCCTGCCGGTCTCGTTCGCCGTCTGGAATGGAAACGCAGGCGATCGCGACGGCAAGAAAAACATCAGCATCTGGCAGAAACTGGTAATCGAGTAATCAGATTTCAAATTTTCGGATTTCGGATTGAGGCCTGCAAATCGCAGATCTGGTAGACGTCGAGGGATTGCAATCCGTCGACTGCGAACGGAGAAAGACGATGTCGGATCAAGCAACAACAGGGCCCTCGCGACGTGAATTCATCCAGGCCGGTTGCATCCTTGCCGCCGGCGGAAGCGGCATTCTCGGCTGGTCACTCAATGCGTTGGCGGCCAGACCGGACGTCGCCAACCCGCTGGCCGGTTATCCGGCGCGCGACTGGGAAAAAATCTACCGGGATCAGTACGCCTACGACGGCTCATTCAGTTGGGTTTGTTCGCCCAACGACACACACGCCTGTCGGGTGCTGGCCTACACGCGCAACGGCGTCATCGTTCGGATGGGCGCGCAGTACGACTACGAATCGTACAGTGACATTTACGGCAACAAGGCCACGGCGAATTGGAACCCGCGGCAGTGCGCCAAGGGCTACACCTATCACCGATTGATCTACGGACCCTACCGGCTCAAGCACCCGATCATTCGAAAAGGATGGAAAGAATGGGCGGATGCCGGCTTCCCTGAACTGACGCCGGAGAACAAGGCAAAGTACAAGTTCGACAGCCGGGGAACGGATGTCCACGTTCGCATCGACTGGGACAGCGCGATGAAATACATCGCCCGTGGTTACATCGCCATCGCGAAGCGCTACAGCGGCGAGGCCGGCGCGAAACTCCTGAGCTCGCAGGGCTATCCCGAAGAAATGATCACCGAGATGGGCGGTGCGGGAACGCGGACGTTCAAGTTCCGCGGCGGCATGGGTCTGCTCGGCGTCCTGGGTAAGTACGGAATGTACCGGCTGAGCAACTGCATGGCCCTGCTCGATGCGAACATCCGAGGCGTAGGACCCGACCAAGCCAAGGGCGGCCGCAACTGGAGCAATTATACGTGGCATGGCGATCAGACACCGGGACAACCCTGGGTTCACGGCCTGCAGAACTCCGATTGCGACTTCAACGACCTGCGCTTCAGCAAGCTCATCATCATGGACGGCAAGAATCTGGTGGAAAACAAGCTGCCGGATTCGCACTGGTTTATCGAATGCATGGAGCGCGGCGGGCGGATCATCGTCATCGCCCCGGAATACGGCGCCCCCAGCACCAAGGCCGACTACTGGATTCCGATCCGTCCCGCGACCGACGCAGCCCTCTGGCTCGGCGTCACACGGTTGATGATGGACAACAAGTGGTACAAGGAAGACTTCGTCAAGCAGTTCACCGACTTTCCGCTGCTGGTTCGCACTGACACGCTCAAGCGGCTGCGCGCCGACGAAGTAATCCCCAAGTACAAGAGTACGTTGTCGCCGGACGGACCCAGCTTCAAGGTTCAGGGCCTGACGCCGGAACAGCATCAGCAACTCGGCGACCGTGTTGTCTGGGACAAGAACTCGAACAAGCCCGCCGCGATCACCCGCGACGACGTCGGCAAGCGGCTGGTCGAGAAGAAGATCGATCCGGTCATCGACGGCAAGTGGAAGATCAAGCTGGTCGACGGCAGCGAAGTCGAAGTGATGACCCTCTGGTCGATGTACCAGATTCATCTCAAGGACTACGACATCGACAGCGTCGCCGAAATTACGCACTGTCCGAAGGACCTGATTGTGCGGATGGCCTCCGACATCTGGGAGACGACGCGCACCGGCGGCCCCGTCGCCATTCATCAGGGCGAAGGCATCAATCACTGGTTCCACGCGACCGAGGCCAACCGCGCGGCACTACTGCCCATGCTACTGACCGGCAACATCGGCAAGCCCGGCGCAGGCGTCCACGGTTGGGCCGGAAACTACAAAGCGGCGCTTTTCCAGGGCAGCAAGATCACCGGCCCCGGCTTCAAGGGCTGGGTCGCGGAAGATCCGTTCAATCCACTGCTCGATGAAAAAGCCCACGGCCGCGAGGTTCACGCCCACGGTTATACCAAGGACGAAGAGCCGGCCTACTGGAACCACGGCGATCGACCCCTGATCGTCGAGACGCCGCAGGGCCGCAAGGTCTTCACCGGCAAGACGCACATGCCCACGCCGACAAAGGCCCTGCAATTCACGAACGTGAACCTGTTCAACAACGCCAAGCATGTCTACGACATGTTCAAGAATGTCAATCCCAACATCGAGATGATCATCTCCCAGGACGTGGTGATGACGTCATCGGTGCAGTACGCCGACTTCGGACTGCCGGCCAACAGTTGGGTGGAATTCGAGGATCTGGAAATCACGGCGTCGTGCTCGAATCCCTTCCTGCAGATCTGGAAAGGCGGCATCAAGCCGATCTTTGATACCAAGGACGATCTCTGGATGCTGGCCAACGTCTCCAAGGCCATTGGCGACGAACTCGGCGACAAACGATTCTACGATTACTTCAAGTTTGAGCACGAAAAAAAGCGGCGTGTCTATCTGCAGCGGCTGCTGGACACCTGCACCACCACTGCGGGCTACAAACTCGATGACATCATGGCCGGCAAGTACGGCCCGCCCGGTGCGGCCCTCATGCTCTTCCGAACTTATCCGCGCATTCCCTTCTGGGAACAGGTTCACGACGATGAACCGTTCCACACGGACACCGGCCGGCTGCACGCCTACGCAGATATTCCCGAGGCGATCGAGTACGGCGAGAACTTCATCGTGCACCGCGAAGGCACGGAGGCGACGCCCTATCTGCCGAACGTCATCGTCTCGAGCAATCCGTTCATTCGACCAAACGACTACGGCATTCCCATTGAAGCTGAGCACTGGGATGAACGGACAGTTCGCAACATCAAGATGCCCTGGCGACAGGTACGGCAGACGAAGAACTTCCTGTGGGAGCGTGGGTTCAAATTCTTCGCGCTCACGCCAAAGACCCGCCATCGTGTGCATTCGAGCTGGAGCAACGTCGACTGGCACATGATCTACGACAGCAGCTTCGGCGACCCCCATCGCATGGACAAACGCTCGCCCTACGTCGGCGAGCAGCAGATGCACATCAACCCTCAGGCGGCCAAAGACCTCGGCATCAACTGTGGCGATTACGTCTACGTCGACGCCAACCCGGCGGATCGGCCCTACGTCGGCGCCCGTCCGGACGATCCTTTCTATCGTGTAGCCCGGCTTATGCTCCGCGCCGTCTACAACCCGGCCTATCCGTACAACACGATCATGATTAAGCACGCGCCGTACATCGCTACGGAAAAGAGCGTCAAGGCCCACGAAACAAGGCCCGACGGACGTGCCCTCTCGGACGACGGCTATCAGGCGAATCTTCGCTACGGCTCACAGCAGAGTCTGACGCGCAACTGGCATATGCCCATGCACCAGACGGACTCCCTGTTCCACAAGTCGAAAGTTTTCATGGGCTTCATCTTCGGCGGCGAGGCCGACAACCACGCGGTAAACACGGTGCCGAAGGAAACACTCGTGCGCGTCACAAAAGCCGAAGATGGCGGCCTCGGCGGCAAAGGAATCTGGCTGCCGGCGACGAGCGGAATGTCCCCCGGCAACGAGAGCGAAAAGATGAAACGCTACCTCGCGGGAGGTTTCATCGGTCCGGCGGTGGATACGCAGGAAACGGAATTTGCCTTCTGAGAGAGCGGGCCCGCGGCGCGCACGCACCGATTCCGCATGGTGGAGAATAGTTGTTCCAGGCAGTCAGTGCCCTCGTCTGTCAGACAATGTGATCGAGAGGACGTGAACCATGCCGTATGACGACCCGGATCCGACAGACCCCATGACGCTGCACGGCATGGAGGTAGAAACCGATGACCCGCGAGCCGTTCGACAGATGGCGGAGTGCTTCATCGAGGAACTGGTGCGCGCGGGGATGCCGTCAAAGCAGATTCTGGAAGTGTTTGATAGCAGTGCGTTTGCCGGTCCGGCGCTGGCCATGCGGACGATGCGCCGTGAAGAAATCGTCGAGCTGATTGATCACGAACTTGCCAAGCGGCCGAGAGTGAACGGAGATCGATGGATGGTTGATCGTTCTCCGAGCGGTGCGGTCGAGTTACCTGTCCTGAACACCTAGGAGTATGCAATGTCAATGTGCGGTTGCGAGTGCCACGATTCAAGGAAGTCGGTGCGACAGATCCTGATGGACGAGCATCGAGTCATCGAGCGAGTGCTTTCCAGCGTGCATCGGATGCTGGAAGCGGATACCATCGACGCCCCCTTCATGCGCAAGGCGTTGGACTTCTTCCGCAACTTCGCCGATGGCTGCCACCATGCCAAAGAGGAAGATGAGCTCTTCCCGCGGCTGGAGCGGGCCGGCGTGCCGCGTGACGGCGGACCGATCGGCTGCATGCTTTCGGATCACGCGCAGGGCCGCGAACTGCTGCAGACCGTCGCCGCGAATCTGGACGCAGCCGAGTCCGGCAACGCGGACGCGGCCGCGCGCGTACGCCGAGCCGCAGCCCAATACCTGTCCATGCTCACGCAGCACATTCAGAAAGAGGACAACGTCCTCTTCGTCATCGCCGAGCAGGTTCTTTGCGCGGATGAGAAACGCCGCATGCTGGACGCGTTCGCAAATCCCGATCCGTCCGGCTGCGACCACGGCAAACATGCACATTATCTGCGTCTGGCGGATGAGTTGGAGAACTGGCCTTTCATGCAATGCGCCGTCCAGGACTGAGTGATCGGTCGTCACGGATCACAATGAGAAGGAGTCCGTCATGCCAAATGTATACAACTGGCAACTCGGCCGTCAGATGAACTACCCCTATCCGCAGGCCTCGCCGAAGGAGCAGTTCGCTTTTGTTATCAACATCAATCGCTGCATCGGCTGCCAGACATGCACGATGGCCTGCAAGAGCACCTGGACCTTCTCCCGTGGACAGGAAAGCATGTGGTGGACGAACGTCGAGACCAAGCCCTACGGTGGCTACCCCCAGCATTGGGACGTGAAGATTCTCGATCTGCTCGATCAGGCCAATCCGCGCGGCATGTCCTGGCAGCACGACGTAAGCGGCACGCCTCGCGCCCCCTACGGCCGCCTCGATGGCAAGAACATCTTCGAAGCGCCGGAGATCGTAGCACGCGGCAATCAGCCGAATCTTGTGCTGGGCTACCTGCCCGCGGAGGAGGAGTGGACGTCGCCCAACATCCATGAAGACACGCCGCAGGCCGGCTCATCAAAGCCGATGGACTTCGGCCAGGGCGAACAGCTCACCGCCGATCAGAAGCACAAGGCCTGGTTCTTCTATCTCGCTCGTCTCTGCAACCATTGCAGCTATCCCGCTTGTCTGGCGGCATGCCCGCGAAATGCGATCTACAAACGCCCCGAGGACGGCATCGTGCTGATCGATCAGCAGGAATGCCGCGGTTATCGCAAGTGTGTCGAGGCCTGTCCGTACAAGAAATCCATGTATCGCGGGACGACCCGCACCAGCGAAAAGTGCATCGCCTGTTACCCGCGCGTCGAAGGGACCGATCCCGAATCCGACGGCGTGCCCATGGAGACGCGCTGCATGGCCGCCTGCATCGGTCAGGTGCGAATGCAGGGGCTGGTCAAAGTCGACTCCGACAATGTCTGGATCGAGGACCGCTACAACCCGCTCTATTACCTCGTGCATGTGGCCCGCGTAGCACTGCCGCTCTATCCGCAGTTCGGCACCGAGCCGAACGGCTATTACATCCCGCCGCGCTGGGTGCCGACGAAGTACCTCGAACAGATGTTCGGCCCCGGCGTCGAAGAGGCAGTCGATCGCTATCGCGCCCCGGATCGGGAACTGCTGGCGGTACTGCAACTCTTCCGTCGGTCCAACCGCATCATCAATCGCTATGAGCTGAAGGAAGGTCCGAAAGTCTACGAAACGATCATCGACGGGAAGAAGTTCGAGACGTTCAACGACACCATCATCGCCTACGACCGGAAGAATCGCGAGATGTTCCGGACACAGGTGGAGGAGCCCGTTTATGTCCGACCGGCCGTCCACGCCAACTCGATCTGAACCGACCGATGCCTTGGCAGCACGTGCACGGGCAAAGCTGGCACGGCTGGTCGCCGAGTGTTTCGTCGAGCCCAGCCCCGCCGCGCTACAGCGCCTGAAGCAGAGCGCCGTGCGCGCCGAGGCCCTTGAAGCGGCAGCCGCACTCAACCTGCCGACCAAGCCGATTAGATCCGCGCTCGACGCCTTTCGATCGATAGCGGATTGGATCGACTGGCACAACCGTCTGTTCGGTCATACCGTTCGCGCCGCCTGCCCTCCCTATGAAATCGAATATCTGCACGCCGAGGTTTTCCAGCAGAGTCAGACGCTGGCCGACATCGCCGGTTTTTATGCCGCCTTCGGCTTTGCCGTCGGCGGACCGTTCGCTGAAAGACCCGATCACTTCGTTACGCAGTGGGAGTATCTCTCGGCCCTGGCCATGAAAGAATCCATCGCCGGTGAAGCCGGCAATGCCGAGGGCCGGGCCTGTTGTCGCGAGGCGCAAGCCGCCTTTCTCGCTGAGCACGCCGCGCGCTGGATGCCCGCCTTCTTCGAAAGGATTCAACGCACCGCGTCGAGCGAGGAAGTATCCGGTCCCTGCACAGCCATCGTCGACTTCGCGGACTCACTCCTGCAACGCTGGTGCGACGAATTCGACGTCCGCCTCGGACCGCGATGGATCGAACTTCGACCGGTCACCGACGACGATGAGCAAATCACCTGTGGAGGCGGCGCCGCCTCCGTTGAGCTCGGCCCGACCATGGCCGCGGCGATGGCAGAGCGGGATTAAGCGATGTTGATGGCGATTCAACCCAACCTGATCGAGCGAACCGTCTTCGAGGCGGTCCGTGCCGATGCCATGCTTCGCGCGCACTACGAGCGCCAGTTCGCCGCCTGTCACGAGCAGCGCGATCCGGCACGAAGAGATCAGGCATTCAACGAGCTGCACGAGCGATGGTTCAACGAGCTGGGACTTCGCCGGCTCATTCTCTCTTTGGTCGATGAGTGTGCCGCCTTCCGGGATAAAGTCGCGCGCCTCATGGTCACACAGGCCCATCAGCCGCGCGCTCAGACGGCAGAACTCTTCGGCCGGCCGGGCAGCCATACGGTCGTGATTGCGGTTGCAGCATCGACCCTGCTGGATCGCTCGGCCTTCGAGTACTGGGCGAGACACGAATTTCTTCACATCGACGACATGCTCGATCCGGCGTTCGGCCATCACATTGCCGATCGCCCCTGCGGCGTCACCGCCGCCGCCAGAAATCTCTCGCAGGATCGCTATGCCGTCCTCTGGGCCATCTCCGTTGATGCGCGGCTCGAACAACGCGGCCATGCGCCGCCCGACATCAGGCAGACGCGACGAGACGAATTCCTCCGGGCATTCTCTTTGCAAGACAGCCGGACGATACAGGAGACCTTCGACAATCTCTGGCAATCGTGGATGACCACACGTCCGAGTCACCACACACTGCTGGACTGGGCTGAGCACGGTCCTCCCCGGTTTGGGATGACAAGCACGGAAGCCATCGCGAGCCCGGCCCCGATGCCCGGTGCATCCTGCGCGCTCTGTGGTTTTCCGACCTTCTCCTGGGCCGGCCGTGAAGAATTGCATCAAACGTTGCAGGCAGCCATTGTCGCGGACTTCCCTCATTGGAACCCCGCGCATCCGATCTGCAGTCGATGTCTTGAGATCTATCAGTCGCGTTGTGGCTCAAACCGCATCCACGCTTGACAGGGGTTCTCAGTGACTTGCCTCGAACATGACATCGGAGCAGGCGATGCAACCATCGCGATCGGCAACACCGCCGAGAGGATGGCATCAGACGTACCACGATTTCATACTTCGCGATCGTCGCTATCACTCACGGTGCATGCGAACCGGCCGCTGATCGACGGACATGGACGCACCATCGATCATCTCCGCCTGTCCGTCACCTCGGCCTGCAACCTGCGCTGTCTGTACTGCCGCCCGACAATCCGGACGTCCGCTTGCCGTGCCGATCTGTCCGATGCCCAGCGTGTGGAGCTTGTGAAGCACCTCTACGATCACCGCGGCCTGCGTCAGTTGCGACTCACTGGCGGCGAGCCGCTCATGCATCCTGCGATTATTCCGCTCATAGAATCCTTGCGGCATGCCGCCCCGCTGCTTCCGCTCGCCATGACGACAAACGCACTCTTTCTTGCATCGATGGCAGTACGCCTGCGTGAGGCCGGTATCGACCGGCTCAACATCTCGCTGGATGCCATCGACCCGTCGCGTTACCGCGCGCTAACGGGTGGGCGCGTTGAGGATGCAATCCGAGGTATTGATGCAGCGCTCGCAGCGGGCTTCCCGTCGCCGAAGCTGAACACCGTCGTACTCGATGGTATCAACGACGACCAGATCATTGAACTCGCCCGGTGGGCGATGGAGCGCGCGCTGGAGATTCGGTTCCTCGAGGCGATGCCGATCGGACCCGCAGCAGAGTTCAATCGAAAACACTTCGTGCCGGCCCGACGGATGAAGGCCATCCTCGCGTCCCATTTTCGACTTGCACCGTTGGAACATTGTGACGGTGAAACGGCCATGAGATATGTCGTCAATGACGGCTCGGTTCGCGGGACGATCGGAATCATCGCTCCCATCTCCGAGTCGTTCTGCGGCCAGTGCCGTCGGATGCGCCTTACGGCCGACGGCAAACTCTTCCCCTGCCTGCTCGATTCACGCCACATCGATCTGAAAGATTGCTGGCAAGAAGGCATCTTCGACAGCGACGCCGTGGACCGACTGATCGAACAGGCCATCTTCGGGAAGAATGCCCACGGCTCGCTGCATCAGCAGACAGGGATGATCACCCTCGGCGGCTAAGCGTCTAACCCTCCGCCGGTCGTCGCGTCACCATACCATCCGCACGCCGCTCCGGCTGATGGAAGTAGAGAAACAGTCGCAGCGCATCAGCCCCGTGACACGTGGTGCATGCATTCGGCGGCGAAAACGACCGCAACATCAACCGACCAGCCCGTCGCTGCGCCGTCGGCAGAGATTCGAAGTACGCCATCTCTTCCGGAGCCAGTTCACGGCCGTGCGGCAGATGGCAAGTCACGCAGGTGACCTGGCCGTTCGTGCCAAACTTGCCATTTTCGTCAACCAGCGGCAGCGGCCCGATCGCCAGCGCCGCGGGCAACGCTGCCGTCACGATCTGCGGATGAGCAGCACGAATCGGCACTTTCGCAGGACCGCCGGCCACATGACAGGCGACGCACGACGTGCCTTCGGCCATCGCATGATGCGATGCGAACGCGGTGCCTTCCGATGGATCCGTCGTCGACGGCTTCGCGCCGGCGTGGACCATCAGGGCGGCAAGGTCTCTTGGCATCAGGCGATGCGCATCGACCAGCGTCGCATCCCCATGTACGCGATGACACGGAGCGCAAGCCGTCACATCAAACCCCGCCGAAGCAAATGCAGCCGATCCATGACCGGTCAGCGGCAGCGTGGTGACATCCTGGTGGCAGGTCGTACAGAGCGTACTCGCAGGTGCACCGGGCTTCGTGCGCAGCATCGCAGGACTCGCCGACAGCGACACGTGCGGATCGTGACAGGTACGGCAACCGATACCGCCGGCGTGTTCCTCTGTGCCGCTCACCAGCGGCAATTCGCCGTGGGACATGCCCGGCTTCATCTCCTGCGGGTGCAGCGCGGCGAGATTCCCTCCTGCGTCCCAGCGGTAGTCGCTGTGGCAGACGCGACAGCCGGCATCCATCCCGCCGGCAGCGCCTTCAAAGCGAAACAGCCCATGCGCTTCGTCGCCGTGCGGTCGATGACAGACCAGGCAAGGATCCTTTATGTCGCGTGACGCAACCGGCCACGATGAATCAGCGCGCTGGTAATCGTGCGGGCCACCGATGACCGACGTCTGCGCCGTATGACAGCCCGCACACAATGCCTGCGTCGTATCCCGCAGATAAGTCGGATGTCGCGTCTCATGCGGATCGTGGCAGTCGACACAGCGCGCACCGGGGTGATTCACCGCCCCGAGAAGCTTCTCACCTCCGCAGCGGTCCGGCTGATGACAGGTGATGCACTTTCCGCCGCCGGGGTCCAGTGCGCTCGGCTCCGGCGCCCGGGCATAGCGGTGAAACATGTGGCACGAGCTGCACGGCCCGCCGGTCTGCGGCGTCATGCCGAGCCGGTTCCGCTCCTCGGGGAAGTTGGTCCGTAGATCGTGGCTGCTTCCCAGCATGCTCGTTTTCTCACTGTGACAACGAATGCAGAAACGCCCATCGGTCAGCTCATCGGCGAGCATGAATCGCTCGCCCTTTCCGTGGTGCAGTTTATGACACGAAAGACAAACCAGGCGGCCCTCATCGCCCAGTGCCGTACCCATGGCAGTGATGGCCGCGGCCTGCTCGGCGCTGACGAGCGGCGTCAGCGGGTGTTCCGTGTGATCGCCGTCGCGAAACATGCCCGGCCGCATCTGGTCGTGACACGTCATGCAGAGCTGATTCGACGAAGTTCCCATTACGAGCAGGTGATCGACTTTCGAGCCGTGAGGCGTGTGACAGACCTGACAGGTCAGTTCCCGAGGATTCGGCCCCACTTTCGCCCCGGCCTCTACCAGCTCCTTCGGTATCGCCCACGGCATGCCGCCGATGGGGTGGGTTCCGAGTTGTGGCCCGCGGGTCTTGTCGTCATGGCAACTGATGCACAGCTCGCTCGCAACATTCGGTACGCGCAGAAAAACGGCCGTTCGAAAATCGGCATCAAACCGTCCGCCGACGTGAGCCGAATGGCACGTGCGACAAGCGATCTTGCCGTCCACCAGCGGCAGATGATCGGGAATGCGCATGTCCGGCGGCGCGGATATTCCCGTCTGATGACCGTGGTCGATCCAGACGCGCCGGCGGGAGTCGGCAATACTCCCATCATGACAGGAGAGGCACATCTCACTGTGGCTCACGAACGGTTCATCCGGCGTAGAAGGAGGTGGCGGCGCCAGTGATGACGCCTCGTTTCGCGAAAACGGTTCGATCCACTCGATGTGGCACACGGTGCACGATCGGGCCTGTCCGCCGACGATCCGCGCCCGCGGTCGGGCCGCGCGAGGCGAGGGAAGCGGACCGCGACGTATGGCCAGCTTCACTACGCGATGTGCTCCAAGCTCAGTGACATAAAGATGATGCTCATCGGGCGTGCTGCTGTCGGACGGCATGGTCGACTGCACGGGCTGAGCCGGTTCGAAAGCAATCCCCATCGGCGATGCAAAACGCATCGGTTCGCCGTCATCTCCGCGGAGCACATCAATCGGACCGCCGTCACGGCTGAAGACCTGCACCACGCCCAGCACGCTGTCTGAGACCCAGATCGTGCCGTCTCGATCGCAGGCGACGCCTTTGGGGCGATAGAGCTGCCCAAGCTCGACACCGTAGCTGCCGACCGGCTCGACCGGCGCACCGGCATCACTGAAGACGCTCACACGACCATTCATCACGTCGGTGACCAGGGCATCGCCGCGCGACGTCAGCGCGATCAGAAATGGATGATGGACCTGCCCCGCCGATTCACCATATCGACCGGCGGCAGTCTGCGTGTTTCGGAGCAGGTCATATCGGATCAACCGGTGATTGTTATTGTCCACCAGCCAGACGACGTTGCCATCGGACGAGGCCGCCGCATCGGTCAGGTCGGCAGGCCGATCGTCCCCGGCGGTCTGCGGCGTCAGCGTGCGTGCGAGCGAACCATCCGGCGAGACGATGACCACCTCGCGACGACCTGAATCCGCGATATACAGCCGGCCCTGTGCATCACCGCCAAGCCCCATGGGATCGATCAGCAGGAGATCGCCGATCCGATCGATCACCGCCCGCAGACGGGCATCGGCCTCGAAGGATACGATTCGCCCGTTCGCGCCGTCAGCCACAAAGACACGGCCATCGGGCATCACGGCCACGTCGGTCGGCATGTGCATGGCTGCTGCGCCGTCACCGGCGTAGGTCTGTACGACCTTGGCGGCAAATGGCGGGTCTTGCGAGAAGACCGGTGTGGCGACAACAATCGTCGCCAGTACCGCCCATGTCCCTGGTGCGGGTCCGAACATTCGAGCAGCAGATTGCACAGATCGCATCATCATGCAGCGTTGGTTGGAAGCCGGCCGTACACCCTGTCGGCGATCGACACGATTATAGATGAAGCGCCGAGGCCGTCGATTCTTAATTCATGACCGTTCGCAACTCGCCGGGCATGAAACTTGCCCGATGCCGGAAACTGGTAATCCATGCGACGGAAAACGTTCGCGCGAAGAGGCCGATCGATCTGACCCTGCCTTCCTGGAAACACGGGAGTTAACATGTCGACGAATCCTGCAGACGGACCCGATGCGACGACGAATCCAGGCGCCGCGAGCAAACCCGATGACACTCCGGGCAGCGAGGCAAACCGCCCCGGATCGCGTCGCCGCCGCATCCTCCGATCCATCGCCTTGCTGACGCTCGCGGGCCTGATCGTCGGCGCAGTCGGTATCGGCGGCATGGAATACTACACGTCGCGTCCGACTTTCTGCGGCACGTGTCACGTGATGGACCCCTACTACGAATCATGGTCACATGACATGCACGGGACGAAGCTCGATGTCTGGTGCGTCGAGTGCCACTACGCCCCCGGCGAGCAGCACACCATCAAGGCGAAGTTCAAGGGTCTGTCTCAGGTCGCCAGCTACTTCAGCGGTCGATATGGCGCCAGCCGGCCTCGGGCTCACGTGGACGATGCAAGCTGCATGCGCTCGAATTGTCACGGCGATGGTGCGCATCTGGAAAAGAGCATCCTGATCGGCGAGCCGCGCACGGAAACGCGACTGATCTCCGGCTTCGAGACACAGGTGCAGCGCTCGCCGACGGTGCGATTTGTACATGCCAAGCATCTGGACGTAGACGCGCGCAGGGCCGAGGCCCGAAGCAAGTCGGTCGAGCTGGCGACGAAGCTCAAAGCGGCAATGTCCGCCGAAGGATTTGCCGAACTCGAAACCGCCACCCGATCCATCCGGCCTGTCGTCGAGCGAAGATCGACCATCACCGACCTGCTCGCGCGCCTCGGGCTGCCGCACCTCGCGGATGACGCGATTGAGCTCATGCGCCTCGAACATGAACAATTGCGCCTCGCGCAACTCGAAGGCATCAACTGCGCCGCGTGCCACACGTACGACGAATCCTCACGCAACCACTTCTTCGTCAATCAGCAGACCTGTTTCGTCTGCCATTTCACGAATCAGGAGTTCAACCGGCACACCGGCGAGTGCCTCACCTGTCACGAACCGCCGACGAGGTCCATTGCCGTCCACAGCATACCGCCCTCGGCCGCCGGCACCGCCCGCGGCTCCTCCGATCCGCAGATCCCGCAGGCCGCCATGATGAACCACCTCGACATCATCAACCGCGGCATCGACTGCGCAAGCTGTCATCTTGATGTCATCCATGGCGACTCACAGGTCAGTGTGCGCGACTGTGCCCGATGCCACGATCAACAGCGCTTCATGGTCGATTTCGAACGCCGAGACACCCGAATCGTCGAGGAATACCACCGCGTCCATGTCGCCGGACAGCGGGCCAAGTGCCAGGACTGCCATCGCTCCATTGAACACCGGCTGATCGATCCGCAGCACGTCGGCACCAGTTCGGGCTTCCTCCAGCCGATTATACAGGACTGCCAGCATTGCCACCCCAACCACCACAGTGAGCAGGTGCACCTGTTGATGGGAGTCGGCGGCAAGGGCGTAGAGCACCCCATGCCGAATGCCATGTTCGGATCGCGACTCAACTGCCGGGCCTGTCACACCGAAGAAGGCAGCGATTTCAAGGGCGACGTGCTGATCCAGGCCACACAGGCAACCTGCGTCGCCTGCCACAGTGAGGACTACCGCACGCTCTTCGATCAGTGGGTCAGCGAAATCGCCAGCTCCGTCGCAGAAGTGGATGCAACGCTCCAGCGCGTCGATGCCCGACAGAAAGAGCTTGCCGCCGCGGGTTCGCCGCCCGCTAAAGAGATCGAGCGCCGCATCGAGCAGGCCCGTGCCAATCTGCAATTCGTCCGCAGTGGCAACGGCATACACAATAAGAATTACGCCCTGCAGCTGCTGGACATCAGCTTGCGCGATCTCGACGCCGCCATGGCCGAGATGACGAGAAATTGAAGCATCTTCAGATCGCTTGCAGCATTTGTCGTGTTGCGGCAGCGGCCGGTGTCCCCGCCGGTCATGGCCGCCAGTAGATCCTGACCGTCGTACGCAATATGGTGACCCTTAAGCGGCGCTAATGCTTCCGCTCCAACACTTCCGGTAGATGAAACGCCCGACCTGAATTAATGTGCTCGATCATCCGAAACACGATCGGCGCGACGAAGTCATCCACCCGAGCCGGCGGATAACCCATCTTGGCGAAGTCGACGCGTGACCCCTCGACGCTGTGACAGTGCGTGCAAGACATGGCCGACTCGCTTCGCAGCGGATGCACCGCCGCCAGCAGCTTCATCCGCTCATCCGCGCCGGCCGTGTCCTTCCGCGCAAACCATTCCCGAACAGCCGACTCCGTATCCGGGTGTCTCAGGACGGGACGTCCACTGGCGGCATCGCGTACGGCGAGCTTCGCGCCATACTCGCCGCGAAAGTAACGGGGCAGAACCTCCGGCACCGAATCCAGCATCTTCTCAAAACCCGGACTGCCGACGCGATACGCGTTGAAATGATCAGCGATGTCGTCGAGCCCGGCGATGCCTCCGGCCTCTCGCGACGCACGACGCAGCAGATTCACAAGTCGCCGTTGCTGATCCGCCGTGGCCTTCTTCCACCGGGACTTCGCATCCGGGCCGCTGACCATTTCGTACGCCTGCAGGATCGCCGGCGGATCCCGCGCATCGCCGGTCTGCAGGTCATACCAGACCAGTGAGCGCGGTGCCTCGTCACCCTGAAAATGGCAGACGCCGCAGTGGATGCTCGTCGCGTGCATGTTGAGAAACGCGCGAACCTCCTTGCCCTTGGCGTGCGGCAAGGGTCCGTGACAACCGCTGCGCGTGCAGTCATTGAAGCGATCCGGTTCGATCCAGCTATCCAGCCGATGGTAGTGCGCCAACGGCGACCGCGGATGCTCCGCAGCATCGAGGGCGGCGAATGCCGTGCGGCCGGCACCGATGGCCTCGCGATCCAGCCGTGTCGGCAGGGCCGCGATCTGCGGAGGCGTCTTGCCGGGAACCGCCAGCGAAACGACCAGGTATCGAATGGACATGTAGGTGAGCCACAGAATCACGGCCATAAGTCCGAAGGCATAGACGCGCGGAACCGCGACCCGGAGAAATCGCCACGTGCCGCGCAGGATGTAGTCGGCGTAGACAGCGGCGTGTCGCATCGATCGTCGCAGGTCCGCGCTACTCATAGTACGCTTCGCCCTCCTCGGCGATGCCCATGTCCCGGGCCACCTGTTCGATCATCTCACCGTGTTCCTCGACCAGCTTGGCGATCGGCGTCTCGCCGTTCATCGTCGCCGTGGAAAGCGGGAAGACCTTGGGGGCAAAAACGACGTTGTAAATGTGCAGGATGCCGACGTGAATGACCGCAAGAAACGCCTCGTAAGTATGGGCGATCGTGGCCAGATTGAACGCCCGCCCGGTCAGCAGATGCGAGCTGAACTGCTCGCCCCAGAGCATCAGCCCGGTGATGCCCAGCAGCATCGTCCCCCAGAAAACGCCGAGATACTCAAACTTCTCTGCGGGGCTGAATCGCCCGAACAGCGGCCGCTCCTTCCGGAGAAACATCAGGTATCCCAGCAGTTGAAAGGTCTTCTTCACGTCGGTTGGAGAAATCCACATCGGCAGAGAAACCCAGGCCGACTTGTAGTCCGCAGCACCTTGCGGACCGGCCAATTCCCTTGCCCGACGAACGAAACCAAAGAAGACATCCACCAGGTGACCGAGAAATCCGAGAACCAGAAGAATACCGGCCCAGTGGTGAATGACGCGGGCGGTGCCCAGCCCGCCGAACATGCCGATCGTCACCCGGGCCCAGGCATGATCGGCGAATTTCATCGGGAAGCCGGTCAGCACCAGCAGCACAAAGAGAATCGTCAGGATCCAATGCTGAATACGATGACTCACGGAGAATCGCGTGAGCTGATGCTTGCCGCGCGGATCCTGAAGAATGCGTTTGGCCAGATGATGCAGCCGCTCTTCACCGTGCACAGTGCGGCCCACCATGACCTGCAGCAGCTCCAGCAGCACGAGGGCGCACGACGGCCCGAACGTCAGGATGGTGAGCACGATGAATGTGAATGCGAGTGCGTATTCGATCGTTCCTTGGGCCGTCGGCAGATCGAGGTGCATCGCCGCTTCGGCAATTCTCGGATCAGCGCCGGGATGGCAGATCGTGCTGCGACAGGAATCGGCGACGTTTGATGCATGCACCGATGACGCAGGATCGTCCGGCGGGAGCATCAGATGCGCGTTCTCTCCGGCGCGAACATGACAGGCCAGACAATCGGCCGTCGAGTAATCGCCGAGCAGCGCCGCTTTGCCATGAAAACTCCGCACGAAACTGGCGACCGAGTCGGATATTTCATACTGGGCGAGCACCGCAGGATCGCTGTGACACACGGCGCAAACCTGGGCAAGCTCCAGCGGAGTCCGTGCGGGCTGGAAGCGTGATGCGATATGACGAACGTAATACTCGATGTCCGTGCCGATCTTCTCACTGTGACAGACATCACAACGGTCAAAGACCCTGCCGGCCAGGTCCTTGAAACGCGGTATCGCGATGGCCGGGTCGCGAAAGAGCGGCTCATCGTGACAATAAAGGCACAGCGACTGATTTTCGCCGAGCAGCGGCCCCCTGCTGAAGCTGAGATTCGAGAGCGTCTCGGGTTTGTGGGCGCTGGCAGCGAGCATCGGCGGGATGTTGTCATGGCTGAATCGGCGTTCCAGTCCTGTCGGCGCGGCAAGATGACACTGCCGCGTGCAGTCTACCGGCGTAGTCACGAGGTGCGGGATGACCGAGACTTCCTCGCGCACGTGACAGTCGGTACAGGCCAGCCGCGCGTGCGGGCCGCGATGCCCGATCGAATACTGCGGATCGACAAAGTAGATATGCGCCCGTCCCGTGGGTTCATCGAAACGAGCAAGCCCGCGATACTGATGGCAGAGAAGGCAGTTATCCGGGTCGTCCGCCCGAAGGTCTGCTGGTCGAATCAGCGACGAGAGGAGGAATGAAGCCGCAAGAAAGACTGTAAACCGGAGAGGACGGAACCATGGGCCGGCAATCCATGAAGCTGACAGGCAGCGGTACAAACCCCTGACCGTCCTGGTTCGATGCACTTGGCTCTGTGCAAGAAAACGCATCAACCGCCTTCCGTGGATCGGGGGCAAGCCGCACTGCCTGCCATCGCCTACGTTTCCGTGTTTCTTGTGGGGCATTCTACCCGCCTGTTGCTCCGGACCAACACCCAATACCCTTGGCAGAAACTACGGCCTACTGACTCCTCCGAGTGCCCGACGAGTGGCTCCTCTCACACGTCTTGTGCCTGACCGAGATGATCGATTAAGAGTGCCCTAATCTGCCTGACTGTCTTTCATTGGATCTTCACCGTATCTTGGCCGGAGCCCATGTGCATGACTGCCATGGACTACACGATTGACGATAGCTTCTCCTCACCTTTGGCCAGTAAATCGATCAGACGAAGCGAGCCATAAAACTCAGGCGGGGAATAATATCCCACCCTGCCTGCCGCACGAGCAAGGTAAAATTCCCTCGCCGCGCGGAGTTTTTCGCCCCTTCAGACAGGCATGAATTGCTGTCTTATCACCCGATCTTGAGGGATGCTCCTGCCCGCTATCCATTGGCGATCACGGGTTCCAGTAAAGCGCCAAACTTGACCGAATAAACCATTGAAATCTGACTGGCGGGGCGGTTATTTTGATCCGACGGCTCAGGACTGGCACAACGTTTGCAGCGTCTACTGCACGGTCCTGCACAAGTGGGTGCAGGCGGGTCGTGAAGATCAATCGTTCAGTTGCCTGGGTTGGGCAGCGGACAACTTCGTCTTCGGTCTATCGCCGCGGACTCGCACGACGGCGCTACAGGAGTTCCAGGGATGACCAGCTATACTTCTTTCCACTCTCGTCCTCGTATGCTGTGCCTGATTGGGATTGGTCTCTTGTCAGGGACCTTCGCCATGATGGGCCTCGAATGCCCCGCGGCGCCGGTCATTCCCGGCGGCGGTGGTGACGATGGAGGACCGGGCACTGGAAACAGCGGTGTGACCGGCAAGTATGTCGGCTCCGAACGATGCAGCCAGTGCCACGCTCGTGCCCATGAGGCATGGGGGCAGACGCTTCACGCCAAAGCCCTGTCGACCCTCGAAAAGATCGGTCAGGGGTCAAACGCGGCCTGCCTCGGCTGCCACACGATCGGCTTCGGTGAAGAAGGCGGATTCGTGAATCGAGCAACGACCAACGTCCTGGCCAACGTCGGCTGCGAGAGCTGTCACGGCCCTGGTCGCGACCACGTGACCAACGTCAACGTCGTCGAACTGCGACCTCCCAAGAGCATTTCCGCAGACGTGTGCGGAAAGTGCCACACCGGCTCGCATCACCCCACTTTTGAGCAGTGGAGCGAATCCGGCAAAGCCCTCGTCACCGACGGCGTCTGGCAGTCATTCGCGGGCGGCAACAACCTGAACAACTGCGGAACCTGCCACTCGGGTGATTTCCGATACCTCGCCGTGTACAACAACGAAACCGTTCAGAACGACTACCTGAAAAACAAAACCCGTGAGGAAATGCACGGCATCACTTGCGTCATCTGCCACGACCCGCACAACAGGACCGGCAACGCCGCCTTCCCCGAAGAAGGCCGCGACTATCAACTTCGGTTCCGACAGGTTCTCGATCCGGTTCCGTCGAACACGGTCGAAGACGCGACCAACAAGGAACGCTTCAATCTGTGCGGCCAGTGTCACCACAGCCGCGGACGTACCTGGGCCGACACCGCGCGAGGCCCGCATCACAGTGTTCAGGCCAATGTCTACATCGGCGAGATGCCTGTCCCGGTGGACACGCCGCCGCTCGTCCTGAGCATGAATTCTCCGCACCGCCTCGTTCGCGAGCAGTGCTCGACCTGTCACATGTATCGAAAAGACTTCGAGAGCGAAGTCGCACCGGCCATCAGTGGACATGACTTCAAGGTCAACTACGAGGGTTGCACGGGTGCCGGCTGTCACCCGTCGGGTGCAAACGCCCTGGCCCTCAAGCAGACGCTGGAGAACAACGTCAAGACCCGGCTCGACGGCATCAAGAATCGCCTCGGCGACCCGGCCACGTGGGAATACACCTCCAACGGCGGGCCAAACAATGCCGGCCAGGCGGCACTTCCGGAGGCGATCAAGAAGATCCGATTCCTCTATCACTACACGATTTCGGATGGCAGCTATGGCATGCACAATCCCGCCTACGTCAAGGCCATGTTGACGCGAGCGGAGGACCTGCTCACGGCCGAGGGGCTATGAGCACGTGATCAGAGGATGCCGCAGTTCGTCCGAACGAAGTACGCGGCATGAAGTAAATGGAAAAACGGGCGGCGCGCGGGTATGATTGCCTGCTCGCCGCCCTTGTTTTTGCAGGGCACTCTCACCGGAGTGCGCGATCGGCATGCACGAACGCCACCGCGACAGAAGACAATGCTCTCTCAAGGGGCGCGTGCTTATTATCAGTACGCTCTGCGTGGCGTGCGGCATCTGGAGCGGCCTCGTCTGTCCGTCGGGCGGGGCCTTTCCGGCGCCGAGTCTCCCGATCTACAACAACGCCTCCGACCCGACCAACGCCGGGGCATCGTACGTAACCTCCGCGAGCTGCGCCGCCTGTCACCCCTCCTTCTTTGAACTGCACAACCGCCACGGGCATGCCCAGGCCTTCCAGTCGACGAACGGCTCAGCACCCGTGTATCCAGCGGACGTCGAAGGTCCCGGCGTACCCGATCCACCGCCGGGCTTTGACTGGTCACAGATCGCCTACGTGCTTGGTGGCTACACCAAGGGTGCGTACTTCATCAATCTCGACGGCTTCCTGATGACCACCGGCGGCACGGGCACTTCGACGCGATGGAACCTCGCCAATGCTGCCAATGGCACGGCACCCGGCTTCACGCCCTACGAGCCGGCGCTGGTGAATCTTTCGCTGCCGCACGAAGTCAACCGTCGCTTCACCACAGGTGCCCAGGCGCCGCAACCGATGGGGCCGCTCTCACAGGACAGCCGCCCCGGCATCGGCGGCACCTGGGTGGAGGCCGGTGTCCAGTGCGAGGCCTGTCACGGCCCCGGCTCGAATCATGTCCCGCGGCCTGCTGCGCGCGATCTGTTCGTCGATTCCAGCGGGGCCCAGTCATGCAGGAATTGTCACAGCGGATCACCGGGACTTGAGGAGGGGGCGATCCCGGCGCGGGATGGTTTCATCTCCGCACGATCTGAATGGGTCGAGCTCAAAGCCAGCGGCGGTCATGCCTCCTTCGCCTGCACCTTCTGCCACGATCCGCACCGTTCGACCACCTACGATCGGACCAATGCCATCCGCAATCAATGTCGCGCCTGCCACACCACGGAAAACATGGCCCTCCACGACGGAAAGGTCTTCACGCATCCGAACGGCTACACCGAAGTGCTTTCCTGCGAAAGTTGCCACATGCCTTTTGCCGGTCGCGTGGTCAGCGCGGCAGCGCCGGAAGTCGTCGGACCACTGGCCCGCATGGGCGACTCGCGCACTCATATCTTTCGCATCACCACAGACCCGATCGACTACACCGGCTTCTTCACGCCCGACGGCTCGCAGGTGGTGCGCGATGCTCAGGGCAAGGCGGCGCTGACCGCGGATTTCGTCTGTCTCCGGTGCCACAACGACGTCGCCCTGCCGAACCTGTCCTTCTCCGTCGATCGCGCCAGCGAGATCGCCATTGGTGTGCACCGCGAGTTCTGATCGCGCGACTCCCCTCCCATTCCTGTCTGGCTGGTCGCGTATCGACACGACATCCTGCGTGTGCGGAATCTTTTGCCAAACTGCGATCTATCCACAACGGTCAGAACGCTACTCGTGTTAAAGAAACGCGGAAGGGTGGACCACGGCGGTCTCACCCCTCCGGAGCGGGCATGTAGGTCTCATCATTCACTCGCAAACCGTCTGCCACGAGCTGGGATTGCTGAGGCCGCAGAGGAAGCCGCCCACGAAATCATCATCACAACCCACGTTTCCGACCGCGACGATCGCCGCGATGGCCAGACCCAGGATTCTCTTAACCAGCGAGACTTCCTTCTTGCTTCGAATGCGTTTCATGGCTCTCTCCTTGCCGTTCAGGCGTTTCGCAGACATCACCGTGATGTCTGTCAGGAGAAGTAACCGCTTCAAACCGTAAAATTCCCGAAAAAGTCCGGCCAGGTCCCGGCCATCTATAAATCGAGAGGGCGCTGCCACATCGCCCCTTACCAGGAGGCCACGCTTCCAGAGAGAGAGGCGGTTTCGCAGGTCGGGTCATTGACCGTCGGGGCTGTAAAAGCGCGGCGCGCTCCTGAAAAGTACTGAAAAATCCGGAAAAACTCGGAGCCGGTTGTCCGTTGTCGGACGATCGGGAATCGCGGTTGCGCAGTTGGTCGCATACGGATGAGTTCTTGATCGGTGTGCGCGCCGGGGAAGTACGAATGACGTATTTCGATTTACGAATTGCGGAGCGGCGAGCAGGAGCGCCGGCGTCGAAGCGCCACGGCGTTTACGCCGTGCGGCGCAACATGATCCCGGGGCGGGGTTTGAAGATCGAGATTGACAGTACCAACAGCGCCAGCGTGGCCGGTTCCGGGACGGGGGTGATGGTGAATCGCAAGTGGCCCTCGCCGAAGCCGTAGGTGCCCGGCGGTGTGGGGTCGAA
>CAADGE010000008.1 GCA_900696465.1 uncultured Planctomycetota bacterium
CCAAGTTTCCGATGAGACCCGACCCGGGGCGTGGATGGTGCTTCAGACGCGCTCACGCCAGGAGAAGGCGATCGCTCGTCAGTTCACCGCCCGCCGGGCCGAAGTCGTCCTGCCGCTGATCCCTCGCGTCACGCTCATCCGAGGGCGCAAGTTCACGTCGCAGGTGCCGCTCTTCCCGGGCTACGTGTTCGTGCGCGGCGAGCGCGAAGTGGCCTATCACGCCATCACCACCAAACGCGTCTGCCGCATCATCGACATTCCGGACCAGACAACCTTCCTCCACGAACTCGACCAGGTCGTCCGGGCGCTCGAAGCCGGCGCTCCGCTCGACCTGCACCCCTTCGCCGTCGAAGGGCGGCGGTGCCGCATCATCCGCGGCCCGCTCATGGGGTTGGAGGGCGTTGTGATTCAACGAAGGTCAACGGCGAGACTGGTGATGCAGATCGGCATCCTCGGCCGGGGTGCCGCGCTCGATATCGATGTGGATTCTCTCGAACCGATCGACTGATGTTCCGACCACGATTGTCGGAACCTGCGACCATGACCGTCGACAAGGCTGCCGCGGAAGGAACGAAACTCCCCGGCCACCACGAACTCCATGACCAATCGCTGCCGAACGAGTTTCCGGCAGTTGACGGGGGCGAAGCCCAGACGCATTTCTGCCAGAGCGTGGACCCGAACCCCGTCCATTTCCGGGCGACTTCGCGGTCCGCTTCGGTCCTTGAGGAATCCACCTGTCGTCATGATAGTGAGCGGTCGCCGTGGGTGCCTTGGCGAATTGCGCGGTCGTCCGTTCACCGGCCGGTTCCTGGTTCGAGCCCAGTTCGGGGAGTTTTCGAAGCGATCGCGCAGACGCGCAGGCGTTTCGGTTTACGGCTCGGGCGTTTTGGCCGCCTCGGGCCGTGGCCGGGAAGACGCGCGGAGAGTCCCGTCAGAACGGGGGTTTCCGACGCGGGGGCGGGTAGTCGTCTCGCCGCCCGCGCTCTTGGTCTTGACGGGCAATCACGGGGTCCGACGGCAACCCCGACGGTCCCTCTTGCCCCCCTGGCGGTAACCCTCCGGGCTCTCGCGCTCTCTGGTTGACGCCCCCCGCGAAGTAAACAGGAGGGTTGCTCTCGGCTGCGTTGGACGACGCGCGAAAGTCCGACGCGAGCATCGCTGCGGCGGTGGGTCAATGGTCCAAGCACCCGGATGAACCACGCATAATCCGCTGATGAACGAGCACGAGCCCAGTTCGAGGACAGCTGCAGAGGCGACGGCCTTTTCGAAGGCCGGTCAGGCCGTTCGCGGCTTCCTGTCCTCCGCGAGCTCTGGCATCCTCCTCAGTGCCGTGGTTGCGCTCGCGGCGGCCATGCTGGCCAAGTACCTCAAGACCCCCGAAGCCCAACTGCCCTGGGTAATGGGCATACTCGCAGCGATCTTCTCCTTGCAGCTACGGACGGCAATCGTAGGAGCGGCCATCACACCGAAGCTTGCCGAGCTGGAACGGAGCGTTGCCTATCCCGAGGTCTACGAATTCGTGCTGAAGGTGCTCAACGCCTGGGAAGCCTGCAAGCGCGTTCCGGCGGATCCCGAGATCGCACGGCTATTTAGAGAGTGCCTGGAGGCCATGACCCATGCCCCCGAGTGGAGCGAGGTTCCAAATGGTCGGGCGATCTTCGGCGAGACTCGGGAACTTACACTGATCACCGAGCTGATCGGCATCGCATCGAAGAACGTCGATGCCGTGTCATTCGGGGATGAGGAGTTCTGGTCTCGCCCAGAGGGCGCGAACTACCTGGCGGAGACGGCCCGTGCCGTCAAGAAACGCGGCCTCAAGGTCGTGCGGATTTTTGTGCTAACGGCGGAACAGATTCGCCTCCAACGGGACAGCATCCTGACACACCGAGCAGCTGGCATTGAATGTTACATTCTCGATCCGCCGGTACAGGTTCAGATGGACAAGGAGGACTTTGTCATATACGACAACAAGATGGTCCGGTATGCGCGCGCACTGCCGCAATCCGGGCTCCTCAAGACCGCCTATTTGTCGGTAGTCCCGGGCGATTTGGCGTCCTATCGCAATCGGTTTCAGCAGATGAAGAGACGTAGCGTCGAAGCTAGCGCTTACTACGCTGCTCGTGAGAAGCAGGAGACACCCACCGGTGGCTAGCGCGATCGTCGATATCGAATTTGCACACATGGACATGGCTCCCCTCGACGTTGCCATCGAGGAGGAAGAGGTCATGGAGTCAGCGTCATACGCCCGCGCACTGATCGAGAGCCTGAACCACGCACACATTAGGTGGACGACATCCGTCTTGATTGATGACAAGCGAGCAAAAGGTACTCCGGCGGAACTGGAATTCGCACTTGAGCGAGTAGCTCGTCTCGTTGGTCCGGTACCGGTCCACCGTGCTTTGATGGAACGGCACCTAACGGCGCTGAAGCGTGATTTTCTCTCGCTCTTTGATCGACGCCGCGGATCTGCGATTGAGTCTGATTTCAATCGATACCAAGTCGACCGTGATGGCGAACTTGGGTGTTCTCAGGACATCGCTGTGTGGACCGCTGTAAGGCTTGGCCTGATACCATCGTCGGTGGTCTGCAAGAGGATCACAAGCACGGCCAGATTTGGGTTTGGCCGCGATCAGTCGCCAGATCTTCTGGTGACAATCTTGCCATCCCGCTACCGCTCCTTTGAAGAGCGGGCAGCAAAGGAGTACCTGCGGTATCTGAACGGGGGTAACGCGGTGCAGCGGTGCATCCAGTACTATTTTGCCCAGAGTGGATCTCGGTCAGAGTCCGCACCGATGGGCGATCTTTTGAAACACGTGGGAATCCGGCTGAAGACAGTCAACGCGAAGGCAGGTGATGCATGAGCGAGATTCTGGTCACTGATACGCTGTTCATCGACAGCGAGAACGAACAGGTGATGACTCGTGCGGGGCATCGCGTCGTGCGACTCGAAAAGCTCCGCGCTACGGAGGATGAACTGATCGCCAGCCTTCAGGGCAAAGCAGGCTACATTCTCGGCGGAATCGAGCAAGTAACCGATCGCGTGCTAGACGCATCGCCGAGTCTGAGAGCCATCGCTTTCACAGGCTCTGGATACCGGGAGTTCATCCCCGCTTGGCCCAAGGCTCTCCAGAAGGGAGTCCGTCTTTCGGCGGCGCCTGGTGCGAATGCCCAGTCGGTCGCAGAATTCGCCGTGGCGCTCGCACTCCCGATGTTGCGGAATGTCTTCGCTCTGTCGGCTACAGGGGGCAGCACATTCTTCATGGGCCGCGAATTCTCGTCGCAGACTGCGTTGATCGTTGGATTTGGACGAGTGGGCCAAATCAGCGCTCGCATCTTGAAGAGCCTGGGATTCCGCGTCATCATCGCCGCGCATCCGTCGGTGTCGTCGAGCGCTTCGTTCCCAGTCGTTGAAATAGATGAAGCACTGCCGCAGGCCGATCTCGTGTCCCTTCACGTCAGCCACCCGAGCGGCGATCATGTTCTCAGCGAGGAGAGACTCGGCCAGATGCGCGACGGGACGGTCGTCGTCAACACAGCGTTTCCGGATGCGGTCGAGACCACTGCGGCCGCAGAACAAGCGAGGAGTGGTCGCATCAGGTTCGCATTCGACGCGAGGCCCGAGCGATTGCCATCTGATTTGCCACATGGCGCCTTCATGAGCATGAACGCGCAAAGTGGGTTCCTCACGAAGGAGGCGATCAAGCGCACCAGCGATCGAGTCACGAACACAATGCTCAACCTCCTGTCGGGTCGGCCCGATCCCGACGAGATTCGGGTGGCGAGTAGGCCATGAACGTGGGGGTAGTTGGTGGTGGCGTTGTGGGGGCAACGACGGCGCTTGCCCTCGCGGAGGCGGGCGCCCAGGTGACTGTTATCGAGAGCGAGACTTCTTTGTTCGCGAGGAGTTCAGCCGCCGGATTCGGAAGTCTGACTCCATTCTCTGATCCTTTCTTTGCGGGTGCAGCTCGTGACTTTGCAGCACGATCTGTGAGTCTCTATCGAACGCACTGGATTCCTCGTGCTAGCGAAGCGCTTGGGCGAGCTGTCGACTTTGGAGACGAGGGGCTCCTTGATTTGTTTGCCGACGACGGTCAGGTTGTAGATGGCGTAAAGCGACTGCACGACGAGTTGGTTGCCGCTGGTTATCCGGCGCGCATTCTGGACCGAAGAGGCACGCAGCAACTTGAGCCCGCCCTCGAGGGTGAGTTTGCGGGATCGCTCTGGATGGACGAGCCGTGGCTTGACGTGCAGCAGTATTTTGCAGGGATCACCGCTTGGCTTCACAGTAGTCCTGCCGTTACCGTTCGATGCGGAATTGCGGTCGAGGAGGTAGCGGTCAACGCAAATCGTGTCGCGGTACGATTGAGCGGGGGTTTGATCGAAACGTTCGACTGTGTCGTTGTGGCCACAGGGTTGAGTTCACGGCGCGTGCGGCTTCCATTTGAGCCGCAGTTGGCGTGGGTGCGAGGGGATGCAATTGAGGTACGAACGCTGGATTCGGTGCCGCTACTCAAGCGGCACGTATACCACAAGACGGCCTTTATCACTCCCAGGACAGATGGTCGGTTGCTGCTTGGCGCTACATACGACGTCGAGAACCTGGAGCCCGCCGAGCTTGATCGAGTAAAGCGGGACACGATCGCTGCAGGTCAGGCGTTAGAGTTGCTCGAAGCGAATGCCCGCGTTGTCCCGCGTATCCGTGGTTGCGACATTGTGCGGATGTGGCGAGGGTGGCGGCCCAAGCCCATCGATGCCATGCCCATCATCGGTCCCGTAGGAGGCGGACAGATTGTGATTGCGACGGGCTTTATCGGGCTTGGCATTACGATGGCTCCTGCTGCTGCGCAGGCGTTGACGAGACTGGTTATGCACGGCGACGGATCACACGTACCCGCGGAGTTCTCGCCGAGCCGCTTCTCCCTTTAGGATCGGAGACCACGCCAATTGCGCACTTGATCAGGGCGAGGGTTGTTCCCGCTTCCTCCCGAGTGACTTCGGAAGCCCTGCATCGGGAATCAGGAATGCCCTCCCGTGGCGTTGGCCACGGGAGGGTGGACGGTCTCATTTGCCCGGAGGCGCGTTGGTCCTTCCGCCGCCGGAAGGACGACCGTGCTGAGTGCTCGGCCAGCCGCCCGGACCCTTCGATCCGCCGCCGGTGTGTCCGCCGCCGCCGCTCTTGCCAGCTCCGCCGCTCCCCGAACTCTTGCCTCCGCCACCGCCGCCGCCGTTGGAACCTTGCTTGGACATGACGATACTCCTTCGTTTGCCCGAGTACGCCAACGAGGCGCCGCCCGGACAAACGGTTGACTACCCGCAGTATTCAGGAAGCCGCCTGTCGGGTCAGCGGCTCAAGTTGGAATAACCGACTTCAGCCCAACCCCCACTTGTCGTGCGCCCACGGCCGACCGAGGTGGAGGGCTTTCTTGGCCCAGTCACGCCCCTTCTGGGAAAGTTCCTTGTTGGTCTGCGCCTTGTACAGTTCCAGAGCGCAGTCTGCCCCGAATGCGAAGGCGTCAGGTCGGCTGTCCGCGTTGAGATCGATGGCCTTCTGGAAGCACTCAAGCGCCTTCGTCCATCGTTGCAGCGCATGGAGCGTTCGCCCCTTCACGAAGTTGAAGTGTCCGGACGTGCCGGCGAACCCTACCGGATCGGTGTCCAGGTGTTGTAGGGCGTGCTCGAACCAGCCTCTATTCTGGTAGACGATGGCGATCTCAACAAATGGCCGATCGCGCTGGTGATCGCTCTCAGGCCACAATCGAAACGACTCGCGGAGCGCTTCAATGGCGTCGTCGTATCGCCTGGACTTCGCCTGCCACAAGCAGCAACCGTGGAAGAAGAGGTAGTTGGACTTTCTCCCGGGGTCGGTCTCAAGAGCCGCCGCGCGAGCCCAGTGCGGGATGGCGCCTTCGTGGTCGCCCTCGTTCATTGCCGCCGTGCCCTGCTCGGCGCGCGTCGCCGCCTTCATCTGTTCGTTGCTTGCGATCCTGTGCACGCGATCCGGGTTCTCCTTCATCCAATTCGCCAGCATGGGCGGCACTCGGTTGTCGTTCATCGACATGAGCGCGGCGACCTCCAACAACTCGCGGCCGCCGTTGACGCTGCCCGGATGGGCCGCTGCGTGGCGAGCCACGGCCGCTTGAAGACGAGGCCAATCTCCGACCACCCTCATGCAGGCCTGCACTCGCGTGTCCGTGGCACCGTTGCCCGCGTACTGGAGGTCGTCGTACCACATCGGACCTCTCTCATGGCACAGGAATGCGTTGATCCATCCGGCTGCAACCGGATCACCCGATCCCAGGGAGAGGAGCTTGAAGGCGGCTATCTCGAAGAGGTAGGCCTGCTCCGGGTCGGATGCGGCCGATTCCCTCGCCGCACGGCTGAACTGCATCCCGCCGCGGACAAACGTCACGAGGCCATCCAGGAGCACGTCGCAGAGACGGGGGCCGACAGCATCCCGCACCATGTTGGCAAGCCGAAGTCCGCCATACTGGAGGCGCAGGAACCGCAACAGCTCACTGGCTTGCGCCTTGCTGTTTGTGAGCGCTGCGGCCATCGCCGTGAGGTTCACGTCATCGGGAACTACGACACCGTCGTACCAGCGGTCAACGGTGCGGTCGTTGATCTTCCCAGGTCGCCCGGAACGGAGAGCCTTTGCCAACTCGTCGCGTGTCAGAGACTTCCCGGCTCGCTTCATCGCGGCGTCAAGGATCGCCCGGGCCTTTCCAGTTCGTCCATCCTCAACGGTAATGACCTGCGGATCGTCGATTCCTGCAAGGTGGCAGACTGCCACCCAGCGCAGGGCGAGATCGATGACGAGTTGCCTTCCCATCACGAACCCGCCCAGCACAGCGTCAGCGGCGGACCATCTCGCAGCGGCGGCCACGAAGGCGGCATCCCAAAGATGAAGCCAGGTGAAGAGGGCCACTCTGAGCGATTGCTCGGTCTCAGGCGTGCCGCCGGACGGCGCTGGAGGCAGGCGCAGCGCCGGCAGCATCTGCGAGTGGACCAGTGCTTGCACGACCCATGTGCAGATCTCGTGCCGAGTCTCCTCCGGAATCCACTTTCCCTCGAAGTAGTCGCGAGAGCGTTTTCCGGCATTCCCGCTGCCGAGGAACTCCGCAGCCGGCCCGCCGACGCTCGGCTGATGCAACCGAAATGCTGACACCAATGCACCGAGCATCTGGCCCGATGTCGGGCACCTGAAAGGCCTCGATGTACGTGTTTCGTTCATGGTCTGCTCCAGAATAGTTGATCGCAAAAGTATGACCGGAGCGTCCGTGGAATCAGCGGCGTGGGTTGGAAACTCGCCCCCCTTCGACCCCATCGGTAGACACCTCCGCACGTTGGTGAACGCCTAGGCTGCTCTCGCCCCCTCGCGCGCGACTTCGGAATCGCACCGTGTAGGTATCCAGTCGCCAGCGGCGGCGTGCCGCGGGCGACTGGTCCCATCATTGCGACCGACCACGGACGGGTGAGCATCTCCGGAGGGAGTGCGCGATGTCGCAGCGCCTCGACCCGACGGACGTGGGCCTGAGCAGCACTTCGACGAGGCTGGCAGCATCTTCGCATGCGGGATTCTTCGGCGGCATGGGCGGGCTGGGGCCGACATGCCACCGCCGCAGAGTCTGGAGGAATCCAGACCCACAAGCCTTGAACCGTCCGCATCTCCTCGCCCTAATGGCGTCGCCGGTAAGGCCGAGATAAGGGAGGCGATTCATGGCGTTGAACGTCGGCCAGATCGTGAGCGAGCTGCGGTGCACGACCGTGACGGAGCTGCGGCGAAGGTACGCCGAGGTCGCCGGTGAGCCGGCGCGGTCGGGCAACCGCCATTGGCCTCAAGCAGGTATCATGTAGGTTAGTCGGGCCCTCGAAACAGGCCAAGTCTAGACGCCGCCGCGGTAACGCGGTGGCGTTTTCGTTTGTAGCCCAGTTCTGCCGCCGTCTTGGAGTGCATGCCGTGGAGAAGAGGTCCTGCTCAGGCATCGGATCCGGTGGTGCACGCGGAAGCGCCTGTCGCCGCAAACGCTTCGATGCACTCATCTACCGTCACGCACTGAAAGGTGCCGACGAAGGTCGCTTGTTCCTCGCGGAGCCGCTGGTAGCAAGCGTCCGAAACGCACAGGACTAGGTCACTCCGAGTCCGTGTCATGGCGACGTAGCCGACTCGACGCTCCTCGCGGTTCCCTTCATCGACGGTCCACCAAATGTCGGTTGGCGAAGGTCGGTTTCTGTCCTTGGGTGGGCACACGACGATGGTCATATCGTGGGTTTCCCCCTTTACGGCATGTACGGTCTGGACAGGCACGTTTGCACCGACAGTTGCGCATGCGGTACCAGTCGGCAAGAAGTCGCTCACCGGCCTGGCCCAGTCATTGCGCTTCTGTGGCTTGAGACTGCCCGATTGGTAGGGAATGGACACACGGAGTCCAAAGGAGGCAACCTGCGCATCGACTATCGTGCCTACGCACGACTGCCAGTCATACAGGCTTAACGACGCGGGGAGGGCGTCGCATGCAAGGAGACATCGCACCGCAAGCGCCTTCCAGTCTCGCACATCAATACCCATCTCCTGAATCTGTTCGTCCGTCGTCCCTTCGTGACTGAACAGGGCGAGTTCAAGTGCTGCACGAGTTCCAGCGAGGGCCCGCTGGTTCTGCCCCTGTCGAAACGCCCGTACTCCTCGATACAAATGGTGAAGCGCGGGGCAGTAAAGGGATTTCGCCTCCTGCGCGCGTCGTGAGGTCAACTCCTCGACGGTGCGGCTGTGCCTCGCGATGACTTTGATCATCGCTGCTGGCCGCGCCGAGCAGATCGTGCCGACGAGGCGCTTCACATCGGTCACCATGTCGCCGTATCGGACAAGAAACGCCCGCCCCGCGTGCCCGGTGGCGGATTCGAACGACTCTGGCGGGTCCGCCAGATGGTTGGCACACGCGGTCACGGTCGTTGGACATCGCCGGCTTCCTGCCAGCGGCAACTCGCTCGCGCCGCAGACCGCCTTGAACGTGTCGAACAGGTCGGGTCGAGCACCATTGAACTCGTAGATCGCTTGGCGCGGATCGCCGACGAGAACCCCTTGCGCGGACGGTGCGCTCAGCATGGTGCGGATGCATTCTCCAAGGAAGTAGCCGGTGTCTTGGAGTTCATCGACGATCAGCAGTGGAAAGCGTCGGAGTAGGGCCCGCCTGATTGGCGTGCCGTGGGTCGCGTGCGCCAAGAGCTGGCTGGCGATGAACGCAGCGTCGGAGTGAGTGACCCAGCCAAGTCGCTGCCACATCCGACGTTTGGCATCGAGGAGGCCGTTGCGATCCGCCGAAGCGACCGGCTCCAGTCCGCTTTGAAAACGCCGCGGATGTGCCAATATCAGCCCCGTGGCGTCGCTTCCCACGAAGCACACGTCGAACAGGTTGTAGGTCTTGGCCTTTTTGCCCCCGGTGCCGCGATGAACCCAAGCCGATCCGCCTGGCCTGTTTGTCCAGGAGCTTGGCGACCATTCGGCGGGAATCAACCGCGGCGGTGCGTGCCCGGGGCGAGACCGCTGCAGAAACGGGCGTACGACGTGGCGGAAGACGAATGCGTCGATCGTCCCCACGAAGTGTGGGTGGTCGAGGTCGTAGCCCACCGCCTTGCAGATCTCCTCGCCACCGACTCGCGTAAACGACAGCGCGGCGATGCCACTGCCGTTGCGCGGCCAGCGCTGGAGTTCCCTGCGGATAAGTTCCGCTACGAGCCACGTTTTCCCACTTCCGGGCGCGGCACGAACAACTCTGACGCGAGCCGGGCTGTTCAGCACCGCCGCTTGTTCCGGTGTCGGCATTCGCACACTCATGGCTTCGCTCTGTTTGTTGCCTGAGGATTCGGTCCAAGGGCCTCGACGACATAGCGAACCGCGTCGTGGATGTATTCTGGTACCCTAAAAAATGCCGCATCCTGATCCTCAGAGTTCATCGGGTCGAGCCGTTCGGCGAGCCGGTGCGCGAACTCCGCTTTGCTGCCCGAGTGTTTGGCGCAGCAGATGCCACGCCATGCCGCCATCGCCCTGTCCGCGTTGCCGTGACCCGCCTCTGCGACTCTCTCGGCGTTGAACGTGCCAGGTTTGCCTTCGAAGCATGACTCCCATGCTCTTGCCATGATGTCGGCGTTCTTGTCGGCAGCGTCGGCCAGATCGTACTCCAAGGTCAGCTTGGAGTGAAAGACTCTCACCGTCGGGTGCTTGGCGAAGCGCGCGAGCAATCTGTTCAGCCGATCGCAACGTTTGAAGGAGTCGCCTTCCCGCGTGGGTTCGTCCGACTCCCAAGTGTCGCCCCGCTTGATCGTGGGGTCTGCATCGCTCACGATTGCCACTGGGATTCCGAGGGCTTCAGGGGCAAGCACCTTCTTGAAGGTCTCGAAGGCGACGCCGCAGATCGGGATGACTGAGATGTGCTCCTTGGCCAAGTCGTAGTCCAGACGGGTTGCAAGAACTGGTATCAGCAGTAACTCCGAAATGCCCTCGACCAGAATCGCACCCTTGGCGAAGTAGAGAGATGCACGCGTGACATCCATCATCCGCTGAAGCGATCGCTCCTCCTTGAGTGCCATCCCCGCTCTGTGCAGGCTGTTGCATCGCGGCGTACCTGCCGGTCGCACGGTGTAGAGCACACGCACCCGACTGGGTGGTACGCTCGCCGCGACCGTCGGCGAGTGCGTTGTGACGAGCGTCTGTGGAGTCGAGGGACCGGGCATCGTCGTGGCGAGATAGTCCGCAAGAAGCTCTGTCAGTTGTGGGTGGAGATGCGCTTCTGGCTCTTCGACAAGGAGCAGCGGACATTCATCCACACTGTCCTGCTTGAGATGTTCCAGCACGACGGCAATGTACAGGAGGTTGTTGAATCCCAAGCCGTTGGCCGACAGCGAGCCAATCGGCGAGTCTGTCATGTGCAGGTGGAGCGATCGCAGTATCCTCTCGAAGTCCGCGTCCGCCGCCTTGATCGTCGATGGCGAATGGTCCGAGCCGGCAATCGTTCTGGTCCTGGCAACGAGAGAGTCGGCAGTGCGACGGACGAGAGGGAGCGCTGTCAGTTCGCAGTTGGCCTTCTCAAAGATGTCGACGATCTCGTCTCTGGCGCCCGATGCGTCACGGTCGGTGAGATCGCGCAAGAGCATCGCCACGCGACTGCGCTGGCCGGGAGACAGAGCGATCTCAGCGTCTCGGAGCGCAGGCAGGAACGTGACGGGAAGTGACTCCAACAGATTGGTCGGAACGTCCGGTGGCTCTGTCGTGACCGGTCCGCCTGTGCGCCTTATGGAGGGCCGCTTCTTACCCTTCGGCCACGATGCTTCGAATCGCACAATGGCTTTGGAGTTGTCCAGATTCGACAAGTCGAAATCGACGATTTCGAAGAAGTGCGCGCGCTGAGCGTCTGAAAGTCCCGCGAACGTGAGCGTGACTGCCATTGTCGCTTCAGGATCCACGTTCGACGCCGCCCTGTAGAAGTCGTCGCGTTCCAGCCAGAGCGAATCGGGGCGCGATGCTGCCGGGCCGAGCGCGTGCCGTATCGCCTGCAGGATGTTGGACTTTCCTGTGTTGTTCCGACCGACCAGGACACTCAAGCCCGGCTGGAGATCAACGCGGAGGTCTCGCAAGGAGCGGAAGTTCTTGATGTGAATCGATTCGAGGTGCACGAGTGAAGTCTAGCGGGTGACAGAGCGGGCTGCACTTCGTGGGGGAACTCTGCCTCGCAGCGTCGCCTCGCCCACGTACCGAGTTGATCGTCCAAACAGCCCACTCCATCGTCCTCCCGCTCGACTCCCATGGTGCTGTGGTCTGCTCTCCTCGCCATCGGTTTGTTGCCTCAACCGGCGACACAGACCGGGTCATGAGTGTCGGGGCGGCCGTCGATGAGGCTAGCCGCGCGGCGCCCGCCGGAGTTCGGGCCGATGGAACCGTCCATGAGAGGTGCGGGCATTGGGGCACACCAGGGCGCGGGCGAGACGGCTGCACAACCGCAACCGATCACGTGAAAACGAGCAGCGCCACCCCGGTTCCAACGGCGAATAGGACCAGACTCGCCACGTCCACGATGAGGTCAATCCAGAACTGCTTGGCGACCCAGCAGCACGTGCGATGCTGCCAGCGACCGCAAAACCCGGGTTCGATCTCGCCGTAGTAGCAGCCCCACATGGCCGTCTTGTTGACCGCCGCGAGGACGACCTGGAGCACGACGCCCACCAGGAACAGAATGGACACGGTCGGCGCTCATCCCGAGGCGACGAGCTGTTCACGCAGCCCATCGCTCGACAGGAACAGCACGGGGCCTCCGATTCCATAGGCGACGAACCAGGTGCGGAGCGTCTGGGCGTAGCCCTCATAGACGGCGTAGAGCTCTTCCGAGTTGTCGGAGGAATCATCCTCATCACCGTCGTCCCCGGCCTGGCGCATCGAGGGGTCGCTGTCCATCATCCTGCCCCTCATGATCCGGATCGCCAGCCAGCGGCTCGTCGCCGCTCAAATGACCATCACATGCCCGTCCGGCACGACCGGGCATTCATCGTCATCGAAGGTGATGACCAGCTGGTTGGTCAGCACCATGCCGCCGATGATCTGGGCCGCCTCCTCGGGCGTCATGTCGGTGCGGGCGTTGTTCACATCCTGAGCGATCACGAAGTACCGCCACAGCCCCTCGGATTGCTCGCGGAGGAAGCTGTAGAAGCCAGTGTACGTCCCGTCGCTGGCCTTCTCATCCGGCGAGAGGCTGACCTTTCCCCCTCAAACTGATCCAGTTCCAGAGTGGTATTCTGGGCCGGATCAAGGAGGACCAGGTCATCATGAGCAGGAAGCCCTTTTCAGCTGAAGAGATCGTGAACAAGCTGCGTCAGGCGGATGTGCTGATCTCGCAGGGTCACACGATCGCGCAGGTTTGCAAACAGATCGGGGTGACAGACCAGACGTACTACCGGTGGCGGATGGAGTACGGCGGCCTGAAGACCGACCAGGCGAAGCGTCTGAAGGAGCTGGAGCGTGAGAACGCGCGTCTGAAGCGTCTGCTGGCGGATGCTGAGCTGGACAAGGCGATCCTGCGGGAGGCAGCCAACCCAAACTTCTGAGCCCGCACCGGAAGCGTCAGGCGATCGAGCAGGCGATGGATTGCCTGGGCGTCTCCGAGCGGCGGGCGTGTCGAGTGCTGGGACAGTCTCGCGCCACCCAGCGGTACCTGCCGCAGGGACGGGATGATGAGACGCCGCTGACGCGGCGGATCATCGAGCTGGCGTGTGTCTATGGCCGATACGGCACCCCGAGGATCACTGCGATGCTGCGACGTGAGCACTGGCGCGTGAATCACAAGCGTGTGGAGCGGATCTGGCGTTCGGAAGGTCTGAAGGTGCCGCACCGACAGCCCAAACGCGGGCGATTGTGGCTGAACGATGGGAGTTGCATCCGGCTTCGACCGGAACGGAAGGACCACGTGTGGGCGTATGACTTCATCACCGCCCGAACGCACGATGGCCGTCCCTTCCGAGCCCTGACGGTGGTGGATGAGTTCACGCGGGAGTGCCTGGCGATCGATGTGGCCCGGAACCTCAAGGGTGATGACGTGCTGGAGCGTCTGGCCTGGCTGTTCGCAACCCGCGGCGTGCCGGCTCACCTGCGCTCGGACAACGGTCCGGAGTTCACTTCGAGGATGGTGCGTGACTGGCTCGGCCGGATCGGGGTGAAGACGCTGTTCATCGAGCCGGGAAGCCCGTGGGAGAACGGGTACGTGGAATCGTTCAACGGCAAGCTGCGTGATGAGCTGCTCAACGGGGAGATCTTCTATTCGCTGCGAGAGGCGAAGGTGCTGATCGAACGGTGGCGAAGACACTACAACACGGTCAGGCCGCACTCCTCGCTGGGGTACCGTCCCCCGGCGCCCGAAACACTCGAAGGGGTTGGTGAGGCGGCTTCCGCTGCGCTCCAGCCGCCTCACCAACCCCTGCAACACCTCGATGGACTACCATGAACATTGGTACAACAACTGGGGGAAGGTCAGATGAACTTGCCCGGTGCCTGAACTACGACCCCACCGACATGAGCAAGCACCTCAAGCAGCTTCGCTCCAGCGTGCTGGTGCACGAGGAGCGAGCAGGCCACGCCCACCCGCATCGTCTCTCCCGCGGCGTGGTGGTGCGCCTGGAGGAGGACCGAAGACTCTCGATCCAGGCGATGACCCATCGGAGCGAGGAGGTGATCATCCGAAAGTGTCCCGACTCCCTCATCCTGCGGCTGCTGACTGAAGGAGTCGCCCAGCCCACGAGCCGCCGCCCGGTTCATCCGTAGGACTGCGGATGGCGAGGGAGGCACTGGGGGGGCAGGTGCCCACCCCCGCCCCCCCCGGCCCCGGCTCCGCGAGATCCTTGACGGTCCCATTTCCCATCCCCATCGTAGTGGTGGCCCTTGCGGTGGTTGCTGCCGCTGCAGGTCACGTCGGGCAGCGAGGGGTCGCCCGTCTTGGGTGGTCGTCGTGGGGGGGGTCGAGTTCAGCACCTTGCGCAGCCGGTACCAGACGTCGTACACTTACGAGTAGTTCTCCCCGTCCGCCGTCAGGTTGCCGGTGGCGTCGTAGGTGAGGGTGTAGTTGTCGGTGCCGTTGTCATCGATGATGTGGGGGGGCGGGCGGTCAGCTCGTTGACCGTGTTGTGGGTCCGGTCATCGTTGAAGTCGCCGGTGTCGCTGAAGGTGTTGTTGCCGTTGATGTCGCGCTTGAAGAGTTCCCAGTTGCCCGTCTGGGTCAGCGTCCAGAGTTCCTGGCGCGTGCGGCTGGCGATCGAGCCCGAGGACTCGGTCCCTTCCTCGGCCATGACCAGGCGGTTGAGGTCATCCAGCGTGTACTTCACGTCGAAGCCGGTGTGGATGGCGTCCTCCGCCCAGGTGATGTTGGAGTTGCGGTCGTAGGTCAGATCGACCTGGTAGAAGATGCGGTCGGTGGCCAGATCCTTGTAGGCGTAGACCACCACATCCGTTCCACTGGCGGAATCGGGGTACTTGACCTCGCGCAGGAGGTGGTTGACGGTGATCGTCGAGGCGGGGGTCTGGCCCGTGGTCACGCCGTAGGTGTAGGTCGTCACCTGGTCCTCGGCGTCCTCGGTGCCATCCCC
>CAADGE010000009.1 GCA_900696465.1 uncultured Planctomycetota bacterium
CCTCGGATTCCTCGTCCCACGAACCACCCGCTCGTCGGCCTTGGTCCACTAGCATGGGACGGCGGCTCGCGAGCCGCGGATGCTCCTCAGCCCCCTCGAGCGAGACCGCGCGAACCAACTTCAATGGGACCGCGGCTCGCGAGCCGCGGATGCTCAGCAATGAAGAACTCCGCGAGGCCCATCGCGAACTTCAATGGGACCGCGGCTCGCGAGCCGCGGATGCACCGATCGGCTGGAGCGCGTCGAGCAGCAGGTGATACTTCAATGGGACCGCGGCTCGCGAGCCGCGGATGCCGCGCAGGATGGATGGGCGATCGATCGTCCTTGAAACTTCAATGGGACCGCGGCTCGCGAGCCGCGGATGCGCATCGAAGCCCAGGCGATCAGTGTGGCCCACTGCACTTCAATGGGACCGCGGCTCGCGAGCCGCGGATGCCGCAGTTGCAGCCCCACTCGCGGTTGGCGCGATTACTTCAATGGGACCGCGGCTCGCGAGCCGCGGATGCATCATGATTACACTCCGTTGCAATCCACAATTAAACTTCAATGGGACCGCGGCTCGCGAGCCGCGGATGCGCGTAGAGCCGAACCCAGTCCGGCCGCTCGCAGATGACTTCAATGGGACCGCGGCTCGCGAGCCGCGGATGCGGTGGAACGCGACGGCCACGTCCGTAGCGAATGGCACTTCAATGGGACCGCGGCTCGCGAGCCGCGGATGCTGCCGCTACCGTAAACCGTGCTGGATAAGCTGGTTGCGATAGTGATTGCGAGCGAGAGGGAGTTACATGGTCGGGCGAGCGTGGTTTACACCGCGAGTGTGGCACAAGTCTTGAATTGCCAAAGAGCTGCGACACGCGAGCGTGCCCGGCACCCCCCTGCACCACCGTCGCACTCGCTGCGATATTAGCAGGTAATGCCGTTGACATGGAAATCCTCTATTCCTCTGTATCACGATGGAATGGCCAGAAAAGCCCCATACCAAAGTGACTCGACGAGCCTAACAGAAGCGGCCCTTGAACTTCAAGGTCAAATTTGATGTGAAAGGATCCTGCAAGGCGATGACCACCGTCGTCGCCAGGCTTGCGACGGAAGCGCTTAAACTGGATCGGACGCAAAGCCAATGCGGACCCCGGAAGGTTGATGCGGAATGCGCCGTGTTGATCTGTTTGCGGCGATATATCCACCTGATCTGCCGAGAGTTTACCGCGAAGGTCTTCGCGTTGATCGATCAATCGCTCGATCTCGCCGCGGAGATTCTCGACGAGCCAGCCTTGAGAATTGGAAAACACGCGGCGACGAAGCGGGTGCCCAGACTCGCGCGCGGTGGCCAGTTCCTCATCGGTACGAATGCTCCAGAAACGCGCGTCGTCGCGGCGCCCGCCGCGCTCCCGTGGATGTCGCGTGGCAAGATAAGGCGTGATGGATATCCACTCGCGTGACGGCCGCAAAGGACCAGGATGATAGTCACGGAGCGTGCCCATGCCGAGTAGCAACATTCGCAGCGGATGTCTCGCTTCGGCATCCCGGCCCGAGTTCAACTTGGACAGTCTGTCGAGCGCGCGACACTCATCGGGTCCGAACCCGTCACGGGCGAAGACCGTGAGGTGATCGAGACGGCCGTCGCCATCTTCGTCGGTGGGCAGATAGTAGGCGTGGGTGTGGCCGGAGAGCGGGTTACCATGCCCGTCTTTGCCGGAGAGGATGGCAGAGCGGCCGCGAACGCCGTTCCGCTGGGTTAAGCGGCCGTGAATGCTCATCAGCGCGCGGCGGGCGGCTTCGGCGACTGGGAGAGTCTCCGTCACCAGCGGCAGGACGGTTGAGTCGAGAGCGTAGCGGGCAACCTGAATGCACCGGGGTGTGCTGCGTCCGCGCGGGCTGAAGCCCGCGGCTCGCTCACGCTTAGGTTCAATCTTGAAGCAGTCGCGCGGGCGGGCGTATTGGACCCAGCGCGAGCCGGGCGGGTCGGACCAGTGCTCCTTGTGCAGTTGAAGCGTCTCCATGCAGAGGTTCCAGGCGGGGTCGTAGAGTGTGGTTCGCTGGTTGCTCGTCTGTCTCTTCCGGCCACGGCCGGTCGTTTCAGTGACGGTGGCAACATGGTCCTCGGCGAACGCGGACTTTGCGTCGGCGCAGAGCAGGCGGACGATCTCGTGGTCGTCTGGGACGTCGCGGCTGTTGAGCGGTGTGACGTGGCACCCCTCGGTCGTCGAGCCCGGCAAGATATCGGAGAAACCGCTCCCTGACGGTCGCAGCTCTGATTCGAGCAGCTCCGCCGCGCACCAGGACTCCGATCGACCGAGCGTGTTGAGGTTTGCCAGGATGCGGCTAAGCGTTTGGCGCTGCGTGTCGTCAAGCGAAGCGTTCGGCCAGCGGACCAGCAGCGCCGCCTCGCGCGAGACGGCGACAAAAGTGTCAAACACCAACGTGCGATCATCCGGGCCTTTTTTGAACCACGGCATGTAGTGGCGCGTGTGGCCGGTGGAGGCCGGGGGCAGTACGAACTCGGGCGCCTCGGCCGCGAGAGTTTCGAGGATTGGCTTCACATCCGACTCCGGCACGTCCGGCTGCGTGCGTTTCCAGGTCGCGATCAGCGCGCGCAGAATCCGCCACGGCGAAGGCGGCCACTCGACCGCGCCCTCGTTGACGTGCCGACCCCACGGCGTGGCGTGGTAGCGGCCGGCGAGGAATCGGAGCGAAATGGCGATCATTGATCGTCGCCTTCCTCATCACCGTCGGCGCTGTCGTCGGCGTTCTCGTCCGCGTCTCCCTTACCCTTCCCGCCTTTGCCGCCCTTCTTCTTGCTCGGCTTCCACTCGACCTCGGTGATGGGCGGATCGGCGAAATGCGACTTGCACGCGCCGATCAGGTGCTTGCACTCGTTGAGCAGCACGTCCTCGGCGGGGACCGTCCACCCGTCTAGCCGCATGACGTCCAGATCGCCGTCGAGTTCCAGGTCGCACGCGGTGCGCAGGCGCAGACCGGTGGAAAGGAACCGGCGAATCTTGAACAGCGACAGCGCGATCAGGAGCTTCGTGGCATCGTCGCCCAGACCGTAACCGCGGAGCAGTGCGAGATCGATATTAAAGTATGCCTTGATCGACTTGGCGACGAACTCGGTGCGATGGAAGGGGACGTTGCCTTCGCCACTCTTAAGGTCGGGCTGAACAATGTTGTTCTTGACGCCGCCGCTCTCCACTACGTCGACGTCGCAGGCCTCGATGAAGCCAGACAGAGCCCGCGTCACACGCAATCGTCCTCCGATCTCTTCGAGAAAACACCCGTGAATGAGACTGTTGGGATCGTACTTGAGCAACCCCGCGCGGAACTTCTTCCAATCGACGCGACCATCGTTCTGATAGCCGATCTCTGCGGCAAACTCCTTGTTGAATGCATTCTTGGTGAGTTCCCGCTTGCCGTCAGTCTTTGAGACGCGCCGCGCTTCCTTCATCACGTACTCGGAGTTAATCCGATGCGCCTCCAGAATCGAATTGCTCAGGTGTCCGTTGTTCGCGTCCGTGATTTTGATATATGGTAGGCCGCGCAGTTCAGCGATCAGATCCTCTGCTGCGGCGTCCCAGCACGCCAGTTCCATGCGGTTGGCCACGGATTGGGCGGATTCGACCAGCAGCATTTCGGTGCCGTCCGGAAGCGTGTAGCGGGCCGGGCCGAGGTCGGCGAAGCCGGTGGACTGGAAGCGGCAGCCCTGGAGCGGCTTGAGCTTGGCTTCCATCAGCAACCGCGGGGTGTCCTTGAGCTTCTCGTAGTCGATGCCTGATGTTTTCGTTTCGCTCATTCGGATTCTCCTTCCGCCGAGACGGCGAGTGCTCCGACTGCCGCGGACTCGCCGCGACAGACGAGTTGGACCAGATGGTTCACGGATTTCGATGAGATGGGGATGAGCAACGCGGCCGCGAGGCGCTGGGCGCGGCGCGAGTCCATTGCCCCCTCGGACCAATTGTCGTCTCGCATCACGCCGGTGGGCAATGGGCCCGGCATCGGCGCCAATCCGGACACCCGGAGTCGCTGGGCGGCAATGCGGCACGCCTCGCCGACGCGCCCGGCGCGGAGCAAAGGCAGGATGCGCGGCTCGGGACGGATGGTCAGCCCGTTTTCCATGCGGCCGCCCTCAAGCCGGCGGGCAAGTCGCCACTTGACAGCTTCTCTCTCCCGCTCGGGTACGAGCGGTCGTGGCAGGAACACGAGTTTCAGGAGGGCGTATTCGCGCGGTAGCGGGTTGGGATCGGCTCGCTGATTGTCGCGGCTCTGCTTCATGCCGGCATGGGCGGGATGCCGGCGCCGGGGGTCGATCAGCATCAGGCCCCAGATCAATTGCTCGATGCGTTCGTCGTCGAGAACGGCGTTGATGAACGCGGCGATCGCATCGAGCGGTGCGGCATCGCGGGAGGCGAGCGGCAGACGTTCGCAGCCGGCGCGGGCGCCGTCCATCACGCGTCGCGCGAGGACGCTGACCAGATTGGTGGCCAAATCCGCAGCTTGCCAGACGACCGAACGGTCCTTCTCCGCCCACGCCCGATAGCGCTTCCTCCAATCCGCGGTTTCGAGATTGGTCCTTAGTGGACCGATCCGGCCCTCGGCATCCTGGACGTCGGCGATCCCCCGCGCGACGGTGAACTCATCCGTGCCGTCGCTGGCGGCGTCGAACCAGGCCGACGACAAGCCAACGAGCGGATTGAGTCTCTTTTCCTCGCGGAACCGCTCGGCGCTGGCCAGCTCACGCTCGGCTGCCCCCAGCGCGATGATGATCCGCTGGAAGAAGGTCTGGCCGCCGTACTTGCAGAAATCGAAGATCGCTGAGTCGATGCGGCGAAGGGCTGAACCAAACCGCGGCGGCGAGTTCTTGTCGCCGGCGGCCCGACGAAATCGCTCAAGCCACGGATCGACCTCCCGGAGAAGATCGACGCCGCTGCGCTCGACGACCTCAAACCGTCCCAGAGGCGCGGCCAGGAATGCTTTACCGCTGCGCTTAAGGAACCCGAGCCGGTTGAATCCTGTGATGCCGCGGTCAACGCCGAGCCCCGCCACAGCGCGGGCAAAGTCGGCGCCGTCCCGTGCCGCACGGCCGGAGATGTCTGCCCGACCCTCGCCGAACAATTGCCGGAGTTCGCTAGCGTTTGTCGGGCGGGTCCAGAGCGGCAACCACAGCTCGCCTCGTGACTCCGCTTCATCCTTGGAAGCAGGCGAATCGAATCCGGCGGCGACAGTGCGGACCATGAACGGGAACGTGGCTCGCGACGAGTCCGGGAGGCCGAACCGTCGCACGGCGGCTCCTGCAAGCATCAGCGCGCCTTCAAGCATAAACACGAAGTCCCACGGATTGTCGCTCGAATCGCCTTCCATGCCCTGCGTGGCGTTTGGTCCGCCTGCGCGACCGGGCGCAAACTGGCCAACGCTGGCCGAGTTGAGCTTTGTTGGTGATGCAAATAATGCTTGGGCGAGCCATGCCCGCGATTGGTCGCTCGGCTGCTCATCCTTGTGCAAGCCGAGGGAGACGATCCGCTGCATGAAGTTCTGTGTGAAATCGAGACGCCCGTCGTTGCCGCCTGTGCCGAGCAGAGGGGCAAACCGCTGGCCGTCCTGCTGAACAACCATCGCGGCGTCAATCCACGCGATCACGTCATCGGGCAGTTCGCGGCGGTAGCGACGGATCAGACGATCCTTGTCGTCGTCCTTCGGCTTATCGCCGACATTCTCCTCCCTGAGGGTTGCTTGCACGCTCGGGATCACCGTCTTGTAGAGGTCGGCGCGAGTCGATGTGCTCCCGGCCAACTCTTCTACCGCTTTCTTGTTGTCCTTCTCGAAGAATCCAGACCCCCCGGCCCATGGTGCCACGATCGGTGTCGGCTTGTATTTCTCCAGGAAGAACCTCACCAGCGCGTCGCGCTTCGCTTGGTCTGTCCCCGCGTCCCGAAACAGCTTCGGCGACCACAGCCAAAATACATCGTTTCTCCACCACCCCCGGGCCTCGGCATCCACTTGTTCGCTCACTAGGCGCAGGATGCCCAGGGCCTTCAGGTACGCCATCAGCGGTTCGGGGGTGCAGCCCGGCAGTTCAAGGTCGAAGCGCGGCGTTTCAGCCATTGGCTCCCTCCTTCCCGGACGCACCCGCGGACGACGAGATCGGCCCGGCGGCAGCCTGCTCCGCTGTCGCCGGCCGATCGGCCGCGATGCTGGCACGCATGTCCGCCGCGCGGAGGATCGCCTCCAGGTACGCCAGGCGGAATGGGCCCAGCGTATCGCGCAGGCGGATCATGCGCTCGGCCCACGACGGCTGACCCGCGAACGGCGGCTGCTCGCACAGGCCCATTTCCATCGGTTCCAGCGAAAAGGTCACGGCCGGTGCAGTGACGCCGTCGCCCAGGTCGGTCACGGGGAGCATGTCGCCGTCCCACACGCCGCGGGCGAAGCGCTTCTGCGGCGCTCGATTGCCGTTACCGTCGCGCGGACGAAGCTCATTCGGGAGCGAGCGGATCGACAAGCGCACTTTGCCATGATGGGCGGCTACGAGATATGCCACGAGGTTCAAATCTTCATCGGTCAGCAGCTTGAGGTGATCGTGTGGTCGCTGAAGCACCGCCAGCGCTGAGGCCAACTCATGCCGGAAGTGCCGGCGTTTGTAGCGCTTCCACTGACCTACTGCCTTGGCCCAGGCCATTTCTGCATCAGGGACATCGTCGGGTAATGCGGCCCGAAACACCTCATGGGCCTTGCCCCAGTCGTGCCAGCGTGCAGAGAGCCGTAACATCTCTGTCTCGGCGAGTTCCAGCACTGCAAGTATGGACTCAAGCTCCGTGCATACTTCGTTCGTGTGCTGAGCGATGGTTTGCCACACACCGACGCGAGAGAGAATATCAGCATCTGCTCCATCGAGAGTTTTCCGTTCTGAAGTGGGAAGCTCTATAGGTGTGACATGCCCCCCATTCGCTGGAGTCCATCCGATCTTCGCGGAGTATCCACCGGCGTCAGCATGAACCAAGTACACCTGGCCCGGCACAATCTTCGCCGCGTCAGCTTTCTCCCACGATTCGTCGAGGAAGTTCCATCGCCAGACTTGGCCTCTGTGCTGCTTCGTGAATTCGCGGAAGTCGGCGACCGGTGACGGGCAGAGTTCTTGTCGGCACGGCGCCGGTTCACTCACCGGAGGTGCTTCGTGGCCCTTGGGTCGATTCCATGCGCGCCAGAACACGCGCACATCTGAATCTTCAATCTCGCGGACGAAGCGGTCGATGTCGATGTCGTTGCCGGCTAGGTCCGGCGTTGTGTCGAACAGGTCGATCAGGTCTCGCTGGCGAATGACGTGCGTATGCTCGTACGGAAACAGCGCCGCCTGGTCTTCATCGCTTAACTTCTCTCTATGCGCTGCCAGAGAGCCGAGGCCGACGTCGTTCAGCTTCGCCAACTGTGCCGCGGCGCCGCGAAGATCGTTGAGCCCGTACGGAAGGCGCAGCTTCTCCGCGTCCTGATCCTTCACAGGCAGATCGATCCACTTCACGCAGGCATGCTCGTTCTGCTCGCCGCGCCGATTGCACCGCCCGAATCGCTGTACCAGCGACGCCCACGGCGCCAGTTCAGTGAACAACGTGGTCGCATCGACATCGACGCCCGCCTCAATCACCTGCGTGCTGACAACAATTGTTCCCTTCCCTGAAGGTTCGGCGAGCGCAGCCTCGACCGCCGTGGCGCGGTCTGTCGGCCTGAATCGGGAGTGCAGCAAGACGTACTCGGGCTGGTCATCGGATGACGCGCCCGCCGATTCCTGCGGCGCAGCTTTCTTCCGGCTCGTGCCTCTGGTCTTGCCAGCATTCGCCAGGTTCATCAACGCGTCGAACAGCTCACATGCCCGCCGCACGGAGTTCACAACCACGATCGTCCGCGTGCCGGGCCGATGTGCGTCCACAATCTCCTTCGCCAGGCCCTCAGCGTAACCTATTGCCGACTCGGCTTTCTTGAGCGGCTTCGACGCGTTCCAGCGCTGCTTAACTTGCTCGTCCTTGTGATCCTCAGCGATCAACGAGAGTTGCGCCAGACCGTCCACGCGATCCTTGAAGTCTACGGTCTCGAGCCAGTTCGGGTGCATCGTCGCGGACATCCACACGCTGTGGCATCCGTGGCCGTTCATCGCTTGGGGTGATTCAATGGTAGGTAGACACCGACGAAACGCCTCCAACTGCGCCGTCGTTGCCAAGCCGCTGCCCATGAGCTGGATTTCATCGAATACCCACAGGCAGTCAGTGTGCAGCAGACCGAACTGCATCGGCCAGCGCGAGCGACTCGCCGCGTAGCCACGATTGAGCGCCCGCGACAAGAGCATGTCCTGCGTGCCGATGATGATCGCTTCGCGCTCCGGGTGGGTGTCCCAATCGTCCTCCTCCTCGCCGCCCATAAGCACGTACACCGCGACTTTGTCGGGTTCGAAAGCGCTCGACGCGTACGTCGCAACGCGGTGGTTCAGCGTCGCTGACTCGCCAGCGCTCGGCGGCAGATCGAACGTCACATCACCGCCCAAGCGGCCCAGGTTGTGCAGCCATCGAATGGCGTTGTCCCGCGTCTGCTCCACGAGAACCCGCATGGGTAGGCAGTACACCAGCCGGCGCGGCGTCTGGCGGCGAACCTCATCGCCCGCCCCGAACCGGCGCCACAGCCAGCCGAGTATGGCCATTGCTGTCTTGCCCAATCCGGTGGGCACGGTCACGAGTGACTGTAGCTTGTCTTTGAACTCGCATTGAAACGGAAACGGCGCAGCCCCACTTGTCGCGCTCTTGAAGAAATCTCTGAATGACTGTTCGGCGCGGCCCACGCTTCTCTCCCGGAAGTCTCCGGAACGTGATGAATCGCTCGGAAGCGATAGTCTAACGTGGCCTAACGATCCGCAAAAGAGTTTCGAGAAACCTGTGAAATCAGGAATAGAGCGGTCAAATGACCACGACTCCGCACTCTTGTTCCGGCAGCGACGAGCCTAGAACCGTTGCCGACTCGCGGGCGGTCTCCTCATTGGCGCCTAAGTCCACGATTAACACCTGATCCACCTTGAGGTTGACGACCTCACGGAGTGCATTCTCCAATCGGACGCGATCGATGGGCTTGAGCGTGCAGTAGAAAACCGAGTATTGCCACGCTTCGCCGTAGGCCTTCATCAGCTTGTGCGTTCGGCGGAGGCGCTTAGGGTCGCGGATGTCGTAGCAGACGAGATAGCAGCGGCGCATCTTGAAGGCTCCTTGCCGGCGAAACGCCGGCACCACCTGACCTTCATCGAGTCGTTAGGAAGGCCAGGGTCGGCACCTCGCCGAGCAGCCAGGCGGCGATCAGCCGCGCGTGCAGCATGATCATCCGGCGGTAGCTCAGGCGGTACTCGAAGACCGGATGCGTCACCTCCGTGTCCATCCGCCGGCCGTAGGCTGAGAAGAACGCTTTGCGGCCGGCATCGGTCAGTGCACAGCCCGCGTCGGTGTTGAGGAAGTGCCCCTCGACGAGTTCCGCACGATTGAACCCCGATACGGCGACCGAATCTGCGATCAGCGGTCGGAACGGTTCCATCAAGTCCAATGCCATCGCCGGGCGGCCGGGGCGCGTGGCGTGAAGCGCCGCAAGCGTTGGTTCCAGACTCGCCAATCGGCAGGCCGCGGTGCACTCGTGCGTGAGCATCGAGTATGCGAACGACAGGACGGCGTTGATCGGATCGGGCGGCGGCCGCCGCTGACGACCGTTTGCGTCGAACCGGGCGGCGATCTCCTTCACGCCCTCCTTGAACATCCCCGCGAAATGTCGGAAGTAGATGGCAGCCGCGTTGCCTTCATGGCCGCGAAGCTCGTCCAACGTGGCGGCGCGTTCGGCGGAAGCGACGCAATCCTGAAGGTCGGCCGCTGCCCGTGACGGCAGGCCGGAGTGGTTTCGCATCAGGAGCGTGCGCTGATTGGCGATCTTCGCTACGGTGACGGCGCGGGCGAGTTCCAGCGATTTTTCTGGTCGATCCAGCACCCGGACCTGCGCAGCGCGGACGGCGGCGCTGGTTGGGCCCAACGGGTCCATTATGGCGGTCAGTCTGCCAGCGGCCGTGAGGAAGGCGACTGGCACCTCCTGCTCCGCGAAGATAGCCAGCGCCTGCGTGGAGATCTGCACGCCGCCCACGACCGCAAGCGACTCAACGTTTGCGAGCGGTAGTTCCTTGACCACGTCGCCGTCCTTGTCGGTGATCCGCACGGACTGGCCACGCACACCGACGCGGACGCCCTGGCGTTGGAGCACGACGTGGATGCCGTCATCACGCGGGGGCCAGAGTTTGCGGGGCGTGAGCTGTTCATCGACCGGCTGGCCGGCCACGGTCATCGCTGTGAATCGCTGGTGGTTGACCTCGTCGGGCAGGCAGATCGGTTGAAGCGAGCAACGCGGGCAGCGCGGATCGTTGACCAGCGGCGGCGGCCGCGGCCCGACTGCGTCGCGCTTAGCGGCTTCGAGTTCGGCCAGCGCATCGCTTCGCAGAACGTCATCGACCGACACGCGCAGCCGAAGTCGCTCCGCCGAATAATACAAGTACGCTTCAGGTACGATGTACCCGGCCTCCTCCAGGAGCAGCACCTGGAGGCCGAGTTGCACCCGATCCGTCGGCCAGGGCTCAGGGCCAAGGAGCAGAGGCAGTTGTTCCATTAACTCGTCGACAGCCCCGGCGACTTGGCTGCCGCCGCTTCGGCACGGCCGCCCCTTGCGGTATTCGACCGGAACCGCGACGTTACCATTGATCTCGGCGAGGTCGAGCGTCGCGGTCAGTCCCAGCCGCCGGCTCGTGAGCGCCAAACTCCGAACAGAGCGTGGACGGTTGGAGTCGCTGTCGCTTTCTTCCAGTTTCTCGATTGTCTCGCGCTCCCTTGGGCGTTCCCGTGCGGCTGGTTCTGCGGACGCGGCGCTTGGCCGGTCGACGCGCCGATGGATCCCCTTGCCTTGTTCGGTATCGGCACTGGGCGCAAAGATACCTTCCACCGTCATGTAATAGAAGAGCCGAGGACAATAGGCGTGCTCGGCGACCCCGCGAGCTGGCCAAAGTTCCTGATCCACTAAGGGTTCATCGGTCCAGGCCGTCGAGTTGGTAACCTCCATGCTGGAATCTGCGATTGCCAGCGAACATCATCGGTCTGACGTTGTTAACGCCATCGATTTGGGACTACGAATGTGACCGAGCATCCGTTTCAACACTGGTACGACAAAACGCTTCGGCAAGTCAGGCACCATCAGCGGATGGTTAACGGGTTCGAGTGTTCCGACCATAATTACCGGAGTTTTTCATGTAAATTAGGCGTCAATAGAGGAACCCGTTTCGGACGGATTCGGCAGGCAATTATCGGACATCGCTTCACCGATGTGGGGGGGCTTGACTTGAACCGAACATTAACCTAATCTCGTCCCTGATCCGCCCGTCGGCGGATGCCAGCCGTAAGGTCGCCGAGCCTGGTCAAGGAATTGCGCGTCAGCGGACGACGCGGCTCGGTGTCTGTTTTGTCTCGGAGGAGACGAAGATGGCGCGGCAATATTCTGCAAAGACTTTTCTGCGAAACGTACCCAACACTCTGCTCGAAGAATACTTCAAGCGGCGAGGAATCGACCTCGGATTCCGTTGGAGCCACCTGCACGAGACCGATGTTGATCCCGTCTTCCTGGCCCTCGAAAAACTGCCTGACCAAACTCGCGGCGAGATCGACACCGACTTCCGGATGATCAACGATCTGTGCAGCGCCGCCGGCGTACTCAGCATTCTCGATCATGCGACGCTTTGGCAGCAGGACCTTGGGGATCGCTTCGCTTCGATGAAGAACGCCTACGAGCGGGCATTCTGGACATTTCTGAACGAGCCGCATCATTTCCGAGTCGCGGGCAACTTTCACGAGATGGATCGTCGAGGCGGGTGGCACCGACGCGCAGTCGGTCAAGCGATTGAACCGCTAACCGACGCGGACACCCGAAATGCCCTACAGGACCGCCTGCGCCTGATCTATCGTCGTCAAGGTCGGGGCAAGTACTGCCACGTGGATTATTACTTTCGTCACTTTCCCGACCGCCATTGTTTCTTCGCGTACCCCGAGGATCACGCAGACACCGACCTTGGATTTGACGAGAAGGGACGGCTGCAGCAACGCGCCCGACGATCGGCCTTTGAAATCATCTTTGTGTATCGCCCGGACGAGGGCATGCTGGAACTTCATGCGCGCGGTAAGAGGAAAGAGATCATGCAGCTCGAGACGGCGTTTTGCGAGGTCGTTCTTGGCTTGGATGAGTTGCCCAGCGATGGCTACATCCCATTCGACATGCGAATCCTGAAGGACCCCACCTTCTCATTCCCAACGGAGGCGGAGGATCGAGTTGCCACGGTTGATATTCGGCAGCTGCGTTTTGACGTGGTTGGGGTTTCTAACGAGCGGATTACGTTCTCGGTTTCTCCTCGCGGAAGTGAGCCAGGGGCCCTTCATCAACTCATCGATCGGTCAATTCACAAGAGCAAATTGCCACTAGACGAATTGACGGTCTCTCAGGCCAGGATTCGATTCACCTTCGAGCCGGTGAACGGAGAACGCCCAAAAACGCTGACATTCGAAGTGTCTCATCCGGACCGTTGCTCGCTGCGAGATGACCCACATGACCAGATCGCCAAGAAGTACCTAAGGCGGTGGGGGATTGCACATGGATGAGATTCTTCGGGACGTGATCTGTCGGCTGGAGCTCAAGACCGGCCCAATCTTCAGGGCGGATGAGGTCGCCCGTTGGCCGAAAGGCACGTTGGAGCGGCTTGTCCAAGCGGGGCTTCTCCGTGAAGGACCGCGCGCCCGCTGCATCGCCTACGACGGTTGCGATGAGGGCTGCATCGTCGAGCCGGAGATGATCGAAGGACCGGGTGGAATATCTCGCTTCGCTTTCTGGTGCTCGAGGGAAGAATGCGGCGGGATGATCCTTCTCGAACCAGCGTGCCTGCGGACGTGGGAAGTATGCATCGATTGGATCATGCAGGCGCTCGTAACCGATCTGCATCTATCGGGTGCCACCACCGTAGTGACCCCCGGCAGAATCTGGTTTCTCGGGGCCTGGCCCACAGGTGGAGGTCTTCTCGACGTGTTCCTGGTTCGCGGCCTCACGTGGACCGATGCCGCGACGGTATTGAATGATGCGGAAAGGCTGAAAACGTCCACCGCGCCGGTCATTCTCGCTCCCCGGCGACCGGCCCCCGACGCCGAGACAAGAGAAGCTCGCTCGCCACCGCTTTCGCTGATGGAGATGGTCAATTGGGATGCGGGCGAGGAGAAACTGGACCTCTCTCACCTCGTCCGGCCGCTGACGGCGCTTCGACCACCAGTTCCACAAACAGCGTGGCTTACCGTCAGTCATGCAGCGAGCTTGCTCCTAAATGACCTGCCGTTTCTGGATGTGAAGAAGGCGATGGCCCGCGTCTCCAAGGCGGCCGATGCCAGCAAGTTCGTGACCAACGGCAAGCAGAGGGCTGCGCGCCGAATCGATCGCGTCAGCTTCGACGCTTGGCGCCTCAAGCAGCGAGACAAAGACCTCGATGCGGAGGACAAGCAGGTGCTACAAAAATAGCGCCGGAGGCCCAAAACAGCGCGGTCTTGCGCGGTCACGACCGCGCAAAGGCCAGAAAACGCGCGCAAAAGGCCGCAATCCACAAAGGACTTGCAAATTGCAGACGGCGTTTGTATCGTCGTTTACGAGTTTCAGGTGGACCTTTGGTCGGAATGGCATGCAAGAGGTCGAGGGTTCGACTCCCTTCGGCTCCAGTTTGCGTCAGAAACTCTTTTCACTCACGTCTTGCACAGCCAAGACGAACGGGCGGCTTCATGTCGACTCGACGTGCGACCTCTCTGAGGGTTACGCCAAGCAGAACGCGGGCCAGGGCAATTAATTACGGCAGTTCTGGTCTATACAGTCTAGCGGGTGGATGATCGATTCCATTGCATCGCATCGGTGAGTGGTTTCTTTACCAGGTCCGGCACGCGGCAATTTTCGGCGGGATAACCGACGGGGATGAGCAGGTAGGGCTTTTCATTCTCCGGGCGACGGCAGATGTCGCGCAGGAAATTCATCGGGCTGGGCGTGTGTGTAAGCGTGGCGAGACCGAGCTGGTGACACGCCATGAGAAAAAAGCCGGCGGCCAGGCCGGCGCTCTCGATCGGGTAGTAGTTCTTCACGCGGCGGCTGTCGATTTCCTCCCAGTCAATACGAAAAATGACAACGAGCCAAGGGGCGACTTCGAGGAAGGGCTTTTTCCATGTGGTGCCGATGGGTTCAAGGGCGTCGAGCCATTCGCGGGGCATGCGATGGTCGTAGCTCTCCTTTTCTTCATGCTCGGCGGCGATACGGATTTCGCGCTTGATCGTGAGATCGTCGATGGCGACGAAGCGCCACGGCTTGCGATTCGCGCCGGATGGCGCACTGTGAGCGATGGCGATGGCCTGTTCGATGAGATCGCGCGGAACGGGCTTCGGCGAAAAGTCGCGGCAGCTTCGCCGCTGCTCCATCTCGACCAGCAACTCACGGGCGCGGTGCACCTGCCACGTGGGATCGCGCGGTGTGAGGGTGTATGGAACGAGCTTGGGCGGCAAGAGTAACCCTTGAATGACGAATCACGAACTACAGAAGGGCAACGACCACAGGACCTGTGACCGTTGTACGGGCCCTCCCTCTTTCGTCATTAGTAATTCGACTTTCGACGTTTCTTACGCTTTCGGCTTGATCTGGTTGATCACCTCGTAGGGTTCGGGAAAGCGGCCTTCCTTGTGCTTGCTGAAGATCATTTTGCCGTCCACGACGACATCGAAGATACCGCCGCGGCCCTCGATCATCTGGGGCTTGACGCCGATCTCCTCCTCGATGAGCTCCGCCAAACTGGCGGCCTTGGGGAGGTAGTTTCACTGTACGCAGTAGGTGATGGAAATCTTCATCGTAACAGTCCTCCGACTCAGTTGGTTTCTCTTATTCTATCTCACAGCGCACGAATCGCCAAGTTTCACACCATCCGAGCCCGGAGCGCGAGCAACGGGTGGGACGCAGGGACCAGAGTAGGGAAATTGAGTTGCGGATTGGGGAACACTTCGAATGCGGAACGGGGTAGGCCGAATGAGCTTGGCGGTACTGGGCACCCGATTTAGAGAAGCGACGCGTCAGATTTCAACCGCGATGTCTGCCACTTGTGCGGGCTTTCTGCGTGCGACAGCCGCCTTGACGAGGCCAAGGAAGAAGGGATCGGGCCGCAGGGGGCGGCTGGTAAGCTCGGGGTGGGCCTGGGTGGCGATGAAGCAGGGGTGAACATCCTGCGGAAGTTCGAGAACCTGCATGATGGGGAAGTCGGGGGCCTTGCCTGAAAAGACGAGTCCGCCGGCTTCGAGCTTGTCGATGTAGCGAGGATCTACCTCGTAACGATGGCGGAATCGCAGGCGAACTTCCGGTGCGCCGTTGAAGAGGCGCGAGGCGAGGGTGCCGCTTTTGAGCACCACGTCGTGGCCACCGAGGCGCATGTTGCCGCCGAGGCCTTCGATCTGCTTCTGCTCCGGGAGGATGTCGATGACCGGGTGCTTGCACTCGGCGCTGAATTCCGTCGAGCCGGCGCCGTCGAGGCCACAGACGTTGCGGGCGAACTCGATGACGGCAAGCTGGAAGCCGTAGCAGAGGCCGAGGTAGGGCAGGCCGGTGGTGCGGGCATGGCGGATGCAGGATATTTTTCCTTCGACGCCGCGTGCACCGAAGCCGCCGGGGACGATGAGGCCGTCGAGATGGGCCAGACGATCGGCGACGTCTTCGAGGGGGATGTCGCTGACTTCGATCCAGTTGATTTCGACGGCCGCGCCGCAGCGTGCGCCGGAATGTTCGAGGGCTTTGATAACGGAGGCGTAGCTGTCGCGCACGCTCGTGTACTTGCCGGCGATGCCGATCGTGACGCGGGCGTCCACCTTTCGCAGCCGAGTGAGGTAGTCGTTCCACAGGGCGCGGGCTTTATCCTCGGCTTCGACGTGGACACGCTCCTGTATGCCGAGTATGTCCACCACGGCCTTGTCGAGGCCGGCCTCGCGGATCATCTCGGGGATGACATAGATGGATTCGCGGTCGTGCATGGAGAAGACGCGGTTGAAGGGAACGCTGGAATAAAGGGCGATCTTCTCGCGGACCTTGTTTGAGACGGGCTGGATGGCGCGGCAGGCGATGATGTTCGGTTGAATGCCGCTCTGGAGAAGCTGCTTGATGCCGAGCTGGGCGGCTTTGGATTTCTGTTCGCCGAGGGCCGGTGGCTGGAGGACGTAGGTGAGAGCGACGAAACAGGTGCTGCCTTGGCCTTCCTCGAAGGCGAGCTGTCGCAGGGCCTCGATGTAGTAGGCGTTTTCCACGTCACCGACGGTGCCGCCGATCTCGATGAAAACCACGTCGGCATCGCTGGAGACTGCGAGCTGGCGGAGCTTGCTTTTTACTTCGCCGGTGACGTGGGGAATCATCTGCACATCGCGGCCGAGGTAGTTGCCGCGGCGTTCCTTCTCCAGCACGGCGGAGAATATCTGTCCGCTGGTGGAGAAGTTCATGCGGGTCATGTTCTGGTCGAGCATGCGCTCGTAGGTGCCGAGGTCCATGTCGCATTCCATTCCGTCGTCGAGGACGAATACTTCGCCATGGCGGAATGGGTTAAGCGTGCCCGAATCGAGATTCAGATAGCCCTCGAGCTTGATGGGTGCGACGGTGAGGCCCTTGTCCTTGAGGACGCGTGCGAGACTGCTGGCGAAGATGCCTTTGCCGAGGCCGGACATGACCGTGCCGAAGACGCCGACGTATTTTGTTTTTCCCGGCTTGTAACCGGGCGGCATCGGCGTATAGAACTCGGTCTCATCGGAAACGGCTGCCAGGGACGTGAGGGCATCTTGCGGGTTCATGATCTGCTCCGATCCAGACGGCGACGTGAGGCGGGAGATCGAGCCGGATGAGCGATGGCGAACCGGCAACATCCCGACGCAGGCATTTGTAGATTGTAATCGGGCTGTCAAGCTCCGGCGAATCGCTGCGAAGTTATGTCGGCGGGGTTTATGGGGCGAGGGTGTGAAATCGGAGTTGCGGGACCGTTTTGCACGGGAGGGCCGCTGCGAGCCCGTCATTCGCAGCGGTCTTTTCCGACGACTGAAAGCAAGTGAGGGCGCCATGTCGCAGGATCGACGAATTCTAACTCGCGCATGTCTCGCATCCGTCGTGCTGGTCATCCTGGCGGCGATGCCGGGGATTGGATCGGACGAGACGCCCCGTAAAAAGCTCATCGAGAAGGCACGACGTTTCGTGAAGCAGCTTGCATCGGGGGACGTGGATCAGGCCGTATCGCAGTTCGACGCGAAGATGTCGGAGGTGCTGCCGCCGGACAACCTGCGGGCGCTCTGGCGGAATCTGGAGTCTCAGGCGGGCTCGTTCAAGTCCATGGGAGAGGCGCGGGTCAGTCGTGCAGGCGGATTCGACACCGTGTATCTGGACATGGCTTTTGAGCAGCACGCGTTGCGGTTCAAGATCGTCTTCGACAAGTCCGAACGGATCAGCGGCTTCTGGGTGGAGCCGGCGGCTTCGACCACGGGCCCATCTGCGGCGCCAGCCGCGTACAAGCCGCCTTCATATGACAAGCCGGATCGATACAGCGAGGAACGCGTGAGCTTCGGGGAGGATCCGTGGATTGCCAAAGGCATCCTTACGCTGCCAAATGGAGTGGAGCGCGCGCCGGCCGTGGTACTGGTGCATGGATCGGGACCGCACGATGAGGATGAGACGATTGGCGTGAACAAGCCGTTTCGAGACCTGGCGACAGGGCTGTCATCGAACGGCATTGCGGTGCTTCGTTATCAGAAGCGCACGCACGCCTATCAACTTCGATTGGCGGCGGAAGGGCGGATCAGTGTTCGTGAGGAGGTCGTTGATGATGCGCTGGCGGCCCTGAAGTTTGTGCGGGCGCATCCGCGCGTTGATCCAGCGCGGGTCTTTGTGGTTGGGCACAGTCTGGGCGCCACGCTTGGGCCGCAGATTGCCCATGAGGACGGCAAGGTGGCCGGGGCCGTGCTCCTGGCGGGTACGGCGCGGGACCTGACGGATGTGCTGCTCGATCAGCTTGGTTACATCGCCTCGCTGCCGCTGCCGAACCAGGCGCAGAATCAGAAGATGTACGATGAGACGCTGGCGACGTTGATGAAGGTGCGCAACGGAGAGCTGGGGGACGACGCGACGGTGCTGAATGTGCCGGTGACGTACTGGAAGGAACTGAGTACGGCTGCGGAGCGCTCGCTGGAAATCGCGCGGGGCCTGTCGTGCCGGCTGCTGATTGTGAATGGCGGGCGGGACTACCAGGTGACGAAGAAGGATTACGATCTTTATCGTCGCGAGCTTGCAGCGCGGTCGAATGTCAGCTTCAAGTGGTTCAAGAACTGTAACCATCTTTTCTTTGCGGGCGAATCCATGAGCACGCCGCAGGAGTATGAGAAAGCAGGGCACGTGGATGAGGCGGTCATCAAGTATCTGGTGAAATGGATCACCAGGTCGAAATGATGGGGGCGGGCATCAGCTGCTGATCAGCGGGATCACCTTGAATTGTTCCACGTCGATCAGGCCCTGATTGGTCAGCTTCAGTTTGCCGATCACGGACAGACTCAGGAACGAGAGGGCCATGAAGGGCTGCTCCAGCGGACAGCCGAGATTGCGTGCGGCCTGACACAGGGCGCGAAGTTTATCGGCGACGGCCTCGGCAGGTTCGTCGCTGACGAGACCGGCGATCGGAAGGGGAACCTCTGCCACGATTTGACCATCACTTGCCACGACGAGGCCGCCCCGAAGCTTCACCAGCCGGACCGCGGCGGCGTGCATGTCCGCGTCGGACATACCAACCACGATGATGTTGTGAGCGTCATGCGCCACGGATGAGGCGATCGCGCCGCAGCGCAGCTTGAAGCCGTGGACGAAGCCGTGGCTGATTTCTCCGCTGGCGCGATGTCGCTCGATCACGACCATCTTGGCCAGATCGCGAAGGCGGTCGGCCACGAGGCGTCCGCGGCTGACCGTCGCTGCTTCGATGCTCCGTTCGGTGTCGATGCGGTTTTCCAGCACATGAATGACATGGATGTTCGGCGGGTTTGCCTCGTCGGCGCCGGCCGGCGCTGGGATTTCAAAGTCGGACGGTTCGATCCAGTGGACATCCACGCTGCTGCGAAGCGGGGCGCGGCGCTCGGCCTCGTGGATCGGGGCGATGCAGCGGCCGCCTTCGGCGACGAGCTGCCCTCGATGGAATGTGTGCGTGACGCGGAAGTCCTTGAGGTTGTCGACGATGGCGAGATCGGCACGATAGCCCGGCAGCACGGCGCCGAGATGGCGGAGTCCGAAGTAGCGGGCGGTGTTGTAAGTGCCGAGCCGAATTGCAAGGATCGGATTTACACCAAGACGGATGGCTTTGCGGATGGCGAAGTCGATCTGGCCTTCCTCGAGCAAATCGCGGACGTCTTTGTCATCCGTGCAGAACATGAAGTGTTCGGCGGTGGCGGGAGTCACGAGCGGCAGCAGCGCTTCGAGGTTACGCGTCTGAGAGCCCTCGCGGATCATGATGAAGAGCCCGCGGCGCAATTTCTCCCGGGCTTCGTCAGCGCCGACGCATTCGTGATCGCTCATGATGCCGGCGGCGGCGTAGGCCGTGAGATCGCGGCCTGCGACGGCGGGGGCATGGCCGTCGACGACGCCGTGAGCGACCATGGCGATTTTGTCGAGCACGTCCGGCTTCGCGGCGATCACGCCGGGGTAGTTCATCATCTCGGCAAGGCCGAGGACCCAGGGGTTGGTGAGGAAGGGTTCGAGGTCTTCGGCGCCGAGTTCCGCGCCGGCGGATTCGAGCGGGCTGGCCGGCACACAGGAACTGAGCATGACGTAGACATCAATCGGAGCGTATTTCGCACTTCGCAGAACGAAGGAGATGCCTTCGGTGCCCATGACGTTTGCGAATTCGTGCGGGTCGGCGACGACGGCGGTCGTGCCGTGAGCCGCGACGACGCGGGCGAACTCCGGTACGGCGAGCATGGATGACTCGATGTGCACGTGAGCGTCAATCAGACCGGGGCAGACGTATTGACCCTTGAGGTCGATCGAATGTGCCGCGGAATAGTCGCCGATTCCGACGATCCGGTCGCCGTAGATTGCGAGGTGGCCCTCCTGGATTTCGTGGGAAACGACGTTGACGATGCGGGCATTGGTGAGGAGCAGATCGGCTGTTCGTCGGCCGGCAGCGACGTCGAGGAGGTCTTTGAGTGGTTTTATCGGCGGGTGCGGCACGATGCCAACTCCAAGTGATATCTGTAGTTATAGCATAACCTTCACTGCGGGGCCAGGGATCAGGGGCCTAAGTCCCGGGATACAGGTCGGGTGTTGAAGGAAGCTGCTTTTCTGTTATGATTTGTGATTCTCCGTCGCTTTCCGAGACGGGTTCGCCATCCGGTGATGCAGGGGCATCGGCGGGGATGGCTTCGTCGTCGGTACTATTAGGCAATACTGGAAGTTGAGGCATACATGGCGGTTACGTTGAGACTGGTGCGGCTGGGTCGTCGCAATCGGCCGTTCTATCGGTTGAGGGCTTCGGATTCGCGTTCAGCGGCGACAGGTCGGTTCATCGAGGAACTGGGCTTCGTCGATCCGTTGGAGAAGGATCCATCCAAGCAGGTCGTGCTGAAGCGCGAGCGCGTGGAGTACTGGCTCGGTCAGGGCGCGCAGACTTCCGACACGGTTCGGACTCTCCTGAAGAAGCAGGGCGTCGCGAAGAAGTAGTTGCAGAATCGCTCGTTGGATGGCACCCGCCGCGACGGGTGACGAAGCGTCATGCGGATCGACGTGCTCACGCTGTTTCCCGAGGCGTGCGAACCGTTTTTTGGCGCGAGCATGCTGGGTCGTGCCCGACAGGCGGGTCTGGTGGCGATCGCCTGTCACAACATTCGGGACTACTCGAAGGATCCGCATCGCAAAGTCGATGATCGACCCTTCGGCGGCGGCGCCGGCATGGTGATGATGTGCCAGCCGGTGATCGACGCGGTGGAAGCAGTGGAACAGATGGCGCCGATGGCGGCGGAGCGTGTGCTCCTATCGCCGCAGGGCGAGCGCCTGACGCAGCGGATCGTGGAGCAACTGGCGGCATGTCCCCGGTTGCTCATGATTGCCGGGCATTACGAAGGATTCGACGAACGGATTCGTCAGCTCTTGTCGCCGCGTGAGCTTTCCGTCGGCGACTATGTGCTTTCCGGAGGAGAAGCAGCGGCCATGGTGGTCGTGGATGCCGTCGTCCGGCTTTTGCCGGGCGTTCTGGGGCACGACGAGGCCACCGTGGAAGAATCCTTCAACGTGCGGCCCGACGGCGCCCTGGAGGGCGAGGCGCCTGTGTTCCTGGAGTATCCGCATTACACGCGGCCCCGGGAATATCGAGGGTTGGGCGTGCCGGAGGTCCTGCTTTGCGGTGACCATGCAAAGATTCGGGCGTGGCGGCTGGCCCAGGCCCGGGAACGAACAGAAAAGCGCCGGCCGGACCTTCTGCGACGCGCTGCGGAGGGGTTCGGCGAATAGGAACGAAGAACCGACTTGAGAATCGCCGACATTGAAGTTTTGGAGATCGTACGATGCGTAACAAATTCATCGAAGCAGTGGATCAGGGGCAGCTCAAGAAGGAGCCCCCGAAATTCGAGATCGGCGACACGGTATCGGTGGGCGTTCGCATCGTCGAAGGCAACAAGGAACGCGTCCAACCGTTTGTCGGCGTGGTCATCGGTCGTAAGGGACGCGGCCTGAATGAGACTTTTACCGTTCGGCGCATCGTGAACAACGAAGGTGTCGAGCGAATCTTTCCGGTCCAGTCGCCGCGGATCGCCGGGGTCGAGGTCATTCGCCACGGCAAGGTTCGGCGCAGCAAGCTCTACTACCTGCGCGATCGGGTCGGCAAGGCCCGCAAGCTTCGCGAGCGCGTTTCCGGCGGTTCCTCCAGTGAGGAATCCGCACCGTCGGAGGGCGCCCCACGTGCCACCCGTTCAGCATCGAAGCGGGATGCCGAAGTCGCGGTTCCGGTGTAACGTCGGCGCAGGCGTCGCGGACTTTCAAGCATGAGCAACGACGGCAAGCTGCTCGGCGCCGCGGGGGAAGAGGCGGCCGAGAGGTTTCTGCGCGCACGGGGGTATCGCATTCTTGCTCGCAATTTCTCCACGCCGCTGGGAGAGCTTGATCTTGTCTGCTTCCACGAGGGCACGGTTGTCTTTGTTGAAGTCAAGGCCCGCGCGACGGATGCCGCGGCAGATCCCGAAGCGAACATCAATTCCGCGAAGCAGCGACGATTGTATCGCGCCGCCCGTGCCTGGCTGGCGGCAAACCGGTACCCGGAGTGTGCCTACCGGTTTGATGCCGTGAGCATTGTGCTGCCCGAATCCGGCGAGCCACGGATCCGGCATATCATTGAGGCCTTCGTCCCGGAAGGGGCGATCTAGTCTGTTTCATCGCGCGGGTCTGCCATGCTGATTGATTCACATTGCCATCTGACATCCGGCGAACTGATCCCGCGGATCGACGACGTACTGGCCCGGGCACACTCGGCCGGTGTGACCGAGTTCGTCACGATCGCTACCGATCTGGAGGATGCCCGCCGCGCGCTGGAGCTGGCTGCGCGCTGCGAGGGTATTCATGTTGTCTGCGGCATTCATCCGCACGAGTCCGGCAAGGCGTGCGATGGCTGGGACGCCGCGCTGGACGAGTTGGTGCGACGGGAGGACGTTTATGCCGTGGGCGAAATGGGGCTGGACTATCACTACGACTTCTCGGATCACGCGACACAACAGCGGGTCTTTCGGCGGCAGGTCGAGCTGGCGGCAGAAGTCGGGAAGCCGATCGTCATCCATTGCCGCGAGGCCCATGAACAGGTGCTCAAATTGCTGGCGGATTGTCCCCGACCACCGAATGTGGTATTCCATTGCTTTACGGGGAGTGAAGCGGAAGCCCGTCAGATTCTGGACCGGGGGTACTGGATATCGCTGACCGGCGTGGTGACCTTCAAGCGCGCCGACGAACTCCGCGAGGTGGCCCGACAAGTCACGGAGGATCGGCTGATGCTCGAGACGGATTCGCCCTACCTTTCTCCGGAGCCGGTGCGGAATGTGCGGCCGAACGAGCCCTCGCATCTGGTGCACACGGCAGCGTGCGTGGCTCGGGCGCGCGGCATATCGCTTGCCGAGCTGTCGGCACGCACGACGGAAAACACACGGCGGTTCTTTAATCTTCCTCGGCGGTAGTTCATGAGTGACCAGACTCAGAAGGTGGCGATCGGTCTGGACATCGGCGGTACCGCGCTGAAAGCCGGTCTGGTGACGTCGGACGGAGTCGTGATCACGACGTCATCTCTTGAGACGCAGGCCACCGCCGGTGTCGAACACGTTCTGCAACGGATCATCGGGCTGATACAGGAATTGGCAGCGCAGGCACAGGGTGACGGCCGATCGGTCGAGGCCGTTGGCGTCGGCGTACCGGGCACGCTGAGCCGTTCCTGCGGCATGGTCATCGCGCCGCCGAACCTGCCGGGCTGGAGAAACGTGCCAATCGTCAAGCGTTTGTCGGAAGCGACGGGTTTTCGCATCACGCTGGACAACGACGCCAACAACGCAGCGCTCGGGGAGTTTCGCTGCGGAGCCGGCCGCGGCGTCAAGAATCTGGTGATGCTGACACTGGGCACGGGCATCGGCGGCGGCATGATCTTCAACGGCCGCTTGTGGCGCGGAGCTTATGAAAACGCGGGCGAGATCGGTCACACGATCATCTACGTCGGCGGGCGCACGTGTGGATGCGGACAACAGGGTTGCCTGGAGGCCTACGCGTCGGCCACGGCAACGGTGGCTCGTGCGGCGGAGCGTATCGAGTCCGGCGAGGCATCCACGCTGCGAGAGTTGCTGGAACGCGGCGACGCGCTGACGACCAAGCGGATCGTGGAACACGCCGCTGCGGGTGACATCCTGGCACAGGAAGTCTGGGAAGAAACCTGTCGATATCTTGCGGTCGGGTGCATCAACATACAGCACATCGTCAATGCGGAGCGGATCGTGCTGGCCGGTGGGATGAGTGCCGCCGGCGAGGCGCTGCGCCGCCCCGTGGTGGAGGCGATCGAGCGGTTGGGTTCCCGAATGCTCGGCGACCCGCCGGAGATTCGCATCGCGGAACTGGGCAACGATGCCGGTTTCATCGGTTCGGGCCTGAGCGTGTTCGAGCCGGTTTGATTGGAGTATGATCGTGGCGGGAGCACGGCCTCGGCAGAAGTGCCGCAGTCGTTATCCTGCGACCTGCTGGCGGCGTGAAGACCCGTCGTTACCCGCAAAAACCGGGAGGCCAGATCGTGACTGATACCGCACCGCTTCCGCCGAGCAAAGTCCTGGTGGTGGACGATAACCTGCAAAACCTGGAACTTCTCGAAGCGTATCTGGAGGAGTTACCGGGAGTCACGACGTTGCGCGCGACCAACGGCATGCAGGCCCTGGAGCGGGTGGCCGTCGACAAGCCGGACCTGATTCTTCTGGACATCATGATGCCGAAGATGAGCGGCTTTGAAGTATGCAAGAAGATCAAATCCGACCCGGCGACGAAAGACATCCCGATCATCATGGTCACGGCGCTGCACGAAGTCGGGGATGTGGAGCGCGGCGTCGAAGTCGGTACGAATGACTTTCTGACAAAGCCCGTGAACCGGATGGATCTGCTGTCGCGTGTGCGGAGCTTGTTGCGCGTACGACATGCGGGGGCGTCGCCGGACGCACTGGATGACCCCGCCATGCCCGGCGGCGCGCTTTCCTGATTGATTCGTCTTGTCCGTAGCGGATGGGTCAGGCCATGAGTCGAAAGCCGGGCCGGAAAAGGGCGGTCGGTGAGGCCTATCGCCTGTCGGATACGCATGCACGCCTTGTCAGCGTGCTGGACAGCGGGCTGACGATCCTGGTGCAGCGCAGTGAGCTGATTCCGATCGTCGCGGTTCGGCTGTATGTCCGCGCCGGCAGCGCGCTGGAGGGGCGCTGGGCGGGCAGCGGCATTACGCACCTGCTGGAACACGTCGTCACCGGCGGCGATACCCGGGCCCGTGGCGCCGAGGAGATCATGGCCTTCGGCGACTCGATCGGCGGGTTAAACAACGCCTACACATCGGTCGATCACATGTGTTACCACGCGACGGTCGAAGCCGGCCGACTGAGGGCGGCGCTGGACCTGATCGCGGACTGGGTGGTGCGACCGGCGCTGTCGGAATCAGTCTTTGATCGCGAGCTGGGGGTCGTGCAGCGCGAATGGGAGAGCGACCGGGACGATCCGGAGACACAGCTCGACGAGATGCTCTGCGACATCATCTACCGGCAGCATCCGATGAGTCATCCGGTGATCGGTCGTGCCGATGCGCTGGCGCGACTCACCTATCCGGACCTGCTCGAATATCATCGCGTGACGCATACGCCCTCGAACTGCGTGCTGGTGTTGGCCGGTCATCTGGACCCGGACGCCGCGTTGCGTGAGGCGCTCCGGGCCTTTGAGGGTTTCGAAGGGCCGACGGCGCCGCCTGCCGCACTGCTGGATCCTTCGCCGATCCGTTCTCCGCTACGTGCCGTTCGGATCATGGGAGTGGAGTCCGCATCGCTGGCCCTTGCATGGCCGACGCTCCGCGAAGGTTCCGCCGATGACGCGCCGCTCGATCTGCTCAACTCCGTCATGACCGAAGGCGACGTCGCCCGGCTGGTGAAACGGCTGCGCTGGGATCGCGGGATGGTCTACGATCTTTCCGGTGCGCACGAGAGCTTCTGGCACAGCCCCGGCATCTGGCGCGTGTCCGCACAGCTCGATTCACGGCGCATCGATGAGGTCGAACGGGCGATCGTCGAGTCTCTGACCGCGACGGAGAAGCTGGCGATCACGGAGGGGGAACTCGAACGTGCTCGCCGGCAGAATGTCGTCGGGATTCTTTCGGCGCGACAGACGGCGGACGGTCTGGCATCGCAACTGGGTCTGGACTTTCTGGCATTCGGCACGGCGGACTACAGTGACCATTACCTTCGGGCGATCGAGGCCGTCACCGCGACAGACTTGCAGCGCGTGGCATCGCATTACTTATCGCCGGAAGGTTATGCCATCGCGACGGTCCTGCCGCGTCGCAGACCGAGACATCGGCCGGGACCTGCCGCGCAACCGGCAGAAGCGGCGACCGGCCGATTCGAACTGGAGAACGGGCTGCGCTGTGTCTGGCGGCAGATGACAGGCAGCGGTTTCGCGGCCGTGGGGGCATCTTTCTGCGGCGGGCTCAGCGCAGAAGATGAGTCAACGAATGGCATTTACCATCTTCTCTCGGAAGTGATTCCGCGCGGCACCGTCCATCGCTCCGCGGATGAACTGATCAGCGCCTTTGAGCAGCGCGGAAGCTCCCTTCGATGCGGCAGCGGGCTGGACTCCATCGGGCTGGAGTTCGTCGCGCTCGCTGATGACCTGGAGCCACTGCTGGAATTGATGGCCGAAGCGGCGGCAGAGCCCGCCCTGTCTTCAGAGCAGATCGAGCATGTCCGACCGGCGATTCTTGATGCTGTCAGTCGTATCGATGATGCGTGGGATTCTCAACTGAACCGGCTGGCGCGAAGGTGCTTTTTCTCGAAGAGTCCGTATCGGCTGCAATCGCTCGGGACGGCAGAGAATCTCCAGCGATTTACGTCGGACGACCTGCGACGGGTGCATCGGTCTACGTTTCACGGTGGTGGCGTGATTTCGGTTGCGGGGGAGTTTGATTCCGGCAAGTTGCAGGAACTGGTCGCGAAACACTTTGGACGTCTCCCGAAAAATGGGTCGGATCGCAATTCCGTGGGCGCAAGCAATCGTGTCGCGGAGCCGGTTCCAAGTGAGGATCGACTTTTTGTTCGACATACGCCGGAAGAGCGGCACGTCGCGGCGATGTTCGTCGGCTTTCCGGGTTGCAGCGTTCTGGATCGAGATCATCGCGCGCCGCTGGCGCTGCTTGGCACGGCGCTTTCGGGTTATGCGCTTTCTGGCGGCCGCCTTTTTGCGGCGCTGCGAGGCGGTGATCGCGACCTGGCGTATGAAGTTTCCGGCGCGCATCTGTCCGGTCGACTGCCTGGGTACTTCGCCGTGGTGCTGGCCTGTGAACCGGATCGGATTACCGAGGTGTATGGCGTGGTGCGCCACGAGATCGGCCAGCTGGTCGCCGGATGCATGGGCGAGGAGGAGCTGGACCGTGCGCGGACGATGATCCTGACGGCCGAGCTGGAACAGTTGCAGGCGCCGCTCGACTATGTCCGACGTGATGGATTTGATGAATTGTGCGGCCCGGGCGTGGGTGATGGGACGGCTTTTCTGGAGGAAGTCTGTCGTACACCTCGCGACGTGGTTTGCGAGGCGGCGCATCGCTTTTTAACGCACGCCACCGTCGTGGTGGTCACGCCCCGGCCCGATGCCGTTCAGATCGGACTCACGCCGGTTACCATCGACTTCTGAACGCGTCCCCGAACGGCCGATGATTCCACTGGGGCCGGGGGCTGGTGCGGCATGGACCTGTCAATGTTCATGAATCGGACATCTTCCGTCGAGACGACTGTCGGACTCGCGTCGAGCGAAGAGACCGTCGCAAGCCGCTCCGATGCATGCGCCTCGTCCAGTCGGCACATCGTGAACGCCCTGACGATCGATCTGGAAGACTGGCCCATCGCGGTGCTTGGTCCGCAGCACGAAATCTCCGGTCGAGTTGTGGAGAATACGCGGCGGCTGCTTCAACTGTTGAGCTGGCATCATGTCCGGGCGACGTTCTTCGTGCTGACACGCGTGGCCCTGCGGTTCCCGGAACTGGTCCAGGAGGTTCACGCGGCTGGGCACGAGATTGCATCGCACGGGCACGGTCACGAACTGCTGACGACCATCAGCCCGCGTCGGTTTGAGCAGGATGTCCGTACGAGCATCGAGGTCCTGACGCAACTTACCGGTCAGAGGCCGTTGGGCTATCGCGCGCCGGCGTTTTCGATCGTTCCGTCGACACGCTGGGCGGGTCCGATTCTTGCTGACCTGGGCTTCCGCTACAGTTCGAGCATCTTCCCGATCCGACATCCGCGTTATGGGATTCCTGATGCGCCGAATGCGATTCATCGCTGGGCGAATTGCGATCTGATCGAGTGTCCGGTCGCCACGGTTCGAGCGCTAGGGCGGAACTGGCCCGTGGCGGGCGGCGGTTACTTCCGGCTCCTGCCAGGCATGCTGGCGCGCGGGGCGCTTCGCTGGGTGCATCGACAGGGACGGCCCGCGGTGGTCTATCTTCATCCTTACGAGCTGGACGTCGGCGGAGTTTCGTTTCATAAGGATGAAGGTCTGTCCGTGTCGCTGCGAAGGCACCTGACACAGGCGCTCTTCCGCGGGCGCATGGAGCACCGCATCCATCGATTGCTGGAGTGTTTCACGTTTACCACGCTGGAGGATCTGCTGCGCCGCAATCGCATTCAGGCAGGGGCGGATCGCATGTCGCATCCAGAGCAAGCCAGCGCAGGGCAGCACCGCGGAGCGGCCGGGGCGGTCGTCAGAGCATCTCTTCCCCGCTCTTGATGTGAGCACGGAAGTCGGCAATGAGCTGCCGGGTGAAGGGGCCGGGCTTGCCATCGCCGACGGGGCGATTATCGATATCGATAATCGGGCAGACCTCGGCGCCGGTACCGGTGATGAACATCTCATCAGCGTAGTAAAGGTCGATTCGCGTCAAGGTTGTTTCTTCGGCGGGGATGCCGCGCTTCTGGGCCATCTTGAGCACCAGGCGGCGTGTAACGCCGTTCAGCAAACCACAGTGCGTCGCCGGGGTGCGGAGACGGCCGCCCTGGACGATAAAAAGATTGTCGCCGGAGCATTCCGCGACATAGCCCTCGTGGTTGAGCATGACGGCTTCGAGACAGCCGGCGTCGATGGCCTCGATCTTAGCGAGGATGTTGTTGAGATAGTTCAAGCTCTTGAGCTGCGGAGAGAGTGCATTCGGGTGATTCCGAATAGTGGATGCCGTGACAATTTTCATGCCCGTTTCATACATCTCCGGGCCGTACATCTGGATCTTGTCGCAGATGATGAAAACGTTTGGCGCCACGCAGCGAAACGGATGAATCCCGAGCGTGCCCGGTCCGCGGGCGGCGACGAGACGGATGTACCCGTCGACGGTGTTGTTGGCGCGGATGCAGTCGTTCATTGCGTCGACGATCTGGTCCATCGTCCAGGGAATTTCGAGTCGGATGGCCTGGAGGCCGAGCGCGAAACGCTCCATGTGGGCTCGGCACTCGAAGATGCGGCCGCCATAGACGCGGATGCCTTCGAAGATGCCGTCGCCGTAGAGCAGTCCGTGCGAGAAGACGCTGATTTTGGCTTCGGCCGTGGGCACGAGCTTGCCATCGAGCCAGATCTTCAGATTGGGGTTCGGCGCATAGTCCTGGGCCATGGGTCGTTCCTCAAACTCGGTAGCCACGTGAGCAACGCTCCGAGCACTGCTTCGCAGATTCTCCGGGGTTCGGGCGATTGTCGTCATGGCGAAGCCCTCCAGTGTAGATGCGTGGAAAATTCCAGGGCACGCGATAGCGGGGGCCGGAGCCCCTGCACCGTCACACTATAGGTCAGGCCGCACGTCGAAACAACCGCATCATTTTACACGACCATCCACCAGTTGCACAACCACATCGGTTTCCGCTGCCAGATCGCGGTCGTGGGTTACGATGACGATGGTCTGACCTGCCCCATTAAGGTCCTTGAGGAGATCGAAAATCTCCCGGCCGGTTCTGGCATCGAGGTTGCCGGTCGGTTCATCGGCGAACAGCACGCGCGGTTCATTCATCAGTGCGCGGGCAATGGCCACTCGCTGGCGCTCGCCGCCGGACAGTTCGTTGGGTCGATGGTCCAGGCGGTCCTGCAGGCCGACGCGCTGGAGAAGTGCCCTCGCGCGGTGCTCAATCTTCGCGCGCTGCGCTAGCCAGCCGGCCATGGAATGACCGACCATCGCGGGCAGGAGGACATTCTCCAGAACATCGAACTCCGGCAGCAGGTGGTAGAACTGGAAGACGAAGCCGAAGGCCTCGTTGAGCAACTGGTTGCGCCGCGGTTCGAGTGTCTGCGTATTTCCGATGGATGGACTACGCGGGCCGGGTCGGCGAGCGACGTCCTGCGCGGACCTGCCGGACAGGTCGGGCGATTTTTCCTGCCATCGGCGGCTGAAGGGTTCGCCGGCGTCGCAGTTTCGGCCGCGCGGGATTTTTCGAATCGCCTCGGGCTCAAAAAGCGGCTGATTTTCGAAATGGACCTGTCCGCGCTGAGGGACATCAAGGCCGGAGAGCACGTGCAGGAGCGTGCTCTTTCCACTGCCGCTGTTTCCGATGATAGAGACGAACTGCCCGCGCGGAATGGTCAGATCAATGCCGCGCAGGACGTGCAGTTCCGTCCTGCCGAGAGAGTAGCTCTTGTGGATGTTTTCGCAACGAAGAATGCTCATCTCAGCACGCGCGAATGATCGGCTGTAAGTTGCAATCGGGCTTTGAATATCGACTATTCATAACGCAGTGTCTCCACGGGCCAGGTGCGACCGGCGCGAAGGGCCGGAAAGGCGGCGCCGATGATCGACGCGATGATCGACAAGATGCTGATCCAGATCACTTCCGACCATTTCCAGACGTCCGGAATCTTGTCGAAGGAATACGTCTCCGGACTCCAGACGCGCCAGTCGGGGTTGAGCTTGGCGAGCCAGTCCTGGATGTCGTTGATGTGCTCGACGAAGGTCGTGCCGAGCAGGGCGCCGAGGATGCAGCCGACCAGGCCGATGGCACCGCCGTAGGCGAGGAAGACTGCGGCGACGCCTTCGGCGCTGCCGCCGACGCTCTTGATGATTCCGATGTCGCGGGTCTTCTCCTGCACGATCATGTAGAAGATGCAGAGAATCAGGAAGATGGCGACGATGCTGATGACTCCGAACATGATGAGGACGAGGAACTTTTCCTTCTCGATGGCAGCAATGTAACTGGCCTGCATCTCTTCCCAGGTACTGATGTCCACAAGTCTGAGCATTTCGTACTCAAACGGATCCGACGGCGTTTCGGCAACCAGCTTTTCCCATTCGTTGTAGATGCGCTGCTTCTGCAGGGCAAGGATGCGGCGGTCGTTGCCCAGGTCGTCGCGGACCTTGATCTGAATCTGTGTGCATCGCGCGCCAGTCATGCCGCTGCCATCCGCGCGCTCCTGGGACTCCATGGACAGAAGCTGCTGGAGATAATCAAAATCGACGTAGACATTCATCGTGTCGATTTCGTGAATTCCGGTCCGTGAGTCGTCCACGTAGCGAAGCGTCGGCTGAGGCGGCGACTCCGTGCTGATCTCGCCGCCGCGGGTCATCGGCAGCACAGACAAACGGCATAGCTCGCCGCGCGGATAGAATTCGCTTCGCCGGTAGTCCCCCGACGGCAAACGGCGAAAGATGATGCTTCTGCCGACGATGATGCCGGGGTACTCCTTACCGGTGTAGCCGGGCTGCTCTTCCGGCCCACGGAAGATACCTGGTCCGGGAAACAGGTCTCCCGGCTCGCGGTAGTACTGCCGCGTCTCCTCCTCGCGCTGTGGTGAAGGGAGACTTTCAAGGTACTTCTGAAAGTTCGCTTCGAGTTCCTCCGGCAGAACGGCCAGACCTTGCGAATTGAAGCCGTAGACGGGCTGTTGCTGCGGACCGAGATGGGTGTGGCCGAAACGGCGCTGGTAGAACAAGTCTTCACCGAACTTGTTGACCCGGACGTATTCATCGAGCCGGATTCCAAGGACGGTGACCGGTGCGGTTTTCTTGTTTCTCGGAAACTGCAGGATACCGTAGGTGCGGACGATCGGGGTGGCCTGAACGACAATCGGCGAGCCGTTCTCGTCCGTGAGGCGGCAGATGCGGTCGATGAATTCCTGGTAGAGCGGAAACCCTTGAAGACTGCCGTCCATCACGAGGTCGCCGAGCAGGCCGTGGGCCCTGTTGCGGATGCTGTCCACGAAACCGCCCATGACGCTGATGACAATGATCATCATGGCGACGCAGAGTGTGACGGCGCCGACGGAGAAGAAGGCGATTCGTTTTCGCTGTAGCAATCGCGACGCGAGAAAGGCGACGTAGTACTTCGGCCATCCCAGGAGCGGCGCCGTCCGCCAGGCCAGGAACCAGCCGCCAGCCAGCAGGGCGATGAGAATCATCCAGAGTCCGGCATTGAAGAGGTACCACTCCGGACGAATCCAGAGGTCGTAGTCGATTCCCAGCCAGTGGGCGGGGCTGAGCGCGGCGAAGACGAAAGGTATCTCCGTCGGCATGAACCAGAAGCCGTAATACAGGGTTAACGGTTCCCAGGTGACGAGGTGATAGATGGCCCCTGCGCAGAGACCCAGTCGAAGCAGCAGCCCGCAGAACCGCGCCGGCAGATTCGGGAGCACGCGGAACATGCCCGGCCAGCGAATCAGCAGCATCCATGCAAAGACGAGCGGGCCCAGCAGGAGGGCACTGTGGTCTGCACCGTCTTCGGAGACCTGGGCCGGCACGAAGTACCACGGCATGCCGGCGAGCTGTCTGCGCAGCGGCTCGTTTCGCATCCAGCGGAAGAGGTTTTCATCGTCCTGCAGGAAGCTCAGGATCGCATCCCACTGGGGGTGAACTCTTTCCTTGTGCCGTGTCAGATCGTCCATCAGGCGGTTGCGGCGCGATTGTGCATCCGGTGGCAGATCGCGCAGGGCACGGGCGCGCTCGATCCCGTCGACGTAGATGTCCTGTCCGCGGACCGGTCGCCCGACCCAGCTTGCGCCGACGGCGGCATTCAAACAGGTGACCGTGGTCCAGAGAGCGATCAGGAGCCAGACGCCGCCGATCAGCAGCGAGGCCCATCGTGAGCGCGTGCCGGCCTGCCAGCGGCCGAGCCAGGTCAGCCCGGACAGGATGAGCCGGACCATCCAGAGGAGCATGTGTGCGGCCGTGAAGAGCGGGGCGAGGAGCAGGACAGGTAGTGCGAATACAGCCATCTGTCCGCGCGAAAGGGCGATCGGTCTGCGCAGGAGCGGCGAGAGCGAGGCCTCGATGACAATGTAGAACGCGCCGCCCAGGAGGTTGGAAAAGGCGAGAAAGAGCGCATATGCCGGCAGTGTGATCGGTGCAAAGAGCGTGAAGAGAATCGTAGCCGTTCGAGATCGCACGCCTATTCCTTATTGGATGTGGAAGGGCCTGCGCCACCCCCGGTCTTCCCGAGCGGGCGCTGCAACGGAAAGAGGATTACGTCGCGGATGCTCGGTGAGTTGGTCATCAGCATCACCAGCCGGTCGATTCCCACGCCGAGACCGCCGGCCGGGGGCATGCCGTATTCGAGCGCTTTGAGAAAGTCTTCGTCCATGATGCGCATGGTCTCGTCGCCCTCGCCGGCGAGTTGCGAGCTGAAGGTTTCGCGCTGAATGGCCGGGTCGTTCAGTTCGGTGTAGGCGTTACCGCATTCCATGCAGGCCACGAAGGCCTCGAATCGCAGTGCCAGATCGGGGGCATCCTTTTTGCGCCTGGTCAGCGGGCAGAGCACTGCAGGGTATTCGATGACGAACGTCGGCTGGATCAGCTTGTCCTCAACCGTGGCCTCGAAGATCTTGTTTGCCACGAGCACCGGGTCCTCTGCCTCGACATGGGCGCGGGCCCCGGCCGGCGCCTCTCTGACCAGACCGAGTTGGCGTGCTTTGCGCAGGACGGCGTCGGTGTCCCGCCAGTCGATGCCGGCGTGTTCCTGAAGCAGTTCGCTGTACGTCTTGCGTGGCCAGGGCGGTGTGAAATCCAGCTCGTAATCGCGAAACCGTCGCTTGAAGCCACCGCCGACCGCCTCGATGGAATGTACGAAGATGCCTTCGACGTGGTTCATCATATCGGACAGGTCGCCGTAGGCCTGGTAACACTCCATCATGGTGAACTCGGGGTTGTGCTTCGTGCTGATGCCCTCGTTGCGGAAGTTGCGGTTGATCTCGAAGACCCGCTCCATCCCGCCGACGAGCAGCCGCTTGAGATGCAGCTCGGGACTGATCCGCAGATACAGGTCCATGTCCAGCGTGTTGTGGTGGGTCATGAAGGGCCGCGCCGCCGCGCCGCCGTAGACCGATTGAAGCATGGGCGTCTCAACTTCCATAAAGCCCTGTCCCGCGAAATAGCGGCGCACGGCATCCACGATGCGGCTGCGGGCACGGAAGGTCTGCATCACTTCGGGATTGGCGAACAGATCGACGTAACGCTCTCGATAGCGAAGGTCGACGTCGGTCAGGCCGTGCCACTTTTCCGGCGGGGTGCGCAGGGCCTTGCAGAGCGGAGTGATGGTCTCCGCCCAGACGGTGACCTCGTTCGTCTTGGTGCGGCCCAGCAGACCATCTGCACCGATGAGGTCGCCCAGATCAAGCAGTTCGAGCACCTGCCAGCCGGCGTCGCCGACCTTGGCCCGCGAGATTCCGATCTGCAGATCGCCGGTCCAGTCGCGGATCGTCAGGAAGGCCAGCTTGCCCATCACGCGGCGGAGCATGACGCGACCGGCGGCCCGGACCTGTGCGGACTCGTCCGTCTGGCCGGCCTCCAGACTCAGCCGCTCGGCAAACGAGCGGATGTCGGCATTGGACCGGACATCGGTAAAGCGCTGGCCGTAGGGGTCATATCCCAGCGCGGCGAGTTGCAGAAGCTTTCTCTGGCGATCTTCGAAGTACTGATCTGTCATCGCTTTGCACGTTCTGCTCGGGCCGTGGTGAGTCTTCGGGTGGCATTCCCGTTTCGATGGTGAGGATGCTAATTGTTCGGGCGCTTTGCGGCAACCATTCGACCGCGAGGAGTACGCTCCAAACCGTCGATATTCTGATGACAGCCGAGTTCGAGCCGAGTACACTGGCTGATACTGACCTTGGGCGACCAAGCATCGTAACCAATCTTCATCAGAGGAACGGGCCATGAGCGATCCACTGCGACGCAACGAATACCGCATGACGGAAACAAGTGCCTTCGACGCGCGGGCCGGCGAGTACGGCGCACCAGTCGCCGTCGCCGTGGACCGCGGGGCCTTCGTCGTCAAGACATACATGCACCTGCTGGGTGCGATTCTGCTGTTCGTGGGGATCGAGGCCGCATTGTTTCAGGCCGGTCTTGCCGAGCGGATCGCGTCGGCCATGCTCGGCACGAGCTGGTTGGTTGTCCTGGGCGGCTTCGTGCTGGTGAGCTGGCTGGCCTCGCGCGTGGCGCACATGTCCGCGTCGTTGCCGGCGCAGTATCTGGCACTGACGGGTTTTGTCGCGGCACAGGCGCTGATCTTCGTTCCGCTTCTTTATGTCGCCGAGCGGTACGCACCCGGTGCGATCCAGAGCGCCGCCCTTTGCACGGTGATCGGCTTCCTGGGGCTCACCTTTGTCGCATGGGGTACGCGGAAGGATTTTTCGTTTCTGCGGGGCATACTGATGTGGGCCGGCATCTGCGCCCTGGTGGCCATCGTCGCCAGTGTGCTCTTCGGTTTCACGCTGGGGACGCTCTTTTCCGTAGTGATGGTCGTCTTCGCCGGTGCAGCGATTCTGTACGACACGTCGAAGGTGATTCACCACTATCCGGAAGACCGGTACGTCGGCGCAGCCCTGGAACTCTTTGCATCCGTGGCGCTGATGTTCTGGTACGTCCTGCGGATCTTCCTCGCCGCTCGGCGATGAGGTTGAAGCGGGCCATGCTGATGACGGGACGTGTGGCTTAGTACTGTCCGGGCACGGTCCTGCTCGATCATGGCAGGGAAGTAACTTCAGGGCTTCTGCTTTCCGGTCGAAGTATCGCGGTCCTTTAGATATTCTGCTCGTCGTGATTCGAGTCCATCGAGCACCATCGGGTCGGCCCTGCGCGAGACTGCTTCGATACAGCGATCCATCAGTTCTACTGCCGCATCGTAGTCGCCTTCTCGGGCGCGGAGGATGGCCAGCCGCTCCAGCGCCTCGGGGTGTCGCGGATCCAGCTCCAGTGCGTAGAGCAATCGCGGGACGGCCTCCGCGTCGTGACCATGGAGCATGAAGAGTCGGGCCAGGGCGACATGAGCATCCGGGAGATCGAGCCGCAGTTCGAGGGCCTGCCGATAGGCATCGGCGGCATTCTGCACATCGCCCATGCGTTCGTATGAAATGGCCATGTAGTAATAGCTTTCCCATCGGCCGGGGTAATGCTGAATATCCGCACGGTAGGCCTCGATCGCCTCGGTGTGTTTCCCGGTTCGCTGCAAAATGGCCGCGAGATTTCGATAGACCGTCGGATGTCGCCAGCCCAGTGCCAGGCCTCGGCGATAGTGTTCGATCGCCTGATCCGAGTGCCCGGCCGTTTCGAGGGCCTGTGCCAGGTTGCAGTGCGCACCGCCGCTGGTGAGGTCCACGGCGAGCGCATGGTTCCAGAGGGTGATCGAATCACGCCACCGGGAGAGCTGCGACTGCGTACGCACGGTCAACGCGATCAGAATCAACGCCGCCGTCAGGATCGCGAGGCCGCGCGATCTCAGCAGAAATCGTGCGAAAAGGCCGCCGGCGATCAGCGCGAAGGGGATGCACGACAGGTAGCTGTATCGATCCGCGGTCATCTGCGGTCCGCGCTGCGTCAGACCTGTAACCGGAAGGATCAGGATGACGTAGCAACAGACAGCGGCAGTCAGCCCGGGCCATTTCCTGCGAGCCATCATCAGTGCGATGATCGTGAGCAGCAGTGCGAGCCCGCTGATGAGTACACGCCGGTGCGTCAGACCGAACCCGATCGGGAACTCATTGAGCGGTGAGAGAGAGCCCGGGACCAGCGTGCGATACGGATAATGCACGATCGACACGATCAGTTGCGCCAGTCGCGTGGAGAGCGGGTGCTCCCGAAGCCCTGCGACGGTATCACCGCCGGCGGCGAAGAAAGCGCCGGCGATCACCGCGCCGGAGATAATCAGCAGCGGGAGTTTCTCCAGCAGAATCGGCCGGTGCGGCGTGTCCAGCCATCGACGGGGACTCCCGGGCAGCCGGCGCAGCGGGTAGACATCCAGTACGATCAACACGGCCGGCAGGGTCACGGCCATTTCCTTGGAGAGCGCGGCCAGTGTAAAGAGCAGCGCGACGAGCAGCAGGCGCGACCCCGGCAGCGCGCGTTGGTGTGATGAAAGTGCCGCCGGAATGTATGCGAGGATTGCTGCGAGATAGAAGATGGTCGCCAGGACATCCCCGCGGGCGCTGGCCCAGGCCACCGATTCGACACGCAGCGGATGGAGCGCGAACAACAATCCCGCAAAGATTGCCGCGGCCCAGTGCAGGTCTGAATGCCAGTCCGGCGAAGCGAGACGCAGCAAGCGGTGCGAAACGCTCAGGACGAGTACCGCTGCCAGTGCGTGCAGAAACGCCTGCGTGAGGTGGTAGCGAGCCGGGTCCAGTCCGCCCAGTTGGTAATCGACGGCATAGGTCAGCCAGTTGATCGGTTGATAATGACCGACGTGAGTGGTCGTGAAACACCAGCGGAGCGTGGCTGTGTTCAAGCCGCGATAGTGCGGATTGTTCAGAAAGTATTCCGGATCATCCCAGTTGATGAAGTCGTGGTCGACGACGGGAAGATACGCCGCCAGCCCGAGAAAGAAGACGGCGCCGGCCGACAGCCATCGGCGTACATCGAACCGATGTGTTACGGGGCTGCTGAGCACGTGTTGCAAGCGTAACGGGTCGACGGGGTCCCTGTCACCCGCGCGAGGTCGGCATTCCCCACTCCTTCAGCCAGTCCTTCATTTCAGCCGTCAGGGCGCGCGTGTCGCGCAGTTCCGTCACATTCTTCTTAAGCTCCGCGGTCAGAGATTCGCGTTCCGCGCGGTCGGCAGAGGAGTCCCGCGCGAGGGCATCGACCAGGTACTTGAGCGTGTTCGTTTTCATCGTCTTGAGCTGCATCGGATAGGACGAGACGATCTTGTCGCACATGGCGAGGGCCTCGCGCATCACCTGAACGGCCTTCTGCGGCTCGTTGTTCTCGAGGTAACAGACTGAGAGGTCCCGCATAAGGGCGATGTATTTGACCGGGTCGTCGATGCGGTTGCGTTCGACGATTTCTCGGGCTTCTTCGAGGGAAAACTGGGCGATGTCGTAATTCTTCTGGGCAATCTGCACCTTGCCCATTGCATGCAGGGCGTAGGCCGCGTTCAGACTGCGACGCGGAAACTTGTCTTCCGTGATGCGCAGCACTTCCGTGCAGGTTCTCGATGCGTCCGACAGTTCGTCGGCTTCCAGTTGTGCATGGGCGAGCGCCAACAGTGGGCCGGTCAATTCACGCTCTGTTTCCCCATAAAGTCCGCGGGCTTGTTCAACCGTCTTCGTCAAAAGCCGTACGCCGTCCTTCGCCCGACCTACTTCAACGTAGAGCCGCCCGAGGTGCGTGCTGCGGCGGATGGCGATTTCGTTCCTGCGGCCGGAACGCGCATCGTCATATTCCTGCAGTTTTTCGCGGACGCGAACGGCATCCTCCAGCATGCGGCGGGACTGATAGGCGAGTGCCAGTTGATCCAGTTCGTTCATCGCCGCGCTCTGCTCGCCTGCTTCGTAGAGGCGGACTGCTTTGTTGAAGGCCCGCTCCAGCGTTTTTTCTCCTTCGAGCTGACGACCCGTTTCGAGTTCGAGCATGCCGACCATCATCAGGCGATTGACCGCACCGGGGTCGGTCGCGGTGTCGGCTTGATCGTCCGCCTCGGACATGGATCGATAGAGCTTGAGGGCTTCATCAAGCTGGCCGACACTGCGGTAGGATTGGGCGAGGTTACTCTTTTCCACCATAGTATCGCGGTGCGTGGGTCCCAGTTGTTTCTCGAAGATGTCGAGGGCTCTTCGCCGCAGGGGGATGACTTCGTCGCGAAGTCCCGAGCGTGCATAGAGCCAGGCCAGATTGCTCAGCGAAATGCCGGCCTCCTTCGAGTCCGCGCCGAGCAGTTTCTCGCGGATGACCAGCGCACGCAGCTTATGATTGACGGCTTCGATGAAGTCGTTTCGTGAGGTACCCAGGGCGGTGCCGAGGTTGTCCATCGTCTCCGCGGTGTCAGCGTTTTCTCCGACCGCTGCGTTGAGGATGAAGAGCGCCCGCCGCAGGGCCGTCGCGGCGTCTTCATTCTTCGATTGATAAATCTGCAGCCAGCCGATGCGATCCAGCACCAGTGCCGTCTGGGGATGTGCTTTGCCGTAGATTCGCTCGCTCATATCCAGCGCTCGCAGCAGGGTGACGCCTGCCTCGTCGAGGGCTCGCAGCTCTGTCAAGGCATTGCCCAGAATACGCAGCGGCTCCACCAGTTCCGGGTGCTCTTTGCCGAGGAGCTTCTCGCGGATTTCCAGGCAGGCCCGTGCGGCGGCTCTCGCCTCAACGAAGCGGCCGTTTCGCACGGCATCCAGCGCGAGCTTCTCCTGTCGATCGCTTTCCTTGAATTGCGCGAGTTCGTCCGGTCCCGCACTGGCTCGCTTATCGAGACTCGCCGCTGTGGAGACCGCCGTGACGAAGAGGTGCTGCGTCGGACTCAGCAGCTTCTGATAGGTCTGGATCGCGGGCTTCAGCTCGGCGCGGGCACGCTGATACTCCCCCGAGCGCCGCAGCTCGATCGCCGTGTTTACCCTGCGCTCCGCGTCGCGAAGCTCGGACAATTCCGCCTCGGAGACCGGTTTGCCGTCCGGTCTTCGATACTCGGGTATCACGAGCGGTCGATCTGAAGCCGTCGCCACCAGTTCGGCATGGGTGGGAAGGCGCTGCTGCGAGGTGGTCGGGGCAGATGTATCGGAATCCTGCGCGACGGCCTGCGTCGTGATCATCGAAAGGACCATCAGCCAGAAGCAGGCAATTTCAGCAGGAAGGAGAAGAATGCGGCGTGTCAATTCAGGTCGGCGCGTCAAGACAGACTCCTCGGTTCTGGGTGGGCGTGGCCGTGAAGTTATCAACGGTGGAATCTTCGAAAGTCTGGATACGGGCCTCTCCCACACCCTTTCATACTACTCCGGGCGGAAGATGTTCACAAACGGCCTGATCATTCTGCTCCCGTATGGATGCCTCCGGCAGCCGATATAATGGCCTTATAAGATGCCCAGCCGCACTTCCTCTGCCGTCTTATCCAACACGCCCAGGGTGGCGTCGTCGACGTTACTGGTCGCAGGACTGATCGCGGCCATTACGGTCGTCGCGTATCTGCCGGCCCTGCAAGGCGGATTAATCTGGGATGACGATGCGCATGTGACCCGGCCGGAACTGCGCTCCACTGAAGGTCTCTATCGAATCTGGTTCGACCTCGGCGCCACGCAGCAATACTACCCCCTGCTGCACTCGGCCTTCTGGCTACAGCACAAGCTGTGGGGCGACCGGCCCATCGGCTACCACGTTGTGAACCTGGCGCTGCATCTTTTCGCAGCAGGTCTGGTCTTCGTCGTTGTTCGGCTGCTGCTGATTGAGCGGCATGCTGCCTGGGCCGAGAGTGCCGCGCTGATAACGGCTGCCGTGTTCGCCCTGCATCCGGTTCACGTCGAGTCCGTCGCGTGGATCACCGAACAGAAGAACACGCTCTCTGCCGTCTTCTATCTGGCAGCCATGCTGATCTACCTGCGATTCGATGCCACGCGTCGTGTCGGCCCCTACGCGCTCGCGACCGGTTTCTTTGTGCTCGGGCTACTTACCAAGACCGTTACAGCGACGCTGCCGGCGGCACTTCTGGTGATCTTCTGGTGGAAGAACGGCCGTCTCTCCATGCGGCGCGACGGTTGGCCACTGATGCCCTGGTTTGCACTCGGTGCGGCTGCGGGGCTATTTACGGCATGGGTCGAGCACGATCTGATCGGCGCCAAGGGTGCGGCATTCGAGCTCAACGCAGCGGAACGGTTCCTTCTCGCCGGGCGCGTCGTCTGGTTCTACTTGTCCAAGCTCTTCTGGCCCGCGGATCTTGTCTTCATCTATCCGCGATGGTCCGTCGATGCCGCCGACTGGCGACAATGGCTCTACCCGATCACGCTCATTGTTTTGTTCATTGTGCTCGCCGCCCGCAGTCGGAAAAACCGGGCACCGCTGGCGGGGCTGCTTTTTTTCGTCGGCTCGCTCTTTCCGGTGCTGGGCTTCCTGAACGTCTATCCGTTTCTCTTTTCGTACGTGGCCGATCATTTTCAGTATCTGCCGAGTCTCGGGGTGCTGATGCTGGTCGGCACCGCACTTGCAGCGGGCCTATCGCGGATGGCGTCGCCATTGCCGCGTCTGGCGGTCGTCCTGGTGTTGTGTGCGGCGCTGGCGTCCCTGACTTACCGGCAGAGCAGCATGTACCGTGATGTACGCACGCTGTACGAGACGACGATCGCCCGGAATCCGTCCGCGTGGATGGCTTTCAATAACCTCGGGGTCGTGCTGAAGGGCGAGGGGCACATTGACGAGGCGATGGACCACTATCGCCGTGCGATCGAACTCCGACCTGCGTATCCCGAAGCGTGGAGCAATCTTGGCGTTGCTCTGAGCGAGTCGGGCCGCTACGAGGAGGCCATAGCCGCTCATCGAGAGTCCCTACGCATTCGTTCCGCCAATCCGGAAGCGCTGAGCAATCTCGCGACTGCACTGAGCCGGGCCGGGCGACACTCGGAGGCGATAGACGCCATGCAACAGGCCCTGCAGTACGACCCACGAAACGCCGCACTGCATCGCAATCTCGGCGTTACGCTCCATGCCGCCGGCCGGACGGCTGATGCGGTCGCGGCCTATCGCAGGTCACTTGAATTGCATCCAGAGCAGCCCGAGGTTCGCGCACAGATGGAATTGGCGCTGGCGGCCTCGCAGTCGCCGGAGCAGGCGATCGTGAGCTACCAGCGGATCCTGAAGGATGATCCGACGAATGCGCAGGCACATTTCAACCTGGCTGTGCTGCTGGCGAACATAGGGCAATCACAGGAGGCGATACGGCACTACGAGCAGGTCGTCGTTCTTCACCCGGATCATCTGGAAGCCCGAACGAACCTGGCCACGCTGTTGGCGCGTAGTGGCAGGGTCAGCGAAGCGATCCCCCATTTTGAGAAGGCCGCCCAACTCGGCTCTGGCCGCGTTGAGATGCACATGAACCTGGCGGTCGCGTATGCGTCGGCTGAGCGATTTGCAGATGCCATGGCCTCGGCTGCGAAGGCGCGGGAACTGGCTCAGGCCGTTGGGCCGCCGGAGGTCGTTGCGCGGATTGATGAATGGATCGCAGATTGCCGGAGACGAGAGATGTCCACGAAGGGTCGCTGATCGGGTCGTACCAAGTCTTCAGCGGACAGGACAGGGCTGTTCGCTCGCGTTTCCCCCCGGCCGGTCGCGCAAAAAAAGGCCGCGAGCAGTCGCCTGCACGCGGCCTTTAAGATTTCAGAGGTTAGCTGGTTTAGCGGCGTCGCCGGAGGAACAGGGCGCCGAGGGCCAGCAGACCGATGGTGCCGGGCTCGGGAATGACCAAGCCCTTAATCACCAGGTTATCGACTCGGTTCGTGCCACCAGTCTGAACCGTGGCGCCATTCGCGCTGACCGTGGTTTCCATCACAAGTCGGACACAAACTTCGGCGGCATCATCGAGCTCGGCAAAATCGCTGAGATCCACCTTGTGGCGGTCCTGCAAACGAACGTTTTCAGGCAGACTCGACCATGCAGGACTGACGTTCGCGCGAACCGTGTAGCTCAGTACATCTTCATACGGTCCGAGCTTGCCATTGGCACTGACAGCCAGAAGGAAATCGCGAGGGCCGGTATTGCTGCTGACCTGATCCCAGTTGACCTGAATGCCGTAGTAGCCCTCGGTCGAGGTGCAGAACTGGTAGTAGTCGCCGATCTGCCAGTTGTTGGAGCTGAATGACTCGGCCGAGCCGTTGCCGACCGGGTTGTCGTACACAGCATTCGCGCTTGCATGGAAACCTTTCGCTGGCGAGCCAGCACCGGCATTCAGTCCGCCCTCGGCGGCATGGGGGCCGGGGCCAATCGGAATGCTCGTCTCGAAGGTCCATACGGCGAGATTCGTCAGACCTGCGGAAGCGGGGGCGGCGATATAAGCCACGACCGCGAGAGCAACCAGAACTTTTGCGAAGCGGTTCATACTTCAAACTCCTCCGGATAGTGGTCAGCGCTGAGCTGCCAGCAAACTCCAAACGTGCTGTATTTCCTCTCCTGAAGAAGGTACTTCCTTCCCTTCCACTCACGTTCCAGTGTACCAGAATCGATCTTCGGATTCAACCCCCGGAAGCACCTTACCTTCCTGCTGAGAACTCTTTGCCATGAATGGGGTTAAGTACGGTCAAACACCTTCGAAATACGAACCTAATGAAAGCTTATCGGATGGAAAGTTCGGAGTGCCGTACGCCCGCTGGCAACCGATGCATACCCGTTTTATTGGCCTTCAAAGGCCGCTTACGATTCCTTTTGGTGACGTTGCAGATAGGCCAGTACGTGCTGATCGAGGGAATCCGTCAATCAGGGAGCGAGCAGGTTCAAATAGTCCTCGAGATTCAGATACCCGTCGCCGTTGGCGTCTTCCATGCTGTCGTGGCGGTTGGGATCCGTCCCGAGGATGTACTCGTAAAAATCCGGAATGCCGTCCTGATCACTATCGATTCGTTGGTTGATCGGTATGACCGTGTTTGTTGGGTAGAGCGTCTGAAGCGTTCGTCGGTCCGGTATGACCATCGACTCGGTGCTCCACTGATAGGTTGTCGGGTCATTCAGGACGCGAATCGCATCTTGCGGAAGCGTGATGCCGTCGGGAAACGTGCAGCTCAGCGAGTTCAGAAAAACCCACTTGGCCTCGAAGAGCGACATACCCGGTCGCATCCGGTATTGACGCGGCGCACAGAGGAAGCCGGGGTCGTTCGTCGGGCGAAACGTGAGCACCTGCGCCGTTTCTCCGTGGTGTACGCCCACGCGTCTCAGCAAGGGATCCTGTGTGGGATCGTACCCGAGATCGGTCCGACTAAACGGCTGCGTCTGGTGCACATAGATCAGTTCATCGACCAGTTCGCGGTCGACCACGTCGCGCGACGGCAGGGTGGCACCGGCGCTTTGCAGCACGCGTTGTACTCCGATACGGGCCGTATCCGTGGCCACTGCCGGTGCGTATGTTGGCACCGCCAGACTGTATAAGCCGTTGAACGTTTGTTCGAAAACGTCGATCCGGCAGCTTGAAGTACCCGGCGGGCAGACCGAACCGGTGTTCGGCGTTACGAAGAACACGCCGATGTCCCAGTCGTTCTGGCTGTCGGATTGTCTTTGTGGCGCGATGTTGTCGCGGATGTAGAGCTTGGGTGTGCCGGTCGGATTGGCTGGGGCGGCGACGTTGATGACGCGTCGATAGGACGACTGCGGCGTGTCGATTCCGCGCATCAGGTAGTTGCCGACATAGTTGACTCGCATCGAAGCGATGAACATGCAGGCGGTCTCGTACCAGTTGTAGATGACGTTGTTGCGGAAGTCGATCGTGCCCCCGGCGGTCATCCGCGGATTGCGCCGCAGGTTGTGGGCGAAGATGTTGTGGTGGATCGACAGCCGCGCCAGATCGGCAGGACTCTGACTGCCGGCCGATCGCCCGACCAGCCATCCTGCACCTCCGGACCCCTCGCGGTGGCCGTACTTCGCGGCCTCGGCGATGATCGACCACTGCACGGTCACATCCTTGACCCATGAGACAATGTCGACGTTTTCGTCAATTCCCCAGGAGAGGGAGCAGTGATCAATCATGATGTTCGTGACAACGTCGCGGTTGGGGTCCTGCACCTCGGAGTCGTTTCGCAACATCTGGATTGAGTCGCTTCCATGATTACCGTGTGGTTCCCCGGCCTCCTCGTCGATGAACATGCGGATTCGCAGGTGCCGCAGAACGACGTCTCGCGTGCGGATGCGCAGGCCGGCGCCGCCGATGGTGATTCCCGGATTCGGCGCCGTCTGTCCGGCGATCGTCAGGTACGGATTCCGAATAAAAAGGGGCTGGTTCAGAAGAATGACACCGCCGACTCGGAAGACGACGAAGCGAGGTCCCGTGGCTTCCACGGCTTCTCTCAAACTGCCTGGCGCGGCTACGAGTTGACCGTTCTGCGGATTGACGATCATGTCCTGGAGCGTCGTCACACGAAAGACCCGCGGCGCCATGCCGAGTCCGCCGGGTCCGCGGCCGCCGAGCGAGTAGGCGCCGAAGCCCTCCGCTGTCGGAAAGGCGCGGAGTGAAGGCAGATGACCGGCGCCATCGGGATTCTCCAATCCCTGCGCTTTAGCCGTTGACGCGCCCGACGGTACGCGAGAACCGAGTAAGCCCGCGCCGACGGCGCAACTGATGCAAATGAGGACGCTCCGACTCAACCTGGACGAACTTCTCATGATATACCTTCGATGGGGCATTCAGGAATGCCATACGAGGGAGGTCGGGCCTAACTGGAATGCACTGCTACGTAACGTCTCGCGGTCGCTCACCCGAAACATACGTTATGAAAATCTCGGGTTGAATTCAAGGCGGCGGTGGTGATTTTCAGGGCGACGACCGCCTGCAGATCGTGGGATGCTGAAGGAAGGCGCGCATTTCGCGTATCAGGTGGCGGCCGTAGCGTGTCGTGAACCGATTTTTGCGGCGGGTTTCGGGTCGTCGGCGCGGCTGATGACACGGGTTTCGATGGGGGAGATCAGCTCGTATTCAATGTGTCGCCAACGGATGCGGCGCCCTCGGGCGGATGCCAGAAACAGTATTAAGTGGAGTGCTCCGGACCAGAGGGCTCCAGTGATATCCCAGAATGCATCAAGCGCCGTCAGGTCCGGCGGATGGAGTACTTTTCGGATTGCGATCTGCCGCAGCACGACGCGGCCGATGGCTGCTGTGGCGATGTATACCCACAGGATGCTCGCAACCATCGCCACGGTTGGATTCCCGAGCCAGCCCAGGAGCGCGCCGACGCAAAGCCCTGCCGCGATCATGCCACCGCCGACGAAGCTCAGGCACACAAGCAGACCGGCCCGCCAGATCTCCGGGGCGCAGATTCTTGTGATTACGAGCTGGCGGCGTGCGAATTCCCAGAAGCCAAGCAGCGTGGTTCGATCATGACTCGGGATCAAGGCGTGCGGCACAAAGACGATCTCGAGCCCCTGTGTCTTGATGGCCTTCGAGACCTGAAGGTCGTCCGAGAGTGCCCGGTCCCAATGTTCCGCAATGCGTAACTGCTCGAATCGCCTGCGGGTGATGGCCGTCGCGCCTCCCCAGCAGAATCGCGTGTGCGCTCGTTCCATCAAGGTGATGCTGGCTGCATTCCAAACGCAACGGACGCCGTTGGCCAGTCCGCCGGCCGCGCAATACCATCGAAAGCCGGTGGCGGCGCCGACCTGTTCGTTGGCCAGCGGTGAGACGATGTGGCCCAGCCAGTCCTGATTCGGTACCGCATCGGAATCGAGAAAGACGAGCACTTCGACGTCCTCGGGCACGACCGCAACGGCGGCAAGCAGGTTGTGTATTTTTTGTGATCGATGAGGCGTTCGGCCGGCGATGACGCGGCGATACTGTGGGAAGGGTGAATTCGGTGTGACGCGATTGTGTTCGTCGATCCATCTGCCCACGGCAGCGTAGGCCGGATCGTCGCTCGACTCGAATGTAAAGAGCACGATGTAGGCGTCGTAATTCTGGCGGCCGAGGCGCTCCACGGTGTGGTGCAGTCGCTCGTCAACGCCGCAGCACGGCAGGATCACGGCGACCTTCGGCTGATACTCGAAGCGTCCGGACGTGCCACGGAGTTTGTCGGCCTGGCGGACTTTTTCCGCTACTTCGCCCACGAAACGAACGCCGGAGAACAGACCGATCGTCGCCTGAATGCATGAGAGCAGACAAACGGCAAACAGGACCAGATAAATCCAGTGAAGGTCAGACATAAGCGCCCACCGGGCAGACGGTCATCATACCGCCCGCACGCTGTATTGCTACGGGTGCATCGACGCAGTCCTGAGGACGCATTCTGCAGTCGTTGCGCTGGTGAGACCGCGGTCGCGCCGCTTAGAATGTCGCCTCCAGAGGTGACTGTGCTGATGTGCGTGTTTCAGGAGCAACTTTGATGAAGCAGAAGGCCGTCATACTCGGATGCGGAATGGTCGGCGCCACGATTGCACGTGATCTGGCGACGGACGATCAATTCGAGGTCACCGTCGCCGACGTTTCTGCGGACAATCTCGCCCGCGTTTCCGGCGTCACCAATGTCACGATACGCGTCGCAGATCTCTCCACGCCTCAGGCCGTCGCCGACGTGATCCAGGAAGCGGATGTGGTTCTTGGCGCCATGCCCAGCCGGCTCGGACGCATGGTTCTACAGACCGTCATCGAAGCGGGAAAGTCATTCTCGGATATTTCCTTCATGATCGAGGACGCCCGCGAGTTTGACGGACTGGCGCAACGAAAGGGCGTAACCGCCGTGGTGGACTGCGGCGTTGCACCGGGGCTGGCCAATCTGATCATCGGCCATTGCTACGCGACGCTCGATCGGACGGATCGGATCGCCTATTACGTAGGCGGGCTTCCGAAGTCGCCGGCATGGCCCTACTTCTACAAGGCGCCTTTCGCACCGTCAGACGTCATTGAGGAGTACACGCGGCCGGCCCGACTACGAGTAGACGGACGAAACGTGGTGCGTCCGGCGCTGTCGGAAGCGGAGCGGATTTGCTTCGAGGGCATCGGCGAACTGGAGGCTTTCAACACGGATGGATTGCGCTCGCTGCTCGATACGATCGACTGCCCGAACATGGTCGAAAAGACCCTGCGCTGGCCGGGTCATGCGGAACTCATGGCCATCTTTCGGGAGACCGGTTTCTTCAGCAAGGAGGAGATCGACGTACGCGGCACGCGGGTACGACCGCTGGATGTGACCGCGAAACTGCTCTTTCCAATGTGGACGTATAAGCCGGGTGAGGAGGAATTTACGATCCTGCGCGTGGTTGTCGAAGGGCAGGAAAGAGGCGAGCAGGTGCGGCTGATCTACGAGCTATACGACGTGTATGACGCGCAATCCGATCAGACCTCGATGGCCCGAACGACCGGCTTTCCCTGTGCGATCGTAGGTCGAATGCTGGCCCGTGGTGAGATCACACAGAACGGCGTCCTTCCTCCGGAACTCTTGGGCAAGCATCCGGGCATGCTTGAACGCATCACGGAAGAGCTATCTCGCCGCGGCGTACATATCCAACACCGTCGCGAGCTGCTGTGAGTCGATTCCCAGGCGAGCCACTGCTTATCGTCCGGCAGTTGTGTTCACGGCCATCACAGGACCGCGGAAGGACGCATGGCAGGAATTGCAGGTGGTGAAAATCTCATCGACCTTTCGTGAAATCTGATCGACTTTCTTCCGTCGCGCCAATGCGGCCAGCTCGCTGCACTCTCGCGCCAGTCGAAGGGCGAGATCGTCATAGACGCGCCGGCTTTCCTCGCTCCATTCCGTCTCACGGAAGAGCCGTGGAATCAGTCGGGCGTCCTCCGCCAGCGCCGCGGCGTGAACGGCCACATCGGCCAGTTGTTCGTCAAGCTTCCGCTGATCGGCCTGCCGGGCGAGTTGATCAAAGTCAATTGCGCGCAGCTCATGCATGATGAGTCGAAGATGCTCATTGCGCACGACGTGCAGCCCATGTGCGTCGTCGGCGTCGGATGCGGCGCCTTCCGTACCGGCGGGCTGCTGGCATGCAGGGTTCGTGAGGCAGACTGAGGCAAGCGCGAGAGACAAGACGGTGATGGTTGTTCGGTACACTTTGCGAAGCATGTCGTTACCACCTCAAGCTGATTTGAACTTCCGCGACGGGGTCCGCGGACGAACCGCCGGATAAGCGTACCACGGGCTCAGGAGGTCTGCATCCCGCTGCATCACTCTACATCGGCTATCATGATGTCCATGGAACATGATCCGATTGCCTTCCGGCAGGCCCTGGTTCGCGGCTGGCGTCGGCGCTGTCCGAGATGCGGCGAGGGTCCGCTTTTCGGGCGATGGAATCATCTTCGGGAGTGCTGCCCGATCTGTGGTCTGGAGTACGAACCGCTGGAAGGCAATTCGTGGTGGTTCATGTATTACTCGACCGCAATGTTGACCGGCGTCATCGTGATTCTCATGTTTCTCATTCGACCTGCGAACCTCTGGCTGGGTCGGCTTGTCGTCTTTGCGACCGCGCTGGTGCTCATTGTGCTGAGTCTGCCCTATCGCAAAGGCATTGCATTGGCGATCGATTATCTCTCGGAACATCGTTGTTCCAAAATGCACAAAGCCGACACCGAAGGGTCCTCGCGCTGCGAGGGCGAGCAGGATTCGCGCCAGTGATGTCTCGATGCCGACGGGATGACAGTTCGTTCGCGCTCACTCTTGAAACAGATCATCTCTTGAATTAGTCCTGCCCCTTGGGGTATCTTGGTACGTGTTCGGTCAGAAGCACCTGAAAACTCAGTCTCGTGCGCCGTCCGGAATCGCGGCGTGCGACTCACATCGCCAATTAAGAAAGGGCACACATGCGCCAGTTCTTACTTGCAGCAACCGTCTCAGGTCTTGTAGGGTTCTGGTATCAGCCGGCAGTGGCCGCTTCCCCCTGCGCGCCAGGTACCTGGAGCCCGACAGGCGAGCAGCCCTGTTATCCCTGCCCGGCGGGTTCGTACTCCGGTTACCCCGGTGCACGAAAGTGTCTGCCATGCAGCCCCGGTACGTTTAGCAGCCAGGAAGGGATGTCATCCTGCCAGTCGTGTCCCGCCGGAAGCTACTCGGATCAATACGGGAGTGCCGAGTGCGACCCGTGTCCGTCAGGTACCTACAACGATGAAATCGGCCGCACCGATTGCGATCCCTGCGCGCCGGGTCACTATGCGTCCGGGTTGGGTAGCACATCCTGTCAACCATGCAATCCCGGTCAGTATGCGCCATGCTCGGGAAGCGCCGTGTGTCAATACTGCCCGGCGGGATCATACACATCCACGAGCGGCAGCTTGGTGTGTACACCCTGCGCAAGCGGAACTTTCGCGCCGAATATCGGCTCCATCTATTGTACGCCCTGTCTTCCGGGCAGCTTCGGCCCCATCGAAGGCCTCTCGGAGTGTTTTCCGTGCAGGCCCGGTGAGTATACGAACGCGCCTGGACGACAGGAGTGCGATCTATGTAATCCGGGGACTTACTCAAGCGCGGAGGGAGCCATCGATTGTACGCCGTGTTCCGCCGGCCTGTTTGCACCATTGGGAGGCATGGCAAGCTGCATTCCGTGCACGCCGGGTGAGTATACATCCAGCTCGGGCAGCACTTTCTGCACTGCCTGCGGCGAAGGCACCTACGCTCCCGTCGGTGGAAGCATCACTTGCTCAAGCTGTCCGCCGGGCAGTTACGCGCCGACAGTCGGAAACAGAGAATGCGCGCAGTGTCGACCGGGTACCTACGCTTCGGCGAGTGGTAGCACGGCCTGTCTACGCTGCCCGGCCGGCAGCATTGCCTCCATGCCGGGAGCGACCGCATGCACACCCTGCCCGGCAGGTTTTCATTCCAACGCTACACAAATTTCGTGCGAGCCCTGCCCTCCTGGAACGTCTACAGGGAACGTGACGAGCAGTTTTTGTGAACCCTGTGCGCCGGGATTCTTCGCATCCGATCCGGCAACCGTTCTTTGTTCTCCCTGTCCTCCGGGAACTTTCGCAGCCGGTGGGGGCAATGTTTCGTGCGAGACTTGTCCACCGGGTACGATCGCTTCCTCGCATGGGGCATCTGAATGCGTCCCTTGTGCGGCGGGTACGATACCGAATGCGGCGCGGACAGATTGCGTACCATGTCCTGCGGGAACCTATTCGCCGATCATCGGCGGTCAGATTTGCCTGTCATGCCCGCCGGGAAGTTTCACGAACTTCTCAGGTGCGCAGTCCTGTACAGCATGTCCGGCAGGCACCATCTCAAGCCCTACGCTGACATCCTGCCTGAATTGTCCGGCTGGTACCTTCTCCCGGCCCGGCAGTTCGGTCTGCCAGAACTGCAACTGCGATGATTGCAATTCATGTACGAATGATTCCTGTGAAGTAACGACAGGTGCGTGCAGCAACACGCCGATCTTAGGATGCATCGCCTGCTGTCTGCCGACCGGCGAGTGTGCCTACCTGTCGGACAAAGAATGCACCGACCGCGGCGGCATTCCGCAGCCGGCGAGTACGCTGTGCGAGTTTGCAGAATGTGAGACGGTCTGTCCCTGCCCCGGCGACATGAACGGAGACAATGTTCTGGATGCGCTGGACATCCAGGAATTCGTCGATCTGCTGCTCAGCAAAGACATCAAGCTCTGCGATGCCTTGCGTTCAGCGGTCAGCAGATAGCGACAAGCGATGCTGCTGCCCCAGGCGTTCTCGACCCTTCTACTGCGATGAGCCGCGTCTCACGGCTTGGGCGGATTGAAATCCGGCTGCTCCATCACGGTCACGCCCGGCGGGGCTTTGAATTCGAACCGATCGTCGCTGATGTCGGAATTGATTTTGACGTTCGTGAGCACCGAGGTCGAGATGACCTTGCCGTTGGGGTCGTAGTTGACACCGCGGATCGAGAGGCCGGTTTCCTTGTCGTAGTAGGAAAGTGATCGCCCCATGATGTTCGTGGGGTCGACACCTTCCTTGGGCTTGGTCTCCAGCACCCAGGCGGACTTGCCGTCCACCGTTTCATCCGGCAGTAGTTTGATCTCGAAGCTCTCGGCCAGCAGCTTGAAGCTCAGAAGCGCGTTGAACGGGTTCGGCTCGTTTTCCGGGTTGACCTTCCGCCGCGTGGCCATCTGCTGGCCCATGCGCTCGACGAGGTTATGCCAGTGCTTGCCGTCGGAGACGTCGGTGGACTTCGTGTCGTAGGACTGCTCCTGATCACCCATCTTCTGGGAAGTGCTGCTCGTCGTTTCGATTCGTGCCAGCACCCGGTCGTCCTTGCGGGCGAACTGCGCCACCTGACGCGTCGTGGACTTGATCGTAACCTGCTGCATGGTCATCTCGGTCTTGAGATCGAGCGTGTACTCGAGACTCTTCATCGTCGAGACTTTCGTATGAATCTTCTTCTGGACATCTTCGAGGGTCTCGGCGCGGGCCGCGGAAGCGGCGAAGGCGCAAACAAAGCATGCGACGATGAGCAGGGGCCTGGCAGAATACATGGGTGATCCTTCCCAAAAAGGGGTGTGACGCGCAGGGTGTCAATTCACCAGCGCCACATTCATCCTAGCATGCCGTCGATGGGTGGGCAACGCCCGGAGGATGTGCGCTTCAGACCTCTGGCTGTGATGCGGAAGCGTTCTCTGCCTGCCGACGGGGAGTCTTCGATCCGGTGTAAAGATCGTACTTCAGCAGACGGCACTCGATCCGGGCATTCCAGAATTCGAACTTGCGACTTGTTCGCAGCCCGACCGATTTCGCCAGAATCGGGTTGCCCGTGAAAATGTAGCCCGTCCAGCCGGCGCAGCGTTGCTTGAGAAAGTCTCCCAGCCGTTCGTAGGTCTTCCTGAGTGCCTGTGTTTCTCCCAGCCGACGACCATACTCCGGGTTAACGATGAGAATTCCCGCCGTCGCGGGCAGCGGCGTATCCGCGAAATCACACACGGAAAAATCAATGAGGTGATCGACGCCTGCAGTCTTCGCATTCTGCCTTGCCGCGGCAATCGCCTTCGGATCGATGTCCGTCGCCACGATCGGTGCCGGTTGACCCTTGGAGCGAATTTTGCCTTCGTCCACGCGCACTTGTCGCCATGCGGCTTCATCAAAGCCCGCCAGGTGCATCAGCCCGTAGTTGGATCGCAGAAGGCCCGGCGCACGGTTGGTGGCGATCAGCGCCGCCTCAATGGCCAGCGTACCGCTTCCGCACATGGGATTAACAAGCGGGGCTTCACCAGTGTAGCCGGTGGCAAGCACGACGCCCGCTGCAAGGGTTTCCGTCATCGGGGCCTTATGCGGGATCTTCCGGTAGCCGCGCTGGGAAAGTTTCTCGCCGGAGGTGTTCAGCGAGACGGAGCACTGGTCATGTTTCCAATAGACATTTAGGACGACGCCGTGGCGATCCGGTCCGCTGGTTGGCCGTGTTCCGAAGTGCTCGGCCATGCGATCCACAATGGCATCCTTCACACGCTGGTTGACATACATCCAGTTGTCGATGGATGGGTGATCGCCCCGCGAATCGACGCAGATGTACTCCGCGGGCGGGATGATTCGCTCCCACGGGATGGCGAGGCAGTTGGCGTAGAGTTCGTCGGGGCCTCCACAGGGAAAACTTTGCAGCAGGTAATGAACGGACAACGCCGTTCGAAGACGAAGATTAAGCCGCATGCAGACGCGCAGCGAGCCGGTCAGGGCGACCGTGGTATCGTGAACCTCTTCGATGTTGTAGCCGAGTGCTGCGACTTCCTGTTCAAGGTAGCCAACCAGCCCCGGTGCCGTTGTGATGCGGAGCAGATTCGGCGCGTCGAGTTCTAACACGCCGGGATTATAACGGGCCGCGTCAGAACCTGTCTCACGGGGAGATTAGCCCCGGGTATTACGGCGCGCGAAAATTGGTCCATAACAGCGTCGCAATCAAAATGGACCGCTCCAAATCTCTGCATATGTGGGCAATACTGTCGACCATGGCTTCGCCATTCCGATCGATTCGGAACCGGTGATCGGGACGATCCCCCTTGACATCGGGCTCAAACATCGGATAAGTTGCATCCGCTTGAGTCCAACTTGGAAGGACTGGAGTCATGAGTCATGCTCGACGTGATTGCGTCGGGAACACCCTCTTACGAAATAACTCTCCCGTGTCCCTCCCCGTTTGGATGTGCGCGCATTCGGGGTGCAAAGTGGGAAACTGGCGCGCAATCAGGTAAGGAAAGGAAGTATGTTCAAGAAGTTAGTCATCGCGATGACGCTGCTCTGTACACCGGTGGTGGCGATGGCCGGTATCGGAGACCCCAATGACATCTACGCCATGAGCGACGCTCACAGTGAGTTGTATCAGTTTGAACGGAATCCGCCGTTCAATTATGTGCCAGGCAACTACACAGGGGCCCTGGGCGGCACCTATGCTAATGTGTTTTCCAACAGTACCGAGCTGTCGAGCAACTTCCCCTATCTCGGGGCGGTTGCCGGGACTGCGCAGAACTTCTTCATCGGCGGGTTTACCTCGCTGATCGAGATCGATTCCCTGACCGGCGCCGCGGTCCAGACCATCGCGGGCGGCACCCGCCTCGGTCCTGCCCGGGCGCCGAACGACAACATTGTCGTGGGCGGTCCGACTGGCGTGGAAGAGTACGATTCGAACACCGGTGCCTTTGTCCGCACCGTGGTCGGCGTGGGCGACGGCGGTAACCTGCACACCTTCAACGGCGGTGAGATGTACGTCGCCAACTGGTTCCAGGGGTCGGGTTTCGGCATCAAGCGCTACAACTTCGTCACGGGCCTTTCGAGCGGTCCGGACATTGCCGTTCCTTTTGCTCCGCAGGAGATCGGCTTTGGTCCCGATGGCGCCCTGTACGCGACGGCCCTCTACGAGGGACCGGGCATCGAAGGCCTCTGGCGTTACAATGCGGGCTCGGGCACCTGGTCGCAGTTCATTGACGTGCAGTCGTTGCCCGGTGGCGGACCGCACGGTTTTACTTACGATCCCGTGACGTTTGATTGCTTCATGGCGTTCAACACCGGCGAGATTTATCGCTTTGATGGCTTCACCGGCGCCTACATCGATCAGCCGGCTTACGTGCCGACGAAGCTGACGGACATCCTCTTCAAGACGGTGATTCCGGAGCCGACGACGGCCGCTTTGATGATGCTCGGTTTAGCCGGCCTGATTTCGCGACGACGATCGCGATAAACAGTCCACGATCACGTCTATTGCGTAACAAAAAAAGCCCCGGGCGGACGATGCATCCGCTCGGGGCTTTTACTGTTGAGAGATCGTATCTGCGTTACAGACGCGCGGGTTTATCGCTTGGCGGCTTCACACCGCCGCGCAGACCTTCTTCGCCGCGTCGGTCAGGTCCGCGGCACTGATGAGTCCCTCGATCTTTGCTTCGGCGAGCATCTTGCGGGCCTGTTCGACGTTCGTGCCTTCCAGCCGTACGACCACCGGTACCTTGAAGCCGACTTCCTTCGCCGCGTGAATCAGGGCATCGGCGATGACGTCGCACTTGGCGATACCGCCGAAGATGTTGACGAGGACGCCTTTGACCTTCGGATCGCTCAGGATGATGCGGAAGGCCTCGACGGCGCCGTCCTTGGTGACGCTGCCGCCGACGTCGAGGAAATTGGCCGGTTCGCCGCCGTGCAGCTTGATGATGTCCATGGTGGCCATCGCCAGGCCGGCGCCATTGACGAGACAGCCGATGTTGCCGTCGAGGGCGATGTAGGACAGATTGTGCTGCGAGGCGCGGATTTCGTTGGGATTCTCCTCGGTCGGGTCGAACATCGACTGCACGTCGGGGTGGCGGAAGAGGGCGTTGTCGTCAAAGTTGAACTTGGCGTCGATGGCCATGATCTCGCCGGGTCTGCCGCCGCCTTCCTTCGTGAGCACGAGCGGGTTGATCTCCGCCAGCGAGCAGTCCTTCTCGATGAACAGCTTGGCCAGCGCCTCCATTGTTCGCGCGGCCTGTTTGGCGTGTTCGCCTTCGAGGCCGAGAGCGGCTGTCAGGCGACGGACCTGGTAGGGCTGCAGGCCCAGATGCGGGTGCAGCCATTCCTTGATGATCGCGTCGGGATTCTTCGCGGCAACTTCTTCAATCTCTACGCCGCCTTCCTTCGAGACCATCATCACCGGGCAGCCCATCGCGCGATCGATAACCATGCCGATGTAGTATTCCTTCTCAATATCGACGGCAGGTGCGAGCAGAAGCTTGCGGACTTTGACACCCTGCGGGCCGGTCTGCTTGGAGATCATCGGCTCGGCGAGCATGCGGCGGCTGTTCTTCTCAATCTCAGTGGGATTGTCGGAGAGAACGACGTAACCGGCCTTGCCGCGACCACCGGCGTGAACCTGTGCCTTGACGACGAGCGTACCGCCGCCGAGGTTCTTGATGGCGGTCGCAACCTGATCGGGCGAGTCGATGACCTCGAAGCGCGGCACCGGCGCACCGGCGGCCTGAAGCAGTTCTCTTGCCTGATACTCGTGGACTTTCATACTGTCGTCTCCAGATTGCCGGCATCGATGGCGTGGGTCGATCACCGCGCTCGATTCGCCCGTGAACAGGCCCTATCGTAGCAGTTTTCCATCCTGACGAAAGCCCTTATACTCTTCGCAAGACGTACAACCGTGACGCGAACCCTGACCGAGGTATCAGCCATGCCCAAATTTCTTGGCCGAGTCGAGTTTCCCTGCACGATTGAGCTGGGGCGAGGGCTCGAAGGAGCCATCACCAACATCACCAAAATCGGCTATGTGGATGGCGATGCCGGCCACCTGATCTATCGCGGCTACACTGTTTCAGATCTCTCCGATCATTGCACGTACGATGAAGTCGCCTATCTGCTCATCTTCGGCAAGCTTCCGAATCGATCTGAGCTGACCGCCTTCCGCAAGCGCCTCGGTGACAACGGCGACCTGCCCCAGCCGATCATCCGGTTCATTGAGTCGATGCCGAAGGACGCCCACCCGATGAATGTGCTTCAGGCCGGTGTCGCGGCGCTCGGCTGTCTCGATAAGGACAGTCTGTTCGTCACCCAGCACGTTTCCGATCCGGCGACGGCCGTGGAAATGGAAACCGAGATCGCCATTCGCATCATGGCCCGAACGCGCAGCATCGCAGCGGCCATCGCCCGGGCACGAAAGGGCCTGCCGATCCTGCAGCCCGATCCGAATCTCTCCTTCACGGCGAACTACCTCTACCAGATGAGCGGGGAAAAGCCGAGCGAAGTGACGGAACGAGTGATGGACATCTGCCTGATCCTTCAGGCCGACCACGGCATGAACGCATCGACCTTTACGGCGATGGTCACCCATAGCTCGCTGGCAGACATGTATTCAACCATCGCGGCTGCGATTGGCTCTCTGCGCGGTCCGCTACATGGCGGCGCGAACGAAGCGGCGCTGGAGCATCTCAAGGCCATCGGCGGCCCTGAGAAGGCCAAGGCCTGGGTCGCGGAACGGATCGCCAAAGGGGAGAAGGTCATCGGTTTCGGCCATCGGGTGTACAAGGCCTACGACCCGCGCGCGGTCGTCCTCAAGAAGCATGCCCAGGCGCTCTGCCAGGAGAAAGGTCTGGAAACGCTCTACCGCACGGCCGCCGAAGTGGAAGACCTCTTCATCGCCGAGATGCAGGCCAAGGGCAAGCCCATCTATCCCAACGTCGATTACTACAGCGGCATCGTCTATCACGCCCTCGGTTTCCCCACTCCGCTGTTCCCGGTCATCTTTGCCGTCTCCCGTACGGCGGGCTGGGCCTCGCGCGTGCTGGAGTATCTGCCGGAGAATCGCATCTTTCGACCGCGCGCGGTCTATGACGGGCCGACGGATTTGAAAGTCGTGCCGATCGACCAGCGATAAACCCCGGCCCACAACGGCCGAAGTGCGCCGTACCAGTCTGTCGGCGCGCGGCACATGCCGCTACGCAATCATGTGAGACGTAAATCCCGCCGCCAGAGCGCGAACGTGCTGATTTTCTCCCGCTTCGATCTACAGGGTGCCGTCGCCTTTCTTCGGCAGCTCCGCCGGACGCTGGACCTTGATGGGCTCGGGGCTGGAAAGGGCCTCCAGAAAAGCGAGCAGATCGTCGAATTCCTGATCGGTAAGCTCGAAGGGTTTGAGCAGCGGGTCCTTGTTCGGATGGTTGCCGCCGCCCTTCATGTAGAACTCGATCACATCCTCAAGCGTCTCGAAGGCGCCGTTGTGCATGTAGGGCGCCGTCCACTTGAGTTCACGCAGCGACGGCGTCTTGAACTTACCCCGGTCGGACTGACTCTTGGTGATCAGCTCTCGGCCGTAATCCGCGTCTACACTTCGAGGGTTGGGATACTTCTGCCCGGTGGCGAAGAAGTGCCGCGTGGCGATGCGGTCGCTCTCGGTCTTGAGCGGCTCGATCTCCGGAACGCCGGTCGTGTGGAATTCGTTGTCCGACAGGACGGGGCCGTGGTGACAGGCGATGCAGTTCGCCTTGCCGGTGAACAGCTCCATGCCGCGTCGCTCGGAATCATTCAAGGCCGATTTGTCGCCCTTGAGGTACTGGTCGACCTTGCCGGGCTTCGACACGATGGTGCGCTCGAAGGCCGAGACGGCCTTGGCCAGGTTCTCCATGGTGACATCGCTCTTGAAGACCTTACGGAATTGCTCGCGGTACCACGGAATACCGTTCAGTTTCTCCACCAGATGAGCGAAGTTCTGATTCATTTCGATTGGTGCTTCGATCGGTCCGAGGCACTGTTCTTCCAGACTACCGGCCCGGCCGTCCCAGAACTGGTGTTTGAGGTACGCGGCATTCAGAACCGTCGGTACATGTCGCCAGTGCTTCGTGCCCGGGTAAGCGTCAGACATTTGCAGCCCGTTGGAGAATCCCTTGTCGGGGTCATGACACTTGGCGCAGGCGATGCTGCTGTCGCCCGAGAGCCGCGTATCGAAGTAGAGCATCCGCCCGAGTTCGATCTTTTCCGGGGTCATCGGGTTGTCAGCGGGGACCGGTACCGGTCCGATCGGCTCGAGCTTCTTTGCACCGCCGCTCTGTGAGCCGGCCGAGAGAATCGCACTGGCCGCGAAGACCAGCATCACCGCCATTACACTGCCGAGTTTACGAGTTGCCTTCATCGTGAAGTACCTCCGCTTCAACTGCTCAGTTTGTTGTGCTATGCCGGTAGTTACCAGCCGATCACCATAAATACATCGTTGCACATCATGCGACGGATGCGGGTTGATCGTCGTCCCGCACGCCGGGTCAGTGACTGGCCTTGGTGTCGGATGCCCCTGCCGCTTTCGGCTTCAGGGTGAGGTTCAGAGTGCTCGTCTCGCCGGGTTTGACTTCCACGTCGAACGTTTGTTCATCAAGAAATTCCTGCCAGACCGCCAACTCATACTTTCCCGCCGGGACGTCGTCAAACTTGAACGTACCGTCTTCGGCCGTGATCACGACGTAGGGATGTACGACGACGTGTACATAGGCCTGCATCCAGTCGTGGACGTTGCAGCGTAGGTTCACCAGGCCGGGCCGGTCGAACTGCTGCGTGGCGCGCATGTTCTGCTGGGGCTGGAGAATATTAAACAATGTATAGATTCGCTGGGATGCGTTGATGTTGTGGGCCACCGGGTCGCTGTTGACGATCTCCACCGGCTGGCGCGCCCGAACGACCTGCACATGCGGATGAAACTGGCAGGCCTTCTGATCGATGATCGGCGGTGCACCCGACTTCGGGAAGTCCTTGCCTTCCGCGATGTCCGCCAGGAAGACGACGGCCTCGGCCACCCGGCCATCCTTGTCGACGTTGATCAACGGAACCTCCGACGGGTGGTGGCCGCATGTTTCGTGATCTTTCACGATCTGCGGTTTCTTCGGTGGAGGTATCTCGCCCTGATACTTCACCACGCCGCTGATCGTGCCGCCGTTCTTGACTTCCATGACCTTGTAGCTCGTCGGTCGCCGGCGCGAGCGACGCGAAGATGCCGTCGCAGCGCCGTCCTGCGAAGTGACGGCAGCCAACAGTATCGACGGATGGTCCTGTTTTTCGGATGCGGGATTGGCCGGTCGAGGTTCATCGGCGCTCAGGAAGGATTCGTAACCGGCAAGCAGGCAGATTGTCAGGGCGGTAACGAGCGAGAGTCGTGGCTTCGTCATAGGGTGTCCTCGATATAACTCGTATGTCTCAATGTGGTGCTTATCCTCCTCGATTCGCCACAGAGTTTAGCGCGCCGAGCGCAGACTCGCCACTTCGCAGCGCGCCGGCTTGTACGGTGGAATCCGTGCGCTGCAAGAACCCTACCCGGAATGCGACATAAAGACTCTTGACAGCCCTGCCGCGCGGAGCATACTTCCCCGCTGTTGGCGCGGGCACGATCCGACATGCCTCGCGGGTGGCATCGATCGCCCGCGGGAGCGGGTTTCGGATCGCTCTGCCGGCCTGCCCATCGCACGTTCTAGTCTGGCAGTTCGTCCATTCGGGTGTACGGCGCGTTGTCCCCGGTAGCGCCCCGGGAAAACCTAAGGAACCGACCATGAACAACCTGAGCAAACTCGTGGCCGAAGCGATCGGTACGTTTATCCTCTGTTTCATCGGTGCCGGTGCAATCTGCATGGCGACCATGAAAGGTGCCGGTTACGAAGGCCTCCTCGGTATCGCCGTTGCTCACGGCATTGCCCTGTCGGTTGCCGTCTCTGCGACGATGGGCGTCTCCGGCGGCCATGTGAACCCCGCCGTGACGGTCGGCCTGCTGCTCACCAAGCGAATCAGTCTGCCGGACGCCATCGCCTACATCGTTGCGCAGCTCGCAGGTGCGACGCTTGCCGGTGTTCTGGTGCTGGCCATCTTCAAGGGAATGGTGACAGCGGACGGCGCATCGGTCGTCGAAACGGCTGGCCTCGGCACACCTGCGTTCGATGCGGACACCCTCACGATGGGCAAGGCCATCCTCATCGAAGCGGTGCTGACATTCCTGCTGGTCACGGCGGTCTTCGGGACTGCGGTCGATCCCCGGGCGCCGAAGATCGGCGGGTTCGGGATCGGCCTGATCATCTGTGCAGATATCCTTGTCGGCGGCCCGCTGACCGGCGCGGCCATGAACCCGGCGCGAACCTTCGGCCCCGGCATCGTGGCGTTCTTCTCCGGCAATCTGCCGGCCTTCTGGTCGCAGCACGCGGTCTACTGGCTCGGTCCGATCATCGGCGGCGGCATCGCTGCGCTGGTGTACGACACCTTCATTATGCCGAAGCAGTCGAGCTGATCGGACATCGCAGCAGCGTGTGAGGTCTGGCGCGCCGCCAATCTTTCGGTGACCAGCACCATTGCGCGCAGCGCGCCGTGTGCAGCACGCGACGGAGTGATACGGCCGCGGTAACACATGGCCGCTTAAAGCGGCGGCCAGCCACCCGTCCGAGGCCATCTCACGCGTTGCGAAGTTTTTACTTTTCCAAATACGAACTTTTTTGGTCATCGCGCTGGTGTCGCTGCTCTGTCTTCGAGCGCAATTATCAGCTCGGGGCTGAAAAAGCGCGGCGCGCTCCTGAAAAGTAGTGAAAAATTCGGAGAAAGTCAGAGCCGGTTGTCCGTTGTCGGACGATCGGGAATCGCGGTTGCGCAGTTGGTCGCATACGGAAGAAGTCTTGCTCGCTGTGCGCGCCGGGGAAGTACGAATGACGTATTTCGATTTACGAATTGCGGAGCGGCGAGCAGGAGCGCCGGCGTCGAAGCTCCACGGCGTTCACGCCGTACGACGCAACATGATCCCGAGGCGGGGTTTGAAGATCGAGATTGACAGTACCAACAGCGCCAGCGTGGCCGGTTCCGGGACGGGGGTGATGGTGAATCGCAAGTGGCCCTCGCCGAAGCCGTAGGTGCCCGGCGGTGTGGGGTCGAA
>CAADGE010000010.1 GCA_900696465.1 uncultured Planctomycetota bacterium
CAGAACTTCTCTTTCTTCAGATCACGACTTCCCTCGCGCGGCATACCCACCTCCGTCTATTACGGAAGCAGCATGCCCGCCTCGCCCAGAGATTGGTAGACGGGGTTGGCCGGACGAATACAAAGGATGGAGCTTTTCACGGCCGACCGCTCCGCTCTATCGGCCGGTCTCGCTTTGGAACCCCCGCACGCCGCCGGTTCCAAACCTCCCCCGGCCCCCTTTTTCCCCTCCATCGAGTCCCTGCGAGCAAGGCCCGGGCGACGGCCGACAATTTTTCATGCCCGCGCCTTGAAAACCGCGAACTCGGCCGTTAGCATATGAGCGAACGGATGGAGGTGCTCTCGTGGCCCCGAGGAAATCCAGCGATACGCCGATCGGCGAGGTGCTTCGGACGCAGCGCATCGGGGTGGCCAAGAAGGGCCTCCGCGAGATGGCCAAGCTGCTGGGCATCACCCCGCCGCACCTGACCGACATCGAGAAGGGCCGCCGGACGCCGTCCGAGGAACTGCTACTGCGGATCAGCCGACTCTACGACCTCCCCGAGGCCGAACTCCGCTCCGGCTGGAGCCGGGCCGACACCATCGTCGGCCAGGTGGCGACGCAGGATGCCGTGACCGCCGAGAAGGTGCCGGAACTGCTTCGCAAGGCGCGAAAGCTCTCGTCGAACCAGTGGGATGACCTCATCGCGTTCGCCAACAAGTTGTCCAGGAAGAAATCGTAACGCACGGAGCAGCCCCCATGGCGTCCGAGTACTACGGCACCCTCTTCGAGCCGAAGCCCGGCCTCTTGCGAACCGATCGGGCGGCGTGGAACTGCGTCGAACAGTGCCGCAAGGTGCTGGGGCTTGATGAGGCGCCCGCGCCCATCCCGGTCGATCAGTGGATCGAGCATCCGCTGGGGATCCGCTTCGGCATCGCGGACCTGTCGCCGATCGGCGAAGGCGTGCTCGGGGCCGCCTATGTGATTGAGCGGGAAATCCTTATCTCCGATTCCATCGCCCATGAGGGCCGGTTCCGATTCACGTGTGCCCATGAGCTGGCCCACGTCCTCCTGCATCGCAAGTACGCGACCGTGTTCCACGAGACGACGGAATTGCCGGACGAGCAGGCCAGCCGACTCGAACGCCAGGCAGACCAATTCGCAGCCGCATTCCTGATGCCCATCGTGCTGTTGGAGCGCGAACTGTATGCAATCTCCCGCGACGAGCAGCTTGACGCCGACTACTGCCTCACGGAACTGATGATGCCCACGGTGCGATCCGAGTGGCTGTGGCGCGCCGTGTTCCTGCCCCAGATCATGCGCCGCTTCGGCGTATCCAAGGTTGCAGCCATCATTCGCTGCCGGGACTTGCGGTTGATCGATTGCCCGACACGAGAATTCATGCCGATCCGTTTTGAGAACCTGCTTCGCGAGCCGGCAAAGGCTCTCGAGTTGACCCGAATGCGCGTGCGAGAGGGTCGGCCCGTGATCGCCGGCCGAGCGTCTTGAAGCCGATAGGTTTTTTTGTCTGGACCGTTCGCATAATAGCGAACACACGAACAACGACAATACCCACCAACAAAAGGCGGAGAGCCATGAACAGAAAGCTCAGCATTCCGGAGATTGAAACGGCGCTCGCCGCCATCCCCGCCATCATGACGCCGGATGAGGCCGCGGCCCTGCTCCGGCTCAAGGTCTCAACGCTCTACCGGCACGTCTCCGAGGGACGCTACGGCAGCGCCGTCCGACGAGGCAAGCCGCTCCGCTTCTGGCGGGATCGGCTGGTACAGGAGTTCATGCAGTGAAGGACGACGAGCGAGTCTATTCCGCGTGCCCACGAAGCACCGGAGTTACGAATCTGCAAAGGACGAATCATCGCCGGGAGAATCGCACGGCCAGGGTCTACAATATCAAGAGAACGCCGGGAGGTTGTCATGAAGCTCATCGATCGTGAACGGGTGGATGGAACGCAGGTGACCATCGGCCGCCGCATTCATTACGAGAGCGGCCGCCAACGCACCGCCCGTCGATACGCGGCCGAGTATCGCAACCTCGACGGCCGGCAGGTCTGCGAATCGCTGAGCACGACCAACAAGTCGCAGGCGAAACGGCTGGCGCTGGAGATTCAGCAGCGGCTGGACAGCGGTTCGGACAAGGTGCCTGAAGCGACGATCTCCGTGGATGACATGGCCGACCGCTACTTCGACGCTATCAAGGCCAAGGGGGTCGCGCCCAAGACGGAGTGGAAGTACCGCGCCGATCTCGACAAGCTCAGAGCATACTGCGAGGAGGCGGGCATCACGCTCGCTCGTCGGTTCTCGGCCGACGACCTGTTTCGCTTACGCCAGTGGCTCATCAAGCAGGACTACGCCGCCAAAACCGTACAAGGTGCGGTGGTTCTCGCCCAGCAAGCATTCAAGTGGGCCTGGCGGCAATCCGTGCTGCCCCAATACCGACTGGCGTCGGTGTCGCTGCCGAAAGCCAAGGCCACGCCGCAGCCGTGCTTTAACACGGCTCAAGTCGATGCTCTCATCGAAGCCGCTAAGGGTGAAGAGAAGACCGCCTTCGCCCTGATGGGCTACGCCGGGCTTCGCATCGGTGAGGTGGAGCAACTTCGTTGGGAAGACGTTCGCTACAAGGATGGCAAGCCGACCATGCTGCACATCCGACGGGGCGGCTCGAACGGCACAACGAAGGATAAGGACGAGCGGTTCGTGCCGGTGCATCCTCGCATCGCAGATCTGCTCGCCAAGCCGAAAAAGTCCGGCATCGTGTTCACGACAATTCGCGAGCGGACGCTGCTCGCCCGGCTCAAGGACTTGTGCAAGGCGTGCAAGTTTGAGAAGCCGGACGAATTCAAGCTGCACTCGTTCCGGCACCACTTCGCAAGTCTCTGCGCCAATCACGGCGTCGCCCACCGTAAGGCCCTGGCGTGGCTCGGCCATTCATCGTCCGACATGCTCGATCTCTACTACCACCTCCACGACGACGACAGCCAGCAGGCGATGGTCGCACTCGCCGGCGGAAATGGAGCACGCATCAATCGAGACGAGGGCGCATTGAACAGTCAAAAATCTGAAACGACCGGCAACGTCGCTTCCAGTTTTGAGGGCAGTTTGAGGGCAGTCGGGCAGTCAAGAATCGAGAGACTCTCGCAAGTGCGGGAGTTTCAAGAGTTTGTGAACCGCCTGCAAAATGAAACGGAGAGGGAGGGATTCGAACCCCCGCTGCAGTTACCCGCAGACCGCATTTCGAATGCGGCTCCTTCAGCCACTCGGACACCTCTCCAAATTGTATCGGGAGTATGTTAGTCCGGATGAGCCGAGTGAACAACACGCCTCGTTGGTCGGTTCGGTGACGAATTTGTTGGCGGAGTCGCACCGGACGATCGCCGCGAATCGGCCCGGCCTTTGCCCGAAGCAACCAGTCAGATCAAGTTCGGAACGTTCGACAAATACCTCACCTGTGGTTAGCGAGATGGACCTAACCGCGATCGCGGGGCGACGGCTGTGCCGCTGTGTACGCATCGCGGCCCAGTTCAAGAGCGATCATATGCTTCTTGTCGCGAAGGTAGAGCCGCGTGCCGATCAGGGTCGGTACGGTCCACGACACCCGTTCGAGGACCTGCGCCTGCGCCAAGATGTCAAAATCTTCGGGCGTCGCTCGGACCAGGCCGAGCTTGCCATCCTCATCGAGCAGGATGAACTTGCCGTCGGCATAAAGCACGGTGGACTTGGCGAACCCGCGCTTTCGCCATTTGAGGTCTCCCGACTTGGCATCGACGGCGAAGAAGAGGCCAGGCCCGTCACCGGAAGAACAATAGACGCTGTCACCGACGCGGACCGCGTTGCTGTGATGCACGCGGACCTTCCGGTTCATCCAGACTTCCTCCACCTGGGTCTTGTCGCCCTTGCGCGTCAGACGAAGGCCCTTGCTGCAGGCCGGTTCGGGTGAACTGATGAAGAGCATGTGGTCGTTGTCGTAAATCGGTGGGCAGATATTCTGGCTCCACTGGTTCTTGTGCTCGAAGCGCCACTTGAGGTCGCCGGTCATCGGCTCGATGCCGATGATCTCCGAACCCATGAAGCAGGCGAGCTGATCCTCGCCGTCCACGCGGATGAGCTTGGGCGTGGCGTAGCTGTTGCCGAAATCGTGCTTCTTCCAGACTTCCTTGCCGGTCAGCTTGTCGAAGGCGACCACGGCGTGCCCTTCACCGCCGACCAGCGTGATGACCAGATTCTTATAGATGTACGGGCTGGAGGAATACCCGTGCATCAGAAACGTCCCCTTGTATTCGTCCCAGAGTTGATGCGACCAGTGCACCTTCCCGTTCTTGCGATCGAGGCAGTGCATATGACCGGCAACGCCGATCGTATACAGCCGTTCGCCGTCGAGTGTCGGCGTTGCCCGCGGGCCGGTGCCGAACTCGGTCACGTGCCCCGGCTTGGGCGGCGCGTCGTACTGGTGCTCCCACTTCGTCTTGCCGGTCTCCGCATCCAGCGCGATGACGACTTCCTGATCATCTCCGTTGCGGTACATCGTGTAGAGAATGCCGGCATCCGCGATGATGCCGGAGTAACCGTCGCCCAGGTCGCGCGACCACACCTTCCGAGGGCCTTCGTCCGGCCACTTATCGGCAAGCCCCTTGCACTCCGCCTTGAAGTCCTGATGGGCGCCTCCCCATTGCGGCCACTGGGCCCGCGCCTCGGGTGCAAGCGACTGAAAGAAGACACCGACGACGAAGATTGGCAGCGTCAATCGCGCTCGCCGGACAATCTGCATACATGAACAGAGCAGCATGGAAACCTCACTTCTCCGATTCGGGTCAGGTGAATCGGCCTGGATAATCTGGAAGGGATGCCTCGCTGAAGCTAACTCTCCCGGCCGTCCGAACACGGACCGGGGAACTTCAACATCGTAAACGGAGACGCACCTTGGGTCTAACGTCGACACAGACAGATCGCCCGCCGGCAACTGGTCTGTCGCCAGATCCCACTTGAAACGCCGCCTGAGACGGCGATCATGCATGAAGATGACCCAGCCAGCCCTGACTATCCCACGAAATGACAGGCGTATCCTTATGTATTCGCTGGCGGCCGCGAGCTTTATCGTCTCCGCCATTCTCGGCATCCTGTCGGCCCCGGATGGTCTCCTCCAGTTTGATGATCTGACCCACTACCTTTTCGCCCGATGGGCATGGACCTGGCCGGCCTATCTGCTCGATGACTGGGGGCGCCCTGGCTTCACGGCGCTTTACTTCCTGCCCGCAGGAATCGGTTGGACGGCCTGTCGATTGCTCTCAGCTCTGCTATCCGCCGCATCGGCACTGATGGCCAGTCGCATTGCTGAGCGACTGAGAATCCGCCATGCGTGGGCCGTCATGCCACTGGTCTTTGCCCAGCCGCTTTTCTTCCAGCTCTCGCAGACGACGCTGACCGAGACGGCAATGGCCTTTTACCTAGTGCTGGCCGTCTATCTGGCGACCAACGAACGCTGGACGGCTTCGTCTGCCGTATTGAGTTTGGCTTTCGTCACCCGGCACGAGGGGATCATATTCCTGCCTGTGTGGTTGTACTTCGCGAGATGTCAGCAGGTGCCGATCCGCCGGCTCTGGCCGCTGCTCTGGGCCCCGCTGGTGGTCAATGTGCTGTCGCCGATTCTTGATTTGCGACCTCCAATCACCCTCTTCTTCCACCCCGTACGCCAGGGACAATACGGCCGCGGCGGATGGCTGACCTACTTCTGCCGCGCGCTCGAGGCGTGGGGGCCGGGCATCACGCTTCTCGCCATGTGCGGACTGACATCCCTCTGGCAGCGCCTGACCACGGCCACCCCTGTCGCAAGGTCTGACGCAACGATCTTTCCTGATTCGAAAAAGCAACAAAGCGCAGCGCGACTGAGCAATCCGAGCATGCCGGGCGGTCGGCTGGTGGTTGCATGCATCGGAATCTATTTCATCGCTCAGACCGTGGTTCGCGCACTCGGGCTTTACGATTCCGGCGGCTATGCGCGCTTTCTTGTCCCCATCAGCCCGCTCATCGGCATCGCAGCGCTGGCGGGCTGGCAGCGAATGGTCGCACGCGATACAAAAGTTCGCGGGGTCGCGCTGATGACGGCGGCGGCATCGATGTTCATCCTCTGGATCGCGATGGAAAGGCAGCTGCTGCTTCACGCAGCGCGCACGGATGACGCCGGAGCCGTGCCCGACCTGTACGCGGCCAAACTCGCGGTTCGCACGGCAACTGCCGTTGTGGTCGTGCTTGCACTCACCGCAGCCTGGGCCGCACGGATCGGGCGAAACGGCAACATCGCTCGCTACGGCCTCGTCAGCATGCTCACCATCCTGATCGCGCTGGCAGTATATGCACTCTGCCATCCGCTGCGACCGCCGCCGGAGGCACCACTGGTCGACGAGGCGCGCCGGCAACTGGCCGCGATGGGCTTCGATGATCGTGAGATCATTTCTGCCGTCGTGTGGATTGACTACGTCACGCAGCGTAGTTTCCCGCCGCAGCGTGAGAAGGTTCGCAGGGAACTCGAACTGGCGCCCGTCGGGACACTCTTCGCGTGGGAACAGCAGTTCGCCGGTTCGCTGGACCACGCCTTGGCACTCGAAGAATTCACACAGAGCCCATCCTTCCGTCTCGTCCTCCAGTCGCCGCCGCTTCCCGGCAGGAGCACACCCTATCTGCACATCTTCGAAAAAATCGGTCCGTGGCCGTGAACTGCGATGCCCCCGGCATGACAATAGCCGCTGCACACCACGCGCCAATGCCTGCAAATGTAGCCATTGCTACATCCGCTTGCGGACCAACAATTCGGGCGGTACGATTCCTTGCGTGGTAAGCGGCAGGCGCGGGTACTCCCGGCGCGGCGTCCCAATTGAACGACGATCACCGTGAGGTTATTGCCGTGGCAGCGAAGTCCGGTTCGAATGCGGATCACCCGCAACGCAGTTTCCAGCGCGTCCTGATGATCGGGCTCGACGGCGCAACGTTCGACGTCCTCGATCCGCTTCGACACGAGGGCCTGCTCCCGAATCTGTCGGCCCTCATGGAGGGCGGCACCTCCGGCATTCTGGAATCCACACGCCCGCCGATTACACCGGCGGCTTGGACCACTTTTATGACCGGCAAAGGTCCGGGCAAACACGGCATCATCGATTTTCTCCGGTACGACCCCACGACCAATCGGCTCATCTTTAACAATAACCAGAAGATCAGCCAGAAGACGATCTGGCAGATTCTCAGCGAGAAGAAATACCGCGTCGGGTCGATCAACGTCCCGATGACGTTCCCGCCGGAGCCGGTCAACGGCTTCATGATCAGCGGTTTCGACACGCCCACCGGTAAGGACTTCACCTATCCGCGCGAGCTTCAGCAGGAGATTCTGCACCGCTGCCCGGACTACACCCATGAGAAGAAATGGGAGCGCAAGGCCCTCGGCGGAGACCGCATCTTCGAGGAAAACTTGGAGTACATCCGCCAGAGTTTTGACCGCGGCGTGGACCTCGCCCGCTTCTGCGGAGACAAGTACGGATGGGACGTGATGATGGTCCTGTTCAAGCTGGTCGACAACCTGCAGCACAAGGCCTGGAGGTATATCGACCCGCGCACCCGGGACTCGAATCCACATCGCAGGAAACTGACCACCGATTGCTTTGTTAAACTCGATGAAGCGGTCGGCAAGCTCCGCGCCCTTGCTGATGAGCACGATGCGACCATCCTGATCATGTCCGATCACGGCCATGGCTCCCTTGATGCCAAGGCGCAGCCCAACCTGCTTCTGTCCCAGTGGGGCTATCTTGGCCTGCGCAGCAATCTGGCCAGAGCAAAGACGCGTGGCGCCGTCTGGTGGCGACGCCTGACGAGATCACGCAACGGCTCAGCGATCGCTCAGGCCGGCGAGCTGGATCACGACCTGGCCTTCGACTGGTCGCGCACGCGGGCCTGCGTCCTGCACGCAGGCATTTACGGCTTCCTCTACATCAATCTCAAGGGTCGCCAGCCGCAGGGCATCGTCGAGCCGTCGGAATACGCCGCGCTGCGCGAGGAGATTCGCGATCGCCTGCTGCGGGCGAAGTGTCGCGATCGCGACGGCCGCGAGATGCCCATCTTTCAGGACGTCTTCGTCACCGAAGAACTTTATGGCTGCAACCGACGCGACTACCCCTGGATGCCGGACCTGCTGCTGGCGCCGGTCGATGGGCTGGCCGTTGTGAAGAAGATTCGCGGGAGCGATCCGGTGCGCTGGGTGCCCCTCAGCCGACTCGAAGGCACACACCGGATTGATGGAATCTTCATCGCGAACGGACCCGGTATCGCCGCCGGTCGGAAGATACGGGCACGAATCGAAGATATTGCCCCCAGTGTGCTGGCCGGTTTGGGCGAGCGTGTTCCCAAAGACATGGACGGCAAAGTGCTCACCGGCATGTTCGACGAACCGATCGTGATCCGCTACGAACCGCCACAGGAGCGCAAGGTCGACGAACTCGAAGCGCCGACCCTTACCCAACGGCAGATGGAAGAGGTCGCCGGTCGCCTGGGTGCCCTGGGCTATCTCGATTAATCCGAACGCTTTTCTCTCGAACAGACTGTTGCCATCACAGTCGAGTAATCTGTCTTTACATTACGCCGCGGATCGAGACGCGCTCACAAGTCGCCGCACCCCATGATCACGGCGGTACAGATTCACCACGGCAGCCGGCTGGGCCTTCAAACCCGTGATGTGGCACTCCGCCGAAAGCCGCTCCGCCAGGTGAAGAAACGTCGCCAGCACCAGCGTCCAATGCGGACCGATCGCCTCGATCCGTGTCAGATCAAACGTGATCGGAACAGCCGGGCTGCTCGCTTCACACTGCTCCAACCTGCGGCTCAGTTCGGCAAGGTCTTCCTGTGACAGAATCGGACCTGCCGGAACAATCGTCAGCCCGGAATCGCCGGCGATAATCTCCCAGCGATCCAGCGAGTGCTGCGGGCCCACACCTCGCTGATCAGTTCCCGCCGCATCAGTGCGGGACACGCTGCTTTTAAGGGTTTTCCACCACATCGCACTCCTCCAGGGCCGATGGCTGCATCGCTCGGCCACAGGGGGTACCCGCCTGCTGTCTGATTCTTCCACGGAGAAATGTGCAATTCGTTTTCGCGACAGGCCAGCGAAAATTCCGCGGTTGATGCCTTATTTCCGGGCCTGAAAAGGCAGTTTTCGCGTATCCGTTCGGCCAAACACACGGAGCAGAGTGAATTGGGCCACGCTGATTGCTGGCGATTCCGGTCTTGTTGATGAGGAACTTCAGGCGAGCGCGAGGGGTGTCTGCCGTGCGGCCTTCCATTGATCGGGCAGGA
>CAADGE010000011.1 GCA_900696465.1 uncultured Planctomycetota bacterium
CGATCCGAAGACCTTGCACGAGACGTAAGTGCCGGTCAGATGCGATTCGACGATACGGGACCAGTGTTCCACCGTATCATCTTCGATCGAAGCGGCCACGGATGGCGCGCCCGCGCAATTCACCAGTGCGTTCACGGATACCGAGAGGCACTGGCCGATTTCCTCCGATACCTGTCGCATCCTCTGTTCGTCGATCACGTTGCCCACGAATGCGTGCAGGCGGCCGGGATATCCCCGGACTAGTGGGTCGGCGCGTTCTACGTCGACGTCGACGATGGCCGCATATCCGCCACGCTGGAGCACCAACTCGACCGTGGCCAAGCCAATGCCGCTACCGCCGCCGGTGACGACGACGGACAAGGGGTCCGATGCATTTTCGTTCATGACGTATCACCGGTCGGTCCACTGGTTCTGACGATTCACCGCGTCGACCGACAGCACCTCTGATCAACTTAATGCATAGTAATTCCGAAACGAGTCGCGAGTCGCGGCGTATCGGCTAGGTGTAAACCCTAGATGTCGACGACAGCTTCCAAGATTACTGTATAGTATCAGTGCGAGGCTGCATCGCTGAATTCTGTGCCGACACTGCTGGTCGATACAATCGGGAGACACCATGCCAAAGATTTCTTCAGTGTTCGTTGGGGTCGCTTTGTCGCTCGGCTTGCTCGCGCCAACGATGGCTCAAGGCAAACCCGATGGCGAGAACGCGCAGGTTCGCGTACAGGAGTACCCGGGATCGGTGCTCGGGATACCGATGTGGGTGGCCATCGAAAAGGGATTCTGCAAAGGCTACAACTTGCGGTGCTCCACCGTACCGCTGGCAAGTGGGCCCTTGGGGCTTCAGACGCTCGCGGCCGGCAGTGTCGAGGCGACGTTCGCCTCGAACGAGGTCAACCTGATGGCCGCCTCTCGCGGCAACGAAATCCTGCTGGTGGTCGGGCACACGCCGAACAACTACTACACGCTGAACGTGCGGAGCGACTATCCCTTGCCCAGTCGGGCCAAGGGCTACCCCGAGGTAATGAAGGACCTGAAGGGTTCTAAGATGGGGGTAACGGCGCGCGGTTCCGGTATTGAAATCATTACTCGCGCCTTGCTTCAGAGTGCGGGCATGAGTGGGGATGACGTGACCTATGTGGCTGTCGGCTCTCCAGCGACATCCTACCCCGCCATGCTGGCGAAGCAGATCGACGGGACCGTGTCGTTCGAGCCATTCAATACCCTTTGCCTTGCACAGAAGACGTGCGTTGAGTTGGTGGCCCCGGGTAAGGGAGAGGGGCCTGCGGATCTGCTGGCGATGAACGGGGGGTTCGCCAGCTTCGCTATGCGCAAGAACTTCGTCCAGTCTAATCCCAAGGTCGTCGATGCCTTCATCGCGGCGGTTCGGGATGCGATCGCCTGGGCGAAGGACCCCGGGAACTTCGACGAATTAGTAGGCATCACGCGCAAGAGGGTCTCGCTTGGGGACATCCCGGATGGTGACAAGGTGCTGATCCAGTTGGTCAAGGGTCAGACGGAGAGTCTAGGATCCGGGATTAAGCGCGACTCCATCGATGCAACGTCGAACTTCCTGATGAAGAACAAGCTGTCCGAGAAGCCCGTGCCGTCCGCGACGATCGTCTACGAGCGGGCGCCTAGGCCGTAGAGTGGCGTAAGGCGTGCCGGGTGACGGCTTGTGGGATGCGATTTCTGGGCGACTCGGAGTCCGGCCGATGATCGAGATCAGAGGACTATCGCACCGTTTCGGGGGCGAGGTGTTTGCAGTTCAGAATATCGACATCTCGATCGCTGCCGGCGAGTTTGTTAGCATCGTCGGCCCGAGCGGTTGCGGCAAGACGACCGTGCTGAACATCGTAGCCGGCTTGCTACCGACCGAGCAGGGTGAGGTCGCTATTAACGGCACGCCGCCCCGTGCGGGCCGGCACGACGTGGCCTACATGCTTGCCAGAGACAGCCTGTTCCCATGGTGCACGGCCCTGACGAACACCGAGTTCGGTGCGGAGATCCGAGCGGAACCGGCGGAATCGCGACGCAGGAAGGCGCTGGCGCTGCTCGAGGCCGTGGGTCTGAAGGGTTTTGAGGATAAGCTGCCCAAGGCGCTGTCGCACGGGATGCGCCAGCGCGTCGCGCTGGCGCGTACGTTCTGCCTCGACTCCCAGATCCTGCTGATGGACGAGCCTTTTGGGGCGCTGGATGCGCAGACCAAGCTGCAGCTCGAGGATGTGCTGCTCCAGTTGTGGGCCAGCATGCGACGGACTGTCATCTTCATCACGCATGATTTGGCCGAGGCTGTCGTGCTATCGGACCGGGTGCTCGTGATGAGCGCCCGCCCCGGGCGTGTAGTGGCGGATATCAGCATTCCGTTGAAACGGCCGCGCTCGGTCAGCGACCTTCAGCGCGACCCTCACTACCACGAGTTGTATGCCGAGGTCTGGGAGAAGCTGGAAGAGGGAATGACGGGAATGAATACGCGATCGATCTCGCTGGCCTGAGAAGCGACATGCTGATCACGTTGGGTCGCCTGTTCTTTCTCTTCGTGCTCTGCGCGCTCTGGGAGCTCGTTTCCATCCAGCAATGGATCAACCCCATATTCATCGGACGACCGACGCAGATCGTCCGGTTCCTGTTCGATGGCCTGTTCGTCAATTACGAACTGGTCATCCAGGCGTACTGGACGATGGTTTCCACCGCGGCTGCCTTCATTCTGGGTAGCGCGTTCGGCATCCTGTTTGGGTTCCTGTTTGTAACGTATCCGCTGGTGGAGAAGTTCCTCGAGCCGATCTTCGATGGGCTGAATGCCCTGCCACGGATCGCATTGGCGCCGCTGTTCCTGCTGTGGTTCGGCCTCGGTCTTGCGTCCAAGATCGCGCTCGGATTCAGCCTGACATTCTTTATCGTGCTTAGCAGCACTGTGGCGGGAGCGCGCAGCGTCAATACTGATTTCCTGATTCTGGCTAAGACCCTCGGTGCGAGCCCGGCGTCCGTATTCAGGAAGATCACCCTTCCCAGCGCCGTACCGTCGATCTTCTCGGGCTTGCGACTCGGCCTGATCTATGCGCTGTTGGGGGTGATAGGCGGGGAGATCATCGCAGCCGAGAAAGGCCTGGGGCAGCTGCTGAGTTTCTTGGCGGGGAGCTTTAAGACCAATGGTGTTTTCGCCGTGTTGATTCTTCTGTCGTTCCTCGGAGGGCTGCTCACCTACCTCACTTCGAAGATCGAGGCACGCCTGCTGCGCTGGCGCTGACGTCGGAACGATGAGAAATGCTCCGTCCGTCAGAAGTAGATGCGTGGACCGCTGGCCGGAAGATACATCTGGTTGAAGAATAGCGGGATGCCAGCCGAACTGCTGGCCATGATCTCCAGGTGCGTGCCGTAGGTCTTGTGGGGTAGCGTCAACGCTTCGGTCGCGAATCTCGGAAGTAAATCGGTTTTGACGGTTCGGACGATTCTGGAAGGAGAAAGCTTGTAGATCTTCTGGGTCAGCTTGACGAAGTTTTCGCTGCGGAGTTCTTCCAGTGGAACATCACGGAAGAATGGAAATCGGCAGATGTCCACGTGGTAATGGCTGAGGAATGAATAGTCCTCCGCAGCAATAATTCGCTCGAGGCGCACGATGACTTGGTTCCGTTCTCCCCTGCTCAGCCATTGAGCCCAGGATGCATTCGATTCCACTTCGACGCGCCGCCGGACTTCGCTCGTCATAGGGATGAATCTTGATCCGTCGGAGGCGAGAATCTGGTAGATCCATGGCTCTCCAAGTCGTTTCTCCCTCGGGATGACAAAGGTTCCGGAACCTCGTTTTCTCTGGACGTAGCCTTCGCGAGTCAGCGATCCGATGGCCTTCTGGATGGTTCCCAGGCTGAATGGTGTGATCTTCGCGAATTCCTGTTCGGTCGGCAGTTTGTCTCCATCGCTCCAGTGGCCATTCTCGATTGCGGCGATGAGGATCTCTTTCAGAAGCTCATGTTTTAGCGGATTGTCCGAAACCTTTGATTTGTAGAGTCCGAAAAAATTGTCGGTTTTCATTACGATCGTGATGTCTCAGGTGGCGAGTAGTCGATTGGCCGTTGGGCGGATTGTAGACGTTGAGGATCCGCTTTGCTGCCGGGACTGGCCCGTAGCACAACTGGTGCACCGGAGAAACGACAGTTCCGCGAGCCGAGGTGGGGGGGCATCGTGAAGGGTGTCGCGATCTGCTCGCAGCCGTTGGCGGCGCAGGCGGGTGCCGAGGTCATGCGCCGGGGGGGCAATGCGGTGGATGCGGCTGTTTCGGTGGCAGCAACGCTATGCGTCGTCGATCCGGCGAATTGTGGCTTTGCCGGATACGGTGGCTACATGATCATCCAGTCTCCTGGGGAAGGCGAAGCCTGGACCGTCGACTTCAATACCAGCGTGCCGGAGGGGTTCAGAGCAGACCACTTGGCGCGGGCGAGCAGATGCGGGGTTTTCGCGAACGGGCCATTGTCTGTCGCCATGCCAGCCGTTCCGCGTGGTCTTGAGCAGGCGCATCGGAGATTCGGATCGAGATCTTTTTCGGAGTTGCTCGCGCCGGCCATCGACGCAGCGGAGCGGGGATTCGCTATCGACCGGAATCTGGCAAAGGCGATCAGGTGGGCAACCAGGAGGAGTGCAGCACCGGAACCGGAGTGGGCGAGAATTTTCTGCCCTGGAGGAACGCCGCTGCGCGAAGACGACGTGCTGGTGCAGCAGGACTTGGCAAACACGTTGCGCGGCTACGCCGGGAGTCCGGAGACGATATACGCGCAGGCGCCGTTCGCGCATCTGTGGAACCATCTTGCACTGCGGACACACGATTCGTGGTGGTACGACCGCCTTGCCTCGACGGTTTCCGTGAAACGAGCCGAGGCGGTCGAGTCCGGCGACATGCTCGTATATGGACCGACACCTCACGAATCGGGTTTCGGCATTTTCAAGACTGCGCTCGCGTACTACCTGGAGGAATCCGCGGCGCCGGCAGGACGCACAGGGAGTTCTCTGGACTTGGCCGCCTTTATCGGCGGTCTGCGACTGGCCTGGCGTGAACGTGCCGCAGAGTATGCCGAGACGGAACCGGTCACCCGGCATACCTCGCATTTCTGCGTACTCGATCCGGACGGCATGCTCGTCTCGTGCACTTTCACGCACGGGCCTCTGTGGTTCGGATCGGGAGTGGTGGTTCCGGGAACAGGGCTGCTCCTGAATTGCGGATTGAATTTGGCCAGGTATTCCTGGCGCCGCAACACGTGGGTTGCCGTCAATAACATGACCCCCGTTGTGGCCATCGCGGATCGCGGAGCGCGGTATGCGATCGGTGCTCCGGGCGGATCGAGAATTCCGGCGATCGTACTGAAGACGACCATCGAGAGCGTGCTCGGCGGACTGCCGATCAGCACGTCGATCGCCCGACCGCGCATATCCATCTCTCCTGACGGCGCGCTCGAATGCGAGCGCGATGCGGGGATCGAAGGTTCGACAAGGGAATTGACCGCCGAGGACTTCTACGGGCCGGCATCAGCCATTCACGTCGACGACGAGGCGGGGGGTATCGATGTAGGGATGGATCCGAGGTGTGCCAGTGCGACGGCCTGGGTATGAAGGCTGTCGCCGGAGTGGTTTTCGAGAGGAACCGAGATGAGCAGTAGCGACAGAAGCATCGGAATCATCGACACCACGCTGCGGGACGCGCATCAGTGCCTCTGGGCGACGCGGATGACCACGCCGCACATGTTGCCGATCGCCGAGAAGATGGACCATGCCGGGTTCCGGCAGATCGACCTGGCCGGGCCGATCCAGTTCGACGTCTGCGTGCGCTATCTCAAGGAGGATCCCTGGGAACGGGTGCGCATGATGCGCCAACGGATCCGGCAGACGCCGCTTCGCTTCCTGGTTCGGAGCAAGAACCTGATGACGTTCGACATGCTGCCGGACGACATACTGGAACTCTGGGTTGAGCGCGTGGTGGCTAACGGATTCGGCATTGTCGGTGCCTTCGACGGGCTGAACGACGTCGACAACATCCTTGCGTCCACTCGACTCGCGAAGAAGCTCGGCGTCAGGACATTCGGGGCCCTGTCGTACTCGCTGAGTCCGGTGCACACGGACGAACTGTACGTGAGGACCGCGAAAAAGCTGGTGGAAAGCAGGACCATCGATTCAATCATGCTGAAGGATGCGGCGGGCTTGCTGACGGTCGACCGTATCCGCACGCTCGTACCGGCGATCAAGAAGGTGGTCGGCAATGTTCCGTTGGAGATCCACAGCCACTGTCTGACGGGGCTGGCTCCGCTGGTCTACCTCGAAGCGGTCAAGTGCGGCGCCGACCTGCTGCATACCTCGATCGCACCGATGGCCAATGGTGCGGCGCAGCCTTCGACGCAGAGCATGGTGCGAAACCTGCGCTGGATGGGCCATGAGGTGCCGGTCGATGACGCCACGCTCAACGAGGTGGGCGAACATTTCCGCCGGATCGCCGAGGCAGAAGGAAAGCCGCTGGGTGAATTGATGGAGTACGACGCGTTTCACTACGCGCACCAGCTGCCGGGCGGCATGCTGAGCAACTTCAGGTCACAACTTGAGCATGCAGGCCTGCAGGACAGGTATGACCAGTTGCTGGAAGAAGTGGCCAAGGTACGGGAAGAGCTTGGCTATCCCATCATGATCACACCGTTCGCGCAGCTGGTAGGCACGCAGGCAGTCTTGAATGTGGTGCATGGGGAGCGGTATCGGGTCGTTCCCAACGAAGTCAAGAAGTATGCGTTGGGCTATTACGGTGCACTGTTGGCGCCGGTCCATCCGGAAGTCCTCGATCGCATCGTCGAGAACGGTTCCCGGCAGATTCCTTTGAAGCCGACACCGCCGGCGCCGGGCGTAGCGGCGCTGCGCAGCAAGTATCCCTCCGCACCGGACGACGAGCGGTTGTTGCGCTACATGTTTGCCGGATCGCAGGTGGACGAGATGTTGCAGACCAAGGCGCCGATGCGCGAGTACCAGCATGAGCATTCGGTGGTCACTTTACTGCGCAGTCTTGCCAAACGGCCAAGGTTGGGCCGTATTCACATTTCGCGCGGTGACTTCGACCTTGAAGTTTCCGGGCACTGAGCCGGCGAGCGCTCGCTGGATTCGAAAGGGAATGCAATGGACGAGAGAAGGTTGAACTACAACGACGTACTCGAAATTATCGAGTTGGTGAAAGGCGCCGATGAGTTCGCTAACGTCCGACTTCGCTACGACGGCGTCGAGATCGAGCTGAGCAAGCGCGGGCATGTCGCTGCGGTACCCGCCCGGGATGCGTCTGCGGTTTCGCCCGAGCACCCGGCGGTGGAACCGGCTTCGCCAGCCGAAGCGCAGCAGCACGCGACGTCGGCACTGCCGGCGTCGTCACTGGCGGCCGTCGACGCCCCGGCCGAAGGACTAGCGGTGATCCGCGCGCCAATGGTGGGTACCTTCTATCGTGCGCCGGAACCGGGAGCCAGCCCGTTCGTGGAGGTCGGCGGAAAGGTTGCAGCGCATGAGACGGTGTGCATCATCGAAGTGATGAAGCTGATGAACACGTTGTCTACCGATGTCGCGGGCGTGGTGCGCGATGTGCTGGTTGCCGACGGGCAGACGGTGGAATACGGGCAACCGCTCATCGTAATCGAGCCTGACCGCTGAGGAGGCTGCATGGCCCTGAGGATCCGGAGGCTCCTGGTCGCAAATCGTGGCGAGATCGCGGTGCGCATCATTCGGGCATGCCGCGAGTTGGGCATAGAGACTGTCCAGGTGTTCTCGGAGGCGGACCGGAATTCGTTGCCCGTGCGCATGGCGGATCGTTCCGTGTGCATCGGTGGCCCCCGACCGCACGACAGTTATCTGCACCCCAGGCGCGTGCTGGCCGCCGCGAGTGCGTTCAAGGTGGATGCGGTGCATCCAGGCTACGGTTTTCTGTCGGAGAATGCCGATTTCGCGGATCTAACCGAGGCGGAAGGTTTCATCTTCGTCGGGCCCTCCGGCGACGTGATCCGCTCCATGGGCGACAAAGCCATGGCGCGCCGACTGGCCGCCGAGGCGGACGTGCCGACGACGCCAGGTTCAAACGGCGTGATCAGCGACGCCAATGAGGCCGCCGCCATCGCGGAGAAGATCGGCTACCCGGTTCTGCTGAAGGCGTCAGCCGGGGGAGGAGGACGCGGAATGCGCATTGTTCGAGAGCCGTCGGCGATCGCAAAGGCGTTCCTGGAGGCTTCGCGCGAGGCCATGTCGGCATTCGGCGATGGGGCCGTGTACCTGGAGAAGTTCGTGCCGGAGATCCGGCACATCGAGATCCAGGTGCTTGGCGATGGGGATGAGGTGCTGCACCTCGGCGAGCGGGACTGTTCGACCCAGCGCCGCAACCAGAAGCTGATCGAGGAAAGCCCTTCGCCGGTGCTGAGCCGCGCGCTGCGGGAGGAGATCGGCCAGGCCGCGACCAGGCTGTGCCGCCACGTGCGCTACAGAAGCGCCGGGACGATCGAATGCATCCTCGACCCCGCAACGGAGAACTTCTACTTCATGGAGATGAACACCCGAATCCAGGTGGAGCATCCGGTGACGGAGATGGTGTCGGGTATCGACCTCGTGAAGTCACAGATCCTAATCGCTGCCGGCGAGGGACTGGGGATTTCCCAACAGGACATGCAGTTGAAAGGGCATGCCATCGAATGCAGGATCAACGCGGAGGATCCGGCACGCAACTTCCAGCCGCAACCTGGGCGCATCGAGCACTACGCTCCTCCGGGTGGCATCGGCGTGCGCATGGACAGCCACCTCTTCGCGGGCTATGAGGTGCCGCCTTACTACGACTCGCTGTTAGGCAAGGTCGTTTGCTGGGGGCAAGACCGCGTCGAGGCCATTGCTCGCATGCAGCGCGCTCTGGAGGAACTCGAGATCGAAGGTCTGCAGACGACCCGGGAGTTCCACCGGTCGCTGGTCACGAGCAGCGACTTCAAGGCCGGGAAGATCCACACCAGGTACGTAGAGGAGTCATACCTGCCCGACGAGCACGGGTAGGAGATCGCCTTCGGCTGGCACGCCTGGGTCGATGTCGACAGCGTTGCGTCACGGGAGATTCGGATGCTGAACAAGGTTGCTGCTTCGGTGGGCGATGCACTGGCGGGGGTCGAGGACGCTGCGACGGTGATGATCGGTGGGTTCGGCACGGCCGGGATCCCCGTCGAGCTGATCGAAGGCCTGATCGCGCAAGGCGCGCGGGATCTGACGGTGGTGAACAACAACGCCGGAAACGGTGACACCGGACTGGCCGCCCTGCTTGCAGCCGGTCGGGTGCGCAAGATTGTCTGCAGCTTTCCGCGGCAGGCCGACAGCCACGTGTTCGACGACCTCTATCGATCAGGCCGAATCGAGCTGGAACTGGTGCCCCAGGGCACGCTTGCCGAGCGGATCCGGGCGGCGGGGGCGGGTATTGGCGCCTTCTACACGCCCACGGGCCACGGTACGGAACTGGCCAAGGGCAAGGAGACACGACTGATCGACGGCAGGCAGTACGTACTCGAGTACCCCATTCATGGCGATCTGGCCCTCATCAAGGCTGAGCGGGGCGACCGCTGGGGTAACCTCACCTACCGCAAGACTGCGCGCAACTTCGGCCCCGTCATGGCAATGGCTTGCCGACGCACGGTCGCAAGCGTGCACGAAATCGTCGATCTCGGTGGACTCGATCCCGAGGCCATCGTCACCCCGGCCATCTTCGTCAGCCAGATCGTCAAGGTGGAACGCCGCGCCACCCAGGCGGGTGGCTTTAAGCAATGAGGCGTGCGGAACCGTGATCTACCAGCGCAGAACCAAAGACCAGTTGGCCGCCCGCGTCGCACGTGACATTCCCGATGGCGCCGTCGTGAACTTGGGCATCGGCCAGCCGACGCTAGTCGCCAACCATATCGCCAGTAGCCGAGAGGTGCTGCTGCACAGCGAGAATGGCATGCTCGGCATGGGCCCAGCCCCGCACTCGGGCGAAGAGGACTACGACCTCATCAACGCCGGCAAGCAGCCGGTCACGTTGTTGCCTGGCGGTTCGTACTTCGCGCATGCCGACAGCTTCGCAATGATACGCGGCCGCCATATCGACATCTGCGTGCTCGGTGCCTTTCAGGTCTCCGTCACAGGCGACCTTGCCAACTGGCATGCCGGCGACACGAACGCGATTCCTGCCGTAGGCGGAGCGATGGATCTGGCCGTGGGCGCGAAGCAGACCTGGGTGATGATGGACCTGCTGACGCGGCAGGGCAACAGCAAGGTCGTTCCAGTCTGCACCTACCCACTCACCGGGGTCTCCTGCGTCAAGCGGATCTACAGCGACCTGGCCACTCTGGAATGTACGCCAGGTGGACTGCGGCTGGTCGACCTCGTCGATGGGCTCACGCATGCAGAACTCGAGCGGCTTGTCGGCCTTCCCGTGATGCCGCCGCCACGCTCGCCTGCTGGCCCATGACCAGCGACGCTGTGGCGCACCTACCGTTCGCAATCAGCATGAAAAGGACAGGGATACGATGACGAATACGATGACGACACTGAGTCTCCAACACGCAGCGATTCAGGACGCCGCCCGCAGGCTGGCACAGGAGGAATTCAAGCCGACGGCTGCACGAACCGATGCTACCGAGGCCTATCCGTGGGACAACGTTCACAAGCTTCGCGATGCAGGCTTCATGGGCCTGACGATTCCCAAGGAATACGGCGGGCAAGGGCTCGGCTACCTGGAGACCGTCCTGGTCATCGAAGAGATGGCCAAGGCATGCGCCACCATGGGAAGAATCGTGGTCGAGGCGAACATGGGCGCGATCGGAGCCATCATGGCCTACGGTAGCGACGAGCAGAAAAATATCGCGGCACGATGCGTGCTGTCGGGCGACAAACCGGCAATCTGCATTTCGGAGCCAGATGCCGGAAGCGCCGCCAGCGAGATGACCACACGAGCAGACAAGAAAGGCGATCGCTATGTGATCAACGGCCGCAAGTACTGGATCACGGGCGGTGGCGTGTCACGTCTGCACTTGATCTTCGCCCGTGTGTTCGAAGGCGGGGTAGAGCAGGGTATCGGCGGCTGCATAGTGGTGCGGGACAACGGTGAGCCGAGAGAGCTGGTGATCGCCGATCGCACGCCTGCCATGGGAGTGCGGGGCATTCCGGAAACCCACATGTTCTTCGACGATCTGGAGGTGCATGAATCCATGCTGCTGAAGCCGATGGGAAATCTTCGCAAAGGCTTTGCGGCGCTGATGGAGGCCTACAACGCTCAACGCGTAGGTGCCGGGACTGTAGCTCTCGGCATTGCACAAGGTGCCTTCGAAGAAGCGGTGGAGTACGCCAAGCAGAGGCGGCAGTTCGGCCGACCCATTGCCGAGTTCCAGGGTCTGCAATGGATGATCGCGGATATGTCGGTCGCGCTGGATGCCGCAAGGCTGTTGCTCCATCGCGCAGCCAATGTACCAGTTGGCACGTTCCCCGACATGAAGCTCGCAGCGCAAGCGAAGATTTTCGCGGCAGAGACTGCCAACAAGGTCACGAATGATTCGTTGCAGTGCTTCGGGTCTACGGGCTACTCGCGGGAAATCGCCGCAGAGCGGCATGTGCGTGATGCTCGCATGTTCACGATCGCAGGCGGTACCGCCCAGATCCTACGCACGCAGGTTGCCGCCTCGATTCTTGGAGTCAGGCTCCCTCAAAGGCGTGACGGTTATCTGAAGCATCCGATTGGCGGCTGAGAATCGGAATGTTCTGCGGCGTGACTGCTGCGTATTTCGGCGCATCGTGACCGGCCGTTTCGGCAACGTGACCGGTACGATCGGCGCGCCGCCGGGACGGAACAGGAAGTTGTATGCGGCATAGGCGAGCACGAAGCAGCCCAGGGACAGCAGCAATGCGCCTTCGGGAGCCTTGACCAGCAATGTGGCGCCGAGAGCG
>CAADGE010000012.1 GCA_900696465.1 uncultured Planctomycetota bacterium
CCTTCACGCAGATCAACGTCACGCTGGCGTTCCTGCGGGAGCGCGGCATCGTGGTCGAGACGCTGCGGCGCAAGAGCGTGGCGGCCAGCGAGTCGATCCACCTCGATGCCATGACCGAGTGGCATGCGCTGCGCGAGAAGGGGCCGCCGCCGGAACCACCGCACGCGCCGTAGACGCCTCGCCGCCAAGGCGCCTTTCACCCCACCGACCGCTGGTGGGGTTTTCTGCGGGCCTGGTCAATGCACTTCGGCTTCTTCGCCGCGTTGTCATCGCGCAGCCAGTCCCATTCGTTTCTGAGCGTGTCACCGTGGTAGATATCGCACTCTGTGCCCCTTATCCCGTGCAGCAACTTGTATATCGGCACCAGGTGATACATAGTGCAGTCCTATTCCCGCATGCAACTCTTCCGATCTGTTGCATCGGCATCACAATCGACCTGAGCGTATCAGTCCAAGCTCAGACAGGAGTGATTTGAAGTTGCTCCACACGAGGCGCCGCACCCATTCGGGTGATTCGCTCCACAGGCTCGCGAGATGTGTCTCAACATGCTGCACAGAATCAGGAGTCGACTCCCTCCCTCGATATCTAGTGTACGGGCCATCAGTCTCAGTAAGGAGACGATCCTTCGGAATCCGCATGATTATCCTCCGGCCATTGGCAGTCGTAGTCATGGCGGGGTTGATTGAGAAGTAATGCCCCGCAGCCAATGCATCATCGAGCGTCGCCAGTGAGCCGGAGTACCAGTGGAACACCACCGGCGAGACACTGTGCTGCTTGAGGACAGCCAGTGTCTCGTTCTCGGCACCACGTGAATGCAGCGTTGCAAACTTTGGTGTGGATGCAAGTGATCTCGCGACGAGTGAGAAACTCTCAAGCTGGGCGCCCTCGGTGCCCCTTCCTTCGCGTGAGAAGTCGAGGCCGACTTCCCCCACAAAGGATGTCTTCTGCAAAAGCTCGGAGAATAATTCACGTTCTCTCTCATGGTCGTTGGCGGCAAGCGGATGAAGCCCCAAGGCGAGGCGAACTCGCGGCATCGACTTGACGTGCGGCAGGCCGGCTGCGAAGTGGCTGGGAAGATTCGTGACGGCGATGATGAAGACCCCCAGCTGCGACGCCTTTCTCGCGATGGCTTGAGGGTCCTTATACCGGTCGAGATGACAGTGGGCATCGAGCATCACTTCACGCTGGCCCTACGCTTCATCTCGTTAGTTCCTTTCGCACGCAGTAGCGCCCGAATCTCGTCCATCGTGCGAAGGACCATCGCGGCGTCGGCGTCCACGGTGTGAGGGTCGAGACTTCCGCTCGCCATAAGCAATGCGGCGACTTCATCAACGGGGAGATTCTGCTTTAGGAACGACAGGCATGCTCTGAGGTCGTTTGGCCGTTCGCCTTCGGCGTTGACATCTATCTCCCCTTTGCAGATGTCGTCGCCGTAGACCTCGTCGTCCCATCCTGCGGCATGCATGGCAGCGCGACGGTAAATGCATGGCATGCACCTGCCACAGTGCTTGGCGCTTGGCCGCGTCTTGTGACGCGGGTGTCCGCGCTTCGCGCAGGAGACGGAGACTCGTGCCGTATCCGCGAGAACCTTCTTGTTAAGGCAGGCCGTAAGAACCTCACCCTTAGTCTTACTCCGAAGAGGATTCGAGATGGGATTGCTGATGCCGAGTGATGCCAAGACCTTTGACAGTATCGAGAGGTAGTGCGGGTGCGCGGTGCGGGTACTGCATGACCCTCGCCTAGACGGAGTGAGAGGAACGTTGAGGGCAATCGTTCCGTTTTCCGGGATCAACAGCGGAACACTCGCACCGAGTGCTGAGGCCGCTACGATGCCCATGGCGATGAAGATGAGCGATCGGCCTCGAAGGGTTATCTCGGTGTCGTCAGTCCCTTCGTCGGTGTGCCCCACGCGAGCTAGCACGGAGTGAAGCCTCTTTGGGTATGCGGCCAGAAGCTTGTCGCGAAGCGTTTTCTGGTCCGTGAATGGGCCGGGCATGTCCGCCTCATGGTGTCCCACGAGCAGGAGTTTCTTTGTGGGATTTGCCTCCAGCCAGTCGATGACGCCAGCAAGCGAGTCGAGACCGCCGGAGAATAGGGAGACCGTGTCCCCGGTGGGGAAAACGAGCGGCTTGGACCTCCGCCGCTTCTTCGCGGGCGACGGACGGACGAGGTTGCTCTTTCTCGGTGTGAAATTGAGTGTCCAAATGTCTCCAGTAAGGAACGACAGGCAGCGGGTGAAATCTGCGTTGACGGCGTTCCATTTCGACGTGTCCTTGACTGGAACAGTAAGAACAATATCCCGTGTCCAGAGGTCTTTCGCGTCCTCCCGCATGACCAGTTTATCAATGGCGTAGACTGCCGCGGCGACGACAAAGAAATCTAGAGCCGCATCGCCCTGCTTCGGCAAGAGTGCGAACGCGGAATACTTCAGGTCCAACGAGCAAAGCTTTTGGCCACCGTCCTTGATGAGATCAATGGGGGCGAAGCCATGCGTGGCGTTGGCAGATTGGATAGTGACGGTGATGTTCATGGCTTACTCGAACACACGCAGTGTTGATTCCATTACTTCTGTGGTGAGTGCCTGACCCTCATCTCCTGACCAGTCCACTTTGCCCAGATCGCGGGTCACGCTCAGGTCTGCAAGTTTCTGCTTGATGAAATCCTTGATCTGGCCGAGGACGGTGTACGCCCTCAGTTCGCCCGACCGCTGTACAATCCGCTCGAAAAACACGCGGCAGAACACCTCGTACAGGTACAAGCCAAAGTACTCCTGCAGAAGGTGCTCAAGGTTCGACACTTGGGCTTGCATGAGTTCCTCAAGCTCCTCCGATGTCTGTGCCCTGTCAAAATACTCCTTCTCGAGGGCCGAGAGCGCCATCCGGGCGTCGACGTCGTCGATCGTGCTTGACTCTCCGCCTAGCCGGTCGATGAGTGCCCGGAGGACCTCCTTGACGGGCTTCCCGACTAGATCACCCCATCCCGCCGTCTGGAGCGCGCGGTCGAGGCCGAGCCGACCCACGTCAGCAAGGAACCCGCCGAGGCGTGCTGCGGTAGCCTTGGCGTTACCCCCTTTGGCGACACCGCTCCCCCCGCCTCCCCCGCGCGCGATCCCATTTGCACCGCCATTGTGGTTAACAAAGCTCCTAACGACTGCACCGACTGTCTCCGGGTCGGCGTACCGCTGATTGGCGTGACGAGTGACCGCAGTTTTCAAGTCGCGCCATGAGGGCGGAGCAGAATATGATGAAGAGGTGCCCATGGTGTGCTACTTCTTCCCGGCTGAAGACTCGGCGAAGCCCTTGCCAGCACTGGACTTGGCGTTCTTCCGCAGCGCTTCAACTGCTGCGGCAAACGTCTCTTTGAATTGCGGTTTAGCGTTGACCACGCGTCCAAAACTCATGCCGACCGAAGGCGGAACCTTGGTGAGTGGTCGCGTTGCGAGAATATCAGAGAGTGTACTCGCTGCTTCGACGAAGCCAGCTTCAACGAGAGCCACAAGAGCTTCATAGCCCACCGAGGCATCCGGCTGTCGTGCTATCTGCTCGTCGATTGCTTGGACCAGCATTTGCCGTTCGTCAGTGCCGAGCGAGGCGGCTGATGAGACGCTTGCAATTCGCTTTGGTGAGAGCCCGGATAGGAGCCCATCGAGCACGACCTTTACCGCTGGGGGTAGCATCGCGACGCCCGCAAACGTCGATTCGAGACGATCTCGTGCTACCCAGAAGTAGTCGCGCAGGTCGACGTTTTGAAGCATCGGGTGCATCTGGAGCCACCGCTTCGCCTCACTGTTTGCCCACTTCCCACCGAGCTTTGCTGCTGCCTCATCGAGAGCGTTGTCATTAATCTTGTCCTTGAGTGCGTCCTCCATCTCCTTGATCTGCGACGGGTACCCGTGTTGTTGAGCCTGCCAGTTGAAAAGGGAATTGAACAAGTCGGCGTTGGTATATTCAAGAATCATCAATTTGACGAGAACGGCATCCTTGATGTTCTCTAGGCGTGCAACTGTCGCGAGCTTCTTGCGAAGAAGGAGTGCGTTTAGGAATCGCTTCACCTGACGCGGATTGCCTTTGAGTCCGTCGGCGATGAGCGGTGCCGCTGATGCACCAAACGTGAGTGCCTCCGAGAAGGCTTCGTCCAATTCAACATTCTCCTGCACCTGCCGAACTTCGCCGTACCCGAATGTTCCGTAACGGTTAAGCGAGCGACTCTCGTCGGCCGCGGAAACGCACGCCTCGAATCCACTCGCCTCCAAGTGGTGCTTGCAAAAGAGAAGCGTCATATACGTGTGAATCTCCGTCGCCGACAGTCTCGGAAGCGTGTAGGGGATTTGAACGAGCTTTTCGAGGTAGTCTCTGACAAGTCTATTCTCTTGAATCTTGTCGTCTTCATCCGCTGACCGCTGCGCATATTTCTCGCGAATAGCATGCTCAACGATGCGGCGATCCGCACCGATGACGAAGGCCGTCTGCTCGGCACTCAGGAAAAGTTTTACGGCCTCGAGGTTCTCTATGATGCGCTCGGGCGTGCATCGGTCGAGGTCGTCCACCAGGACGACAAGAGTCTTGATTCCGGCGGCCGTCAGCATGTCTTCGAACTGGTCGCGGAAATCCTTGATGTCCATTGTCCCGCCTTCGGATTCCTCGCTCAGGAGGCCGCCGAGGTCTAGCACTTCGGACTCTTCGCCTTCCTCTGCCGCTTCACCGCCCTTTCGTTTCGAGAGGCCGCTCGCCACTGCGACGGCTGCGGGAATCGCAGCGACGCCACCACTGAAGAAGGCGGCAGCAGCGGGAACAGCCACGTGGCCAAGCGTGAGCTTCGCAAAGCGCATCCAATTCACGCGCTTCAACAGGCTCACAGCCCTCTCCTTCACCTTCGTGCCGAACGTTTTATGTGCGGCGAGTTCGAGGAGAATTGAGCTGATGATTGCGGACTTCGCGTCGTCGTAGCCTTCAAACTGCCAGGTGTTCACGTAGACCACGGCGATTGATTCGCAGGCCGCGCGCTCTGAGGAACCTTCCGCATAGGACTCAGGATCTAGGCTGGCTTCGAGCATTTTCATGATGCTCGTCTTGCCACCTCCCCAGTCTCCGAAGACGCCGATCGTAGTGGGCAACATCGTCGGATCGGTAACGACGGCTCGAATCAGGTCCGCGTGAACGCGGAATCCGATTAGATCGTCTTTCGTTTCTTTATCCGGCCACATGCTGAATCCTCGTTTGTTCGTGTTGGTATCCGGTGCCGTCCGTCCTGATCGTAAATGGCCGTGGTGGTATTCGACGATTTGCTGCATTGTCCTGCGCGGGCTGGTGCCAAGGGTCTCGATCTTGATCTGGACGGCGGGGACGCCGGTGATCAGGAGCATCACGTCGTAGCGGTTGTGGCCGTCGCCGGTGTTGATGCGGAGCTGGTTGACGACCTCGAAGGTGTTCTTGCACTAGTCCTTGATGTTGATGAGGGTGCAGAAGAGGGGCGTGCAGTCATCGCGCGTGAAGGTGTTGATCTCGCGGAGGGCGCGGGAGGCGGTGAACACGTCGGGGGTGATGATCTCGTCGAGCAGACGCTGGAACTCGCCATCGGTGAGGGTGACGCGGTTGAGGGCCTCGAAGTGCCGGCGGAAGTTGGCTTCGAGGGTGGCACGGTCCCGTCTGTCGGAGCGGCGAACATTCCTGAGGGCGCGAAGCGTCTCGATGAGGTTCTGTTCGAGTTGGTGTTCGAGTGAAGTCAAGGCGACCTCTGAATGGACAGGCGGTGTCAGCCGGTGGGCAGTGTCAGTGCTCGTGTCGCAGGTAGCGTTCCTGAATCGGTCGTCAGACGAGTCCTCGGTCGTGCTTGGGGTGATCAATGTTGCAGAAGATGGGCGATACGACGTGGGCCATGAGTACAGAAGCGACCGGACTGAGGGATGGCGTGACTCCATCATGAAGCAGACCGCAATGATAGCGACACCTCCGACCGACCAAACTCCACCTCCTCCGCCATCGTTTCCGGCACCAGTGCCGCGTAGTGGCGGCGACAGATCTCGGGGGAGTTCCCCATCAAGGTAGCGATCTTGTACAGCGAAACCCCCCGTAGGGCAAGGTGGCTGCCGAAGTTGTGCCGGTAGTCCAGCCACGACCACGCCAGCCCCGCCTGATCGTTGGCGCCTCTCAGGTCGGCCGAGAAGTTGTCCGGATCCCAGCGCTTCACGGACATCCGTTGCACGCGGTCAATGCCGCGCAGAGTTCGGCCTTTCCGCCTTGCTATCCCCGCCCGGATACGCCCTGATGGCCCGTGTCGAGGTGGCGGCACGGTTGCCGCCATCGTCATCAACACCCCTTGAGATGTTCACCCATCAGGAGGTTGAACCGTGGCCAGAGCCAGCACCATCAACGCACCACGCGGCGGCAAAGTGACCGATCGATCCACCGTCGCGGTGGGCTACCTGCGTCGATCCACCGATCGTCAGGAGCAATCCATCCCCGATCAGCAGCGCGCCTGCGAGCACTACGCCGAGGAGCATGGTCTCCGTGTGTTGCGGTTCTACGTGGATGATGCCATCAGCGGGACCAACACCATCGGACGCCAGGCCTTCCAGGATCTGATCCGCGATGCGACGAGTTCTGGTGGTGGGGAGGGGGGGTTCGGCATCATCCTGGTCTACGACGTCAAGCGTTTCGGACGCATCGACAACGATGAAGCCGGGTACTACCGCCACCTGCTGCGCACCCACGGCGTCGAAGTGGTCTACATCAGCGAGGGCTTCTCGGGTGATGGCACCGATGACCTGCTTCGGCCCGTCAAGCAGTGGCAGGCACGTCAGGAAAGCAAGGATCTCTCCAAGGTGGCCATCCGAGGACTGCTGAGCAAGACCGGTTCCGGGGGTGGGTGGTGGATGGGCGGCGTGCCGCCCCTGGGCTACGACCTCCGCTACGAGAGCCAGGTGGGCGAGTTCCTGTTCATCCTGCGCTACGAGCAGGATGGCTCCAAGGTCATGTTCAACGAGCAGGGCGAGCGCATCCGAACCTTGCAACGGGGTGAGTCGGTGGCGGTTTCCCGCCGCGACCGCTGCAAACTCGTTCCCAGCGAGCCATCACGGGTGGAGACGGTGAAGCGGATCTTCCGGCTCTACACGGTGGAGCGACGGGGGTTCAAGGCCATCGCCGATGTCCTCAACCGGGACAAGATCCCGACCGCACGAGGCGCCAAGTGGTCAGACCGCTACAGCGGCGACTGGTCCATGACAGCAGTGCGCGGCATCCTGATCAACCCCGCCTACGTGGGCGACCTGGTGTGGAACCGCCGGACCGATGCCCGCTTCCACCGCATCGTCGATGGCCGCGCCGTGGAACGACGTGGCGTGGCGGCACGGCGGATGGAACGCAACGATGAGTCCGACTGGATCGTGATCCCGGATGCCCACCCGCCCCTGGTCAGCCGCCGCACGTTCGAGGCGGCCCGATCGCAGCTGAGCCATCGCGAGGAATCCCGCTCCCAACGCGGCATCAACCCGCGCAAGCCCCCACATGCCCCCCCCACATTGAGTACTCCCATCCACGGAACTCTGCCCACCGGTCAAGCCCTGGGGGGGCCGGAGATCGGGGCTAACGGCGGGTGGTCGGGACCGAAGGCGAAGTACCTGCTCTCGCAGTTATGCACGTGTGCGCGATGTGGACACAGATATGAAGGTCATACGCAGTACCGCGCTTGTCGGGATGAGCAGGGTCATCGCCTTCGCGACTTCGAGTATGCGTGCGGCGGCTACATCCGGCACGGTCGATCGGTCTGCACCCTGGGCGGTGTACCCAAGGCGCCGCTGGAGACATTGGTCGTACAAACAGTGTTGGCGTACTACCGAAGGTACGAGGATGAGCCAGGTCAGTCATTGCTCCAAGAAGTGCTACGCGATGCCTTCGTGGGCGACCAGGAGAACCTGAGCGAGGAACGGCGAGCATTGCGGAAGAAGCGTGATGGATTGCAGCGAACGATCGCCAACTTGCTGGACAACATCACTTCGGTCAATCGGTCGCTGGTGGATGCCCGCATCGTGGAACTGACGCGGGAGCAGGATCGACTGGAAGAGCGGCTCAGTGCCATCGACCACATGACGCTCTCGCAGCGTCATCGCGCGGAAGTCGAACAGGAACTGAGGGCGTTCCTGTGTGACCTGCAACGGATCCTGCGTGGCGAAGCCGAGTCAACGGTGCCCCCGGATGTGCGGCAAGCAGCCATCCGGCGGTGCATCGACCACATCGTAATCGACCATGCCAAGCACGAAGCACGCGTGGCCATCCGTCAGGTGCCGGTCATGGATGCATCGCTTGGGCGAGACGCGACGGAGACGATCACCGTCAACTGGACATCGAGAAGGCGGCAGCGCGCAGCAACCGACTGAAGCGTGCTGGACCATGCATCACCGTGCATTGCCGTGCAGTCTGTGGCCCAGCACGTGGCCAGGGTTCATCGCCCACGGCCGATCTGGTCGATGCCATTCAGAGGCCCCCGGAGTGTGCAACGGAGTGCAAGACCCGGCAACTCCGACTCGCCCCGAGGCCATGACACGCCACAACCGCGGGCTCTGAAGCAGCCCGTGGCCGACGGCGCTAGGCACGTATCGATATCAAGAAAAAGCACCCCCTA
>CAADGE010000013.1 GCA_900696465.1 uncultured Planctomycetota bacterium
CGGTGTACGTGAGGGGGGAGGAGGAAAAAAAGAAGAGAGGAAAATATGATGTAGAGGTGGTGGGTGGTGGGGGGGGGTGGGGGGGGGGTATATTGCAATTGTGTCGGCAGCGTAACAGGATCACGGGCCACGTGGGTTGCGCCGACACGCAATGGTTACTCTTCAGCGCATAGGAGGATCGTCATGAGACGAAGCATATCAATGTGGATCGTCGCGTTTGTCGCTGCTTGCTCGTTGGCACTTGGTTCGCAGGCGCGCGGACAAGAACCTCAGCCGCCATTTTCAGTGCTGATGTTCTACGATGGGTCGGCAATCTTCGCAGAGGGTCGCGCGGAGGCGCTGGCTGGTTTCGCCGAGGACCCCGACTATCTGCCGGTTCAGGAGACGAGCGACCCGGCCGTCTTCGAGAACGCCATGCTGGAGAGCCGGGACCAGCACAATTACCACGTATTCGTCGCCATCACCTCCGACGGTGTCACCGCCGAGTCCTGGTCTGAACTGGCCAAAGATCCTGCCTCCGACTTCAATTTCGCCGCAACCTACATCGACCCGGCGAACGGCACGATCACACTGAGGATTATCAATCGGATGAGGATTCCCGATGCCATGCCTCCACCGGACGGCGCCCCGGTTGGGTTTTACCCTTTTGAGGAGGATGTCACGGCCGAGTTTCTCGATGTCGCTTTACCCATTACTTCCGGGCCGACCGTTGTTCTCGCCGAGGCCGAGCCAGTAACTGAGCTGCCGGGAGAGGGGGGCGGAGGTGGTGGCGATGGCTGGTTTAATACCTTGTTCCGCAACTGGTTAAGGGAGCAGATCGAGAAGGCGCGTGAGAGTGTTGCTGAATTCCTGAATGATTTGGCGGACGCTGTAGAGGAACTACCGCCCGAGACCAAAGTAGATGTTTCAATTAAAGTAGTCGTCGAGCCTCCGAAGCCACCCAAATTAGAGGTTGAAATTACCATTAAGGATATTCCAATTTCTGAAGTTGCAAAGGGGCTGCGTAAGCTGTCTGACGTGGTCAAGCCGAAATGATTCTTCCGATCGTGTAATACGCAGCCATTCATATTGGAAGGAAAGAATTGCTCGACTTTCTTCGTTCGAGGTGGAATTAATGGCCGTTTTCGTCTCCATCTTACTGGCTGTTGGTACCGCCCAAGTCGGTGCCGCAGCCGTTTCGGAGGACGAGCAGATACCGGCTCTGCAGGTGGTGCTCGACCGCGTCCGCGAGGCCGTAGGATACAAAGCGTTGGGGAGCGTTGCAGCCGGCCTCGAGTTTCATGGACGCGTGGTCTGGGGCGAACACGAGGCTAATGATAAAGATCTAGAAGATAATGGCTCGTCATGGCGTTATCACTTCGCATTCGTACCGGACGGCCGATATCGCGTTTGTCTGAGCCGCGGCGGTCTTGAGCGAACGCTCCCGCCCCAGCTTTCCGGGTATGACGGCCGCCACCAGTGGTTGATGGAAATCGCGGGTGCCCATTGTCCGTTCAGCGATTCTTCGGTACTACTGGCTCATTGGATCATTTCCGGCACGTGGCTCAGCCGCGTTGACGATTTGGCTCCCCGCGTCGTATCCGAGGAATCGACCGGAGATGAGATTGTTCTCGCGCTTCGACCTCGTATGGAAGAGCGGGACCTGGAGTACTGGTTGGTGATTGATCGGCGGACGTGGCTCCCCGCGGCAATGAGCCCTGCAAGACTCCTTGACAAACCGGATTGGGAATTCCAATCCTACCAACGAGAATTTGATGTTCATTACCCTTCCGTCGTTGTTTCGCATAAGCGAGATCGCAACTCCCTAGCGCTGGATGGCGGACTCCGCCTTAATTTCGACCGCGTCAGCACATGGAAACCTGACGAACTGGATTCGTTCACTCCCCCGCTTCCGATCGTCCGGGCAGTTTTTGATCGGCAATCGTCGAACGATCTAGAGTGCCGGTTGACATCCTCGGGCCATCTGCTTGTGAAAGCATCCATTGACGATGGGCCGCCGCAGTGGTTCATCCTTGATACAGGCACGAGCAATCTCGTGCTCGTCTCTGAACAGATGACAGAGAGTGAGCTCACCACATTGGTCGAGTATGAGAGGAATTCCCAAAACCCCTTTATGACGGGCTTCGTGCAATGCGAGCGCTTAAGCATCGGCCCGCTGCAACTGGACAAACCGATCATGTTTTCCCTCTCGCTTTCATTTGTCGGCGACAAGATGAAAGACAAGGATTGGGTAGGAATCGTTGGATACGACGTTTTTCGCCGGTCCGTTATCGTGCTCGACGCCGCCGCGCCTGCCGTCCGCGTGTACGATCCCGCTACGTACGCGGACAAGGACTTGAACTGGCAGCCGATTCGTTTTGCCATGGCCCTGCCCCATGTCCGCTGTCGCATGGAGGGCGGCAAGGAGGGCTTTTTCCTGATCGACACCGGCAACCCTGGACGCGTTGATCTTCGTGAGGAGGCGATCGTGGATCTGGGTCTCGATCTGGAGATTAAACAGTCTAGGAAACGACGACTCAATATTGACATCCAGGGGGTAAAAGCCGTCACGCCGAGCAAGTCTCGTCTGGACAGGTTTGAAATCGGTGGACATCGACTGGAAAATGTAGAAATCGATGTGAAACCCGACAAGCAAGAATACGCTGGCCTTTATCGAGCCGGTGTCATCGGCCTGGAATTACTCGCAAAGTTTGTCGTCGTGTTCGATTATCCTCGCGAGCGCGTTGCATTTGTTGACCGCGTCAACGCCGAACTTGCCTACCCGGACGACAGGAAGCATTGAGCATCATGGCGCCGGTAAAGAGCCAGGTGTCTACAAATCCACTGCGTCTATCGGCCGCCTCCTTCGTTCGCGATGACTACCAGGGGAAAGCAGCTACGCCGTGGAGAGCGAGATGGAAGACGGGGAATATCACCTTACGATTCCGTTCAACCGCAAGCGACGTGGTAAGAGAACCGTTCGCGTGCGGGAAGGGTGAGCAAACAGAGCAGCCGCAATCGCAAGAAAAATCTTTGAGGAACGGCGCAGTCGTCGAATGATCATCGCGCAGCGTCGCTGCGCTCGCAATTGATACAGCCCATCTCTTTGGCCAGTAGATAAGACAGAATACCCGTTACCGGCTCACAATAAAATTGACTGACTCGAATGGCGGCGTACACTTAGATTATGTAAGGGCGTGTTTGTGTTCCCGGTAGCATGGGCCCTGCAACTTGGGTGTCATTTCATAAAGGAGGATCGCCATGAGACGACACACATCGTGGTGTATCATCGCGCTGGCGTGCATCGCCGCGATTTCCATCTCCCTAGCCGTACGCCCCATCGCAGTTTCTGCAGACACGTCGTCCGCTCCGCCGGCCAGTGCATTGTTTAATGGTGTCGAACTGCCTTACATCGGCCTTGGCGTCGTCTGGATTCGAGCGGACGGCTTCTTCATCATCGAAATCAGTGACAAACACGCAGTCGCATTTGAGACCGATGTCGGAGGGCTGTCATTGGTGGAGAAAGACACCCTGGTCGGCTTCTACCAGGCGACTACAGAGGGAGACGAGGTTCATCGATTTCCTCAGCAACCCATCGCGAACGCTGCCATGTGCTCAGCGGCCTTCCACATCGTCGGCTATCTGGAACTTGATTACGACGATTCAACGGGAGTGCTTGAAGTTCATGTCGAAGGCGCGAAGCAGGCGTTTATGTCAACGCTCGACTTCAGCAAGTCGCGGCTGATTCAACCGGATGAGCAGAAGGCGCAGCAGATCGCTCCGAATACGTGCCAGGCCTCCTGTGAACATCCATCCAGGGGGTGCAGCGCGTCCAAGACGTGCGATCCCGGTTACCGCTGCACCTGCAAGGCGCGATGCGGAGCCGAGTCCAGCACCTGTACATGCAGTTCCTGTTCGCGAAGCGGCGCTGAGGGTGTCATCGTCGTGCCGGAAATTCCGCAGGTCGTGAAGCCGTAGCGACTCGAAGCATGGAGTGGTTCGAGATCGCATGTTCCGCCTCTATTCTCGGTTTTCGACGATTCAGCCCGCGAGCGAATGCTCCTGAACCGAGGCAACGCAATGGCTTTAGAATACTCCGGCGCGGTCTCGCCGGAGAACTCATCTTTCCCTAGGTGCGCTGCATTTCCTCGACGAAGGCCTGCGGGTTGTTCGCCCACTTTTCGGCTTCAAGCGGGCTGATCTGCCCGCGGCGCACAAGGATGGCGAGGGAGCGCTCCAGCGTAGTCATGCGCTCTTCGGGTGTGTCTTTGGTTCGCGTCTGGAGCTGTGAGTAGAGCTGCTCGACTTTGCCGAGGCGGATCAGGTTCGCCACGGCGTAGATGTTGTTGAGAACTTCCATCGCCACGACGCGGCCTTCGCCTGAGGCCCTGGGAATCAGTTTCTGGCAGACGATCACGCCGAGGCCGAGCGAAAGCTGGCTGGCGACCTCGTCCTGCTGATTCGACGGGAAAAGATCGAGAATGCGCGTCACCGTGCCTCGGCTGTCTCGGGTATGCAGCGTGGAAAAGACGAGGTGGCCGGTCTCGGCGGCGGTCAGGGTCCACGCGGCAGAATCCCGATCGCGCATTTCACCGACAAAGATCACGTCCGGGTCTTCGCGGAGGCAGTCGCGCAGGCCGCGCTCGAAGCTCGGCACGTCGCGGCCGACTTCACGCTGGGAGATGACGGCCGCTTTGCTAGCGAGTCGATACTCGACGGGGTCTTCGAGGGTGATGATGCGACAGGGCCTCGTGGCCGCGATGCGATCAATGAGCGAGGCAATGGTCGTCGACTTGCCGGCGCCGGTGATACCGGTCACGAGCACCAGCCCGTGCTGGCGGTTGACGATGTCCTGCCAGATGCCGTTGGGGAAGCCGATTTCCTCAACCGGCAGCGGAGTGGACTCGAGGGCGCGGACGGCGATGGCGATGCCGTGGGTGTCATGGAAGCAGTTGAGCCGGAACTGGAGCTTGTCCGTAAAACAGGAGCTGTCGCAGGATCGATGCTCCCGGAGGCGCTGAAGCTCGCCGGAGCTGAGCAGACCGGCGGCCAGCTTTTCGGCGGTGGTTGCATCGATCGGCGCGCCGCGCATGCGCTGGAGCTGGCCGTCGACGCGATAGACCGGCGGCAGGCCGACCTTGATGTGCAGGTCGGAGACGCGCATGCGGCCAAGCTGAAGGAAGTAGTCGAGCAGGTCGCGCATGCTGAGCCGGCGATTCTCGTCGACCTGATAAACTTTATCGTCCAGTGATGGATTGCCCGTCATGGCGGTAGGCCCCGCGGTGTCGCTTCTTCGGCGATCGTGTGTTTATCCTATTGTATCCAGTGCGTGGCACATCGTCGCCTGAGAGACCCGGATTGACGGTCGCTGCAAAAGGCGGCACGAAGGGTGGCTCAGAAAGTAAATTCATCGAAAAAGCGACACCGCTCTCGCCGTGAAAACATGTGAGCGGAACGCCCGTACCAACCTGAGCAAGTCAGATTCCAAATCGTTTGGGGGCGACATGTCGGATGGGTAAGATGTAAGGAGCGTGCCGTACCTTGCGGCACGGAAGGGCCGAGGCGACCGCTTCATTGTGAGGACCCATGGCACGCGGTGAACAATTGCAACGACAGTGGGAAATGCTTCGCGTCCTGCAGACGCGCGGGGAGGGCATTCCACTGCGCGAGCTGTCGGAGCGCTTCGGCGTGAGCGAGCGGACGATTCAACGCGACCTCGAGGCCCTTCAGGAACTGGGCTTTCCGATCGAGCATGAGGAGATCGAATACAACAAGCGCTACTGGCGAATGCCGCACGACTTCTTCCGCAGCGGGCCGCTGACGATCGGTCTGACGGAGGCCATTTCCCTGCATCTGGCGGAGGAGATGTTCACGCCGCTGGCCGGTACTCACCTCGCCGAGGGACTTCGCAGTCTGCTGGAGAAGATTCGAAAGACGATTCCCCGTGCGGCGATGGAGCATTTCGCGAAACTGGATCAGACGCTGCACGTTCGTCGCGCCGCGCGGACGGATTATTCATCCAAGGCCGAAGTGCTCCAGCGGCTGCACGACGCGATCCGCGCGTCGACCTGCGTGGAGATCAGCTATCATGGTCTCTGGCGCGACGAGGAATACACCACCCGCTGCGATCCCTACGGGCTCGTGCTGTATGACGATGATCTCTTTCTGGTCGGGCATTCGCATCGCGCCGATGCGCTGCGCGTGTTCAAGGTGGCGCGCATCCGCGATGCAGTCGCGACATCGCAACGGTTTGAACGGCCCGATGATTTCCGACTGGAAGATCAGTTTCGGACGAGCTTCGGCATCATGCAGGCAATGGGCGATCCGGTGGAGATCGCCGTGCGCTTTACCGGTGCAGGCGCCGCCCTGGTCGAGGAGCGCGTCTGGCACGAGACGCAGCAACTCGCCTGGCTCGACGGTGAAAATCTGCTTTTTGAGCGTGAGGCCGTCGCCGCGGGTGCACTGGTAGCCACCTTTCGACTGTCGGACGTGGTCGAGTTCAAGCGATGGATTCTCGGCTTTGGTCCGCTGGCGGAAGTGCTTCGGCCGGACTGGCTGCGGCGCGAAATCTCCGGCGACCTCGCTCAGACTGCGGCGCGCTACGCCAAGTGACTTCCACCGACACGCGTGTCTGTAGAACCGCCTGCGTATGCTTTGAATGCCGGATTGTTGGATGCGTTTGTCCGAGTACAAACGCCCCACCAGCATTGCACGCTGTAGCCCTCAGCTCCTTCTGCCGTGATTCTTCACCCGCTCACAAACCCCTAACATCGCAGAAATCCGGATTTTTTGCGATTGTTGTACGCCTCGCTAACGCCTTTTGCGCATGTACTTCCGGCAGGATTCCCGGTCGTGCGACACACCCTGTCGGTCCGGCTTAGTTCGGGCCGACACGCCCTGACGCAGCTCGGCAGTAATCTCATGCAGGAACCGCCAGGTGAGATCAGACGGTCCGTGGTGTACCTGTCCTGAGAGTTAGATTTTCCGAGAGGCGGTATTCGTGGAGAGGGAGCGCAACGTCAGTTACCGGAAGAAGTGAGTATGCCTGCATCGGTCTGAGGAGCGGGAAAACCTCGGGAGCGGCGATTAATGAACCAGTCTGAATCATTGAAAGCATGTCAAATCGCGAGCATTGAGGAAGCCGCAAGGGCATTTGCCACCCATCAACGGCTGACAAGGCGCGAGGCGGAAGTCTTTGTGCAAGTCTGCCGTGGACTGAAGAATGACGCCATCGCCGCCGTCCTGAAGCGCAAGCCGTCGACCGTGCGATTTCATTTGTACAACATCCACCGCAAGACTGCCACGAGTGACAAGGTGGAGCTGGTTCTGATGGCGTGGAACTGGTCACTGAGAACTCTCAGTGCCGGACAATCCGGGAGCGGACCAGATTCCGCGCTCGGTCGAACCGGCTGACGGCGCGTCGAAGCCGAGCGTCGCGAGTGGAGTTTGCGGATCGCAAATGTCCACGCTCGCGGTCCTATCTACATGGATGGGTTGTGCATGGAAACGGGCTGCCATAGGATCGGTGAGTCTTAGTGGAGCGATGGTCGTGATTTGTACGCTTGATACGCTCCAGTCTACGAAACGGGAGTTAAGGAGGCCCGTAAATATCAATTTCTGCAGATTGCGGTTCCATTTTGCCTCGAACTGTCCTGAAAGCGTGGCGCGCGTTCGCACGGCTCAGAAGGACGCGGGTCACGCGTATCGCAGTTTCCTGCAAACACTGGTGCGATTCTCCTGACGCATTCTGCGAGACAATTGTTTCATAGAACACGTACTGGCAGAGGACTTCGGGATGAAAAATGGCTTGGGTAAGAGTAATGAGGTGAGCACGGCCCTGGCTGTATCTCACTTCGCGTCTTTGCAGCCGCCGCATCCCAGTTGATCAGATGCATCCGACCACTCTACCTCTCGGGCTGAATCGATGAATAATGGTGAACACCTTCAAGCAACGACTGAGTTTCCGGTCAAGCCGTCTGCACTTCCTCCGCTGATCGCAGTCCTGCACGAGGAGTTGCCGCTGACGCTGCCGCAGGGCGCCGAGCCGTCGATTCGTCGATTCGCCGCGAGCCACGATCTGACCCGCCGCGAGCGCGAAGTCGTGACGCTCATCTGCTGCGGATACAAGAACGAAAGCATCGCCCGGGCACTCAAGCTCTCACCGCCGACCGTTCGCTTCCACATGCGGAATGTCCATCGCAAGTCGGGGACGTCCGACAAGCTGGATATCGTCATCCGAATCTGGACGGACACGCAGCACCATTGCACGGCATGACGGACATCGTTCACGTTCTCCCCGGTTTGTAAGCGGCCCATCCTGTCACACCAAGCTTTCGACCATCGGCTACAGTCGGGATTCGCCGCGCCGCCGTCATGAACGATGAGGTGGAAAAAGCCGCATCGGGCTGCTAAACTGCGCGAGCTACCGGCACACGGATGCCGTGGTCGTGGTGGAATCATCGCTCGACCTGTGCGGGCGTGTCCTGCGTGCAGTCGATTCGCTGCACGACGTAAAGTGGAGAGGTGGCCGAGCGGCTAAAGGCGGCGGTCTTGAAAACCGCTGTACCGAAAGGTACCGGGGGTTCGAATCCCTCCCTCTCCGTTTCATTTTGCAGGCAGTTCACAAACTCTTGGAACTCGCGTACTTGCGAAAGTTTCTCGATTGTTGACTGCCCGACTGCCCTCAAACTGCCCTCAAAACGCGAATCCGTGTCGCTCCGTTGCGAGAGTGATTCGGCTCCCGCCGCCAGCGCCAGCATTGCTTGCTGGCTGTCGTCGTCGTGCAGGTGGTAGTACAGATCGAGCATGTCGGACGACGAGTGCCCGAGCCACGCCAGGGCCTTGCGATGAGCCACGCCGTGATTGGCGCACAGGCTGGCGAAGTGGTGTCGGAACGAGTGCAGCTTGAATTCGTCCGCCTTTTCAAACTCGCACGCCCCGCACAAATCCTTGAGGCGGGCGAGCAACGTCCGCTCGCGGATCGTCGAGAACACGAGGCCGGACTTTTTCGCCGTTGGAAGCAGATCGGCGATGCGAGGATGCACCGGCACGAACCGCTCGTCCTTATCTTTCGTCGTGCCGTTCGAGCCGCCACGGCGGACATGGAGCATCATCGACTTGCCACCTTTGAGCCGGATATCTTCCCAGCGAAGTTGCTCGACTTCGCCGATGCGAAGCCCGGCGTAGCCCATCATGGCGAAGGCCGTTTTCTCTTCCCCTTGCGCCTTGTCGATGAGCGCATCCACTTGAGCGGTCGTGAAGCACGGCTGAGGCTTGGCCTTGGCCTTCGGCAGCGAGACCGACGCGAGCCGATATTGCGGCAGCACCGATTGCCGCCATGCCCATTTGAACGCCTGTTGGGCGAGAACCACCGCACCCTGTACGGTCTTGGCCGCGTAATCGGCCTTGATGAGCCATTGCCGGAACCGAAACAAGTCGTCCGCCGAGAACCGGCGAGCCAGCGTGATGCTCGCTTCCTTGCAATACGCTTTCAGCTTGCCCAAATCGGCCCGGTATTTCCACTCGGTCTTGGGAGCAACGCCCTTGGCCTTCACCGCGTCGAAATAGCGGTCAGCCATATCGTCAACGCTTATGGTCGCTTCCGGCACTTTGTCCGTGCCGTTGTCCAGCCGTTGCTGAATCTCAATCGCCAGGCGACGGGCATGAGCCTTGTTCGTTGTGCCCAGCCCTTCCGTGACTTGCTTTCCGTCCGCGTTCCGATACTCGGCCGCGTACTTGCGCCCTGTCTTCTGGACGCCGCCTTCATAGAACACGCGCCGTCCAATCGTGACTTGCGTCCCATCTACTCGCTCGCGCTCAATCAGCTTCACAGCATGAACTCCTGTATCAGCCGGTCACGCCAGAAGCGAAGCGGCTTTCCCCGCTTGATCGCCGATCCGTACCGGCCTTCGCTGGCGTGCCGGTATAGTGTAGACACCTTGATCCGCAAAAGCTGGGCCGCTTCCTCCGGCGTAAGAATAGGCGGCAGCGGCGATGGCGCAAGCGCCCCTGTGATTTCATCCAGGCTCAATTTCCGATTCATCGTTAATCCCTCAGTATCAGGCTGTTCAGCCGCACCGGCGTCTTCGCCCCACGTCCGGGCCACTCGACGGGTTGCGCGACGCTGGCAATCCCTTGAAATACCTCTCGTGCCCTAGCGATTTCGTTTCGTGCCGCTTCGAGAAAATAATCCGCTGCCGCTTCTGAGAACTTGACCGTCGGCATCGCGCGGTAGCCGATTTCAATGGCGGTATGATGAGCTTCCGAACGGAAGCCGACACCGACGAGATGAGGGACGCTGTGCAAAGGGATGATCTGATCCAGCCGCAGTATCCCCATGATGCCGCGCTCATAAATCCGCACGCCATCCTTCTGCGATTCGGCTGAGTGCGGCAGCGATCCAAAGAACTTGAACGTCGCTTCCCGCGCGTTGTCCAGCGGCAGTTGAACGATGATGGATTCCGAGAGCCGCAGGTCGTTACGCACCTTATATCTGTAAGGAAGCACCAGATACAGCAGGTACCCGGTCGAGACAACCAACGCTATGAAAAGAAAAGTCGTCATGTTCACTCCAAGATGAATGGCCTCATTCTCTCTCACGTTCCGGCGACTCTTGCTCGCGGCCGTCGCGCTCCGCGACTTTCATCCGCTCGTCCAGGATGGAGGGCCGCTCGTCCGGGTCGCGCACATCGCCTTGCTTGTCCTGCATCACTTCGCCGGGCGTCTTCGTGCCCGCCATGCCATACACGGTCGGCTGAGCGACGTTCGATTCCGGATACATCGCGGCGCGAAGCTCCGCGAGTCCCTGCCGAAACATCGCCGAGGCGTGACCGGCACCGAGTTTGGGAGTAGGTTCGTTACTTGCCATTTTTGTTCCTCCTGAAGATGAAAACTTCAATCGCGCCGCAGGTCGCGGAACCGATCCACAACTCTGCGCTGTTCGAGATAGGCATCGTGCATGTTGCGGGCGCGTTCGCGTTCGTAACCTTCCGTTAGGTTCGTTGAGATCAAGAGACCGAGCGAGGCGACCATCAGGTAGCCGCCAAGCGGCGGGCTGACGGACAGCACCACGCCGCCGACTGCGAAGGTGAACAGCGGCTCCGCCATGCACTTGACCTTCACTTCGTTCATTCGGCCCGTAAATCGCATCAGCCGGGGCGTGCCCGTGTAACGGCTATGGGGTTGCGGCAGATTGCGTTTTCTGCGAATACCGAGCCGTGCCCTGACCGCAGCGCACATGGCGACGTAAGCGAGCAGGAACATCAGCACCGGCTCAGGATCGTGCCACGGTTCGCAGAACGCGGGCCAGAAGAAGATGGCAAGCAGCGCGGCACCTGTTTGTAAGCCCAGGTAGCGCTCGCCGAATGAATCCGTCTTATGCAGGAACACTTCGACGGAGACCGCCATCGACCGCGCTACGAAAACAACGGCACCGACGAAATTGCGAAAGCCGTTGCGATTGTCCTGTTGCTGATTCTCGTACATGGCGACGCTCCCGCACTACGGCCTTTGCCGAAATGAAGTCTCCAGCCAGGTGCGGCCGGAAGCCTCGAACATCCTTCCGTTCTGAAACACGATGCCATCGACCATCCACTGCGGCGGGCCGCCGGTGCGAAGCCGCGTGAACTCGCGCGGCTGGACCTCGAACTCGAAAGTCTCCGAAAATCCCGCCGTCGTACTGCCGCCGTGACCGAGCCAGTCGAGTCCCAGCGACGCCGTCCATTGATCCTCAGCGTCGTAGGAGTTGTTGCCGCTGGCGAGGAATTGACGCGAGCGCCCGATGAGCCGCGACGCCCATTCGTTCGTCACCGCGTCGCCGTTGGCGTGCAGGATTTTCGTGTTGAGATTCGCAAGCAGCGAATCCGTTTCCGCCCGCGCCTTTTCGTTGCCGCCCAGGGCGGCAATGAAGTTGCTGTAGTTCTGCGACAACAGAACGGTTGCCACGCGGGCGGCGCGACACGTCGTCTGGAAGCTATGGTCGTAACTCGTGACAAATTGCTGCGCTTCATCGGCCCACAGGAAAACCGGGCGAGAACTCGCGGCGACGTTTCGCCGTTCGATGCTGCGCTGAAAGGCGTACTTCCAGAGGACTTGAGCGAACTGACCGACTTCGCCGAACTCTTTCACCGGCAGATCAACGAGTATGATTCGGCCACGCTCAACATCCTCCGGCGTGATCGTCGTGTCCGTGCAAAACAACTCACGGAGTAGCCCGCGCACGAGCAGGTCCGCCCAGCCCATGAACGTAGCCTGAATCACGCTTCGCGTACGCTCCGCGAGATTCACCCACTCCAATAAGTAGTAATCCGCGACGACGCCGAAGTCGTGTTGCTGGCGCGGCGACTTGTCGCGCTTGTCCGCTTCCTTGAGGCAATGGAAACAGAACGAGCCTTGCTGCCAATCCTTGTCTCGTATCTGCGCCGGAGACAGCGGCGCGGAGAGAACGACGCGCACCAGGTCGGGCACCGATACCTTGCCGGTCGCAAGCGACACGAGATCGACGGCGTTGCGCATACACTTCAATGCGCCTTGCTTCCAGAACGTCCCGTCTTCGCGCCCGCCGCCGGACGCGGCATTGCGCTCCCGGATTTCCATGACGTTGGAAAACAGCGTGACGATGTTTTCCGTCAGCCCAGCGCCGCTACCCGTACGGTTCAATTCATGATCGAGGAAGTTGAATCGCATCGCGGTATCGGCACCGACGATTACCAAATCGCCGCTGCGATTCGTTTCACGGCAGTAGCCCTCCCACAGCGCCCGCTCGTCGGATTTCGCCGTCAACACCAATCCTCCGAATCCTGCCGCCAGGTACGAGCGGGCGATGGTCGCGCCGGAACCGCTTGTCTTCCCGGAGCCGGTGGCTCCGAGGATGAGCGTTCCTTCCACGGCATCGCGCAGCGTCCATGCGTCGTCGCGCGACCATCGCAGCAGTTCGTCGGACAGTTCCCACCGGAGACAACGTGCGAGCGGAAAAGACTTGCGTCGGAATAGTCGGCCTAACATCACGCCGCCTCCCTCTGATCGTCGTCGTCGGAGTCGGTCTGCGACGCTTCGCCTCGCTTTGCCGCCAACGTTTGCTCAAACTCCGCCTCTTCCCACATGGCCCGGCGCTTGCGCTCATTCATCGCTGAATTCGCGGCACAAATTGCGCCGAGGATGTAGCCGATGTCGTCAAGCCAGCCGATGCCGGGCACGACATCCGGCAGCACATCGACGGGCGACGGCACCATGAGCAGCAGCCCGCAGACCAGCGCCCACTTGGACATTTCCAGTCCCACCGAACGCAACTTCGATTGCGGCAGGGCCAGCAGCACCGTCATCGTGATGAAGAAGACCGTGCCGCACATCACGAACACTTTCAGGAATCCGAAAAACTCCGCCATGAGATTCACTCCTTTCCGGTTGCACACGGCAACGCTAGAAGAGTCTGGCCGTTCCGCGTGCGCCCGCACGAACGCCGTGCTGTTTGGCTTCACCGGAACGATGATTCGCTGTGCTTCAGGCGACCGAGACCGTCAAAGCCTTGACGGCTTGTGCGAGTTCCATGTCCTGCGACTCCAACCCATTGATGCGAGTCAAGAGGTCTTGCAGCCAATCAGTAATTGCTTGGAGCGTGAGGTCAGGCCCCGCGAAAGCGACGGAACGACCGCCGCCCAATGGAATCAGAATCCGGGCATTAGCCTTGCGCTCTCGCCGCCCGGTACTTCGACGCGCAGGACTTCGAGCCTTGGCACGCTTCACAACGTCATCCCGCCGCAGCTCGCCGCACGCCACCTGATCCGCCAATTGACGCTGGCTTTCGGAATCCGGAGCGCGCGAGACGGCGTAGGCCGTGGTCAGAGGAAGCAAGCCGTTCGCCACTTGCGCCTGTACCGGCTCCGGCAGTTCCAGGAGCGCGAGCAGCTTGGACACCATGCCGGGGGACATGCCGAGCTTCACCGCCACCTGCGCCGCCGTCATGCCCACGACCTTGATGAGGCGATTGATCGCCCGCGCTTTTTCGAGCGGGGTCAATCCTTGCCGCTGGCAGTTCGTGACCAGTTGCCGGTAAAGGACTTCACCTTCGGTAAGTTCACGGTCGTCGATAATGACCGGCACTTGCGTCAGCCCCGCCAGCTTCGCCGCCCGAAGCCGCCGATGCCCCTCGACGACCACGAACTCCGTCCCTTCCCGGCGAATAAGCAAGGGCTGAAGGACGCCCGTTTCCCGAAGGGTTTGGGCCAGACCGATCAGCGATTCTTCGCTGAATTGCTCCCGCACCTGAGGCCGCGACGCCAGCCTATCGAGCGGCATGTTTTGAATGACCTTCTCGTCCATTACACTTCTCCGAAAACCAGCGTTCACCGAGGCGAAGGCCGTTGCGGATACCGCCGCTGCACTCCCGACCTTCGCGTGAGGCCGCCGCCGTTCTCTTTTTCAGGTGCGCCGGACGCCTCCGCGCTCTCGGTTGTTGCCGATTTTTTTTCGAGTTAGGACGCCGGACTCGACCGACGCCCAGCACGGACAGGCACCGACGTGGAAAACGAAGAACTGATTCTGAATGCGACCAAAGGGGATGCCGAGGCCCTGGAACGGCTCCTGCGCCGCTATCGACTGTGGATGGGCCAGGTCGTGCTCAAAGCCGCATCCGCGCCATTGCTTCGCTATGCCGATGCCGACGAGATCGTGCAGTACGCCATGACCGCGTGTTTCCGCGACATCGGCGGATTAGCCCTGCACGAGGAACCGCAGCGGCAGTTCGAGGCATGGCTGGCGACGGTGGTTCGGAACGCCGTTCGTTACTTCGGCCGCAAGCGCAGGCGCGCCTTGCTTGAACTCGCCAGCGACGCGCGGGATGCGGTGCCCGAGAAAGGCCCGACGGTAAGCAAGCTCCAGCGCAAAAAAGAACGGTACGAACGGTTGAACGCCGCCATCGCGGCGCTGCCCGACGATACGCAGAAGATGTTCGAGTTGCGGCTCAAGGGCTTGACGCTATCCGAAATCGCCGCCGCGCTCGGCATGAAGCGCGCGATGGTCAATTCGCGCATGGACCGCGCTCTTGAACGATTGAAACAGGCGCTCGGCTCCACGTCATTGAACTTCTCATCGGAGTAATAACGTCGCGCATGGCGGGCAATGAAGAGAACACAGCCGTTTCGGAATTGATCGACGCCTTTCTGGCGCAGCAGTCCCACACGCCTGCCGACATCGACGCCTTTTGCTCCAGTTATCCGTCGCTTCCCAATCTCCGTCAGGAAATCATCAACGCGGTGAGGGTACGCCAGGCGCGCGTCCGCGCCGCGAATCCCGCCAGCGACGAAACTGCCAGCAGGTCGGCGGGTTCAAGCGACATCCACGGCCTGCCATTGCCCGCCAAATCCTTTGGAAACTACACGCTTCGCGCCCGCATCGGCGGGGGCGGGTTCGGCGATGTATTTGACGCCACGCGCAACGACTCGCCGAAGTCGTTTGCCGTCAAGATTCTCCGCGACGAACACGCCGATCAGCCGGAAGTGCTGCGGCGATTCCGCAAGGAAGCGCAGATTGTCGCACGGCTGCGGCATCCGGGCATCGTTCCGGTGCATGAAATCGGCGAGACAGACGGAAAGCCGTTCATCGCCATGAAGCGCGTGCAAGGCGTTGACTTGCACCGGTTCACGCGGGCGAAGCCCCTTGAACCCAAGATCGCCGCAAGCATCGTTGCCGATGCCGCCGAGGCTTGCCAAGCCGCCAATCAGGCGGGCGTCGTACACCGCGACATCAAGCCGGAGAACATCCTCATCGAAGATGAAGGGCGCGTGCTGGTAGCCGATTTCGGACTGGCCAAGCAACTCGACGCGGGGACGGTACTGACCAAATCGCTGCAACGACTTGGCACGCCGCATTACATGCCGCCCGAACAGGCCGACCCCAGACTCGGACCGATTACGCCATCATGCGACGTGTACGGCTTGGGAGCGACGCTTTATTTCCTGTTGACCGGGCGTCCGCCGTTTCCAACGACGGCAGGCGTCGGCCGCGATGCCGTGCTTCACCAGATTGCGTGGGACCGACCGATTGCGCCCACGAAGCTGAATCCCGCCGTGCCCGAAGCCATCGAGCGCGTGTGTCTGCAATGTCTCGAGAAATCGCCGGTGGATCGCTACGCGTCGGCGGCAGAGCTTGCCGCCGACCTTCGCCGGTTCGCAGCAGGTGAACAAGTTGCCGCGCGGTTGCCCGGCCGGATTCTCAGGGCGCGGCGCTGGTGCAGCCGGAGGCCCGTTGCGACCGCTGTACTAGCGATTGCTGGCCTCGCCTTGCTCGGAGGCTCCACAGCATCCCTACACTTCGCCACGCGCGCCCAATCGGCGGAAAGCCGCGAGAAGACCGCCACCAGCGACCGGCTTCGGCGAGAGTACGTCGCCGACATGCGGGACGCCCAGGCAGCGCTGACCAGGGGGGAGACTCCCGTCGCAAAACAATTGCTCGCCAAGTACGACGCGCCCACCGGCGATGATCCGCGCGGCTTTGAATGGCACTACCTGCATGGCATCGCCCATGCGCCGTCATCCATGCACATCGCGCGTGACGGCATCAATTGGAACCGGCTCGCCCTCGACCGCACGGGCAGCCGTCTCGCTTGCGCCGACCGCCAGGGGCGACTGACGGTTTTCCGGGTGCCCGACGCGACGGAAGTTTTCCACAACGACGTGCTGCTCTCGGAGATCGATTTTGCGCCTGACGGAAAACACATCATCGCGCTGGCCGCTTCCGGCACGGATCGCGTCATCGAAATCGATGCCGCGACCGGAGTTATCGCAAGGGAGCTTCCGACCGGACACCTGACAAGCTGCATGGCGCTGAAGCCCGACAGCAACACTTATTTTTCCGGTAGCCCCGGCAACGACTTGTTCCTGTGGTCGCGTTCCAGGAATGAAAAAACAGACCTTGCTCGCGCTTACAAGCGCGGGCAGTTTGCGCGAAGCACGGACGTTCAAAACGGAGCAGTCACGGCGGCGGCGTTTGCGCCGCAAGGCCCCGCTCTCGCCGTCGGGTATGAAAACGGCGTGACGCAGATTTGGGATACCGGGCAAGGCGTCATCGTCGCCCGAGGTCCCGTCCATACCGGCCCCGTGACCGGGCTTTCGTTCAATCACGACGGATCGCAGGTAGCCAGCCAGAGTTTCGGCCGATACGAACTCCACCTGAGATCGAATCTTCATGGGCATGTTCTGGTTTGGAACGCGGCGAACGGCGAAAACGCCACCACTGTCTCACCCCATCAGCAGATGATCGCCGATTCTCCCGTGCTTTCGTCCGAACCCTTCGTGCCATTCGGTCAACTGCGGCCCTTTTTCACGCTCGACGGCTTAGAAATCGTCACTACCGGAACCGTCGGAGTTCAACGCTGGAACGTCAAGAACGGAAGGCTCAGCGGCACGTATCCCGGCAGCGGCTCGCTCGTTCATGCGCTCACCATGAGCGCCGACGGGCGATTCATCGCCGCCGCCGACGCGACGGGCAATCTCCGAGTCTGGCCGACAGGCGAAAGAAGCGGCGGTCGGGTTGCCTTCGCTCACCGCAATGGCATCCGTGCGCTTAATGGCAACGGACTCCAGCTCGCCGCCGTCTGCGAAGACGGCTCCCTCATGGGCGTCGGCGAATTCGGCCAGACCTATTCCCGATCCGAGCGCCGGATATTACTGACGTGGGATCTTCGCAACGGTTCCGTGGAGAGCCATTCGGGTTTGGTGTCCGATACGGAGACGGTCGTCGTCTTGCCGACGGCCGTCGTTTGCGGCAGCACCGTCATCGGAAACGCCGAGACTTCACTGGCGGGTTTGATTCGCGGATTGAAGCCTCACTCCGCACTTGCCGTCAGTCGTGACGGTAAGGGGATCGCTGTGGGACGGCCAGACGGCGCGGTGGATTTGTTTCGCACTGGCAGCGACGCACCGTCCTGGACCGTCACTCCGCATAGGAGCGAGGTAACGGCGCTCGCGTTCTCCGATGACGGAAAACTGCTTGCGACCGGCAGCGCCGACAAGCGCATCTATATCTTAAATGCGGCAACCGGTGAAACGATTGCCACGCTTCAAGGCCACCGCCGCAAAATCAGTGGGCTTGCATTTTCGCCCGATGGAAAGCGGCTTGCCAGCAGCAGCGGACTACTGAGAATCGACAGCACCCGACCCGGCGAAGTCCGCCTGTGGGACATTGCCACGCAACAGCCTTGCCTCGAACTCACCGCCGATGCCGCGTCCATTTATCCCGGCGTCGCGTGGAACGCCGACGGCACGATGCTCTTCGCCGCCGCCAATGCACTCGCCGAAGGCCAGAACACGGTGGAACCCGGCCGCATCGTCGCCTGGTGCATCGGGCGGGAAAGCCCCACGCTGGCCGCGTTGGAGAGTGATTCGGCTTCGGCTCATATTCCCGACGCAAGTCCAGGAAGCAGTACCGTCACGCCGCGCCATGAACGAGCGCAACCGACTCACGTTGCACCTTCTCCAGAAGACGCGGAACGCCACATCCCCCCGCTACGCAATCCGATCAAGCCGCCCCAACAGCCGCAGAAGCAGGCAAACGCTCCGAAGACGGGAAGCGGCGGACAATTCCTGAAACCGCCCACGACGCGCCCGAGCAAGCCGTCCCGCAAGAAAACCCGACGACAACGGATGCACGACGAAGACCCAAACGCAGGAATCACGAACGGCGGGGGCGGGTAGCGGTGCTCACGGCCCTCTCAACACATCCTTCGCTCGTAAGTCATTATCGAGTGCGAGTTTGCAACCCACTCTGTGCCGGGCGTCGCCGCTTGTTTAGCGGCATTCAATCTGGCTGTTGAGAACTTCAGTCCTTCACGGGACAATACCTCACTAGTACGCTACCACGGCTGACTTGAAGCAATTGGCTTCATCACAAGCCATATGTTCGACTCCGAATCGTCTGGGCTAAATCGGAGGACTGCGCGTGATCTTCGAGATTAGCGGAACCAAGATTGCAACAGGAGAGAGAGTCAAGGCGAAGGTTCAAGCGAACTCGCTTGAAGACGCTATTGCCAGGCTCGTTCGTAACGGCATCGCTCCGCGTCCCGGCTCGAACATGAACGTAAGTGCAGGTCCGAAGCCGGATTCCAAGACCGACACTGCGAAGACGAATCAGGCAAAGGCCAGCAATGGCAGGTCGGCCACGTCCAGCGCCGCCCCAAACGCTGGCGAAGAGAAACCTCACTCCGCATCAGCCGACACCCAACGTGCAGCCGATCCACAAAATCCGGGACACACCAATCGCCGTCGCAATAGCTGGCTCGTTGCAGGAGCCATTACCGTCGCCGTGCTCATCGTTGTAAGTCTGGCAATCACATTCGGCTCGCGCTCACCATCTTCAACTCAGGCATCCGCAAATCAGGTTACGACAGCAGAACAGACCACACCCTCTGTCTCAGAATCCGCCCCATCGCCAGCGCCCGTTCGCCCCCTTCCTGCAAACGTCGTACGTTCGGATGACGGGAAACTTGAACCGGCACCCGGATACACTTGGGTAACAGCCAATGCGGGGGATTTTTCGGTTCGCTGGGTCTCGGGCGAACATCATCCGGATTATGCCAATATCACGTCCGCACAAAAGGAAGGATACTGGAACGCCGATCCAGGATATTCGTTTCCGTCCAAGGACTCCCTTCGGGTGCAATGGAAGCCGGGGGCACGCGACCCCAAGCATCCGAACGTAGAAGCGGGTGATTCGCCTGGAAAATGGCGTCCATTGCCGGGCTACACTTGGGTATTTCCCGATGACCTCAAAAGTATGTCAGTCAGGTGGAAGGCAGGTATTCTCCATCCGACTGCGCCACACGTCGTATCGGGGCCTAACGAAGGTAATTGGCGACCGGCAAGCGGATACCGTTGGGCCAGCGATAAAGCAGGTGATTTCTCGGTGGTTCGCGCGGGACCAACGGAGGAACAGCTACAGTCAGCATCGAGCATGGTTGTCCTCGCATTGCTCTTTGATGCGGCTGGAGATAAGGCAAATGACGGTTCGCTCGGCGGTGCGTTCGTACACGACCTAATGAAAGGGGGGCGAAACGATGCCATTCGTAAAGCCCTTACCGACCTCTTTCCAAATGAAAGCCCACTCACAATCTCTGCCGCTGCGAACATCATCATACTTGGGGCGGACGGAAGACTAACGGCAGATGATTGGACATCCGCCACGGCAAGAGATGCCCTTGTCGCAAGAATTCGCAAGGAAGCTCCCTCAGTCGCGGATGCCTATCAGTTAGCCGAATTCATCGGAAGCGTTTTGGATACATACGAACAGCGGCAACGGTAGCGCGCCCTGATCCCCATTCACCGGCCGCTTGATGGCGCTCCCTTACCATTGCCCTTGACGATTTGCGCCAAGTTCTTCGGCGTATTCGGCGCAACCAATGCGTTTTCGAGATTCACGCTCACGCCACCGCTGATTCCTGGTTGCAAAAATCCCGTATCGGCCACGCTTGCCTCTTTTGCGAGACGCGCCAGGGAATCTGATTCATGTCGGCCCGGTGTCGATGGCCGATGCTTTTCACGGGTCAGCGCCGGATCAATCTGTTCGGTCACAAGGTCCTTGGGTGCCGATTGGTGCGATCCTTGATACTTGTCGCGGGTTAACGACGAATCAAATCGCTTTGCCACGGGGGCATGTTCTACTCTGTCAGCCGATTGAATGTGCTTATCTCGCGTCAATGCTGGATCAATCTGCTCACGAACTACGGTTGTCTTTCCGGCTTCTTGTCCAGGCGGCAATCGCTTGTCTTGTTTCCCTGCCGGATCGTTATCAGCCTTTTCGTCGCTCATTCGCCGCTCCGTTTGCAATTTAAGTGTACCACGATTGTATCGATTGCGCAAGCAGTCCCGCGCAGGAACTTCCGACCACGCGACGACGCCATTGCGCTGTCCAAAGGTCAGAAACAGTGAAAGTGCCGCTACCACTCAATTGACTCGATAATTGCCGCCCGTTCGCTTGCCGCTATTAGCTCCGGCTCGTCGGCTTCGCGTAGCCACGGGACGCGATGGCGGCAGATGGCTTCATAAAGGCGTACTTTCGGATGAACCTCGACGTTGAGGTTTCGGCCCTTGATGCGAACCTGTTGACCGGCAAGGTGAAGCGTGATGCCGTCGGAGGGATCAAACTCCGCCTTGTCCATGTACCCGTACGCGACGGCGAGAATGCCGCCGTCTTTCCTTCGCAATTCCAGCATCGTCGCCCGCTCGCGCGACCCACGCAGAAACCCGAACGAACCGAGATCATCGACGACGACTTCCTCTTGCGATTCATTGTCGTTCGCTCCCGTGTCGCGCGCGCCGTACTTGTCCAGAATCTTATCGATCATGAATCATCCCCTCTCGTTCCTTTGCCGCGACGTGTGCAGGCACGTTGTATTCCGGCGTCAGCCGTTCGATGCGTTGCAGAATTTCCGCGCGATGCCGCGAATCGCGGCCCGACACGAGTTCCGTCGCCGACACGCGATCATCCGAGCGGCTCACGGCATCGAGCAACGCATCCTTGTCGTCGGTGTAAATCGTGACGCCTTCCCGGCCGCGCGACACCGAGACGTAGAATTGCTCCCGCGACGACGCGGGGAATGACTCCGAGGATTGCCCGATGAAAACACGGTCCACGGTCTTGCCTTGCGAGGCGTGCGACGTGACGCAATAACCATGTGCCAGGTGCCCGTATTCTTTCGATATCACCCAGTCATCGGCGGGTTCCTTACTCTTGTCGCCGCCTACTTTTCTCACGACCAGGTTGCCCGCGTCGTCGAATCGCTGGACGCAGAACAACTCGCCATTGTTCAGTCGGTGCAGACCGTCAATCGTCGTGCCGTTGCGCGAGACGCGCAGCACGTCGCCCGGCGCGACCGGCAGGACATCGCGGTCGAATACCTGAAACTTCGCCGCTTCGGCGAGCGGCAGGGGTCCAGCATCGACCGTCACACGGTCCCCCTTGGTGAATCCCTTGGCGTTTTGATGAAACACGAGCACCGAATCCGCGTCGTAATTGACCGAGTCGGCGCGCTGCGCCTCCGTCAGATTACGATTGTGCAGTACCCACAGCCGACGCTCGCCGTCGCGGAGCTTGCCCGTCCGTTTGAGAAGCGACCGGATTTCGTCAGTGATCCACTCGCCTTCGCGGTGCGTTGGTGAAACGACGAGCGCCGTCTTGCCGTGCGAGACTGCGCCGACGTAATCGGCGGCAAGAGTCTTGTACCGGTCCGTCGTGCGTACTTCCCGAATCCAGCCGAGTTTGTCGAGTTGACGGAATCCCGTTTCCGTCCGGCCGTCGCTTAGCGCTTCCACCGCCCGTTTGTAATCCCCGGACTGGCGCTTGATGTCGCGGATTTCGGCGGGCACAAGACCGGCTTCCTGTTCCAGGAGCCGTAGCGCTGCGCCACGTTCGACGGAGCCATGCTGCTTGCGGTCGCCCGATAGCACCACGCGGGCATCGAGTTTCCCCGCCAGATCAAACACCTGCCCGAGTTGCTTCGTTCCAAGTAGCCCGGCCTCATCAATCCATATCACCTGCCCGCGAATCTCCGCCTGCATCCGCTCGTCTTTCAGAAGCCGCGCGACGGTATCAGCATTCGCAAATCCGTCCTCTCTCAGCACGCCACGGCTGGCGTCCGCCGAAGGCGCGAACGTGAAGACATGCTTGCCGCTGGCTTCGATTGCCTCCACGGCCTCTTGCATCATTTTTGTCTTGCCGGTTCCAGCCGCGCCGCGAATCACAATCACGCGATCCGGCGAATTCAGCACGTGCAAGACTGCCTTGCGCTGGCCGTCATCGAGCCACGCCCGCTTGAACGTGTAGTCCGCCGGTCCCAGGCGGCGGCACGTCCCCCGGCCGTCGCGCGCGAAGGCGATCATTGCCCGCTCTTCAATGAGCACGTTTCGCGTCGTCGCTATCCGTCGCCCGTCGCGCTTGGCGACGAGCAGCCCTTGCGAATTGACGGCCCGCTCGACCGTCTCCGGTCCGGCCGCGCCGACGCTGCGCTTCAGCGCTTCGGTGAGGAGCTTGCGCTCCGGCACCACGGAACTGCGCTCCAGGCAATGCTCGACCGCCCGCGATGCGGCTTCCGCCGCGACGTGCCGGTCTTCGCCGATAGCTGCGCCTCCGATGCGACCGGCAACAGCATGTACCGCGCTGCTTTCATCGGCCGTCAGGCGCGAGCGCCAATATTCGCGCAGTTCGTCGAAGCTGATTTCCTTGCACTTTCCTTCGCGCGTCTTCGCCCCAAGTTTGTCTTTCTCGGCGGCGTCGGTCATGCCACGCTCTTTCGCCTCTTGTTCGATGAGCGCCGTCCGCCGCGAGAACTTCTCTATCGCCGACTTGGGGATGTCACGAAGCTCCCAACCCTTTTTCAAACGCTCGACCGGCAATCCCAACTCTTCCAGCCGCCGTGCAAACCGCGAGTAAAACTTCGCCTCGAAATACGGCGCATCGCGCTTCAGGTCGGCGAATTGCCCGGCCTTCCATCGCTGCTCCTTCTCATCCCACGTCGAATTGAAGGCGAAGCAGTGCGCATGCAGGTGCGGGTCCGGCAGGCCGTCCACGGGGCGAGCGGTTGTGTGAATAACCTCGCCCCACACCATGTTGCCGGTCGTGCGGTCATCGTTCTTCCCCGCCGTCCGCACGCGGGTCTTCATCTCCGCTTCCATGTCCTGCATGGTGTCGTTCACGGAGTTTCGGAACGCTTCCAATATCCGCTCGTCCTTCGTCATGCCGTACACAATCGAGATGCTCTTCGGGACGTGAAAATTGAAGTCGTAGCCGATGCGCCGGATTTCCTTCTGGCGCGGCGTCAACACCTTTCCAGTAGCGGGGTCGCGGTTGTCGCAGAGCGCATCCCATTCCTTGCGGTTCACGACGCCGGAGAGGCCCAGGCGCTTTGCGCCTGCACCGCGCCAATGGCCGGTTAACTCTTGGCCTTCGGAGTAGTAGTCCGCCGTCGAGTAGTAACTCTTGGCCCCGGCGGAACTCGTGCTTTGGTTGATGCGGAGCATTCTTTATTCTACCACTACAAGTGCTGACAATTGGTTAATTTTCTCGCGCCTTTGAGGCAAAACGCTGGCTGGGCGCGGGTTTCAGCGCCCGCGTGCCGTTAGTTCCAATCTCCCGAACGATTCGATTCGGCTGTGCGTCAAGCGGCGTGATGCAGGAAGCATCGTCGGCGCGCCACGCCATGCGCGATGCGTCCCAATTTGATACGGCGCTTCGCGGGCACCAGTGCGACGGCAGGAAACGCTTGCATCCGGCTCTCGCTGATTCACCCGTGTCCGCCATCGTTCTCTTCGCGCTTTGGTGCCGTCCGGCAGACATGCGGCCTATTCGATGAACACGTAAAGCCGTCGCCGGGCCGGTCAATCAGAAAATCGTTTCCCCCTTCGGGGACCCACCATTTTCCATTTGACCGGTGCGCTTCGCTTGGCTTCGCCCCCGACTGATTGCGGCTTTTTTCACCGTGTCATCAGGCCGCGATGGTCGCGGCCGGACAACCAAAGAAGGAGAACGAAAATGTCAGACACGAAATCAACCAAGCAAACCACCACGGGCAAGCTGCCCAGCCACGTCGCCTACCAGGTGCGCGACCGCGAAGGCCAGAAAGGTTTCTGGACTCGCATCGGCACGGCATGGGCGCACGCCGACGGCAAAGGCTTCAACATCCAGCTTGAAGCCGCGCCACTCGACGGACGCGTCGTCCTACGCGTCGCTTCGGAAAAGAAGGACTAACGGCAATCACGCGGGCGGGCTTTCGCGGCCCGCCCGCACTTTTTTTAAAAGGAGATTGGCAATGACCGCGACAATATCCATCCGACCCGTCAACCCGTTTTACGCGGAGCGCCGTAAACGGCGCGGCGCATCGGCACAGCGCCGATCCAGCGAATTGCTTCCCGTCGAGAAGCGCATCATCGGGAATGCCACGCTGTACCGCGCTGATTGCTTCGACGTGCTGCCGACGCTCTCCGGCATCGGAGCCGTCGTCACCGACCCGCCGTACGGCATCGGCTTCGAGTACCGAAGCTACGACGATGCTCCCGACAAGTACGACGCCATGATGGCGCGACTCGTACCGGAACTCATCCGCGTCACCGATGACGGGCCGTGCTTTGTCTGGCAAAGCCCGCTCAAGGCAAACAAGTGGCATGAGTATTTCCCGGAGAAATTCCGTATCGTCGCCGCCTGCAAGATGTACCCGCCCCGAAAGGGCAAGTCGCCATGTCTAAGCTGGGACCCGGTCATCTTCTGGAGCGGCCGCGACCTGCTCCGCGACCACCTGCCGCGTGATTGGCATGTGAACGACCTGCGCCCGTGGGACGGCTACGCCGGCGACAATCCCGTGCCGTGTCCGCGCCCGCTCGAACAGGTTCGCTACTTCTGCGACAACATGCGAGCCGACTCCATCCTCGACCCGTTCATGGGATCAGGTACGACCGGCGTTGCCGCCGTCATGGCGGGCAAGCGTTTCGTCGGCATCGAGCGCGACCCGGTCTATTTCGAGTATGCGTGTCAGCGAATCTCCGCAGCCGTTGAGGAGACCGGCGGCAAATAAGCCGCAGACATGCAATTCCCAGTTTACTTGGATTACCGAATCCGGCATGGTGAAAGGCAGGAATCCCAGTAGAATGCTCCGCTATGGCAGAACTCGCCAATCCACCACAGCCAGTCGGCTCGCTCCGCGTTTTCATCAGTTGGAGCGGCGAGCGAAGTAAGGTGCTCGCATCAGCTCTCAAGGAATGGCTACCCCTTGTGCTTCACAACGTCGAGCCATGGATGTCCGAGGCGGACATCGCCGCCGGTGGCCGCTGGGAAATTGAAATAGCCAAGGAACTCGAAGCCGCGAACTTTGGCATCACCTGCGTGACGCGCGAAAACGTCAGTGCGCCTTGGCTTCTCTTCGAGGCAGGTGCTCTTGCGAAATCGCTTCAGCACAGCCGTGTCATCCCGCTGCTAATGGATTTAGATATAAAGGACATAACGGGGCCACTGGCGCGATTTCAAGCGAAGAAAATGGACAAGATTGGGCTGAGCGAGGTAATCCAGTCAATCAACCAAGTCGCGAACCAAGCCGTCGCAGAAGCCCGCGCTTCCCAATTATTCGAAGCTCTATGGCCCAAACTCGAACAGCAGATCGCAGCGATTCCAAAACCGAGCGGAAGCCCGAAGCCAAGCCGCTCCACAAACGACATCATGGAAGAACTCGTTGCAGGGGTGCGAGCACTTGAGACTCGAATTAGCGAATTGGACGACTCTCCGCGTCAAAGCAAGATGCGACGAATGCGATTCCACCCGATGATGTTTGAGGACATGATGCATATGTCCGACGATCCCAGTGATCCCGTCACAATCCTCATGGCCGCCAGCTTCATGCGCGAGGACGCGCCGTGGCTCTACGAGTTGGCGATGGAGGTCTACAGAGCTTGCAAGACCGGCAATCCTGAGGCCATTGAGCGCGAAATGAAGCGGCTCAATCGACTGGCGAACTCGAAGATGATGCACGGTCCATGGATGAGAGAGTTTGGCGACCGGGAATCGCACATGCTAACCATGGAATTTCCAAGGATGCTGGAGCACTTGCTGCGACGCACCCTTGAGCGCACCCGCGCAGCCGAACAAAAGAAGGCAGTGTCACGCAAGAAACTCGGTAAGCCCGAAACAGCGCCAGAGTGACGCTCTCGGCTGATCGCCAAGGCCAGCTCGAAACCCGTGTGAAACCCCTAATTGCCCGATAATCGTGCCCTGACCGTTGGCAGGGCGCGGAATGTCAAGTTTTTTAGCAATAAAACTTGACATTCCCACCGGCCTTGCCCATAATTGAGGCATGGACAGCAAGGCCACATCCCCGACCGGCCGCACCGCCACGCTCATTCGCCAGCGAATCGAACGGGGCGGCGACCGCCTATGGCGGCTCGACGATTTCCGCGACCTGTCGTTCACGGCAGCCGCCCAAGCGCTTTCGCGCTTGGCGAGGCAGGGAGCCATCGAGCGGCTCAGCAAGGGCATCTACTATCGAACCCGGCAAACCGCTTTCGGAAAGAGCCGTCCGAATCCCGCTGCAATCCGAAAATTGGCAACAAGCCGCAAGAACGCTTTCCCATCGGGAATCGCCGCCGCCAGTCACTTGGGCTTCACCACGCAGAACCCCAGGCGGGCGGAACTCGCGACGACCGCGCTCAGCCTTCCCCGAAAACTCGTCGGCGAGGATGCGTTGATCCACACGCGCCGACCCGAGGCGTGGTCGCGGCTTACCGCGACCGACGCCGCGATTCTTGACTTCCTGCGCAACGGTGGCAAAACGGGGGAGCTATCGGCGAAGGAGACCATCGAACGGATGCGAATGCTACTATCAGAACCCGACCGCTACGAGCGGCTGCTTGGTGCGGCGCACACTGAGCCTCCGCGCGTGCGCGCGATGCTCGGAGCATTCGGCGAACTACTTCGCCGGTCCGATGAAGAACTTAGGCGCTTGCGGGAATCCTTGAACCCGCTGTCGCGTTTTGATTTCGGGATCTTCGCGGCGATGCCGACTGCGAAAAACTGGCAAGCCAAAGGCACCCGCTGACATGCGACTTTTCGAGCATACGGATTTTGAACAGGCCATCCTCCAGGCGGCGGAGCACTTCCGCGCCCGTGGCCTGCGCCCTGCAATCATCGAAAAAGACTACTACGTCACCGAGGCGCTACGCGCCATCGCCGGCGTTGCCGGCGAAAAGATCATTTTCAAGGGCGGAACAAGTCTGTCGAAAGGCTGGAACCTGATCGAGCGATTCTCCGAAGACATAGACATCTTTCTCGACCCCGACGCATTCACGCCGCCGCTTGGTAAGAACGGCATTGACCGCGAACTAAAAAAACTGCGCGACGCGGTCAAACGACATCCGGCGTTCACGTTTCTGCCCGAAGCCAGCAAGACCATCGGCGGCTTTGGCCGCAACGACGTGTTCACCTACGATCAGCGATTCGGCGGGCCGGGGGAGGTCCCCAACCGAATCTTGCTGGAGGCCGGAGCGGCGAGCGGACGTGAGCCGACCGAAGAAGTGCAGATTCGCTCGTACTTGGCTGAATTCCTCAAACGGACCAATCACACGTTAGGAACTGAGGACGAGCAATCGTTCCCGATGCGGCTGCTTCACTTCCGGCGCACGTTCGTCGAGAAGATGTTCACCATCCACGCCAAGGTCGAAATCTTCAATCGCGAAGGCCGACCCATCGGCACTTACGCCAGGCATTATTACGACCTGTTTCAACTTGCCGGGCAACCGCAGGTTCGAGCCATGCTCGAATCCGATGAGTACGCGAACATCAAGGCCGACTACGACCGTGTCAGCAAAGAACACTTTGAACGCGACTACCTTCCGCCCGACGGCATGAGCTTCGCCAGGAGCGATGCGCTCTTCCCGACCGGCGACTTGCTCGCCATGATCCGCAAGGACTACGAGGCGCAATGCCAAGTCCTTTGCTTCGGAACAAGCCCGTCGTGGGACGACGTACAAAAGCGCTTCGCCGAACTGCAATCACTTCTCTAACGCTGCCGTAAGTCACATCGCATGGCGAATCCCGCCGGGCATGGCGGGCTTCGAGTGACGCGATCAACACCCCCGCCTTGCAAATCAGAACACCCTCATTTTAGCGACCGTGCTCGCCGTCAAGGTACTACTCCAGAGGAGTCCTCTTCTCCGACGGTTCCACCTTGACTGCGGCGCGCGGTCGCTGGGGCTTGCCACCTATCGGTTGCAAGGCGGGCGTGTGCGTCGTTCGCACAGCCGCCGAAGGCCATAACCGATTGGAG
>CAADGE010000014.1 GCA_900696465.1 uncultured Planctomycetota bacterium
CCGCACTTTTTTCTCGGTCCTTCCGACGATGATGGCCCGGGTTGGCCTGCCGGCTCGACGCGACGATACCCATGACGGACGCCGGCGCTGTCTGCTTTGCCATCACCCCCGTCCCCGAACCGGCCACAGCCGCCCTCTGCGCACTACCCATCCTCCTCATCCGCCGTCGCACGCGCAGCGTACCACTCCGCCCTTTGTAATTCGCTATGGGTTGTCGGCACAATACCGGTGCGACATGTCATGGGCAGGATGCAGGCGCCACCCCGATCCGTCAGTGGGACACGTCACATCACTTGCAGATGCCAGAGGAGCTCACGGTTGCCCGCGTGACCGCGGAGGGGGCTTTCGGTTTCGGCGAGGAGCTTGAGGCCCAGCGAAGTGAGCGATTCGCGAAGCGGCGCGACGACGTGCTCCGTCAATTCATCGGGGAGTACGCCGCCGGTAAGCTCGTCGGGCGACGCCTCGTAGTGCGGCTTGATAAGACTGATGACATGGCAGACCGGCGCGATAAGTGTGCGTTGTGGCTCCCCCGGTTCATCGGCTGGTTGCACGGCGCCCCCGGGGGCTTCAGGTCGCAATGTAAGCCGTCGGGCGACCGGGAGGATCAGCGATTGCCGCGTCCAGCCGACGTCGATGGTGACGAGGCGCACCGGCTCGGGCAGCGAGACGTGCAGGGCGTCGGTGCGCTCCATGACCACGACGCGAGCGTCTTTTCGCAGGCGGTAATCAAGCACGCCGTACCCGCGTTCGACCGCGTAGACTTTTGCCGCTCCGGCCTGCACGAGGCAATCCGTAAATCCGCCGGCGTTCGCGCCGAGATCGGCGCAGATCCATCCGACCGGGGAAATATGAAAAGCATTCAGCGCGTGAGCAAGCTTTTCCCCGGCCCGGGAGACGAATCGGTCGTTGCGCGGTTTGGGCATGGTTCGCGCGGCGGCAGCGCGGCAGATCAGCTCTTGGCGCCGGCCTTCAAGGCATTGAGCCGCCTGGCCAGTCGGCTTTTACGGCGAGCAGCCGTGTTCGGGTGGACGGCGTGGCGGCAGGCGAAGCGGTCCAAGACCTTGGCCGCCTTGCGATAGGCCGTCTCCGCGGATGCGGCGTCCTTGCTGCTGACGGCGTCCGTAAACTCACGGATGCTGGTCTTGATGATGGTCTTGCGCACCTTGTTGCGCATGGCGCGCTTGGTGTTCTGCCGCATTCGCTTCTGTGAGGAAAGTGATCTGGCCAAAGTCTGCTCCTGTGCTCAGCGTCGATGCAATCTCGCGGTTACTTTATCCGTAGTCCGACAATTATAACGCCGGATGACATCATTTAAACTATCCCGCATGCGGGTAAATGCCAGCAGGCATTTCAGGCCGGTCGTGGCTAATCCAGTTCGCCGGCGACGATTCGCTCCAGCCGCTGGCGGGCATCGCGGTAATTGTAATCGATCTGAATCAGTTCGCCATAGACCGCCCGGGCTTCGTCCTTCTTCCCGAGCTTCTCTAAGGTCCTGCCAAGCCAGTAATTAAGCTCAAGCGGCAGCTTCCCGGCGGTCGTCTCAAGGTCGCGGACGGCGGCCCGAAGGGTGCCGGCGGCCTGATCGTGGAAGTTCTTCTCGAAGAAGCACCGGCCGAGATAAAGCCGGCTCTCGAGCCGCAGCCGACCGTCGCCCTGCGACCGTTGAAACAGGGGGATGGCCTCGTCGAAGCGTCCTGCCTTGAAGAGCCGGACCCCGTGGTGAAAGTGGAGTTTCAGGTCGGTCGGGTACTTCTCGCGTCGCTCGGCGAAGATCTTTAATTCGGCTTCATTGATTCGCGCGGCCAATTCCTGCACCGCCTGTTGTGCGGTGGCGTCGCCGGCGCTGCGCTCGGCTTTTTCGACGGCCTGCCGCAACTGCCGCTGGAAATGGCGCATGCGGACGTCGTCGGCTTTCATCTTGAAAGCGTAATTGTTCGTCGCCTTGTACTCGGCCTCCAGCAAAGCGATCGCTTCGCTGTCCGCCTTGGGATCGTCGGCCCGCAGCATCAGGTTGACGAGGTTGATGAGTTTGCCCGGCACGTCCCGCTGCGCGAGCCACTCCTCCCGCGCCTTGGCGATGAGCGACGCGAGTCGATCCTCGGACTGTATCGCTTTGTCGCGATCTCGCAGGTCGGCCTGGCGCTCGGCGTCGAGCATGGATTCGGTAATGTCGCCGTCGCGGCTGAACTTGCCCCTGGTGATCGTCAGTTTTCCGGTGGCGTCACTGCGGGCGCGCTGCGCATCGAGCGACGTGGGATAGTGCTGCGCCCAGATCTGCGCCGTGGCGATGCATGCCTGCAGAATCTCCATCTGGATTCGATCGTCGCCGGCCTGAAGGGCGAACTCAGCAGCGTGATCCATCGCCGCGCAGGCGGCGGCATAGTGGGACATGGCCAGCTTCTTGCCAGACGTGTCGTAGGCCTCTACGAGCACCGGAGCGATCCACCAGACGACGCGATAGAGCATGCCCCGCGACGCCAGTTCCAGAATCTGCTCCATGTGGGGGATCGAGCCGGGGTCCAGTCCGTAAAGATGCAGGGCGTTGTTGAGATTCTTGAGCGAGTCCTTGCCGGACAGAGACAGCTTGCGCGAGGCCAGGAAGCCCGCCGGCTTGCCGCCTTCGAGCTTCCGCATCGTGGCGACGACTCGCAGGGGTTTTAGACCCTCTTCGACGGCATCAGGCCAGAGCGCCAGTCCGTCTGTGTAGAGCTTGATGGCGTAGTCGTAGTTTCGCTGTTCGGCGGCTTTCTTCGCGTGTTCGAAGAACTTTCGCGCCTTGCCGCGGCGTTCGTCATCCGCACCGACGGCCGGTTGCGCTGAGGGAGGTGGAAGTTTGTCGCCCGATTCGCTGTGCATGGATCACGAGGTGCAGGTTGGCCGGTCGTGACAAAGCTCATGACGATCGCTTGCACGACAGCGACCGCGCTTTGAACGCATCGGCGACCGACCGGCTGATGCCGTGCGCTGCTGGTGGCGTTTTCAGTTTCGCGCCGCGCCGCTACACTACAATGGATTATACCGCGAATAAGGTCTTGCGGGAGAGGCGCTTGCATGTCGAGGGACTGGTCGAAGCTTCAGATCGTTTGCTATCCGGACCCTGTCCTGAGGAAGGTCTGCCGGCCGGTCGAGGCGTTCGATGCCGACCTCGCGGCCCTGGCCGAGCGGATGCTCGAACTCATGCGGGCAGAACAGGGCGTCGGACTGGCCGCGCCGCAGGTTGGTCTGCCATTGCGGCTTTTTGTCTGCAACGTTACCGGCGATCTGAAGGATGACATGATTCTCGTCAACCCCGAAATCCGCGAGACTTTCGGAGATGCGGAATCGCAGGAGGGGTGCCTGTCGATACCGGACGTAACGGTGACCGTCCGCCGGGCTCAGCGCTGCCGTATCGTGGCGAGCGATCTGACGGGGCGACCGATCGAAGCCGACGGAGCTGACCTGTTGGCGCGGTGCTGGCAGCACGAGCTGGATCATCTGAACGGGCGGCTGATCATCGACGCCATGTCGGAGACCGATCGCATCGCCAATCGAAAGACGCTCCGGGAACTCGAGCGCAAGCACAAGTCCTCCCGCGGTGTCGTGGCCCTTTGACCGGCGGATGCGGCGCGGCGCGCTCCGGCAGGAAGTTCCTGATGCGTGTGCTTTTTTTTGGTTCCGGCGAGTTCGCCATTCCCACGCTGCGATCGATCGCGCATGACGGCCACGAAATCGTCATGGTCGTCAGTCAGCCGGACAAGCCGCGCGGCCGCGGCAAAGACGTGACACCGACGCCCCTGAAGCGTGAAGCGCTCGAACTGGGCCTGCCGGTTGTCACACCATCGGACGTGAACGCGGCGGACGAGGTGGCGCATCTGCTCTCCCTGAAGGCGGACCTCGCATATGTCGCGGCCTTCGGGCAGAAGATCGGCCCGGCACTGCTTTCGGGATTCCCGGCGGGCATCATCAATCTGCACGCTTCACTTTTGCCGGCACTGCGCGGTGCGGCGCCGATTCAGTGGGCGGTTATCCGCGGATTGATGGAGACCGGCGTCACGATTTTCCGGCTGGTCGAAAAGATGGACGCCGGGCCGATCCTCGTGCAGCGGCGGACGCGCATCGCTCCGGAAGAAACGGCCGATGAGCTTCACGACCGGCTGTCGCGGATCGGATGTGATGCCGTTCGCGCGACACTGGAATTGCTGTCAGGCGAACCGACCGCGCCGGGCACACCGCAGGATGCATCGCTCGTGACCTATGCACCGAAACTGACCAAGGCGGACGGGCACATCCGGTTTGACATGCCGGCCCATGAGCTGGCCTGCCGTATCTGCGGCCTGTGGTCGTGGCCGGGGGCGGTATGTCGATTTGTATCATCCGACGGAAAGCGTGACGAGCAGGTGACACTGGCACGGGCACGCGCCTACGACCTGCGCACGCGCGCGGCGGCGACGCCCGATGAGGCCGGCCGCATCAACGACATGATGCGCGTTCAGACGGCGGATGCGGAGCTGGAGGTGCTGGAGATCAAGCCGTCCGGCGGGCGATGCATGAGCTGGCAGGACTACGTCAATGGCCGGCACGTGCGCGAGGGCGATCGCTTCGTACCGATCGCGCCGGATGTTGCAGAGAGGATGAGATGACAGCGACCACTTCGAGTCATCGCAGTGCGCGCGAGCGCGCCGTCAAGGCGCTGGTGCAGTCTTACGACGGGCTGATCCGCGGGCGCGACGTGCTTGATCGCATGCAGGCGGAGGGCCCACTGTCCGTGGTGGATGCGGCTCTGGCATCGGAGCTGGTCTCGGGCGTGCTTCGGCACCGGATTACTCTCGAACACATCTGCGCTCGGTTTTATCGCGGTCGCTGGGAGGGGCTGCGGCCGGCCGTGCGGATGATCCTCGCGGTGGCGGCTTATCAACTGTGCTGGCTGGACCGGATTCCGTCGCACGCCGCGGTGAACGAGGCCGTCAAGCATGCCCGGCGACATGGCAAGGGGGCGGCCGGGGTGGTGAACGCCGTACTGCGACAGATAACGGAGTGCCGAGGCGATGTCAGTGCGTATTCCACCGATGTCGATCCGCGTCGCTGGCTGCCGCTCGACGCTGAGCGCGGCCGGCGATTCGAACAGGACCTGTTTCCCGACCCTGCCCGTCGCCCGCTGGATTATCTGGTGACCGCAACATCGCACTCCATGTATCTCGTGGAGCGCTGGCACCGGCGGTTCAAGCCGGCGGGCTGTCGGCAGATCTGTGAGGCGGGGCGATCGCGTCCGCCGCTTGTGCTGCGCGTCAATACCATGCGGACAAGTGCCGAGGCGCTGACCGCGCGGCTGGAAGCGGCGGGACATCGTTGCGTGCGCGTGAGCGATCCCGACGCTGTCGTCCTGCCGGACCACCCGTCGATTGTTGATACGCCGGAGTTCGCCGAGGGCCTCTGCCAGCCGCAGGACCTGACTTCGCAGCGTGCCCTGCTGCTCGCGCCGCCGGCATCGGGCGAATTCGTGCTCGATTTTTGCGCCGGCGTCGGCACGAAATCCACGCAGGCAGCGGAGCGGATGGGCAATTGCGGCCTGGTCGTAGCTACTGATGTCGATGCATCGCGTCTGGAGCGCATCCCTGAGAACGCCGCCCGGTTGGGTATTTCGATCGTGCAGACGTGCCCTTCGCAGGAATTGCCGGCCACGCTGGCGCGGATTGGCCGCAAGCCGGACCTGATCGTGGTGGACGCACCCTGCACGAATACGGGTGTGCTCTCGCGGCGGCTCGAGGCGCGGTATCGCGCGAGTCATCGGCATCTGCAGGAGATGGCTGCGTTGCAGAAGGAGCTGCTCGGGCAGGCGGCGGAGATCGCGGGCCCACGGACGCGGATCATCTACGCGACCTGTTCGATCGAACGAGAGGAAAACGAGGAAGTGATTGCCGAGTTCGCCGGCCGGCACGACGGCTGGCAGGTTGTGAAGCAGGAGTTCGTGCTGCCGGATGTCGCGCGCGGCGGCGGCTTCGCGGCGCTGCTGATGCGTGATTCAGTATGAGGATCGGTAACCGCTGGGCGAGCAATGATCGCGAACAAGCACCGCGCCGGCGGCTTACGATCCCTGCAACTGGGCCATGATCTCGTCGGGCATCTCGAAATTGGTGTAGACGTTCTGAACGTCGTCGTGATCTTCAAAGGCCTCGATGAGCTTGAGGACTTTGGTACCCGTTTCGGCGTCGACGATAACTGTCGACTGCGGCCGCATGGTGAGTTCGGCGCGCTCGGTGGCGATCTTGCGCGCTTCAAGCGCTTTGCGCACGGCCTCGTATGCCTGTACCTCGCAGGTGACTTCAAAACCGTCGTCGTCGCGGGCGACGTCGTCGGCGCCGGCTTCGAGAGCGACTTCCATGAGCGTATCTTCATCTACGACATCGGACTTGATGCGAAACGTGCCGAGGGCCTTGAAGTTCCAACTGACGCAATTTGCCGTGCCCATGTTGCCGCCGCCGCGCTCGAAGAGTTTTTTGATCTCCGGCGCGGTGCGATGGGGGTTGTCGGTCAGGGCGTCGACGATGAAGGCGACACCGCCGGGGCCGTAGCCCTCGTACTGTACGGGAGCGTAGGCCTCACCACCCAGTTCGCCGGTGCCTTTCTTGATGGCCTTGTCGATCGTGTCGGACGGCATGTTGGCCGCCTTGGCCTTGTCGATCGCGTATCGCAGCGAAAGATTCATCGACGGATCACCTCCGCCGGTCCGCGCGGCGACGATCAGGTTTCTCGCCAGTTTGCTCCAGAGCTTTCCGCGGCGCGCATCGGTGATCGCCTTCTTGTGCTTGATGTTTGCCCACTTACTGTGACCAGCCATGACGACACCCGGAGAAACGATCGACGTTCAATCACTCACTCTGTCCACGGGAGAATTATAACGTGGAGAGGCGATCGCGGTACCCGGTTACGGTGCATCGCCGCCCGGGGGTTTCGTGGATGCCTGCCGCGCGGCGCTGCCGTCTCGCTCCGGCTGTTCGGTTTGCGCCAGCGGCGCTGTTTCAACCGTTTCTCCGCGATCGAGCTGGGCGAGCTTGGCGCGGACGGCATCGTGAAGCCGCAGGTCTTCGAGAATGGGGGGCGGGTAGCGGTCGCGATCGCTCAGGCGAAGGGCCTCTTCCCAGTTCTTTCGGGCCTCGTCGACGCGACCGGCGCGATACAGTGCATCGGCCAGGTGGTCGTACATCACGGCATCATCCCGCGCGGTCAGGAGAATGGCGCGTTCGAGCAGCTCGATGGCTGCTTCGAATCGGCCCTGCTTGTAAAAGACCCAGCCGAGACTGTCGAGGTAGGCCGAGTTCAGCGGCTCTTCGCTCAGGGCATGGCGAATCATCCGCTCGGCTTCATCGAGGCGGATACCTTCGTCGGCGAGCGTGTAGCCCAGGTCGTTGTGGATGCCGACGAGTTCCTGCTTGAGCGCGCCGGAGTGCGGATTGGCCTCGGACAGACCCTTCGTCAGTTCGAAGACTTCCTCCAACTGCTGGATGGCCTGCATATTTCGGTCGGTGAGCTGGAAGATTCTCGCCATCTGCCTTCGCAGGGCGACGAGCGTCGCATAATCAAACCGTTCGGCGCCATCCTGCGCAGACGTCTTCTGGCTGAGTAGTCCGCTGACTTCCTTTTCGACTTCGTCGAACCGCTGGGCTTCGATGAGTGTGTTGAAGAGCTGCTGATCGGTGCCTTCGCTTCGCAGACGGCCGCCGATCCGGCGATAGACTTCGACGGCGTCATCCCAACGCTGCAGCAGGCGATAAGAGGTCGCCAGCATGCGCTCATACTCCCGGCGGAATCGCGGGTCCTCCATGCCGGTCTGCACGGTCTCGACGGCGCTCTCGGCATCGCGTGCTTCCCAGAAGACGCCCACCAGCAGGGCGGTCATTTCGTAATCGTCGGCGTCTTCCTCCAGCCATTCGAGCACGCGCTGCTGGGCCTCCGCAAATCGTTTCGCAGCGACCAACTGGCCGATGTATCGCTGTCGCCATGCGGTGTCCGTCGGCTCCTCATCGAGCCATCGCCGCGCGGCTGAAACGGCTTCGTCCATCCGGCCCGCGTCGCGCAGCGCCGACAGGTACAACTCTCGGAGAATCTGATCGTCGGGCTGTTCGTCCAGCCAATGTCGTGCGAGCTCGATGCGCTCCTCGTGACGCTTTGCGTAGCCAAGCACGGCGGCGAGCTGATTTCGATAGAGCGGGACGAATTCTGAGTCCGCTTCACGGTCCAGGAGATTCCGCAACTCCGCAGCCGCGGTGTCGAGATCGCCGAGAGCCAGTGAGAAGCGAACCAGGCGGTGCCGCGCGTCCAGATCGTTCGGGCGAATTTCCAGCAGGCGGCGGGTTGTTTCGACGGCGAGACGGAAATCGAGCAGGCGCGAGAGGTACTCAGCGCGGCGCTTCAGCGCGTCCACGTCGGCCGCATCGATTGCCAGGGCCGCATCCACCTCTCGAAGTGCATCTTTGTACTCACCCACGGCTTCGTGGCTCATCGCCAGTGCCATGTGGGTGGCAGCTTCACCGGGGTGCTTTTCCAGGATGCGGCGGAGATCGGAGCGGTACTCGTCCAGCCGTTCCTGGCCGCGGACGGCCCGGCTGGTGGCCAGCTTGAGCAGGGCGCGGCATCGTTCGACGGCGCCGCCGGACTGACCCAGCCGCTCGAAATCCGCGAAGTACTCCTTGGCTCGATCCGTCTTCTGGGTGTTGAGCAACAGTCGCACGAGACGCTCGCGGGCCGGGATGCAGCGCGGGTCCACGTCGTCGAGGATGCGACGGTAGAGTTGTTCACTTCGGACCAGGTCGCCGCGGCGCTCGATCGATTCGGCCAGGCGCAGCAGCGGCTCCGGTCTGCTGCGGTCCAGTCGAAAGGCATCGAGGAAGGCGGCTTCCGCCCGAGTGTCTTCGCCCAGCGCGTCACAGGCCAGTGCGCAGATCATGTGCAATTCCGGAAGCTCCGCGCCGTCCTTAATGGCTGCGTCGGCCGAGGCCAGGGCTGCGGCGTAATCGTGCTGCTGAAGTGCGATGCGCGCCAGCAGGACCGTTGCCGTCGTGTATTCAGGATCCAGCCGAAGCGCTTCGCGGCACTGGACGGCAGCTTCCTGCGAACGGCCTGCTGCCAGTTCGCAGAGCGCCAGCAACAGGCAGCCGGTCGCGTTGTTCCAGTCGCGCGCCTGTCTCGCGCGGACGACCTCGGTCAATGCACCGATGACGCCGGTTGACGCACTGTTGCCGATCAGGCGCTCGACGACGTCGTACGCTTCGGGCGACGCGCTCAGCAGTCGGTGGAGCATTACCGCGGCATCGGTCGCCTCGCCCAGTTCCAGACGCAGACGGGCGAGCAGCTGCAAGGCGTCGGTGTTCTGCGGATCGGCCTCACAGACACCTGTAAGCACCTGCGCCGCCGGTTGACGCTTGCCGCGATCGAGCAGGATTTCCGAAATGCGAATCCGCACGCCGGGGCGATCGCTCTGTTCGGCGATGCGAACGAGCTGTTCGTCGTAGAGCTGCGGTCGGTCCGCCTGTCTGCAGACGGTTTCGAGCAGCGCGAGGTTGTTCTCCGTGAAATCGTCCGCCTCGGTCAGATTGCGCGCGGCCCGGTCGATGGCTTCGTCGTGCCGGCCGGCCTTCGCGAGCGCGCTGACATACTGTGCCGCGAGGGCCGCATCTTCCGGGCTTTGCTCGACTGCGATCCGGTACGCCTCCACGGCACGCTCGGGCTGTCGCAGTTCGAGGAGGATTTCGCCGAGCAGCGCAGGAGCGCGACCACGATAGAGGATGCGCATCTCGCGTAACTCGCGATAGCTCTCCATCTCACTTGTCGGCTCGCGCACGGCGCTCAGGTAGGCCTCCAACTGCTCGGCTGCGGCGGTCAGATACCCTTCTTCCTTCAGTGCGAGCGCCAGAGAGAGGTGAGCCAGGACGCGCTCGGGTCGGCGCGGCGTATCTTCACTGGCAAGCAGCGCCAGGCGGAATGAAGCAATGGCCTGCTTGCGCTTGCGATGGGAGAGCGCCAGCTCCCCCTGTAACTGATGAACAGCGGGGTTGCGTGGCGCCAGTCGCGCGGCCTCTTCCAGATGGCTCGTGGCCAGGGGCAGATTACCGTGTTGCATGGCAGCGCGAGCCAGCAGGATGCGGGCTTCGATCAGGTCCGGATCGACCTGCAGCGCCTTCTCCAGCGCGGAGGTGGCGTCCGCCCAGAGGCCCTCGTTGAACCGCTCCTGGCCGGTGCGCAGGTGGCGCATCGCCTGCGGGGCCGGCTCATGTTCGACGGTCGCGGGACCGATCGGCAACACGGGCACGGGCTGGATCTCGCTCGTGGTCAGCATCGCTTTGGCGGGAAGTTCGGGACGGGCTTCGACGGAGGGAGATTGCTCCTGCGGCATGGCACAGCCCGAGATGCCAAAGAGCGAGAGAGCAAGGGCGGCGTGGAGCGGTCGGAAACATCGCCGTAGGGGGTTCATGCGTTCTTATCGTCTCCGCGGTGCGTATGCTGGTAACCGCTTCATCCTAGGTAGACTCTGGCAGGATGGAAAGAGGGAGTGCGAAGCGGGCAATGGTCAATTTGCGTGAAGCGGCCGACGGAATCGGTCGGTTGGACATCTTCGTTTTCAGTATTGGGAAGGGGGTCAACGCATCCGTCGACGACCTACATCCGCGGTCGTGCGGCTGGTCAGCGGTGTCTTCGCAGGGATCGCGAGGGACGTTTTACGGATTTCCTTGATGTCGCTGCGGCTTTGGCCGGGCGGCTGGAACGTTTCCGGTTGGGTGAGCCCTTGGCACGGGAGGCGGCACTGGACCGGTTGCCTTTCTTCGGCCGCGCCTTGGGTGCCGGCTTACCTGGAGTCGCGGTGGATTTCTTCTTCGGCTCCGAGTTTGCGGCGGCGGGTTTGGCCGGCGGCGTTGCGAGTGCCGCTGGCGGGGTCGGCGGCGGTGGAAGCTTGCGCGGCACGTGTGTCGCAGCGTAGCGTTTGAACTGGGCGTAGAACGATGCGGCCTGTGACTCGCGGATCTGGCTGGCGAGGAATTTCTGGATCTGTTCCGTGGTGGCGTCCGGCTCCACGCAGCCCTCGCGGCGCATGATCTCGCACATCGTCGCGTCCGCAGGGACGGCGTGCCCCCTCAGGCAACGAAGCATGACCGTCGCCCGGGCATGCGGGTTGACGCCGTCGAGACTGTTGAGGAAGGATTCGGCGGTTCGCCGGCCTGCCTTCTTCAGGAAGCTCAGGTCGAGGTGGTGCAGCTTGTTGAAGATGACGATGAGCGCTTTGACGATGTCTTCAGCGGCCTTACGGCACATGGGGAAGTCGGCGCCGATGGCCTCGACGATCTCCGCGACCGGCGTGACGCGAAGGTCGTTGATATCGACGACGGTTTCCCAGAGTCGGGCGAGACCGGCGTTGGCCCGGGTTTCGGAAGCGTGGTCCGTGAGGATGCCGCGAAGCATCTGTTCCATGGGGTCGTCGACCTGCGGGAAGGGCGTGGCGTTTTCCTTCCGTATTTTCTTGAGCAGCTTCCTGAATTCACGAATGTGCTGCGCCGCGTTTTTCATGCATCAGCTCCGTGGGCCGGGTCCTGACCGGCGTCGGGTTGGGTCGAAGCGCCGGGGTCGCGCGACCGATCGGCCGGCGTTTCCTGGTGCATGACCTCGTCGATTTTTCGGATGGTTTCGATGGCGATCTTGATGCCGAGATCGAGATGGAAGCGCACGGACGGGCACTGCCGCATGTCGAGTCGCTTGGCCAGCATTCCCTGGATGATGCCGCGGGCGCTTTCCAGCCCTTTCATCGTCGTGCGGCCTTCGGTTTCCGTGCCCATCACGCTCACGTACACGTCGGCCTGGCGCAGGTCGCCGCTCATCTCGACGCGTGTAATGCTGGTAAAGCGGTGGATCCGCGGGTCGGACAGGCGCAGGGAAATCGCCTCGCTCACGACGTCGCGCACCGCGTGGGCCACCCGTTCGGGGCGATAGGACATCAGCTTTCCCCCTGTCGGCGCCGTGTGCCGTCGGCGGTCGATCTCCGCCGGGCCGGTTCTCGGCCGCTCGTCGCGCTGGTGTGCCACCGGATCGGCTCAGAACAGTTCAATCCCATAGTCGACCAGACAGATCGATCGCACGACGCGGACTTCATCGACGATCTTCGAGAGACACGAATCGGTGAATCGACGGTCGTTGGACACCATGGCCACCGCGAGGACGCTGGTCCGATGCTCGTCCAGGTCGTCTACTTCCGCGACGGAGACGTTGTGCCGGCCGGCCAATCGATCCTTGAGCCCTTTTATCACGCGCCGCTTGTCCTTCAGCGACATCGCACCAGGTATGGTCAGCTCCATCCGTAACACACCAATGACCATTGAGGGTTTCGCCCTGCGGCCGCCTGCATGCGAAGCGACTTATCGCACGCCGGCCGTCTCCAGCTTTCGGGCGACCTTGACGACTTCGAAGGCCTCGATCACGTCGCCCGGCTTGAGGTCGTCGAACGACTCGATTCGGATGCCGCACTCGAAACCGCTCTTAACTTCGCGTACGTCGTCCTTGAAGCGTCGGAGCGATTCGATCTGTGCCGCATCCTTGACCACCACGCCGTCGCGTACCACACGAACGCGGTTCGATCGCTGGATGACGCCGTCGCGAACGAAACAACCGGCGATGCGGCCGACCTTCGAGATGCTGAAGACTTCTCGCACCTCAGCGCGGCCGCGGGATTCGATCTTCTCGTCCGGCTCCAGCAGGCCCTCAAGCGCCTTGCGGATGTCATCCAGCACTTCATAGATGACGCGATAGGTGCGGATGTCCACGCCCAGGCCGTCGGCCATCTTCTGTATCGTCGGGTCGGGCACCACGTAGAACGCAATGATGATCGCCTGGCTGGCCTGTGCCAGGACCAGGTCGGACTCCGTCACCGCGCCGACGCCGGAGTGCAGCACCACCAGCCGCACCTGGTCCACCGGGAACTCGGCGAGGGCCTTCTTGAGGACGTCGACCGAGCCCTGCACGTCGGCTTTGAGGATGACCGGCAGCGTGGGCACTTCGCCCTCGGCGGCACCGGCCAGCAGCGATTCGAGGTTCGTCGGCTTGGAGACGCGGATGAGCTGTTCCTGGCGGCGGCGCTCGGCCTCGTCCTGTGCGATTTCCTTGGCGCGCTGCAAACTGTCGACCACGAAAAAGCGATCGCCGGCCATCGGCACATCGGACAGACCGGTGACCTCAACAGGCGTCGACGGGCCGGCCTCCTTGACGGTTTTGCCGTGATCGTCGCGCAGACTTCGGACGCGGCCGAAGGCCGGACCGCAGACCAGAAAATCACCGGCCCTGAGCGTGCCTTCCTGCACAAGCAGGTGGGCCACGTTGCCCTGGCCTTCGGTGCGCTCGGCTTCGATGACCGTACCGGTCGCGGGAATCGTCGGGTCGGCCTTCAGATCGAGCACTTCGCTGAGGGTCGCCAGGTGAGCGAGGAGGTCGTCAATACCCTGGCCGGTCGTTGCTGATGTCTTGATGACGTCGGTATCGCCGCCCCAGTCGCCGCTGGGAGTGAGGCCGTGTTCCGTGAGCTGGCCATAGATCTTGTTGATGTCGTGCGGCAGATCAATCTTGTTGAGCGCGACGACGATCGTCGTATTGGCCGCCTTGGCGTGGTTGATCGCTTCGATGGTCGTTGGCATGACGCCGTCGTCCGCCGCCACGACCAGCACGACCACGTCGGTCATGTTCGCGCCGCGGGCACGCATGGCCGTGAAGGCGGCGTGGCCCGGCGTATCCAGAAAGGCGACCCAGCGATCACCGACGCGGGCCCGATAGGCGCCGATGTGCTGAGTGATGCCGCCTGCCTCACCGGCGGCGACATTGGCATTGCGAATGCGATCGAGCAGACTCGTTTTTCCGTGGTCGACATGGCCCAGCACGGTGACGACCGGCGGCCTCGGCTTGAGTTTCTTGCGGGGGATGGCGTCGAATTCGTCCTTGAGTTTTTCGAGGGCGGATTTGGCCTTGATGACCGTCAGCTCGACCCCGTACTCCAGCGCGATGATCTGAGCGGTTTCGGTGGGGATGGCCGTGTTGATCATCGCCAACTGGCCATGATCCTGCATGAGCTTCTTGACGATGTCGGCGACGGGGACACCGATCTCGCGCGAGAAATCCTTCACGATGATCGGCTCGACGAGTTCGACCTTGTCCTTGCGGACGTGGGATGGCGCGGCGCGCGGGCCGGTGGATCGCCGCGAGGGTTGTTTCCCCTCGATCGCCCGAAGGCCGCCGATACCTCTGCCGGAGGCGTGCGCCAGCCGGTCCTTTCGTTCGATTAAATCACGGTCGCGCCATTCGCGCAGTTTTTCGTTGACTTCCTCGCGGTGATCGCGAATGCCGCGACGCGGATGGACCCGGCCCTCGGCCGTGGCCTCGCCGGCGCGAACTTCCTTGCCCTTGCCATGTCGCGGTTTGTCACGACGATCGTCTTCGTCCTCGACGACCGCCCCACGGCCGGGCAGCGGACCGACCGAAGGTCGCGGCGGCGGCCGTACGCTGGGCCGCGGGCGCTCGATCGGCTCCGGTTTGTCCATGCGAATGACTTTGGGGCCGGTGAGTTTCGCCGGCTGGGGGACGTTCTGCGGGCCGACGGGCGGCGGTGGAGCTGCTTTTTCGCGTGTCCCCGGTGTGCGTGCCGCCGGAGCCGCGGGCGTGTCTACGACCGGCGGAGTTTCAATGACGGTCGGGACTTCAGCAACCGGTGACTCCGTGGGCACCTCGGCCGCGAGATTGACGTCTTCTGCAGGGGCTTCAGCGGCGAGTTCCAGTGACGGTGCCTCTGTTCTCTCGGGGGCGGTCGGCGGAGTGGTAACGACGGCTTCTCGCGCTTCGGCGGAGGGGGCCGGTGCTTCGAGAACAGCCACACCGCCGGCAGCTTCTTCGCCGGGCTTGGCTGCTTTCTTCACGGACTTGCGCTTGATCTTGACCTTCTCGATTTCGACGGGCTTGGCTTCTTCAACCGCGCTGGAGTGCAGACCGGGGGTGAACCACTCGCGAATGGTGGCTTCGAGGCCGGCCGAGACGACGTGCATGTGGTTCTTCACGTCGATGCCTTCGGCGCGGCACTTGTCGATGATCGCCTGGCTCTTGACGTCCAGTTCTTTCGCCAGGTTGTGCACTCGCACTTTCTTGTCAGCCAAAACGCGTCTCCAGTCTGTTTCGCCCCGTGTCATCCGGGTCGCCGTCGGACGACCTTACTAACGACCAGGTTTTTCAAACTCCCTGTTCGCCGACTCGCCTCACCAAGCCGCTGCCGAACAAGACAACTGATCATCCGGCAGCCGGCGCGCCCTGATCCGCTGCTGCCGGCTCCGTCTCTGCCTCCGTGGTTGATTCATCGATGCCTGCTTCGGCTGACGGGCTGGCGTCACCATCCAGCGTCGCGCCCTCGGAATGACCGCCCTCAGCGGCCATCGACGATGCCAGCGCGGCGGCCGCGGCCTTCTCCTGTGCGAGACGGGCTTTTTCCTCGGCCAGCTCGACCTGCACGATCTTGGCTTCCTCGGCACAGCGGGCAACGACCTTTTCGGCGAGTTCCGGTTCGAGTTTGAGCTCTTCGACGAGCGGCCCTGTGCCGACCTCTTCGACATCCATCACGCTGATGAGGCCCATCAGAACGACGCGCTCGACGATCATCTCGTCCACACCTTCGACCTGGCGAATGGTCGCCGCGAGGCGATCCAAACCGCGGTTGTATTCCTTCGGCGTGAGGATATCGATGTCCCAGCCGGTCAACCGGGCGGCAAGTCGCACGTTCTGTCCGCGCTTGCCGATTGCCAGCGAGAGCTGCTCTTCCGGCACGACGACCGTGGCGCGATCCAGTTCGAAGCACAGGGCGATGTCCTGAATCTCGGCCGGCTTGAGGGCGTTGGAAATCAGAATCTGCGATGACTCGTTCCAGCGGACGATGTCGATCTTCTCGCCGCCGAGTTCCTCGACGATGTTCTTAATCCGGCTGCCGCGGACGCCGACGCAGGCGCCGACCGCGTCCACTTTGGTGTCGATCGACGAGACAGCGACCTTGGTGCGGTAGCCGGCTTCACGGGCGAGGGCCTTGATCTCGATGATTCGCTCGGCGACTTCGGGCACTTCCACCTCGAAAAGCCGGCGGATGAAGTCGGGATGGCTTCGAGAGAGGATGATCTTCACCTGGTGCGGGGCCTCGCGGACGTCGAGGATGAGCGTGCGGATGCGTTCGCCGGGCTGGTGTGTTTCGCCGGGGATCTGCTCGCTGCGCGGCAGGAAACCCTCGGTGCGGCCGATGTTGACCACCAGGGCACCGCCTTCGAAGCGCGAGACCGTTCCGGTCACGATGGTGCCTTTGCGCTCGAGGAATTCTTCGTAGATGCTGCCGCGTTCGGCCTCGCGGATTTTCTGGATCATGACCTGCTTGGCGGTCTGTGCGGCGATCCGCCCGAGGTCGTTCATGGAGATCGCTTCGCCGTTCAGCGAAGCGCTGATGTCTCCCGAGAGCCGGTCGATGGAGACGACGACTTCTTCTTCGGGGCCGTATTTCTTGCGGATCGCCGATTCCATGGCCAGCTCGAGGTCTTCGAGGACCGTGTCCTTGTCGATGTTCTTGTCGCGGGCCAGGCCGTCGACGATGCGGATGAGTTCTGCGTTCACGATGTCTTTCCTGATTCAGTTGTCGCGTGGTTTGCCGGCGTCCACGCACGCCTTGGATGATTCCATGTCGACAGCGACGTCATCGCCGCTGCCCATCAACAAAAAAGTGGGCGACGCTTCCGAGCCCACTTTGTACCTTCCCGCCGCAGCGGCCGCTCGGGCCGTCGCGTGCGCCGTCGTGTCTCAGGAGGCGCTTATCGCATAGATCGTCTCCCGTACGCGACCGGGGTCGTCGTCTCGGCGCTGGGCCGTGGACCACGATCGACCGGTTCAGCAGACACCGGCCGGCGCTTCCTGCGGCTTTGCCGCGAGATTGCAACCCGCATCGCCCGGCTCGAACAGGTGGGCTCGACTCATGTCGATGAACATGTCGAGCTCCTGACCTTCCGCCACGCCGGAACGCAAGTCCACGCGACCTACCAGCTTCGTTCCCGTCGCCGTGGTCATGTGGACATCCTTTCGATCACCCAGCGGCTCGACCAGCAGGACCCGCACACGGAGGCGGGCACGCGAGCCGTTTGCCGCGTTCGCATCGGTCGCGAAGGCGTCAGGTCGAATGCCCAGCAGCAGCGGGCGATCGATCGCGCCGGCCGCTACCTTCGCGAGTTCGTCCGGAAGCGCAAGCCGCTGTGTGCCATGCACGAAGGCCAGCGGTCTGTCGCTGCCGCCCACGCGGCCTTCGAGGAAGCACATCGGCGGCGTGCCGACGAAAGAGGCCACGAAGCGATTCACCGGTTTTTCGTACACCTCCAGTGGCGAGGCCGACTGGTGGATGATTCCGTCCTTCATGACGACGACCCGGTCACCTAATGTCATCGCCTCTTCCTGATCGTGCGTGACATAGACCGTCGTCGTCGCCAGACGACGTTGAAGTCGCTTGATTTCCGATCGCATCTCGACCCGCAGTTTGGCATCGAGATTCGAAAGCGGCTCATCGAACAGAAACACCTTGGGGTTCCTGACGATGGCTCGTCCGACCGCCACACGCTGTCGCTGACCGCCGGACAGGGCCCCGGGCTTTCGCTCCAGCAGGTCCTCGATGCCCAGCAGTGCTGCCGCCTCCCGGACCTTTCGGTCGATCTCCGAGGCGGAAAGGCCCAGCTCACGCCGACGAAGCTTGAGACTGAAGGCCATGTTCTTGTACACCGACATGTGCGGGTACAAGGCGTAGTTCTGAAAGACCATCGCAATATCGCGGTCTTTCGGGGGTGTCTCGTTCACCACGCGGCCGTCGATCTCGATGGTGCCGCCGCTGATTTCCTCCAGCCCGGCGACCATTCTCAGGGTCGTGCTTTTGCCACAGCCCGATGGACCGACGAGGACAACAAACTCCCTGTCGACGATGGACAGGTTGATCCGATCCACCGCCTTGACGCCGCCCGGGTAAACCTTGGTGACATCCGTTAAAGTCACACGAGCCATAGGGTTAGACCGCGAGCCGCGCGGAACGTTCTAAAGGTAGGGATTATAAGTCTCTTATGCACCCGGTCAATCGACAATCCGACCTAGGAAACCGCGGATTCTGGCGTGGATTTGTCGCAGAAACGCTCTGGTCAGCGAGACATTCTGCACAATGTGTGTCATAAATATAGTAGTAACAATATGTTATGAAAATAGATGGAGTGACTGGCAACGCATGCTCTTACCGAGTTGAGTTGCACGGCCATCTCAGCGGACGATCAATGGATTTGCGACAACGAATTCGTGTCGTTGCAGGGTGCAACGCTTGCGATCAAACAGAATTTACGAGCGCTTCGGCTGCGTTGAAGACGGACGGTCGAACTTTTGAGCGAGTCAATCCGCTTCGATGGCAGCAAGTGCCGCAAGCTCGTTCTGGTTCTCGGAGGCGAACGTTCATTCAATCGCAGCGTCGTTCCCGGGTTCATCTTCGATGTCGTATGTATCCATGAGGCGTTCAGACCGTGGAAACGGTGAGCATGTATGCATGAAATTCACACCCAGGGTTAACACAAGTACCGGGCCTGAGCGCGTGCTGACTCACCGCGATGCATCTCCGGTCGGTTCGCGCGATACACATAAATTATTCTGCGCGGTACATTGACGGATCGAAAGCGGAATGGACTTCTCCTCGAGAGTCGGCCCCGCGCGTGCAGGGAAGCGCCTCATGACCAAGCCAGCTTCGATCCCCTTTGTTCATCTGCACGTTCATACTCATTACAGTCTGCTCGACGGGGCCAATCGCATCGACGAACTCGTGAAGACCGCGAAGCATCTGGGCATGCCGGCCGTGGCCATCACGGACCATGGCAACATGTTCGGGGTCATCGAGTTTTACCGGCAGGCCCTTTCCGCCGGCATCAAACCGATCATTGGAATGGAGGCGTACATTGCCCCGGGCGATCGTCGCAGCCGGGAGAAGGACGCCCGCGGCGAATCGAATTATCACCTGCTGCTGCTGGCGATGAACAACGTCGGCTACCGGAACCTGCTCAAGCTTTCTTCGATCGGCTATCGCGAAGGTTTTTACTCCAAGCCGCGCATCGACCGTGAAGTGCTCGAAGCGCATCACGAGGGGCTGATCTGCACGAGCACCTGCCTCGGCGCGGAGATTCCGCAGGCCCTGATTCATCGCGATCGCGCCGCGGCGGAGACCATCGCTGACTGGTACCTGTCGCTTTTCGGCCCTGAGCGATTTTACATCGAGCTTCAGGACCACGGCATCGAGGAGCAGCGGGCGATCAATCCCGAACTGGTGGAGATCGCGCGGCGCAAGAGTGTCGGGCTCATCGTCACCAATGACGTGCATTACCTTCGGCATGAGGACGCCGAGGCGCACGATGTGCTCTGCTGCATCCAGACCAAGGCGACCCAGGACGAGACGGACCGGTTCAAGTTTCCGACGGATCAGTTCTATCTCAAGACGCCAGAGGAAATGGCGGCCCTGTTTCCGCAATATGCTGAGGCGGTCGACAACACGGTTCGAATCGCTGATCAGTGCAACGTCGACCTGGATTTCAAGAAGCGGCACACGCCGGTCTACCACCCGCCGGAGCGACAAACTCCGGAGGAATACCTTCGCAAGCTCGTCTATCAGGGCGCGGCGGAGCGTTACGGCGAGATCACCGCAGAACTTCGCGAGCGGATTGATTACGAACTTGACGTCATCCAGAGCAAGGGCTTTTCCAGCTATTTTCTCATCTGCTGGGACTTCGTTCACTACGCACGAGACAACGGCATACCCTGCGGGGCGCGCGGCAGCGGCTGCTCGTCCGTCGTGGCGTACTGTCTGTATCTCTCCCAGCCGGACCCGCTTCGCTACGGGCTCTATTTCGAGCGGTTCATGGATCCGGACCGCGACGAGATGCCCGACATCGACATCGACATCTGCCAGGACGGGCGGGAGCGCGTGCTTCAATATGTTCGCGAGAAGTACGGCCACGTCGCCCAGATCATCACCTTCGGCACGCTCAAGGCCCGGGCGGTCATCCGCGACGTCTGCCGTGTCACCGGTGTGTCACTGGCGGAAGCGGACCGGATCGCCAAGCTGGTGCCTGAAGAGCTGAAGATGACGCTCGACAAGGCACTGTCCCGCGAACCGGAACTGAAGCGGCTGTACGACGAGGATGCGCGGGTGCGCCGCGTGCTTGATATCGGGCGGCGCATCGAGGGATTGGCCCGTCATGCCGGTGTGCACGCAGCGGGCGTGGTTATCGCCGATGTGCCGCTGGATACGCTGCTGCCCCTCTACAAGGCGACCGGCTCGGATGCGATCATCACGCAGTTTGAAGGGCCCACGGTAGAACTGGTCGGTCTGCTCAAGATGGACTTCCTCGGCCTGCGCACGCTCAGCACACTCACGCTGGCCTGCAAGCTGGTCGAGCAGAATCATGGTGTCCGCATCGACGTGGAGCATCTCGACCTGACGGATCAGAGGGTTTACGAGATTTTCGCGCAGGGGCAGACCAAGGGTGTTTTTCAGTTTGAGTCCGGCGGAATGCGCGACGTGCTCATGAAGATGCGACCGAATCGCATCGAGGACCTGATCGCCGCGAACGCCCTGTATCGGCCGGGGCCGATGGTCAACATCGACGCCTATGTCTCCCGCAAGCACGGCGAAAAATGGTCAACGCCGCACAAGATCATGAGCGAGGTGCTGGCCGAGACCTACGGCATCATCGTCTACCAGGAGCAGGTCGCGCGGCTGGTCAATCAGCTCGGCGGGATCGAGCGGAAGCGGGCCTTCCGGCTGGCCAAGGCGATCAGCAAGAAGAAGACGCAGATGATCGAGCAGGAGCGCGAGCCGTTCGTCGAGGGCTGCGTCAGGAAGGGGCTGAAGCGCGAGACGGCCGACAGCATCTTCAACCAGATCCTACCGTTCGGCGAATACGCGTTCAACAAGGCGCACTCCACGGGCTACGCCCTCGTCGCCTTTCAGACGGCCTACATCAAGACGTATTACCCGGTCGAGTTCATGGCCGCTCTGCTGACGTACGAAATGGGCGACACCGATAAGGTGGTGGAGTATATCGAAGAGTGCCGCCGCCTTGACATCGACGTTCGCCCGCCGGACATCAACAGCAGCCGAGCGGATTTCACGGTCGTACACCCCGCCGGCGGGTCCGGCAGATCCTTCATTCGCTTCGGGCTGGCGGCCATCAAGGGGGTGGGAGAGAAAGCGGTGCAGTCGATCATTGCCGCCCGGGAGGCCGGCGGTCGCTTCCGCGATCTGTTCGACTTCTGCGAGCGCATTGATACGCAGGTGGTCAACCGCGGGGTCATCGAGGCGCTGATCAAGGCGGGGGCCTTCGATACGACCGGCGCGATGCGAAAGGCGCTCGTCCTGGCGCTGGATCGCGCACTGCAGATGGGCATCGCCTCGCAGCGCGACAAGGCCAGCGGGCAGCTCAGCATGTTCGGAGGCGGTGCGGAGAGCACGCCGGCGCCGGTGCTATCCGCCGAGGAATGGACCGAGGCGGAGATGCTCGCGCAGGAAAAATCCGTGCTGGGTTTTTATGTGACCAGCCACCCGCTCTCGAACCATGCCGAACTGCTGCGGCGCTTCGCGACGATCGACTGCGGCGATCTGGGTCGGCTGCGCGAGGGCGAGGAGGTCATCGTCGGCGGCATGATCAGCCGGATTCGCATGGTGACGACAAAGAACGGTCGCAATGCCGGGTCGAAACTGGCCGTCCTGATGTTTGAGGATCTGACCGGGTCTATCGAGGCGGTCGTCTTCAGCGAAGAGCTGGAGAAATACCGCGACATTGTCGGGCCGGATCGGCTGGTCTTCCTCCGCGGCAAGGTGGATCGCCGGCGGGAGGATCCCTCGCTGCGGGTGACGGAGGTGCTGACCATCGAAGAAGGTCCGGCGCGGCTGGCGACGGCTGCGATCCTGAATCTTCGCGGCGCGGGGATGGATGCCGCGCTGCTGGCGAAGGTGCGCGAGGTGTGCGCCGCCCATCGCGGCGGAACGAATCTGTTCGTCCGGGTGTATACGCCGGGCCAAATGGTGACAGTCGTACGTTGCGGGGCCGATTTGTGCGTGCGGCCGGGCGAGGTGTTCATCCAGGCGATTGAGGAAGTGCTGGGACCGAATTCCGTGGACGTCGTCGGCCAGCGCCGGACGACGCCGGTACCCGCCGCGACAATGCAGGATACGCTCGAAGCTCCAGACGAAGAACTCGCGGAAATGCTCGCGTAGCAGAGTTTACACCATCGCGCGTTGATCCCTGACCGCAGAATGAATGCCCGGTTACTCCCGCATTGATACGCGGGCCTGCTCGATCCCGGCTCTCGCGCGTGCGTCTGCCGGGCGACGTTCGAGAATGCGCTCCCACATGCGGATGGCTTCGTCCAGCCGGCCGAGTTCGACCAGCGCCGTCGCCAGATTGTGCCGGGCTTCGATGTAATCGGGATTGATCTCCAGGGCCTGCTCCCAGAATCCGACGGCCTCGCGGATGCGCCCGGTTTCCGCGAGCAGCGCCCCGAGATTGTTGCACGCCTCCGCGTTTCGCGGGTTGATCAATAATGATGTACGTGTCAGTTCGATGGCTTCGGCGGTATGACCCAACTGGTACTGCACGAGGCCTGCATTGGCATTGGCCACGGCGCTGTCTGGATCAATCCGCAGCGCATGTTGCCAGAGCGTCTCAGAGTTCTTCCAGACGCCGCACTGTTGCCGCGTGGCGCGGCCCAGCGGATACAGCAGCACGACACTGAGGATGATTACGAGGAGATACGGCGCGGTCTTCGATTGCGACGCCGCTATTGCGAGCACCCGTCGGCAGGCCGCGGCTGCGAGGGCGCAGAGACCGATCATCGGCAGATAAGTGTAGCGATCCGCGGCGAACTGCCTGCCGGTCTGAAAGAGCCCCAGCACCGGCAGCAGGATGACGACGAGGCAGACCCAGACCGCCAGCAGTGCCGGCCCTTGGCGGCGCAGGACCACCAGCAGAATCGTGCCCGCGATAACCCCGGCGACGCAGAGTAGTTGGCGCGATGCTGTCGGATCAAACGGCAGGCGCAGTTCGTAGATCGGCGAGAGATCGACCGGCCAGACGATTTTCTGGAGCGTGTAGACGAGGTTGCAGAAGACGAGGACGATCCGGCTTGCGATTCCGAGCGATTCGAGCGGCACGGTGACGTTGGACTGTCGCGAGCTGGCCATGGCGATCAGCGACCAGACCGCCGCCAACAGGATGAAGGGCAGCTTCTCAAGCAACAGGCGACGCAGACGCGGCAGCATTCTGCCGGCGCGGGCATGCAACCGTCGCAGCGGGTAGGCGTCCAGCACGAGTAGCACGATCGGCAGAGAGACGCCGAACTCCTTGGACAGCAAAGACCCGAGAAAACAGAGCACCGCCGACCAATAGGCATTGCGTGCGGCAGAAGCGCTGCCGGCAGGCAGTCGCAGGGCGCCGTGCTTGTCATGGGCCTGTCGACGTGCATCGACGTAGCGCAGATAGAACCAGACGGCGAGGACGTAGAGCAGGCCGGAGAGCGGTCCGCGGCGCTCGGTCGCCCAGGCGACACTCTCCACGCGCAGTGGGTGCAGTGCGAAGAGCAGCGCGCCGAAGAGCGCGGAGAGATTCACCGCCGGTGAGTTTGCGTTTGCAGTCGTGCCTCCCGGCTGAAGCAAACGGCGAATCAGAACGAAGACGGCGACGGCGCAGGCGGCATGCAGCAGCAGACTGGTCAGGTGATAACCCCGGGGGTTGAGTCCCCAGAGCTTGTAGTCGATGGCGAAGGTGATCCAACTGAGCGGCTGGTAGTGGCCCATGTGGATGGTGGTGAACATCCACGCGAGCCGACCGATCGAGAGCCCGCGGTAGTGCGGATTGCCGGTGAGTTCGGCCTGGTCTCCCCAGTTGACGAAGTCGTTGTCGAGGATCGGGAGGAAGACAATCAGCACGGCGGCGAGGATGACCAGCGCCCACGGCAGAGTCGATGGCGATCGAGTGGTGTCGTGCATGTCAGCGTGGATTATGGCGGGAGACGGCTGCGGGGCAATCGCATGCAGGTTGTGCGTTGGCCGGAGTGACGATCCTTCAATAGAATCTCACCATTCGAGGGGAACAGGTCGCCATGGAACCCACGACGATCGAGATCAGGAACGCACGGGAGCACAACCTGCGGTCGGTGTCGCTGACGCTGCCGCGAGGGAAGCTGATTGTTTTTACCGGCGTGTCGGGCAGCGGGAAGAGTTCGCTGGCGTTTGACACGCTCTACGCCGAGGGGCAGCGGCGATACATCGAGTCGCTCTCGTCGTATGCCCGGCAGTTCATGGGGCAGATGCAGAAACCCGATTGCGATCAGATCACCGGTCTCTCGCCGTCGATCGCCATCCAGCAGAAGACGACGGGGTGGAACCCGCGGTCGACGGTGGGGACCATCACGGCGATTTACGATTTTCTGCGCGTGCTATTTGCCCGGATCGGCACGCAGCATTGCACCGAGTGCGGCCGGGCGATTACGGCGCAGTCGCGCGAGCAGATCGCGGCGGGGGTCATGAGTGCGTTCGGCGGGGAATCTGAAATCTCAGATTTGAAATCTCAGACGGCCGGTGTTCCACGTTCGATAGAATCCCAAATCCAGCCCTTCACCGCACTTCGCTCCGTCGAGGGCAAGAATCCAAAATCCAAGATCGCCCGCGTGCTGGTGCTTGCGCCGGTTGCACGGGGGCAGAAGGGGGAGTTTCGCGATCTGTTCGATGATCTTCTGCGCGCGGGTTACGTGCGGGCGCGGGTGGATGGCGAGATCGTTGCGCTGCGCGAAGACCTTGCGCTGCAGAAGAACCGTCGGCACGACATCGAGGTGGTGATCGACCGGCTCACGCTGGATGAGAATGTTCGCACGCGGCTGGCCGAGGCGGTGGAGAGTGCGCTTCGCGTCGGCGGCGGGACGCTGATCGTGGCACGAGATGCGGCCGGGGAGGGCGCGGGCAAGCAGCGCGCCGGCAGCGATGAGAAAGTATTCTCCTCGAAGTATGCCTGTACGCATTGCAATCTTTCCTTCGAACCACCGACGCCGCAGCTTTTTTCCTTTAACTCGCCGACGGGGATGTGCCTGCGCTGCGACGGGCTGGGCGAGCTGCTCGATTTCGATCCCGATTTGCTGGTGCCCGATCCGTCGCTGAACTTCTACGCACCGTGCATCGCACCGATGCGGGTGAAAGTCGGCAAGTGGCGGCGGCACATCTACGAAGGCGTGGCCAAGGCAGTGGGGTTTGATATTCGCAAGCCGTGGAAGAACCTTCCGGCCAAAGCGAGAGAGGCGCTGCTCTACGGTACCGGCGATCGGCATATTACCTATGAATGGCGATGGTCTGGCGGACTGTGGAAGCACGGCGGCACGTTCGAGGGCGTCATTGCCGAATTGCGCGACAAGCATCGCAAGGCGAAAGCGGCGTTCGTGCGCGAGTATTATGAGAAGTTCATGCGCCGCGGTCCGTGCCCGGAGTGTCGCGGGGCGAGGTTAAACAAACAGTCGCTGGGTGTGCGGCTTCCCATGAAGGGTCACGGGAAGTTCGGGCCGAACATTCAGGAGTTGTGTGCGATGTCGGTGGCGGCTGTGTCCGAGGCGCTTTCGCGCCTGACGCTTTCGCCTGTTCAGCGGATCGTCGCTGAAGAGGTGCTCAAGGAGCTGCGGACACGGCTGGAGTTTCTCATGCGCGTCGGGCTGCACTATCTCACGCTCGATCGCACGGCGCCGACGCTCTCGGGCGGCGAACTGCAGCGCATCCGGCTGGCCGGGCAGATCGGCGCGGGGCTGGTTGGCGTGCTGTACGTGCTCGATGAACCGTCGATCGGGCTGCACCATCGCGACAACGAAATGCTGCTCGACAGTTTGCTCGCGCTGCGCGACATGGGAAACACGGTGATCGTCGTGGAGCATGACGAGGCGACGATGCGGGCGGCGGATCACATCGTGGATTTCGGCCCAGGTCCGGGCGTGCGCGGTGGGGAGGTCGTGGCGGAAGGGAAGATGGATGAGATTGTTCGCGCCGAACGATCGCTGACCGGGCAGTACCTCAGCGGGAAGCGCGAGATTGAGATACCGAGTCAACGACGCCCCGTCGAATTGACGGGCACGCGCCGCAGGAAGAGGCGATAACGAGATGCGGCGCGGACGCGGCGAGGGAAAGAAGTGTGTCAGCGATGCGGTGACTGAAGCTGCGCGTACGGACTCACTCGTCGTCCGCGGTGCGCAACACAACAATCTCAAGACCATCACCGTGGAGATACCGCTGGGGCGGTTTGTGTGTGTTACCGGCGTCTCGGGCAGTGGGAAGAGTTCGCTGGTCAACGACATCATCCGCGAGCGCCTGGCGCGCGATCTGAACGGCGCGGCGAACGCGAACCCTGGAGTGCATGATGATCTTGAAATTGTTTCAGGCACGATGAAGCGAACGGTATCGAGCGCGTACACGCTGAAATCGCGGCGATCCGCAATCCGGAATCCAACATCTAATATCCAAAATCTTCGGACGTATCTGGACAAACTCATCGACATCGACCAGTCGCCGATCGGACGAACGCCGCGGAGCAATCCGGCGACGTATATCAAACTCTTCGACGAAATCCGTGATCTGTACGCCAGGTTGCAGGACAGCAAGGTGCGCGGCTACGCGCCGGGACGATTTTCGTTCAACGTTGCTACCGGCGGCTCAGGCGGCGGGCGGTGCGAGGCCTGCGAGGGCAACGGCTCCAACCGTGTGGAGATGGATTTTCTCGCGGACGTGTGGGTGACGTGCCCGGTGTGCCAGGGGCGGCGCTTCAGCCGCGAGACGTTGCAGATCACTTACAAAGGGAAATGCATCGCCGACGTGCTGGAGATGGACGTGCAGGAGGCGATGGCCCACTTTGACGCCATCCCGAAGATTCGTGCCATGCTGGCGACACTGCACGATGTCGGGCTGGATTATCTCAAGCTGGGCCAGTCCAGTACGACGCTGTCCGGCGGCGAAGCCCAGCGCATCAAGCTGGCCCGCGAATTGGTCCGCCGCTCCACCGGTCGCACGCTCTACATCCTCGACGAACCAACGACGGGGCTGCACTTTGAGGATATCCGCCGGCTGTTGACCGTGCTGCATGGATTCGTCGATGCCGGCAACACCGTGCTGGTCGTCGAACACAATCTCGACGTGATCAAGACGGCCGACTGGGTGATTGATCTTGGCCCCGAAGGCGGCGACGCGGGCGGGTACGTGGTCGTCGCGGGAACACCGGAGCAGGTGGCGGCGTGCGAGCGGTCGTACACGGGACAGGCGTTGTGCGAAGTGCTGCCTCAGAGCCCTAAGAGGGGTCTCGGGGCCGAGGGGCCAAGAGGCCGAGGGGAAGAAACGTCGAAACGTCGAACAGTCGAAAAGTCGAAACCATCCAAAATCCAAAATCCCAAATCCAAGATTGCCGCCGACTTTATCACGGTCGTCGGGGCGCGGGAGCACAATCTCAAGGACGTTACCGTGCAGGTGCCGCGCGGGGCGATGACGGTTTGCAGCGGCGTTTCCGGCAGCGGCAAATCGAGCTTCGCCATCGACACCGTCTATACCGAGGGTCAGCGGCGATACGTCGAATCGCTCTCGGCATATGCGCGACAGTTCCTCGGGCAGTTGCAGAAGCCGAAGGTCGATCATGTGTATGGCCTGCAGCCGGCGATCGCCATCGAGCAGCAGGCGGCGACGAAGAGTCCGCGATCGACCGTGGGGACAGTGACGGAAATCTATGATTACATGCGCGTGCTGTGGGCGCGGGTGGGGCGGCCGCACTGCCCGAAGTGCGAACGGCCGATCGGCACGCAGACGAGCGACGAAATCGTTGACAAGCTGATGGCCCTGCCGAACGGGACGCGGCTGCTGCTCTGTGCGCCGATTGAGCTGTCGCCTGGCGAGACGTGGCAGCAGGTACTGGAACGCGGCAAGTCGCAAGGTTATGTCCGCGCGCGGATCGACGGCGAGATTGTCGAGCTGAGTGATACCCCAAGAATAGACGCAAGACGCCGACATGAGGTGCAGTGGGTGGTCGATCGTATTTCGATCGCAGCGGCCAGTCGCAGCCGCATTGCCGATTCCGTGGAACATTGCCTGGCGCTGGGCAATGGCGTCATGCTGGCAGTAGCGGCAGATACAGAACAATCCAAAATCCAAAATCCAAAATCCAGAAGTGACTTGGCCGTAGACGTAATGCGCTTCTCCCAGCACCTCTCCTGTGAACGGTGCGGCACAAGCTATGAGCCGCTCACGCCGCATCATTTCAGCTTCAACTCGCGGCTGGGGTGGTGCGCACGATGCGAAGGTCTGGGAATTCAGCGCGGCACGAGTGCAGAGAGCATCCTCATCAGGCCGACCGCGTCGATCCTCGATGGCGCAGTGCGAGGATGGGAAGATGCGCGGGATCGGCCGATTCTGGAGGCCATGCTGGTGGCACTGGCGGGCGCGATCGGATTTGACCCGCAGACGCCGGTCGCGGAGCTTACAGCGGAACAGAAGCACGCGCTGCTGTGGGGATTGGGGGAGCGATGGATTGCTGTTGATCCGTCAGGCAATGCGGAGCGCAAAGGAGGCGCTTCGCAGTACCTGCCGCTGCGATTTCAGTGGCGCGGGTTTTATCCTGCGATCGACGATGCCACGCGGGTGTCGTGGCAGTATCGCATGGCCATGCAGGAGATGGTAACGGATGTGCCATGTCAGGCGTGCGCCGGCGGACGAATCCGGCCGGAGCCGGCGGCGGCCAAGGTCGGCGGCAGGACGATCACGCAAATCTGCAACCTGTCGCTGGCGGACGCGGCGGAGTTCTTTGATGGACTCAAGCTCGATCGCCGAGAACAGAAAATCGCCGGCGAGCTCCTGCACGAAATCCGCTCACGCTTGCGGTTTCTCCTCGATGTCGGCCTGCATTACCTCTCCCTCGGCCGCGCCGCGCCAACGCTTTCGGGCGGTGAATCGCAGCGGATTCGTCTTGCCTCGCAGATCGGCAGCGGGCTGACCGGCGTGCTGTACGTGCTCGACGAACCGACCATCGGCCTGCACCCTCGGGACAATGCCCGGCTGATCGCCGCGCTGCACAAGCTTCGCAACCTCGGCAATACGCTGCTGATGGTTGAACACGATCGCGAGGTCATCGAGGCGGCCGATCACCTGATCGACTTCGGTCCCGGGGCGGGGGCGTACGGTGGACACGTCGTTGCCGCAGGTACACCGAGACAAGTTCGCACTCTGCGTGACTCGCTCACCGGGCAATATCTTTCCGGAGGCACAGCGATTGCCGTTCCGACGAATCGTCGTGGTGTCGATGCCGACGGCGGGCAGCAGCTCGTCGTGGCTGGGGCGCGGCACCACAATCTCCGGTCGATCGACGCGGCCTTTCCATTGGGCAGGTTGATCTGCGTCACCGGCGTGTCCGGCAGCGGCAAGTCGTCGCTCATCACGGAGATTCTCTATCCCGCGCTGGCCAACCGCATCCATCGCGCGCGGCTGACACCCGGGGCGCACGATGAAATCCGCGGGATCGAGCACGTCGACAAGGTCATCAACGTCGATCAGCAGCCGATTGGCTATTCGCCGTTGTCCAGCCCGGCGACTTACTGCGGGGTGTTCGACCTTATCCGCGAGGTCTTCGCGCGACTGCCCGACAGTCGCATTCGCGGCTACACGGCGAACCGGTTTTCATTCAACCGCTCTGGCGGGCGATGTGACGATTGCGAAGGGCTGGGGCAGGTATGTCACGAGATGCACTTTTTGCCCGATGTCTGGGTGCCGTGCGAGACCTGCGGCGGGACGCGCTACCAGCGCGAGACGTTGGACGTGCGCTACAAGGGGGAAAACATCGCCGACGTGCTGGCGATGAGCGTCAGCGAGGCGAGGGCTTTGTTTAGCAACGTGCCGAAGATACGGCGGGTTCTTCAGACGCTTGAAGACGTGGGGCTCGGCTATCTGCCGCTCGGGCAGTCGGCGCCCACACTCTCCGGCGGTGAGGCGCAGCGGCTCAAGCTCGGCGCGGAGCTGGCCCGGCCGTCCACCGGCAAGACGGTCTACATACTCGATGAACCGACGACCGGCCTGCATTTCGACGATCTTCGCAAGCTGCTCAATGTGTTGCACCGCTTCGTTGACATGGGCAATACGGTCATCTGCGTCGAGCACAATCTGGATGTCATCAAGACCGCCGACTGGTTGATTGATCTCGGTCCCGAGGCGGGCGACGAAGGCGGGCGGATCGTCGCCGAGGGTACGCCGGAGGAGGTGGCGCGGGCCGCGGGGTCGCACACCGGGCGCTTGCTCGGAAAGGTAATTGCTGCCGGTCCGCATGCGGCGCGCGAAGTCTTCGATCCGAAGATGGCAGCCGCGGCAGCGATGGCCGTGGAAAAGCTCGAAGTGCCGGAAGCGATCGGCCCTGCGAAGATGCCCTGGCAGCGCGACGGCGAGAAGTGGCACACGCAGGAGCGCCTGAGTCGTGATGGCAAGCCGGTGGAGTGGGAGGGTCGCGCGCTCAGTTACGTGATCCAACAAATCGAAAAGCTCGGCAAGGGTAAGCTGCAACCGACGAACTGGAATGATCGGGCCCGCGTGGAGGTGACGGCCGATGCACCGGATGGTCTTGCACAGTCGTCGGTGCCGTGGTTTCTGCACGCCCTGACCGGAGGGCGCTGGCTGCTCGATCTGCTGTTTCGCGTGCCGGATGGGACGTTCAGCGCGCGGACGCTGAACGCGAAACTGGCGCTCAAGACGCTCGATGATCGTGAGGATATCAAGGCCTACGGCAGCACAGCACGGGTACAGATACGACCGGCCGGCGCGGGGATGGATCAGGTCCGCGTATTGGTGCATGATCGAAGGGAGATCGACACGCCTGCGTTTCGCGAGTTTCTCAAGGGGGCGCTCGCGGCGTATCTCAAGCATGTTGCAAGCATGGCGAAGGATGAATCAAAGGCCGCGCCGTGGAAGGTGGACGGCAAGGCGTGGCATCTCTCACAGAAGTCGATCCCGCTTTCGCAGGACAAGAAATGGAAGCCGATGGAGCTGTTGGCGTTCATCGGGCGGGCGTCGAAAGCGGTGCCGCAACTTAAGGTCGACTGGAGCGGCAAGGTTTTCGTGGAGCTGCAAACCACTGGCGGCCGGCGGATCGGGAAGATCGTCACCGATCAGGGCGGGGCGATCCGCGTGGATGTGAGTGTGCCGCGCGGTCGATTCACGCCGACGCAGGTCGAGCACCTCGGTATCCAGCAGCAGTTCGCCCGACCGGGTTCGAGCGGCACAGAACTGTCGTTCTGGTTTCAATCGAACGACCAGGTCCACGGTGAGCAACTCGCGGCCGTGTTGAAGGCCGCAGCGGACTCGACCTCCCCCTGAGAGAATTGCGTTATCATGGATCTCTCGGCGACACGCAGGTCTCATCAGACGGTGTCGTGCTCTCGGGTGTCGGATGCTCATCGAGTTTCATTGCACATGCGGACATCGGCGGCCGCTGGAGCCGGCCAAGCTCAAGCGATCGCTGCGATGTGATGCCTGCAAGGCGACCCTGAGTTTCCTCGCAAAGGGCAGGAAGATCGACGACACCGTCTGGCTGACCCTCGGCGGACAGACCGGCGGCCCGCGGCTTGCCGTGCCGGTACCGATCGGCGAGGCCCTGCGCATCGGACGGTCAGTATCCGGCTTTCTCGCGCTGCCGGGTGAGGAGATCGAAGAAGCGCAGACCGAACTGCGCCTGGAAGAGGATGGGCGGCTTCTCGTCAAACATCTCTCCGGCGACAGCGGCACCTGGATCAACCGAGCGCGGATCATTACCGGCGTGCTGGGACCATCGGACAAACTCCGCGTCGGTCCGTACATCCTGCGGCGGCTGAGTCAGGCCGAGGTGCAGGATGCGGCCTCGGCCGGGCTTGAGCCGGAGATCATCGTCGAGGTCGATGCACGCGACGACGAAGCTGAGCCCTCGGATTCCGCGCGGGGCCGATGGCGCGGTAAGAAGATCGGGCCGGAGGTCATCGTCGAAGAAGAGACAGAGGACGAGATTGCCCTGTCGGACGAACCGGACGCAGACGGCCGATGGACAAAAGGCCAACGTATTCGCGTGGCATTGTGCGTCGTGCTGATCCTTGCGGCGGGCCTGTTCCTGGCGAGGAATTTCCTCTGGCCGGCGTTGTCGGAGGAGATGCCGCGCGAGACGGATTTTTATTGTCCCGTGGACGGCAACGTGGTTCGCGGCACCTGGACGGTTGCGCATGGCGCGCCGATCTGCCCGCAGTGCGGCCAGCGATGCGTGGGCGAATTGAAGTACAAGGAAGAGCCGCTGCACCCGCCGCTGCCCGAGGAAGCATCGGAAGTCGGGCGCGACAGCGCAACCGAAGCGACCGCAGCAGAGGATGCCACGAGCGCGCCGCAGTCGCCGTCGGCAGCGGAGTCGTCCGTCGCGCCGGCTGATTCGGCGAAGTCTCAGGACGGCAAGCAGCGCCCGCGTTCGAAGCGGGCATCGCGCAAGGACTCAGGAGGCCGCTCATGAGACGTCCGACGCGAAGCAACGGGCTGCGGGGTTTCACGCTCATCGAGCTGCTGACCGTCATGGCGATCATCTCGATCCTGATCGCCATTCTGCTGCCTTCGCTGTCCGGCGCGCGGAATCGCGGACGCATCACCAAATGCCAGGCCAACCTGCGCGAGTTGGGTAGCGCGGCGCTGCGTTACGTCAGCCAGAACGAAGACCGGTTTCCGCTCAGCGGCGATTGTAGCAGCGGAAGCTGCGTCTATTGGAACGGGCATCAGTACTTCGGCTGGAACGGTCGCCTGTTGAATCCGCGCGGCAATGTCTGGGTGCGCCTGCTCAATCGCGAGTTGGGGTTGGAATCCGTCGTGCCCAATGCGGACGATGCCCGGATCGCCGAGTGTCCCGGCGACGCCGGTGCTCCGGGGCAGACCGGTGTAAGCGATCGTCTTTATGATGCGCTGGGAACGAGCTATCCGCTGAATCCCATTTTGTGCCAGGGTCGCGTCTCCGACTGGAAGTATCGCAACCGCGACATCGGCACGAGTCAGATCATCCAGCCGTCAATGAAAGTGCTGGTCGCGGATCACGTCGCCTTTGGTCTGACCTACGACGGCTACTGGACCGCCATCCGCCCCGGCTGGCACGACACCTTCCGGCCGGCGGGGGTCGTGGCCTTCGCCGACGGCCATGCCGATTATGTCGTCGGTCGCGGCGGCATTCGTGAGTGGCAATGGTACGGTGAAGCGAGCGGCGCGCAGTATGTTCGCGATCTGCAGCAGAAGGTCAACTGGACCGTCCTGCCCGGTGCGAACTGAGAGGCGGCCGACTGCCTCGGTTGATTCGATATATCAATGGAATCCTGCGCTCGGGTGCCTGGTTGTGCCGGCCCGTTGCGGCTTACTCCACGGTCACGCTCTTGGCGAGATTTCGCGGCTTGTCGACATCGCAGCCGCGCAGAACGGCCGCGTGATACGCGAGGAGCTGCAGCGGGACGACGGTCACCATCGGCTGCAGCGCCTCCGGCACGTCGGGCACGTAGAAAACGTGTTCTGCCAGCCGAGTGATTTCCGTATCGCCTTCGGTGGCCACGGCGATGACTCGGCCCTTGCGGGCACGCACTTCTTCGATGTTGCTGATGATCTTGTCGTACTGACTGTTCTTCGTGGCGATGAAGACCACGGGCATGTCCTTGGTGATCAGGGCGATCGGGCCGTGCTTCATCTCCGCGGCGGGCATCCCCTCGGCGTGGATGTAGGAAATTTCCTTCAGCTTGAGGGCACCTTCGAGCGCCGTCGGGTAGTTGTAGCCGCGGCCAAGGTACAGCCAGTTTTCCGCATCCTTGAAGCGATCCGCGACGACGCGAATCTCCTGGCTCTGTGCCGTGATCTGGCGGATCTTCTCGGGAAGCGAATCGAGCGCTTCAAGATAGTGCTGAAGTGCCGGCTGCGAGAGGTCTTTTCGACGCCCGAGGAACAGCGCGATCATCGCCAGTACGAGCACCTGGCCGAGGTATGCCTTCGTGCTGGCCACGCCGATCTCCGGTCCGACGTGCAGATAGACGCCGGAGTCGGTCTCGCGGGCGATAGTCGAGCCGACCACGTTCACAATGCCCAACGCGATCGCTCCCTTATCCCGCGCTTCGCGCAGGGCGGCCAGCGTGTCGGCCGTCTCGCCGGATTGGCTGATGGCAATGACCACGGTGCCGGGGTTGAGCACCGGGTTGCGATAGCGGAATTCGGAGGCGTACTCGACCTCCGTAGGAATGCGGGCAATGTCTTCGAACAGGTATTCGCCGACAAGGCCCGCATGCCAGGCCGTGCCGCAGCCGGTGAGAATCAGCCGCTTGGTCTGCGCCAGCTCGCGAGCCATGGCGGCCAGCCCGCCGAGGTGGATGCGGCCGTCCTGCACATTCACGCGACCGCGCATGCAGTCTTCGAGTGCGACGGGCTGCTCCATGATTTCCTTGAGCATGAAGTGTTCGTGCTGGCCCAGCTCGATGTCTTCGAGCGTCATCTCCAGCTCGGTCACTTCCTTGGTCACGGGGACAGCATCCAGCGTCGTCGTGCGAAAGCCGTCGTCCCAGAGCGTAGCCATTTCCCCGTCGGAGAGATAAATCACCTGGGTCATGTGCTGGATGATCGCGGCTGCGTCTGACGCCACGACGAATTCACCGTCGCCGATGCCCAGGATCAGCGGGCTGCCCTTGCGGGCGGCGACGATCTTGCCCGGCTCGTCGCTGCAGATCACGGCGACGCCGTAGGTGCCGCGCACGTCGCGCAGGGCGGCGCGCATCGCGGTTTCAAGATCATCACTGTAAAAGTGCCCGATCAGCTGAACGAGCACCTCGGTGTCGGTTTCACTCTTGAATTCCACGCCGCGGTGTTCGAGGTAGGTTCGCAGCGACTGGTAGTTCTCGATGATTCCGTTGTGCACCAGGGCGATTCGGCCGGAGGCGTCAAGATGCGGATGGGCATTGACATCTGTCGGATCGCCGTGCGTGGCCCAACGCGTATGGGAGATGCCGCAGGTGCCGTTCAGCGTGTCCGGGCGGATGTTGCTTTCCAGATTGGCGATCCGGCCCGCCTTCTTCTTGACCTCCACTCCACCGTTGCACTGGATTGCGATTCCAGCGGAATCGTACCCGCGGTACTCCAGCCGCTTGAGGCCTTCAAGAAGGATCGGTCGTGCCTGTCGAAAGCCGGTGTATCCCACGATTCCGCACATGTGTATCTCCCGAGCCCGGATGGATCCGCTCACGTGATCCTTGCTACCATCACCGGGCCGCTTGCAGTTCCACGGTAGTTTATCGGTTCGACGCCGCGGGGGGCAAAGCGCAATCATTCGCGCCGCGGACGGGGAAACCGGGCGAAAAAAACACCCTCCGCCTGATGTGCAGATACGGCCGCTCCGGTCGGGGGGTTCAGATCATCCGCCCAACCACACCAGATCGGCGACCTGAACACGAACGGACTAAGATCGCAGACCCGAACGCCGGTCGTATCGGACCGCCGGCTGGTCCGTCGATGCGTGTCGCACGCCTGTGTCGGAGCGGCATACTTGAGGGGACCGGCTGAATCGTGTAACGTCCGCCCATCGACTGCGAGCGCCTGTAGCTCAATTGGATAGAGCATCTGACTTCGGATCAGAAGGTTGGGGGTTCGAGTCCCTCCGGGCGCGGTACTTTGCTTGCACTGAAGAATCGTCTCAAACGCCCTGCATTCAACGGCCGCATCGGTCCGCACCGTGAAACGCAAGACCAGCCGACCCAGCACGAGCCGCGTACCAGCCGCCGCGGTTGCATCGCCCTTTCGCACCGGTGGTTCCGATCGCACGTTAACCATCGTCCTCGGAATTGCAGGCATCCTCTTGGCGGCCGCTGCATTCCATCGCATCTCCGGATTCTCCTTTCTCGCGTGGGACGATCACTTTCATGTCGTTGAGAATCCGGCGGTTCACCCGCCCACCTGGTCCGGCGTCGCCCGCGCATGGACCCGGCAGATCGGCAATCTCTACATCCCCGTCAGCTACACGTTCTTTGCTGCCGAGGCCTGGATTGCACGGTGGTCGAGTCCCGACGGCCCGCTCCGTTCGACGCCCTTTCGGGCAGGCAGTCTGCTCCTGCATGGTTGCACGGTCGTCCTCGTATTCATCATTCTCCATCAAATTATTCCGGGTCGTCCCGCGGTTTGCCTCGGTTGCGCCGTCTTCGCCCTCCATCCGATTCAGGTCGAGGCCGTCGCGTGGATTTCAGAAACCCGCGGCCTTCTCAGTACGCTCTTCGCATTCATCACGCTTGCCATCTGGCTGATTCGTCTTCGTCCCACATCCGGCGATGCAACCTCAGTTAACAACACACCGCTGACCTCGTCGCGGTTCTGGTGGGGTTACGCGGCTGCCACGATGGCCTTTCTGCTTGCGATCCTGGCCAAGCCGTCTGCGGCGGCACTTCCGCTGGTCGTCCTGATAATCGATCGGGTGATTCTCAATCGGCCGCTGCGGCAGTCGATTGCACTCGTCGCCCCCTGGATGATCGTTATCATCGCGTTGCTGGCATTCACCCGTGCCCTGCAACCGCTGCGCGATCCTTCGCTGGCCGTGCCGATCTGGTCGCGACCGCTAATCGCCGGCGATGCGATTTCGTTCTATCTCCGCAAACTCTTCTGGCCCGCACTGCTCGGCCCTGATTACGGTCGCACGCCGGACGTAGTCCTCAACAGCCACACGATCTGGCTGACCGGTACAGTCCCGTGGCTGATCCTGCTTGCGGGCTGCATCCGCCGCGTGCCGCGCGCGATTCGATGCGGCGTCTGGCTGTTTCCGGCGTTTCTGCTTCCTGTTCTCGGATTTATCCCTTTTGACCACCAGTCAATCTCCACCACGGCGGATCGTTACGTCTATCCGGCCATGCTGGGTGTGGCACTGGTCGTCAGCGCACTGACGCTGCGCTGGTCGCTTCGCGCCGTGCTGGTGCTGCTCTTTCCGCTGGCGATCGGCATGGCGATTGTCAGTGGTCGGCAACTTGCCCACTGGGAGAATGACGAAACTCTCTTCCGGCACGCGCTTCGTGTGTATCCGCAGAGCAGTCTGGCGCATAACAATCTCGGCTTCTGGCTTGTCGAGCGCGGTCTTGTGGATGAGGGCGTGGCGCACTACAAGCGGGCCCTTGAGCTCCGACCTGATTTTCACGTGGCCTGGGTCAACCTCGGCGTGCGCCGCGAGCTGTCCGGTCGCCTCGACGAGGCCGAGCGAATGTATCGCGCCGCACTTGATGCGAAGCCCGATTACGCGACGGCCCACGCAAATCTGGCGAACCTGCTCAGTCATCAAGGTCGCTACGACGAAGCCGTCGGGTTTGCGGCGCGCTCCGTGGAGCTTTCGCCGGATGCGGCCGAGTGGCAATACAACTACGGCGTGATCCTCACGCATCTCGGGCGACTGTCCGAGGCCATCGATCGCTACGAATTCGCGCTCGCGCTCAAACCGGATCACGCCGCCGCCGCGAAGAATCTGCAAATCGTTCGGGCCGTCATCGCGTCCGGCGAGTCGAAGTGATCCGCACCGTTTATCCGACGCTGATACAAGGACCGGAAACGTTCAAGGGGTTTATTTGCGCATTCTTTTTTGCTACGATGTCGATGTGTTCGGAGGCATTCCCATGAAGCGATTCACGCAGGCGGTCCTGGCGAGTTTGTTGCTCTTTCTTCATGCTGGTCTTGCGTCGGCGACCCCGCCGAACATCATTGACGTCTTTCCGACTTCAGGGCCGACATCGGGCGGCACCGTCCTGACCATCAACGGTCAGAACTTCGGCATCGCGCCGGGCGTTGCGACCCTCAATAGTTTGTCCATGTCGATCTTGTTATGGTCCGACACGCGCATCCTGGCCACCACGCCGACAGGCGTCGGACTGAATCTGCCGGTACAAGTCAGCGTCGGCGGTCTATCGAGCAACATCGTTTTTTTCAGCTATGATGCGCCTTCCATTTTGAGTATCGATCCGACTTCGGGCCCGACTGCCGGCGGCACACTCCTGACGATTCACGGTCTCAGCTTTGGTCCGTCTCCCGGCGTCGCACGGCTCGGCGAGACCAATATGACGATTACCTCGTGGTCACACACGATGGTCGTCGCCACGACGCCGGCTGGTGTCGGGCTGGATCGACCCGTCCAGGTCCTAACCGCCAGCGGCACGAGCAACTCGGCGTTCTTTAATTACGATGCGCCCGCGATCTCCGGCATCAACCCAACGTCCGGACCGACTTCCGGAGGTACGACGCTCACGATCATCGGTCAGAATTATGGTGAGAGTCCGGGCCTAGCCACTCTCGACGGCGTTTCCATGACCATCACGAGTTGGTCGCACACGACCGTGCGGGCAGTCACGCCACCGGGAGTGGGGCTCGACAAACCTGTACGGATCGTGACCACAAGCGGCACGAGCAACAGCGCGGCATTCAGTTACAGTGCGCCGCAGATTCTCTCCATCAATCCGACGTCCGGCCCGACGGCCGGCGGCATCCCGCTGACCATCAACGGTCAGAACTTCGGCCCCGCGCCGGGCAGCGCCTCACTCGGTGGTGCGTCGATGGAAATCCTCGATTGGTCACACACGCAGATCGTGGCCGAGACGCCCGAAGGCGTCGGCCTGAATCAGTCGGTACAGGTGACCACGGCGAGCGGCACAAGCAGCGTCTCCGGCTTCAATTA
>CAADGE010000015.1 GCA_900696465.1 uncultured Planctomycetota bacterium
CACATGACGAAGGCGCCGCGTGGGAGGCCTTCTACGAGTGGGCGTACGAACAATGCTGGGGCGGCGACTGCGAGGAATCGACGGCGGAACAGTTCCGCCGCATGATCGACAAGAAGCGCGAACTGGGCCTCCCGCTGGAGCGCTCGTGGTGATTCCTGCATCGACGGCTCACACCTCGTCGATTCAGATTGCAGCCCGTTGTGAAAGTCGCATTGCCGAGAATCAACTCGCTTACTCGTATGGTTTCTCGCCTACCTCGGCCGACGAGGACGCCGGCCGCTGCTTTCGCCACGGACTGATAGAGGACCCGGTCGTGGTATCCCCACGCAGGCGAGGTGATCGCCTTGGAGACATCGTCCTTGCCGCACAGGACAACGCGCTGGGGGCTAGCTTGACAGGCATTTTGACGGGTTGTAGATTGCATGGCTCGCGATGTGGGATTGGCTACAATCCTGCCTGCGGTGATCGTATGCCTTGAAATGCAGGGGCTGTAGCTCAATTGGTCAGAGCGCCGGCCTGTCACGCCGGAGGTTGCGGGTTCGAGCCCCGTCAGCCTCGTTCCCCCTGCAAGACCTCCGCATCCGCCATCGGGTGCGGAGGTCTTTTCATTTCACGCCGCTCCGTCAATTCGTTTCCGATCGCTCGACGACAATCACCCTGTTTGCGGTAGAATGTCCGGCCGTCATGCGGCGATAGGCAAGTTTGTGCAGCCGCGGTTCGGGCGGATGCACAAGCGGACAGTCGCTCAATGTGTTCTCGGATCGTCATGGGCAACGAATCAGATAATGTGATATCCATCCGTCGCCTGCGAAAGACCTTTCGCAGCCGTGAGGGAGTGATCCAGACCGTTTTGGACGACATCACCTTCGATGTGCGGCGTGGTGAAACACTCATCATCATGGGCGGCAGCGGTTGCGGTAAAAGCACGCTTCTGAACTGCCTGATCGGCGAATATACGGTGGATGGCGGTGAGATCTGTTACCACACCAAGGACTCGGCCGAGCCGGTGAACATCGTCGGCCTCGACGAACGCCGCATGAACGACATCCGCAAGCGCTTCGGGATTCTTTTCCAGAGCGGCGCCTTGTTCAATTCGATGACCCTCGCGGAAAACGTAGCCCTTCCGCTTAGTGAGCACAGCATCGTCGATCCCTCGATCATCGATATCGTCGTCACCCTCAAGCTTCAGCAGGTTCACATGCTGCCGCACCGTGACAAGCTACCGGCACAGCTTTCCGGCGGACAGAAGAAGCGCGGCGGCCTGGCCCGTGCGACAGTGCTGGACCCCGAGATTCTGTTCTACGACGAGCCCTCAGCCGGGCTGGACCCGGTGACCAGCGCGGCGATTGACGAGCTGATGATGGATTTGTCCAAGAAACTGAACGTGACCAGCGTCGTGGTCACTCACGAGATGGATTCCGCATTCCGCATTGCGGACCGCATGGTCATGCTCGACCGGGGTCGGGTGCTGAAGATCGGCACACGGGCAGAGTTTGAAGCCCTGCGGGACACGTCGATCGACCGACTGACCACTCGCGAAGACAAACTGATGAATCAGTTCCTGAACGGCCACACTTCCGGGCCGCTGACCGATGCGGAAGGCATGAGCGAGTATGAAAAACTGCTCGTTGCCGGTGAGGAGTAGATAGACCGATGCCCGCCGAAAGAAACGCGCTCAAAGTCGGAACCGTCACCGTTGTGACCATACTGGCGTTCTTCCTGATCCTCATCTGGATCAGCCAGGGCGTCTCCGGAAGAATGCAGACCGTTGCCGTTCGGTTTGATTCCTCGCCGGCCATGCCGACGCTCTCCGCGGGCTCCAGTGTTCTCGTCGGAGGCCAGCGCGTCGGCCGCATCACGCATGCCGAGCTTCGCCCGTATGAAGCCAGAGACGAAGCGACTGGTGCGACCGTCACCCGCTACTACGTGTGGGTCAAGGCGGACATTCGGGAGGATGTGCGACTTCGGGCGGATTGTCAGGCCATCGCCGAAGGACCGCCGCTCGGCGGTGACGGTGTCCTGAAAGTACTAGTCGGCACCGCACCGCAGGCCTTCACGGCGGAATACATCGAGGGTTCGCAGCCGGCCGGTTTCGCGGCCATTCTTTCGTCGCTGCAAAGTGAGTTCGACGGAGCCAATCCCTCGAGTCTCCTCGGTCAGATCAAGGCCCAGCTTGATCCGGAAGGAAGCCGTTCTCTCCTCGCGAAGCTGCTCATAAGCGTGGAGGACATCAACGCGATGACCGCCTCGATGTCCCGGGAGTTTGGCGCACAGGACCGCTCTGCCCTGTTGGCCAAAGTGCACGGCATCGCCGACAACATCAACGGCATGACGGCGTCCCTGCGGGCTGAGCTTGAGAGCGGCAATCGAGAGGCCCTGTTGGGCAAGCTCTCGCTGGCGATGGATTCGGTGAACGACGGTCTCTCCACGGTGACACGCATCCTCTCGGCCAACGAGACCTCGATCAATCATTCCATCCTGAATGTGGAAATGACCACGGAACATCTGGCCACCGAGACAGACGCCTCGCGCCCCGACAGTCTCATCGCCCATTTCCGGAAGACCGGCGACCAGCTCAACAGCATGCTGGAGGACCTGCGCGCCGTCACCAGCACGACGCGCGAAGTCGTCCTGCTGAATCGCGACAACATCGATCGAATGCTGATGAACTTCAAGGAGTCGTCCGACCATATTAAGAACGGCATGAAATACGTCATTCGGCATCCCTGGCGTCTCTTCAACGAGCCCAAGCCCCAGGAGATGCGCCAGCAGGCCATCTTTGATGCCGCCCGCAGTTTTGCGGAAGCCGCGACGCGGATCGATGACGCCTCCGGCAAGCTGCGCGCCCTGGCCGACCTGCACGGCGGAAACATTCCATCCGACAGTCCCGAACTGGCGCGCATCGAGGACGACCTCGCCCAGACGCGCGAGAAATACAAGAAAGCCGAAGACGAACTCTGGCGTCAGTTGAAGATTAATTGAGGGTGCGAGGAGCGATCCACTGCCCGGCAAATCCCGCGGGCGGTATCGTCGCTTTTGAGATCAGTTCATCTCGCCCGGATGGAAAAGAAGCGGCTGATTATCGGGGCGCGGTGCCGCTTCGGCGCCCACTTCCGGCAGGACGAGCACGTCGATCACCGGTCGTTCGCTGTCGTCCGTCTCGATGCGAATCACGTCTCCGTAGGCCGGTGGTCGATACTGCCCGAGCGGCAGCGTGACCTTGATCTCGCGTGTGTTCGGCTTGGTGGGGTTCTGCGGCATTAGCTTCAGCTTGAACTCAGGGTTGCTGCACGAGATGGACAGCAGCTCGAAGTGCTTCGACCCGTTGTTCTTGACGCTCAGGGCCCGGATCGGCTGAATCGGGTACTTGGGGTCCACATACATCTTCGGCGGCATGACCTCGATCCGCGGCGGGACATAGGCGTAGGCACCGATCGTGAAGCTGGGGCTTTCCGTCAGTCCGGTGGTAAACGTGATCTTGCCCTCGGTATATCCATCGGGAAACGGCGGGATGCCGGTGATGGTCAGTTCGTAGGTCTGATTCGGCTTCGTCTCACGCAGCTCGGCCTTGAAGCGCTCCGAGGCCTGATTGATGCCGATCACTTTCAGGTTCAGGTCCAAACCGCTTGTGTTTTCCATGCGGATCACGCGGCGGAGATGCTGATCGGACTTGATCCGGCCGAAGTTTCCGTCGGCATAGCGGATCTCGTTGAACTCCGGCGTGCCGGGCCGTGCCACGCCGTCGTCAATCACTTCCAGCCGGCAGATCGTTTTGACGTGGCCGCGCATCTCCAGGGTCAGCCACGGCTGCGTCTTGTCATTCGTGCGTACCGAGATCGTCTCCGATACCGGGCCGTGCTTGCCGGCGGTATTCAGGGTGAACGGAATCCGTCCCTCGCCACCGGGCGGAATCTCGCGCGTGTAGTCTTCAGCAATCGAACACGCACACTTGGGCTTGGCCTCGTGAATGATCAGCGGTTCGTTACCGACGTTGCGTATAACGAACGGATACGTCAGCACCATGCCCGCCCAGGCATTACCGAATTCATGAACCGGCTGATCGAGCACCCAGCGTGGGCCGGATGCCGTCTCCGTCGTACCTGTTGAGGCCGGCTTCGACGCATCGGCAGGTGGCGTCTGCCCGATCGCGGGAAGGGCCGTCATCATCGCGAGAGCAAGAACACAGATCCATCGAACGCCGGCCATGTGTCGCATGATTCCTTCACCCCTGTTTGCAAGTCTGCGGTAGCAGCAATCCCGCGGGATCGCACGCATCCAGTACCATATGAACCACGAAACTCGTTGCATATTGTAGCGATACAGTGTTGACGAGGTAAACCGCCGCAAACCGCCCCGTGCCACTCGGGAATCGCGTATGCGGACCTAGGCCAGTAACTGAAAGACAATCAGCAGGACGACGCCGATCAGGCCCATGCAGACCAGGATCATGATGCACAACACGATGCTGGCCATCGGTATGCTCGTCAGTCGCTCGCAGCGCATCGTTTTATAGACCACGCTGATGCTGAGTGTCAGCGGGATGAGCATGGCCAGCCGGCCGGAGCCGGTGATCGAGATCGGCTGAATGAAGAGCGATGACAGCATCTCGGACATGCTAGGTCTTTCCTCGGGTCATGGGCGGCGGACGCGACAGCGCCGCGTGCTGCCGGGCATCGCAACGGGCCAGTACGTCGATAATCACCAGCACATTGAGCAACCCTGCAACGCCCGCATAGACGACAGAGATGTTCGACGCGGGCCAGGCCGCCTTCACCTCATCCTTGTACTTAACGCTGCGATGGTGGCTCCAGTAGAGCGCCGCGAGGGCCTGTGTACCCGTACAGAGCTGCGCGGCGATCCACGCGCCGTTTTCCCGGGGAGTGATCGTGGTGCGAACGCCGCCTACCGCGATGCCGCCCCAGAACGTGACCGATATCACCACGAAGAAAATAATCCCACGGATGCGCTCGCCGATGATCCAGTGCCCCAGCCCCGGCAGCACCCAGGCCAGCAGGGCGGCCAGCGGCGCGGGAACTCGAGTACCGATGGTCGGAAGCGGGGCTCGATTGGCACTGCTCATCAGGTGGATTCCTGGATCGATCCTACAGCCCGCAGGGGCCGTTCGGGTCTCCGCATCGACCGCATCCGCCCACCGGCAGCGCCGCGGATGCGGGACTGGTCGCCGCGCGGGCGGCAAAGATGCTGAACTTCCGGCTGACGTGTTTCGTTCCGCATGTCGGGCAGCAGACACTGTCCGCCGCCTTGGCGCTTCTCACCAGCTCCTCGAAGTCCTTTTTGCAATTCTCGCAGTAGTATTCAAAAAGGGGCATAAACCATCCCGATCAGCACGACACGCCGGCGCGGGCGAAGGCGGTCTCCTTCGTCGCCGCAGGAGTATATCGGTCACCCGTCGGCCGTACAACGCAGGCGGTCGCGCGGCGCATAACCCAAGCGTGGTTCACGAACCGAACGACTGCTCATGTTGGAGGGGACTTGCCAATCGTCGGACCGCCTGCTTTAATACCCCCTGTCCCTCTTGAGTCTGGCTTGTCTGCGCGGGCAACCACGCAGCGGGCCTATCCGGCCCCCATCGTCTAGTGGCCTAGGATATCAGGTTCTCATCCTGGAGACCGGGGTTCGAGTCCCCGTGGGGGTGCATTCGCACGAGCCCCGTCGACGCAGCGTCGGCGGGGCTTTTTTGTTGATCAGGAAAACTTCGCCGCAATCGGCATCCGTCGGCCAACGCCGAAGGCCCGGCTGGTGACCTTCAGGCCCGTTGCGGCTTGTTTGCGCTTGTACTCATTCACATCCACCATGCGGATCACTTTCCTGACGGTTGGCTCGTCGAAGCCAGCCGCTACGATGTCCGCAGCCGACTGCTCCAGCTCGATGTAGCGATGCAGGATGTCGTCGAGCAACTCGTAGGGTGGCAGCGTGTCCTGATCGCTCTGGTTCGGCCGAAGCTCCGCCGAGGGCACCTTCGTGATGCTGGACTCGGGAATCACGGCCCGACCCTTTATCGCGTTAAACCATCGGGCGAGTTTATAAACCATTGTCTTAGGTACATCACTGATAACCGCCAGTCCGCCGCACATGTCGCCGTAGAGCGTACAGTAGCCGACCGCCAATTCGCTCTTGTTGCCCGTCGTCAGCAGCAGCCAGCCGAACTTGTTCGACAGACTCATCAGGACGTTCCCGCGAATGCGGGCCTGCACATTTTCCTCGGTCGTATCCGGCGGACGCCCGCGAAAGGCCGGGGTCAGGTGTTGCTCGAAGGCCTCGTGCATCGGACCGATCGGAATCACCTGGTAGTCGATGCCGAGATTCTTGGCGAGGGAATGGGCATCCGCGAGACTGTGGTCGCTGCTGTAGCGCGACGGCATGGCCACGCCGTGAACGCGCACAGGTCCCAGCGCTTCGGCAGCGATGCAGGCCGTCAGCGCCGAATCGATGCCGCCCGAGAGACCCAGCACCACATCCGTAAAGCCGCACTTGGTCACGTAATCCCGCGTTCCGAGAACCAGCGCCTGCCAGACGGATACGAGGTCCTCGGGATAGGGCTCGCGTGAAGCTCGGTCGGCACGTTCGGTGTCGAAAATTACGAGGTCTTCCTCGAAGGCCCTGGCCCGGGCGAAGACGCTGCCATCAGCGGCGAACACGCAACTGGCCCCGTCGAAGATCAGCTCGTCGTTGCCGCCGACCTGGTTGACGTACACGATCGGGATCCGCAGCTCAGCGGCCTGCCCGCCCATGAGCTGCTCACGCAGTGCCTGTTTACCCATCACGAAGGGCGATGCCGAGGCGTTCAGGATGATCTCCACGCACGCACGCTGTAGCTCGCGCGGCGGGTGCCGATCGTAAAGTTCACGACCAAGAATTCGCTTGTCATTCCAAAGGTCTTCGCAGATGGTCACGCCCACCCGATGGACGCGCCCTTTCAGTGCCCATTCGATGACACTTGGAGACTCCGCCGGCTCGAAGTAGCGATGCTCGTCAAAGACGTCGTAGGTCGGCAGCAGCGTCTTGCAGCACTCCGCCTGAATCTTTCCACCGTGCAGAAATCCGAGCACGTTTCGCAATGCCCGTCCCACACTTCGCTCATTCGGCCGCACGTAGCCCACCAGCGCCGCCGGTGACGCTACCATCTCCCGGGCGAGTTCTTCAGCAGCGCGAACGCAATCGGAAACGAAACGCGGCTTGAGCAGCAGGTCCTTCGGCGGATACCCGCAGAGCGTCAGCTCCGGGAAAATCGCAAGGTCCGCGTCTGCGGCCCTGGCCTGCTCCAGATAGCGCTGAATTCGACGAAGATTGCCGGAAAGATCGCCGATGACGGGATTGATCTGTGCCAGCGCAATGATCATGCTTAGCGTATTCTAGCGGTCTCGCGTGAGGGATGCGAAGCGGCAGACTCGCCTTGGAGTTGAACCGGGTTTTTCGGGGCAGTTTAACGAATCCGCGTTTGTTCCCACATTCTCTGGTCCGCTACTTGTTACCGGGCTGCAATGCATGGTAAAATGGCCTCAGGTGCAATCGGAGACCGTGCGAATCAGGTCTGTCGACGCCTGGGGCCACCTGCCGACCGGGTTCATATACAGGAAATCATCATGACACGCTCGAATACCTGCATCGTTGCCCGTCGGTTTCATCGCTCGCCGCACCACACGTCCCGGTCGCGACGACGCATCGCTTGCCTTGCATGTATGTTTGCCGGATGGCTTATGGCGGCTGTGCCGTCGCAGGCCCAGCACATGGTTCGCGATCAGAAGCGAGTCCTCGATGAAGCGAAGAAGAAGAACTTGCTGGTCCATAAGCAGGCGCCGGACGGACGAGGCATCGGTCTGCGCGCTTTTTACAAGGGCATGCCGCTGTACTACAAGACGTTCAACGCAACCGCAGCCCGAAGCACGAGCACTTATCCGCTTTACCCCGGCGGTGCTGCTGGGCTGAGTCTCACCGGTGCGGGCATTAAGCTCGGCGTCTGGGATGAAAGCCAGGTCCGCCTCGATCATGTCGAATTCAACGGTCGTGCCGTCCAACGTGACATTCCATACTACCTCAGCGACCACGCGACGCATGTGGCCGGCACCATGATCGCCGCCGGGGTCCGGCGGACGGCCCGGGGCATGTCCTTCGAAGCCGACATCGACTGTTTCGACTGGTTCAATGACACGCTCGAAATGGACGATATGGCACAGAATGAGAACTTGCGCGTTTCGAACCACTCTTACGGTCTGATTGTCGGCTGGATCATTCTCTATGTGGAACGTTGCGATGTCTGTCTGAACGAACCCCTGCCGGATCCACCCTTCGCCTGGTTCTGGTTCGGTGACGTCACCGTCAGCCAGATCGAGGATTTCTTTTTCGGTTATTACAGCGCCGAAGCAAGGGAGTGGGACGCCCTCTCGGTAGACAACCCTCGTTACCTCTGGGTCAAGGCCGCCGGCAATGATCGCGACTACGGCCCGACGCCCGGCTTCTGGCACTACTACTGGGACGCCGCCGGCGCGCCGAACACGGTCAACTGCGGCGGTGGCCCCTTTCTGCCCGGCTGCTGGCGACTGAGCCACACGCCGCGCAACATTAACGGCAACAACGGCTACGATACCATCAGCCATTCCGCCACGGCCAAAAACGGTCTCGTCGTCGGTGCGGTCAACGACGTGCCCAATGGCTATCAGAGCCCGGCCGGTGTCACCATGAGTTCGTTTTCCAGTTGGGGGCCGACGGACGACGGCCGCATCAAGCCGGATATCGTGGGCAACGGCGTTAACGTCCTGTCGTGTATTGCGGACTATCCGTCGGCCTACGACAGCTACAGCGGGACTTCGATGGCATCGCCCAACGTCAGCGGATCCATCGGCCTCCTCCTTCAGCATTGGCGAAACACGCACTCCGGCGACGAGGACATGCTCTCCTCCACCATCCGCGGGCTGGTCATTCACACCGCCGATGAGTGCGGCAGCGCCCCTGGTCCCGACTACGCCTTCGGTTGGGGATTGATGAACACCCGCCGCGCAGCGGAGCTGATCTCCCGTGATCAGTCACTGCCGCTGACCATCTCCGAGCACACACTGAACCAGGGCGAGCTCAAGGAATGGTTCATCGTTTCCGATCCCGCCGCATCTGAATTGCGCGTGACGATCTGCTGGATCGACCCGGCTCCGGCATCGCTCCCGCCCGTCTCCGTCGACCCGCGAAACCGCGTGCTGGTCAACGATCTCGACCTGCGTGTCCTCGGCACGACACTGACCTACGAACCCTGGGTGCTGGACGTGGAGAATCCCAGCTTCCCTGCGACCCGCGGTGACAACATCGTGGATAATGTCGAACAGGTGGTTGTTCCCACCACGGTTTCGAATGCGTATCGCGTTCGAGTCTCACACAAAGGAATGCTCAACGGCGGCGCGCAGACCTTCTCCATGATCATTTCCGGCGCCAAGTCGATCCGCAGCGAGCCCGAAAACGTCGCCCCGCTCGTCGAATCGGTCACTCCTGCAGCCGGTGCTTCCGTCGGCTTTTTCAACACCGTCGTCGTTTACTTCAACGAGCCGGTCTTCGGGGTCCTGCCCAGTCATCTGTCGGTCGGCGGCTCGCCCGCGGCGCTCGTCGGCGGAAGCGGCGCCGGCCCCTACACCTTCAGCGGTTATGCCACCCCGGCGGATGGCGCCGTGAATGTGCAGTTGCTCGGAGGCGCGCAGGACATGTTCGGCAATGCCTTCACCGGCGCAAGCTGGAGCTATCAAAAGACCGACTGCAACGCCAACGGCATTTTCGACAGCCAGGACGTCAACACCGGCGCCAGTGCCGACTGCAACCGGAACGGCATACCCGACGAGTGCGACGCCGACATCCTCCGGCTCGTGCGTCCGACCGGCGAGGTGGTTCCGTACGCGGAGGTCAAGGCAACCGGGGCGGCCACCTTCGTCGCCGGTGGCGTGCCGCCGCTGTCGTACCAGTGGACCATCATCACGCCGAGCGGCGCGGTAAGTTCTGGTAGCAATGTTCCTGCTTTCGCTCCGACCGAGGCAGGCGACTACGAGGCGCGCCTCTCCGTATCGGATTCCACTGATTGCACGGTTTCAGGTGTCTATTTCATTCGTGTAAAGGCGGATGAAGTGGTCCCCGTCGCGCCGCCCATCCTCGGCGGCGGCGGAGTTTTCTGCCCGTTCATGGGTCTGCTTGCCGTAGCGGCGACGTTGGCCGGTATGATCACCCTTTGCGCGCGGCGGCGAAGCAAACCACGCACGCGATAGAATGCCCCCGACTTGAATCGGCTTCGATTCGAACAATTCATGTCTCGAATACGCAGGCGACTCGCGACGCCGATCCCTTGTCCGGCCTGTCCCTGTCTTACGAACAGATGTATGCCCGTCGCCCAGTTATGATCTGCGGGTCGCCGCTTCGACCTGCCGCATGCTGGCTCCCCGCGAGATCATCGGTTAAAAATGGTCTGGCTCGGCGCAGTAGCCGGCCGCTGGAATCGAGGGAGAGGATTGTGTGAAGCCAGGGCTAGCGGTCGGTGCAACTTCTCAGGTCTGTTTCAAGGTCACATCGGAGATGTGTCCGGCTTTTGATGGCCACGTGGTCCATCGCGTCTGCTCGACGTGGTCGATCGTGCACTACATGGAGCTGGCCGGCCGCAGGGTGCTGTTGCCGCATCTGGAGGATGACGAAGAGGGCGTCGGCAGCCATGTGACATGCGACCATCTCGGCCCGGCGCCAGTCGGGGCGGAGGTACGCGTGACGGCGACGGCGACGAAAGTCTCTGCGCGGGAACTGGTGTGCGAATGCGTCGCCTATCGCGGCGAAAAGCGGATCGCGACTGGCACGACGGTGCAGCGCATCTTTCCCAAAGCGGTGCTGGAGCGGATACTGAATCGGGGGGGAGGATCAGATTAGCTTTGGATTTCAGATTCTGGATTGCGAATTGGGCAGAACAACATCAACATGAAAGGGTTGCCGCATGGTTAAGCTCGTTGCCGTTTACAGCAAGCCGGAGGACGCCGAGGCGTTTGAGCGACATTACTTCCAGACGCACCTGCCGATCGCAAAAAAAATGCCAGGGCTGGTGAAGTGCGAGATCGAGCGCGTGACCGGCTCGCCGATGCCGGGGACGGAGACGCCGTACCTCGCGGCGCACATGTATTTTGCAGACATGGGCACCTTGCACGCGGCGATGAAAAGCGAAGAGGGCAAGGCCGCGGCCAAGGACTTGATGAGCTTCGCCGGGCGGTACGTGCGCATGTTTTTCACGGAAGTCGTGGATCGCTGAGTAACCGCGTGGTATGAGCGACGTTCTTGCGGTGCGGATGAGGTAATGCAGCGATGACTTACAACGGAAAACCCGCCGAGTCGTTCGACTTCAAACACATCAAGTACGAAAAGCGCGACCTGAAGGCGACGGTCACGTTCAATCGGCCACAGGTGCATAACGCCGTCAACGGCGAGATGCTCGTCGAGTTGAATGCCGCCTTTCAGGATGCCGCGTGGGATGATGACGTGCGCGTGCTCATCCTCACCGGCGCGGGCGACAAGGCCTTCTGCACCGGGGCGGACGTGAAAGAACAGGCCGAGGAGTTCGTCGGCAAGCCGAACACGTACTGGAAGTGGATGGGCCTGTTCGTCGAGTGCCATGAGCGGCTGCGGAACCTCGGCAAGCCGACGATTGCCCGGCTCAACGGCATGGTCGTTGGCGGGGGCAATGAGTTCAACCTGTCGTGCGATCTGGCGATCGCAGCGGACGACATCATCATCAAGCAGGTCGGCGCGGCGCGGGGCAGCGTAGCCGCGGCGGGGGCGACGCAGTTCCTCCCGCTGGTGGTGGGAGACCGTCGTGCGAGGGAGATTCTCTTTCTCTGCGAGGACATTCCGGCGGCCAAGGCACTGGAATGGGGGCTGGTTAATCAGGTCGTGCCGCGGGCGAAGCTCGACGCGGCGGTCGACGAGATGGCGAAAAAGCTGATCAACAAGCTGCCGGTCTGCCTGCGCTATGCGAAGGAGCAGCTCAATTTCTGGCGAAACCTGTCCTGGCACCTGACGATCGGCCACGCGAAGGAGTTTCTGTCGGTGAACAATCTTTCGCCGGAAGTCGCGGAGGGGATGGCGGCCTTCGTGGATAAGCGGCCGGTCGATTACGACAAGGCCCGCCGAGCGATCGAGTAGGCATTTCCTCGCCAGCGTCTCCGGGCGGGTTCAAAACCGCGGCTGCTTCTTGCGCTTCTTGGGCTGTTGCTGCTGCTCTTGCACTCGGGCGGATTGAATCTGGCGGGCCTCCTCGGCCTTCTTTGCCAGCCGCTCCAGGAATGACGGCTTGCCCCCGCCGGCAGCGTCGGGCCTGGGTTTCTTGACATCGAGCTCGCCGCGCTCGTCCTTCTCACGGATGTGCTTCTTGATCCGATACTGCTCGACCATACCCAGCAGGTTCGAAGAGAGAATGTACAGATTCAGCCCGCTCGGGAAATTGTAGAAGATCAGCCCGAAGAAGATGGTCATGATGTTCATCATCTTCTGCTGCTGGGCCACCGGGTCCGGCATCGGGTTGCCGTGCTCATCGACCTTCGGCGTCGCCGGCGTGGCCGGACGGGTGAGCTTCTGCATGAACTTCTGTTGGGCATACATGGTGATGGTCATCAGGATCGGCAGGATGTTCAGTCCGTGAATCGGTCCCATCAATGCGCCAAGCAGTGGAATTGAGAATCCGGTCTTGAATGGGATCAGTGCATCCGGTGAAGACAGGTCGCGGATCCACCAGAAGAACGGCTCGTGCCGCAGGTCTACGTTCGTATTGAGTGTCACCCACAGCGCCACCCACACCGGCATCTGAAGGAAGAGCGGCAGACAACCGAGGATACCGCCGGCGGGGTTCACGCCCTCCTCGCGGTAGAGCTTCATCGTCTCTTCCTGCAGCTTTTGCTTGTCGTTCTTGTACTGCTGCTGGAGGGCTTCGAGCTTGGGCTTCAAAGCGCCCATCGCCTTCTGCATCTTCATCATGTTGATCTGGCCGCGCTTGGTGATCGGGTGCAGCACGGTGCGAACAATAATGACCAGAATGATGATCGCGATACCGTAGTTGCCCACGACACGATGGGCCGTCGTCAAAAGCCAGAGCATGATCGAAGGCAGCGGGCGGAAGGTGCACGTGCCCGACTGGTCCACGTGCTGCGCCACTTCGTAGCCGCGCGCCGCCGCTTCCGGCAGCGTATCGAGCAGCCGATTGCTCTTCGGGCCGCAGAAGGCCTCCACGCGAAACTCGGTCGTCTGCCCGGGCTTGATCTCACCACTGGCGAAGACCTGTTCGAAGCCCAGGTCCTCCGTGGCATTGGCATCTTCAAAAAAAGCACGGCCGACCACCTTGACGAAGTAATCCGCATTCAGCGTCTCGCTACCTTCACGTGGCAGGGGGCACACAATGCACGCGAAGTATTTGCTGCCCAGCGCCGCCCAGAGCGTGTGACGATCTTCGCCGGGCGCCAACTCCTTGCGGGAATCCAGCTTGAAGACGTCCGCACGCGTGGCATTCTGGCCGTCGAGGATTCGGCCCGTCTTGTCGACGACCGCCGAGACGATCCGGCGGAATTCCCGCTGCGGATCGTCGTTGCGAATGCCGACCGGTCCGCGTTCGGTGATGACGACCTTGCGTGGCTGATCCGTCAGGTTCTCGATCGTGGTGTTCAGCTTGAGATGATACGAACCCTTCTCCACCCGGAAGCTGCGTCGCAGCCGCAGGACCGGGCCAGTGGAGGTGCGGATCGTGGTTTCGAGCAGCGCCGTCTCGCCCGATTCATCCGTCGTCTTCTCGATCGACCAGACAGCGTCCGCCAGCGGGATCGTCTGCTTCTCTTCAACAATCCGCAGCTCCTCGATGACAAACGATGCGTATCGTTGACCGGTCCGTGCATCCTCCACTTCGCTGAGCAGACGGTAGGGATCATGGCCGGGGTTCTTTCGATCTCGTGCGACCTGATTGCGATGATCCGACAGTGTGATCGTTGCTACGCCGGCCCCTTCCGGGGTGACGACGACCGCCATGTGATATGGATTTTCGCTGCCTCGGGTCGGGTCGTCCGGACGGTCGTCGCCGAGTGTCACCGGCTCCCGGGAAACGGCGCTGACGACCTGCGGCAAGTCTGTGGAGGGCGCGTCGCCGGTTGTGGTCGCTTCGGCGACGGCCGGCCGCGATTCAGCCGTTTCATCGGTTTGTGTCGTCGCGTCATCTGAGACGGATGCGGACGGGGTCGTCGCCGCCGGTTTCTGCGGGTACATGACCTCCGTCAGCTTGATCCAGCCGACCATGATCAGCATGCAGATCGCGATTGCCAGAAAAGTTCGTCGGGTTTGCGGTTCCATCAGGTGTCTTTCATGGCAGTTGGCGGCGAGCGGGAAGCTTAAATGCAAACGTCGGCGGATTCAAACGGATGATCGGGCAAGTTTGAGGCATGGGATGCGAAGCCGGCGGGATCCAATCCGTCGGTTTCATTTTCCTTCGAACAGCCGGGCTCCGAGAAAGTCATCGAGCTGCGGATTGTCTCGAATCTTTCGTGCCGTCACCTGTATGTTGTACTCCACGCGGATGAACTCCACCTGGTCGCCATCCACAATCACGTAGGCCGCGCGCGGATCCCGATCACGCGGTTGACCGACCGACCCCACGTTGATGATGACTTTTTCATCGCCGATGGTGTAGCGCCGGTCATCGCCGAGTTCATCCGGCGGCTCAAAGTAGGGATCGTCCACAAACACACCCGGAACATGCGTATGTCCGCAGAAGCAGGTGAGCTGCTCCATGCGATCAAAATTGGCCTGAAGCTTCTGCGGTGCGGTAAAGACATCGTCCGGAAAAAGGTATTCATTGATCGGCTTGCGCGGCGAGCCGTGTACGAAAAGCAGGCCGTCCATCTCATTGCGCGGTGATAAACCGCCGAGGAAGCGCCACCGCGCATTGCGGCGAGCGGCGTCGGTCTCGGCCTCCAGTGCCGAGCGCGTCCAGAACGCGGCCTTCTCTGCGGCCACGTTGAAATTCGCGGGCTCGTAAAAAACCGCATGGTCGTGGTTGCCGCACAGACTCCATTTACACACACGGGAAACCAGGTCCAGGCACTCTGCCGGGTCGGGGCCATAGCCGATGATGTCCCCCAGGCAGTAGATCGTCTCCACCTTTCGACGTGAGATGTCATCGAGGACGCGCTTAAGTGCTTCCAGGTTGGAATGAATATCGGAGATGATGGCAAACATGTGTCGGTGGTGATGATCTCGTCGTGTTCGATCCGTCTATTGGCGTCTTCGATAGGGGAAATTCGCTCAGGTCCCCCGCACAGGGTATTGCCGGATGTGCGGCGACTATTCGGTCGGCTACGTTTTCCGGTCGGCCCCGTCGCCGGATTTCGCCTCGTCAATGAGCATGATAGGTATCCCGTCGCGAACCGGATAGCGAAGTCCGCACCCTCCGCAGACCAGCCAACCCTGCACCGATTGCTCCTCAGGCCGAGCTTCCTTTGGCTTTACCGGCTGCTTGCAGCTCGGGCACACCAGAATCTCAAGCAACTCATTGTCGATCATCGACTTAAAGCTCCTATCGGACGCTCAGCACCAATCACGCCGTCCGTGCCGACCTGCGAACGGGGCATGCTAGGTGATGCGGCGAGGCCCGTCAATCTGAGGTTGCAGAAGCGCGGCTGTCTGCGAGTGAGCGCCGGCGCGGCCACGGAAGAAGCATCGGTGTCTGAGCCCGATACCGCCGGTAGTCCTCACCGAGAATCCGCTCGATATCGCGCTCTTCAAATGACACGCCGACCAGGATGTAGGTCGTAAACAGCAGGCAGAAAAGCAAATGTCCGCTGGTCATGTCCGGCGTGAACCAGAAGGCGATCAGAAAGCCGAGCATCAGGGGATTTCGCACCAGTCGATAAAGCGGCGGGCGCTTAAAGGGCGGATGCACGTACGGGCGTCCATGAAAATACAACCACACCTGCCGTAGTCCGAAGAGATCAAAGTGGTCAATCAAAAAGCTCGCGTAGAGCGCGATGCCCCAGCCCATCACTGAAACCGCGATCAGAAAGGTGCGAATCGTCGAATGGTCGACCTGCCAGATGACCGTCGGAATTGGTCTCCACTGCCAGAAAATCAGGCAGAACAACGCACTCGTAATCAGCACGTACGTGCTCCGCTCGATCGGCTTGGGAACCATGCGCGTCCACCACGCTTTGAAACCGGGGCGGGCCATCGTACTGTGTTGAACACCTAGCAATGCGACGAGGAGAGTGTTGATCAAGAGCGCCTGCGAGAGCGGGACGACCTCGCCCGTGTCGATCGACTTCGGCACGAGGAAGTTCTCGACGAAGCAGATCAGATAGAGAAACGTCCCGAAGAAGCAGAAATAGCACACCACACCGTAAAGCAGAAACAGTGTCCGTTTCATGGTGGTTTTCCTCTGCGTGACAATGTACGAGATTCGTAATCCGGTGCGATCGCCCGAAATCGGAACCATCCGACCGGCAGCGAGGAGCAGTTGCAAGACCAATTAGAGGATTCGAGAAGCCGCGAGTCAAATCAGAAATGCAGGAACGTCATCAGCGGCCTGCGGACTCGCGAATCCGCAGGCACGTCGCAAGCAGTGATTCTACCTGATCGAGCGGGTAGACCGTCGCAGAGTCAGATTTTGCTACATCCGGCCGATCGTGAACTTCGAGAAACAGCGCATCGACGCCCACCGCCATCGCTGCCTTCGCCAATAGCGGTACGTATTGCCGCAGTCCCCCGGATTGATGCCCCTGCCCGCCGGGAACCTGGCAACTGTGTGTGGCGTCGAACACGACCGCACAGAATGCCTGCATGATCGGGATGCCCGTAAAATCATTGACCAGCCGCCCGTAGCCGAAGAACGTGCCGCGATCGGTCAAGAGCACGCGGTCATTACCCGCGGCACGGACCTTAGCGACCGCCTGTCCCATCTGCTCCGGCGACATGAACTGGCCCTTCTTGATGTTGACCACGCGACCGGTCTTGGCGGCGGCCACGATCAGATCGGTCTGGCGACAGAGAAAGGCGGGAATCTGCAAAATATCAGCAACTTCCCCCGCTGGTCCGGCTTGCGACTCCGTATGGATGTCCGTGACGATCGGAACGCCGATTTCTTTCTTCACGCGCGCCAGCGTTTCGAGCCCCGGCTTCAGCCCCGGTCCTCGAAAGCCATCAATACTCGTCCGGTTGGCCTTGTCGAAGCTGCACTTGAAGACGTAATTGATGCCAAGCCGTCGGCACACGTCAGCGGTTGTCCGTGCGATGCGCAGGCAATGCTCACTCGACTCGATGATGCACGGCCCGGCCAATAGCGCAAGTGGCTTTCCGTGTCCGATCTCGAACGGCCCGATGTTGACGGCTTCAATTCGCATTTGCGTTTACGCCTTTACTCGAGTGCGACAAGTATAGTCGCATACCAGAGACCCGGCAAAATTGTACGCCGCCGTGCTGCGCCGTCATCTCAGCGTCGGCATCCGCGGCTTGATCGCCCCGCGCTCGTCATAGTTGGCGACTTCCGGTGGCGGCAGATCTCTCAGGTGGGATCGCTCATTCAGGCACACCAGCGTGCCGACACCCGCGCGATAGCGAAGCACGCTGACGGTCGCGTTGTCGATCGCGAAGCGGTACGACGGACCCGGCACATCTGACAACCACGAGTCGATCAACTTTGCAATCGGGCTGCCATGACTCACGACCAGCACCGCTTCGTCCGTATCGCCCCAACGCTGCTTCAAATAATCGCCGAACGACAGCATCCGTGCGAACAACTGCTCACGGGTCTCATCCACCGCAGGCAGGACAATCGGCCCGAACCAGTCCTCACAGAGACTCGCGATTGGCCGAGTCGCCAGGATTTCCGACATGGGCTCCAGTTCCGTATCGATTCTTGTCCCCGCAGGCAGGTAGTAACACTCGTGTAACTCCGGCCGTACCCGGATCGGGAGCGATCTACTGCGGGCGATCGGTTCCGCCGTATCGAGACACCGCCGAAACGGGCTGGAGTAAATGGCTGTGAATTGAATGCCTGACAGCCCGCGGACCAGCGCCTCCGTCTGGCACAGACCCAGGTGCGAGAGCGGCGGGTTCATGCTTTCGGAGAGCTGTGCGTTGGTCAGCGACTCGGCATGACGTACGAGATAAGCCAGCATGCAGGGGCGGCTCCAGTTCGATACATGCGGCCGTCTGATCGCGCGATGATACCGCGCCGCCTCCGTACCGCGGGTGTCATACTCTGCGGGATCATAACAGCGCCGCCCGAATGAATCATGCCGGCTAAATCGTAGCTTCGGACGGTTGTTTCGTTGACTTTTGACCTTCGCTGCCGTACCTTTTTGCGCACGGATGACATTCCACGCACGCTGGCCTTGCTTCACAGGCGGCTCGCGGGCCTACAGGGAGGTATGCACATGCCATCAGCGAATCGACAACTCCGGACGGCAGCTTTCGTCATGTCGCTTGCATTGGCCGCGGCGCAGATCGCGCAGGCCAGCGCGCCGGCCTTTCCCTGGGAAGGTGAAGTCAGCGGCAGCGGGGTCTATGTTCGCAGCGGCGCCGGAGCCAACTGGTACCCGACGACGAAGCTCAACGCCGGCGATCGCGTGGTCGTTCTCGGTGAGAAGTTCGGCTGGTATCAGATCACGCCACCGCCCGGCAGCTTCAGCTTCATCGACATGGCCATGGTCGATCGAAAGGCCGGCGCCAAGGCCGGCACCGTCAATCAGGACAAAGTATATGTCCGCGCCGGCAGCACATTGGAACAGCGCAAGAACGCTACGCAGCTCGTGCTTAACAAGGGGGCGACCGTCGAGATCATCGGCGAGGCCGAGGGCTTCTATAAAATCACCCCGCCTGCCGGTGCCTCGCTGTACATCTCCAAGCAGTATGTCAAGCCCGTGGATGGCAAGCTCACGACCGGCATGGTCGAGCGTTACCTTTCAACAAACCCGCCGCCCGCCCAGCCAAGAGCGGAGCCCGTCGAAACGGTGAGTGCCACACCACCATCATCGGACGCAGCATCCGGCCAGGTGAAGCAGCGCCCGAGCGATCTCGAACCGCTGGCCCGGGAGGAATCCGTCTCCTCGTCCGGACTCGCGCCTGATTCCGTGAAGCTGCCGCCGCCGCTGCCGGACTCCACGAGCGAACTGCCCGCCGAAGCCGAAGGCACCGAACCCGTCGAAAAGCCCGTGTCTGTCGATGCTCAGAAGACGATAGCAGAACCGGCCAAACCCGCTGTACCCCCCAAGTCCCAGCCGCAAAAGACCCCGCCGACATCGGCCGCGCGCGACGCCGCGCGATCGGCGCCCGCTGAAAAAGTCGAGCCGGGGCTCAGCCGTTTCCAGGCCATGCTTTCCTTGTGCGAGAGCGAGCTGGTCAGTCTGCTCAGCAAGCCGCTCGAGCAGCAGGACCCCGGCCCGCTGCTCAAGAAGTACGAAGAAATCGCCGCCCAGACGGATGAGTATGTTCCTGCCGAGGTCGCCAAGATCCGCGTTCGGCAGTTGACCGATCGAATGAAACTGCGAGAAACCCACATGGCCCTGCATTCCGACCAGAAAGAACTGGCGGAGTACCGTGCCAACATGGATGCCGAGCGCATGAAGATCATGCGTCGCCGCGTGGAAGAAGCCCTCGATACGTTTGACCTCGAAGGTGAACTCCGCCGCAGTCTGGCCTTCGCTCCGGAGAATCGTCGCTTCCGCCTCGTCGATCCTGAAACCGGCTCCACGCTGGCCTACGTGGACATTCCCCGATCAGTCGAAGAAAACCCCGAGTACCTCGTCGGTCGAAAAGTCGGCATCAAGGTCGCCGGACAGACTTTCAGCCCGTCGGCTCGCGTGCCGATTGCCGTTGCAAAGCGCGTGGTCGATCTCTCACCGCGCCAGTCCAATCCAAACCCGCCCATCTCGCGCGATCGCCAGCAGAAGGGCAGCACGGCCGATCAACAGGCCGAATCGAATACTGACGGCGCGACCGTTCGCATCCCGCGTAAGACGGTGGCCACCGGCGATAACGATCCCGATGCCGAATAAGCGGTCACGGCACACGACGTGCGCCCGCAGCCGGGTTTCGACGATTGCTTACTCGAATGCTTCAGAAACGTCCGTGGGGGTTGCTTTGCTCAGCACCTCGCAGCCGTCGTGCGTGACCACGATCACGTCTTCGATGCGTATGCCGAAGCGTCCCGGAACATAGACGCCCGGCTCGATCGTGGTGCACATGCCCGGCTCCAGAAGCGTCGGATTACCCGCGACCAGGTAGGGCGGCTCGTGCACGTCCAGGCCGATACCGTGCCCCAGTCGATGCGAGAAGTAGTCCCCGAGGCCCGCGCGCTCAATAACCTCGCGCGCTGCCCGGTCAACTTCCTGGCAGGCGATGCCCGGCCGAACCGTGCGGATTGCGGCCCGCTGTGCCTCGCGGACGACCGAGTAGGCCTGGCGAAGTTCTTCGGAGATGCCATCGACTGCGAAGGTTCGCGTCATGTCGCCGAGGTAGCCGTCGCGCTGGGCCACAAAGTCCACAATTACTCCGTCGCCGTTCAGAAATCGGCGTTGTCCGGTCGGTTGATGTGGCACGGAAGCGCTCTCACCGCCCTGGATCAGATGACCGAAACCCGACACGCCGGCCTTGGCGAGCGATTCCATCACTTCGCGGGCCAGGTCGGCTTCGGTGATTCCGGCGCGAAGTCGCTGCGAGACCAGTGGGAAGATTTTCGCGGTGTCCTCGCAGGCGGCTCGTATCGCCGCGATCTCCTCGTCGCTCTTCGTCACGCGGATGGTGTCGATTAATCCGGGATCGGTCGTGAGCCGGGCCATCGGCAGGGCGGTTTGAAGCCGCGCGTGCGCGCTGAGCCAGGTTTGTCCATCAAGAAGAATCGCAGCGCGATCAATGCCCAGAAGCCGTGCCGCCTCCGCGGTCGCTGCGTAAGGATCGTCGTTTTCTTCCCAGGCGACCAGCTCGCTTCCCGTCGGTAAATTTCCGGCCATCTCCACCTCGAAGGCGGGCACGACGAAGGCAATACGGCCATCTGCATTCAGCAGGCCGCAGACCAGGCGATCTGACGGTTCGAGCGGCACGCCGGTGAATCCGAGGATGTTCGACTTGCGAAAAAAGAGTACGCCTTGCGCTGCGTAAGTCGGCAGCAGCGAAGCAGCGCGATCGATGTGTTGTCGCACGAGGTCAGCCGAAATGGCTGGCCGGGCAGTAGCTACGGTCATGTCCGATTCCTGTGTCAAAGCCCGGCGCTCGGCCGTGCTGAGTCGACGCTATGGAACGAATCTCAGCCGCCATTTTAACGTTATCAATTTAAGATAGCACGCATTTTTTTTGGAGCTTTTTCAGCAGATTTGATCGCGCGCCTCTTAAACCGAAGAAGCTGGCAGGATTGAGTAAACACCCTAGTCTGCGATCGGACCATCGCCGATTACCCAGAATCGATTCTTTCCGGCGACCTTGGCTTGCAGCAGCGCCTGGTCAGCCGCTTCAATGAGTCCCACGGCGGTATTCGCCTGCCACGGGAAATGGGCAAGCCCGCCGCTGATGGTCAGACAGCCCTGGGCTTCCGGCCCCAGCCGCGTAAAAGTATGACCTTTGAGGGCTTCGCGGAATCTCTGAACGACCGCGACAAAACCCTCGGGATGTTGTGAGCCGAGTGTTCTGGGACCTTCAGGATCCCAGAAGATGACGATGAATTCATCGCCGCCATACCGAGCCACAAGGTCCGTCTTCCGGCTGCACTTCTCAAACAGCCTGCCTACCTCGATCAGGATCTCGTCACCCGCATCATGGCCGTAGGTGTCGTTGTAGCGCTTGAAGTCATCGATATCGAACACCAGCGCCGTCACTGTGATGCGCAGTTCACGTGCCTGCGTGAGCTTCTCCTCGAGAAATTGCAGCAGGTGCCGACGATTCGGCAGACCGGTCAAGTCATCGGTCAGCGCAAGATTCTGCCAATAGCGCACTCGCTCCGCGCCCTCGATCAATCGACCGATCAGCACGCCGTAGTGTCGCAGCTTGGCAGTATCTTCATGCGTGAAGCCGCCGCTCCGGCTGGGACCGACGCGAATCTGGCCGACCCGGCGATCCTCGCGCGTGATGGGTTCGAGCAGGGCCGCCTGCTCGGCACTGCGAACCCCGTACCCCGCGCGGCCGACCCGGCCTTCGATCAGGATGGTGGCATCTTCCGCGTTCAGCGCTGTGCAGATCAGGGCAGCAAGGGCGTCAAGAGCATCCAGCGAACCGGCGGATAGGCGAGGCAGGACGTCGGAGAGCCGTTCCAGCTCCTCGGCCGACGGTACCGGGACGACTTGCGGACGTTCGATCCAGCGCCGCTGCGTTCTGCGGGAGGGGATACCCAGTACGTCTTCAAGGTCCGTCGCATCCGGCGGGAAGATGACGTAGGCATCGGCGCCATGCTGTACGAGTCGTCGGCCGACTGACTCATACGCCGGTTCACAGCACACCACCAGCGGCGCATCACCGGCCACCTGTCGCATCGCGGAAATTGCTGCTTCCGGCTTTCGACAATGCGGATCGTGGCCGACCAGCACGGCCCGCGTCGGTGAGCGCGGTATCTCGGCGATCCCGTCGAGATACGTGTGGACGCCGTCGATTCGGTGCGGAGAAAAGCAGTCGGCGACCAGTGGTCCCAGCCGTTGCAGGTCGCCCACAATTAGCAGGCGACGATCTGCCTGTTCCTCGCGCGTCGTCATGGCGCCGTATCCTCCCCATCGGGGCTCGGCTCCGTCGGATCAGGCGCCAGCAGCGCTGACAATTCCTCGTCGGTAATCTGCGCCGGCATCTCCTCGGGATGTTTCGTCGCCGGCGCGGTAGCGGCCGACGGCGGCCTGCGACGAATCCGACGAGGATCGTTTCCGCCCTCGGAGCTGCCGGCCAGGCCCTGCATGCGTGCGCGGACCGCTTCGTGCAGCGATGGCCCCTCCGGCGCATCACCCGGTCCGCCGTCGGTGGAGAGTCCTCGCGGCTGAGTCCCCTGTGGCGGCGCTGTCATCGGCGTGGACGATTCGTTCCGCAGTGGTTTCGCGTCCTCAGGCGGATTTTCGATGCGAGGTGTCTTCTGATCGGGCGCTTTCGTTGGAGGAGCAGGTGGACGCGTCGCCGCATGCTGTTTACCTCTTCCGCCCGCTGTCCAGCGTGTGATAAAGGCCTGCGGGGTAACGCATTCACACGAAATATTCAGGGATTGGAGTCTTTCCGTGCTGCCGTCCAACAGTGCCACAGCGAATTCGACCGATGGAAAATAACGGGGAGCCAGCGAGATGAAAGCCGCCTCCATGCGATCCAGACCACGGATGTCAACGAGTACCGACTCGACCCCGGAATCCCGTGCCAGCAGTGCCATGGCGGCATAGACATCGTCAACCATACATGCTTTGCGGCCGCTTCGCCGCAGCGCATCCGCGCAGTGATCCAGGACCTCGTCATGCGTTGCGCCGACAAGAAGGATGCTCGAATGCGTTCTATCGGTAGACAAGGACACGGTCCGCCCCGTGGAGTTGTGCCCGGCGCTGATCGGGATCAATCGATGGTCTTGTGCTGGCAGGATGGGGCCGGTCGAACGCAGGAGTGTGCTTTCCGCGCTGCCGGGCAGCGTCTGGAAATCACCACGGAGCCGCCATCCGCCGCCGTCGCTCTCTCATTCAGTGTATGGGTACGTAAAACCCAAGTCAAAACTGGCAGGGATCGATGGCGGCGCTTTGCCGCTCGCCGCTGGGGCTCGTAATATCGTGATTCATGAACGAGAACGAAATGGATAATCGGACTTACTCGGACGGCTTCTCCTCGCGGAGCGTCGCAGCCCTGCTGGCTGCCTGCTGCTTCGTGCTGATTTCTGTTTCGCAGGTGTCGGCTGCGGAGGATGCAACTGCCGCACAGGCCTTCCGAAAACAGTTGCACAACGTGCTAACCGGCCACGGCGACCCGAAGGCGCGAATGTCCGTCCGTGTCGTTGACTTGTCCACCGGTCAGAGCATCTACGACCACGACTCCGATACCTGTCTTATTCCTGCGAGCAACATGAAGCTGATGGTCATAGCCGCTGCGATCGATCGCTTCGGGACGGATCACCAGTTCCAGACCATCCTCGCGATCCGCGGTCGCGATCTCGTCGTGGTCGGCGGTGGCGACCCGACCTTCGGTGACGAGAAGCTCTGCGCCGCCCGCGGCGAGGCCATCACCGCCGTCTTTCACGAATGGGCCGGGAAACTCAAGGCCGCAGGCATTCAGCAGGTCTCAGGAAACCTGGTGATTGACGACTCCTGCTTTGACCGTCAGTTCATTCATCCGAATTGGCCACCGGACCAGTTCCAGGCGTGGTACGAGGCCCCGATCGGCGGTCTCAATTTCAATGCGAATTGTTTCGATGTTTCCGTCAAACCCGGCAAGCCCGGACAGCAGGCCGCCGTTTCGCTGGTCCCCGGCAACGTCCTGCTCAAGATCGTGAACCAGACCAGGTCCGGTGAGAAACACCAGCCGGCCGCTCGCCGCAAGGCCGGTACCGACGAAGTGATCGTCAGCGGCAGCGTTACCCGATCAGACCGGCTTGGCCCGATTACCGTCCGCGATCCTGGTCTCTACTTCGGCTACGTCTTACGGACGGTTCTCGCTGCCAAGGGCATTCGGGTTCAGGGCAACGTAGTCCGCGAGAAAGTCGATCTCGGTCCGGATCGCATTCCGGTCGGAGGTCATGGTGTAGCCATTCATCGCGCGCCGATGCTGGATGCCGCCCAACGCGCAGGTCGGCAGAGTCTCGGCATGATGGCTGAGGGGCTCATCAAGCTGCTCGCAAAGGAGGAAACAGGTGTGGGCTCGTGGGATGGTGGCCGGATGGCGATGGAAAAATTCTTCCTCAAATCCGGCGTTTCACCGGGTCAATTCACGGTAGACGACGGCAGCGGTCTTTCGCGCCGCAATCTGCTCAGCGCCACGGCGACCACGCAAGTCCTCGCCGCCATGTACAAAGCCCCCGGAGACCGCTTTCAGGCCTTGCGAGATTGTCTCGCCCGGCCTGCACGCGACGGCACTCTCAAGCGTCGCATGACCGGCCCGGATACAAAAGACCGCATCTTCGCCAAGACCGGCTACATCAACGGCGTACGCACCCTCGCGGGCTATGTGCAGACGAAGTCCGGGAGATGGCTGGCGTTCGCCATTTACTACAATGGCACCGGCAAGACTCGTCCACTGGCGCAGCTTCAGGATAAGGCGTGTGAAATCATGGTCCGCTGGCCTGACCTCAGTACGACCGGTCAAACCGCCGGCGCGGCCTCAGACGGGGCTTCCCGGTAGTGGGCCACCCGCTCCGCGCATGGCTTCCACGTAGGCCATGCGTAGCTGATGGAGCGTTGTATCCAGAAGTCGCTTTTCGTCCGGGCTGAGGTTGCCCTGCGTCTTCTTGTCCAGCACGTCCAGCATGTCGATGTGGTGCTTGGCCAGTTCCAGATTCGGGGGGATTTCCTGCCCGCCCGGCCCTGCGAAACCGCCCAGACCGACCAGGGCCTGCATGGCGATGATCTGCACCAGACCGACGAAATCGGCATTCGGCAACTGCCTCATGCCGGCCGTTTCGACGGATTCTGCTAGCCGGGCCTTCTCGGCGGCCGCCTGGCTTTTCCAATCGTCATCGATGTGCAATCGGGTGCCTTCGTCGGACATCGGGGCTGCCTCCGGATAGTTCGTGTCTCATAGCCAATCGTTGATTCAATCCGTGACCCAGCAATAACTCAAAAATCGGCGTCCCGCAAGCAGGTCGGCAAAATCGTAAAAAAGGGCTTGCCCAAAGCGACCGAATCAGGCCAAACTGGTAGACCTTCTTCGACGTCGGTGACGTTGAGGAGCGGGCCACGGGCCGTCCGCGGTCGCGCTGACGCGTTTTCTCACACCAGACAACTTGGCCTCTTTTTGGGCAGGAGGACGAAACCATGAAACGACGAAGCCGTCACTTCGAGTGCCGATTCTTCGCGTGCGCGCTGGCCGCCGCGATGCTGCTGACGTGGTCGGCGCAGCAGGTCGTACAGGGAGCAGACAAAGCTCATCCGCTGCTGGACATCCTCCAGAGCGAGATGGACTTGTCCATGAAAGGACTGGTCGGCGCGGACGACATCAAGCCCTATTTCATCGAGTACACCGTCAGCGACCAGCACAGCATCAGCATCTCCGCGACGCTCGGTGCCCTGACCAACGAAAGCGAGAACCGCAGCCGTCTTCTCGATGTCAGCGTCCGCTGCGGCGATTACGCCTGCGACAACACACGGCAGATTCGTGGGCAGGGCTACCTGGGCGCATTGGAAGGCCGCATGGGTGGTCAGACGGCTCTCCCGCTTGATGACGACCCCATCGCCACGCGCCACGCCGTCTGGCTGGCGACGGACGAACAGTTCAAATCCGCCGTGCGTCGCCTTGCACAGGTCAAAGCCAACCTCAAGGTCAAGGTCGAGGAGGAAGACCCGTCCGACGATTTTTCGAAGGAAGAGCCGAGCGTCCACATCGGGCCCTGGGTCGAACAGTCCTGCGACCGCGTGTGGTGGGCCGAGCGGATGCGCAAGCTCTCGCGTCGATTTCGCGATCATCCGCAGATCTACAGTTCCAGTGTTTCGCTCAGCGGCAGCGCCGGCAATCGTCTCGCAGTCAACAGCGAAGGCAGCCGCCTCCAGTTCGGCAGGGGGTGGTGGCGCGTCGGTATCTACGCAACAACCATCGCCGAAGATGGAATGGAACTCTGGCAGTACAAGTCTTTCGACGCCCACAGCCCCGACGGTCTGCCGGATGAGAACACACTCGCAGATGCCGTCGATCAGCTCATTCAGGAATTGAAGGCCCTGCGGGATGCTCCGATCGTCGATCCCTACACCGGTCCGGCCATTCTGATGAATCGCGCCAGCGGCGTCTTTTTTCACGAAATCTTCGGCCACCGCATCGAGGGACATCGTCAGAAGGACGTTGAGGAGGGGCAGACCTTTGCCAAGAAGATCGGCAAGGAAGTCCTGCCGTCCTTCCTCAGCGTGATCGACGACCCTTCGAAACGACAATTCGGCAAGATCGACCTGAACGGCTTCTTTGAGTTCGACGACGAATCCGTGCCTGCACAGCCGGCTCGCCTTGTTGAACAAGGCGTCCTGAAGTCGTTCCTGCTCTCCCGCTCACCGACTCGGGGATTTACCAAGTCCAACGGTCATGGCCGCGCACAACCTGGCATGAAGCCCGTCGCCCGGCAGGGAAATCTTTACGTCGAATCGACAAAGCAGGTTCCCTTTGCCGAGTTGCGAAAGCTGCTGATTGAAGAGGTCAGGCGACAGGACAAAGAGTATGGCCTGCTCTTCAGCGATATCTCCGGTGGCTTCACGATGACCCAGCGCTGGATGCCGCAGGCCTTCAAGGTCATGCCCATCCTCGTCTATAAGGTCTATGCTGATGGCCGCCCTGATGAACTCGTCCGCGGCGTCGACATCGTCGGTACGCCGTTGACCTGCTTCTCAAAGATCATCGCCACCGGCGACGACCCGGACGTGTTCAATGGCGTCTGCGGCGCCGAGTCCGGCATGGTTCCCGTCTCGGCGATCTCGCCGAGCATTCTGGTCGAACAGATCGAGATCGAGAAGAAACAGAAGGCCCAGGATCGCCCGCCGATTCTCGATGCCCCGATCGCATCCGAGCGGAAGGCCACGGCACAGCGTTAACCGGCGACTTTGCAAACCGGAGGAATCATCATGAATCGGTTGAATAAACTCGCAGCGATACTCGCGACCATTGCTCTGTTCGGCTCAACCAGTCTACTCGCCGAGGACCGCCCGGCCGCCACGACGGCCGAGACGGTTCGCAAGGAGATGCAGCAGGATGTCGTCCTGCGCGCCCTGGTGGATGAACTGGCCCGAAACATCGAGCGACTGAAGATCGAGGACATGGCCCAGCCCTATTTCATCGAATACGCACTGAACGATGGCACCGGTGCCTCCGTTTCCGCCCGGCTTGGCGCCGTCACCAGCCGCCGCGCCGATTCGCGCAGCCGCCGGCTCCGCACCGATGTGCGCGTCGGTGATTACGAACTGGACAACACCAACTTTCAGAGTGGTGGTTTCGGCGATTTTGGCTTCAGCGGCATGGGCGGTGGCATGTCCGGAATCAGCGTGCCGATCGAGGACGACTACACCGCCATCCGCCAGGCCCTCTGGTGGGCCACCGATCGCGACTACAAGTCTGTGGTCGAGGCCCTGGAGCGCAAGAGGGCCTTTATGGAAACCAAGCTGATTGAGGACAAGCCCGAGGATTTTTCGCGGGAGAAGCCCTCCGTGCATTTCGAGACGCCGGTCCGCGTCGAGCTTGACCTGGCGGCCCTCGAGAAGCTCGCCGTCGAATTATCCTCTATCTTTCGAGAGTTTCCCGACGTTCAGAGTTCCATCGTCAGTGCCTCCGGCGGCGCGTCGAATCGCTATCTGGTCAACAGCGAAGGCACCCGCATCCGCACGGCGAACACGAGCTATTCAATTACGATCACGGCTACCGTGCAGGCCGATGACGGCATGAAGATGACTGACACCATCACCGAGCGGGCCGAATCACTCGACAAGCTGCCGTCGCATTCCGATCTCGAAAAACAGTGTCGCGAGATGGTCGCACAGCTTCTGAAGATCAAGGACGCGCCTAAACTCGATGCCTATACCGGCCCCGTGCTGTTCGATGCCAGACCTGCGGCACAGATCTTTTTCCAGACCTTCTCATCCCGGTTCGCCGGGGGACAGCGTCCGGTCGGTGGGCAGGCGCAACCTGACGATTTCGAGAAGAAAATCGGCACCATCATCCTCCCCAAGAGCTTTACCGTGATGGACGACCCCACGCGCGAAGAGATCGATGGCACGCCCGTCGCCGCGCACTACCGGTACGATCAGCAGGGCGTTCCTGCGCAGCCCGTAACGCTTGTCGAGAAGGGCAAGCTGCTGGCCCAGGTCATGTCGAGGAACCCGTCTAAGGTTGCGAAGTCTTCTACCGGCCACGGTCGGGGAGACTGGCGCCCGAGTGCCTCGACGGGATGCCTGGTCGTCCAGACCAAGGGCGGCAAGAGTGTCGACGACCTCAAGCAGAAGCTCATCGAGCTCTGTGAGCAGGAGGACCTCGAGTTCGGCATTCGCATTGCAGCGCTGGGTGCCACCAGCGGCGGTATGGATAACCGCTTCAGCATGCTGATGGAGTCCCTGGGCGGTGACTTCGGATTCAACCGCTTCGGCGGTGCGGCCGCGACACCCTTGGCCATCTACAAGGTCTATCGCGACGGACGTGAAGAACTCGTCCGTGGTGCCGAGATCGCCCGGATCGACCTGAAGGCCTTCAAACGAATCCCGGCCACAGGCAAAATGCTGTACGTCCACAACACCGGCAGCGGGGCCAGCGCCAAGACCGTCGCCGCGCCGGCCATGCTCTTCGAAGAACTGGACCTGGCGAAGATTGACCGCGACTTTGACAAACCGCCGATCCTCCCGACGCCGCTCGCGCGGGCAGACAGGGAGAATTAACAGACCTCGAAGTTCGTTGGATAGGGGACGTTCGTACCGGTCGAGAGAAGTCCGTCCGATGAAAAATAGAGGCCAGGGTCCGGGCGCGGCTGGGGGGAACCGCGTGCATCCGGAACGCCTGGCCGGGAATCTGAGTTTATCAGATTCACGCCCCGGAAAACAAGACATTCTGTGGCGAACGGGCTTTTTATAGGCGCTCAATCTTTCCGTTGGGCTTGCGGGTGTCGCTGAGCAATTCTGCGCGCTTTGCCAACAGGACATGATCGATCGCGCCGGTTATCCACGTTCTAATCCGTGGACAACGAAGCGGTTGCGCAATTCAGGATGAGGGACTACAGTGAACGTTTTCCCCGCCGATCCACACCTTAACCAGATCACCCGTTCCGTGCAGAAGATTCCGCAACGGGTCCTGCGGGCCATTCGAACTCCATCGCACGGCAATAATGTCCGCGCGCTTGCCCGGCGAGAGTGTGCCGACTGCGTGACTCATAGCCAGCGCCTCGGCGCCGTGCCGTGTAGCCATGGCGAGAATTGTGGCCGGTTCGCTATCAGGAAAACACGTTTGGATGTATCGCATCTCGTCCAGCATGCTGAGGGTCGGCGTGCTCGCCAGACTGTCCGTGCCAAGGCAGACATTGACGCCCGCCGCCAGCAGCTCGCGCCACCGGTGCGGCGGATGTCCGAAATAAGAATGCGTCCGCGGACACCAGACAACGCTGCATCGACTTGCCGCGAGTCGGGCGATGGTCGCGTCATCGACGTAGTTTACATGCGCGAGGAGCATTTTTCGCCCGAGTGCGCCGCAAGACTCGAGATGCTTGAGCACATCACCAGGAGGTGTCGATTCTCCTCGCCGCACTTGATAGCGTGAGAGGTAATCCGCAACACGACCGCCGCCTTCGTGCAGCCATCGTGCCTCGTCCGCCGTCTCCAGGAAGTGCATGGTCAGCGGCGCATTGTGCTCGGTGGCCAGTTCAATAGCCGCGCACAGGTCGCTTCGAGTTACGGAGTAGGGGGCATGTGGAGAGATGCCCAGCCGAAGCCGGTCATCCTGCGTTATCGCACGTCGGAGTGAGTCGAATTGCTTGCAGAGCGTCACGGCATCGTTCGGCAGCGTCCGAGCGCCACTGATCAGTTCCAGATAGCAGACCTTGCGGATGGGTGATTGCACAAGCAATTCGGCGCTGGCTCCCGTTCGAGAAATGTCGCCGATGGTCGTCGCGCCGCCGGCAATGCTCTCTGCCGCGCCATCCAGCACGGCCCGGCGTCGTTCTATTTCTGCATCGGGAGATCGGTTCAGCTTGACCAGTTCATCAAACCAGTCCCAGAGATTCCGCGATGTGATTCGCCCGCGAAGCCCGCCGAGTTCCAGATGAGTGTGGGCATTCACCAAGCCCGGCAGGAGAAGGACATCACCGAGGTCTTCAAACACGCCAGCGGCGCATGCGTCCGGTGTGCCGATGCTGTGAATCCGGTCGCCGCGGACACAGACCACGCCGCCATCGATCGGCGGTCCATCCACCGGCACAACCCAGCGGGCCCGGTAACTCCGAATCGAATCAGATGAGTTCGTCATCGGCTGCGCTGCGCTCAGGCAAAGGCCCGATTGAGCTTCACACCGATCCACAGGCCATCACCGATTGGCACGATGATACGCTGCAGTGTCTCGATCGTCGCCATGTGGTCGTTGAAGGCGCGGATGGCCGGCGCCTCCGGGTCCGTCGGTTGGTCGTCGAAAAGCTGACCGAATGCAAATGCGTTGTCCGCCATGATCAGCCCGCCGTTCCGCACGAGTCGCAGACACTGCGACAGATAGTCGATGTAGCTCTTCTTGTCTGCATCGAGAAAGGCCGCGTCGAATGAGTTTTCGGCGAACCTGGCCAGCACTTCGTTGCCCTTGCCGCGATGAACCGTGATGCGCTCGCTCACGTCCGATCGTGCGATCCACTTTTCCGCGAAGTCCGCATGGGCCGGGACGATCTCAATCGTGTGTACGCGGCCGCCAGGTGGCAGTGCCCGCGCCATGCAGATCGCCGAGTACCCGGCCAGCGTTCCAACTTCGACGACCTCGCGGGCCATTGCCAGTCGGAGCAGGATCTGCATGAGCGCCGCCTGTTCCGGCGCGATCCAGATCGACGGAATCCCTTCAGATCGGGCGGCGTCTTTCAGCTCGCGCAGGAAGTCGTCCTCCTGCGTTGTTCGCGCGGCCAGATAGGCGAAGTGTTCCCGGGTCACCGAGCTGGACTGTTCAGACATGTCGTGATCCGTCGGGCGAGCGACCGGGCACAGGTCACTGTGTGAACTGCACCGAATCCAGAACCTGGTTCAGGATGTCCAGCAGGGTCTGGGAGTCAGTCTCGTCCAGCACAGAAATGATCAGGTTGTTTCCGCCGGGCAGGGTCGTTCCACCCGAATAGCTTGTACTCGTGCCCGAATCGCCCAGGTCCAGCGCCAGTTTCCGTACTTCGAATGTGATCCCGTTGGGATTCGTGCGATCGGGCAGCTCCGTCACGGTCACGCCGTCAAGCGTTTGGTTGTTGTCGTTCGTCGGTTGACTGACCACCACGCTGATCGACGTTTGCGTCGACGACTGGACGTAATTCACACGGCTCAGCACCAAGAGGGCCTGGATCGTCGAAACCGCGCTGCACTCAAAGCCAGCAGGAACCGACAAGGTGAAACCAAAAGCCGAACCATTGAGCGGATTGGCACAGATCAGGGCCGGTCCATTGCAGTTACCGGCGACGCAACTCACGAGAAGCACAAGCGCAAGGATAAACTTTCGCATGGATGATCCTTTCTTCTTCTTTGGTCGGCATCCGAGCCGACCGTTCGCTGCGAGTGCCGCGGATGATAGCTTGTGCCGCCAGGTCGGGCAAGCAAACGCATTTGCAGGCCCACGGATTGGAGTGCAGCAGTTTTGGAGCGGGGCTGTTGGCCCGTGGATACTCAGTGAAGCGTCGAAGTTTCTTAGCTCAGTCGCACGCCGAAGGACTCCAGCGCCGCGGAATCTGATGGGTAGAACTTGAAGAGCTTATCGAGCCCGGTCAGCGTGAAGACCTTCATCAGTTCCTTGCGGATGCCGGCAAAAACCATCGTGCCCTTGATCGCCTGGCTCTTGCGCTGCAATGTCATGAAGACGCCCAGCGCGTGCGACGAAAGAAATTTCACGTTGGAAAAGTCCAGCACGAGCTTCTGCTTGTTCTGAACGTCGGTCAACTGGTACAAGTCGCGCCCGATCTGGTCGATGGTCGCCGCATCCAGTATCGAACTGTCCGTGAACGTTACAACCGTGACACCTGCATAGTCTTCGATCAACATGTGTGAACTCGCCACGTACCTGGGCTCCATCGCGATACCGGCCCGCTTACCTTCCGGTCCCGCCAATGCTATCCTACCACCGGCAGCGTGAATCGCCAGAAGCACCGGCAAAACGCCATTACTCGGCAGCTATCGACGGTACGAAGCAGCCGGCAGGGTCCGAAACAGCCAGGTGGATTCGTGAATGAATCAGTTCCGAATTGTCGCCGTGGAGACCTCCAGCCGGGTCGGTTCGGTCGCCCTCGCACAGGGCGATCGAGTCCTCGGCGAGAGGCAGTTCGCCACCCAGACGCAACACGCCCGCGAACTGCTGCCGACGCTGGATGAACTGTGCCGTGAGCACGGCTGGCAGCCCGATCGTATCGATGTCTGCTGTGTTTCGATCGGCCCTGGAAGCTTCACAGGTCTTCGTGTCGCGGTCACATTCGCCCGGCATCTCGCGCTGGCTCGCGGCATCCGGATCGTGGCCGTTCCGACCCTGTCTGTGATTGCGGAAAATGCCACGGCCGTCTCGTCGCCGCCCAGTCCGCTGGCCGTTGTTCTTGATGCCAAGCGCGGTCAGGTCTTCGCGGGCGCCTTCGAGTACGAAGGCGACCGCTACCATGAAACCATCGGACCGTGTCTGGTCGAACCGCACGATTTCCTTTCGCAGTTCGGCGACCGAGTCTCTGTCATGGGCGAGGGTGTCGATTATCACGAGGACGCGATCCGTCGCGCCGGCGCGCAGCTGCTTGACCGCGGGCTCTGGACGCCGCGTGCCTCCGGTGTGGTTACCGTTGCACGTCGAATGATCGAGGAAGGGTGCTTCACGCCGCCACGGAGTCTTGTGCCGTTCTACCTGCGCAGGCCCGAGGCAGAAGAAATCTGGGAGAAGCGGTTCGGCTCGAAATAGAGGCGAGCGAATCAACCGGCGGACGATGCGTCGGTGCGGCCCAGTCGCCTGCCGTCTCACCAGGGATACTGAACCGTCTGCGGCTTTGCAGGTCCAACGCCGACGGGCTCTCTGAAATTTCGCGCCGTCTGCCATCGACCGCCGTGGCCGGTCTGGTCCTTGGCCTTCCGGTGTGAGGACAAAAGATCGATCGGGTCAACGAGGCCGCTGCCCAGTTCCGGCGTGTTGAAGAAGCGGATGCCCAGACGTCGAACGCCGCGCTCCGTTGCGGAGCAGTTCACCACGATACCCGTCTCGATGCGATATCTGCCTTCGGATCCGCCATCGTTGTTCGGCGTTTCAAAGTGAACGTTCAGTCGTTCTCCGATCTGAGGTGCGTTGTGCGCTGTCGTCAGAATCGCCGCGCCCGTCGCGGAGAGGTCAAGTAAGTGTGCGGGTGTCTCGTGCGGATGGCCCTCGATCTGCAGTGTGATGGGTGTAAACGCGCTCGTCCGGGGTTCCACGCGGCGTTCCAGAGATCGAAGGTTCATCGTTGTCACTCGTCTGCGGCGAGTTTGGTTGTAAACCGTCTGCGACCATCGACGGCTCGGCTTGTTCTTCCTGATCGGGCAGTAAAACAGGGGAGATTACTTAACAAGCGCAACGCAAGGTCCGCCCGCGACCGTGCCGATCCCACAACGCCAGCCGAGGAATTATCGCCCCGATTCGCACCAGCCCGCCTGCAGAAATTGCCGGATTGTCGATCGCGCGGCTGGTCATGGTCTCCCGGCGAATGGTGCTACCGGCTGAACTTGAGCTTTACACCGATCTTGTATCCCCCGATCGTCTGTGTGCAGTGAACGATGCGACCGGAGAGCATGATGGTCTCGTCCCCGCGATGCCATTCGATGTCGATCCGGAAGCGGTCCGGGACTTCTTCGGGTGCGATGGCCGTAATCCCCTCGCTGGACACCTGTATCAGAGACCACGTCCGCTGCTTCATCCCCTCGTCCGTGGCGAAGCGGACCTTGATCTCCCCGTTGCACGGATAACGTCGATGGGTCCTGCGAAACTTCGGCTCCACCTCTGGCTCGCCGAGCGTCGAGATCAATTCCACCCAGCGGCAATGCAAGGTCGGTATGTGTGTGCGAGTCTGCGTGGCAACGTCGTTCATGGAGCGCCTCCTTCGAGACCGTGCTACCCACCCTTCATGGGTAGTCATCTCATCGGTAAGCGGCCATCACGGAATGACGATCATCGGGTGAAGAGTGTTGACGTCACGCACAAGGTCCCGAAAGGCATCGAGAATCGCCCGAGATAAACAGAGCGAGAATCGCAGGTGCGGGAAAATATGGATGTCCGAAAAAGAGGCAGACAAGCTCGGCGTACTTGAAGCGTTTCACAATCGGGCCCTGCCGTGCAGGCGATGGGAAGGTCGCCAATCAAGATTCAGCCGCTGCGACCGGTTATGGCCCGGCACGTGACGCGCCCGTCTGCCGATTCGCCACACATCGGACAGGCGAAGCGAAGCGTCAGCTCCGCGCGATCCTCCATCATCAGCGCGAGCTGGACATCCCGTAAATCCACGGGTTGCGGCCCGCCCGGCCCGAAGTGCATCGCCATCGGCTCCCGATCCGTCTGGATGCCCACGGCGAATTCGATGTATTCATCGCAGTGCGGGCAGGTTCCGGTGTAGTCGCCGGTGAATCGTTGCAAGCGTGACTTCCTCCATAGTCGAGATCATCCGGCATCCTGCCGGTGACGATTATCGCCCGTCCGTTCTGCAGTTTCGGAATGGCCCGTGCATAAATCTCAAACGCGCCCGATAGGATTCGAACCTACGACCTACGGTTTAGGAAACCGTTGCTCTATCCAGCTGAGCTACGGGCGCTGCTGGTAAGTGCCAATCAAGCGTCAAATCGTTCTTTTCCAGATTATGCCAGGAACCGATCATCGTCAACGCGACAAGGTGGTATCGAATCGGGTGCTGGCAGCTATGCACGAAATACCGCGGGGCGACTCGGCGAATCATCGAAACACCACGCGCTAGCAGTGTATGGGGGCGTTACTCCGACCAGCATCCACGCAAGTTCAGCGGCGTTACCATGCCATCGCACCAGCACTCAACAGCAGCGCCTATCTCGACCACTTCTGCCGACAAATCAGGCGCAAGCGTCGATTCTTCGCCGCATAGACCCCGTTTCGGAGCGCGCTGCGTCCTGACGAGTTGTCGAGGCCTCCGATCAAGCGTTATGCTCCGGCTCGGAGTATCGGCAACCGTTCGATCATCGAGCCACCATGACGCCCATCGACTGGTTCATCGTTGCCTGCATGTACCTGCTGCTCTTCGCCGGCGCCATGAAGGCCGGTCGGCGGATGCAGAGCGTTGCCGATTATCTCTCCGCGGGCCGCACGGCCGGTCGCTATCTGCTCGCCATCGCCTGCGGAATGGCCGGTCTCGGCGGCATCAGCATCATTCGCGATTTTCAGATGAACTACGAAGCCGGCTTCGCCATGGCCTGGTGGGGCATGAGCATGTCCGTCGTCCTGGTCATCCTCGCCGTGACCGGCTGGGTGAATTATCGCTTCCGTGCGACGCGATGCCTGACACTGGCTGAGTTCTTCGAGCGCCGCTACAGCCGTCGATTCCGTATCTTCGCAGGTCTCGTCGCCTTCGGTGCAGGCATCATCAATTTCGGAATCTTTCCCGCGGTCGAAGCCCGGTTCATCATCCACTTTCTCCATCTCCCCGAAGGCCTGTCGCTCGGCGGAATCACGGTTTCGACTTACCCGGTGATCATGTTGTTCCTGCTCGGCACGGCGGTCTGCTTTGTCTTTCGCGGCGGCCAGGTCACCGCCATGATGACCAGCTTCCTGCAGGGGGCTTTCGCCAATCTGGTCTTCGTGATCCTCGCGGTCTTTCTGCTGCTGCTGATTCCCTGGCGGCAGATCAGTGAGGTGCTCACGCAGGTGCCTCCCGGTCATTCGAAGATCAATCCCTTCGACACGGGCTACGTCGAAACGTTCAACTTTCGCTTCTTCATCATCGGGGTCATGGGCGTCGTCTACAACGCGATGTCCTGGCAGGGCACCCAGGGCTACAACAGCTCCGCACGCAGCGCCCACGAAGCCAAGATGGGCATGGTCATCGGCACCTGGCGCGGCTATCCGCAGAGTCTGCTCATCATGCTGGTGCCGATATTGATCTTCGTGGTCATGCACCATCCTTCCTGGAGCGATCTTCAGCTCCGTGTTGATGCAGATCTGTCGCTCATTCCGAACAGCGAAGTTCGAAGCCAGATGCGGGTGCCGATCGCGCTGGCAGAGCTGCTGCCCACGGGTCTTCTCGGGGCCTTTGCCGCGCTGATGCTCTGTGCTTCCATCAGCACTCAAAGCGCCTACATGCATTCATGGAGCAGCATTCTGATACAGGATGTGATCCTTCCCTTGCGCGGCAAGCCGATCTCACCTGCCCGACACCTGCTTCTGTTGCGGCTTTCTGCAATCGGCGTCGCCTCCTTCACCTTTGTCTTCGCCATGTTCTACGAGCAGAATCAGGCCATCGCCCTCTTCCTCGCGCTGACCGGCGCGATCTTTGCCGGCTGGTCCGGGGCGGTGATCATCGGGGGGCTCTACTGGCGGCGCGGTACGACACAGGGCGCCTGGGCTGCGGCGATCCTGGGCATCGGCATTGCCCTTGGAGGTCTGATCCTGTCCAGCGCCAATGCCGACTATCAGACTACGGGGCGCGCGCTCTGGGGCTGCGCCGACTGGCTGGGGGCGGATCGAACGGCGGCCATCGGCGCCTGGTTGAATCAACATCTTCCCAACGGGCAGGAACTCTGGGGCCTGGCCATGCCCACGTGCATGACCACCTACATCATCGTGTCGTTGATTTATCGCCCGAGAAAGTTTGAGTTGGACCGCCTCCTGCATCGCGGCAGATTCGCCGTGGAGTCGGACGTGCCGACGACGCAGGGTGAACCGTCCTTCGGGTGGCGCGTGCTGGGCATGAATCGGTATTTTACCCGCCGCGATCGGTTCCTGTACATTCTGACATATCTCTGGACCGCCGGCTGGGTCGTGATCTTCGCGATCGGCACGGTGTACATGCTGACGGTCGGGTCCTCTGCGGATACCTGGCGGCGATTCGATCCGGGGTGGATGAAGTTCTGGCAGGTATATATCTGGATACAGGTCGGCATCGCGCTGACGGTGGTCATTTGGTTCACCGTCGGTGGCATTCGGGATGTCGTGAACATGTTCCATCAGCTTCGTACCATGAAGCGCGACATCCACGACGATGGTGTCGTGCGCGAGGAGCCGTCGGCCGGATGAAGCGCCATCCGAACAATCCGATTCTCACGCGGCAGGACATTCCGCCGATCACGCCTGAGCTGGTTGATGTCACGTCGGTCTTCAACCCCGGAGCGGTTCACTGGCAGGGCGAGGATCGCCTGCTGCTCAGGGTGCAGACGCGCGGACGGGAGACGCGACTCCTCTGGGCCGATCGAATGGATGGCTCGAATGAAAAATGGAACGTGCGGCCGCAGCTTGTTTCCCTCAGGGGGATCGAACGGCTGCCGGTACGGGCCTATCACGTCTACGACCCGCGCCTGACCGTGCTCGAGGGAAATCTCTATGGCGTGTTCGCAGTGGATACCGATGTGGGCTGTCGATTGGCGATTGGAATCTGCCGGGACGGTCACCATTTTGAGCTGATCTCTTTTGATCCCGATGGCGACCGAAGAAACGGCGTCCTGTTTCCCGAGCGAGTCGGCGGGCGTTTTCTCCGCCTGCAGCGCCCTAATGCGCAAACCCTCGCAGGCGGACCTCGCTCCGGCTCACAGATCGAACTGGTTGAATCAGATGACCTTGTCACCTGGCGCGTTGTCGGCCCTGTGATGGATGGCCGCTGGCGATACTGGGATGAGTTGATCGGATCCGGTCCGCCGCCGATTCGCACGCACGCGGGATGGCTGCATCTGTATCACGGTGTCGCCACGCACTTTGCGAGCGTGAATATCTATCAGGTGGGTGCCGTGCTTTTGGACGACTCGAATCCCGCCCGGGTAATAGCACGAAGCCGGCTCAATCTTCTCGAACCTCGTGAACCCTACGAATTGACCGGCCAGGTTCCCAACGTCGTTTTCCCGGGAGGCATGCTCGTCGATTCGTGCGATGCGAGCGGAGTCGCCACGCCGTACAGCGTGCTGCGAGTGTACTATGGCGCGGCGGACACGTGCGTCGGCATGGCAATGACGAGCGTGAAGGAACTCCTTGACGCATGTGAGCCCGTTACATCATGAAGAAACCACGCATCGCCCACATCGTTTCACATACCCACTGGGATCGGGAGTGGTATCGCACGTTTCACGTTTACCGTGTCTGGCTCTGCCGCACGGTGAAAGCCGTACTTGCGGCACTCGAACAGGACCCCGCGTTCAAACATTTCCTGCTCGACGGTCAGGCGGTGATCCTCGAAGACTACCTTGAAGTGCATCCGGAAGACGAGACTCGCATTCGCGAGCATGTGCGGACCGGTCGGCTTACCATCGGCCCCTGGTACATGCTTCCGGACGAATTCATCGTCAGCGCGGAGTCGCTGGTACGCAATGTGCTCGTCGGTCACGCTGTCTGTCAGAAACACGGCGGCCAGAACCGTGTCGGCTACATGCCGGACACGTTCGGACACGTCGCCCAGATGCCGCAGTTACTTCGCCAGGCGGGGCTCGATTCGTTCATCTACTGGCGCGGCAACGGCGACGAGATCGATGAACTGGGCCTCGAATATACATGGGAGGCGCCCGACGGAAGCAGCGTGCTCGCCATTCAGCAGGCCGGCGGATATTGCAATGCAGCAGGGCTCGGTCATCGGGAGATCTGGCATGCGCACACGCGAAAGACCGTCGATCTTCAACTTGCATCCCAGCGAGTGGGCGATCTGCTCCATGCGATCGGCGAACGAGCCAATACCCCTATCGCGCTCCTGAACAACGGCTGTGATCACTTTCCGCCGCAACGGGACTTCGGTCGTGTGCTGTCACAGCTTCAGAAGGATCATCCCGCCGTCGAGTTTCGCCACGGCCCGCTCACGGACTATCTGGCAGATGTCCGCCGTTCTGCATTCGAGCCGAAGCGATTTTGCGGGGAGATGATGAGCGGCAAACTGGCGCACATCCTGTCCGGCGTGTGGTCGGCGAGAATGTACATCAAGCAACTGAACGACCGCTGCCAAACCCTGTTGGCGTCCTACCTGGAACCATTCTCTGCATATGTTCACTTCATGCGGGGTCACGATTACCCCGCTGGCGCGATCGGGTACGCATGGAAGCTCCTGCTTCGGAATCATCCCCACGATTCGATCTGTGGATGCAGCATTGACGAGGTACATGCCGACATGATGCCGCGGTTTCGCGGCGTGATCGATACAGCCGAAGAAACGCTTGTTCGCCAGATGGAATCGCTCGCACCGGAGTTTGCCCGGGAAGACGCGGGCGACCGCGACACGGTGTTGTGCGTGATGAACACGGTGCCGCATCATCGTCAGGCAATCATCGAGCGGCTGGTGATTCTGCAACCCTGCTGCGCGGACGTCAGCGCGCTCCGCCTGCTCGATTCAGCCGGCCGCGAAATGACGTGCCGGATCGTTGACGTGTCGCATGTCGAACGATTCTGGGGTGTGGATTACCGCCTGTTTCTCGATGTCCGACCGCAGCTCGAGCAGTTCGATATCTATCGCCGCGACTTCGGGCCGCGCATTCTGAAGAATCGAGTCGAAACACCGCTGACCGATCGTTACGTCCTGCTTCAGTTCCTTGCGAGCGACCTGCCGGCGGTCGGACATGTCAACTACTTCCTTACGGATCGTCCACCAGTGGAACCGGGGGAGCCGCCGCCCCCTTCGGTCGTTGTGAACGGCTCGACCATTGAAAACTCGCACGTCCGGATCGTCGTTCAGCCGAACGGCACCTTCGATCTGACGGACAAGCAAAGCGGCAGAACATTTTCCGGTCTCAATCTTCTCGAAGACACCGAGGACGTAGGCGATGAATACGACTACTCGCCCGGCGAACAATCCTCCACTGTCACGTCGGCAGCTGTAGCAGGCGGATTATCCGTTTACCGTGATACGGGTCTGGTCGGCACGCTGGAGGTGAGTTTCGTATTGTCTCTGCCGGCCGAAATACAGCCGGATCGACGGGCACGGTCATCGCGAATGATCAACTGCCCCGTGCGCATGAGGATCGGACTCAATGCGCTGGACAGCGTGGTGGATATCAGCGTTGAAATCGAAAATGGCGCGAAGGATCATCGTCTCCGGGCATGTTTTCCCGCCGGCATCCGCACCCATCACGTTCACAGCGACGGACATTTTCTCGTCAACCGCCGTCCGGTCGATCGCCCAAGCGGCGAAGCGTGGGTGCAGCCGAGTCCGCGCACCTATCCGCAGCAGGAATTCTCCGCAATTGAGGATGAGCGTGGAGGCCTGGCGATCTTCAATCGCGGACTACCGGAGATTGAGCCGATGCGCGACCAGAAGGGCGGCGTCGGCCTGTCGCTGACCTTGCTGCGCTGCGTCGGATGGCTGTCGCGCGACGACTTCCCGACGCGCCGCCGACAAAATGCCGGACCCACCGTGGCAACGCCCGACGCGCAGTGCATCGGCACACATCGATTTGAGTATGCGGTGATGCCGTTCCGAGGAAGCTGGTTGCAGGCGGGTGTCAAACAGGCCGGCCAGTCCTGGCATGCGCCGCCACTGGTCGTGCAGGGTGTCGAAGATCAGCAGGCGGAGGGCGGCATCGGCCTAGTTCGGGCTTCTTCTAAGCAGGTGGCGATCACGGCCATCAAAAAGCACGAATCGCGCGATACACTGATCGTGCGGCTGTACAACCTCGCCGATGCACCGATCAGGGAGCGGCTCGAATTCGGCCGAAAGCTGAAGGCCGTGTGGAGCACCAATCTGCTCGAAGAGCGTCAGGGCGACCTTCCCGTCATCACCGAGAATGCGGTCACACTGGAACTCGGGCCGCACCGCATTGCAACAATTGAGTGCGAATTCCAGTCTCGCGACCCTGAGACTCCGGACGGCGGCGATCACCAACCAGAAGCATGATTCGGTAGCTGCCAACTCATCCCGCGGCAGATTCTCGCTCACGAACAGCAGATTATCGGTTCCTGCGGGGTCGAATTTTAGCGACCTCCGGCATATGATGTATAGACTCGGCCCCCTTGGCGAGCGACTCCGCAGCGTGTCGCCCCTCCGATTCGCCTCGAGGTGTGCCGGTCAGGGTCGGATTGAGGCGGGTCAATCTGCTCCTCCGAGTACCTGTGAGGCGGGGAAAATGGGCGCGACGTTTTACCGAGTAACCTTACTCACGCTGTGGGCCTGCGCAGCGATCGTGTCGGCAACGAGCGCTGCCGCATACGCACAGGCACCAGTGCCCGACGGCGCCCGCGATCATACGAAACTCCTCCTTCGCACCGGTACGGTCGACCTTGCTTCCCGTCCATCGCTGCACCGCACAGGCGCGGCCTATGAAGCCGACACACCCTATGTCATTCATCTGGACGGCCCAATGACACCCGAGCGCCGCGCCGCGCTGGAGGCAGTCGGTGTGGTCCTGCAGCAATATCTGCCGATGCACGCCTACCTTGCGGACCTGGGAAAGGCCGACCCAGATGCCCTGGCCGCGATGGAGTTCGTCGACTGGATCGGCGCGTTTGATCCCGCTTGGAAACTCAGCCCGGACATCGGCCCGCGGACCTTCCGCGAGCCGGATCGGCAGGCACTGGAGCGCGGCGGTCGAAAGCGGCTCATCGCAGAGTACTTCACCGACGCGCCGCAATCGCGCATCCGACGTGATCTGGAAAAGCTAGGAGCAAAAGTTCGTGGTCCGTCGCGCGCCGGCGATCGGCGTCAGTGGATCGTCGAGATGGACCAGGCGCGCATCGCCGCACTCACGCAGGACAAGCGCATCCTGTTTGTGGAAGAAGCACCTGAGGCCGAACCCCGAAACGCCAGCAGTTCGTGGATCATCCAGAGCAACACGTCGAACTACCGTCCCCTCTGGGACGCGGGTCTCCTCGGCCAGGGACAGATCATCGGCATCATCGACTGGGACATGCGTGCAGATCATTGTGCTTTCGAGGATCCGGATGGCCATCCGATCGGCCCGCTTCACCGCAAGATACTTGCCTATTACGGCATGGGCATCAACCCCGGGTTCGGCTATCACGGTACCCACGTCGCCGGTGTAGTCGCTGCCGATGAGCTGGCCAACACCAACCCCGAACTCAAAGGCATGGCCTACAAGTCGAAGATCGTCTTCCAGCATTACAACGGCGTCCTTGAAGGAGGCACGCTCAACGTCTTCAATCGGCTCACCATCGCCCACGATGACGGTGCCCGTGTGCATAACAACAGCTGGGGCAACAACGACTTCTTCTACAACGCCTGGGCTCGTGACATCGATCTGTTTACTCACACAAATGAAGAGGACCTTGTCCTCGTCGCCGTTATCAACGGCGGCCAGGTCCGCGCACCGGAAAATGCCAAGAACTGCCTCGCGGTTTCCGGCTCTCGCGACGCGCCCAATCAGCACCAGCATTGCGTGGGTGGCTCTGGGCCCACGGCCGACGGCCGTCAGAAACCCGAGGTCCTCGGCGTCGCATGTGGTTCGCGTTCCGCGGATGTCAACAACATCTGCGGGAACAGTGACACGGGTTTTGGCGGCGGCACTTCGTACGCTACGCCCGGCGTCTCAGGGATGGCCATTCTCATGCGGCAGTATTTCATGGAGGGCTTCTTCCCGACCGGCGCCGCCAACCCCTTGCACGTCTTCATACCGAGTGGCGCGCTCCTCAAGGCCCTGATTGTCAACAGCGCGGTCGATATGTCAGGTGTCGCTGGCTATTTTACGGCCACCGAAGGTTGGGGACGCATCCTCACGTATGACACGCTCTACTTCGCAGGCGACGTCCGCCGTCTGCTCCTGGAAGACATCCGTCACGCCGATGGCTTGTCGACCGGTCAAACCGAATCTTATTACGTCTCCGTCGGCCCCGGCGCGACGCCGCTCAAGATCACGCTCAACTGGACCGATGCCCCCGCCGCCGTCATGGCCGCTTTCACACCGATCAACAATCTCGATCTGGTTGTCACCTCGCCGACGGCTGTTGTCTACAAGGGCAACGTCTTCAGCGGCACACAGTCTACCACCGGCGGCGCCGCGGACGCGGTCAACAATCTGGAGCAGGTCCATCGCACAACGCCGGCATCGGGAATCTGGCGCATCGACGTAAACGCCACAGCCGTGAATGTCGGCACGCAAGGGTACGCACTCGTCGTCACCGGCGATGTCGACTGTCTCCGAGGCGACGTCAACGGCGACGGCATCGTCAACGGCGAAGACATCGGCCCGTTTGTGCGGGTCATCCTCGAAGGCGGCACCTTCTTCCAGCGATGCACCGCCGACATGAACATCTCAGGCGAGGCCGACGTACTGGACGTGGACGGCTTCGTGGCCGCATTGCTGAACTGATGCGTCACGAAGCGCACGCTACACGGCGAACAACATCCGACCAGGCCGTACCGGGGGAGGCAGGAGTGAATAATCGGTGATGCTTGGTTCACAAACGCTTCAGAGTGCGGCACGATCACGAGAAGAAAACTTCGACGACGCCCCGATACAAGCTGCACGAAGTCCGATTCCTCGCGACGCCTGCCTGAAAGCGACCGCAATCCTCACGATCGTATTCGTGTATCTGGTTCCCGCGCCGTCGAAGGCGGAGATTCTTGAATCCCAGGTTCTCGTCGTCTACAACTCCGCCGCCGCCGGTGCCACCGACCTCAAGGATGCCTACCTGGCCGCGCACCCCGGCATCCCTGCCGCCAACGTTCTCGACTTGAACAGCGCGACGCTTGACCGGGCAGAAGTCACGCACGCCCAGTTCGCCACGCTGATCAGAAACCCCATTCGAAATTATCTGTTGAGCATGGCGGGCCCCGCGCCGCAGCAGATCGTCTCAATCGTCCTGATCCGTCCCTTTCCGCATCGCGTGCTCGATATGAACCAGTCGACCGTCGGAGATTTCCCGAGCAATGCCGGACCGCGCTTCAACGCCGGAAATGCCAATTACGCCTCAGTCGATTCCGAATTGGTTCTCCTCTGGCACGATCTCAACACCGGCGAAGCCGACGGCACGATGGACTCACTGGCGGACAACATCATCGACAATCCCTACCACACCAGCGCCGCTCCGATCGAGTCCTTCTCCCGTGCGAATATCACCACCCCCAAGAGCTACACCAATCGCGGGAACGTCGCGTGGGTCCTCGGTGGAAACGGCGCGACGCAACTCACGCCCGGAGACATGTACCTCGTCACTCGTATCGATGGTCCTACGCAGGACGACGCTATCGCCGGACTGCATCGCGCACAGAACCTGCGCATCAACAAGGCCCTCGTCCGCATCATCCTCGATGAATACAACACCAGCTCCGGACAGGACCTCGACAATCACCGCCTCTTCGCCATCAACTGTCCCTTCTTCGCCGGCAACGATTACGAGGAAACAGCAGCTCTGCTGATTGCCGACGGTTGGAATGTCCGCTACGACAACACCGCGGACTTCATCGAGGCCCACGAAGAACCCAACCCGATCATTGCCTATGCCTCGTATGGAGAGAACCACAGTCAGAACGGCCTGGGGCAGAATCCCCCCGGTAACGGAACCTATATGATCGGCTTCGATTACCCGCCCGGCGCGATCTTCAACACCATCGAATCTTTTAATGCCCGCGCCTTCAACGGTCTCGACACACGCTTCAACCAGGGACAGGTGGCCGCCTTCATCAGCGCCGGCGGCACCTTCGGCGTCGGCCATGTCTGGGAACCATTCTCCTTTTCGATTCCCGACAACGAGTTTCTCTTTGTCAATTTCCTCGTCAACGGATTGTCCTGGGGGGAAGCTGCCTACACGTCGCTTCCCGGTCTGAGCTGGCAATATCTGGTGGTCGGCGATCCGCTGGCCCGGGCGACGATCGTGAATGACCCCGGATTACCGAAGGGTGATCTCAACGGCGACGGCAGCGCGGATGGTCTCGACATCGCCGTATTCATCGACCTCGTGCTGAACGGCGTGACGGGCTACCACACTGCGTATCCCGCACTCGACCCCATCGCCCGCGGCGACTTTACAGGCGACTATCGCGTCGATCTCGACGATCTGCCCGGCTTTCTCAATACCCTTCTCGCTCCCTGAGTGCTGCCGATAGGAGCGGGTTGAGTTGTACGCCGTCTGTCGGTTAAAGTGCCCGCCGGCGCGGTCACAGGTTACTGCCGCGCGTAACCAGCGAGGCATCATGGCGATACAATTCTTCTGCGCGGCATGCAAGCAGCCCATCGAAGTTGACGACGAATTCGCGAACCAGGCCGTGACCTGTCCTTATTGCCGCAAGGTCGTGACCGCACCGCCGTTATCTGACCTCTCGGTTACCCGGCAGGCCGCCGAAGCTCGCGAACCGGGCGCCCCTGGCCCCGATTCGGACATGCCGCCGTTTACGCCGGTACTGAGCAACAACTGGGGCTGGGTGGCCCTCGGCTGCCTGACCGGCGTACTGGTTATCCTTGCCATCTTCTGCGGTACGGCCCTGTCCATCATTCGTGAATTGCCCAAAGACATGCCGCCGGAGCAGATGCAGAAGGCCATGGCCGACGAGATGCAGGCCCGCAGCGGCCTTCAGTACCTGAGCTACGCCATGCTGGCACTCCTGCTCGTCGGAAATGCCGCGGCGCTCTATTGTCTTGCGAAGAAGAAAGTTCCTCGCTGGCCGGCGATTGCGACCCTGGTCGTTCTGGTGCCCGTGATGCTCTGTTTCTGTTTCTCGATCGTCATGCAGGTCTCTCAGGCCCTCTCGCAGGGCGCGCCGCCGGGTTGAGGCGCGTGACAGCGATCGTTCGACGAAGCCACCATGCCGCGAGTGTCCGGTAATGGTGGCGGTCGGACGGAACCACGTTCTGCATTTCCCATGTTGCCGCCTGTCGACTTTTCACGCGACAGTCCGGCTACTTTTAGCGGACGCTTGCTTGATGACCTGAGATCACCGCACTGCACAAAGCGCGAGGAGATTTTTTTGCGAGTCGGATTGCCACCGAATTCGTTGACACACGCTGCGCGGGCTGGTAACTTCGAGGAGTAAGTCAGAACGAGGCAGCACCGGCGCGGTCGCGGGGGGATGGGCTCGCCGTTCGCAGGGGCCGAATCAGGAGCGAGGTTTGCATGGAAGTCTACGAAGCACCCAAGTCACAGTCCCGCCCCGTACGAAATCGACGGCGAAAGCTTTTCACCCTGGAACACGCCAATCGTACGCTTCCGCTCGTGCGCCGAATCGTGGCCGACATGGTCAAGCAGTACAAGCGCGTCTGCATCCTTGAAGAGCGCTGCCACATTCGACGGCCCTCCGTCAGTCAGGAAGCGCACCAGAAGGTCCGCCTCCAGTATGATGCCGAGCTTGAAAAGCTCCGCGGCCTCTACGAAGAACTCTCCGCCATCGGTTGTGAGCTCAAGGATTGGCGCCTCGGGCTTATCGACTTTCCCGCCATGCGCGATGGGAGAGAAATCGAACTCTGCTGGCGCCTCGGCGAGTCAGACATCGCATTCTGGCACGAAATCGGCGCCGGATACGCCGCCAGGCAGCCAATCGGCGAAGCACTGGCCGCGGAACCGGCGCATCAGGCCTGATGGTTGCCGATGCGGCTGCCGGCGCGGTCGCCCGTCGGTTTTCCCCGGTACGCACCGAGGAATTGACCATCCTGTTGCATTCTGTTAAGCCCTCGGTCATCTCGTCCGAGGGCTTTTTCGTTTGTGCGAGGGCCAGATGGCGACCGAGCGGGCAGTCGAGTCAGCAGTCATCAGCGAAATCGGCAGGAAGTACCTCCGGCTCACGCTCTGTCCGGATGTCGGTCCGATCCGGCTTGCGAATCTGTTACGAGAACTCGGAGGCATCGATGAGGTCCTCGGTGCTTCCGTCGCGAGACTGCAATCCGTCGAACGCGTCGGCCCGAAAGTCGCCGAGGGGATCGCCCGCACGCGCGACAAGGCCGATGTGGACGGCGAAGTCGCGCTTGCAGAAAAGCACGACGCGCGAATTGTCTGTCTGGCCGACGAACAATACCCGCTCGCGCTTTCGCGGATCAACGATCCGCCGCCCTGCCTTTACATCCGCGGCATGTTGGTGCGTCAGGACATTGCTGCGCTTGCAATCGTCGGCTCGAGGGCCTGCACGCATTACGGCGCCGAACAGGCGGAGCGGTTCGGCGCGCTGATCGCCGGAACCGGCCTGACGGTCGTCTCCGGCATGGCTCGCGGCATCGACAGCGCCGCCCACCGCGGAGCACTCGCTGCAGGCGGGAGAACGCTCGCGGTCCTGGGTTGTGGACTTTGTTACCACTATCCGCCCGATTCCGTAGAACTGGCCGCGCGCATCGTGGAGCGCGGTGCCATCCTCAGCGAGCTGCCCATGCGCACCGCGCCTGATGCCAAGAATTTCCCGCCGCGTAACCGCATCATCATCGGATTGTCGATGGGCGTACTCGTCGTTGAGGCCGCGCGGCGAAGCGGCGCGCTCATCACGGCACGGCTCGCCGTCGAGTACGGCCGGGAGGTCTTCGCCCTGGCCGGCCGCGTGGACACGCCGCAGGCCGAGGGTTGCCTCGAACTGATCAAACAGGGCAGTGCCAAGCTGGTGACGCGACTGGAAGACATCCTCGCGGAATTCGGTGAGGCCGGCGCAGCCCTGCAGGATGCGGCTCGACCCAGCCACCCGGCGGAGCGATCAGTCGAATCGTCGTCACTGCCGCCGGTCGCGCTGGATGCACCGGAGAACAGGATCGTTACCGCGCTGGATCGGGACGCCCTCGGCATTGATGCGCTATGCGAACGGACCGGCCTCCCGCCCGCGCGTGTTGCCGTGGCGCTGACCGGCCTTCAGTTAAAGGGCTTGGTCCGCCGACTTGCCGGCGAGACCTACGAGCGCACCGGTAAACGAGCGAGCTGAAGCGCATCGCTTCGACCCTGACTGATGGCGATGCGACATGTGCTCAGCCCGGCTTATGGGCCACCTTCGTCCGCGAATGTCCGATTGCCACCAATCGCCGCTGAAACCGACCCGCCCCGTCTTGAACACGACCGCTTGTTGGCGATAAGATAAGCAGGTCTGCGGATGTTCATGCGAGCCAGAGCGTCCGAACACTTGGCAGCACGGTATCACATTCAGCGGTCGATGGACCGCAACGATCTCGTCGGACACGCTCCATGACCAGTCGCGCACGCCCTCCCCGGTCTGCATTCACGCTCATCGAGCTGCTGGTAGTCATTTCCATCATCTCGCTGCTGATTGCGCTGCTGCTGCCGGCGCTCTCCTCGGCGCGGCAGACCAGCATCGGCCATGTCTGCCTGGCCAACCTGCGTACCCTCGGTCAGGGGCTCACCATGTACTCCACCGACCACCGCGATCAGCTTGTCCCCGGTCGTCTGCCGCGTGTGGACAACGAAAACTGGCGGGCACTCGTCTACGGCGGCTGGAAATATCGACCGACCTTCCTGACCATGATGGGTACGAATGTGGGCATCCAGCCCTTCGACGAACCGATCGCCAATCGATTCGACCTGGATCGCTTCGGCCAGCGAGGTGAGCGCCAGGACTATGCCAGCAAAGTCTATGTCTGCCCCGCCGTGAGCGATTGGACCGACGAGCGCAACGGCAGCTACGGCTACAACTATCAATTTCTCGGTAACTCCCGCTTGAGTGATCCGTCCGACATTTCCTCGTTCAAGAACTGGCCGGTTTCCGTCACCCGCATACGAGACACCTCGCGCACCGTCGCCGTGGCGGATTGCATGGGCACGGCGGCGAGCTTCGCCCCTGATCAGCGATGGCCCTACGAAAATAACGCCGAAGACGGTCGTCGTTATGGCAACGAGGGCTTCAACCTCGATCCACCACGCATCGATCGCGCCCGGGGAGAGGCCGCCAAGTTTCCCGATCGTCGCAGCGCCGCCGATCCCCGGCATCTCGGCCGTATTGCCACGCTCTGGGTAGATACTCACGCTGACTTCCAGACGACCAAGTCCCTCGGTTATCAGCTCAACGACGACGGCAGCTTCGCCTGGGAGGGCAACAATGCGCTCTGGTCGGGCAGCGGCCGCGACGTACCATGGACTCCGGACTACGGTCTCTAAGCCCGCGCTGCCCGCACGTCTCTGCTACATACCTCGACTGATCTCCTCGATACGCGAAGCCCGTCGCATCGGCTATCCTTTCCCGGATGAATCTGCCGGTCCTCCTTCCCGATCTGAAATCCCAGCAGTGGGATTGTTACGGCTGCACCAGATGCTGTCGCGAACTCGTGGTCCATCTCACGCAGCGCGACATCGACGAGATCGAACGGCAGGGCTGGCGGCAGCGAATGTCAGAGCCGCCGTACATCCGACTCGGCCGTGAGCGCGTTCTGAACCATCAACCCGGCGGCGGGTGTGTGTTCCTTACCGAGGACGGTCGCTGCCGGATCCACGCCGAATTCGGCGCCGAGGCCAAGCCGCTGGCCTGCCGGCTCTACCCGTTCACTTTGCATCGAGAAGGCGATGCGATCCGCGCCGGCCTGCGTTTCGACTGCCCCAGCGCAGTTTCCAATTCTGGATCAGCGCTCACTTCGCATCGCAAACACTTGACGCGACTTGCCGCGGAGCTGCACGACGCAGGCCCTTCGCTGTTGGGCGATCGCGCTGCACCGGCATGTCTGACCGACGGCCGCCAACTGACCAACGCGGAGCAACACTCCTTCATCCGCTGCCTGGATAGCTGGCTGCGCGACGCGAATCGCCCGCTGTCGCAGCGATTGCTCGGAATGTACCATCTGATTTGCACGCTGAGTCGGGCCAAGCTCCAGAAAGTCCGCGACGAAGAATTCGTCGAGTTGCTCGACCTGCTGGCGATCGACCTGCCCGCAGCCACGGATGAACTTCGTGCACAGGCCGCCCCTCCGCCCTCGTCGCGCGACGGGAAGCTCCTGCGCATGAACATCTTCGCGCACTGCGAGCACGTCACACTCGCACAGGCACGTCGATCGTTTCTTGCGGGCCTGACCTACCGCTTCGATCAGCTCAGCCGAGCGCGCCGATTCGTCAGAGGCGTCGGACCCGTGCCGAAACTCGTCGCGGGTTTCCACGGCGGTACGTTCGCTGAGGTTGCGAGGACCGCATGTCCGATCGGCGTGCGTCGGCAGGTAGATGAGCTTCTGACGCGATATCTGCGTGCTCGATTGCTCGGCGGCACGGCCTTCGGTGCGGGCTACTACGGTTGGGCTGCGGTCGACGGTCTATCGGCTCTGTTGCTGGCCGTCTGCTGCGTGGACTGGCTGGCTCGGTATTTCACCGTGACGGAGGGTCGCGCGGCGATCATGATCGAAGACGTCCATCACGCCCTGGGTGTGGTGGATCGCACAGCGGGGAGGGCGCGAGAACTGGGCACAAGGGCGGCGCGGCTGCGGGTCCGTTACCTTGCGAGCGAGGGGGGGATTGAACGGCTCGTGCGGTCAGCAGGGATCGTCGGCGAGGCATGAAGTGCCGAAGATGTGACACGAAGCGGATTGCGCGTGCTCAGGCGACGCCGATCGTAAGGAAAATCGGCGCCCAGATGTTGGTCTTATGCTGGCGAATGTCACGGAAGCCGGCGTCCTCGAAGTAGCGACGCATCTGGCTCCACGGGGCGTGAAAGACGCGGCCCTGCGGCGTGCTCTCGGCCTTTGTGATGAACACGTCGAAGAGCACCCAACCGATGACATTATCACGAAAACCGTCGATCAGCATGAGACGCCCGCCGGGGCGGAGGATGCGGCGCATCTCGCGGATCGTCGCGGCCTGGTGCGGGTAATGATGAAACGAGTGACTGCACGTGACCACGTCGAATGACCCGTCGGCAAACGGTAGGTGCTCGGAGTCACCGTTCACGAAGACCGGCGCGTCCTCAATACCGCGGGACTTGCCGTGCGCCACCTCGCACATGCTGCCCGAATAGTCCAGGCCGATCAGGAGGTTGCTGGGCAGGATGCTCCCGGCGACCATGGCCAGCCAACTCCCGGTGCCGCAACCGATATCGAGCAGGTCGAAGGGGGCCGGATCATCTTTTCGCCAGCGGTAAAGTTCCTCCATAAACATGCGATAGGCCGGCTGAAAGAGCAGGTGCTGTACGATGGACCGGTCGTAAGTTCTCGCCCAGCCGTCAAACTGGCTTCGGGCACGATGTTTGACGGCATGGCCGACGGGTTTCGGCGCGTGCGGTACGTCGTCGCTGCGGTTGTTGTGCGCTTCGGTCATACGCATGGAGCATTGATCAGATGTTGGCACGGGATGCATCTTGCGCGGGATCTCATTCGGCCGGGCAGGCGTCTGCGGGGCCGTCCATTGGCCACCACTGCCCGATCACTATATGTCTCATCGGCAGCCCCGGCAAGAATGCCGCTTAATCTCGTGGTGGAAACGGATTCGACGCAGGGCCTGGGGCTGGTAACTCTGGGCTTGCACTTGGGGCCTGAGGCGTGTGTGCCTGCCCATGAGACCAGAGGCGCGAGGCGGCTTTTTCATGTGCACGCTACAGGTGATGAATGGCGAATTTCGAACGACGAATTACGAAGGGCGGCGAGCAGGAGCGCCGGCGTCGAAGCGCCACGGCGTTCACGCCGTACGACGCAACATGATCCCGGGGCGGGGTTTGAAGATCGAGATTGACAGTACCAACAGCGCCAGCGTGGCCGGTTCGGGGACGGGGGTGATGGCAAAGCAGACAGCGCCGGCGTCCGTCATGGGTATCGTCGCGTCGAGCCGGCAGGCCAACCCGGGCCATCATCGTCGGAAGGACCGAGAAAAAAGTGCGG
>CAADGE010000016.1 GCA_900696465.1 uncultured Planctomycetota bacterium
GCCCGGTCACCCGTTACGAGGTGCCCGGCATCCTGGCGCTGAATTTCGTCTGCGAGCGTGCGCTCGGCGGCGGCGGCATGGCTTCGCTGCGCAACGACCCGCTCGGCAAGGGCATGGCGCAGATGCTGCTCTCGATGCCGGTGCGCGTGCCGCCCGGCCTGCTCGAACCGGAGCGGGGCCCGTAAGGCGGCCCCGGCCTACGCCCGCACGCCGCGCGCCGCGCGCGGCAGGCCTTGTCTGATCGGAACCAGTCTTCGACGGATGATTGACTGACCGGAGGCAGAAAACAGAAAGGCGAAAAAGGGCTCCGCAAGCGATTCGTTCGCGGGCTCGAAAATCATATTCATTGGTCCGACGAGTCGGTAACGCTTACGCGCTGCGTTGTCTATTGTAGGGAGTACGGCGTCGACGGCAATGACCTTGAGTCGCCCGGAGCGTACGTAGGGCTCGGCAAGGATCCAGCTGTTGATACCGACGGCAGATTCGAATCGCGCCACGGTATCGAGATGCTTCTGGTCGGTTTTGACGTAAAGCGCGTCTCGTGACCAATCGCGCCGATCACCGAGGACCATGCGGCGCGCCGGTTCGTGATAGTCGGGACAGTGGTCGTGCAGGACGAGCGCGACCGGCTGATCGCGGCCGCCGATATCACGCCAGTTGTGAATGCCTCCCGTCAATAATTCGGTCAGCTGCTTCCACGATAAATTGTCCACGGCGATCTTTGGATGGGCGACAACCACCTTGAGGTCATGGGCGACAGTAATGAACCGCATTCCGGCCGCGGGACTCCCGGCCAGCGGACAGCACAAACCGCCGATGCTGGCCTGTCTTGTGCGTACAGCTTCCAGTCCGTCATCGCAACCCCCGCCCAGGATCTCGATCTCCCGGCCCGTTGCGCGCTGATATGCGGCGCCTAGGTCATCCAGAAAACCCTCCTTGAACAGACGCGTTCCGGCAAAGACAAGGCGCTGGCTGGAGGACGACGCACGCATCAGGCGAGGGCGCGGATCGGCAGAGCAGGCCGACGTTCTGGCCAGCGCCCCGATATCGGAGACCACCTTTGCCCGGGTCGAGACACGCGCTATGGCCGTCATGGTCACCGCACCGAGTGCTGCTCCAATCGCGATTCGCCGATTCATTGACGCAGACTAGACAAAAACAAGTCATGCAGCAAGACTCCGGAACATCAGGGAGTATTCATGACGTCTGTTTCGCTTCATCTACCCGCTCGATTTCCCGATTCGGGAGTGCCGCGTCCATCCGTACTGTTTCGGATCACTGCGACACTGGTCGCGATGCTGCTCTGCCTCGGCGCTGCACTCTACTTTGCTGCCGACCGTTTGTTAACTCGCGAGTTCGAAGTCGCGCAGGCGGAGCGAACGCAACGGTTGGCCGACGAGTTACGCCGCGTGCTTGTCGAGGATCTGAGACAGATCCGGGGGCACGGCATGCTGGCAGCGACGGACTCCGATCTCAGGAATTCGACCCAGTACCACGTACGCTTGCGCGGTGAGGCGAAGGCCGCGCAGCAGGACGTGGAAAGGATTGCCGATACCTTAGGCTTCCCGTTTGTTGCACTCTTCTCGACAGATGGCCGGATGATTGCCGAGCATGTCAGTACCGCATTTTCTCGGCTACCCGGGGTTAATGGTCCCGATTCGCATCACGGGAGCGCGTTCGCGGTCTGGCATGATGGGCGGCTTTGGCTGGTGTCCGACTCAACCGTGCAAAGTGAGGATGTGGACCTGGCGCGTCTTCGCGTCGCTCGTCCGGCTGCGGCTCCGTTGTCCGCGCGCAGCGCCGAGGCGACGATCCGGGCGGTGGCAGTCGATGCACAAGCCAGGACCGATGGTACGACCGTCCATACGCTCGCGACGGCAATTGATGCGACGGGCAGATCGCTGCGGCTGGATCTGGTAAGTGCCGACCGGTCGACAACGATCGTGCAGCGTGCCAAGAGTACGTTGCTCTGGGTGTTCGTGGCCGGATGTGCACTTGCTGCAGCCGTCATGGTCATCTTCTTGCGGCGCGAGATCCTGCCGCTTGCCGATCTGACGCGTGCGGTTGCAGCTGTAGGTCGCGGCGACTTCCTCCGACGCGTCAGCGCGGCCGGGGGAGGCGAGATCGCCGAACTGGCGAACGCCTTCAATAGAATGGCAGAGGACCTGGAGCGTCTAAAGGGGGTGGAGCGCGAGATGCGCGAGCAGGAGAAGATCGCCGCGATAGGGCGGCTTGCGACGCGGCTCGCGCATGACATCAATAATCCGTTGACGGTCATCAAGAATGCCGCGCTTCTGATGCAGCGGCGCAGTCACGGTGACGAGCAAATGTGTGCCGACCTCACCCTGATCATTCATCACTGCGGGCGTTGTGCCACGATCCTCGAGAACCTGCTCCTGTTCGGTCGCCCGCTCCGCCTGCGTGTTCAGGAAATCGATCTTGATGACTTCTGCAAGGGGGTGGTCGCCCGTGCCCGACTTCGTCACCCGGGCGGAGACTGGGTCGTTGCCCCGCCGATTCAGCCTCTGATTATCAGGGGAGATGGGCAGCAGCTCGAACAGATGCTGGAAAGTCTCCTGAACAATGCCTACGAGGCTGCCGGGTCATCTCCCATAGAACTGCGTTGGGGCCTGCGTGACGGCAGACCCTTCCTCCAGGTGCGTGATCACGGCAGTGGATTCTCTGCTGAGGCCATGGGGCATCTATTCGAACTTTTTTTCACGACAAAGAAACACGGCACGGGGATAGGGCTTGCGAATGCGAGCGCGATTGCGCGCGCACATGGCGGTAATCTGATAGTCGAGAACGATGAGGGAGCGATCGTTCGGGTCGAATTGCCGTCGAGCGTACTCGTCGTACCGACCCGGCGTACAGGCATAACGCCCGGGTGACTTTGCGCCGCTCTGGCATTTCTCCAGCAGGCGGGCGAGCGTGGGGTGGGCTCATCACGCTCTCGACGGCATTCTGATACTGGCCCGATTCGTGCATGCCCTTTCGACGGGATCAGTAAACAATCGGAGGAACGGTCGGTGCGCAGGGACGCTTTGCGCTTCATCGGAAGCGCGGTGCTGGTCGGCTTCGCCGCCCCTGTTGCGGCAGCCACGCGCGACTCCGTCGAGACCTTCTTCATGCCGTTCTTCGGCGACCTGAAGACCGAACTGGAAGTCGCGCGAGAACGTCGATGCAGGGGAATCGTGCTGATCTACGAGATGGATGGCTGCCCGTTCTGCGAGCGGTTGAAGCGCGTGGCATTGCGGTTACCGGAAGTGCGCCAGTACTACCATGCAAATTTCCAGGTTTTCCGGATCGACGTCAGGGGATCAACGGCGCTCACGACGTTCAATGGAGACGAAATAACGGAGTCGTCGTTCGCGATTCGCCAGCAAGTGCGTGCGACTCCGACCACTGCGTTTCATGATCTGGCGGGCAACGAAGTCACTCGCTTCCTCGGACCACCAACGGACGCGGCCGAGTTCCTAATGCTGGGGCGTTATGTCGCGGGGGAGCACTATAAATCAGTGCCCTTCGCGGCGTTCAGACAGGCGCAGAAGCGGGAGACCAGATGATCTACGCGTGGGCGCAGCGTCTTGTCGTAGCCGGCACGCTCATCCTTCAAGGGCTCGCCGGATTCGAAGCTCACGCCGCTTCCGGGGCCCTCTCGATTGCGGAAGCGATGGCGGCAGCCCTGCGTCCATCGATCGATTTTCCCGATGACGCGTTGCTCAGGTACGCGGAGCGATCGGAGAGCCGGAACTTCGAGGGCATACCCTGGACCCTCCTTCCCAGGGAAGCGGCATTGCGCAATCATGTACGCACCCGATTTCTCGACGTCGTCCTAGCGGATCTGCGCGAGGCAGCCCTGAACGAACAGGTCGCGGTCGCGTTCGTCCGCCTTGCGCGCGCAAGTGATGGTGGATCGGCCCGGGGTGCTGCGCTGCTTGGCCTCGAAAGCCGATATCGTGACCTGTTGGCGGAGCGCGACAGGGCGCGAGTCGAGCAGCATGGCGCCCGTTTTCTTCTTGCACTTGCGATGCGCCGCCCTGGCGCGTCGATCGGTGAGGTGGTGATTCCGGAAACCGGCGCGCAGGCGCGCGAGCCCGTGCCGCTTCCAGAAACGCCGGGGTCCGAGAGTCTTCACAGCGTCGAGACCGTCGCTCGTGTGCATGGCTATCTGATCGCGCGCGCTCGTGTGCTGGTGGAGACCAGCGCGGAACTGGCCGCAGCGCGCAAGCAACTTGAGCATGCCGAGGCATTGCAGGATGAGCAGCGTGAAGTGCTCGGCAATCCAGACGCGGCCGGAATCGGGCTTGACGCAGCAATGGCCGGTGTTGCACTGGCGCAGTGGAGGGTTGCGCGCGCCGAATACAGGGCAATGGTGTATCGCGAGATTGCTGAAGCGCTGGCCTCCACTCTTCCGTAATGCCAGATGTATCGAGTCTGGCTCAGTTGTTTTTCCATAGCCGGGCTGCTCGTCGATGCAGGGCTCGTCGAAAGCAGGGCCCTGGTTGCTGCATCCCGCTGGCTGGCATGACTTGTGCATGGACGACCGTGCCGCGTCTCGGCGCACAAACAATCAGAGGAGAGAGGAATGAAAATGACTCGCCGCCGCGTAATGCGTGGCGCTGTCGGTGCGGGCGGATTGCGTCTGCTCCCGGGTGGTCTCGGAGTCGGGCTGTTTTGCGGTTCGGCAACGACAGTGGCTGCACCATGGCCTCGCTCCGCATTCGATGCGACCACACGTGACGACGTACTCCGGCTACTGTTTCGTGACAAGACGCCGGTACCCAGCAATGCGATTCAGCTCACCGTACCGGAAATCGCGGAGAACGGCTCGGTCGTACCGGTTACCGTCGCCACTTCGCTTTCTGGCGTACAGACAATCACGCTGCTCGCTCCGGGCAACCCTCGCGTGCTGATGGGGCAATACGTGCTGGGGGCGCGCGGCCATGCGCCGGTGTCGGTTCGCGTCAGACTGGGGAAATCGCAGGATATCGTCGCCATCGTAGGTACGGCCGACGGCAAACTCCATTCAGCCGTGAAGCCGGTGAAAGTGACGCTTGGCGGCTGTGGCGGCTAGGGAGGTACGTACGATGTCCAACACCATTCGAGGACGCGCCAAAGTCAGCGCCAACGGTCAGGCAGAGATCCGGCTCCTGATCAATCATCCAATGACAATCGAGCGTATCGATCCGGCTACGGGAAAGCGGCAGCCCGGTCACTTCATCGAGGAGATTTCCGCGGTGCACAAGGGCGAGACCGTCTTCTCCGCGCTCTGTGGACAGGCGGTCAGCCAGAACCCGTTCCTGGCATTCACAGTGGCCGGTGTCGAGAAAGGTGACGTCATCACCGTTCATTGGCGCGACACCAAAGGAGAGAACGATCGCGCAGACATCACGGTTGCGTGAACGGTACACGCACAAAGGATAAAGGGGGGATGTGATGAATCGACTCCTGCAACTCGGTCTGCTCCTGACGCTCGTCGCGACCGTGCATGCGCAGGTCCAGCATGATTTCTGGCCCGGGCGGGAACGAGTGATCCCGCACGTGTCTGGCGATGAAATGTGGTCGGGGACTTACAAGAACTGGAAGGATTCGGAGGCTGTCAAGAAATCGATGGCTGCAGGCATGATGTCACGCGACATCAACTTCAAGGACTTCCGCTGGCTGGAGAAAAGTTTCGACGGAGAATTGAAGGTCGATATGGGTCGCGAGGTCTTTCATCGAAAGTCCTCCAACGGTCGCTCCTGCGCCACGTGTCACGGCGAGAACGGCGAGAAATTGAAGGGATGGTACGCGACTCAGCCGAGATTCAGCGCAAAGGCGAATCGCGTGATTGTCGCCGCGACGCAGATCAGCATCTGTGCCAAGGAGCACTTGTCCGAAGACTGGCCGGAGAATACGCGCAACAACTCCCTTCTTGACATGTACCTTGCGTATCTATCGGATGGGCGTGACGTTGATATCGATGTCACGAGTGGTCCGATGAAGGAGGCCTATGAAAAGGGGAGGGATCTCTTCTTCAAGCGCACCGGTCACTTTCACTTTGCCTGCGCCAGTTGTCACACTGGCGTGACCACGCAGAGCTATCTGCGCGGCCAGCGTCCGTCGACGTTCTTCGGCGACGCCGCCCACTATCCCATCTATCACTTCCCCTATCGACTTCCAGGGGATGATGTCGAAGACATTTTCACGTTGCAACACCAGATCAAGTCGTGCCAGATGTTGTCCAGAATGCTTCCGGGCGTCGAGGGTAGCCGTACCCTGACAGCTATCGAGGTGTTCCTGAAGGCTTCGGCTAACGGTTACAAGATGAGCATCCCTACGCAGGAATACAACATGAGTACCGGCTACCTCCTTCGGGATGGTCTATGAGTCGGGATGGAGACTAACGATGAGACAGTTCGCCAAGCCCCTGCTCGCAGTTGCTGCGATATGTACCGCTGCTGCCGCCCAGGCACAGACTGCCGGATCGATCAGCGGCGGTGACGAGATGCTCGACCGAATCCGGGCCAAGTGGCAGCCTGGTGGTGCGGAAATGATTCCGCAGGATGTGCTGACCATGTTTCCTTGCCACGATGAGGAGTTACCATGCGGCAAGATCCCGCCTCCGCCGGTGGAGCGTGTTACCTTCGACGGACCTTTGCAGGGTGATGCAAAGCGTGGCGAGGCGATTGCTACGAACGTCCGGTACGGTAACTGCATCGCGTGCCATATCCTGCCAGGCCATGAAGGTGGAACCATCGGTCCGAGTCTGTCGGAATACTCGAAACGAGGGATGCCGCTCGAATACACATACCAGCGGATATGGGACGTACGGGCGTTCAATCCGTACGCGTTCATGCCAGTTTATGGCCCGAACCGGGTGTTGACGGACCAGGAGATCCGCGACGTGATGGTCTTCATCGGGACCGGGGGGAAGTAGTGGGTAACGACGGTAGCCTTCGGACCATATGCATGTGCCGGAGCGGCCTGGTCCTTCGTTGGTTGCGCACGCGATGACGTCTGACGTGATCAGACGCGTATTGATCGTCGATGATGAACCGGATGTCGCACACGTGCTCCAACGTGTCCTGGCGCTTCAGAATGACTTCGAGGTGCTTGTCGAGTCGTCTGCAGCGCGTGCCCTCGCCCGTATCGTCGATTTCGAGCCGCAGCTGGTCTTCACCGATCTCGTCATGCCGGAGATGGGGGGGGCGGATCTTCTGCGACGTGCGCGACTTCAAGGGAGCGTGGCCTCGTTCGTTGTCGTCAGCGCCTATTCGACACTGGAGAATGCTGTTGACGCGATAAAGGCTGGCGCATCCGATTTCCTGGCGAAGCCGTTTGGGCCGCACGACGTCGACCTCGTGCTGACACGCATTCGCCGGGAACTCAGCGCACAACGCGATACTTTCGAGCTTCGGCAGAAGATCGCCGAGCAGGATCCGAGACTGGCGCAGCTGCTCGGACACAGTGCGGCAATGAGGTCGTTGCGATCATGGATTGTCAGGGCACAGGCAGTCAGCGCCAACGTATTGATCGAGGGTGAGACCGGGACGGGCAAGGAGCTCGTCGCGCGTGCGCTGCATTCGGGTAGCGGTCAGTTCGTGGCCATCAATGTGGCCGCCATCCCCAAGGACATCGCCGAATCGGAACTTTTCGGCCATCGAGCGGGAGCGTTCTCCGGCGCCACTCGGGATCGTCAGGGCCTGTTCGCCGAGGCCAGTGGCGGCACCTTGTTCCTCGATGAGATCAATGGCATGGACCTGGCATTGCAGGCGAAGGTGCTGCGTGCGCTGGAAGACAAGGCGATACGTCCGGTTGGCGGTAATCGCGAAGTGACAACCAGCTTCCGATTGATCGCGGCAACCAACGAGCCGCTTGAGCGGCTCGTCGAAGAAGGAAGGTTCCGGCTCGACTTGTTTCATCGGCTGAACGTTCTGCATGTTCGCCTGCCCACGCTGGCCGAGCGGCGGGAGGATATTCCCGTTCTGGCTCGGGAATTCCTGGTGCGATACGCCTCGGCGCACGGACGGCCGGCAAGACGGTTCAAGGCGGCTGCGCTCGATTGGCTCAGTGCCCAATCGTGGCCAGGAAACGTCCGGCAGCTCGAGAATTTCGTCGAGCGCATCACGGTCTTCGCTCCGGATGACGCTGTAGATCTTGGTGTGGACGCAATGTACGGTGGTGCGCTTCGCGTGCGATCCAGCGAATCTGCGGAGGCAGCGTTATTCACCGATCCGCGGTGGACACTGGATGAGCTGGAGCGCCAGTACGTGAAGGCCGTGCTGGTTCATACAGGCGGTAACAAGTCACGTGCAGCGCAGATGCTGGATATCGACTACAAGACGCTTCTGCGCAAGTTGGATCCCCGGCGTCAGGATTCGGTGAGGCGATCCTGATTCCATGGAACCGTGGGTGTGTCCCGTTCCACCTGCGCGTGATAGGTCCGGCTCGTTGCCGCCCGACACCGTAGCCGCCACTCGCTCGGCGTGACACCGAAGCGCGCCTTGAACGCGCGGCTGAAGTGCGCCGGGTGGTTGAAGCCGCGGCGCAACGCGATTTCGGTGATCGAGATCGCGTCCTGGTGGCGGTCTTCGAA
>CAADGE010000017.1 GCA_900696465.1 uncultured Planctomycetota bacterium
CCCGACCAGCCACTCGCAGGGCCATCCTGGCCAACGCCTTCGGCGATCGCGTCATGCTTCGTTGAGTGCTCATGAGTCATATAACGGCCTTCAATAGGCACAAAGTTGAAGGATTTCTACAGGGCAAATTGACATTTCAGAGTGAGAAATGCGACGCGCGGAAGCCAATGGATTGCAATTCATTTCATTGGCTTCCGCACTCTTGATCTTGGCGTTTTGACTTCTGGGCGTTTCGCCGTTTACCTCCGGCCCGAGAGGGTCTGGGCCTTGCGGACGAGATCGACGAACTCGGCCCGCTGGCCCGATGCGTCGCGGCCCATTGCGCTCACCGCCATGTTGATCACGGTCTCGTACGTCAACTCGCCTTTGTGCGGGCTGTCGCGCAGAAGCATACCGAAACCGGCGACGCTTGCGGCGAAGCGTGTATCGATCGACGCGCCTTCGAAGCTCGACACTGCTTCGCCCGCGGCCATCGGCACTTCGATGAGCGTGCTCACGTCGCCTTCGGGCTGCTTGTAGCGCAGCTTGACGGTGAGCAGCTCGTTGCTGTGCGGCCGTTCCGCGGCGTCGGCTGGCTGGTCCGCCGTCTGATACTTCAGCGGGTCAACACCTGCGAGCCGCGCGTGCGCCGGCACGATTTCGTACAGCGCCGTCACGCGATGGCCTGCGCCGATCTCGCCGGCATCCTTCTTGTCATCGTTGAAGTCGCGGGCAGCGAGGATGCGGTTCTCGTAGCCGATGAGGCGATAGGCGGCGACCTGTGCCGGGTTGAATTCGATCTGAATCTTCACATCCTTGGCGATGGTAATCAGTGTGCCAGATTGCTCATCGATGAGGACCTTTTTCGCCTCGGCGAAGGTGTCGATGTAGGCGTAGTGGCCGTTGCCCTTGTTGGAAAGCTGTTCGAGCGTGGCATCCTTGAGGTTGTCCATGCCGAAGCCGAGGACGGAAAGAAATACGCCGCTCTGGGCCTGCTTCTCCACGAGCTTGACCAGTTCGTTTCGATCAGTGATGCCGACGTTGAAGTCGCCGTCGGTGCAGAGGATCACACGGTTGACGCCTCCCTGGATGAAGTGCTGCGTCGCCGTTGCGTAGGCAAGCTGGATGCCCTCGCCGCCGTTGGTGCTGCCGCCGGCCTTGAGACGGTCCAGTGCGTCTAGGATCGTCTGCTTATCTGAGGCGGGTGTTGATGGCAGTGCCATACCGGTTTCACCGGCATAGACCACGATGGCCACGCGGTCTTCGGCGGTGAGCTGATTCACCAGCACGGCCAGGCCCTGCTTGACGAGCGGCAGGCGATTGGCCGGCGACATCGAACCGGACACGTCGATGAGAAAGACGAGATTGCACGCCGGTCGTTTCTCGGGCTTTACCTCGCGGCCGGCCAGGGCGATGCGCACCAGTTGATGCTCCCGCGCCCAGGGGCACTCAGCAGTCTCCAGGTTCACGCTGAAAGGGTGTTCGCCGTCGGGCTGCGGGTAGTCGAATGCGAAGTAGTTGATCATCTCCTCGATCCGCACGGCGGCGGCCGGCGGGAGTCGGCTGGCGTTCAACATGCGGCGGATGTTCGAGTACGAGGCCGTGTCCACATCGATGGAGAAGGTGGACAGCGGATTCTGCAGTGCCGGCAGGAAGGGGTTGTCGACGAGAGCATCGTAGGCCTCTCCGGCCTGTTCGTGAATGGGTCGCTGACCGTCGCGCGGAAAGTTCCACCAGTCGTCGCGGTCGGCATCTCTGCCAGTCTGTTCGAGCTCGATCGCCCGGCCGCGGTTCTTCGGGACGTGAATTTCGCCGCCAGGAACCATATAGGTATCAACTCTGCCGCTGGACTGATTTTGATTGGCATAGCTAAGACTCGCTTCGTCATCTTTCAGGCCGGTACCACGCGAAAGGTCCCACCCGCCGCCGAGCCCGCCGGTTCGACTGGGCGCTTGGGCGACAGTCGCAGGCCGCAGATCCATCGCGAGAAGGTCCGCGCTGGTGTCGCCGGCCTGCTCGCTCGCAGGTGATGGAGCAGTGAACTGCATCGGAGTCGTATTGTTCTCTTGGACCTTAGCCCAGAGTTCGTTCCCCTCGCCTTGGACAGCGCCGCCTCCCTGCACTTTGCGATCGCCCCTGCTGGTGGCCTGGCTGGGCAGCGCGGCGATGGCTGTTTCTGGCGATTCGGCTGGTTCGTCGGCCGGTACCATCTGCACCACGCGAGTTGCTTCGGACGACGGTGTTGCATCGCCAAGTTGCGAGACGGGCTGCCGCCAGAGCATGGTGCCGACGGCAAGGAAGAGCGAGGCCGCGAGGGCGACGGGCACCCAGCGGCGGATTTTTGCGGCGATAAGGTAAACCTCGGCGGTTTGCTGTTTACCGTTGTCGCCGGGGACCGGCTCGGCGGCCAGTTCACGCGTGAGCGCCGCTGCGGCCGTGCGGATGGCTTCGACTTCCGCCCGGGCGACGGGTGAATCGGCGAGCAGCCGCTCGACGTCGCCGCACTCGGCGTCGTCGAGTTCGTCCAGGGCGTAGGCCGTCAGTTTCGGGTCGTTGATGTCGATGTTCATGACTCGATCTCGATTCTCACCGGCAAGATGCCGGTGCCACACTCATTCTCTCACGCAACTTTTTGATTGCCGTATGAAGCAGCACGCCGACGTTGCTCACGCTGTGGCCGGTCACTTCGCTGATCTCCTTGTAACTCAACCCCTCCTGGAATTTCAGCCGCAGGACTTCCTGCTGGCTCTCTGGTAATTTCGCGAGTATCGCCAGCATTCCGCCGACTGTTTCGCGACGCTCCAGCGTTTCGGACGGCCCGTCGCGGCCATCTGTCATGGTGTCAAACGCGATGTCACCGATGGCCTGCATTCTTCGATCCTTTCTGCGGCACTCGATCGCCCGATTGCGGCACACCGTGTAGAGCCACGGCAGCAGCCGACCGTTCAAGCTCGCAGGTTCCTGCCCGCACAATCGCGCAAAGGTCTCCTGCACGACGTCTCGCGCCGTCTCCATGTCGCCCGTCACCCGCGCGGCGTAGCGCACGAGCCGGTTTTCGTATTGCGTGATGGCTTCCCGGACCCAGTGGCCTGGAAGCGTTCGATCGGGGAGATTCATGCGGCCTCCATCTTCTGATACCGGCCAGTTGCCATCCGGTTCTGCCATGGTCCCCGTTCATACAGTATGACGCGCCGGGGGACGGTTTATTAGGCAGGGAATTGGAAATCAGACGGGGTGCCCTTCATCCCAGCTTGAACGATGCACCGCCACCGAGCTGATATGCTTCCAACCCTGACGGCGGATATGATCTGCATGCATGGACCTGTTCGCCGAAAAGCGTGAAGCGGCCTTCAAGGGTGTGCGGCCGCTGGCGGTGCGGATGCGACCGCAGTCGCTGGAGGAGTTCGTCGGTCAGCAGCATTTCCTCGGGCCGGGCAAACTGTTGCGACGATTGCTCGACGCGGATCGACTGGCCAGCGCAATCTTTTACGGCCCGCCCGGCACCGGCAAAACGACGCTCGCGGAGATCATCGCCCACCGTACGCAGGCGGCTTTTGAGGCGGTGAACGCCGCGGCGATCGGTGTGAAGGAGGTGCGTGAGATTCTGCAACGGGCACGCGACCGGCTGGAGGAGAGCGGCCGGCGGACCGTGCTCTTCCTCGATGAGATTCACCGGTTCAACCGTGCGCAGCAGGATGTCTTGCTCGGCGACGTGGAAGATGGAATCGTCATCCTGATCGGCGCGACGACGGAAAATCCTTTCTTCAGCGTGAATGCCCCGCTGGTCTCGCGGAGCCAGATTTTTCAGTTCGAGCCGCTCTGCGAGGATGATCTCAAGGTGTTGATGCAGCGGGCGCTGACGGACGAATCACGCGGACTGGGGCAGTTTCAAACGACGATCGCCGATGAAGCCCTGGCGTTTCTGGCGACGACGAGCGACGGCGATGCCCGGCGGGCCCTTACGGCGATCGAGGTCGCGGTCCTCTCGCAACTGCCGGAGGCGTCCGGCGCGAAGAAATCCAAGATCCAAAATCTCAAATCCAAAATTGAAATCACGCTGGCGGTCGCTCAGGATTCCATCCAGCGCAAGGCGATCGTCTATGACGGCACGGGCGATGAACACTACGACGCCGCCAGCGCGCTGATCAAATCCATGCGCGGCAGCGATCCGGACGCGACGGTTTACTGGCTGGCGCGGATGCTGGAAGCGGGCGAGGACCCGCGGTTCCTTGCCCGGCGGATTGCAATTTGCGCGGCCGAAGACGTGGGCAATGCCGACCCGATGGCACTCGTATTGGCCAACGCCGCCGCACAGGTGACGATGCTCGTGGGCATGCCGGAGTGCCAGCTTCCTCTGGCCCAGGCAGCGATCTACATCGCCTGTGCCCCGAAAAGCAACGCCAGTGCGATGGCGATCTGGAACGCCGGCAGCGACGTGAAGCACGGTCGCACGATTCCCGTGCCACGACACCTGCGGGATGCGCACTACAAGAGTTCCAAGCGCCTCGGTCACGGGGAGGGTTACCAGTACGCTCACGATGCACCGGATGGCATCGTGGCCCAGGATTATCTCGGCGTGGACAAAACATATTACGTTCCCACCGACCGCGGGCATGAGAAAGTGATGGCGGCGTATCTGGAGAAATTCAAACAACTGCGAGCCGGGCCGTCCTAGCGCAATCCCCCGCACGTCACAAATGTACCCCGACGCCTTGGCGCTTGCAGTTTCTCCAGTCGGCTCTCCGATGCATCATGAAGAGCCATGAAACCCGCTGATCGAATAACTGAGCGTCCGTCGAGCACATGGTGGCACGGCCCGCTGGTGCTCATTTTTTTTGTCGGGCTGCGACTGCTCTTCGTACCGGCCACGGAGCCCGTGCTGCATCCTGACTCTTACGTATATATGTCGGAGGCGAATCAATCTTACTCCGATTTGTTGGCGTCTTTTGCCGGCAAACCCACCTGGCGACCTGCCACCTACCCGCTCTTCCTCAAGCTCTGCGGCGTACAGGAAGCGACGGATGTGAACGAGCTACGTCGTGTGATTCTGCTGCAAGTGCTGATCACCAGCTTTGCCTTTGCGGTCTTCTCGCTGGCAATGGCACGGCATGGTTGTCGAACGCGCGGCGGACGAATCATGATGATCTGCCTCCTCGCGCTGCTGTCGTTGACGATCTTTGCGGGCCCGTGGGACGGCGCTATTCTGAGCGAGTCGCTCTCGCTGGCACTTCTGCTGATCATCTGCACGGCCATCGTGTCGCTGCGCGGTACACGCCCCGTGCCACCGACTGTGGAAGCTGATGCAGTTGAGTGCGAATCGAACGGCACGAATGCAACATCGCCGCGATATCTTGTTGTCCTACTGATCCTGTGCGTGCTGATCGCGCTGTTTCAACAGCTTCGTGATGCAAATGTCCCGATCGTGGCCTGTCTGTCGTCCCTGATGGTGATTTACTTCGCCGCCCGGTTTCGCCGCTGGTCGCGTCCGACTCGTATTGCGACGGCGCTCTGGCTGGCGATTCTCGCAGGTCTGTCGCTGGCGCAGTCGCGGGCGGCGATCGCCTCCGGTCGTGCGGACTGGCCGCTGACGAATGCTCTCTCGCTGCGCGTCTGGCAGATGCCCGGGGGCTTTGAAACATTTACAAGCGACTATGGACTACCTGCGACGCTACAGCCGCTCGTGGGTCGATTCGTCTGGGATGGCTGGCGGGATCAGCCGGAATACATGAACTGGCTGGCCGAACGGGGGCGGCGGTCGTATCTGCAGTTTCTCTATTCAAACCCAGCATATATCTGGCAGGAGGCGAACGCGGCATTCCGCTTCGCCGCGGAGGACGCAACGGGCAACGAGCTTGAGCGGTACTTTCATCCATCCGAGGGCTCGCCGCCGCTGCGCCTGCATCTGGCCAGAGCGACGACGGATCTGCTGACGCTGCCGCAGCGACTGCTCACGGCGGCGCTCGGGCACCACTTTTTCTGGCCGATACTCGGCTGTCTGATCATACTGGCAGCCGTCATCCTGCTTCGCGAGCAACAGATCGGCTTGCTTGCCGCTGGTACGGTCCTCGCCCTGCTGCTGATCGTGCAGGTTCTCACGACCATGTTTCTCGATGCCTGTGAGGACAGCCGTCATAACGTGCTCGCCTACTTTGTGATGGTGCTGCTGTTCTGGTCGCCGGTGGTAATCCTGATTGACGATATCGCAGCACGCCGTGAGGCGGCGGACTGAGCGCAAACCATGTAAGGTGCAGTTCATCAATCGAACGGCGAGGTCTCCGTGACATAACCGCTAGATCGCCGAGGCAATCTTCCGAAAGTGATGGCCGGTGATGGCGAGGTTCATCGCTTCGGCGAATGCGCGGCGGTGGAAGATCAGGGCTTTGGTGAGGAATTTCCAGTACTCCCGTCGGCCCTGCGTCGCCACGCCCATAACCCAGAGGGAGCGGAGAAAGGCCCGGATGTCCGATCCGCTTATGCGCGTGCTCGGTCCCGTGGGGCGATACTCCCGGAGAAACGTGAGAATTCGCTGGTAGTAATTCCGAGGCGCATAGAGACGCTGCACGAGGTTTCGATAGCCATCGACGAGCACCTGGCGATCGAGCCGGGGGACAAAGTTCAGGACGGCGTCGAGGTTGTTGCCGGTGCTGTGGCCCAGCAGGCGCCCTTCGCGCTGCAGCCGCTTGTAGAGCTGGGTCTCGGGAAGGGCCGTGAGCAGCCCGACCATCGCAGCGACGACGCCGGATTCCTGGATGAAGCGCCACTGCCGTTCGAAGATGGATTCCTTGTCATTGTCGAAGCCGACGATGAAACCGCCCATGACCTCCATGCCGGCCTTCTGAATCTTTTTCACATCGGCGACGAGATCGCGGTCGGCATTCTGCACCTTCGAGCATTCGTCGAGACTTTCCTCCACCGGGCTTTCGATGCCGATGAAGACTCGCTTGAAACCGGCGCGGATCATCAGGTCCACGAGTTCGTCGTCATCGGCGAGATTCATCGAGGCTTCGGTGAAGAACGTCACCCTCGGGTTTCGGCGCTTGCGCCAGGCGACCATCTCCCGCAGCAGCGTTTTGACGCGGACTTTGTTGCCGATGAAGTTGTCATCAACGATGAAGATGGAACCTTCCCAGCCGGCGGCAACGAGCGACTCGATTTCGGCGATCATCTGTGAGGGCGACTTGATCCTCGGCAGGCGGCCGTTCATGACGATGATGTCGCAGAATTCGCAATTGAACGGACAGCCGCGCGAGAACTGCAGCGACATCGTCGCGTAATCCTTCAGTTGGATCAGGTCCCATCTCGGAATCGGCGTGCGGGTAACATCCGGCTTGCGTGTCGACTGGTAGCAGGGTTTGAGCAGGCCGTTTTCCATGTCGGCGACCACTTGCGGCATCAGCTCCTCCGCCTCGCCGAGCACGAAGTGATCGATCTCGGGAAAGCGTTCGGACCCGGTGGTAAAGAGCGGCCCCCCGGCAATAACCGTCGTACCCAGCGAACTGCATCGCGCGACGACCTCCCGCGCCGAACGCTCATGGACGATCATCGCCGAGATGAGCACATAGTCCGCCCAGGCGATGTCGGCGTCGCGCAGTCGCGTAACGTTCAGGTCGATGAGCTTCAAGTTCCACTCGCGCGGCAGCATCGCGGCCACGGTCAACAGCCCCAGCGGCGGGAAGGCCGCCTTGCGGGCGATGAACGGCATGACGTGGCTGAAACTCCAGAAGGTATCCGGTGTGGCTGGCCAGATCAGAAGGATATTCATGCGGGACTCCGTAAGATTTGCGGGCGCAATCCATCAGGCGTCCGACGACCGGGAGGATTGTAACCGCATGTTCCCGGTTTTCCATTGCAGTAAACGGCAGAAACTGCGCTGTCCTTGTCGCGGATGCCGGAGGGGTCTACATTGAGCCATGTTATCCGTGGCCGTCGAGGCCCGGACCGGCGGAGGTCGATAAACCTCTAACTCTTTGTGCGCGCAAAGGCAGCGTCATGAGCACTGAAATCATCCATGTCCACGGCCGCGAGGTTCTCGACTCCCGCGGCAATCCCACGGTCGAAGCGGTCGTCGTTCTCGAGGACGGCAGCAGCGGACAGGCCATCGTGCCGAGCGGCGCCTCCACCGGTGAGAATGAAGCGGTGGAACTGCGCGACGGCGACAAGAAACGGTACCTCGGCAAGGGCGTCGTGCTGGCGGTGGAAAACGTCAACACGAAACTCGCTGAATGCGTGATCGGAATGGACGCTACCGACCAAAGAACCGTCGACCAGGCGATGATCGACCTCGACGGTTCGCCGAATAAGAACAACATCGGGGCCAATGCGATTCTCGCTGTTTCGCTGGCGGTCGCCCGCGCGGCCGCCGAATCCTGCCGGCTACCCCTGTTTCGTTATCTCGGTGGGTGCCATGCGCATGTCATGCCTGTGCCGATGATGAACATTCTCAACGGCGGCAAGCATGCCGACAGCACGGTAGACTTCCAGGAGTTCATGATCCAGCCGTGGGGCGCGCCGAGTTTTCGTGAGGCCCTTCGCTGGGGTGCGGAGATCTTCCACACGCTTAAGCTGGTGTTGAAGGAAAAAGGATACAACACGGCCGTGGGAGACGAAGGCGGCTACGCCCCGAGTCTGAAAAGCAACGACGAGGCCTTTGAGGTGATTGCCACGGCCGTTGAGAAGGCCGGCTACAAACTCGGTGAACAGGTTTGGTTCGCACTGGATCCTGCAGCGAGCGAGATGGTCTCCGAGGCAAAGAAGAAGAACAAGAGCGGCTACCTCTTCTACAAGAGCGAACCGAATCGCGCTGCCACGTCCGAGGAAATGATCGATTACTGGGCGAAGAAGTGTAAGGAGTGGCCGATTCGCAGTCTGGAAGATGGACTTGCCGAGGGCGACTGGGAGGGCTGGGCGAAACTCAACGCGAAGCTCGGCGCTTCGACGCAGCTCGTCGGTGATGACATTTTCGTGACGAATCCGAAGTTCATCGAACGCGGCATCCGCGAGAAGTCCGCAAACAGCGTTTTGATCAAGGTCAATCAGATCGGCACGCTCAGCGAGACGCTCGATGCGATCCAGTTGGCCCATCGCGCGGGCTGGACGACGGTCATCAGCCACCGCAGCGGCGAGACCGAGGACACGACGATCGCCGACCTGGTCGTGGCGACGAATGCCGGACAGATCAAGACCGGCAGCTTGTCGCGGACCGACCGGATCGCCAAGTACAACCAGCTCCTTCGGATCGAGGAACACCTGGGCAGCGAAGCGGTGTACGGCGACGGCATGTGGAACAGGTGAGTGACGAATGCACGAGGCCCTGATTTGATCGAATCATCCGCCAACCCGCCCCCGACAGCAACGCCGGACGAGGCCCCCGCTTCGTCGCTGGGTCATCGGCTGATGTTCCTGGCGTTGACGACACTGGCCTTTGCAGTCTTCGCCCCCACCATACTGCTGCCGATTGTGCGGGATTACTGCGAGCTTCTGGCGGAAGAGGCGAGACTAACCGATCACATCACCGAAGTGGAGCTGGAGTTGGCCCGACGGGAGGAATTGACCTACGCTTTTGAAAACGACGCGGTCATCAACGAGCGGCTCGCAGTCCTCGACCTGCGCTACAAGCGGCCGGACGAGGTCATCGTGCCGATTCTCAGCACAAGCCCCATGATCCACACCGAGCGCGCGCCCCGGAACGATCCTCCGCTGCGAAGCGCCCTGTGTCTGCCCGATGACTGGCCCGCTTGGGCGCTGGACGCCGAGGCGTGGGCGGATGAGAAAGGATTGATCTCGCTCTTTCTCGATCCGAGTCTGCGACCCGTGTTTCTGCTGCTCAGCGGCGGCCTGGTGATTGCTGCATTTGTGCTGTTTGCTCCGCGCCCGGCTCGTAAGAAGACGGCCGCTCTTGTCTCGTCGCAGACGGCGTAATGCTGGCCGCTTTTCCTCGACGCTGCTTTTTGTGAATCGTGGGGGATTCCGGACTGGCTCCGAGTTCGATCAGTGCTGCATGGGTTATGGCTGCAATCGTTCTTCAAAACCTCGCCAAGTCCTACGGCGGACAGGTGGTCCTTGACGGCATCACGCTCGATCTTCACAAGGGCGAGAAGGCCGGCTTGATCGGCGCCAACGGCAGTGGAAAGACCACGCTCTTCAAACTGATGGTCGGACTCGAACAACCCGATCACGGCACCCTCACGATCAGTGGCGGCACGACGATCGGCTACCTGCCGCAGGAGCCGGACCTTCCCCAGGGCGCCCGGCTGATCGACGCAGTTGCTGAGGTGTTCGACCAGCATCGGGGCATTGAAGCCCAGCTTTCGGAGCTTTCACATCAGATCTCCGAGGCGCATGGCACGCCGGAGGAAGCCGCGCTGTTCGAAAAGTACGATCGCCTGCGAGCGAGATTCGAGGCCGCGGGTGGCTACGACTATGAGATACGCATGCGTGAAGTGCTTGGCGGCCTCGGATTCTCGCCGGATGAATACGCCCAGCCGGTTGCGCAGCTCTCCGGCGGCCAGAAGTGCCGCGCCGCGCTGGCCCGGCTGCTGCTTTCGGATGCCGACTTTCTGCTGCTCGACGAACCGACAAATCACTTGGATATCGACGCGACACGCTGGCTGGAGAAGTACCTGGCCGCCTATCACGGCGGCGCGCTCATCATTTCTCATGATCGCTACCTGCTGGACCGCGTCGTCGGCAAGATCATCGAGCTTGAAGATCACGGCGCTACCGTCTACCCGACGAATTACACAAACTATGCACAGGCCAAGCGGATCCGCCAGTTGCAGGCAGTTCGCGAGTACGAAAAACAAAGCGAATGGCTCGCCCATCAACGCGACTACATCTCGCGTGTGAAGTACGCGAAGGACTCCGCCAAGCAGGCCCGCGGTCGGCAGAAGTATCTGGACCGCATGGAAGCCGAGGGCAAGGTGCTCAAGAAGCCCAAGGGCGCAGCTTCACGACTGAAGCTGAACTTCGGCGACGAAGCACGCGGCGGAGAGATGGTGGTCCGCTGCGAACTGGCGGGCAAGGCGTACGGCGACGTCGTTCTGATCCGCGGGCTCGACTTCGAGATGACTCGCGGCGAGAAGGTCGGCATCATCGGGCCGAACGGCGTCGGCAAGACAACGCTGCTGCGCATGCTGCTCGGGCAGACGCCACCGACCGAGGGAAAAGTTCGCCTCTTCGAAAACCTGACTGTGGGCTACTACGATCAGGAACACCGCGACCTGGATGGATCACTCAGCGTACTGGAAGCCGTCCGGCAGATACGACCGGAGGTCAGCGAGGCCGAGGCGCGGTCTTTCCTCGCTCTGTTTCTCTTTCGCGGCGACTCCGTCTTCAAGCGTGTCGGTTCGCTGTCCGGAGGAGAACAGTCGCGCGTGCTCCTGGCCAGACTCGTATGGCAGAGCCCACAGGTGCTGATCCTCGACGAACCGACAAACCATCTGGACATCCCGGCGCGAGAGGCACTGGAAGAGGCGCTGACGCTGTTTCCCGGCAGCATCCTGATGGTCAGCCACGACCGCTATTTCCTCGATCGCATTGCCGAGCGACTGCTGGTGCTGCCGGAACGCGGTCGGCATGAGCTGGTGACGGGCAACTGGTCGGCATATGCGGAATTGCTGGCGAAGCGTGAAGCGGCGGCGCGCGCGGAGAAGGAACGGCTAAGGTCGGAGTCCCGACCGACGGCAGGCCAAGGTCATGCCGATCGGCGCACGGAAGGCCATTCCGCAGGCACGAGATCAGTTGCGAAGTCACGCTCGAAGTACGCCGTGAAGCGTATCGAGGAATTGGAGAGCAGGATCATCGCCTGCGAATCGCGGATGAAGGAACTGGAGACGGCCTTCGCGGATGCGGGCATGATGAAAGACGCGGCGAAATCAAAACAGCTTCATGAGGAATATCACGGGCTGCGATCAGAACTGGAGAATCTGAACACAGAGTGGGAAGCCGCGATCGACGCACAGGCCTGACGTAGCCGTGGGATCATTGTTATCGAAGCAGCGGCTCGCGTCGGCCGTAAGCAGCACATCGCCACAGCCATTCAGCGGGACCGAAACGAAACGCTCGCAGCCACAACGGGCTGACGATCAGTTGCATAGCGAATACGGTGAAGACCACGAGCAACCCCTGCCAATATGTAATTCGTCCAAAAAAGCCGAACCCGTAGGCGTGAAAGAGCAAAGCTGCAAGGATGGAATGCGTGAGATAATTCGTCAGGGCCATTCGGCCGACGGCGGCGACAGGTTTCATGCGAAGACGCCAGTTATCCTTCAGGCACATCAGCGCCACCGCACCGGCGTAGGCCGCGCTGAAGCCCAGACTGCCCAGGTACAGGCAGGTAAAGTTCACGATGAGTAATCCGAATTCCCGCGAATTGCCGAAGTGCGTCCACAACGCCACCGCCTGGAGCGGCAGGCCGATAGCCAGCCCAACGGCAATCAGTCTGCGATACAACGGTGCATGTTCAGCGCGATCCATGAACAATCCGGCGCGTACCGCACAGATGCCGAGCAGAAACAGCGCCAGACAACGCCAACTGAACATGAGCAGACAGACGAAGAACAACACAATCAGATAAGTGACCGCTCGATGGGCAGTGATCTCGCTCCAACTGCCTGATTGATAGATCTCCTTCTCACGGGCCATCCATTCGTAGAAGCGTACCATCGGATCGTCATCGTGTGATGCGGACTGCGTCGTCACCGTCTCCTCGCCCGACTTTGCGACAGCCGGGGCGCTGGTTTGAGAACGCTCGACCTGACGGCGGGCCGCTTCGGCGAGTTCTGCCCACGAAGAATTCTGACCTTTCATCGCCTCCGGAAAGGCGATGCCGCAGCCGCCGACGCCGACAACCGGAACGAGCATCAGGATGATCGCCGTGATGAGGAGGCGTTTCGTGGAGACGTTACGGCAGGCGTAGGTGATGAAGCCGAGAATCGCATACGTCGCGAGGATGTCTCCGTACCAGAGCAGAAATCCATGCGCCAGGCCGAGGGCCAGCAGGAGGAACAGGCGGCGAATATAGACGCGGCCCAGTGGACGCTGCCGCGCTTCGGCGCGCTGATGCTGAATAGCCAGTCCCATGCCGAAGAGCAACGAAAAGAGCGTGATGAATTTCATCTCGCCGAAGAAAGTGATAAATCCTCGCGCCAGACCGTCGGCCGGACTCAGATCGCTCCACGACCAGTCCTGTGCCTCGTGCGTGGTGTAGGCCATGAAGAGGATGTTGACGATGAAGATGCCCAGCACGGAGACACCGCGCAGCACGTCGAGCGTGTAGGCGCGCTCCTGCTCCTGGACCGGTGAAAGCTCAAGCGTCCTCGCGATGGGTGCTTCGGCCATGGAGATTGCTACCCGCTGCTACTGCCGAACGATCGGCCGAAGATTCGGTTTGGACATTGCCTATGGCCGAGCTGTCCTTACGAACTCCGCCACCTTTCGCGGATCGATCTGGGCCGTTGTCCGCCCGCCTCGCTTCAGGCAGGTGCCCACGATCACGCCGTCGGCAATCTTGAGGTATTCGGCGACCGTCGCGGCCGTTACGCCGGAGCCGATCCAGAGCGGTACATCCGGCACGGCCTGCCGCACACGCCGCACCTCGGCCAGATCCGTCGCTTTTCCGGTGCCTGCTCCGCTGACGATCAAAATATCCGCCCCGGCACGATGCGCTGTTTCCTCGGCGGCAAGTGCGATGTCGGGCTGGCTCAGCGGCACGGCGTGTTTGACATGAACATCCGCGGCGATTCTGACCTGCGGCGCGAGCGCGGCGCGGCGACGGGCAAGCTCACGGGCACGACCGGTGATCAGCCCCTGATCCGTGGCGCAGGTTCCCGACAGCACGTTGACGCGAATAAACTGCGCATCGGTCGTCGCAGCGATCGACAGTGCTGCCAGTGCGTCGTTGCGCAGCACGTTCACGCCGACCGGCACGCGAACAGCTCGGACAACGTGATCAACGACGATGCTCATGGCAGCGATCGTCTCCGGCGGCACGGAATCCGCAGCAAACGGCGTGTCGCCGAAGTTCTCCACGACTACTGCGTCAAAGCCCGCCTTCGCCAGCAGCTTCGCCTCCATGACCGCGCGATCGATGATGGCGTGCATCTTCAGCCGAGAACCGGCTGATCCCGGCAGCGCTGGCAGGTGTACCATGCCGATAAGTCGCCATTGCGACCGGGGACTACCTCGAGCTTTGGTTGATCCGGCGGGTTGACGAGTAGCCATGGTGCTGATCCGTTTTTGTAGAACCCGGCGTGGACAATCAAGGCGCCGACGCGTGGGTTATCCCATGCCGAGCTGCCGGTATCAAGAACGTCTACGACTTTGTCTTGCCGTCCCGCCAGAGTTCACACGGAGCAAGACGCCTGCCCTTGGCTTCGTTGAGCGTAACATTGACCGGTTCGGTAAGGTGCATCACATGAGGGCAGTCGGGTGCATGATAGATATATGTGTGTTTACCAACAGTCACTTCGACGCGGCCCGCAGCGCCCTCCAACCGCTTCCAGATGCCGCGTTGTGCCCATGCAGCATCGTCCTCCCGCGATAGATAGACGCCTTTCCTCACGCAGTTCGCCTGTCGTTCGACCCAGGCGAGTCCATCTGCAAGCATCGTAGCGGCGGGGTCGGGTTCGTCGGTGCCGATCTGCACATATGCAGGGATGCGCCCCAACAGGTCGCGTTGAGGTCGATCTTCCTCATCGAGCTGCCACTCCAGCCGAACCTTCCGGCCCTTAAGTCGGGTCAGCAGAAACGACGTCGAGTCCTCGCAGAAAACCTGACCATTGAACGGGCAACCGACACCTGCAAGCCGGATCCGTTCGCCGTCATCCAGCACGATGGTGCCGCCAGGCAGCACGTTTCGTACAACCTGCGATCGCGTGACGGTTCGCCGTGTAGTGGTCGCCTGTGGCGCATCCGGTGACGTCACCGGCAAACCGGGCTGATCAGGAGCATGCTTCGCCTGTTTTTGCTTCGGCTTTGAACGCTGCGGCGGCCCATTGTTCGGATCGGATTTGGACGGCTTGGCTGCATCGCCCTGCTTGGCATCGATCTTCGCGCAGAATTTACAAATGCGGCGGGCTTCATCCTCCGCCTCCTGTGCAGATTCGAAAGTAATACGGTTGTCGGGATCGATGTTTCGTGCAGCCGCGCATCGGTCCGGACGAGTGTGGTAGACCTTGCTCTTGGCCGCAGCGACTACCAATTCGGCCTCGGCAGCCGATTGCGGAATGGCAAGCAGCAACGTCAGCCCGAAGAATATGCCCAGCCAATGCCTGCCGTAGGAAGAAGCTATGATGCCGCGCACGACCGGCCCTCCCGTACCCACCTCGGTACGACAGTCGGAAGTCTAACCCAACACGAGGTCAAGCCGAACAGCGAAGCTTGAATGGGGCATGTCGCGGAGAACGTCTGCCGTTGCGCCTGGCGCACACGAAGTACTACACATAACTTCTTATGCCATCGACAGTAAGAATACATGTCCGGCGGGAAGAAGCCGGCCGGATAGTTTTAATTTGACAGCGCTCTGATTCATCCGATATCTTAAGGGGCTCGGCGCTTTTTTCGCGGCCCTTGCCCGTTCGCGCTTTCCCGCCGGAAAGCTGCAATCTCCCCCTTACGGAGACCCGGGAAGCAGGTCGTCGATCCGCCCAGTGCGGACCGGCGTGTCGCGGTCCACGTGCGGACGCGCGGACCGCCGGAAGTGCCTGTTCTAGATGAGGAGCATGCCACGGAAGGCATGTGGAGCGTAAACGATCATGAGTATGACGACTCGTGTAAAGACCTTGAACCTTGGTGATGAAATGAACGCGTCGCCCCTTTCGCGCCTGCGAAACGTCGGCATCTCCGCCCATATCGACTCCGGCAAGACCACCCTGACGGAGCGCATCCTGTTCTACGCCGGCCGGATCCACAAGATCCAGGAGGTCAAAGGCAAGGACGGCGAAGGCGCCACCATGGACTACATGGAACTCGAGAAGGAGCGCGGCATTACCATCACGTCTGCCGCAACACAGGTGGAGTGGAACGATCACCCGATCAACATCATCGACACGCCCGGTCACGTCGACTTCACCGTCGAAGTCGAGCGTTCGCTGCGCGTCCTGGACGGCGCGATCCTCGTACTCTGCGGCGTCGCGGGCGTGCAGTCACAGTCCATCACGGTGGACCGGCAGATGAAGCGCTATCGCGTTCCGCGCATCTGCTTCATTAACAAGCTGGATCGTCAGGGCGCCGACCCGGTCAACGTCATCAAGGGTCTGGAAGAGAAGCTCGGCTTAACAACCATTCAGCTTCAACTTCCGATCGGCGTCGGTGCCAGTCTGGAGGGCATCGTCGATCTTGTCGGCATGAAGGCCGCATATTTCGACGGCGAGAAAGGCGAGCGCATCCGCTGGGAAGAGATTCCCGCGAACATGGCCGACGAGGCACGCAGCGCCAGGACCGGCATGCTCGATGCCCTGAGTCTTTACGACGACGAGCTTCTTTCGATCATGCTGGAGGACAAGCCCGTCCCTGAAGATCTGATTCACTCGATCGTGCGGCGCGGCTGTATCGCGGGCGACCTGGCACCGGTCCTGATGGGCTCGGCTTACAAGAACAAGGGCGTACAGTTGCTCCTGGATGCGATGGTCCGCTACCTGCCGAGTCCGCTGGATCGTGAAATGTTCGCGTATGACGTGGACAACGGCGAGGCCGAAGTCCCGCTTGAATCCAACCCGGATGCGCCGTTCGTCGGTCTGGCTTTCAAGCTGGTTGACGAGACCTTCGGGCAACTCACCTACATGCGCATCTACCAAGGCAAGATGACCCGCGGCGAGCGCTACATCAACAGTCGCACGCGAAAGCCCGCCCGATTCGGTCGCATTCTTCGCATGCACGCAAACGACCGTGAGGATATCGAATCGGCTGGTGCAGGTGACATCGTCGCCGTTGTCGGAATCGACTGCGTATCCGGCGATACATTCTGCTCAGATGGCGCGAACTACACACTGGAGTCCATGCACGTGATGGACCCGGTGATCTCCCTCGCCGTGTCGCCGGCCAAGACCGCCGACCGGGACAAGTTCTCGAAGGCGCTCGGCCGCTTCGCCAAGGAAGACCCGACGTTTCACGTATCCAGTGACCCCGAGACCGGTGACACGATCATCTCCGGCATGGGCGAACTGCATCTGGATGTTTATTGCGAACGCATTCGCCGCGAATACAAGGTCGAGCTGAACGTCGGCCAGCCGAAAGTCAGCTACCGCGAGTCCCCCTCGCAGGCCGTCCCCTACAACTACAAGCATAAGAAGCAGACCGGTGGATCGGGCCAGTACGCCCACGTCGTCGGCAAGCTTGAACCGCTCCCCGAAGAGCACGAGTCCGGCTACGAGTTTGAAAACAAAGTATTCGGCGGGCGCATCCCCACGGAATACATCCCCTCGGTGGACAAGGGCTTCCAGTCAGTTCTAGGAAAGGGTCCGGTGGCGGGTTTCCCGATCACCGGCGTGAAGATGATCCTTGAAGACGGTTCGTCGCACGCGGTGGACTCGTCCGACATGGCGTTCCAGATCTGTGCACGAGACGCCTTCAAGGAGGCGTTTCTCGCCAGCAAGCCCGTTCTGCTGGAGCCGATCATGAAGGTACAGGTCGAGACGCCGACGGAGTTTCAGGGCTCGATCATCGGCGATCTTTCGAGCCGCCGCGGACTTGTCCTGGGTACGGAAAATCGCGGTCCGCTGACGGTCATTGATGCCGAGGTGCCGCTGGCCCGCATGTTCGGCTACGCAACGGACGTGCGCTCCATGTCGCAGGGCAAGGCGTCCTTTACCATGGAGTTTCTAAAGTACAAACGCGTCCCCGCGGCGATCCAACTGGAGATCGTCGAAGCGGCGAAGAAGAAGAAGTAGTAAGCGTATCGAGCGGGACGGCGCGGGATTTGCGGTCGCTCATCGACAGACTGCTATGCCGCTTCAGGCGCCGATTCCGATTTTTTGAATCTTTTGACGTTTCACGCTCCGGAGGATTGCCCCCATGCATGAACGATTCAGCGATCGCGCCCGCCGGGCCATGGCCCTGGCAAATCTGGAAGCCATTCGACTGCATCACGACCATCTGGCGCCGGTACACATCATGGTCGGCCTCCTCGGCATGAGCGAGAGCATTGCCATGTTTGCGCTTCACAATCTGGACATCGACATCGAAGCCCTGCGGACCGACCTTTCCCGCCGAATCGAGCCGGGCGACAAGGAATTGCACCAGACCAAGATGGCCCAGAGCGACGAGACACGGCAGGTCATCCAGTTCGCCATTGAGGAGGCCCGCAAACTCGGCCACAAGTACGTCGGCACGGAGCATCTTCTGCTGGGCATCATCCGCGAAGGCACGAACCACGCCGCAAAAGTTCTCGCCGAGCGCGGCGTGAAAATCGAATCCCTCCGTGAAGAGATTCTGACAATCCTCCGCTCCAGCACCGACGAAGGACATACGCCGACCGCCGCCGGACACGACGGCCACGAGTGGATTCATCAGCAGGAACTGGCCAAGGCCTTCCGCTCACCGAAGTTCTGGCATCGCCTGATTCTTGCCGTCGATTCCGCCAACCGTCTCGGAAGCGGCGAGATCAAAGACGAACATCTGCTGCTTGCTCTGTTGCGAGAGCCCGACGGCTTTGTGGCACAGATGCTCGCGGAAAAAGGCGTTACGCTGGATTGGGTGCGCGACCGCATCACTCGCGCCGCGGCACTGTAGAAATTCAATCACCCCCCACCCGCAACCTGCGAATCACGTGTCCGGCCCCCCGCCGGAATGAGAGCGCGAGCGCAGGTCAAGATCCTTCCTGATATCAATCCCCGCTTATCGCATTACCCAGTGCTCTGCATGGCGGAGGCGATGGCGTTAATGCTGCGCTGCAACGGTAGCCGCAGCGACTCCCGGTGATCCGCAGGCGCTGCGTCGTAGCGGTGCAGCAGTTCTACCTGCAGCAGATTGAGCAGATCGGTCGCGGGATTGCGAAATCGGATAAGCGACTGGATGACGGGGTTGTTATCCAGCAGGGCCTTCTGTTCGGTAATCGACAGGACGGCGCGGCGCGCCCGTTCGAACTCTTCGACGATGCGCGCGTGGAAGTCGCCGGTGTCGCCCGCTCGATCGGCATAAAGCGATGCTGCCGGCAGTCGGGCACGGGCCATTTCCTGCTGTGCATTGTCGATCAGCGTGCGGAAGAACTCCCACGAGCGATAGAGCTGCCGCAATCGATCAAGCGCATCCGGCCGGGATGCTGCCAATGCCTCGACACCTGCGCCCAGCCCGTACCAGCCGGGCACGGTGTATCGCATCTGTGTCCAGGCAAATACCCAGGGGATGGCCCGCAGGTTGTCGAAGTCGACTTCTCCTACGCCGCGAGCAACCGGCCGCGAAGCAATCGGCAGACTGCTGATGTGTTCGATCGGGCTGACGCGCGTGAACCAGGGCCAGAAGTCGGCATCGTGTACAAGCGAGCGATAGACGGCCATCGATCGCTGCGCCAGTTCATTCATCAGTTCATATCGCTCGGTCTGAACCGAATCGGCGGCGGCCTCCGATGTACCCGACCTCGCGGGCAACTCATTTGGAGCCCGTGCCGTGCCCAGAATCATGGCGCTGACGATTTGCTCCAGATGTCGGCGGGTGATGGCGGGCAGGCCGTAGCGGAAGGTGACGACTTCACCCTGCTCGGTAAACCGGATACGGCCGCTTCGACTCTCCGGCGGTGACGCAAGGATGGCACGGTTGGCACGGCCGCCGCCGCGACCGATGGTACCGCCACGACCGTGGAAAAAGCGTAGCTGGACACCGGCACGTCGGCAGACGCCGGCAATAACGAACTGGGCATTTTGAAGCATCCAGTTCGACATGCAGTAGCCGCCGTCTTTGTTGCTGTCGGAGTAACCGAGCATGACTTCCTGCATCTGCTCCCGGGCAGCCAGATGCTTCCGATAAACTTCGACGGAAAAAAGCCGCTCCAGCAGGTCCGCGGCATGTTGAAGATCCTCTATTGTTTCAAAGAGCGGAGCGACATCCATCATCGTCCGTACCTGGCCATTCTGCAGTTTCCAGAGACCCGTCTCTTTCATGAGCAAGAGGACTTCGAGAACGTCACTTACTTCATGGGTCATACTGACGATGTAACTACCCAGCGCGGACGGATCACGCCGCGCGGCATCCGCAAAAACCGTCAGCCGATCGAGAATCGCCCGCGAGGAGGCCGACAATTGAAGATCCGACGTGCGAAGTGGGCGCGGCGTGGACAGCTCGCGTTGAAGGAGATCGATCCTTGCCGCTTCGTCACAGGCCAGGTACTCACCACAGACGCCGGCCGCCTTGAAGAGTTCCGCTAAGGCCACTTCGTGTCGGGCACTGTGCTGGCGCAAATCGAGCGCGGCCAGATGAAAGCCAAACGTCTCTGCACGGACGATGCACCGAGCCAGTTCGCCCTGCATGGCCAGTTCATCAAGGCCGGCGGCGGACAAGGACGACTGCAAGACGCGCAGATCATCGAGGAATTGCAAGGCCGTATGGTCGGTTCCACCGTCACGAATTCGCCGGAGCTTCTCAATCATGCAGGCGATCTTCAGCCGGCAGGATTCACTCGCGAAACGCTTCTGCCGCTCCGCGTTGACCAATCCCGCGGACAGATCGTCAGCGATGGATTTCATCAACTGCGCTGACGGCGGGACGCGCCGATCGGAGATACTCAACTCGGGTCCGAGGCGCTCCAGTGATTCGAGGTGCAGATCAATTGCCGCCTCGCGAAGCAGATCGAGCGCTTGACGGGTGACCTCCGGCGTCACGTTCGGATTGCCGTCTGCATCGCCGCCGATCCAGGTGCGGTAGCGCAGCACAATCGGCAGTCGGCCGCTCCAGCCGTAGGCGCTGCGCAGGGCTTCTGCAAGGTCTTCATAGAGCCGGGGCACGGTTTCCCAGATGGAGGTTCGCAGGAAGTGAAGTCCGTTTCGCACTTCGTCGAGCACGCCGGGGCGCTGACTTCGAACGTGATCGGTGATGTAGAGCAGCAACACGAGGTGCTCCATATGCCGTACGAGCTCTCGATTCTGCTGGGGTGTCAGATCATCTCGATCCTGCGCGAGAAGGTCTTCGGCGATGGCCTTCTGCTTGTCGAGGATCGAATTTCTTCGCGCCTCCGTGGGGTGCGCCGTGAGCGTCGGTTCAATGTCGAGGCGACGGAGCACGGCGAGGATCTCCGCTTCCGTACGACCTTCCGATTTGAGTGCGTACACGGCTTCTGCGATAGATTCGCGTGGCGGCCGATCCAGCGCGGCAGTTCGCTCGCGGCTCTGGTTGACACGGATAATCTGAGCTTTCTCCGCCTGGTTAAGCAGCCAGAAGCGGAGCGTCAGGCAGTCCAGGAGAACGTGAATGTCATCCAGCGATAATGCACGAATGCAACCCAGTAATCGAGCTGTTGCGTTTGGTCCGGCTTCAAGGGCCCCGCCGGTGCACGCATCGAGCAACTCGTGATAGAGCCGTTGAGGCGCGGCACCTGCTCGACGCGCGACGACGCGATCCAGCATGGTATCCATCAACTCGAAGCTTTGCCACAAGTCCATCGCATCCTCTTTGCCAGACGTGCCTCATCGTAACAATGGAGACGAAAGAGGGCCAACCGAGGCGATCAGACCGCAGCGTAAGAACGCTCTGACCTTCCCCCCAGAAACGGATCCAGGTCTTTCGTTAGGATTGGGGTCTGGATCATGGAGGAAAGGTGATGAGCAGGAAGCGGTTCAAGTCGGAGGAGATCGTCAACTAGCTGCGCGAGGCGGATGTGCTGATCGCGCAGGGACGGACGGTGGCCCATGCGTGCAAGCAGATCGGCGTGACGGAGCAGACGTATTATCGTTGGCGGAAGGAGTACGGCGGTCTGAAGACGGATCAGGCGAAGCGGCTCAAGGAGCTGGAGCGTGAGAACGCTCGGCTCAAACGGCTGGTGGCCGATGCGGAAACCCATCCGATTTGCGGGCTACTCCATCGGCTACAAGCGTGGCGTGGACCGTCGCTGGCACGTCTCGGTGCGAATCGCTCCCGACGAATACCTGCGGCTCAAGAGCTACCTGGTCGGCCTTGCGGCTCATCGCTCGGTCGAGAATATCATCGTAGAGTTTCAGCGGGTCCCGTTCGATCCATACGCTCCCATCCGCCGCCAACTTCTCAACATCCTTCGCGCTGTAAACCGGGCACGAAAAGAAGCGGGTTTCGAGCCGGTGCCGTTTACGGCGCTCCGTCTGCGTCGGCGAATTGTCAAACCATTCAAGGCCGAGGAGCGCGAGCATGTAGTGAGTGTACGCGCTGCGTAGGGCCGTGCTTGAGTATCTGTTCCGAGAGCGTCAAGCTGCCGCCCAATCTTGGCAGAGCAATTCGGCCTGCTCCAAGACTGTCTGAGTAGCCTTTTCCTGCTTGTCAGGTGGATACCCGTATTTCCGAAGTATCCGCTTGACCATTGACCGAAGTCTCGCTCGAACCGTCTCCTTCACCGTCCAGTCGATAGTCACATTGCGGCGGACCATATCGACAAGCTCACGGGCTATGTTTCGCAGCGTATCGTCGCCGAGCACCTTCACCGCGCTATCGTTGACTTCGAGTGCGTCATAGAAGGCAATTTCATCCTCGGAAAGGCCAGTTTGCTCGCCTCGCCTGTTCGCATCTCGCATCTGCTTCGCAAGTGCAATTAGCTCCTCGATGACCTGGGCCGTCTGGATGGCACGGTTCTGATACCCGCGAATCGACTTCTCCAGCATTTCGGCGAACGACCGCGATTGAACCAGGTTCTTCTTTGAGCGAGTCTTGATTTCATCATTCAAGAGCTTTCGCAGTAGCTCAACCGCTAGGTTCCGGTGCGGAAGCTCGCGTACATCGGCGAGAAACTCGTCGGAGAGAATGGAGATATCAGGGTTCTTGAGTCCCGCAGCGGAGAAGATATCGACGACCTCATCCGAAGCCACAGCTTTCGACACAAGCTGACGAATCGCGGCGTCCAGTTCGTCGGGAGCCTTGCCGATTCCGGTGGTTGTCTTCGCCAAGGCAGCACGAACGGCTTGGAAGAACGCCACGTCGTCGCGGATTCGGATTGCTTCGGGGTGGGGGACCGCGAGTGCGAATGCCTTTGACAAATCAGAAACCGCCTTCAGGTAACGAGTCTTTCCGTCATCCTGAGCAAGAATGTGCTCCTGTGCCGGCGGAAGAAGGCGTAGTCGGTCTGCTGGAGTGCCTACCGTCCACGCCGTCCAGTCGAACCCGTGGAACATGTCGCAACAAATCTCGTACTTCTCCAACATGACGGCGACGGCCTCTTCCTGGTCGATGGCCGTGTCGCCCTTGCCGCCGCTCTCCGTGTAATCGCGAAGGGCATGTTTCAATTGGTCGGCGAGTCCTAAGTAATCGACGACAAGTCCGCCGGGCTTGTCACGGAACACGCGGTTGACGCGGGCGATGGCCTGCATCAAGCCATGACCTCGCATCGGCTTGTCCACGTACATCGTGTGTAGGCACGGAGCATCGAAGCCCGTAAGCCACATATCGCGGACGATGACAATCTTCAGCGGGTCGGCGGCCTGCTTGAACCGTTTCGCAAGCGCCTCACGTCTCGGCTTGTTGCGAATATGGTCTTGCCATTCAAGCGGGTCCGATGCAGAGCCGGTCATGACGATTTTGATGGCCCCCTTGTCGTCGGCCACGTCGTGCCAGTCGGGTCGGAGCTTTACGATGGCCTTATAGAGGTCCACGCAGATTCGGCGGCTCATGCAAACGATGAGGGCCTTGCCGTCCATCGCCTCCAGGCGGCGTTCGAAATGCTCGACCAGGTCGTCTGCGATTAGATTGATACGCTTCTCCGCCCCGACGATGGCCTCCAGCGCCGCCCATTTCGTCTTGAGCTTCTCTTTCTTCGCTTCCTCTTCACCCTCGGTGACTTCCTCAAACTCCTCGTCGAGTCGCGGCTTTTCCTCCTCGGGTAGCTCTAACTTCGCAAGGCGGCTCTCGTAATAAATGGGAACGGTCGCTCCGTCCTGAACAGCCCGCTGAATGTCGTAGATGCTGATGTAGTCGCCGAATACCGCTCGCGTGTTCTTGTCGGTCAGTTCAATCGGCGTGCCGGTAAAACCGATGAACGATGCGCTCGGCAGCGCATCGCGGATGTGGCGTGCAAATCCGTCGATGAAATCGTATTGGCTGCGATGGGCTTCGTCGGCGATGACGACGATGTTGCGCCGGTCGGAAAGCTGCGGGTATGTGTCGCCCTTTTCTTCGGGAAAGAACTTCTGAATCGTCGTGAAGACGACGCCGCCGGAAGCGACGGCAAGCAAGCTGCGAAGGTGCGCCCTGTCCTTCGCCTGCTCGGGCTTCTGACGCAAGAGTTCGTGGCAGCGAGCGAATGTGCCGAAGAGTTGGTCGTCGAGGTCATTGCGGTCGGTAAGCATAACAAGCGTCGGGTTCTGCATCGGGGGATGCAAAATCACACGTCCGGCATAAAACGCCATCGTCAGACTCTTGCCCGACCCCTGCGTGTGCCAGACGACGCCGCAACGTTTGTCGCCATTGGGGCCAGCGGCCTCGGCTGTCGCCGCGACGGCACGGTTGACGGCGTGGAACTGGTGATAACCGGCGAGCTTCTTGCTCACCGTGCCGTCCGCTTCCTCCTCGAACACGATGAAGTGCCGCACAAAGTCGAGAAAGCGTCGCCTCTCGAACAAGCCCTGAATGAGCACCTCCAGTTGCGGCATTGTGGACGGGGCGAGTTCTTCGCCTTCGATGGTCTTCCACGGCATGAACCACTCGCGGTCGGCCGTGAGCGAGCCGACGCGGGCCTCCAGGCCGTCCGAGATAATGAGCACCGCGTTGTATGCGCAAAACGTCGATATCTGCTGCTTGTACGTCTGAAGCTGATTGAAGGCGGACCAAATCGTCGCGTTCTCATCGGCGGGGTTCTTCAACTCGATGAGTCCAAGCGGCAGGCCGTTAGCGAACACGACCACATCGGGGCGGCGGTTGTGCTGACCCTCGACCACGGTGAACTGATTCACCACAAGGAAGTCATTGTTGTCCGGGTTGTCGAAGTCCAGCAGCCGAACGCGGTCGCCTGCGATAGAGCCGTCCTCGCGTCGGTACTCGACCTCGACGCCGTCCACGAGCATTCTATGAAATGAGCGATTGTTGGCAACGAGCGTCGGCGATTCGAGCCGGAGCACCTTGCGAATCGCCTCGTCCTGGGCCTGCGGGGGAACTGCTGGATTCAGCCGGGCGACGGCGTCTCGGAGACGCTGCGGTAAAACGACCTGCTCATAAGAATCGCGCTCGGCTCCCGGTACGTTCCGTGCGATGTCTGGTCCAAAGCGCAGGTCGTAGCCGAGAGTCTTGAACCAACTCAGCGTCGCCAGTTCAACCGATTGCTCATGCACGCGCGACTCCCGGAGTCCGTAGCGGTACATCAACGATCGGCTGGAATTCCTCGCCGCTGCATGGGCGGAAGTCCTCCGGCCAGCACGCGTTCATCCGGCAAAGGACGCGCTGCTGAAGCGGTGCGTCGGGATTGACCCGCTCGACGTGCAACGCGACAAAATCCTGCTGGCATTGTGCGCAAAGCTGCCAGACATCCTTCGCCAGGTAGCGCGGTACATAGCCGATCATGCATCGGTCGCCGCCATTGTTCGTGCGTACCGCGACCGCGTACGGGTCGTGCTTATTTGAGATGTCGAGCATCAACCCGAGTTCCTCTTCCGACTGCAATCGCGCGATGCGTTCCAGCGCCGCAGGCGGCATCCACCGGACGCCGTGCAGGAAGAACTTGTTCAGATAGCATCCCGTCGCGTCAGGCAGCGGACAGGGGAAGACCTCAACCGAGTCGGTCTGCCGCCGCCCCTCGGTCACCCCCAGCAGGGCCAACGGTTCCGGCGGATCATCCGGATCGAACCCGCCCCACGTCAGGTACGCCTCGTATTCCGGCCGCGACTTGGCCAGCAGTCGGTTGGCCAGCAATGGAAACAACTCGGCGGATTCGTACACCGTTTCCAGTTCGTTCATGCCGACAAACGGCTGGAATCCTTCCAGCGACCGCGCCCCCTTCGTATAGACAAAACGGTACACGTCGCCTTCATGGTCCACCCGCGCCACCGGCCCCCATCGGCCGGCCGCGTCATCGCCGGATCGCCACGCAATAAAAACGGAAGTCGTCATTCGTCCTCGTTCGCCATAAGTCGTCGCCGGTTTTCAATCAAAAGGGCGGTCGTGAAGTCCCGGCAAGTCTGCGACATCCGGTGCGTCGGAACCTCTTCCACAACCCCTCTGATTGTATCGTCGCTAATCCCGCCGAGTCTGGCAAGCCAGGCCGCCCCGGCCGCTGAGGACATGCCGGAAAAGGCCCTCCATGCCTCGACGGTCGTCAGCGGACGTTGTGCCGCCACGTCCGGGTAAAACGCCGATCTCGCCCGCCGTACGAACCGCCCGATGGACCGGCCCACATCTCGCGTGGCCAGCCGGTCCTGCCGCTCCTCGTCCGTCAGGTTCCGTGCCAGCGATGCGCCGTGGTCAAAAGTTGGCGCGAGATGCAGCGATCTTTCCACAAGCAGCACTCCCCAGTTCTCGTGGTGGCGGTCCTGGTTGGCAATCCATGCATCCAGCATGGCATAACCCGTGAACACGTCCAGCGCCGATCGGGCGCCGTCCGGCACACCCTCCATCCACCGTGCGGGCGGCGGCTGGAGAAGACGCACGGCCTCCGCGACCGCAGCGACCGTATGCTCGCGTACCTTGTATCGGCGCGCCGCGTCCGCCGGGTAGCTTGAATCAATGGCCAGCAGCAACTGATTACCGAGAACCAGCGCGGCGGGCGGCGGGGCGCACGTCTCGCACACCACGCCCGGCGTGCGGCTCTGCGATTCTTCCGCGAGGTTGTAACGCACGTGAGGCAGGCCGAGCAACCGACAGAGTTCACACGCGATCTTTTCGGCCCAATCCTCGCCCGTGCCCCGCTCCTCGGCCTTGAACAGCATCCGCCGCTCACCGTCGCGAAACCAGAACTTCCGCTTCGTGCCCAGCGGTTCGTGATCGAGCTTCTGATTCGGATCAACGGGAAGGATCGGGTACATCGGTTATCCGGCTCGCGCGGCGAAGGCTTTGGAGTTGTGAATGCGAATCTCGCCGGAAAGGAGCTTGGGGAGCAAGGCGTCACGTAACGCTGCCAATGTGCGGGATTGCACACTCCTCTGCCAAGTACTCTCAAGAATGGGTGAAATAATCTGGTTCATGCTGCGAAGGGTTGGCATTGGAGGAATCGCCAATTTGGCCTGCGTAAGGTGGTGCCGCTGGATATGGCCCATTGTCGTTGCTTTCCCTGCTGCTATATGGCGAAAATCGTCAAGGTGCTGGTGTACGGCTAGATAGCACAACCATTTCGGGTACGTCGATGAGGTCACTTTGAATAGATGCTGATTTAGTGCCCCGCGGCCCCCAGCCCAATAGACGCACTCTAGCGACCCGGACCACGAAAATAGTATGTCGCCGTCGTCAACTATGTAATCGTTGGGGATACTGTCACTGGCTCGGTCCGCCCCGACTGTGTGGCCCGCACGAAGCTGAGCAATTTTGATGACAGGTAGCCAGTTGTCGCCGCTTGGAGGGTACTTCTGCAAGGCTAATCCGTTTAGAAAGCGTGCTATCTCATCTAGGCTCAGAACGTTCCACCCCTTCGGAATTTGACCAAGCGGCGAATCCTCGAAGTCATCGGGGAACAATCGGTCGAGTTCTCCGACCGAACCCTCACCCCGACCGTCTCCCAGAGGGAGAGGGCGATGAACGGGCGATGGGGCGACGACCCCGGCGATGGCGGACAGGACCGATTCCGGGTCGTCCATGACCCGTTCGTTGGGGAAACGCAAGACAACAAGACCCTGCGCCGCCATCCAGGCATCGCGTTTGAGGTCTTTCTTCTGCCGCGCGCGGTGAACGCCGCCGTCAAGTTCAATGACCAGCCGGTGTTCGTGGCAATAAAAATCCGCGACGTAATCACCCAACTGATGCTGCCGTCGGAATTTCAAGTCCATGAACCGTCGGCCCCGAACCAGTTCCCAGAAGATTTTCTCGGCGGAGGTCTGCTGCTTCCGCAACGCGCGCGCCGTCTCCACCAGTCCCGCAAAATCGTACCCTCCGCGATAGCTCCTCTCCCCCTTTCCCGCGAATCTGGCACCCTGACCCCCACTCCCTCTCCCACTGGGAGAGGGTGGCCGAAGGCCGGGTGAGGGTTGATTTCGAGCACGGGCGGCGTTGCGCCGCACGGGATCGAAATCAATGAACCACGACTTGAAAATCGCCTGGGCAATTTCCTCCAGCGTCTTGTTCATTCGCCGGTTCAACTCGATCTTGTCGTCCAGCGTGCCGAGCACGTGGGCAATGGCTCGCTGCTCGTCTTTGCTCTTTGGAACACGAAGCGGTGCGCTAGTCATCGTCGATGCACTGGCGTTGGGTTGGGCTGACTTGTCGCCGAGAACTCCGCGTATGTAGGTCCAGAACTCGTCCGATTTGAGGTAATACGCGAGGAATCGAGGCTCAACTCCGGCTTTCGCTTTGAGCCGCACTAGATAGGACGCGAAGACGGCTCGTGGGGGAGACTTTATGTAAGCACTTGCTCCTGTGCTCGCCCCCGTTCTCGCGAGCACGATATCACCATGGTGTAGTTGGTACTTCGATGTCGTGTCTTCGTCAGCGGTAACGTATGGCACTGTGTCCCAATTGATGTGGCCGGAAACGATGTCTGTGATACGAAGGAAGCGCGGCCCAACGGCATCGCTTGACGCGGAGTCAGTAAGGCCGTAGTCAATTGACTCGCAAGCGTCTGCGAGCTTGCAACTGGTCCAGTCAGAGGCCATAGCCCAACTCCTTCAGGTTGGACCGGATGGCCTTCTCCAGTTTGGCCGATTCTGCGAATTGTCCGGAGAGTGTCGCCGTGAGCCGCTGCATCCTCTCGGCGAACGGCTCGTCATCGTCGGCCACGTCTTCGGCCCCGACGAAGCGGCCGGGCGTGAGCACAAATGAGTGTGTCTCAATCTCGTCCGTTGTCGCGGATTTACAGAATCCGGGGATGTCCTCGTACGTGCCCGCTTCCTTGCCTGCCTGCCGCGTCGCTCCGCTTTGCGGCGCAGGCGGGTCGCCTCGCCAGGCGTGATACGTGCCCGCGATGCGGGCGATGTCGTCGTCAGTCAGTTCCCGATGCACGCGGTCGATGAGTGTGCCCATCTTGCGGGCGTCGATGAAGAGCGTCTGCCTGCGGCGGTCCCTGCCTGCGCCGCGCTGCGCTTGTGGCGCGGCAGACAGGGCGGAAGCTCGCTTGTCGCGGGCGAGGAACCAAAGGCAGACGGGAATCTGCGTCGAATAGAAAAGCTGGCCGGGCAGCGCGACCATGCAATCGACAAGGTCGGCTTCGACAATCGCCTTGCGAATCTCGCCCTCGCCGGACTGATTGCTTGACATGCTGCCGTTGGCGAGCACGAAGCCGGCAAGGCCGGTCGGCGCAAGGTGATGGATGAAGTGCTGGACCCAAGCGAAGTTGGCGTTGCCAACGGGCGGCGTGCCGTATTTCCAGCGCACGTCTTCGCGGAGCCGCTCGCCGCCCCAATCGCTGTCGTTGAAGGGTGGGTTGGCAAGGACGTAATCGGCTTTGAGGTCTTTATGCAAATCGCGGTGGAAGCTGTCCGCGTGCTCGGGGCCGAGATTGCCGTCGATTCCGCGAAGGGCGAGGTTCATCTTCGCGAGCCGCCACGTTGTCGCGTTCGATTCCTGGCCGTATACGCTGATGTCGCCGACTCGCCCGCCGTGGGCTTCGACGAATTTCTCGCTCTGGACGAACATCCCGCCGGAGCCGCAGCAAGGGTCGTACACGCGGCCCTTGTACGGGGCCAGCATTTCGACGAGCAAGCGGACGACGCAACGGGGCGTGTAGAACTGTCCGCCCTTCTTGCCCTCGGCACTGGCGAACTCGGAGAGGAAATACTCGTACACGCGACCCAGGATGTCTTTCGAGCGGTGCTCGGCGTCGCCCATCGCAATCGTGCCAATGAGGTCAATCAATTCGCCAAGTCGCTGCTTGTCGAGGTCAGGACGGGCGTAGTCCTTTGGAAGCACACCCTTAAGCGTCTTGTTGTCGCGTTCGATTGCAACCATCGCATCGTCGATGAGCTTACCGATGGTCGGCTGCTTCGCGTTATCTTGAAGGTGCTTCCAGCGTGCGGGCTTGGGAACCCAAAAGACGTTGCTGCCGCGATACTCGTCCGGGTCTTCGGGGTCGGCCCCCTGGGCCTTCTCTGCCAGCAACTGAGCGTGCCGCTCTTCGAAGGCGTCGCTGATGTATTTCAGGAAAATGAGGCCGAGCACGACGTGCTTGTAAACGGCCGCGTCCATGTTGTTACGGAGCTTGTCGGCTGCAAGCCAGAGCTTCGCCTCGAAGCCGATGTTGGCTCCGTTGTTGGCGGTAGCGGGCTTCTTGTTGTTTTTAGCCATGAGTCCCCTGGGCTGTTCCGGCCGTCAGTTGCTTTGCGAGACCTTGAAGCTTGGTGATATCCCGTTGGGTGATGGCAATGCGAATACGGGGATTGCCGTTAATGCTTGGTGGCCTGGTTTGGAATGGGTTGTTCTGCATAGAGTGAATTCCCTGTCGTCAGATAGAAATCCTCTCGACGATATTCCTCGTTACGGCTCGCTTTCGCCGGTCGTAGAGCCGCGCGTCGTCCTCGGGTCGGCGTGGCCTGCCAGGTACTGAACATCCTCCAGCGGCACGCCCTGGTCAAGCAAATCCGTGATGGTCGTCGCCCGGAAGGAATGGCAGGTGAGCCGGTTCGCCGGAAGCCCTGCATCCTTGAAGCGACGTTTGACCATCCTGAGCACGTCGTTCTCCGACATGCCATTTTCGCTGAGCCGCTTGGTCCGGCGAATCGCCGAGCGGAAGAGGGGAGCGTCGTCGCCTGTGATGTCCGAAGCGGCGAGATACTCCCGCACGAAGCCTTCGAGGTCGTGCCTTGCCGGGATGTCGCGGACCTTGCCGTTCTTCTCATCAAAACGAAAGACGGATTGCCGGCCGTCGGCGAAGAAGTCTCGGCGGCGAAGCTTGGCGACGGCTCCGGCTCGAACCGCAGTATAAACCATGACCGCGATGATGGCACGGTCGCGAAGGCCGACCGGGTCTCGCGTGTCGATGCTCGCGAGCAACTGGCGGGCCTGCTTCACGGTGAGGGCCGGGGTCTTGCCTTCGGTGACGCTGTGCCTCGGGCCGTGAACGGAGAGGGCCGGATTGAGCACGACGGCGTGGCGCTGAACGAGACGGTCGAAGAAATTGCGGATTCCGGCCAAGTGGAGCTTCTTGGTCGGCTTCGATACGGGCCGGGGGGTTGTGAGGCCGCCCTTGGCCCTGCGAGGCTCCGTGGTGAGCCGACGGACGTATTCGCCGACAATCGCCGGGCTGACTTGCTGAAGCTCAAGGCCGAGCCGCTCGCAGTGTGCGAGGAAGCGATGGACGGCCTTGCGATATGCCCGTCGCGTGTGGTCGTTCTCGATTTCGGCACTGAAGAATTCCTCATAAGCGAATCGGGCGTTGTTGCCCGCCTCTCGGATGATGGCTGGCGGCTCGACCAGGCCGGAGCGTGCAACAGCCGCCGCATCGTGCTCGACCACGTCGTGTATGCGGCGATTCGGTCGGTCCTTGATGGACGGCATGTCTGGCGTTCGAAAGTGCTCGTAGCGGGGCGGCTCCCCTGCCTCCGGTTTAGTGCATGATAACATCCTTTATCATGCATTAAGCCCAATGGGAAGGGGGCTTCGACCTGGTGTTCGTCCGGCCCTCGTTGAGCGAACCCGTATTGGGTACAAACGGACCCAATATGGGTTCGAAGTCCCTGTTGAGGCCCGGTTTGAGGCAATTCGGTAGGTCGTGCCTATCGTGCTGTGGCGAGAAGTTCGGCGGGCGTGAGGGCGACGATTCCTTCGTCCCGATAGCGGGCGAAGTCCTGCTTGTTCAAGGTCAGCAACTCCGAGAGCGAGTGCGTCAGCATGAGCGCGACGGTCCGGGCGTCATGCACATGGACGCCCTTGACGCCGTGTTTGCGGACGAGCGTCGTCCAGATGTCCGGTGTGAGCGGCGTTTCCGTGATGACCTTCACGCCGCGACGCACGCGCTCAAGCCGCTTTGTCGCCTCATCCAGCGGCAGATTGAATCCGCCGCGTTCACCGGGCGGACGCGTGCTTACGTTCCAAAACTCGGCAAGGTGTTGAAGGCCTGTAAAGAGCGGCATGTCCCGCTTGAAGAGTTCGCGAGCGGCGGCGCGAACATCCGTGTAAAAAGGGTCTGTGCGATGGATGGCTCGAAGCAATATGCCCGAATCGATGAAGACAGCCATCAATCGTGGTCCGCGTAGATGTCCTTGGTAGAGAAGTCACGAGGAAGCGGCGGTAGATTGGGCAGGCCCTCGGAAAGTTCATCAAGCCAAGCGTCCGCGTTATCGACGCGGGATGCCCCGTTTGTTCCGCCAAAATGTTTCTGAAGGAACTGGGGAACCGACAAGCCCAGGCTCGCGGCATAATTGGCCAGGGCCTCAGCGGTCTGGGGGTCGAGTTGAATTGTCTGGGGTAGCGTGGCCATATTCTCACCGATGCATCAATCATAGCATATTGCGGGGGACGAGGCGAGACGTGGATTCGGTCGTCCGACAACCTCGGCCCCCCGTCTCCGGTGACGGTTTGCCAGGGGCGTCGGAGAGGAGCCATGTACGCAATCTGCGTCGAATCATACGTAACCTGCGTACGTCCCGACCCCGATGCCCGCTTGGTGAAAACGAGGCCGGCGATGCTCGCCGTCATGCTCCCGCTCACGATTGCGATGTTCGCCCATCAGCCTCGCTGAAGCCGTGCCCTCACCCATTCGACCACTTCTCGATATTCCGGCCGCACCGTTCGCATGTAGGTGTCGGCCACGTCCGAGCCGGCGGCATGGCCGAGCCAGCGTCGCACGTCGCTGATGGAAGCCCCTGGACGCGATGCGAACTCGGTCGCCCCAAGATGGCGAAGCGTATAGAAGCCGGGGAGCGTCTCCTTGCTCTCCCCTACCCTCTTCCGAAGCTTATCCCACCATTGCGTCACGGCATTCGATGTCGATTGAACGAGCGGCACGCCGTTACGGGTCACGAAGAGAAGCTGTCCTGCCGGCCGCTTCTCTCGCTGCTGGTAGAGCGAGACGTAACGCCAGACGCGAGGCGGCGTGGTCCCGTACCTCTCGACGCCAGTCTTCGCACGCCGAAGGTCGTAGGCGTCTTCCACAATCTGCCCGACGCGAATCGCTGCCATGTCTTTGGCACCGAATCCAAGCCCGATGCCGAGCCAAATCATCGTCCGGCCTCGAAGGTCGGCCCCTCGAAGCATCCTGACAAGCTGCTTCCTCGTCGGAAGGACTCGCTCGCCTGGCGGCGTGCCGTGAGAAACGTCTCGGGAATCCCAGTTCCAGGTGAGCAACTGCTTGCCGTGCTCCGGACGGCCGGCCCGGTCGATGATGGCCTTGATAAGCTGCAAACGCTTGACGACCTGGGAATCGGAGAAGCCCCGCTTCACAAGGATGCGGTTGTACGCTTCAATGTCCTCCATCGTGAGGTCGGCAAGCCGGAGTTTGCCGACCGCCCCTGCTCCGTGTTGCAGATTCAAGAACTCCAAGAAGTCTCGGACTTGTTTCTTGCGGTCGCGGTAAACAGGCTCGATGATGGTTCCGCGTCGTCTCGGCTCGTGGCTGCTCCTCGTTCGGAGCTTCTCGCTTTCAAGGAAGCCGCTCGCGATTTCGAGAAGGCATCCGGCGAGTACCGGCGCTTGCTTGGCTCGTGGTTTCATTCGTGGCGCAGCTTGGTCGGCAGGACATGGTTGCCGCTGCCGCCGAGTTGCTCAAGAATCCATGAATGATAAAGCACGCGGGCCTCGGCTTCGCGTTCTCGCTCGATGATGTTGAAGCGATGCTTTCTTGGCGAGCCGCTGATGCGGTCTCGGAACGTGACGTGCCAACCAAGGTCACGGGCGGTGGAGAAACGGAGCCTCGGAATTCGTCGTTTGGAGTGCTTGGACATGCGGTTCCTCCGGGGTAGAATCCCGGTCGAAAATGTAGTGCACGGACCCTCAAAAACTGTGCATTTGTAGTGCAAGATTTTGAGAATTGTAGTGCAAAAACCGCACTCGCGGGCGTAATTCAGTGGTAGAATGCCAGCTTCCCAAGCTGGACGTCGTGGGTTCGAATCCCATCGCCCGCTGTTGACTATAATTCCGTGGCTGATCGCAAGTTAGCGAGCCTTTCCGCGTCGGAAAGTGCAGCCCGAAGGTTCGAGCGCAAAACGGTACATACCGTTTTGGCTCCGCCTGAAGGAGCTGCACAATGCCGAAACTCACCAAGAAACTCCCGTCATATCGTCTTCACAAGGTGTCCGGCCATGCCGTCGTTACGCTCGCCGGCAAGGACCATTATCTCGGCACGCACGGCTCGCCCGAGAGCATCGACGCCTACAAGCGCTTGATTTCGGAATGGACAACGGCAGGTCCAGCAGTTGCGGCGGCAAGCAACGCGGCAACGAAGTCCGGCGCCGACTTCCGAATCTGCGAACTGCTCGCCGCGTACTACGAGCACGCCGACCGCTACTACGTGAAGGACGGCGAGCCAACCGGCGAGGCGAAGAACATCAAGGATGCTACGCGCCTCTTGCAGGCGCTCTACGGCATGACGCCGGTCGCCGAGTTCGGGCCGATGGCGCTCAAGGCCGTGCGGCAGAAGTTCATCGATGCCAGGCTCTCGCGGCGCGTCATCAACTACCGCGTCAATCGCATCCGCCGCGTGTTCAAATGGGGCGTCGAGAATCAGCTTGTCGCTCCCGGCGTGCTTCATGCCCTCCAGGCCGTCGCGGCGCTTCGCGCCGGCCGCACCGAGGCCCGCGAGACCGGGCCGGTCCGTCCTGTCTCTGAGGAAAGCGTGAGCGCGATCCTGCCGTTCGTGACTCCGCAGGTGCGAGCGATGATCGAGCTTCAGCAATTGACCGGCATGCGGCCCAACGAAGTGACGGCCATGCGGCCGATCGACATCGACCGCAGCCAGGCGACGTGGATCTATCGGCCCGCCCGGCACAAGACCGAGCATCACGGTATCGAGCGGATGGTCTATCTCGGCCCCAGGGCACAGGCGATCATCACACCGTACCTGCTACGGCCGGCCGAGGCGTACCTGTTCAGCCCGAAGGACGCCGTGAAGCAGTCCCGCGACCGCCTGCGAAGGGGCAACAACCCGCCGAAGAAGCGCCGGCCGTCGCCGAAACGCCTCCCAGGCAACCGCTACACGCGGCGCAGCTATTACAGCGCCATCAAGCGAGGTTGCGAAAAGGCCGCCATCGAGGTGTGGGGACCGAACCGGCTGCGGCACTCGGCGGCGACGTATCTGCGGAAGCGCTTCGGCATCGAAGCGGCCCGCGTCGTTCTGGGGCATCGCTCCAGCGCCGTCACCGAGGTGTACGCGGAACTGGACCGCACGAAGGCAGCTGATATCATGGCGGAGGTTGGATAGGCGCCCAATGGGATCAAGCAACGAACCTTGGCCAAGAACCGGGGCTTCCAACCCACCGCTTGAACCGAGCCGGCTTTGCGGTACGATTCAGGCTGCCGGTTCGTGGACGAGGCAGAGTTCGCTTGGCTCGGACGGCTGTTCAGTCGTCGAATACAGGGCTTTCCAATCAGGAGACACGCCCATGACGAACGAAACGAATTCCCAAACGCCTGTTTCCCCGACTCAAGATTCGACTGCACCAGGGCAAGGTAGGTCGGTGCTCGCGAGAATTCAGTCCGAAGTCGAAGAGGAGGCCAAGGAATGGGCTGGCGGCTCAGCCAACCTCGCAGCCTCCGCAAAATGTGGTTTCGACAAGCACACGCAATCGTTCAACAAGTGCAGAAGCCGTTCTCCTTAACCTGGTCTGCGATCTTTCGATTGGGTGTCTCAAATGCCTAGGGCATTTCACGGAATCGGTCCGCTCGGATGTAGAGCGCTGCTTCCGCCTCCACAAGCTGCCGCTCTGCGAACCCTTGAGACCTTCGATCTTCGCGAAAAACGAAAACTCGCTGAGTCGAGATTGAAGTGGACACCGGAGATGACGGCTTTTGTTGAGCGTGAAACAAAGCGCTTCTTTTCGCTTTGTTATCTAGCACCACAAATATCTCATAGTCCCTGCTACAGCGTTGACGAATTCTGGCACATCTTACTCGAAGATGCCGAGGTCTATCGTAGCCTGTGTGAGCCTCTTGGCGGCGGTATTGCCCACATTCCAAATACAGAATCAGAATCACATCCTGAAGAGGCTGGCGGAAGCCAAACCGTCGCAGAATATCGACGCGTATTCGGTCGTGTGCCTCGACTATGGTTCTTAGATCATGTTGTGCGCAACGAAGAGCCCGTTTTTAGCACGCCTTCTTTTGTGATTAAACTAACGCACACCTGTAATATAGACTGCACGTACTGTTACATGTTCCAATCGCCGGGTGCGAAATACAAGCAGCTTCCAGCAATGATGAAATACGAAACAGCGACAGATGCCATTAGCAGAATTGTCGAGTTCTCGAAACACAACGGGATACTTCGCCCGTTCATTGTGTTGCATGGCGGCGAACCGCTATTGGTTGGGTACGATTTCGTTCGAAGGCTTCTACTATTCTCAAGAGACTTTTGTGAACAATGTGGAATCGAGCCGCGTTTCTCCGTTCAGACAAACGGGGCGCTGCTTGATGAAGAATGGGTGGCGATTTTTTCGCAGTACAATGTTTCCGTCGGCGTAAGTCTTGACGGCCCTGCTTCCGTGAATGACGCGCACCGGATCGATCACAAAGGGTTGGGAACATATGATCGAGTCTTGGCGGCGATGTCCAAGTCAGGAATTCCGATCAGCCAACTTGGCGTGATTGCTGTGGTGAAACCGCAAGCCGACGGTGCGGAAGTACTTCAGCATCTATGTAATTTGGGCTTCAAGAGTATCTCGTTCTTGCTTAGCGATGCGTCACATGATGCTTCGCCGGCACCAGACTTTGATGGTTGCAGCCGCTATCTCAAGTCCGCATTCGATTTGTTCTGGCGATCAGACGATGCAGCTCTCAAAGTTGATCCCTTTGAAGGCATGATAAAGCTCCTCATTGGCGGCGTTGCAGATGCTGATGGACTCGGCCTCGGCTCCGTTGCCCACGTCATTATTGAGTCCGACGGCGGAATCGCTCCGCTAGATTCACTTCGCGTTTGTGGCGCCGACGTGTATCGGTCGAAAGGAAACGTCAGCACAGACGCGATTGGCGAGCTATTTACAGATCCTCTATACATGAGCGGGCTTTGGAAAGACGCTTTGCTCAGCAGGGAATGCCTTGAATGCCCGGTGGGCGGCGTTTGCGGAGGCGGGTATATTGCGCATCGCTACAGCCGTGCCAAAGGATTTCGCAACCCGTCCGTGTATTGCCGCGTTCTCCTTGACCTTATTCAGCATATTCAGTCTTCAGTTGAAGCGAGCCACGCCAACTAAATATGATACCGGCAGGCAACTGCTGTGCAGGCTCCGGCCGTCCTTCCGGGCAGCCGGAGCCTGAATCGTTTATTGACGGAGCGCGGCACTATCGCGCAGCGGAATCGTGTGGGTGTCGGTCAAGGCCCAGCGCCATTGCGACCGCTGCATTCGCCTGTTCAATTCGCCGTTGCCGCCCGCGACTGACAGGATTAACGAGTTGCGGGGACGATTCAGGCCCGGCTAGCCGCTCCGAGAATCGTTGAATCGCCTCCCGACTCGTGTACGTCGTGCCGCCGATCTTTACGGTTTCAAGCCGCACACCCCTCACGCCGCGAAGCGTCCAGCGATAGACGGCGCTGATATGCAGCCGCTTGCCGTTCGGCCGCGGCGGCAAGCACCGCGGCACGTCGCGCAGGGGAATCAGGTTTTCAACGCCCGTATCAATCATGGTCTTGCCGTTGCGAGCGTGGTGCCACGTTGAGTGATGAGGCGCACACCTCAGCGATGTGCCCGGCAGTCGCGTCGCAGCGCTCCCGCTGTAGATAGCTTGCGACGACGCGCACGACAGCGCCGATCATGCGAAGAACGAGCCGAATCGCCGGATAGATGCCGTGACGGACGAAGCAGTAGAGCATCCACAACGTCATCACGAACGCGAGGCAATCAATGACCGTGTTCATGTTCTTTTCCACCGGATAAGCTCGCCGAAATTACCAGACAGTTTGAGCCGCGACAATGCTCAGGAAGCTTCGCAGCGGGCTTTGAGCCGTTCGTAGGCGGATTGCAGAGTGACCGTCAGCTGGGTCGCAAGTGCCTGAAATTCCTTCGGCACCTGCCCGAATCGATCGGGGTGACACTCGGATATCTTGCGGCGATAGGCAGCCTTGATGTCGCTCAGAGAAGCGTCGTGCGAGACGCCCAACGTCTCCCAAGGATCATCGAGCGCGAGTCCCAACTCCTTCGCGATCGACGGCCAGGCAGATTCCGCCACTTCGAAGGCTAAGGCGCTCTCGCGAATGATCGACAACTCGGCCGCTGTTACGGCACCGTCACTCTTGGCGATCTTTGCCAGAAGCCCGAGCAGATCGTTGGCTGTCAGCACGAAAAACCGGAACCAAACGCGCTTTGCCAAAGACCTCACGTCGCCCCCTCGCGATCTTTTCATCGCATCGCGAAAGGCGATGACTTCCGTTGTAGTCAACTCAAATTCACGGATAAACAACTCTTTAAGCTGCCTAATTTTTTCTGGCACCGCGCTCCCTTCCGCGCGCACCACGATCATGCCGAGTTCGATCAAGGGCGCCGCGTAGTCCACCTTGTCCCAAGGCCTTGGCGATGGCAAAGGAATCTTCCACGTGTAGCGACCCAGAGAGTTCCCATCGCGGATTACCGCAACGCTAAGGGTGTATTCGCCGGCTCTTGGATAACTTAGTGCTGAAAACGGCAAATACATTAGGCACTCGTCTCCGAGGAAAGGGCGTCCGAGCCGGAATTCGCCATTTTCATCCGCGAAATTGCTAATCGCGTTCACTGCGACTCCGCGCGACGAGTTCAATCTCACCCAGGCCTGATTGCCGTCGCCTACGGCGTGCGGCATCGTCACGCAAAGGCATCGCCCGCATTCGTCATCTTCATATCGCAAGAAAAGTTCAACCTCAGGACTTGCTGCTTCATTGCCGAGTTTTCCCGCCAGCCAGTCGTCAGCCCTGCGGCATAACCAGTCCATCGCCATTTCAGCTATTCTGTCCATCACACAACTCCAGAGTTTTGACCGCTAGCGCTACGCCAATTCCGATCCACGCTCTTACGAAAGCTGATTACGACAAGTAACCGAGCAGCGCAATTTACGAACAAAACCGTTGCTATTCGCGACTACTCCCTTTCCGGTTCCCGCGGCTCCGGTTCGTGAACGGCTGCTTCGCGCTCCGCCTGCTTGAGACGCTCACCGAGGATCGACGGCTTTTCGTCGGGGTCGCGCGTTTCTCCCAGTCGCTCTTGCATTACCTCGCCGGGCGTGCGATTTCCCCACATGCCCACATCGGGCTGTTGAGCGACGTTTGATTCCGGATATAGCGCGGCGCGGAGTTCCCTCCAGCCGGTACGAATCCATGCGGAAAATGAACCCGCACCGATTTTCGGACTAGGTTCTTTACTAGCCATGAGATTTCCTCTCTTCGATTGCAGATCAATCCCCGCGCATGTCGCGGAACCGTTCCGCAACGCCGCGCTGTTCCAGATAGGCGTCGTGCATGTCGGAGACACGCCGCCGTTCGTATTCGGCCGCCAGGCCGTTCGATATCAGCAGACCGGCGGCTGCAATCATCAGGTAGCCGCCCAGGGGAGGGCTGAATTCAAGCATCACACCTCCGACGGCGAACGTCAGGAACGGTTCGACGATTTGCTTGGCCTTCACTTCATCCATGCGTCGGAACCGCCGTAACAACCCGGGACAGCCGCTGTACCGTGTGTGAGGCTGCGGCAGGCCGCGCTTCCGCCGGAGCTGCAACCGCGCCCGAATGACAACGCAGGCAAGGCAATACGCTCCTGCGTAGATGAGCATCGGTGTCGCATCGTGATGCGGCTCGCACATCACCGGCCAGAAGAAGATCAGCAGCAGCGCCGCGCCGGCCTGTAGGCCGAGATATCGCTCGCCGAAGGAACCGGGCTCGTGCAGAAAAACAACAACTGAGGACTCGAATGCCCTTGCGACAAATGCGACGCCGCCGAGGAATCTGCGGAGTCCGTCGAATGGTCCTGCTGACTGGTTGTCGTGCATGACGATGCCCTCTGCCTATGGCCTCTGCCTGAATGCCGTCTTGAGCCAGGTGCGGCCCGACACGGCGAACGTGCGGCCGTTCTGAAACACGATGCCGTCCACGATCCAGCCGTTCGCGGGACCGCCCGTGCGAAGCCGCGTGAACTCCCGCGGCTGTACTTCGAACTCGAAAGTCTCGGAGAAACCTGCGGAGGTGGAGCCGCCGCCATCCAGCCAGTCAAGGCCGACGGCCGCCGCCCAGCGTTGATCGTTGTCGAATGAGCTGTTGCCGCTGGCCATGAATTGGCGCGAGCGGCCGATGAGCGAGGCAGCCCACTCGTTCGTCACCGGGTCGCCGTTCGCATGAAAGATCTTTGTATTGAGATTGGCGAAGAGCGAGTCTGCTTCCGCGCGACCCTTGTCGCCGCCGCCGAGCGCGGCATACACGTTACTGACGTTTTGTGTCAGATAGACCGTGGCCACGCGCGCGGCGCGACACGTCGTCTGAAACTGCATGTCGTAGGACGTGATGAAATGCTGCGCCTCGTCGGCCCACAAGAAGACAGGGCGCGGACTCTCTGTGACGTTGCGTCGCTCGATACTCCGCTGGAAGCAATACTTCCACAGAACCTGCGCGAACTGACCGACCTCCCCGAATTCCTTCACGGGCAGGTCGATGAGGATGATCTTGCCGTTCTCGACGGCCTGCGGCGTAATCGTCGTGTCCGTGCAGAATAGCTCGCGCAGCACGCCCCGATTTAGCATGTCGGCCCAGCCCATCCAAGTCGCTTGAATTACAGACCTCGTGCGCTCCGCCAAGCGAGGCCATTCAAGCAGGAAGAAGTCGCACACAACGCCGAAGTCGTGCAGCTGCCGCGCACTCTTTGGCTTCTGATCCGCTGCCTTTAGGCACTGAAAGCAGAACGAACCGTCCTGAAACGTCCGATCCGAGACCTGCCCTGGCGACTGCGGCGAAGTGAGCACGACTCGTACAAGTTCAGGAACTGAGATGGAGTCGGTTGCGAGCGACACAAGATCGGTTGCGTTGCGCATGAGCTTCAACGCGCCCTGCTTCCAGAATTGCCCGTCCTCCCGGCCGCCACCGCTGCCGGTGTTTCGCTCCCGAATTTCCATGACCGTCGAGAACAAATTGACGATATTTTCGGTGAGTCCTCCGCCCATTCCGGCACGGTTCAATTCCGCATCCAGAAAATTCAGCCGCATTTTCGCGGCGGCGTCCACAATCACCAGATCGCCGCTTCTATTAGTTGCGCGGCAATAGGACTCCCAAAGTGCCCGCTCGTCGGACTTGGCCGTAAGCACGAGTCCGCCAAAGCCGATATTGAGCATCGCAATTGCAATCGTTCGCCCACTGCCGCTTGACTTACCGGAGCCGGTTGCGCCGCAGGCAAAAACCCCCTCGGACGCATTGCCTAACGTCCAGGGGTCTTCCCGCGACCAGCGCAGGATTTCGTCCGTCAACTCCCATCTCTTTGGCCGAGCTGGCGGGACCGACCTTGGTCGAAATAGTCGCCCGAGCATCACGCCGCCTCCTTCTGATCGTCGTCGTCGGAATCAGACGGTGACGCTTCGCCGCGCTTGGCGGCCAGGGATTGCTCAAACTCCGCTTCCTCCCACATGGTCCGTCGCTTGCGCTCGTTCATGGCGCCCTTCGCAGCGCCGATCGCACCGAGGATGTAGCCGATGTCGTCAAGCCATCCGATGCCGGGCACGACATCGGGCAGCACATCGACCGGCGAAGGCACCATCAGCAACAGCCCGCAGACGAGCGCCCACTTGGACATTTCCATTCCCACCGACCGCAGCTTGGATTGCGGCAGGGACAGGAGCACCGTCGTTGCGACGAAGAACACGGTGCCACAGATCGCAAACACCTTCAGGAAGCTGAAGAACTCTGACATGTGTCGTCACTCCTTTCCTACAGCGAGGGTCCTTAGTGATACAGATGGACGGCGGCGACTCACGCCGCGTCGTTTCGTTTGACATTTGGAACTTTTCTTCGCGATTTGTCTCGGTTCGGCAGTACCGCCACTGTCTGGCACGAAGTCTCTCCACTTCGTCTTGCCTGAGAATAGACGATAGGCGACCAAGCCAATTGCGTAGTACTGAAAACCCACTACCGCCGCGGCACATATAGTCCAATGACCGAGCATCATGAGACCTTTTCCGACTTTCATCTTTCAACCTGCTTTCATTTCGCTCGGCAGCAACAGAAACTCCTACACGACCAAGTCGACCGGGCTCAGTGCCACCGACGTATTGAGTATTCAGGACCTGACCAAGCCAGATGACGCCAATCTCGCACTGGTCCGCGGCCGCCCGCGCTTCCGTGCTTTGCTCTTCGAGCGGCGATGGCTAGGCTCGATCGTCGTCGAGGAGGACGACTTCTTTCGTGGCCTAACCACCGCACGAATTGCCTCGTACCCGAGCCATCCGATAACGGCGTACTGACATGCAACGACAACTGTCGCACACAGTGTCCATTCTCCAAGTTGCTTGAGACCCTTCATCACACTCATACATCACCGCCTTTCACCTTGCGTAAGCCGACCGCGGACTCAGCGCTCTTGAGCAAAGCGCCCAAGTCTTTCACAGCTGCACCAGTCACACTGACGTGTCTGATTCGATTGACCAGGTCCTCTAACCACATGATGAGCGTTTCCACGCAAAGGCCGGGACCCACAATGGTGATTGCGCGGCCTTCGCCCAAGGGCACGGTCACGCGCTGCCGGGCCGGTCGAATCGAACGTCGCGGTCGCGACGGCTGATGATTCCGGCGCTTGATCGACTTGACGCGCTTGACGAGTCGGTCGCGCGGCAACCGGCCGGCGAGCACTTCGTCGATGAGGCGCTGACGTTCATCGGCGCTGGGGACGCCTGCGATAGCCGTAGCGCTGCTGATCGGAATCCGGCCGGCATCAACCAGGTCTTGCACCGCCTTTGGGAGTACAAGCAGCGTGAGCAGCCGCGAAATTGTGGCTTCCGATCCCATTCCGAGCTTTTGCGACACGTGAGCAGCCGACCATCCTGATTTCTGCATCAGGTCTTCAATCGCGCGGGCACGTTCACTGAACTTCAGGTCCGAGCGCATGCAGTTTTCAGAAAGCTGAAGAATCAGAATCTCTGCCGGCGTCGGAACGTGATCGAGGATGATCATCGGCACCGCGTCTCTTCCGGCGCGAGCCGCCGCGTCGATTCGCCGATGCCCGATTACCGGAACAATCTTCGGTCCGTCCTCGTACCCGACGCACGGCGACAGGATTCCGTTTTCCGCGATGTTCGCGGCGAGCGCGACCTGTTCGGCTTCCAGCAGCCGTTCACGCACGTTTGACCGAACTTCGATGCGGCTGATCGGTATCAGCCGGACTGCTTTGGTTTCCAATGTTTGTCTCCGCGAGCGCTAGTCGCACCGACGAAAAACCTGCACGCACTTAAGGCACTGAGCGGCGAGATCAGGCACGGCGCAGCGAATGCTTGTGCCGCAGCCGCAGGTCCATTTTTTTGATTTGGACTCTCCCTTTGTCCGCTGATCGCGCGGCGGGAATTCGTCGGTCGGAACCTCGACTCCGTTGCTGCGTAGCAGGTCTTTGAACCGACTCGCTGCGGAGAAGCCCGTGATCCCACGGCGTCCAACGATGAGCCCGACCGATTCTGCCTTGCGCCGGAACTCGCCGTTGTGGTGATTGCCTTCGCTGGGCTTGCCGTGGACATGCTGCCATGCATGCAGGAGTTCGTGGACCAGAACGCCGAGTACCCGCCATTTTGGCAACGACGACACATACTTATGGTTGAGGGCGATTTCACCCTTGAGGCCAAAACCGTTGTGCCCCGGCCGAAAGTGACCCAGGCAGGATCGCGGAAGGTCGTCAACGCGTAGCACGACCTGCGGGATATCCAGTTCAAACTGAACGATGAACCGATCCGCCCACTCTTGCAGCCCGGTGATGAGATCTCGGCCGAACCAGTCTTCGCTTCGCTGATGGGTCGCCAGCTCGTGATAAATGCCGTCGTTCATCGGAATCGCTCAAAAAAAGGGGGCACGCTCCACCGACAGTACAAGTATACTTGTACCTACAGAGAAGTCAAGCGATTCGCGGGTATTTTGCTGATTTCTTTAAGGTCGGACCTTGCAGCGCTAGCGTGACCGCCGAGGCTGTCCGTCGATGCCGGCACCCGCCTGAATTTGATCGGGCATGAGTTTCAGGGATTCGGGGAAATCGGATGTGGTAACTGTCCGATGGGGCTTTCCCGATTCAGTGACTTCGAAATGGTATCGACCGATTCCAGGTCTTCCACCTGGATGAGCCACCAGGAACGCCGGCGCACCAGTCTTCGGACATCTTATTGCTAATCCAAACCGCCTTAATTCCGAATTCACGAAACGGGCGACAATTTTCTTGCGGTCGTAATCCTGTTGCGGGAGTGATTTCGCCTTTTCTGTCAGAATCGATTCAAAAGCCTGCGCGATCGCCTCGCGCGTCACGTCAGAAATGTTTGCCAGCAGCGCTCTATTGCCAGCATAATCATCGCGCCGCAGGCCCTTCAGTGCGGATGAAAGTCCCTTCTTGAGGGCATCTATGCGAGTCTCTCCTAGCTCCATTGTTCTCTGGATCAGTTGTGTTTGTACAAAACGCCTGCACTCACGCTCTGCACTAGCATGATCATCGAATGAACGCAATTGAAACTCGCCATCGAACTGTGATTGAAATATCGCCGATATTAGTCCAGGCCTATCCAGACCTGCGGAAGTCAATAAGACGTCGTCTGGACGCAAGTGCTCACGGCTCAGCCCAGGCAATTCCGGCATAGCCCGCATCCCTACTTTCATTACCACGTAGGACGCGTCCCTATCCAAGCCATGTGGCGACCTTGCTAGGAGTTCTCGTGTAATCAGTAGCATTTCAGCTTCGGATAGCTGGCCAGATTGAAACATGCTGCTCACGTCATACTTGAGTCCGAATGTCGCGCGACTGCTAGAGTCTCCTTTAGCGACGAGTGCTTCTGTCTCAATCTCATCTTGCCGACGAATAGTGACAGCGAACCGAACCGGATACTTTGAAATAGCGGCTTTCGCGCCGTCGTGCGTCCGCTTGTGTTTGCCCCTGATAGAACTTCTGTGGGTCTTGTCATTTGAATCACGTTTTTTCGCCAACTCGATGCTCCCCGTTCAAGAAAACAAGCCAGGCCACCATTAACACTTCATTTACGAATTCGTGGTACGGCTGTTCATGGTACACAAAAGTAGTTGTACACCAGTAGTTAACGCCCACTTCGCCGGTTAACGCTTCGTCAACGATTCATGTCTCGGAGGTCGCTTGAGTGAAACTTTCATAATTCTTCAACCAGCACGCGAGTTGACGACACTCGACTCCGTCGAACCGCCGTTCATCGTCCAAGAAGCCGGCGGCAACGCCCGCTACGCCTACGCCGAATTCTTCGGCGACCAGATCGCGAGCGATTATACCCGCAAGGCGTACCGGCACGCCGTTCACCGATTCCTGTCCTGGTGCGAAGCCGAAGGGCTTGAACTTGCACGCGTCCCGCCGGGCGGCGTCGGCCACTACATCCGCACGCTGACCACGGTAGACGGCAGGCCAGCGTCGAAACCGACACGTAAGCTCCACCTGGCTGCTATCCGAAAGTTCTTCGACGCGCTGGTACAGCGCCACGCCGTAGCGATCAATCCCGCTTCCACTGTTCGCGGCCCCGTCGTTCGCAACGTCACCGGCAAGACGCCGGCGACCGACCCCACCCAGGCGCGCGCCTTGCTGCATTCTATCGACACGTCCGACGTGATCGGTCTGCGTGATCGTACAATCCTCGCCATCCTGATGTACACGGCCTGCCGGGCCGGCGCGGTCTCGAAGCTGCGGCTTCGCGACTTCTACTCCGACGGCCGTCAGTATTACCTGCGATTCGACGAGAAGGGCGGCGCGGATCGGCAAATTCCGTGCCGGCATGACTTGCAGGGCTACATCGAGGAGTTCATCGCGGCCGCATCCTGCGGCCCTGACGCGCCGCTCTTTCGCGCAGCGCTCGGCCGGACGCTCAAAATCGGCGAGCGTCCGCTTCAGACTAAGGACATCCATCGCATGGTCAAACGCCGGCTAAAAAGCTCCGGGCTACCCTCAATCCTCACTTGTCATAGTTTCCGTGCGACGACAGCGACAGATTTGCTTGAACAGGGCGTCCCGCTGGAGGACGTGCAGGAGTTGCTCGGCCACGCCGATCCCCGCACGACGCGGCTCTACGATCGTCGGGATCGCACGGTCACCAGGAACGTGGTGGAGCGGATTTCGATATGAGGCGGGCGTAACAGTTCGACAGGATCGCAAACACCGCGGCCACGGCATACGCCGTTGGGTAGGCAGAAACGTCGGCTCCTACAGACCCGTAATAAATATCAGCGAACAGGCGCGTGTGTCGCTGTCGGGGCGGTATTCCGCTGACTTCTCGTCGCTGCTGGTCGCGCAATTGCCGTTCGCCGGTTCGTCCGGCGTGTACGACAACACTCCGCCGGTTCCGGGCCTCCCGTCGTCAATCTTCCGATCGATCGTTGATGCTTCCGTAGCTGCTATCGCGGGCCAGTTCGCGGGTCGGGAGATCGCCATGGGCGGCAGGCAAATCGTATCGGGCGGGCATGCTTCGGGGGGCGGTTCCGGCCGGCCAAATACAATGATGTGGCCGTATCTTGCTGCAAACGCGCCCGACTGTGCGCCTGTGTAGCGGCTGGCATGGTGAAATGTGAACCCGCTGCCGGTAACGCCGCTCTCCGGCATGTTCAGTCCGACATGCAGTCCACCCGGCGATGCGCCGGGTGCGGATGAGAACGCGCCACTGTATTGCCCTTCAATGAAACCGCTGTTGGATAGGTGCTGCCATATCCACGTCGGTTCGACACTGATATCGGCGACGCCGAATCCGCCACCCATACCCGAATCGATCACATTGATGTACATCGGGTTCCCCCGGCTGGTTCCGACAAAGCCGTCGCCGTTGCCGTCGCATGTGGCGCGCACTCGCTCCGTATTGGACGATGAAGGCGTCGGGCATCCCATATACGCGCCCCAAAACTCCGCGGCGCGCGGAAAGTCGCCGGGAAGGTACTTGTACTTGTCGCGGAACAGCTTCGCCGCATTCTTGTAGCGGTTGACGTCCGCGATCACCGATTGAAGCTCCGCACTCCGGATCATGTGCCGACCGACCTGCAACGCTCCAATGAGCAGCCCAACCAGCGTAATAACGATGACGATCTCGAACAGTGTAAATCCAGTGAATCGTGAATGCCACGGCGGAGACAATTGGGCGGGCAGAGTTGCTCGCGATAGATTTCCAGCCGAGGCGGTCATTGGTCCCACTTCCCCATCACGTCAATGGCGACTTTGCTCAAGTGTGAGTATGACGGCCGGCAGCTTAAGAAAGCGTTAACGGCAGTGGGCGGCCGATCAAAAAGCCGTGCGTATAGCGGGGGCGCACAGTCGGCGGAGGCTGGTCAGCACGGTCAGCGTCACGTTATAGCGGCCGTCGACGCTGCAAATAACCAGAGGGTCAGGGCTTTGCAATATGCAATCGCCAAAGTTACACTCCACTCCCTGGTAACGGACGCGATTACGGAATCCACCGCTGTCAGGGAGCCCATCATCCATCTTTACGTCAAGGGCATACGCATCGGCGGGACTATAGATGCCGTTGTTAACATCCAGGGAATCGGCGCTGCTGCCGGTTAGGAACCAGTAATGCCCATGTCCCAAGTACTTCGTAAAGACATTTGATCCGACGACCCATATCCCGCCGGCCGGGTTCTGGTATAGTTCTGGTGGCCTTCCTTGCCCCCGTAACATGAGCGATGGAGAGTTTAACCCGGGAATCCTGCCCGCCTGGTAGCTTCCGTTGACCATATTGGCGGCGCTCAGATGCACCCAGAAATTCTCCGATTCCGAGCTATCAATCCCGTCGGCCACAGGGTCTGCCGGCAAATCGATGGTGCCGTTACCATTGCCATCTGCGCCGAACGCCAATTCCGCGGCGAACGGACAGTCTCCCGGCAGACACTTGTACTTCAGCTTGAAAGCATTAACTGCCACGTTCAGGCTCTCAATCTGCGTTGCCTGTCGCCGGATTTCAGCGATGTGGATCAGATCGCGGCCGACGAGAATTCCGCCGGCGATTAGCCCGATGATGACCAGCACGACGGCCATTTCGACGAGCGTGAAACCGGGACGGCGATGAGGCTGTGCACACACCAAGTAGTGCCTTCTCGAAGAGCGGCTGCAATTCCTTCCATTATGCGTGCGGAATACTTAAGGAACTCTTAAGCCGCCGACTAATCCGATTCTGTCATCAAACTGTCACACAAATGATATATACTCTGGTTAGAACTCGAATAACACATCAACAACCGAGAGGACACATGACCAACCCGAACCCGCTGCACCTTGCCAACACGGCGCAGAACATGGCGAGAAACGCGCCATCCGGCGACGCCACCGCCTTCCACAAAATCGCGATGGTCTGCATGGGCGTGATGGCCGTGTCGTCAGTCGTGCAGATGCTCCACCCGCTCCTGCGCGACCTGCTGAAAAAAGATACGGAGCGCGATTCGCATCGCGGCCGGCATCGCTGAGAATCGCTACCACTGAATCGAATCGACGACCGTCGCATTTCCCGCCGCCGAAAGGCTCTCACTATCCGGCACTTCCCGAATCCACGGCACACGGTGACGGGTGAGGCCCTCGAAGAGCCGAATCGTCGGCTGCATTTCGGCGTTGAGGTTCCGACCCTTGAGTTGCACTTTACCGCCTGAAACCGTGAGCACGATGCCTTCCGACGGATCGAACGCGAACCGCTCGATACCGTGATAGGGAATGGCGACAATGTTGCCGTTCGCCCGCCGCAGCTCGACGGCGAGAGCCCGGTCGCGAATGCCGCGAAGCCAGCCGAAGCAGCCCAGGTCGTCTATTTCAAGTTCGTCGGCGGTGTGTCCCGCCTCGCCGTTGCCGTTGGCACGGCCGACGTATTTTTCGAGAAGCCTACCGTTCATAGTCCTGCCTTTCCTGTTGCCGCTGTGCTTCGCTTGTGGCGACGGCCGGATGCAGTTGCTCCAGCCGCTCCATCGTCATCGCACGCTGCCGCGTTGAGCGGTCGTTGAGAAGCTCCGTGGCCGACAGCCTCGCGTCGGAGCGGTTGACCGCCGACTTGAGCGCCGCTTTGTCGTCGGTGTAGATCGTGGCCCGTTCGCGGCCGCGCGATACTGACACATAGAACTGCTCGCGCGACGCCGCCGGGAAGCTCTGCGCCGATTCTCCGATCAGCACCCGCTGGACCGTGCGGCCCTGGCTGGCATGGCTCGTCACGACGTAGCCGTGCGTCAGGTGCCCGTAGTCCTTCGCAACCGTCCAGCCGTTGGCGAGGATGATGTTTCCGTTGCCGTCGAAGCCCTTCACGTTGAAGGTCGCGCCGTTGTTGAGCCGGTGCAGGCCGTCGGCGGTCTTGCCGTTCCGCGTGATGCGGATCAACTCGCCCGGCGCGATCGGCAACAGGCCGGGCTTGTAGAGCGTGTACTTGGCCGCATGTTCGACCGGCGGCGCTTCATCGCCGACCATGACGCGTTCGCCCTTGCCGTAGCCCTTGGCGTTCTGGTGGAACTCCAGCACGTCGCCGGCTTCGAGATTGATCGGGTCGCCGCGCTCGGATTCGGTGTAGTGCGTGTTGAAGAGCGTCAACACCTGCCGCTCGCGGCCCGCAAGCCGTTTCGATTGCTTGAGCTTGGCGCGGATTTCATCGGTGATCCATTCGCCTTCGCGGTGCGTCGGACTTACGACAAGCGCCGACTTGCCTTCCTCCAGGCTCGCGACGTAATCCTCCGCCATCAGTTTGTAGCGGTCCGTCTCCGTAACCTCGCGCACCCAGCCCAGCCGGTCGAGCGCGTGAAGCCCCTCTTCCGTCCGGCCCTGCGAGAGCGACTTGACCGCTTCCTTGTAGGCGCCGCTCTGCCGCTGAATCTCCCGGATTTCCGCCGGAACCAGGCCGGCCTGTTCTTCGAGTAGCCGCAGCGCCGCGCCTCTTTCAACGCTTCCATGCTGCCTTCGGTCGCCGGATAGAATCACGCGGGCGTCGATTTGCTTCGCAAGTTCAAACACATGGCCCATTGTCTTCGTACCGAGCAGGCCCGCCTCGTCGATCCACAGCACCTGCCCTCTGGCCCGCGCCTGCAACTCGCCATCGACCAACAGCCGCGCCACGGTTTCCGCGTCCGCGAAGCCCTCATCCCTGAGCACGCCGCGGCTTGCGTCGGCCGACGGCGCGAACGTGAAGACATGCTTTCCGTTTTTCTCAATCGCTTCAACCGTTTCCGACATGAGGGAGGTCTTGCCCGTGCCCGCGCCGCCGCGAATCAGCATGACGCGGTCGGGCGAGTTGAGGACGTGCAGCACGGCGCTTCGCTGGTCGGCGTTGAGCCATTCGCGCGTGAAGACGTGCTCGCCGCTTGCGAGCCGCCGGCAGGTGCCCCTGCCCTGACGCGCGAAGTCGATGATACGCCGCTCTTCGGCGACTACGTCGCCGGTCGTGACGAGCTGCTCCCCGTCGCGCTCGCCGCGCACCAGGTTCGCCCGGCCGAGTTTCTGCAGGACGGTTTTGGCCGACGCCGCGCCGTACGAGCGCTTGAGCGCCGCTGTCACGAGCTTGCGCTCCGACAGCACCGAGCTTCGCTCGAATGAATGCTCGATTGCCTTGGCGACCGCGTCGCTAGCGGCGCGGTCATCCTCCGCGATGCTGTCCAGCCCGACGCGTGCCTTGATTCCCTCTACCGCCGCCAGTTCCTCCGGCGTCAGCCGCGACTTCCATTCACGGCCGAGTTCATCGAAGGTCAGATCCTTGCGCTTGCGCTCGCGGGTCTTCGCCCCCAGTTCGCCCTTGGTCTCGGCATCGGTGATGCCCCTCTCCCGCGCCTGTTCTTCGATGAGCGCCGTTCGCCGCGAGAACTTGGAAAGTGCCGCCTTCGGCACGCCGGCCAGTTCCCAGCCGTGCCGCGTCCGCTGCACCGGAAGGCCCAGTTCCTCCATGCGCCGCGCCAGCCGCGAATGAAACACCGCCTCGAAGAACGGCGCATCGCGCTTGAGGCCGGCGAACTGGCCCGCCTTCCAACGCTCTTCGATGCCGTCCCAGGTCGTGTTGAACACGAAGCAGTGGGCGTGAAGATGCGGGTCCGGCACGCCGTCCACGGGACGCGCCGTCGTGTGGATGAACTCGCCCCAAACCATGCTTCCCGTCGTGCGGTCCTCATTCCTGCCGGCGAGCCGCACGCGGGTTTTCATTTCGTCTTCGATGTCCTGCATCGTTGCGTCAACGGATTCGCGGAACGCTTCGAGAATACGCTCGTCTTTCGTGAGGCCGTACAGCACCGATACGCTTTTCGGCACATGGAAGTTGAAGTCGTATCCGACGCGCCGCCCGGAATTCTGCCGCGGCGTCAAGGCGTTGCCGGTATTCGGGTCGATGTTGTCGCAGAGCGCATCCCAGTCTTTTTGCTCGACTGCGCCGGACAGGCCGAGACGCTTCGCCCCGTCCCCGCGCCAGCGGCCGGTAAGCTCCTGACCTTCCGAGTAATAGTCGGCAGTCGAATAGTAGCTCTTCGCGCCTTCCGGCGCGGTATTCTGATTGATGCGAAGCATGCCTCAATTCTACTTCGCAATGGTTGAGAATTAGTTACTTCCTGCGCGACTCACGTGTTTCTTTCACGGCTTTCACGCAAGGAGTGGCAGGCCGCAGCCGCCCACGGTGAACAGCACTTGTTTCCCATTGACACGCAGGCGCGTCCGTCCCGCGTTGATGCACGGCATGCATCGGTTGCAACCCTTGCCTGCGCGAGACGCATGACTCTTTGCGTGCGCGTCCAGACGCCCGCACTTCACTGCGCACCCGTCGCGTGCATCGGACTTCACTTGGCATTGCCGTCGTGCCTTGTCATCAGGGCTTCGTCTTTTCCTTTTCGTGCCAGCCCCGCCCCGCGGCCTTGCTGATGGGCACTTAAAGCCGCCGCCGGGCCGGTCAAGCAGAAAATCGTTTCCCCTGAAGGGACCCACCATTTTCCGCTGTGACCGGTGCGCTGCGCTTGGCTTCGCCCCCGGACTGTCGCGGCTTTCTTTGCAGTGCCATCAGGCCGCGATGGGCGCGGCCGGACACTTTGAAAAGGAGACGAATCATGACTGACGCCAAGAACACTTCCGGACAACCGTCCAAGACCCCGACGCACGTTGCGTACCAGGTGCGCGACCGCGAAGGCGCAAAGGCCATCTGGACCCGCATCGGCGCCGCCTGGGCGCACGCCGACGGCAAGGGCTTCAACCTTCAGATCGAAGCCGTGCCGCTCGACGGACGCATCACCCTGCGTGTCGTTTCGGAAAACAAGGAGTAACCGCTGTTCAACCGGGGCGGGCTTCGCGGCCCGCCCCCTTTTTCGAGAAAGGATTCTCAATATGACACACTTCACCGTAGCGATACTCGTGCCGCAGTTCGTGGCCGACATTCCCGCTTTCATCGAACGCCAGATGCACCGTTTCTGCGAGCACATCGAAGTCCCGCCGTACGTCTGCTACTCGCCGCAGGAAGCGGCGACGGAGATCGCCGACACCATCCGCCGGCTGGAACTGATCGTCAGCCGCAAGGAGCCGCACTACGACCTCGACAAGTGTCGGCAGGAAATCGAGGAACTCCGCCGCACGACGCCCGAGGAGCGCTACCGCGAGCGGCTGAAGGTCCACGAGCGTTTCAACGCCCGGGGCGAGCCGCTATCGACGTACAACCCGGACAGCAAATGGGACTGGTACGTCATCGGCGGCCGATGGGACGGCTGGATCAACGACATCGAGACCGGCGGCGAGCGCGTCGAGGACAACACGGCCACGACGCAGCAGGTCATCGAGCGCGGCAAGATACCGCACGCCATCATCACGCCCGATGGTGCATGGCATGAGCGCGGCCGCATGGGCTGGTGGGCCATCCTGTTGACCGAGAACGAGAACTGGGACGAACAGGCCCGCGCCATCTTCGAGTGCCATCCCGACTGCCGGGTGGTCATCGTCGATGCACACATTTAGGGAGGCCGACATGACGATCAACCCCTTCTACACCCGTCGAATTCCGGCTTCCGTGCCGCGATTCACCCCGCCTCGCTATGCGAAACTCCCGCTCGCTCCGGTCAACCGCAGTCCGGTGCCCAGGCTCACCAGCCTGTATCACTTCGACCGCGCCGGCGAATACGGCGACCGCAGCTATCCCGGCAACTGCGGCGGCAACCTGATCCGCGACCTGCTGCTCTACTTCAGGCCGCGAAGCGTGTTCGACCCGATGAGCGGCAGCGGCACCTGCCGCGACGTTTGCAGCGAACTGGAAATCCCGTGCGATTCCAGGGACATCCACGGCGGATTCGACGCCGCCGATCCGGCCCAATTGCCGGCCGAACGGTTCGACTTCGTGTGGATTCATCCGCCGTACTGGCGGCAGAAGCTCTACGCGGCGGATTCGCGCGACCTGTCGCGTACGCCGACGCTTGACGCGTTCCTTCAACGCTACGCGGCGGTGATCGCCAACTGCGCCAAGGCATTGACGCCCAACGGAAAACTCGCCGTCTTAATGGGGGATTATTGTGACCGCGAGGCCGGGTTCGTGTCCCTCGTCTATCACACGAAACGGCTTGCCTTCGATGCGGGCTTGAGGCAGTGTTGCACCGACATCATCCGCTTCAGCCACGGGGCGTCGAGCAGTCGCAAGGTGTACCGATCATCGTTCATCCCCGGCCTGCACGACGTGTGCATGGTGTTTGAGAGGTAAGCCCATGACCGACAACAAAGAACGGACTTCCTACTATACGCAGGTGCGTGCCCGAGAGCTGACACCCTCGGCCAGGTTTGTCTTCAACGAAGTGCTCGCCACGATGCAGGACGCCGAAGAACTCGGCGGCCCGGATGGTCAGGCATATCTCGACCTGATGCAGGCCATTATCGATGAGGCTGCCATGCGACAGCAGAACTACGCCGAAAGACTCGCCGACAAATCCAGATCAGACCATCCATGCGGATCGCAACGGTCGCGCCAGGCGTGACCGCGCCTGTCACGCCGCTTGCCCTTGAAATACAAAGAGAATCCCTCCGGCTCGGAGCCTGACCGGCAGATGGGTGCGGCGAAGGCGTGGCCAGGCGCCTCGCCTCCCGGCCGGTCGCGTCGGGTCCCAGCCGCCGGTGAGAACCCGACGGCGACGGCCTTATACGGCAGTCAATCCGGCCCTTCCCCATGTTCCAAAACGGAACGACCACCCGGCAATCCCTGCCTACCAACCGCCTGAAAACACGCTCTAATCAATCCAGTTTCCAACCGCTAGAGACCGTGGTACACCGAATAAGCCCGCACGAAAAAATGTTGTCAGACATCTCCCCTTAGCGCTGCTAAGGACAAGTTTCACCGTGAAAGCCTGCATGAAAGCATGTCAGCTTGCCGTCCGGCTGGCATGACAGATTGCAGGACGGCAGGATAGCAAGATGGATGGAAAGCAATCAGTCTTGATTGCATGCTTGTAAGCAGACAAGCATGTCGGTTTGCCTGATTGCAGGTTGGTAATCAAGACAGATTGCTTGCAAGAAGGCGAGCTTGCATGCCGGCTGCAAATACTGCTTGCCAGCCTGCATGAAATCATGCTATCCATCATGCATGATTATCGTCGTAGCGAATTCCAAAGGCGGTGTCGGCAAGTCAACGCTTGCCGTCCACCTTGCCGCGTGGCTCCACGAGCAGGGCCACAAGGTGACGCTCGCCGACTGCGACACGCAACAGTCATCGTCGGAATGGATACGCGAGGCGATACCGGAGATTAAGGCGGTCCGCCTCGACAACCCCGACATCATATTGAATGAACTGCCGATTCTGGCCCAGGATGCCGACTACGTCGTCGCCGACGGGCCGGGCAGCCAGACCGAGACGAGCCGTGCGTTGTTGCTGCGCGGCGACCTTGCGATTGTTCCCTGCAAAGCCAGCATGTTAGAAGTCCGCGCGCTGGCCAAGGCGACCGAGGTTTTGCGGCAGGCCCAGGACATCCGCGGCGGAATCCCAAAGGCCGTCATCGTCTTGAGTATGGTCGGAAAAAACTACCGGCTGACGCAGGACATGAAGGATGCCGCGGCGGCGCTATCGCTGCCGATGGCGACGACGGCGATGACGCTGCGGCAGATTTACGCCGACGCGCCGGGGCAGGGGTCGGTCGTCTGGAACTTGGGCTCCCGCGCCCGCGAGGCCGCGCACGAAGCTGAAGCGCTCTTCCGCGAGATTCTGCCGGACGCCGTCGCGCCGGCAGCACGCCAGGCCGTGAAGGCATAGGACGTGATCGCAATGGCCGAACGACGCACACTCACGCAAGGACTCAAGGAAACGCCGCCTCCGATCGACAATGCCAAAGAAAAGGCATTCGTGTTCGGTGACAAGGAATCACCCAAGCCGGCCGCGCCCGTCGTTGCCGCGGCAACACTCAATCGTGTGCCGATCAGCACGCGCATCCGTGACGACTTCGCGCGGGCGCTCAAGCGCGCGTCGCTGGAGCGACAGCTTGAGGGCAGGGAGCCGAACACGCTTCAGGATATTCTTGAAGAAGCCATCGAGCCGTGGCTCAAGGCCAACGGCTACCTGTCTTGACCGCCTTCGAGGGCCGGTCCCACAATCACAGGCACATCCGCAGTATCCGAAATAGTCGGGGGCGAGGATGCCGCCGATTCGAGCGGGAGTTCCTGCTGCCGGCCGGCGCCCTTCAAGTGATACGTCCGCACGAAGGCGAGCCGGTCGCCGTTGAACATGAACCGGATGTTGACGAAGAACACGCCGTCGCTGGGGCTGCGGTACAGGAATTCCTTTTCGAGCAGCTCGCGCACACCCCGCTGATAGGTGCGGTCGCTGATGCCGTGATCCTTGGCGACGTACTGATTCAACTTGATTTCGTCGGAGCCGGGATTGGCCCGCATTTCGTGGTAGACGAGTTCGAACACCTGCAAGCCCGTCTTGGACAGGTCCGCCGCCTGCTTGATGCCATCGAGAAACATCTTCACGAACCGGCTGCTGTCCACTTCCTCTTCCCACCAGAATCCCATGCCACCGATGCCTTTGATCTCGCCGCTGCTGTTGTCAACGATGACCGAACCTCTGCCGCCCGGCACCTGAAACCGCTTGGTCCGGGTAGTCAAGCCGTTGGTCGTCGGCACGCTTGGATTGGTTCGATACACGGGGAATCCGCGCTTGGTTGTGACCTGGTTATCCGGCATCGCCGCAATCTGTCGCACTTCCGTCATTTTCCACCTCCAAATTTGTCTGTAAACAGACAACACACTGGCAGACTAGCGACAGAAGCGCAAGTGTTTTTTGACGGTTCACCGACCGATCGTGACGGTCGCCCGTCAATTCGTGACGTTTCCGATTCAGGAAAATCAACGACTTGCGCCCTTGCTCTTTCTTACTACTAAATAGGGCACATGAACCGCCGACGGCGCGCGCCCCCAAAGCGCTGGCGACGGCGGCGGCCCGCTGCAACCATGACAAGAACCGCCCCGAAACGGGACGAACCTGTGGATAAGTCAGTAAATAAAGCAACAATAATCGCAACGAGTAGGCGACACCGATATGACAGGTGTTGCGCGATTGACACAAGAGCCGTGACTTCGAGCTTGCGGAAAGGCCCATTGGGCATTCAGGAGAAGGTTCGAGCCAGTCGAACCGCCTTCATTCGCAATAGGAAGCCCGTACAGACGCGAAAGACCCTATCAGCGATGTCAGCGGTGACGAATACCGATGTCGCTTTTCAATTGCGCTGATTCGCGGAGCGTGTTATCCGACAGTTGAGTATTCACGATTCGGGAACACGCATGACGCGAGCCTGCCAGAGCATGGCAAATCAACCCCGCTGCCAGGAACGGCCGTAGGCATGGCCCGCCGGCTGCGTCCCCCACAAGGTCCGCTCCTGCCGTTCCCGTCATCCGACGACCCTCCCGTTGCCCTCGAAGAACCCCCGAAATCCAAAGGAGATCACGATGCAGTACAAGACGATCGTCCTCGAACTCATCCGCCAGCGACCCAGACTCCACGCCAGGCTCCGCCGCAAGCGCCAGCTGCTGGCCGAAGTGAATCGCCTCGCCGGCGACCTCAAGGCTCGCCACGAGGAACTGACGACGACGCTGACGAAGGGCCGGGCCGCCATCGATCCGGTGCAGGCGCCGGGCGCGGCGCTGGAGATCGGCCTGAAGGAAGTCGAGCATCGTTTGCGGCTCATGTCGCAGGCCCGCAGACCGCGCGTCCGCAAACGCACGCGGCGCGGCTGAAATGGGTTCGAGAGGCAACGCTATTCGACCTGTCTCCAACTTCAAATGAGACGCCGCATCCGACGCCAAAGGCCGATCCGCAGGCCCCGGCAACAGAACCGGCGGAACGTCCTGCGCCAGTGCAGATCGCAAGCGGCGAGAAGGAGAAGGCCCGCGACTTGATCGCGGCCATCCGAACGCTTCAGACCGTAGAGCGGGAAGCGAGGCCGGCCACGCCCGACGAAAAAAACGTTATGGCGAGGTTCGCCAGCTTCGGTCCCGTGGCGCTGTCGATATTCCCCGACCCTCTGAAGGGCCGCTACAAGGATGCCGGCTGGGAGAAACTCGGCAACGAACTGAAATCGCTGCTGACGCCTTCCGAGTACGACAGTGCCAAGCGCACGACATTCAACGCCTTCTACACATCCCCGATCGTCATCGGCGCCATTCATGACGCCATCACGCGGCTCGGAGCGCCGCAGGACGGGCTGATCCTCGAACCCGGCTGCGGCATCGGCAATTTCATGGGCCAGGGGAGCAGCCGCCATCGCTTCATCGGCGTCGAGCTGGACTCGATCTCCGGGCGCATCGCCAGAGCGCTGCATCCCGATCAGGACATTCGCATCGAGAGCTTCCGCGACACGAAGCTGCCGGACGGAATCGACGCCGTCGTCGGCAACGTGCCGTTCGCCGACCTGCGTCTCGATTACCAGGGACAGAAGCTCGCGCTGCACGATTACTTCCTCGCCAAGTCCGTGGATGCACTGAAGCCCGGCGGCGTCATGGCGATGGTCACGTCGCACTTCACGCTCGACAAGCAGAACGCCGCCGTTCGCGAGTATCTCTCATCCAAAGCCGACTTCGTCGGGGCGATACGCCTGCCGTCCGACGCCTTCAAGCGTGAAGGCACGGCGGTCGTTACCGACATCATCTTTCTGCGCAAACGCGCTCCCGGCGAGCCGGAACATCACGCGGATACCGACTGGCTGCGCGTCGCCCCGCTTGCAATCGAAGGCGTCGAAGTCCCGGTCAATCGCTACTTTCTCAATCACGCGGAAATGGTGCTCGGCCGGTGGAGCCGCAAGGACACGCTCTACGGCGGAGAAGGCTACAGCCTCCAGGGCGACGGAGATCTGTCCGCGAAACTGAAGGATGCAATCGGCCGACTGCCGGAGTTCTCGCCGGCACAGTCAACGAAAGCGGCCGAGACGGACGCGCCCGCATTCACGCCGCCGCCGCCCGAAAAGCACGTCGGCGAGGGGAGCTTCTTCGTCGGAAAGAACCAAAGCATCCATCAGCTGATAAGCGGCAAACCCGTGCCGGTCGTTTACGGCGGCACCGCGCTCAAGGCGGACGGGACGATGACCGGCAGACGGATGGCCGGGCTGATCGGCCTGCGCGACTGTGCGCGACGAGTATTGCAATCCCAGAACGAAGACTGGCCGAGCGAACACCGCGACGAGGCGAGGCGCGACTTGAACCGCGTGTATGACCGGTTCGTCCGAGCCTACGGCCCGATCAACAAGACCAGCTTCAGTGAAACCAGAGACGGCAGCGTCGTCCGCCGCCGCCCCAACCTGGTCAAGTTCATCGAGGACCCCGACGCAATGCTGGTGATGTCCCTCGAAGACTACGACGAGGTGACGGAGAAAGCGGCGAAGGCCGCGATCATGAGCCGGGACGTGGTCGGGCGAACGCCGCCCGTCACGCAGGTCCGAAGCGCCGAGGAAGGACTGCTCGTGGCCTTGAATCAAAAGGGCAGGGTGGACCTGCCGGTTATCGCCGAACTGTACGGCAAGCCCGAGAAGCAGATCATCGCTGAGCTGGGCGACCTGATCTACCGCGACCCCGAGTCGAAGGAGTGGAAGACGGCGGACGATTACCTCTCCGGCAACGTCCGCGCCAGGCTCGCCCGCGCCGAGAAGGCCGGCCCGAAGTACGCCCGCAACGCCGAAGCCCTGCGCCGCGTGCAGCCCGAGGACGTTCTGCCCGGCGATATCGACGCCAATCTCGGCGCGCCGTGGATTCCTGCGTCCGATGTGCAGCGGTTCGCAGCAGAGTTGTTTCAGGTTCCGCCCGAGGCCGTACCGGTTTCTCATCTCGAAAAGGACGCCGTCTGGAGTCTCGACGCCGGCTATGCCGCCAGGCAATCGGTCGCCGCGACTTCCGATTACGGTACGGCACGCGCCAACGGCACAACGCTGCTCGAACTGGCGCTCAACATGAAGTCGCCGGTCATCTACGACGTGATCGACCGCGGCGACAAAGAAGAGCGTGTCGTCAACCAGGAGGAGACGCTCGCCGCCAAGGAAAAGCAGAAGCTCATCAAGGAGCGGTTCCGCGCATGGGTCTTCACCGATCCTGAGCGCACGGAGCGGCTCGTCCGCATCTACAACGATACCTACAACAACCTCCGTCCCCGCGTATTCGACGGATCGCACCTCGACTTCCCCGGCATGAACCAGACGGTGAAGCTCCGGCCGCATCAGACGGCCGCCGTGTGGCGCGGCATGAGTGCCGGCAACACGCTGCTGGCGCACTGCGTCGGCGCCGGCAAGACATTCACGATGGCCGCCACCGGCATGAAGATGAAGCAGGCCGGACTCATCAAGAAGCCGATGTACGTCGTGCCCAATCACCTGCTGGAGCAGTTCGCACGCGAATTCATGCAGCTCTATCCCAACGCGAAACTGCTCGTCGCCGGCAAGGAGGACCTCTCGCGCGACCGCCGAAAGCTGCTGACCGCCAAGATCGCCAGCGGCCACTGGGACGGCATCCTCGTCACGCATTCCTCGTTCGAGCGGATCGGCATGTCACGCAAATACCAGGAGAAATTCCTGACCGAGCAGATCGCCGAGTATGACGACCTGCTGTTGGAGCACGCCGGCGCGAAGGGATCGAACCGCAACATCATCAAGCAGATCGAGAAACAGAAGGCCGCGAGGGCGGAACGGCTCAAGAACCTGCTCGCCGAGGAGAAGAAAGACGACGGTCTCGTGTTCGACGAACTCGGCGTCGATCACGTGTTCATCGACGAAGCGCACTACTTCAAGAATCTGGAGACGCCGACCAAGATGGATCGCGTCGCCGGCATCCAGACCGGCGGCAGTGAACGCGCCTTCGACGTGTTCATGAAAGCCAACTACCTGGGCGAGCAGCACGCCGGCCACGGCGTCACGTTCGCCACCGGCACGCCCGTGTCAAACACGATGGTCGAGATGTACACGATGCAGCGGTTCCTCGATCCGGCCGGACTCAGGAGCCGCGGCCTCGAACACTTCGACGCCTGGGCGGCTACATTCGGCGAGGTGATCGACACGATGGAGATTTCGCCCGACGGGGCATCGCTCCGCCCGCGCAGCCGCTTTGCGAAATTCACCAACCTCCCGGAACTGCAGCAGATGTTCCGGGCATTCTCCGACGTTCAGACGGCCGCAATGCTCAAACTGCCGACGCCGAGGCTGGAGACGGGAAAGGCGATCATCGTCGCGTGTCCTATGTCCGCCGAGCAGCACGCGCTGCAGGACGAGCTGGTCAAACGCTACGAACGCCTGCGAAAGGAAAAGGTGGACCCGCGCGAGGACAACGCGCTCAACATCACAACCGACGGCCGCAAGCTCGCCACCGACGCACGATTGCTCACCGCTTCCGCGACCGATTACCCCGGCTCGAAGGTGAACCGCCTGGTCGAAAACGTCCATGCCATCTGGGAGCGAACCGCCGCGAAGCGCGGCACGCAGATGATCTTCTGCGACATGGGCGTGCATAAGACATCGTGGGGCTATTCCGCCTACGACGACGTGACAGAGAAGCTCGTCAAGGCCGGCATACCCCGTTCACAGATTGCCGCCATCGGCGAAGCCGATTCCGATGCCAAGAAACAGGCGCTCTTCGAGAAGGTCCGCAACGGTTCGGTGCGCGTGCTGATCGGCAGCACGCAAAAGATGGGCACCGGGACGAACGTGCAGCAGCGGTTGACTGCCCTGCACCATCTCGACGCCCCGTGGAAGCCGGCGGAAGTTGAACAGCGCGAAGGCCGCATCCTGCGGCAAGGGAACACCAACGAGGAAGTCGCGGTGTATCGATACGTCACCGAAGGATCGTTCGACGCCTACATGTGGCAGGCCCTTGAAACCAAGGCACGATTCATCGGCCAGGTCATAACCGGCGACAACGCCGCCCGCCGCGCCGAGGATGTCGGCGGACAGGAGCTGTCCTACGCCGAGGTCAAGGCCATCGCTTCCGGCAACCCGGCTGTGCTGACTCTCGCCGAGGCCGACGCAGAGTTGCAGCGGCTGGCGCTGCTCAAGAAAAACCACGTCGATGAGCAGTATGTCGCCCGCCGCAGCGTGAAGGACCTGCCCGAGAAGATCGACCGGCTCAAAGGGCGGTTGTCAAATCTCACGGCCGACCAATCGACAGTGACCGCGCACGCGCGCGACCCGGTCACGATCAGCACGCGAGAGTACGCGAAGGACGAGGCCGTCGCTGCGCTGGGCGCGCAGCTGGACAAACTCCCGCGCGACGTGCGTGAAGCGCAGCAATTTCCGATCGGCACGTATCGCGGCCTGCGCTTCGGACTCGTGCTGCATCGGGACTTCCCGCCCGAAGCTTACATTGAGGGGGAGACAACGCGCTACGACCGTCTCCTCCGCGGCAATCACGGCCCGCGCGCAGTACTTAACTCGCTGGAGCGGCTGTGCAACGCATACGGCAGCGAGATTGTCGGTGTGAAGCTAGACCATTCAATCGCAGAGTCCCAGCTACGAGATTACCAGCACCGGATCGGAAAGCCGTTTGCCTACGAGAAATACCAGGCCGAACTGACCGCGCTCCGCGACCAACTCAAGGCCTCCCTCGCAGGGATCGCCGCGGAACCGGGGACCTCCGCGCCCCCGTCCGCCGCTGAGATTGCCGAGAGAATCCAGACGCTTACCGATTCGAACAACGTTGAAGCCGCGCCGGAGCGGACCGGCCTTCGCCGGTTCGACACCGAGGAACCTGTCACCACCCGCATCCGCCGCCGCCATGCAGCGGACGCGACCGCGATTGCGGATGAGAAATCGCGTAGCACGTTCCAGGGCAGAGTCCACACGCCGAAGGCGAATGCCCCGTCAATCGGGTTTTGAGGCCCCAGGGAAGCGTAAAACATCGATTGATGGGGAGAGGAACCCACCAAACCGTCTTCATTCGCAATAAGAAGCCCGTACAGGCGAGAAAGCTCGGTTCAGCGTGCCAGGGGAGCATGAATCCACTTACGATGCCTTCCTGAGCCATCCTATTCGACATCAGTGATTCAATAGCGCCTGCACGAAGCCCTCCGTGTCACCGACATCAATGATTCCGTTCGAAGAGAAGTCGGCGTGGTAAAGATCACCCGGCGTGCTTGAACCCGCGAACAGCGCCGCTGTGAAGGGCGAAATGTCAAGTCCATCGACTTCACCATCGCCATTCACGTCACCATCGGGCAGGTGAAACGGGTAGGTCCAGGTGTCGCTGGAATTCCCGCCAGTCCAACCGCCGAAGGCGATTGTATTCAGCCGAGTACTGTCGTAAGACATGACGTGCCCATTGCGCGCGCAAGGCGCTTCGCCGGACGAGACATTGGTCCAGATGATGCCGTCCCACTCCCACGTGTCGGACAGCAGACCGGAAGCTCCGACTCCCCCGTATATCCTTGTGCCTTCTCGAAAAGCGTCATAAACCATCGCTTGGCGAGAGCGAGCGGAGGGGCTAATCGCGGGGCCGCGCTGTATCCAATTGGTTCCGTCCCACTCCCAGGTATCGCCAAAGTATGTTGCAGCCTCGCCTCCAAACAGCACTGTGACGCCGCGACCACTATCGAAGGCAAGGCTGTGCCCTGATCTGGAAGGAGGCTTGTTCGCAGGGCTTCGTTGTGTCCACGTCGTGCCGTTCCATTCCCAGGTGTCGTCCAGTATTGGACTCCCATTACCGCCGCCGCCAAAAAGCACGGTAACGTTTCTTGCAGAATCGAATGCCATCGAGTGAAGCCATCGCGCGGACGGCTTCACCGCGGGATTTCGCAGCGTCCAATTTGTTCCGTTCCACTCCCATGTTTCGTTGTTCCCGCCTCCAATTCCTCCTCCTCCGAAAAGCACAACGACACTCCGGGCGCTGTCAAAGGCCAGCGCTGACCATCGGCGAGCGGATGGACTCGCAGCGGGAGCGCGAAGAGTCCATATGCGCCCATCCCACTCCCATGTATCCGAGAATATGACACCGGTATTGATGTTGTAGCCACCAAAGAGCACACCGCGCCCGCGGGCGTCATCGTAGGCCATCGAGTGCTGCGACCGTGCCGGGGGTGCATCCGGCACTCTGAGCGCCCAATCGCTGCCGTTCCATTCCCAGGTGTCGGACAGCATGATGTGCACGGTGAACTGAATGTCTTTGTACCCGCCAAAAAGCACCCCGGCGCCGCGCGACGAGTCAAACGCCATCGCGCCATAGCCTCTTGCGACCGGAAGCGTGGACGGATTGCGCATCGTCCATGTCGAGCCGTTCCACTCCCAGGCTTCATTCAGATATCCCGCGCTGTTCCTGCCCGCGACAACCGTCGTGACGTTGCGGACGCTATCGAAGATCATCGCATGGAACGCTCTTCCCGGAGGACTGTTCGGCGTGAAGCGCTGCGTCCATGTGCTTCCGTTCCACTCCCACGTATCCCCGAAATACGACGATGTGCCGGGATCAAGCCCGCCATACATGACTGAGACGTTTCGCGTCGGATCAAAGACCAGTGCATGATTTGTCCGAGCCGGCGGGTTCGTCGCAGGAGCGCGCTGCGACCATGCGGTTCCGTCCCACTCCCATATGTCGTTCAGCGCGGAGGAGAATGTCCCGCCGCCATGCAGGACCGTCACGCCGCGGGCGAGATCGAAACTCATCGCATGGTTGGCGCGTGCCGACGGATTGCTCGCGGAACTTCGCTGCGTCCACGTCGAGCCATTCCATTCCCAGGTGTCGCCGAAGTAGCCGGCGCCGCCCTGACGCCCGCCACACAGCACGACAACGCCCCGCGCGGAATCGTACGCCATCGCGTGATATGCGCGGTCGGGAGGACTCGAAGCCGGATGAAGCTCGGTCCACCGGCTGCCGTTCCATTCCCAGGTGTCGTGCAAATGTCCGATGGTCCCAAGCCCGTCGGTTGTGAACCCGCCAAACAGGATCGTGACGCCGCGAGCGCTGTCGTAGGCCAGCGCGCAGCCTTCGCGGCGGACGGGCATTCTCTGGACCCAGTCGCTTTGCTGGGCGAACGAGAAAGACGGAGCGATGGTTGACGCGATCAGGACGCCAAGGAGTCTCAAGCCAGATTTATTCATGGGGGGACCCTTCATCAGGTGCAGCGGGGCCGAAGGAGGCCGTTTCCCATCACCGGAATCATCGACCGGACCCGAAAGCACAGGCCTGTATTCCCACTATAGTTGGCAGACCGCCCCGGATGCAAGTCGTAGCCTTTACAATGTGCTAGGCGATGAATTACGCAAGGAACGGCTGAAGGCGAAACTGACGCAGGAAGAGCTTGCCGCCAGGGCCAAGGTCTCGCGCAACTACGTGAGCCTGCTGGAGTTGAATGAAAAGTCGCCGACGGTCCAGATGCTCTTCCGGCTCTGCCGCGTCCTCAGCGTCCGGCCCTCCGCCCTGATCGCCCGCGTCGAGCCGCGCGACGGGCGGTAGTGAGCCCTATTTCTCGTTCGCGGGACCCGCAGCCCATCCCCGTCAGTCCCTTCTTCACAGGTGACCGCCGGTTTCATTGACATGCGCCGGGCTGGGTGCTATCCGGAAAACGAATAGAATTCGCTCCAAGACGATGGGTTAAACAATGACCGAGCCGACGATAGTCTGCCCAAGCTGCAAGACCGAGATCAAGCTGACCGAGTCGCTGGCGGCTCCGCTGATCGAATCCACGCGCCGGCAGTACGAGCAGCAGATTGAGCAGAAAGACACCGACATCCGCAAGCGAGAAGCCGCCGTCAAAGCGCAGCAAGTGGCGCTTGCAAAGGCTCAGGAATCAATCGACGACCAGGTCGCCGCCAAGCTGAAGACCGAGCGCGTCGCTATCGCTGCCGAGGAAGCGAAGAAAGCCAAGCTGGCCTTATCGACCGACCTCGACCAGAAGGCAAGGGAACTGGACGACCTTCAGGAAGTCATCAAACAGAAGGACGCCAAGCTTACCGAGGCGCAGAAAGCCCAGGCCGAGCTGATCCGCAAACAACGCGAACTGGACGACGCCAAGCGCGAAATGGACCTGACCATCGAAAAGCGCGTGCAGGAATCGCTCGGCGCGACGCGCGAGCAGGCGAAAAAGGAAGCCGAGGAATCGCTCAAGCTGAAAGTCGCGGAGAAGGAACAGACCATTTCCTCCATGCAGAAGCAGATCGAGGACTTGAAGCGACGGGCGGAACAGGGGTCGCAGCAGCTACAGGGCGAGGTGCAAGAACTCGAATTGGAATCGATGCTGCGCGAAAAGTTCCCGCACGACTCCATCGAGCCGGTCGCCAAGGGTGAGCACGGCGGCGACGCGCTTCAGCGTGTCATTGGCCCGATGGGACAGCCGTGCGGGGCAATCCTGTGGGAATCGAAGCGCACGAAGAACTGGACGGACGGCTGGCTCGCCAAGCTGCGCGAGGATCAGCGCGCCGCCAAGGCGGAATTGGCGGTCATTGTCAGCCAGGCGCTGCCGAAGGACGTGGAAGCGTTCGACCATGTTGACGGCGTATGGGTCACGTCGCACCGCTGTGCCATGCCGGTCGCCGTGGCCCTGCGGCAATCGCTGATCGAACTCGCCGCCGCCCGCAAAGCCGGCGAGGGGCAGCAAACCAAGATGGAACTGGTTTACCAGTACCTCACAGGCCCGCGCTTCCGTCACCGCGTGCAGGCGATTGTCGAAAAGTTCAGCGACATGCACGAGGACCTCGATAAGGAACGCAAAACCATGACGCGGCTGTGGGCCAAACGCGAGGAACAGATACGCGGTGTGATAGAATCAACCGCCGGCATGTACGGCGACCTTCAGGGCATCGCCGGGAAGACGTTGCAGGAGATTGAGGGACTGTCGCTCCCAGCACTGCCTCTCTCGGAGAATTCCGATGAAAATCACCCACCTTCGCGTTGAAAACTATAAGGGTCTTCGCGAGATCGACATCCCACTCTCCCGTTTTTCGTGCCTCATTGGCGAGAACAATGCGGGCAAATCTTCCGTGCTTCAGGCACTTGCATTGTTTTTCTCCGGCACCGCGCTCTCTAAGGGCCACTATTTCGACGCAAGCCGGCCGGTCCGTATCGCAGTGTCGCTTGGTGAAATCGTGGCTGCCGACATCAATCGGCTCGCCGAAGAGCACCGCTCCAAAATCACCGCCATTGTAAAGAACGATGCACTCACGCTCGTGCGGTTATATGGGGCTGATGGAAAGAGCACTCTGAAGTATCGAAAGCTTCTTCCAAACGAAGCGCGATTTGCCGATGACGCGATCAGCGAACTCGTTAAGGGCAAGCGGGCTGGCCAACCCTTTGTGACGGCGGTCACGCAGGTTTTTCCGGAACTCAACGACGTTGTTACTGCCGCCATGAACCAGGGCGAAATCAAAGACAAGATTCAGGCACTTGCGGATAGCCTGCCTGACAATCAGAAGTCGCCAGCCGACGTAGATCTTCCCACTGGGATAGACAAAAGCGTGTCGGCGATGCTCCCCGAACCGATTTACATCCCGGCGGTCAAGGACTTGAAGGATGACGTTAAGACAACCGAGAGCACGCCGTTCGGAAAGGTGCTCGGCATTCTCCTCAAGGCCATAGAGCCACTTCTAGCTGAAGAAAGGACGCTGTTTGCTCAACTAAACGCAAAGCTAAACCGCGTGACACAGGCAGACGGGTCAGAGACAGATGAACGTCTGACACCGGTCAAGACTATCGAATCCACTGTTGAGCGATTCGTTCAAGACAGCTTCAAAGCAGTCAAGCTCAGAATCACCGTGCCGCCGCCCGAACTCAAAGCAGTGCTGTCGTCAGCCGTGATTTTCGCAAACGACGGTGTCGATGGCCCCATCGACACCAAGGGCGATGGACTTCGAAGGGCCATCGTCTTCGCAATCCTACGGTCATATGTTGAGTTGAACAAAACGGGCCTAATTGCTCCGGATCAGCCCGCCCCAGCAGCAGACGACGCGGGGCACCTCTTGCTCTTTGAAGAACCCGAACTCTACCTCCACCCCAGAGCTCAACAGATTCTGTTCGATGCACTCGGTACGTTCTCACAGCGACACCCGGTAGTTGTAACCACGCATTCTCCTGTTTTTTTTGGCCCACAATCGACGACTACGTTCGTCAAAATGCGCAAACGAGCGGACGCAGCCATTTCACCCAAGCCGTTCGCTGTCGTCCACCCAATCGAATTAGGCGACACCACTGCGCGCGACCAATTCCAGATTATCTGCTACGAGAACAACAACATCGCCTTTTTTGCAGAGACCGTGGTCCTTGTGGAAGGAGACAGCGACTACATCGTGTTTCCGCATCTTGCGCGCGTAGTGAATGCGGCTTGGGATTGCTCGCAACTTCCAATCAGATTTGCCAGGATCGGAGGCAAGAGCAACATCCGGCGCTACCGTGACTTTTTTCGTCGCTTCGAGACTCGGGTAATTGTCATTACCGATTTAGACTTTCTACTCGGCGGGGAGTTCACTCAGATCGACCCTTCCGAGCCATTGAAGGCTCAGCGGTCGGAACTACTGGCTGCCGTTGATGCCGTCATCCAGGAAAACGGTGGTGTGGTGGAACCGAACGCTGCACGCATCGCTGATGCACAGCGACGAACCGAGCTACGAGGACTATGGCAACGTGCACGCAATCTGAAGGCACAACACCTCGCGGGACAGGCGTCACTTGAAGATTTGATGAGTGCAGTTGACGATTTCTTCGCATGGGAACGATATTGGGCACGTCGCGATACACTTATGCAGTGCCCGACACCACAGTTACTCGCTGACAAGCGAGCGCTACTCGCCGCGCTTCGCGCTATGGGGGTTTGCGTCCTAGAGCGTGGGAGTATTGACGACTATTACCCGGCTCACGTTACCGGAGACAGCAAGCCGGCACGCGCCCAGAGCTTCTGTAACGCTGTCCTGCGGCGAGAAGACGCGGATGCCCTGTGCGACGCCAACTACTCCATCCAAAACGGCGCGCCGATTTCAGAGTGGCGCGCTTTGCTGGAGCCGATCTTTTCCGCTTAAATGACTTTGGCCAACGTCGCATGGCCTGTCACCGAACCGTGAGTTCGCATCTTGCCTGCCCTTCGCGCGCCGAATCAAGACTCATGCCTGCGCCGACTTTGACTAATTCGCCAACAGCGATCGATGCCAAGATTGTCGGCCCGATAGCGCGGCCGCTTCCGGAGTGAGCCGCTGACCCGCGTCGGACAGACGAGTCAATTCCTCCTGTTCCCACCCTGCGAACCCGCCATCAACGGCAGCGGTTTGCTGCTCCGCCGCGGTTCCGCCGTTCTGTCGAGCGCACTGGCGATTTCGCTTGTTCGGGCTTTCAGCCGCGGCGCCCGACCGGCACCGCTTCGCTTCCCGCCTTCGAGTCTTGCACGCCTCACGCCGGACCCGCTTCGCGCCCTTCGGGTCCGGTCCGTCATTCGTCCTGCTCCGCTTCGCGGGACTCGCCGGAGTTCTGCCGGCCTTGCCGCCGCTCGCTCCTTTGCCACCCCCGCCGGGGTCCCTCTGGCTTTGCGAAGGGACCGCACGTCGCGGGTCCCGGCAAGGAGCAAAATCATGAAAGCCGAACAAGCAAAGAAAGTCGCCGATCAGGCCCTCGAACAACTCTGCCAGGCGCTCGCCGCAGGCAAGAGCGATGAGCTTACCCGCTACCTGTCGATGCTGGCGAAGTTCCACAAGTACAGCTTCGGGAACGTCATGCTGATCCTGTCGCAGAAGCCCGACGCAACGCGCGTCGCCGGCTTCAACACTTGGAAGCAGGTTGGCCGCTACGTCCGCCAGGGCGAGAAGGGCATCGTCATCATCGCGCCGATGGTCTTCCGCAGGCGCGACGCCGAGCCAGCCGTCGGCGAATCCGCCGAGCGCGATGAAACCTTGCTGCGCTTCCGCGGCGTGTACGTCTTCGACGTGTCGCAGACCGACGGCCAGCCGCTGCCTGAGCCGGCCGGCATCAACGGCGATCCCGGCCAGCATCTTGACCGCATCAAGACGGTCGTCACTTCGCGCGGCATTGCGCTCGACTACGAGATCGGTCACGGCAGCGCTCTTGGCCTGTCGCGCGGCGGTCGCATCAGCATTCGGCCGGGCCTGCCCGCCGCCGAGGAATTCGCGGTGATCGCGCACGAACTGGCGCACGAGCTTCTGCATCGCGGCGAGAACCGCCCGGCCAGCAAGACCGTCCGCGAGACGGAAGCCGAGGCCGTGGCGTTCGTCGTCAGCCAGGCCGTGGGCCTGGACGCCGGCGCCGCCGCCCGCGACTACATCCAGCTCTACGACGGCAAGACCGACACGCTGGCCGCGTCGCTCGACCGCATCCAGAAGACCGCCGCCGACATAATCGCGGCGCTCCACGCGCCCGAGGAGCAGGCGCACGCCGCCTGATTCTTTACCGCACCCGGCGGCTCGCACCCGCCGGGTGTTTTCATGCTTGGGGCGGCGTGACGAACATCGCGTGAATCCCGATTCAAGACGACGGTTGACATGTCTATCATGCTCCGATAGATAGAACCAGGCGCAGGAGGCCGGCAGGGTGTTCTATCAGCGATCCTATGAAATCGAACGACGGCTTGAGGCTGTGCTTCGCCTGATCCGCGAAGGCAAGTTCTCGACGCCCAAGATTGCCAAGGAGATCGGCGTCTCGATACCCACGATTTCCCGTGACGTGACGGCACTCCGCCAGCGTGGGCACGACATTCGGTCCGAGCGTGGTGACGATGGCTGGCGGTATTGGCTGGAGGAATCAACGGCCAGCGAACGGAAGAAGGCGCGGAAGCAGCGCGGCACGGGCCACGCGTCTGCGGAGGCACACCGCGCATGACCAACTACCACGCCAAGTACATCGCCCACGAGTTGACCCGCCGCTGCGCTTCCGACAGCGTGGAGAAGCTCACGGCCGTGCTTTCCGACGCCCAGGTGGACCTGAATCCCCACCAGATCGAGGCGGCGCTATTCGCCTTTCGCAATCCGCTCTCGCGCGGAGCGATACTCGCCGACGAAGTTGGACTCGGCAAAACCATTGAAGCCGGCCTGCTAATCGCACAAAAGTGGGCCGAGCTGCGCCGCCGCTTGCTCGTCATCGCGCCGGCCAATCTCCGCAAGCAGTGGAGCCAGGAGCTTGCCGACAAGTTCTTCCTGCCCTCCATGATCCTTGAGGCCCGCACGTTCAACGAGTGCATCCGCGCCGGAAATCTCAATCCGTTTCAACAGGGTGCTGTCGTAATCTGTTCTTATCAATTCGCCCGCAAGATGGAGCCATATGTTCGGCAGACGCAATGGGATCTTGTCGTGATCGACGAGGCCCATCGGCTCCGCAACGTTTACAAGCCGACAAATAAGATCGCAAACGCCATCAAGCAATCCCTGTTGCCGTTCCGCAAGGTGCTGTTGACCGCGACGCCGCTGCAAAACTCCCTGCTGGAGCTTTACGGCCTGGTCAGCATCATCGACGAGTACTCCTTCGGCGATATCAAGACGTACCGCACGCGCTTCACGCGGCTTGGCAATGACGAGGACTTCGCCGACCTTAAGGAGCGGCTCAAGCCAATCTGCAAGCGCACGCTCCGCAAGCAGGTGCTCGAATACGTCAAATACACAAACCGGCACGCGCTCGTTCAGGAATTCGTGCCCACGCCCGAGGAGCAACGGCTCTACGATCTTGTCACGCAATACCTCCAGCAACCCGCGCTCTACGCGCTGCCGGCCAGCCAGCGAACGCTCATGACGCTGATCCTGCGCAAGCTGCTGGCCTCTTCGACCTACGCCATTTCCGACACGCTGAGCGGGCTTGCCTTCAAACTGGAAACGGCGGCGCGCGATGCCGAAGCCGTCGAAGCGCCGCCGGAGCAACTGGTTGACGATTGGGAGGAAATCGACGAACTGGCCGACGAATGGGAGCCGGACGAAGACGAAGAACCGCAGCCTGACAAGCCGAAATACACGCCGGCCCAACTGGATGAAATGCGAAAGGAAACCGCGAAGCTCCGCGAGTTTCACGCGCTAGCCAAGTCGATTGCCAAGAATTCCAAGGGCGAAGTGCTGCTCACGGCGCTACGCCGTGGATTCGCTGCCGCCGCCAAAGCGCAAGAGGGCGACGCCGCGATCCAGCAAAAGGCCCTTATCTTCACCGAGTCACGGCGCACGCAGGAATACTTGTTCCGAATCCTGGAAGAAACGGAATTCGCCGGCAAGGTGATGGTCTTCAATGGCACGAACAGCGACACCGGCTCCAAGGAGATTTACCGCCGGTGGCTTGATCGCCACAAAGGGACTGACCGAGTGTCCGGCTCCCCAGCGTCGGACTTGCGGGCCGCACTCGTGGACCACTTCCGCGACGAAGCATCGATCATGATCGCCACAGAGGCCGCGGCCGAGGGCATAAACCTCCAGTTCTGCAATCTCGTCGTCAATTATGACCTGCCCTGGAACCCGCAGCGCATCGAGCAACGCATCGGCCGCTGCCACCGATATGGCCAGAAATTCGACGTGGTGGTCGTCAACTTCCTGAATAAGAACAACGCCGCCGATCAACGCGTGTACGAGTTGCTCGACACGAAATTCCGCCTGTTCAGCGGCGTGTTCGGCGCCAGCGACGAAGTGCTCGGCGCCGTCGAATCCGGCGTGGATTTCGAGAAACGCATTGCCGGCATCTATCAGAAATGCCGCACGCCGCAGCAGATTCAATTCGAGTTCGACCAGTTGCAACAGGAGCTTGATACCGAAATCGCCGCCGGCCAGCAGGACGCTCGCGAGAAGCTGCTCGACAACTTCGACCAGGAAGTCGTCGAGAAGGTCCGCATCCAGAGCAGCGGCTTGCTGAATCGCTTCAACGAACGGCTTTGGATTCTGACGCAGCACTTGCTGGACGGCTTCGCCCGCTTCGACGGAGACGAGTACAGCTTTTTCCTGACGAAGAACCCGTTCCCCGGTGAAACCATCCACCCCGGTCCCTATCGACTCGGCAAGCATGTCGAAGATGCCAACACCTACCGCATAGGCCATCCGCTCGCACAGCGCATCCTTGCCCAGGCGAAGGCCCTTGCCGTCGCGCCGGCCGAGGTGACGTTCGACCTGACGAATGGCGGAAAAAACATCGCCGTCCTCACCCCGTTAGTCGGTACGACAGGTTGGCTCACCTGCTCGCGTCTCAGCGTCAGTTCGCTCGACAGCGAGGAGCACCTGATACTCGCCGGATTCACCGAGGCGGGCGAGTCGCTCGATGACGGCCAATGCCGGCGGCTGTTCGACCTGCCGGGCCGAGCGGGCAGCGCCGTGGCAGTCCCTTCCAAGACGCAGGCTGCCTTGGCCGATGCCGTCGCTCGCCGGCAAAACGAACTTCTCTCAAGCCTCGCCGCCAAAAGTGGCGAGTGGTTTGACGCAGAAATGGACAAGCTCGATCGCTGGGCCGAGGATCGCCGGACGGCGCTTAAGGCGGAACTGGACGAACTCGACGAAGGCATCAAGGAAGCCAAGAAGTCGGCGCGGCTTGCGCCCAACCTGCCGGAAAAGCTCGAACTTCAGCGCAAGCTCCGTGGCCTGGAGACCAAACGCGACGAAGCGTGGCGCGCGTACGACGCCGCCAGCCGGGAGGTAGACCGACAGAAGGACGGCTTGCTCGACGAAATCGGCCGGCGGCTGGAGCAGAAGACCGAATGCGCCGAGTTGTTCACGCTCCGCTGGAGGGTCGCATGAACCCGGTCGCCCGATATCGATATTCCAGGCCGATCCGCCGATGTATCTTCGCCTTGGACAAGCAGCCTTATCATGGTAGGCGTCAATCTATGAGGTTTTTGTGACAAGAGTGCAAGTCAGACCAGAGCTAATCCAATGGGCCTGCGATCGCGCCGGCTCAAACGTTGCTGCGCTGGCAGAGCGATTCCCGAAGCTGCCGGAGTGGTTGCACAAAGTCACTCAGCCGACGTTCAAACAGCTTGAGGACTTCGCCAAGGCGACGCACGTCCCGTTCGGCTACTTCTTCCTCCCCAAGCCACCGGAGGAGCCGGTTCCGATTCCGGACTTGCGCACGGTTGGCAGTAGTCGTGTCAGAAGGCCGTCCGCCAATATGCTCGACACGATCTATATCTGCCAGCAGCGCCAGGACTGGTATCGTCAGTACGTTCAACTGATGGGCGAAGACCCATTGGCGTTCGTCGGATCGATGCGAACGGACGCAAATGTAATCCGCGCCGCAGGGGACATCCGCAGCGCGCTCGGTCTGGACGGGCCACTCAGCACGGCTGCAAAGAGCGCGGCCGATGCATTCCGGCTGCTGTTGGACCGCGCCGACGAGTTAGGCGTCATGGTCATGGTCAGCGGCATCGTGGGCAATAACACGCACCGTCCGTTGGACCCTGACGAGTTCCGTGGGTTTGCGCTCGTCGATCCTCTCGCCCCGCTGATCTTCGTCAACGGAGCCGACACGCAGGCCGCGAGGCTGTTCACGCTTGTTCATGAACTCGCGCACGTCTGGTCCGGCCAATCGGGCGTGTCCGACGTGACCACCGCTTCGGTACCGCGCGACGGCATCGAGCGATGGTGCAACGCCGTTGCGGCCGAAGTGCTTGCGCCGCTTGCCGATTTCAAGGCGGCCCTGCGGCCGAACGCCGAGCTCTGGGAAGAAGCGAATCGCCTCGCCGCCATCTTCAGAGTCAGCACCCTGGTCATCCTGAGGCGAATGCATGATGCCGGGCGCCTCACCCGCCAGCAGCACGCCGAGGCTTACGGACGCGAATCCGCTCGGCTGAGTGCATTGATTCACGCCAGGAAAGAGACCGCTCAGAGTGGCGGAAATTTCTACCACACGGCCAATTATCGCCTGAGCACCCGCTTCGCCAGCGCCGTCATCGCCAGCACATGGGAAGGACGCTCCACGTTTACTGAAGCATTTCGATTGCTCGGCTGCCGCAGCGTCAAGACGCTGAACAATATGGCCAACAACATCGGTCTGGCCAATCCGACGGCCTGGGAAGGCGGGCCGGGCTGATGGCTTACCTGCTCGACACGAACGTGTTCATCGACGCCAAGGCCCGGCATTACGGCATGGACTTCTGCCCCGCATTCTGGCACTGGCTGATCGACGCAAGCAAGGCCGGAACCATCGCCAGCGTGATCCAGGTGGCGAATGAACTCCAGGACGACGAACTCAACGAATGGCTTCCAGCCCTCGGCGAAGGGTTCTTTCGTCAACCGGATGCCGCGGTGCTGCCTGCGATGGAGAGGGTCAGCGCATGGGTGACTGCGCAGAAATACAACGCCGCAGCGAAAAGCCAGTTCCTTGAAGCGGCTGATTACCACCTGATCGCCCACGCATTGGCCGGCGGCCACGTCGTCGTGACGCACGAACAGATCGAGCACACACCCGCGCGCATCAAGATTCCTAACGTGTGCATCGGGCTCGGCGTGCAGTACGCCAGGACGCACGAAATGCTCCGGCGCGAGCGCGCCCGATTCGTGCTCGAAGAGGCATAACCGCATGGCAAACCAATGAATGGACTGAATCCCATGACCGAACCTGAAAAACTCGACCTTCGCTCGCACGACATCGCGGGCGAGAAGATTGCCGACCTGCTGCGGCTCTTCCCGGAAATCCGAACCGAGGGTGGCAAGCTCGACTTCGAGCGGCTGAAACTCGCCCTTGGGCAAAGCGTGGACACGGGCAAAGAACGCTTCGGCATGAATTGGCCGGGCAAAGCCGATTGCTTCAAGACCATTCAAACGCCGAGCGTCGCCACGCTTCGCCCGTGCCCCGAGGAGAGCGTCAACTTCGAGAAGAGCGAGAACCTCATCATCGAGGGTGACAATCTGGAAGTGCTCAAGCTCTTGCAGAAATCGTATCTCGGCAAGGTCAAGATGATCTACATCGACCCGCCGTACAACACCGGCAACGACTTCATCTACCCGGACAACTATTCCGAGTCGCTGCGTACATACCTCGAATACACCGGCCAGGTTGATGCCGAAGGCCGCAAGTTCGGCACGAACACCGACGCCGACGGACGATTCCACTCGAAGTGGATGAACATGATGTATCCCCGATTGTACCTGGCAAGGAATCTGCTTCGATCCGACGGTGCATTGTTTGTCTCTATTGGGGAAGCTGAACTCGGCAATCTGTTGAAACTAGGAGACGAGTTGTTTGGCGAAGAGAATCGCCTGACAATTTGCTCGCGCGTAATGAAGACTGGCGGACAGAAAGGTGTCCACTTTTCACCATCGGTTGACTACATCGTGGCCTTCGCGAGAAGTGTCGATGAACTTAATCCGTTTCGTGAGCAAATCGGCCAGAAAGTCATAGATACCGTATACACAAAGGTCGAAACGACTGGTCCTCGCAAAGGCGAGAAGTTCCGGTCGATGGGACTTTATCAGGCCATGCTCGAAAAGCGAGCGAATCAGCGATACTACATTCAATGTCCCGACGGGACACTCGTAATACCTCCGGGGGAGACTTTTCCCGACGAGCGACGCGAAGGCGCACAAAGCAAGCCGATAGATGGTGATGGAGTATGGCGCTGGACTTTTTCCCGATTTGAACAAGAAAAGGCAAACGGCGGAATTGAATTCATCGAAAGCGACCGAACCTCGCTCGTAACGCCCGACGGTCGGAAGGCGAAATGGAATGTGTATTACAAGATTTGGTTAAACGACCGACTTGAGGACGGCCAGCTACCCGGGAACATATTGGAGAAGTTCGAGAGCCGCCACAGTTCCGCGGAATTGAAAGTCCTTGAGATACCGTTTGACTTCGCCAAGCCGTCGGCATTAATCAAATTCTTGATGGCGATAAGCGGGGTTCAGGATGGAGATATCACGCTGGATTTCTTTGCAGGGTCGGCGTCAACCGGTCACGCTGCGTTGGAGTTGGCGGTCGAAACTCAGGAGCGCCGCCCTTTCATCTGTGTCCAGTTGCCGGAGCCCACTGCCGAAGGTTCGGAAGAGCGGAAAGCGGGCTACGCGACCATCGCAGATATTGCAAAGGAACGGATGCGCAGAGTCGGTACAAAACTCAAGAACGAACTCTTGGCACCCAATGCTGACATCGGTTTTCGCGTGTACAAGCTCGCTGAGTCGAACTTCACCGAATGGGATGCTCGCGTCGAGCACGAGGCCGAGGCGATTGAAAAGCAGCTTGAACTGCACGTCGAGCACATCCGCGACGGCCGTTCCGCCGACGACATCCTGTACGAACTCCTGCTTAAGAGCGGCTTCCCGTTGACGACGCCGGTCGAGAAAAAGACGCTGGCTGGCAAGACCGTTTACTCCGTCGCCGGCGGCGCGCTGATTATCTGCCTGAAACAGGCGCTCACACTCGAACTGATCCGCGCCATCGCCGACGCCAAGCCCGAGCGCGTCGTCTGCCTGGACGCCGGATTCGCCGGCAACGACCAGTTGAAGGCCAACGCGGTCCAGACGTTCCGAACCAAGGGCATCACGAGCTTTAAGACCGTGTAGGAGGACCCGATGCCCGAATCCGACAATCCCAAGGAAGGCGAATTGATCCTGTACCAGACCCCCGGTGGGACGGTGCGGATCGAGGTCCTCTACGAATCGGAGACGTTCTGGCTGAATCAGAAGCGGATCGCCGAGCTTTTCGGCGTCGAAATCCCGACGATCAACTACCACCTGAAGGAGATTTACGAATCGGGCGAGCTTCGTGCCGAGGCAACTATTAGAAGAATTCTAAGAGTTCAAACCGAGGGCAAGCGCGAGGTCCGCCGTGAGATCGAATTCTACAACCTCGACGCCATCATATCGGTCGGCTATCGCGTGAACAGCGCACAGGCCACGCAGTTCCGCATCTGGGCAACGCAGACGCTCCGCGAGTTCGTCATCAAGGGCTTCGTCCTCGACGACGAACGGCTCAAGCTGAACAAACGATTCGGCAAGGACTATTTCGACGAATTGCTGGAACGTATCCGCGAGATACGGGCCAGCGAGCGGCGCTTTTATCTCAAGATCGCCGACATCTACGAACAGTGCAGCATCGACTACGACAAGGACGCCCCGATCACCGCCACGTTTTTTAAGACCGTGCAAAACAAGTTGCACTGGGCCGTCACGGGAAAAACGGCGGCGGAAATCATTGCCGGGCGTGCCGATGCGTCCAAGCCGTCGATGGGGTTGACGACGTGGAAGAACGCGCCAAAGGGCAAGATTCACAAGAGTGACGTGTCCGTCGCCAAGAACTACCTGATCGAGCAGGAGATCAAGGACCTGGAACGCATCGTCACGATGTACCTGGACTTCGCCGAGAATCAAGCGGCGCGTCAGATTCCGATGCGCATGGCCGATTGGGTCGGAAAGCTCGACGCCTTCCTGAAATTCAACGAGTACGAGGTATTGACCAACGCCGGCAAGGTGTCAGCGGAAGTCGCCAAGCGGCTGGCCGAGGAGCAATACCAAAAGTTCCGTGTCACACAGGACCGCGCGTTTGAAAGCGATTTCGAGAAGGAAGTCAAGCGGATAACGGCCGCTGGAAAGCCACCGAAGCCGAAGAAGAAACGCAAATGAAACTGCAATTCGACGCCAACCAGCCCTTTCAGCTTGACGCGATTGCCGCGCTCACCGACGTGTTCGACGGCCAGCCGCAGGGCGCGCCGGAATACGCCGTCATCAACATGGGCGATTGGGGCGCGGCGGGTGACTTGCTTGCCGGTCAGGAACGGACCGAGCTTGGCGTCGGAAACCAGATGCTCCTGTCGGCCGACAAGCTGCTCCAAAATGTCCGCACCATACAAGCCCGCAACGATATCGAAGTGCCTGACACAGCTGCGCCCCTGGAGGCGTGGGACTTGTTTGACGGGCCGGCAAATGCTGCCAGGGCCTGCCCGCACTTCTCCGTCGAGATGGAGACCGGGACGGGCAAGACGTACGTCTATCTCCGTACCGTTTTCGAGCTTTCACGTCGTTACGGCTTTCAGAAGTTCATCATCGTCGTGCCGAGTGTCGCCATCCGCGAAGGCGTGCTCAAGAACATCGAGATCACAGCCGAGCACTTCCGGGCGCTCTACAACAACCTGTCTTTCGAGCACTTCGTCTACGACGCCAAGAAAGTCAATCGGTTACGCCAGTTCGCGATCAGCAATACGCTCCAGATTCTCGTCATCAACATCGACGCCTTCCGCAAGAACTTCACCGGTACCGAGGCCGAGCAGAAGAGCAACGTCATCTACAAGGAAAGCGACCGGCTTTCCGGCCGGCAACCGATTGAATTCGTCCAGGCGGCGCGGCCCATCGTCATCATCGACGAGCCGCAGAGCGTCGATTCGACCGAGAAGGCCCAGGAGGCCATCCGGGCGCTGAATCCGCTTTGCACACTCCGCTACTCTGCGACTCACCGCAATCCGTACAACCTCGTGTACCGATTGGACCCTGTACGGGCGTTCGAGCTTCGGCTCGTGAAGCAGATCGTGGTCGGCAGCGCCGTCGCCGACGGCGGCGCCAACGATGCCTTCGTCCGCGTCGAGAAGATTGACTACAAGCCCGGCATCAAGGCCAAGCTCCGCATCCACGTCCAGTCGGCAGACGGCCCGAAGGAAAAGTCGGTCACGGTGAAGAACGGAGCCGACCTGTTTTCGGTGTCCGAGGAGCGCGCCGCCTATCGGCAGGGATTCGAGATTGCCGAGATCAACGCCGAACCGGGCAGCGAGTACATCCGCTTCACCAGCGGCCGCGTAATGCGGCTCGGCGAAGAAATCGGCGGCCTCCGCGACGACGTATGGCGGGCACAGATCAAGCACACGATTAAGAAGCACCTGGAGAAGGAGCTACAACTACGCGACCGCGGCGTCAAAGTGCTGAGCCTGTTCTTCATCGACCGAGTCGCCAACTACCGCGATTACAACGGAGACGGCAAGCCGGTGATGGGAAAGTTTGCCGAGGCGTTTGAAGCGGCGCTCGCCGAATTCGCCAAGGAGGAGCGCTACAAGGGACTGCCGCTGTTCAAGCACGCTGTCGAAAAGCTGCATGACGGCTACTTCGCCCAGGACAAGAAGGGCGTGCTGAAAGACACGCGCGGCGATACCCAAGCCGACGACGAAGTTTACAACCTCATCATGAAAGACAAGGAGCGGCTACTCGCAGAAGAAGAGCCGCTGCGCTTCATTTTCAGCCATTCAGCCCTGCGCGAGGGCTGGGACAATCCCAACGTCTTTCAGATTTGCACGCTGAATGAGACGCGCTCCGCGCTCAAGAAGCGACAGGAAATCGGCCGCGGGCTGCGCCTGCCGGTCAACCAGCACGGCCAGCGCGTGTTCGACGATTCGATCAACAAGCTGTTTGTCATGGCGAACGAGAGCTACGAAGACTTCGCGAGGGCGCTCCAGACAGAATACGAGGACGATTGCGGCGTCACGTTTGGCAAGGTGCCGATTACCGCCATCGCGCGGTTGACGAAAGTCGTCGAGGGCGAGGAGAAGCCCATCGGCCGAGAGGCCGCCGAGGCGATCAAGAAGGCGCTCGTCGTTCAGAAGATGATCGACGGGGAAGGGCGCTTGCAGCCTGCTTTCGACCCGAAGCGCCCCGATTTCAAGATCGAACTGCCCGCGCCGCACAAGGAACTTGCCCCCGCGGTAGTGGACCTGCTCGCGAGCTACCAGATCGAGCGGCACATCCGCCGCGAGAAGCAGGAAGGCCCCAACCGGCTACGCAAGGAAGTGCAAATCAGCCCGGAATTCAAGGCGTTGTGGGATCGAATCAAGCCCAAGACGATGTACCGCGTTGAGTTCAAGACCGACGAGCTTGTCGGCGCCGCCGTCGCCACGATCAAGAAGATGCCGAAAATCGAGGCGGCGAGAATCCGCGTGACGGCGGGCCAGGTCGGCGTCGTCCGTGGCGGCGTCACGGCTACCGCAATCAGCGCCGCCGAGGAGCAAGTCGCATTCGGAAACCGGCCAGTGCCCGACGTGCTTGCCTATCTTCAGAACGAAACGGAACTGACCCGCTCGACCCTTGTCCGGATTCTCAAGGAATCCGGCCGGCTCGCCGAGTTTTTCGTTGACCCGCAGCGTTTCATGGACGCCGTCGCCGGCATTCTCAAGCACGAACTTCACCGGCTGCTTGTAGACGGCATCAAATACGAGAAAATCGGCGGGCAAGGTCCGGGCGCCGAGTGGGAGATGCTGCTGTTCAAGAACGAGGAGCTAATCAACTACCTCACGGCGCTCCAGGTCCAGCACTCGGTGTACGAGTACGTCGTCTATGACTCTGAAGTCGAACGCGAATTCGCCCGCAAGCTGGACCAGCGCGAGGACATCAAAGTGTTCGTCAAGCTCCCCAACTGGTTCGAGATCGACACGCCCGTCGGCAAGTACAATCCCGACTGGGCCATTGTGAAGCACGACGGACAGACCCTCTACCTCGTCCGCGAGACCAAAGGGACAAAGGACTTCCTGAAACTCCGCACAAGCGAAGCCGACAAGGTCCGCTGCGGACAGAAGCACTTCGAGACGCTCGGCGTGCAGTTCAACGTGGTCGTCTCTGCCGACGAGATTTAATTGTATGGCCGACTATCGTGCGATCCATGCTGTCTGCAAGGCTGGACACTATACGCTCAGATTCCGCCGTGTTTCTTTTTCTCTGCGCGCTGCAAAATGCACCGAATCGTTTCTTGTGAAGTTGACCTAGTGCTGTCGGTATTTCCAAGCTAAGTAGACTGTCGTGACTCACATACGAGGCTCCGGTCCCCCGCTCCAGAAGTGCCTTTATCCAGCCAAGTGCACCTAACACACGTAGCGCCAGCAATACGGCTACTGTGCTGCCGCGAGTCTTCGGCCGAAGTACTAACACGCAATCACTACACGACATCCGGGTAAGTCCAACAGGCTGTCCAAATGTCAAATAACAATTTCGGCCGACACGCCTCAACAGTATATCGCCACGTTGGATTCGCTTTTCCGGATCCTTGCATACGTCTTCGTTGTGCCTACTATCCTTCCACCAAAAACCGTCTGAATAGTCAGTTGTGTGGACAACATGTTCAGGTCCGGTCGGCGATCCGATATCACCCCGGAACACGTCAACGACTCTCCTCAGCGGTTGCCAGCCATATCGGTCGACCTGCTTCGCTACCTGAAAACGCTGGCGAGACCGATGGTATCCAAAGTCTAAGCGAGTTCGCGCGCGGCCATCAGTCAGGCTCACTGAAACTCGCTCCGGATCGTCAAGGTCGTGATTTAGGAGGATAACTCGTTTCTGCTTTGCGGCTTTCTCGAAGACACACAGGTACATCCGCGACTCAACGCCCGAAAAAGTTCGAGGGGGCAGCTCATGAACAAACCGGACAGCTCCCGAGCGAAATACGTCGTTTCGCAACCACTGGGCACTCTCCGCCATTACGACGGAACAAGGCAAGACCGTAAGCAGTCTTCCGTGATCAACTAGCAAGTTGATAGCCTTGTGAACAAATGCAGCTTCAATAGAAGCAAAGCGCGTTCGCACTACACCGTCCTCTAGGGTCTTCAACGGCCAAAGGTCTTCTCGGCGCCCTGCAAACGGCGGGTTCATTACGATACAATCAAATCGCTTTCGGGTGATGCTCGACCATGCCAGAAAATCAGTGCTTACAATGGACACACATCGCTTCGGCAAATTACTCAGTGTCTGACGCGCCTGCTCAAGAGCGTTGGGATCGGCGTCAATACAAGTAACACGAGCGTCATGCCGAACAATGGCGCCGAGAAGTGGCCGGAGGAGTGCGCCTGTTCCGACAGATGGATCGAGGATGGCACTGAAATCGCGAGGGGCATGCCTTGCCAATGCCCGCGCTACGTCTACTGGGGTATCGTGCCTTCGGGTCGTCATGCTCCGAATTCCCGGACAGAATATAGATGCCAATGCGCGATCCTACTTGAGCGACCCTGGGTGCGGCGAGGGTGATCGTAGATAATGCCCACGTCGGAGTGCGCGGAAGCAAACAATGCCGCACCAATGCCATGAGGCTTGGTCCCGATCGGCGCGACAAACAATCGCTCTCCTGTCGAGAGCCCAACATGTAAGTCGTTCAAAAGGTCTACGACGGCGGAAGGGTTTTCCGCGCCACAGAAATATACCCCGCCTCGAATGTTATGCTCGCGAATCACACCGATGTTGTTAGCTATCGAATCCATTTCCCACCCCGGTCTGAAAGCGGGGACACCAAATGCCACAACCGAACTCTCGGGCCTTATCATTTGCAGCTCCTCGAATGCGCGTCGAAGCCGGGCCTCTTCATAACCAAGGAAAAAAACGCCTCGATTCTGAATGCGATCTCCCAGCAGAATCGCGTTGCCCGGAACCGCTCGATAACCAGGCACATCACTGGATAGTTCGAAATCTCGGCGATTGAGCAGACCACGCGATCCGGGATTGCGATATCCCTCAGGTTCGACATAAAGCACGTCAAATGAGGAGACTCCAATCTGGCGAAACGCCCGGCAGCATAGCAAAATCTCAACGAACCCAAGGGTCGTGGACTCCAAGACAATGCGCTGGTTGGCTAGAGCACTTGCTGCCCTCGTAAACGAGTCAATACCGATCCGGCTACCATTAAGATCAAGCTCAAAGGTATCAGGTTCATATACGAGCCGTAGCAACGTATTGCTTCGCTTCGCCATCTCATCATGCGCTGCCTGTCCCCGATCGTCGAGGATCGCACCGCAAATGCAAGTAGTCCAAGCCGTCGCGGTAATGTCATTTGCACTTGCCCCTTTCTGAAGTTCAAGTATCACTCTTGCCGCCCTCCACCATGTGAGAGAATAATGGCAAGGATACCTCCGAAAGCGATATGGCCCAGCGACGCTCATAATCCCGAAGCAGCGCCCGGACTGCCTCATACGAGCCGCTAATGAGTGTCGCTACATGCTCCGCAGGAGCCTCTAAGCGGCGCTTCTTTCGGTAACTAATGTGAAAATAGGGGGCATAAATTGGATTCAACACATACTCGATCCCTTCCGGTTCACTCTCGCTCTTCTTCTTCGTCCCTTTTTCCTCGAACAACACGGACCATTTCACCGCCTCAGCAAGAAACTTCACTTCGTCACTTCCAAGGTCCCCGCCACCCTGGATGACAAAATGGGTTCGCTCCGGCTCACTCTGCGTTGGTTGCTGCTGTGAAAGTGCGAATAGCGATCCGAGACGGAGCACAAAGGCATGCAAATTGTTTCCCTTGACTCCAAAGCTCCTGATCTCGGCAAGCAAATCGGACGCCACCAATCGCGCCGCATCCGCCTGCGTTTCTACGCTAACGCACTTAACTCCCTCATTCCTCTTAGGTGCTCTCTCGAGTGCCTTGTGGCACAGCTCCAAAAAATGGCGGATGTTCCCACGTGACATGTAGCAATAAGTCGCGAATCCGCCAAAAAGAGGGCATGGCCTAGGAAGACCGTCAAAGAGCTGAAGATAACAACCAACAAAGTTGTTGTGATTCCAGTTCGCCGGCCCCGTAAATCTATTAGGCAAGTCTTTTGACAGTCGCTCTAGTTCTTCCTTTACTACAGAGATTGGCGTCGACTCTCGATACAACAGGGCAGGAATAATGATTGCCGCTTCAGGAGATTGCAATGGCAAAAATGCGGCGGCTTCATCCTTCGCCAAACCACGCTTGTCGAGCGCCTTACTGATTCTATCTTTCAGTCGTTCGCGAAGTTGGTCATCGCCAACTGCGGCCGCAGCCAGTTCACGATGTGAGAGTTGCGGAAATAATCTTCTCGCCGATTCTCGTACTGAATCTGCGTATTTCTGTTCTCGCCGTGTCGCTAACAGCTCAGGATCACGCAGCAGATCGATCTTCAGCGCCGCCACTTTTTGGCCCGCCAAGCGCAGCCTCAGCAAGAGAATCTCCGCCGCGAACACCTGAAAATCGCTGTCTGAATCAAAGGACTCCAAGTCGATATCCCGATAGTCATGAATATCCGAAAGAGCCTCGTCACCCTCCGTTGCGCGCGTCTTAAAGCCGTTGCGTTTCATCGCCAAATTGAATACAAGCGGAGGCTCGCTGTGCTTGAGCCAAGTGTTGATAATGCGTTGCTGATAAGCTGCGAGATTCTCGTATTCGTCGATGTAGACAAAGAAAGTTGCACCGCTTAGCGCAGGCAACTGCTCCTTGATCAACTCAATCATCATCTTCAGGAAGGCAACGCCGGGAAGAAACACCGGTTGAGCCGTGGATCGTATATCATTTACCCAGACCTCAAATCCGCTAAGAGCGCGCTCAAGATGAACTCGGAGCGCACCCAAAGTAGTTGGGATGTCATTGGCAAAACCTTGTAACTTCTCGCAATTAATACTGGGCAACTCCGCCTCACGGATAATTCCAACATTTGAGTGCGCAATACTGTCAAGACTGCGGAGAAGCTCTATTCCCAGAATGATCGCTGCCATATGCTTAAATGCAGCCCACCATGTATCATCTGGGATGTCTCTGAGTTGCATGAGACTGGCAAATTGTGTATCAGCTCGCCAATACAGACCGATGTGCGCCAAAGTATCTTTGGGGATTTCCGCGCGAGCACGTGAAAAGGTCGATTCGTGTGCCAGGTATCGCAATAGCATGGTCTTGCCGCAGCCCCGTCCTCCAATGATTACTTTGGGCTTCCGCGTATGGCCGATGCTGAGCTTGTCGAAAAATGGCGGGAGAACGAACTGTTCCCAGACATCGTAACCGAGTTCTTCCGCTCGATTGACCGCCATGATTTGTTGAATGCTGCTCGTCGCCATATGCCTCACCTATCAAATAGCGGCTTCCAGTCGTTCGACTTGCTCCACCATAATATTGGCAGCGAGTTGTCTGGGATGGCATGCTCGAACGCATAGGTCAATTCGAAGTGGCCAAAGCCCCTTCTGTCGGGGCCGTCGATAACTATCTTTTTGCGTCGTAGCAGATCATAATAGAAGTCTCTCGCCATCTCGGGCGAATTGACGGCGTCGGGGAAACTGCCAGCTTGAGCGTGAAACAAAGCGTGACTGTCATCTAGGTCTTCGACTGCGCTGACATGAACGGTCGGGTAGTTTTTTTGCAGGTGTTCTTTGCCATCAGCATGTGCAGCAAGCGGTGCATAAATGAAAGTAGCTCTCGGCAGTTGCTGATCGATGCCCGTGCGCGTGAGAAAATGGGAAAACTGGATGCCTGTACCCAGGAAATCATCTACGAAAATAAATACATCTGTACTCCCAATGTGGCTTAAAATGTCAGCTGGAGGGATGATCCAGCGCTCGGAGATTCTGAGGTGACGTTTTAACATTCTTGCGATGCTCGCGCCGCTTTTTGTTGGTGGGTCGTCAGGTGGAATGACCGGTGCAATTCGGACGCGGGGATCGACGGAAGCGTTCTGAAGACTCGCGTCGACTGTTCGTACCACAGTAGGCAGTCCGTTGGAGCGTGCCAGGTCTGGAAGCACTCGTCCGAATAGCTGCTTCATTAGCGCGACTGTTTGTAGGTTGGATCGATAGATGGTTGCATCGAGCACGCGCGCCGCAAAATACTGCTCTAATTCGCCATCGAAATTACCAATCCACTGATCTAAACGATGTGGTTGGATGCCAGACCATATTTGGTAGGCAATCAAGTCTTTACAGCGCGAGAAGATGGAGGTCGCATAGATCGCGCCGTCCTTTGGCAAGCGGAATAATGAACCTTTAGACATGAAGTTGCCACTTGGAGAGCTACGTAATCTGCCTATTGTCGTCTTCGGTCTTATTCAGCACGTTGTATCCGGAGTCTTGACGTGCCATGTTGATGGCATGTTTCTGCGAGTATATCGAGTGCAGAGAGTCAGGCGTCATCCCGGCAGAGATCATCGCCGAAACCAAGAAATGGAGAATGTCCACTAGCTCTACGCGAACGTTTTGTAGGTCGAGGTGATCCTTGCTCCACCATTTCCAAAGCAGGCTCTGGTCGAGCTCTCGAATCTCTTCCCGCATGGCGCGGGAATATCGAACCAACCACTGATTCGGAATGTCGTTCACGGACAGACGGTTCGCCGCTGATTCCGCCGCGATCGCATCCATTGTCAAGGGGCTACCGGCGTTGTCCCTGATCGCATGTTTGCGGAATATATAATCGTTCAGATCTGCTTGTTTGGAGAAGATCGAGCGCAGCATGTCGGGTTCCTTCAAGCTATTCTGATGGGATTCCATACGTTTCTCACCTTCGCTTACCAAGCGGTCCCAGATCGTGGCGTGCGTTGCTCGGTGCCATTCTCGACCAAAAGCAGCTTGCCGCGGAGTGTATTGTTTGGGGGGCAACGTCGCAATGGTCTGTGTCGGCCGGGAGTGTTGGGCGGGCGGCGTGTAAAGCCTTTATAATTAATCCCTTACGATGCTTTGCCCAAATTCCGATGGTGGGTTCCGTTCGAACCGCGACGATGACGGAAACTTCCCTAAGAAATCGCAACGCCGATAGACGGCAAGGCCGTGCCGCGAAACAGCGGCCCCGACCTGTCGGCGTTTCTTGCCGCTCGATCAAGTACGTGAGCTATAGGGCAGCTTCTTATTGCCCAAGAGGTGCCCGTTTTGGTTGATAGCGGTGTACTGTATCGCTCGAATCACCTCGCTTGCGGACGCCACGAGGACAACGGGGATGGTGTGCCGGAGAGGCTGCCAAGCCGCCAAAACCTTCTACCGTTTTTGTACCGTTTTTAGCTTTCGATACCGCGATTTCAGGCGAAAAGACGCGATGCCGTGCGAAGGATTGCGAAACGCGAATCAGCTTGCTAAGCTGCTGGCAGAAAAGAACTTTCGGGATTTCCGCCACGGATTTCCCAGGATTTTCCCAAGTTGGACGTCGGGGGTTCGAATCCCCTCGCCCGCTTTTCCTTTTCCGCCAACGACTTATGAAGAATCGGCCCTAGGTCGATGTCCAGTTCAAGCGCATGGACATCATTGCGTGAACGCTGCCTCGACACGTCAAGGTAGCAGAAACCGATAAGCGAGGCCTACGGCACCGGCGCCAACCACGACGCCGACAACATTCCAATTCCAGAGCGACAAACCCGCGAAGGCGATGGCTGCGATAACGACCGCAAACCAATCGATTCCGCCATCGCCGGGCCAAAGAACTTTTATTGCGAACCAAACCGCGAGATTAAGCACGACGCCGACCACCGCCGCGGTGATGGTGGACAAAGCACCGGTCATCCTCTCGCTGCTGCGAAGATGTTCGATGTACGGCGCCCCCAGGAAAATCCAAAGGAAGCACGGCAGGAAGGTCACCCAGGTCGTGAGCAGCCCGCCAAGCGTGGCAGCCAGAAGCGGCGGCAGAGTGCCGGGATGGTGGTAACCTCCGAGAAACCCGACGAATTGAAGGACAATGATGAGCGGTCCAGGCGTGGTCTCCGCCAGGGCTAAGCCGTCAAGCATTTGACCAGCGCTTAACCAACCATATTTTTCAACGGCTTGCTGTGCGACGTACGGTAGAACGGCATAGGCACCGCCAAACGTCACCATTGCTGCCTTGCTGAAGAAGAGTCCTTCCTGCGGAATCGCGCTATTCCAACCAAGCATCAACCCAGCAGTCACGACCGGCAGCCACCATAGGACCCCGCAAGAAATGACGACGCGAATGGCTCGTGCAACCGATGGGCGAGCGTGATCGGGCGATTGATGATCGTCATCCAGGACAGCGGCGTGCCCGCCAGACTTTGAACCGTGGGGTTTCAGGACGACGAACTGGCGAGGCCGGTATTTGCTGCCAATCAGGCCTATCAACCCAGCCGCCAGGATGATCAGAGGAAAAGGTGCGTGAAAGAAGTAGATCGCCACGAAAGCGAAGGCCGCAATCGTCCACATGATCTCGTTTTTCAGCGCCCGTTTTCCAATACGCAGAACGGCCGCGGCAACGATGGCCATAACTGCCGGCTTTAAGCCGTAGAAAATCGCCGCGATCCAGGGGACGTTGCCGTGAACGACATACACATAGCTCAGCCCCCAGAGAATCGCGACAGAAGGCAGTACGAACAGCGATCCGGCGACGACGCCGCCCCAGGTGCGATGCAGCAGCCAACCGACGTATGTGGCAAGCTGCTGGGCCTCGGGACCTGGCAACAGCACGCAGTAATTCAGTGCGTGCAGGAATCTGGACTCGCTGATCCATCGCTTTCGATCCACGAGTTCCGTGTGCATGATCGCGATCTGCCCCGTTGGGCCGCCAAAGCTGATGAATCCAAGCTTGAGCCAGAATCGAAATGCCTCTGCAAACGTGGGATGTTCCAAGCGTGGTGCTGAGTCCGCCGCGAGCGGCCCCTGGATCGATTCGGTCGGCGGAGCGACTGTCGTCGCCGATTCCTGAACCTGGTCGTTCAATTTACATCCGCCTTCCGTTTTGGTGTCGAGCGTTGTTCGGAATCCAAAGTGTCGCAGTCAGCGACTGGGAGTGAAAAACGCAACACGCTTCGGCGCTGCGCCGACACGGGCCTTTGCCAATGATCGCATCTTTCCATTGGAGGAGACTTCGACTTTTTGCAGCGTCCCATCGCCAATATTACTGACCAAGACCTGAACGGCGTCGCTCTTGCTCGGAATCTGCTCGATGCAGCATGGCTTGGACACGTCGGTCAAGCGGTCAAGGTGCTTACCAGTCTTCACATCGACGGCATCCACGAGCGAGCGGCCCTCATTAGCGGCAAGCACGATGTTTCCGCCGATCGCCTCGACGCCATGATAGGTTACCTCCTGCGGCTCGCGGTTGTCCTTCGGAGGGTCGAGCGCAAAGAGCCGCGTCACCTTGCCGGACTCCGCGTCCATTTCGAAGAAGCCATCCACCCAGAATGATCCGAAATACACCTTGGTTTCATCCTCGGAAAAGGTAAGGCTCCGGGGGTTCACATTGATTTGGTGAAACTTGACCATTTTCCGGGCGGCGGGATCGACGATCGCAATCCCGGTGATCTTCTTGCAGGTCACAAAGGCATTTTTCCGAAGCGGCCCGTACTTAATGACGTGGGGTGCGCTGGTTTCCTTGATTCGAAATGCCTCCTTCATGGTCGTCACGTCGATGCCCACGATGTCGTCGCTGTAGAAGTTGGCGACCAGAATATGCTTCCCATCGGCTGAGAGGATGATGTGATCGTTGTGCATCTTGCCAATCGGAGTTTCGCCCTTGACCTCGAACGTGCTGGCGTCGAGGAATTTGACTTTCTCTTCGTCCTCGACACCCACCGCGACCGTTTTCTGGTCGGATGTCACGGCGATGCCGTACGGTCGCGCGCCGACCGGGATTCGCTTCTCCTCCTTCATGCTCGCGAGATCAATGAGCGAGACAGAGGCGTCCCCCGTGTTAACAACGAAAACGTGCGTGGGGTTCGCCGCGAGCACGGCCGATGAAGCGGTCGCAAGTGCGACAAGCATTAGATGTAACTTTGCGTTGTACATGTCCAAACTCCATTCAACTGAGTGTTAGTTAGTCACGTTCCGAAACTGCCGGTGATTTCTTGACGTCCGCCTGGGCGTCAAGCGCGGATTTCACGCCCTTTGCGAGTTCGCTTGCCGGGCCTTTCGCCCAATAGTGCAGAAAGATCACGCGAGGGTCTTCGGTCTCCATATGGTTGTGAATCGCAACAATGTTGATGCCTGCTTTGCGGAGGGCCTTGAGTGTAGGTTGCAGCTCGCCCGGCAGACAGGCGAAGTCGCCATCGACCAGGGCCGCTCCGTCGTCGCCAATGAACGCGGCCCAGGTGTTCACACCCATCGCGTTGCCGGCCTCGCAGCCGCAGCTCATCCTTACGGTCCGACCAAAGCTGAATTTCAGCATGCCGTCCTTGGCATCGGCCTTCTTGCCGAGAATCTCTTCGATTGGCTTGGCGCTGACGGCGCTTGGTTGAGCAATTGGCTTGCCGACAAAACTGCTTGCTGGTCGTGGCGATGCCTTGCGAATCTCCTTCACCGTATCGAGCGCCTTCCGCACGCCAGACGCAAGCTGCTCCGTTGTGCCTTCACCGCCGATGTGGAGAAAGAGCACCTTTGGGTCGTCGTAGAAGAAATGGTTGTGCAGCGCCGTGACGGTCAGCCCTCCGGCGAAGCAGGCGTCCATAACGGGGTTGACCTCGTCCTGCATGAGCACAAAGTCGCCCATGACCATTGCCTCTGCTTGCTCGCCCGGCCGAAACGCCGCCCAGCTCGTCAGGCCTGCGAAAGGCGGAAGCTGCGTGCCGTCAACGCGAACCTGAATGTCGTTTCGGGGCGACGTGACACGGACAACGTTCTCGACGTCAACGACAGCCGCCTTCAATCCAGTGATCTGCTCGATCTTCGAAGCGTCGAGCTGCTTCGTCTGATCCGGGGAAGCGGACGCGTTACTGCCAACGAAGAATCCAAGAATCAACACCATTTGCAGGTACTTCACGGAACACCTCCTTGTGAATGCTCAATTGCCACTTTTCTTTGGAGTGTCAGCAACCTTCGGCACGTTCACCGCCACTTCGTCAAATGACGAAGAGGCGTCGGCCTTGGTCCACAGCCCGACCTTGCCGGCGACCTTAAACGTGTCGTCGGTGGCATCCAGATGTTTCTTACCATCCACGTAGCACTCGATCCGCTTGCCCACCATCACAACCCGGACCTCGTACCACTGCCCGGTTTTCGTTTCCAGCTTCGCGCTCTCAAGTTCCGTTCGTTTGCCCTTTTCGACCTTGTACACCCGGAAGTTTCCTTCCAGCGGATTGATGCGGCAGATGTAATAGTTGTTCTCGTCCTTGCAACGCCAGATCGGCCCGCCGCCCTGGTCCACGTTGCCGCTGATGGCTTTGACCCGCACGCGTAGGTCGAGGTCTTTGAATGAAGACTTCTCGGCGATGCACAGGTTGTAAGTCTTGCCGTCCGCCTGCGTTTCGAGCTTCAGGACGTTCGGCTTGCTGGGCGCGGAATCATCTTTGACGACGGTCCACTTGCCAGCCTTGCCCGTGCCGCTGGTCTCGGCAACGCGCCAATCGGGGCTCGGTTTGCCGACCTCGTCCTTGTCGAAGTTCCATTCGGCCTTCGTCGATTGAGGCGCAGGCTGCGTGCTCGGCGTGTCCTGCGCCAAGACCGTTGACGTCAGGGCGAGAATGAAAACGCTCATTGAGGTAGTCCGATGCACGCTCATAGATTGGCTCCTTCGGCTTGGGTTCAACTGCATTCCCCAAAAACTTGATTACGTTGCAGGGCCGCCTGGCCAGGCAACACCACGCGAAACGTGCTTCCGCTGCCCGCTTCGCTTTGCAGTTCAATCCGACCCCCGTTTACTTCCACGGCCCATTTGGCCAACGCGAGACCGAGTCCGACTCCGCCCGTCTCGCGCGCACGGGCTTTGTCAACACGATAAAAGCGATCGAAGACATGCCGTTGGTGTTCCGGCGCGATGCCCGGTCCGGAGTCGGTGACCTCCACTACCACCTCGTCCTGCGGGGAAAGGCAGGCCATGACCCGAATAGCACCCTCCGGAGGCGTGTATTTTATGGCGTTGTCGAGCAGGTTAATGAGGGCTTGGCGCAGGAGATTCGGGTCGGCCTCGACATGGAGCGGCGTTGCCGCCTCGATGGTCAGTTTCTGGTCACGCTCTTCAGCAAGGCCGCGCAGGAGTTCGCCGACACCGAGCGCTATGTCGGCTATATCGACTCGCTCGCGACATACGGTGCCGCAGGCATTATCCGCTCGCGTGAGCGTCAGCAGGTTGTCCAGCAGCCGCGTCAGGCGGTCGGTCTCTTCCAGCATGCTGCCGATGACTTCGCGGTATTGCTCGGAGGGCAAGTGGTTGTGCAGGGCCACTTCGCCCACGCTGCGGATCGCTGTAAGCGGGGTCCGAAGTTCATGCGATGCGTCCGATGTAAAGCGCTTGAGCCGCTCGAACGATTCGTGGACTCGCCCCAGCACATCGTTGAACACGGTCGCCAGTTGGCCGAACTCGTCATCGGGATTCGCAACCGGAAGGCGTTCGCTTAGGCGCTCAGCCGTGATGTCGCGGGCCTTCGCGGTGATGGCTGTCACCGGCGCCAATGCTCGTCCTGCCAGCCAGTAGCCTCCGATCGCGGCCACGAAAATGGCCACGGGCAGACCGACGAGAAGCGTGATCGCAACCGTCTGGAGCGACTGGCGGGGCAATCGCTGACTGATTGCGGCCGAAAGTGTTACGGGTGGTGCCAAATCGCGCACCACGAGCGTTCGCACAAGGAACGGCTCGCCACTTGGGGCTTGAAAATGCCCGCCCTGACTGCCCGCCGAGTTCGCAAGTGCGGTCGAAAGCTGATTGTGCCGCCACGCATCCGACTGATAGAGCAATGAATCGCCGGCGGACACGTGGAAAAATGTCACCGACCCATGATGGTCAATTTCTTCTAGTTCATCGCCGCCATCTTTGTAGGCTTGCTCGACTGCTCTGAGGGCATCGTCAAGTTGCTGGGTACTCTGGCGATGCAAGCTCCACGTCACAAGTGCATAGACGCCAGCGGCAAACAGCACGACAACAACGGCGAGCGCCGCCGCGTACGACAGCGTCAGCCGCATCCGCACACTGTGCCAGGAAGTCGTCACGGTGCCTCCTCCCTGGCCACGAACCCCATGCCGCGAACCGTGTGGATCAGCTTCCGCTCGAAGGGGTCGTCCACCTTTCGGCGCAGCCGGGCGATATGCACATCGATCACGTTGTCGATCGGTGTTGCCCGCGTCGGCGTCTGCCACACGTCACGGGCGAGCATTTCGCGCGAGACAACTTCACCGTGATGGCGCAGAAGATACTCCAGCAACTCGAACTCGCGTGCGGTGAGTTGAAGCGGATGACTGTTGCGTGTGGCGCGCCGTGCCATCACGTCCATATCCAGGTCGGCCAAGCGAAGCCGCGTCGCCGGTTCTGACTTCCCGCGCCGTAGCAGCACGCGAATTCGCGCCAGAAGTTCGGGAAACGCGAACGGCTTTACCAGGTAGTCGTCCGCGCCGCTGTCGAGGCCGAGCACCCGGTCCTCAATCGCGTCGCGGGCCGTGAGAATAAGAACGGGTGTGGTCATGCCGCGCTTTCGCATCGTCGCGAGGACTTCGTAGCCGTCACGACCGGGGAGCATCAAATCAAGAAGGACGAGGTCGAACGTGTGTTCATTGAGCTGGAAAAAGCCGTCCTCGCCCGTGTGCGCGACGGCGACCTCGTACCCCTGCGCCGCGAGGCCGTCGTGCAGGGCCTTGGCGATTTTTTTCTCATCCTCAACCACAAGAATGCGCATGATGTTCGACCTTGGGCGATGATTATCGTGCCGCGTGAGCCGGGATACTACTTACGGGATTCTGACATTTCAGTCAGGAACAGAAAGGCATCTTGACCGGCGGCGCTGTCGTCTCGCAGAATGAGGAATCGACGAGTATCGGAGGCCAAGCCATGAAGTGGATTACGCGCGAGCGCCCGAAGATCGACAGAATTGCCTGCCCGTGGCTGATCCTGCGGTTCGTGGACAAGGACGCCCAGTTCCTGTTCGTTCCGCCAGATCAAGTCACGGCCATGGCCCAGCGTGAAGGCGCGACGCCCTACGACGTGCCGGGCGTCGAATTGACGCACGACGGTCCATTGTGCAGCTTCGACGCGATCCTCAAGAAGTACAACCTGACCGATCCGGCGTTGCAGGAGTTGGCGACGATTGTCCGCGGCGCCGACACAAGTCGGCCCGATCTCGCTCCCGAATGCGCCGGATTGCTCGCGGTTTCGCTGGGGCTCTCCCACGTCTTCAAGGACGACCATGAGCAGCTTCACCACGGCCTGGTCTTGTACGATTCGCTCTACGCGTGGAGCAAGCACGTCCGCGGAGAAAAGCACAATTGGAATCCGCAGCGCAGCAGGTAAGCAACGAGAATCTTATCGCTGGCACGCGATTTCTTCCGAGACAACACCGATAGACAGCTATTGCCGTGACGCAGATATGCGACTCCGACTTGTCGGTTTTGCAGTTGAAAGCCTCTACCGTTTTTGTACCGTTCTTAGCTTTCGATACCGCGTTTTCATGCGAAAAGACGCGATGCCGTGCGAAGGATTGCGAAACGCGAATCAGCTTGCTAAGCTGCTGGCAGAAAAGAACTTTCGGGCGTTTCGCCACGGAATTTCCGGGATTTTCCCAAGCTGGACGTCGTGGGTTCGAATCCCATCGCCCGCTGTTCTTCCCCCCTTCGCACCGCGACGCGTGGCGTCGCTTTGTTCCTGCACCCGCAATGAGTTACGCGAGCCGCACAGCGCCGCCGGCGTGCTTCCTTCGCCGACCGCTTGAGCGCTGAATCGCGCCGAATCGCGCTGCAACTGTCGGGGAAATAGGCGGGGGGACAATTCCCTAACACCGGATGCCGCCGTTGCATCGTCCGTGCCCGTGGCGCTCTGCGCCTGCCGCTCGGGCTTGCCGTCCAGCGGCAACGCCGGAAGCCGGTCCAGCGCCCCGCGCAGGTCGATGAGCTTCGTATCGGCGTAGTGCTCATCGGTCACGCCTTCGGCCGCGTGCCGCATCAGGATACGCCGCGTCGTCAGCGGGACACCGGCGGCCGCCAGAAGCGAATTGAACGTGGTGCGGAACGCGTGCATGTCGAACGTCCGGCCCCGTTCGTCCCGCTTGTCGATCTTCCAGGACGGCTTCCCTTTGCGGTCCTTCCCGCGGACGCGCTCGGCCAGCCCCGCCGCCACAAGGTCCAGGTCCAGGACGCGCAGAATCTCGCTTGAAACCACCAGTAGCGGCGCTTCCGTCGGTAGCCGGGCGGGAACGGGCCGCCGCGCGCGGATTGCGTCGCGCTGGGCATCCTGAAGCCGCTCGCTCAGGTGTGCCCGAAGGTCCGCGGCAAGGTCGTTCCGCAGCGGGATATCCGCACCGCGACGGGCCTTCTCATTCTCGGGGGCCAGCGCCGCCGTCGGCTCGCGGCCGTCCAGGTCCACTACGCCGACCGTCAGGGACCGCAGTTCGTTCAAGCGCAGCCCCGTCAGGACCAGCGTCTTGTACGTCAACGCGCGCTGCCGGCCGAGTCCTTCAAGCTGCGCGACCAGCTCGGGCTTTTCCTTCAACCGCTCGCGGGCGTTCGCCTCACACTTCGCGATGTTCTCAGGCGTCACCGGGTCATACGTCCAGGACGCGCGCTTCTTCGGCTCGCCTTCCATCTGCGGCACCGTGACGGGCGGGCGGCCGTACTCGGCCAGCGGCCGCCGACGTGCGGCGTCGATGAGCCGGCGCAGCTCGTCAACGGCAAGCGCCCGACGATGCCGCCGGCGGTCCGCACGTTCATTCGCACGGCCGAGCCGGGTAAAGGGGTTCGCCACGAGCCGGCCGGTATCCACACACCAGTTTCCGAATGCGCACCAGCTTAGCGCGTACGTGTTTCGCGTGCGGGCCGACATGCCCGCGGCGTCCTGCCCGGCCAGCCACGCTTCGAGCTTCGAGCGGTCCAGGTCTTCCAGCTTCGACCATTCGAGCGCGTCGGCCACGGTCTGCAAGTGCTTCTGGCGATGCGAACGGTGCTCGGGCGTCGCGGGGAAGCCGGTCTTCCGGTTGATATGCACGCGCAAGTAATCGTCGTGCTCGGCGAAGTGCTCGGCCAGCGTCTTCCGCGATTCCTCAATGTAGCGGTCCTGCGCGGCGCTAATCACGCCGTCCCGACGAATCGCCGTATCCGCAACACGCTTCGCCAGAATCCGTTCGGCCGCCGCCTTGTCCGTGGTGCGGGTCGATGCTTCCCGCCGGCGGCCGTTGTGGTCGTACCAGCGGGCAATCCACGGCCCCTTCGGCTCGCGTCGGTAGAGCGTTCCCGCGCCTTTCGGTCGCTGTCGCTTACTCGCCATACGTCACCCACCTTTCCGCGCACCGCGGCCCCGCTTGGGGCGCAGCACGATTTCCAGCCCAAGGTAATCGGCCAGCCGTTCCATCGTTTCAACGGTAAGCGCCGTTTCCCCGCTCATGAAGCGCGACAGCACGCTTTCGGCGATACCGGTTTCCTTCGAAATGCGGTAGCGGCTCTGCCCGCTCGTTTCCATCGCCTTCCGCATCATGTTCAGCAGCTCGGCCATGCCGAACAGAATAGCATGGTGCTTGCTTACAAGCAAGTTCATTTCGTCCCCTTCAAGAATGTGAGCGTGTCGGCGGCCGCCGCGGCTTCGGCGTCTTGCCGCGGCAAGCCGGCGTCGTATTCCATGATCGCGGCGCGCTCTTCGAACGCTTCCACCAGCCCGGGCGTCAGCGCGATAGCAGCACGCCGCAGCTCGGCGGCCCGGTCCGGGTGCAACGCCGCGCACGCGTCCGCCAGGTACAGCAGCCGTCCCCGCCACGTCGCCGGGGTCCAGCCGTCGCGCTTGCGGGCCAAGTCCGCGACGCCCGCGAGCAACGTCCCGGCATCGTCGGCCGTGGGCCACGCCGCAGCGCCAACCGGCGGGGGTTCCGGGGCGGTGCGCTGGACACTCACCAGCACGGCCCCCGGGAACATGCGTTTGATGGATTCGACGGCAGCCCGCATGTCGGCCGGGGCGTCCGCGAGCATCCGGGCTTCGTCGGCGGTGTAGCTCGTGGCCGTGAGCACGTCGCCGACACCACTACCGAAACCCGGCGTAGCGGCACCATCAGCGGGGGTTTCGGTGTCGGCGAGCAGTGCCAGCAGCCCGGGTTTGTGAACCTTGACGCGCGCGACCAGCTCGGCCGTCATCGCCGATCGCGGCCGAAACCGCAGCCGGTCCCCGTGGGCCTGCAATTCGATGCCAAGCGCGGTCAACTCGGCGAGCAGCGCCGCCGGCGTGGCCAGGGCGGCCGTCATACTTCCCCCCAATCTTCGCCGTCGCCAGCGCCCCCGTTGCCGTCAGCGCCTTCGACGTTCGCCGACCCGCTCGCGGTGACACCAGTACCGATACCCTCCTTCACGCCCACGTCAGCGGGGGTTTTGGTGTTGGTGTCGCCGGTCGCGAGTACGAAACGCGGGGAAGGACGCCCGCCCTTCGGCCCCGGTGCCGGGTGTTCCCATGCGCCGCAGCCCGCCTTCGCCAGCGCGTCCAGCTCAGCTTTCGCCGCGTCGGCCCGGCCCCGGTATTGCTGCAAGCCGTGCGTCAACTCGCGGACCGTCACCGCACCGCCCCGGCGTTCAATCCATTCGATGAGCTGGCGACGGGCGCGGTCTTCCTCAGTCTCGCCCAGGACGGCGTACACGCGCCGGCCTTCGCCTTTGAACCACTCGACCACGGCGATAGCTCGCCGCATCGCGTCCGCGCTGATATACGCGACGGCATCGCCGCCGGCCGCCACTTCCACGCACGCGAACAGCAGCGCGATACGAGCGCACGCGCCTTTCAGCTTCGCATAGTGCGCGGCCAGGTCGTCATTGCTGATATCCACCAGCTCGCGCGCGTGGCGGTCGTGCCACTCAATCCACAGCGCCTTCGCTTCCTGCCCGATCGGGATGAACCGCGGCCGGGGGTCCCCGTGCTCATCGACGGCCGCGGGCAGGGCCAGCAGCGCTTCGAGCAGCTTTCGCCAGTCCTCGGCCACGTCATCGGGCAGCGCCGCTTCCGTCCATAGCGCCGGCCGGTCCGGCGGGTACGCCACGAGCACGCGGGCGAGCAGCCCGGCTTCGCGCTCGGCCGTCCCGAAGCTGCGCGCCAGTGTGCCGGGCTGGATACTGCCGAGCACGCTTACCGCGGCCCGCTCTACAAAGTAATTCCCCTTGCCGCTCTTGCGGTCGATGGTGACGGGGGCCGCGTCGTACATGGACAACCACGCCGGTTGATCGCTTCCCTTCCCGCCGGCCGCGTAGCGGTCAAAGGCGCCGGACCACGCGGCCAGCTCGTCGCGCGAGAGCAGCAGCCCAAGCGGATTCTGTTCCAGCAGCTCGCCGAGCTTTTCGACGGTGATATCCGATACGAGCAGCCGGCGTTCGGTCGGGCGTTCGGGTTCGTCGGGCGGATCGGTCGGCGGGCCGTTGCGCTGCGATTTCTTCCACTCGGCCAGCCGGACGTTGTGCCGTTCCACTTCGCGAAGATATTCCTTCGTGGCGTCGGCGAAGGCGCGGCGCTCGGCCTTGAACAAGTCGATGAGCGCGCGCGTCACGAGCTTGAGCACAGGGCTTTTCGTGGTGCCCGAGCGTCCAACCAGCACGCCCCACAGCACCGCCGGTTCAATCCAGCCGGATTTCACGAGCACCGCGACGCGATTCCCGATGCAGCCCGCGACCACAACCAGCGCCGCGAGTGCGGCAAACGCGGCATCCGTGCCCGTCGCCGCGGCCACGCTTTCGACGAAAACGCGCATGCGGTCGGGAAGCGCATCGACCGGGAAGGGCTGGAACGGCTCGGGCGGGGGCGTGTTCGGCGTCGGGGTGCTCGGGGGCGCCGCGCGCCGAGCTTGCCCATTGTGCAGGGCTTCGCCGCGGGTGCAGGTGCGTTCGGCATCCTGCAATCGCTTGAGGATATCCGCGTCGCTATAGTCCCGCGGCGTCGGCGCGCCGTGCAGGTACTCGCGAATCGTCGAAAGCGCACAGCCGGTGTCCAGGTCGAAGCGCACCGCGATAGACGCCGCGGCGAACAGGCGTCGGCTTCCGTCCTTGTGGTCATCGGCGCGCAGCCCGCGCATCGCCGCCAGCGCCCGCGTCGCGCGTTCATTCGTGAGCACCGCCGGCGGGGTCGGGGCCTGTTCCGC
>CAADGE010000018.1 GCA_900696465.1 uncultured Planctomycetota bacterium
AGGCGCCCGACGCCCACGATCCACCGACGGGCCCGGAGACGATGCGGATTCGGTTCTATGCCCCTCGCGCAAGCGACGGCCTGCCGGACAGTACAAACATCCTGTTCGAGGAATCGTTCCTGAATCCCTCGCGGGAGGCAACAGGTCGCACACTCCTCCTGCCCGGCGTACCTGATGAGTACGAGTACGTCGTCGATTTAGGCACACCCTTCCACCTTGCGGCTGACACGCTCTACTGGCTGGAGATTTCCCAAATTGGCGACCGTGCGAGCATTTTTCGTTGGGAACGTGGGACAGGACTACTAGCAGGTTTTTATTTTCTCAATCCCAATGTGTCCGATTGGAGCCACTCACCTGGCAGTTTCGCCGTTCAACTATCTACGATTCCAGAGCCCAGCACCGGGCTGCTGGTCATGTTGTTGTGTACAGTTCAGTTGCTGCGCAGCAGGGGAAGGAGATGGGCGCCCCTCTATAGACCTTTGGTCGTGCGACAAGTCATTTGGTAATTGTCGGACGGCACGATTTACTGTCAGTTCTTGGGCATAAGTTCAATCGTTTGAACAAGGAGTAAGGAGTATGACGACTCTGAGCGGATATTCCGCGCGCCAAACGAAACCGTACCTTCATGCACTGACGATCGCTGTGGTTCTGGTTTCTGTGACGGATCCGATGCATGTGACCTTTCCCCCAGAAACTGATCCAGGTCTTTCGTTAGGATTGGGGTCTGGATCATGGAGGAAAGGTGATGAGCAGGAAGCGGTTCAAGCCGGAGGAGATCGTCAACAAGCTGCGTGAGGCGGATGTGCTGATCGCGCAGGGACGGACGGTGGCCCATGCGTGCAAGCAGATCGGCGTGACGGAGCAGACCTATTACCGCTGGCGGAAGGAGTACGGCGGACTCAAGACCGATCAGGCCAGGCGGCTGAAGGAGCTGGAGCGTGAGAACGCCCGGCTCAAGCGGCTGGTGGCCGATGCGGAGTTGGACAAGGCGATCCTTCGAGAGGCCGCCCGCCCAAACTTCTGAGCCCGCAGCGGAAGCGTCAGGCGGTCCAGGAAGCCGTGGACCAGCTGGGCGTATCCGAGCGGCGGGCGTGCAAGGTATTGAGTCAGTCTCGCGCGACGCAGCGTTTTCTTCCATCGGTTCGTGAGGATGAGGACCGGCTGACGCAGCGGATCATCGAACTGGCGGCAGTGTACGGACGCTACGGGACGCCGCGGATCACGGGCTTGATCCGGAACGAAGGGATGCTGGTGAATCACAAGCGGGTCGAGCGAATCTGGAAGGCCGAGGGGGTCGAAGGTGCCGAAGAAGCAGCCCAAGCGTGGCCGTTTGTGGCTGAATGACGGCTCGTGCATTCGGCTTCGGCCGGAGCACAAGGATCACGTCTGGGCGTATGACTTTGTGCAGGCGTATACCCACGACGGGCGGCCGTTCCGGATGCTGACGCTGGTGGACGAATACACGCGGGAGTGCCTGGCGATTGATGTGGCCAGGAATCTGAGATCGGATGATGTGCTGGAGCGGCTGTCGTGGTTGTTTGCGACGCGTGGCGTGCCGGAGCATATTCGGAGCGACAACGGTCCGGAGTTCACGGCGAAGGTGGTGCGGCAGTGGCTGGCCCGGGTCGGCGTGAAGACGCTGTTCATCGAGCCGGGCAGCCCGTGGGAGAACGGCTACGTGGAGAGTTTTAACGGGAAGCTGAGCGACGAGTTACTGAACGGCGAGATCTTCTACACGCTCAACGAGGCGAAGGTGCTGATTGAGCGCTGGCGGGTTCATTACAACACGGTGCGGCCGCACAGCGCGTTGGGGTATCGGCCACCGGCCCCGGAGGCGAGATTGATTGCGTCGAGGATGGGGATGGGAAACAAACTGGTTGAGGGAGGGATGCCGGAAATGGGACGCGGTGCCGGCAGGCCAGAAAGCTCGGTGCGGGTTGGTGAGAGAGTCGCACCGCCGTGGGCAGGCTGCGATCCGCTCGGTTCCCTCGCTCCGCTCCGCCCGCTCACGGCGTGTGCTTCGAGTGGTACTGGACTAACATAGAGGTTGGACTTAACCGTGGGGGAAGGTCAGACGCACCTCGAAGCCGTCGGCTCGTCGGGCCTTGATGTATCGTTCCAGTTCTTCTCGCTCCAACCTGGTGAACTTCACTTTCTTCCAGCGCTCGCTCGAACGCCACAGCGTGGCGAACACCAGCTTCAGGCATTCCTTCTCACCGCGGAATCGTGGGATCACTTTGGCACGACGCCGCTCCTCCACGAACCCGCGCTCGCACAGATTCGTCGTCCGCACCGCCCTGCGATGCCGTGAAGGCAGCTTCAAATGCGCCAGGCTGGCCTCCAGATCATCCTTCAGGCAGGCCGCCGCACCCGGCAGGTCACGCTGCTCCAACTCGTCGATCAACGCCGCAGCCCGCTGGCGGCCCTTCTCCTGGTTGGGCGCATCGCGCATGTCGATCAGCAGCCGCTTGATCTCCTCGTGCTGATCCTCCGGGACTTTTTCCAGCACATTTTTCATCTTGTGGAACCAGCAGCGGATCCGCTCGGCCATCGGCCTGGTCGATTCGATCGCCGCAATGGCTCCCGGCGCCCCGTCGCTGGTCACCGTCAGCGGGTTGGGCAGACCCCGGGAGATCAGACTCCGGAAGTGCTCCTGCCAACTGGTCTGGCTCTCCCGGTTGCCCAGACTCATATGCACCAGCGCCTTGCTGCCATCCAATAGAATGGCCCATGTAACGAGAATGGCCTCCTTGCAGCCGGCCTGCTGACGAAGCGACTCATAGACCGCATCGCAGAAGAGATAGACCACATTCAGTCCCGACAGATCGCGGCGACTGAAGGCCTCGTACTCCTCCCACAACACCTCGCTGATGCGGCTGACGCTGCTCTTGCTCAAGACCGGCCGGTCGTCGCCATCGTCGATCTCGCCGAGCAGATCTTCGACGTCCCGGGTGGACAGCCCGCGGGCGTACATCTCGCTGGCCAGCTTGTCGAGCACCTCGCTGCGCGATCGCAGCTTCGGCCAGATGTGCGACGTCCAGCCCTCGGCATCACGCACCTGGGGCAGTTCGATGAACACCTTCCCTTCGGCGGTGCGCAGCTGACGGAGCTTGTGACCATTGCGATAGCCGGGTGCCGTGGATTCCTTCGCCTGGCCATCGGCCGCTTCGCCGACATCGCGACGCTGATAACGCTGGCGGCCGAGCCGCTCGTCGACCTCCGCTTCCAGCATCTGCTCGATGACCATCTGCGCCGCCCTGCGAAACACGTCGCTGGTCAGCTCCTTCATGGCCTCGGGGTTCTGCAACTGAGAAGCCAACTTCGCAATTCGCGCTTCTATGGGTAAACTGTTCATGGCGTCTGGGGCTCCTTTCTGAGCACGTGAAACATGCCCGACAGGATACCCAGACCGCCACTATTTACAGCTATTGTGGGACATCACCCCGTTCGTGAACAGGCAGTTGCAGTGAGTGTTTTTGCTTGCGGGCACGGAGCATTTTTCTGCGGGTGATGGTTTTCTGTTGGCCGTGCATCGAAGGAACGTTAATGAAGATAGCATCACCCTCCCTCTTGAACAGTGTTGAAACCCTCACCGAGGCCGCAGGAATTGATGACTCCAGTCTAACAGCTTGGAGGACAGTTTAAGGGTCGCCGGGCGTCAAGAATCGAGAGATTCTCGTAAGTGCGCGAGAATCAAGTGAATGTGAACTGCCTGAAAATGAAACGGAGAGGGAGGGAATCGATCTCCCTCGTTTTCTCAACCTCTGCCGCGCGCTCAGTTTATCGCCCAACCTCAAGAGCGACAACGACTTCGCGCGTCTCGCTGATGTTCTGTACCTCCACGGTTTTTTACCGTCTCGCGGCGCGTTTTGAGGGCAGTTTGAGGGCAGTTTCGTACATGTAAGCATTCACGCGAACGCTCAGACCTACGCCGCCTTCGACACACCATCGCTGCTACCGAACAAGGATTCACGTATCAGAGCCCGAATCACGGTGCGATCGGTCCCATCCGGCATGAGGCCCCTCGATTCGCGTGAGGGCTGGTTTCGGCTCAGGGAATCCGTTCGAGGCCGAGTAGCAGCTTGAGAAGCGGCACGCAATCGCCGCCGTGCTGCATCCTCGTCATCCAGCGTCGCATAGTGCCAGAGCTTTCGGCGGACCAGCGTCGCGAAGAGGCCGCAGGGGTTTCGCGTCCCGATGGCCTTGGCGTGCTCGGCCGTTGCGAAGAACCGAAGCCGATCGCATTCGGAACCGTTGACCAAACCGATGCTCAGGGCCTGTCGAAAAAGTTCGAGGAGCCGACACGGCTCTCGGAGGTCTTCGGCCACGATATGCCGGAGCGTGGGGTTCCGTCCCCTGCCCTGCTTTGCGAAAGCACCAGCCGGTCCGTGCCCGGGTTTCTGGTGTTGATCAAATCTCGAAGAGAGTTTCTTGTCTTTATAAGGGGGTGCTGATCCGGTGGCGGAAAGCCGCGAACGGGGTGATCGTTTTTCTGCCGGGCTTACGTCGTCCCTTGACCACTCCAGGTTGATCCGTGCCCGCTGGCCGAAGCGGTTAAGGTACGTTTGTCCGCGAACGACCGGCACGAGCCAGCCGATCGCCACCAGATGTTGCCGAGCGGTCTTGACGTTTCGAAGACTCACGTCGAAAACCTCCGCGATCCAGGACGCCTTGCACGATCCCTCCGGCTCGCAGCGGCCATTTCGGTAGTAGAGGCAGCGAAGAAGGTGGGCCAGGATGGTTGCAATCACCACGCGACGCGCGCCGCCCGCGATCAGGCGAACAATTCGACGCGGCACCGGCACCAACCGCCGATGATTCGCAACTAGCTCGCACATTCTGAGCAGATCGCTCACTTGAGACCCACCATCGCACTTCGGCACGGTGATGCACGAGTCGCTCCATTTGACAAGACCCGATTTTTCGAGACGAGCGACCGAATGGCGCAGATGTTCGCCCCCTGCCCCGCCGACCAGCGACCGGATCTCCTCGATACGGTATTTCGGCCGGATGCCCTTTTTAGCAACGCAGCGCCTCGCCACGAGTTCGAGGCACGCGAACCATACTCGGAGGTCCACCAAGCGAAGATCGCCGCGCCTGTAGGCCGCCCAGGCCCTTAGAAGCGAGGTCCCTGAAACAAGGCAGAATCCCCCGGCCGGTTTTCGAAGCGAGTCTCCCGCTCTCGCGTCACATTTTGTGTTCATCGGATTTCCCTTCGGATACACGAAGAGCGACCGTCCGACAGGCAGACGCATCAGGGCGCACGAACCCTGTGCAGCGATGAAGAATCCTCTTGACGGGAGCCGTGGACGCGGGCTAGGTTGAGTTTGCGAGATTCAACCGGCTTCGCAATCTTCGGCTTCGCTGGGGATTTTCAAGCCACGAAAACAGGCGACCCCACGGTCGCTTTTTTCGTTTCTGGCATGTCGCGTTACGTCATGGCGCTCTTCCAATTTTGCACGGCATACGATGGGTTCTTCCCCACTTTCGCGCCGATCAATCCAGCTCTCGCACGGTCACAACTACCTGACAAGACACATTCTTCTGCATGCACTACCGAATCCCCGCATGCCGGAGTGCGGGCATGCCGGACGGCAGGCATCCCCGCGGACGGGCGGACCGGCGCGCGGGCATGCGGGCACGACTCACCACCGAAAAATCCATCTTGTTCAAACACTTGAATCGTGATGGAACGGAGGAATGCGGGCACGCGGGAGATCGGGCCTTCCCGATAGCGGGCCGGCAGCCATGCGGGCATTCCCGCAGGCGGGAGATGATTGCAGTGGAGGCAGCATGACGAATTCGAATCAGCAAGGCGTGGTGATCGCCGTGGGGAACCAAAAGGGCGGAGTAGGGAAGACCACCAACACCGTCCACATCGCGGCGGCACTCGGGCAACGCGGGTTTCATTGCATGGTCATGGATCTCGACCCGGCGGCAGGCGCCACCAAGCACCTGGGCGTGCCGGTCAACAGCTTCGCGGGCACGCTGGAGCTTCTCACCACGGACGAAACGATCGACAGTCTCGCCATCGCCGACAAGATGCCGCAAAACGTTCACCTTGTTCCATCGCGGCCGCAGCTCAGCGAAATCGACAACCTTGTCTCCAAGTACGTGGACCGCACGCGAATCCTCGAACGGCCCATCGAAGAGGCGAGGGCGAAGTACGATTTCATCTTCCTCGACACCGGCCCGTCGGCGGCCTTCACCACCACCGTCGCCGCTTACTCGACCGCCGAATGGTTTTTGCTGTCCGCCTTTCCGCATCCGCTCTCGCTCGGCGGCTTGACCGAGGCCTTCAACGACATCGCCGATGTTCGCAAGCACCGCAATCCCGGTCTGGAGGTATTGGGCGTCGTGTTCACCAACGTCGATGGCCGCGCCACCAGGCTTCGCGCCCAACTGGAGGCGGTGGTCAACGAAGCGCTGCCGGGCAGGCGCTTCGACACGTCGATCTCGCAGGCCGTGATCCTTCCCGACGTGTCCGGACGAGGAAAGACGCTCTTTCAATTCCCGAAGTTCGAGAATATTCCGGCAGCCCAACAGTATCTTCGGCTCTCGGTTGAGATCGAACACCGCGTGCGACACCGCGAGGCATACCTGCAAGGCGCGCTGGGACCACCGCCGTTTGCCGCGATGGGCATGATCGACGATGAAGCCGACCGAGTGACACCGGCCTTGGCAGCCAACGAATAGGTGAGGGGATATGGCCAAGCCGCTACGCACGCCGCCGCCCTCATCATCCGTCGCCAGGCTCTTCGATCTTGACGCCGCCGCGCGAGCGGTCGCAGCCCCGACTCCGATGCGGGAGATTGCCGAGACTCAGCCGGTGCAGCAGCAGGAACCGGCCGTGCCGCCTAGAAGTCCGGCCAGCCCGGCTTTCGTCGTCGCGTCGCCGCACATCAAGCGCGAGTTTGTTTTCACGCCTGCGTCCGAGGCGACCTTCTCGCAGCTTGTGGAGATCTATCGCCGAAGCACGGGAACAAAGCTCACCGCCAGCCACGTCGCCCGCTCCCTGATGAAGGGCGTCGCTCACTGCATGGAGCATCTGGAGAAGGAAGCCCGCCGCATCGGCCCGCTCAAACTGCCGTCCAATGCTCGGGGCAGGGAATTGGAGCGCGATCGCTTCGAGGCGAAGATCGCGGACGCATTCATCGCGGGCATCCGCTCGGCGCCGGCAATGGACCGCGAATCGTGATCGCTCAATTCTATTTGAAGCCGAATCCTATCGGGAGCCGTCGAGCAATCGAAGGACGATGTCCTCGTCGATGTAAAACCCGATACCCTGAAGTTGCTTCAGCACCGTGGGAAGTTCGACGAGTCCGCGTGCAGAGGCCAGTGCCAGAATGCCGACGGTGCCCGTGATCGGCAGGTTCAGTCGCCGCGCGACCATGCGCGCTTCCTTGTCATCGACCAGCAGAAAATCGGCATGAAGTTCGAGGGCCAGACTGATCGCTTCGCGTTCACCGGCTCCGCTCACCAGGGTCGGATCGACCTTGGCGGGTTTCCGAATCGATAACCACGCCGGCGGCCCCGTGATCCACTCACGAACTTCGGTCGGCGCATGGGCATGCGACAATTCTGAAACGACGGCGGGCGGAATTACGACCTGACCGTAAAGCTTCGAAAGGATTTCCGACAGACCCAGGCGGATCAGCACATTGAGGGGCGTAGCATCGGCGACAACGAGCATTAGATATTGACGTTGAAGTGCTTGCGAAGGGTTTCGCGGTCGGCTTCCAACTCTTCCAGATCGTAATTCAACGGCACCTTGCGATCAGCCAACCACTTCTGCGCCTCGTAGCGCGTCGGCAGGCCGAGAACGCTGGCGACGAAGCCCATACTGATGCGGCCGGTGCGGTAGCCGTTGATGAGCAGCGCTTCCCGCGCTGCTTCGCTGAGGTCCGGTCCGAAGGCCTTGCGAAATTGCTCGACCGCGTTCTCCGGAATGTCGATCGTCACGTCCATATCGAGATTATATCACACCAAGCGCCTCAGTGGAAACGCAAAGTGCTCCCGCTCACGCGATACCAGTTCGCCGCCGATCACAGCCCTATCGCAGAACAACGCCTATCGACTCATCTGCCGCCTCTATCGGTCCCGGCGGTAGATTCGGAGCTTTCGTCGGCTCGGTTGGCTTGCTCGCTTCCTGATCGCTCCGCGTCCGGTCCGCTCCCGGCTTGACGCCGCCGGGCCGGGCTTGCATCGGGCGCGCCAGGCACACTTCGTTCTTCGCCTTCGGCTTCGGCCTGTCACGCCCGCTGCCGACAGCCCGTCCCTGGAGCGGCCCGGCCGCTGCGCTCTTGTCCATCCGGTTCGGGGTTTTGGTTTCCCACGGCTTGTGAGGAAACACAAAACCCCAAACACGGAGGACAATCCATGAAAGCAGAGCAAGCCAAAAAACTCGCCGACGAAGCCCTCGAACAACTCATCGCCGAAGTAGAGCGCGGCGGAAGTGACGCCCTCAAGGCCTATCTCGCCACGATGGCCTGCTTCCATCATTACAGCTTCGGCAACTGCATGATGATTGCGATGCAGAAGCCGGATGCGACGCGCGTCGCCGGGTTCAATCGCTGGAAGGAACTCGGACGCTTCGTGAAGGCCGGCGAGAAGGGCATCGTCATCATCGCCCCGATGCTCATCCGCAAGAAGGGCGACGACACCAACGGCGCGCCGGCCGACGATAACGCTGCCGAGAAGCTCCTACGCTTCCGGGCCGTCTATGTCTTCGATGTCAGCCAGACGGATGGTGAGCCGCTGCCCGAGCTTCACCGCGTCGGCGGCAATCCCAGCGGTCACACCGACCGGCTCAAGGACTTCATCGCCGGCCGCAGCATCGCCCTCGAATACTCCGATGACATCGGCTCGGCCGACGGCGTCTCCAAGGGCGGCAAGATCGTGATTCGCACCACGCTCAGCCCGGCCGAGGAGTTCTCGGTGCTGGTGCACGAACTGGCGCACGAGATGCTTCACCGCACCGAGCGGCGCAAGGAAACCACCAAGACCATCCGCGAGACCGAAGCCGAGGCCGTCGCGTTCGTCGTCTCGCAGGCCATCGGGCTGGACGCCAACCACGCCGCGGCCGACTACATCAAGCTCTACAACGGCGACCGCGAGACGCTGACCGAGTCGCTGGACCTCATCCAGAAGACCGCGGCGCAGATCCTCGAAGCGATCAACGCCAATGAATGAATTTCCGGGCCGGTTTAACGCCGGCCCTTTTTATACCCGGACGATACGACACGGCGCAACGCGGTCATAACTCACAGCAGAAGGCGAATGCCGCTTCTGATTCCACGCGCAACACGATGAGCAGATACGTTCAACAAGAGTTTCAGTGGCCCGAAAAGGGGCGGGAATCCGACAACGCCACATCCGAACCCGCGCCAGCACAAGCGATTGAACTGCCACCACAGCCGGAACCGCCGGTTTCAGATTCGCCCCAACTTGAGGCGGCCTCATTCGTCCGCGACGAATTCGCCGACGTGCCAGTCGCAATGCCGCTGCCGCAGGCCGTCGAACATGGCGTCTTCGGGATGACGACCGCAGGCCCGATTGAACCCGATGCCGAGGAGGTCCGCGCCATGACCACCGAGCAGGCGCGGGAACTGGCATGGATGCTTCGCGATCTTCAAGCCGTCGAAGATGCGGCACGCACCGGCGAAGACCCACGGACCGGAAGGCAGCCCAGGACGGAAGAAGCCGCGGCGAAGCTGCGTCAGTTTCTTGAAGGGGAAGAACCGCGACTCAAGCAGGCGTATGCCGATGCGCTCTCCGCGTACGCGAACGGATTCGGCGATGACGCGGCGAAGGCACTCGACCTCTGGGTTTGCCGGACGGTCGCGGACCTCACCATCGAACCGGGCGACCGCTACGACCCCGGCCATCCGTGGCACTACCTGCCCGATGGCGACAACGCCCGCCCGATTCCCGTCGATGCGATCGAACCGGACATCGACGCAGGCCGGTACATCCAGCAGGAACTGCCCAAGAACCCAGCGAAGCGGGCCGAGAGGCTACGGGCGATGCTCGCACATGAGCGGGAGCGCGTCGAAGAAGACAAGCGGCGGTATCAGGAGATCGTCGTAAAGGGCGCCGAGGCGCTCTCACGCTATGACCGCGAGATCGCCCACACCAATGACGAGATGGCCGTGGCAACTGCACTCTCACTCAAATACAACCACATTCGCTATGGCCTTGGCTGCGTGGCGTGGATGGAACGGCAGGGCGAAGCCAGGGGCAGGCGTGAGTCAGTGTTCCCCGATACACAAGAATCCGAAACCATCGACGGTCGCAGCGGAGCTGATTGATGTCCTTATCAGCGCGTTAAATCTTGTGTTGCTAGGAACTTGGCACGCACTTGCCACTTGATTACAATCCCGATTCGTTCGGAGTCCTGAGCCAGATCGGCACCTCGCAGAATAATCAGATGGCCCCGCCCAATACCTTAGGAGTTCTCACCGGCCCGCCACGATGGAGAATCCGTTATGTCCAGAGACTGTTTGCCAGCCCTTGTGATACTGATTACCTGCTGCGTCTTCGGATGCGATTATCGCAGCAACGAACCGTTCTTGATCGAAGTCGAAGCCGGGGCGACTGTGCCATGGTTGTACCGCGAACATTCTCACGATCTCAAACCTCGGCTTCGTGACGGGACTTTGGAATACCCTCCGCGAACCGTTTGTTGGGCTGGCGGCCATCTTCCCTCTATCGCCGTACAAGCCGGTGGCTATATCGAAGTCGAATGCGGTCCCCTCGAAGGCGAACCGGCGGCTACGGTGCTCTTCTGCGCAAAAGAGAACGGCCGGATGCTGAGCGAGGATTCAAAAACACCTGGCGCTGGTCAGGGCAAGCGCATTGACTCTACTGGGCGCGCTTTCGTCAAGCTACCGTTCGTCGAAGACGGCAACCTCAACTTCTTCTCGTTCGCCGACCCTGCGCACGGGTTGCGTGTATACAGGATAAAAGTCTTCCCGCTGCGATTGCCCCATTTGTCCGGAAAGTGAGCACTGAGTCGCGAGAGGGGATAAGTCGGCTCTGAGGAATCGTGTCGGGCGCAGACCGACACCATGCAACGGGAGAACGGCCAACTGCATAAGAACACTCAGGCCGCTACACGGTGAAAGGAAACACCAAATGAATACGAATTGCCGCAATCGGTTCCAGCTATCCATATGGGTATCCTGTAACTGTTACACTCTACTGATACTTCCGATGGTTAAAGCCGAACCGGTGCTCCAGCAATGGCCGGTCGTTGGAACTGATGACTCGGTAGCTGTCGCATCCTCCGCATTGGCTGGCTGGTACGCCGTGGCAGATTCATTCCAGAACAAGATCGAAATTCGAGACATAAGTCAGCAACTGATCCGAACCATTACAAGCTCAGAACTCCAGGCTTTGTCCCCAGGCCACAACTATAGTAATGGCCAAGACGGGCCATGTGGGTTGGCTTGGTCGGACTCTGGTCGATATCTTTTCATTCTTATTTACGATGACGTTGGAACCAGTGACGCAGTACTTCGCTACGACACGTTCACCGATCAGCTTACGAGCTTCGCTCAGCTAAACCTCTTTTTCCATGGTGGCTGCTGGCCGCATTTATCCGCCGTTCATTATCACGGTAGGCTATACGTAGGCACCTACCTAACCGGTATTCGTGTATACCAGGCTGGCTCGAACGATGCCACAGGCTCGCTTCTCTATACCACGCAGCTTCCCACGGGTTCCTACGTTCGTGGCCTGGCCGTGGATCGAAAAGCAAACCTTCTCTATGCCGCTAGCGAGTCTGCGATCTATCGCGCCGATCTTAGTCAAGATTCGTTAACCTCCGGTGATTTCGAAATCGTAGGCTCCATTCCCAATATCTGGGCGATCACTTTCAGCGATCATTACGGCGGAAGTGGGAACGAGGGCATGTATGTGCTAACCTCAACGGCTCCATCCGGAACCTCGCCTCCATGCCAACCAGCCGGCGCGGTTTCTTCACAGGTACACCATGTTCCTATCGATCAGGCGAGGGGGCTGGCCGCTTTTCAACCTTCGGCTTACGTCTCGCAAGGGGCGACATGGCATGATGTAGCGGCTACAGCGGATGGTCGCCTGCTGGTAGGTCGTGGCGATCTATCTGGGCCCGCTCATGATGCCGTCATCGTTTCAGATTCGTCCGACTCGAGATTATCTTACCAAGCATGGCTCCAGGACGAATTCATCGAGGTGGTCAACTTTGGGAAAAGTCTGATTACGCCAGATCAGGCCTTACTTTCTGGCTGTAAGGTCGAATGTACCCCGAACGATGAGCCGCCGGGTTGGGTCCTCGATGCCGATGTGCAGCAAACGTGGTGCCGGTTCCATCCAGCGACAGCCGACGGGGCCGCATGGGTAATGCTGCTACTCATAATGAACGATCATATCAACGGCGATCCGGAAGCGCAAGATTTAGTGCGTCTTATTCTGCAGCGCTACGCCGGTCTCGCGCCGGATGGGATTGGACCGGCAGTATCTGCTGATGGGCTTATCATACATTGGATCGATCCATGTACCGGAGGCTCGAAGGCAGGATGGCAATTGGAGCACGCGATATTGAGCACGATGAAATTGGGCACCGCAGCCGCGCGTGCCATGCAGTTCTACCCAGGCGATGCTCAGATAGTAGAGGCCGCCCAGACCATCATCTGCCGCATCAAGAATTGGGATTCGTATCTCCAGAGTAATACGTGTGCTCTCGCACTCGTGGGTTTATCCGCGGGAGGCCCGCAGCTAGAAAGTTTCACGAATCCATTCTACGAAGGGTTCATGTTTGTTGAACAGGCAGCGGCATACAACGGACCGGTATCTCTTCATTGTTTTGACCAATGGCTCAATCGCGCACTCTGGCCCACAGCAGAATTCGTTATCGGGAAACCGGTCACCGGGAATGCTCCAGGCCAATTCCAGGCCGCATTCGTTAGTCTTTATCCATATCTCATTTCGGAGCCGTATCGCACGAGTACGGACTGGCAGGCGCAAGTGAATAATCTGTCTTGTTCGAATGCCGCATGGATGGACGATAACGGGGCGTGTTTTTATACTGTTTTTTCAGCGGGTACTACAAAACCGGAATGGTCCGCATCCGGCTACCACGCCGATAGTCTCTCGTATCATCCCGGCGATATCACGACGTTTCCTTCTCTCATGGCATTCGCCGCGTCGGGGCGCACCGCAAAAGCGGTTGCCGCCTATTACGCGTATCGTCAAGGTGCGAGGCAAACATTTGCCGGGGGTGCGAGCATTCTGTACCGGCGGTCGAATGAGGATCCTACGTATCAACCGAATTCGGCCGGGCTGCCTGATGTTGCTCTCGGCGCGTTGGGATTGGCTGAGCTACTCTCACCCGGATCGGTTGACGCAATACTCGCACAACCGTATCCGCCAATGAGTGACCAGGATGGTGACGGTGCCCCAGACTGTATTGACAACTGTCTCTATGTAGCGAATTCTGACCAGTTGGATTTCGACGGCGATGGGGTTGGGAACGCCTGTGATCCAGACATCGACGGCGACGGAGTTTCCAACGAAGACGATGTTTGTCCCATGAATACCCCCAGTCTGCCCGTGGATTGTGAAGGACGGCCGCTACGTGACTGTAACCTCGACTGCAATGTGGACGGCTTGGACGTACAATGCGTCGTGGCGGAGATGCTTGGTCAGTAAGCGCCGCGTGCCGTGGTTCTCAAACCGAAGCGTGTGAGCGCCCTCCGGCTCCGGACCGATCCGGCAGAGCAGTAGCGCGGGGTTGGATCGAAGGTGTCGCAACGGAGTGTTGGATCGAAGGTGTCGCAACGGATGCCGCTTCAGCCCTCCTCGCCGGGGACCCCTTCTTGCGAGCCCCGACGATGATGGCCGAAGACGGCAGAACCAGACGAGCGTAATTGAGTAGCCGCTGCGCCCATGCTATGGATCTGCGATGAGGGGCAGGAGAGGGGCGACGCAACGCGGAACAGCAGGCAGGCAGTGGCGACCGCACAGTCGGCGTCGACGGTTTGCCGCCAGGCGGCGCCAAGAGTCACTTCCCTATGAAAGCCGCGGGACGCTTCTCACCAAGGGCGAGGCCGCATTCTATGGCCCACTTCAGAAGGCCGTCGGCACGGAATTTCAAATCATGTGCAAGGTTCGCGTCGCCGACGTACTCACCTGCTCGGAGGCCGACTGGCGGCGGGGATACGGCGGAGCGATTTCCCAGAAGCACCTCGACTTCGTGCTCTGCGAACCGGGGACGACGCGGATCATTCTCGCCGTGGAACTGGACGACCGGACACACGAAGCGCCTCACCGCCAGCGTCGCGACCGGTTCCTGAATGAAACCCTTTACGCCGCCGGCATTCGGCTCCTGCGCATCCGGGCGCGCGCCGAGTACTCGGTCGAGATTCTTCGGCGATTCGTGTTTGCACGGCTCGGACGCGGAGCGCGGCCGACATCCATCGAGGCGCAGCCAGTGCACAGCGATGCCAAATCCACGTCACACCACCACCAGCTTGCTTCATAACCCTCCGTAACAGGTGGACTGTTCGGACCTCCGGAAAGGATGGTGCTTTATGCCTAACAGCGATAAGAACCGACCGATTCGGGAGATTCGATACGGAACCGTCAAGGTTCTGGTTTGGGAAAACAAGACCGCCAACGGCGCCATGCACAACGTGACGGCCGTGCGGCTCTACAAGGACGGCGAAGACTGGAAGGAGACGGGCGGCTTTCATGCCGACGACCTTCCCATCCTCGCCAAGGCCCTCAACGACGCTCACTCGTGGATTCACGACCAGCGAGCGGCGCGCAAGGCCTCCTGACCGGCCATTCGTCAGACACGTTCGTTCGAAGGAATACCAAGAGGTTTCACGCGAGGTCCGGGCATCCACCTGCCCATTCTTCACGCTTTCCAACAAACGCCCGGCTGCGCCGGATGTTTTCATCGCTGGGGATCGTCTCGGCTTCGGTTGCGGCGACGCAAGGCCCGCGCCGGCCTGCGGCCGCCCGCTTCGCGGGCCGCTCCGCGGTCACGGCCCTTGCCATGCCCCCGCTGCCCTCCGCCATCGACTCACCCCGCGTCCACCAAGCGGAATCGAGCTGACGCTCGATGCTGTCTTGTGGGGCTTTTCCCGGGGGCCGGTTTTTTCCGGCAGGTCGGGCGACCGAAAAAAACCGACCCCGACGGGAAAAGCCGGCTGGCCTGGCGATGACCCGCGGAGAAACAGCCGACGCGCTCGGGGTAGCGGCGGCTCGAAGGAGATGAACAACATGAACGGTGAAATGAAACCCACGAATCTGCCGGACGCCCTTCGTTCCGCGCTTCACGACATTCTGGAACACCTCAGACATGAGGAATACTTGGAACATGCGATGTACAGCGACCTGCTGGACGAGGCCCTGGAAGTGGTCCGCTGTCTTCTGGTCGGCATTGCCGCGAAGGCCGAGCGTGAAACTACCAAGTGCAATGTGCGCGGGGAGGGCTGGAGCTTATGAAGACCCAGACCAACACGATGGACGGCGCCCGCCTGTCGAAGCTGGGCAGCGGCGCGTTTCAAGGTCACTTCGGCGGATGCCCAGATTGTGGCGACGCCGAAGGACCCTACAACGTCGGCCGCGCCCATTGGCTTGTCTGCCCCGAGCACTGCGTGCGCTGGTTGATTGGTGAAAACCTCTTCCGGGCATGGCGAGACGAAAGCCCCGAGGAATGGGAAGCCACTCAGCGATGGCTCGACGGCTTCCGCGTTGTCAAACCCGTCTATGGTGACGACACGAACCCGGACGGGGAGGCCGACAACGATGACCGCTAAATTCACACTCGGGCAGACCGTCATCACGGCCACGGCACACAGCATCCTTCATCCCGAAGACGTGCGCGCCGCGTTGCGACGGCACGCCCGAGGCGACTGGGGCGAGGTGTGTCAGGATGATTGGGCGGAGAACGAAACTTCGCTCGGTCAGGGCTTCCGGCTGCTGTCGGTCTATCGGGACCGCGACGGGCAGAAGTTCTGGATTATCACCGAGGCGGACCGCTCGGCGACGACCATCCTGCTGCCGGACGACTATTAATCACCAGGGGCCGACGGCGCGTGTCGTCGGCCCAACTTTTCCGAATGCTCGACCTTGCCGATGCCCATCCGATTCGGCCACCGTTTCGGCTGCACCGGTTCCTGCCTTCGATACGGAAGTCTCGTCCGTTATAACTTCGTCTCTGGCAATGCCTTAACCAATCTGCCCTGCGCAGTCTCCGTACCCTCCAAGATGACCGGAGAATGTTCCGATGGCCGTGCCGAAACGTACCAGCGTCAGCGTGCGGGACGAGGAGGTGCTCGACTGCCTCACACGCCGCGTCCGAGTCCTTTCGATTCGCCAGATCGCTCGCACGTGGTTTGGAGAGACGAGCGACCCGGCCCGGCAGGCGCGAAGGAGGATGGCCATGCTGGAGCAGGCGGGATTGATCCAGGGGCGGACCGTCTCGGCCCGTCCCGAGTTGACGCTCATCCGCCCGCTTGTAACTTGGACGCCCGGCGAACCGACGCCCGACCACGACCGGATGGCATACCTGTTGGAGGCACGCTGGCGTGAACCGGCCATCCTGACCGACTTGGTGATTGCCACGCGCGGCGCTGGTTCAGCCAGGGGAGGAAGTGGTGGGCGCTGGCCCCGCCGCAGCGAGGTCAGCCATGACCTGACCTTCGCCGGATTATACTTGGCTTGGAGGACCTCAGCCCCAGCTCGTTCGGCCGAATGGATTTCCGAAGCGCGGTTGCGACAGGAAGGTTGGGGCGAAGACGATCGACTTCCCGACGCCATGATTGAGTGTGATGGCCGTCGCCTCGTCATCGAATTGGGCGGGGCCTACGGCGCTGCGAAACTTCGAGATTTCCATCGGTTCTGTGCGGAGCGGAGACTGCCCTATGAGCTTTGGTAAGCTAACGGACCGCGACCGCCGTGTGCTGGGCCATATCGCCCGCTACCGCTTCAGCTTCAAGGAAGTCCTGAGCGCCCTGTACTTCGACGGCAACGACCCGCAAAAATGTCTCGACCGACTCCGCGACGAAGAGTTCGTCGTCGCCCGAAAACCCTTCAAGGGAAACCGAAGCGCCTATCAACTTGCCCCCAAAGGCGCTTCCGCGTTGGGCGTCAGCCGGAGACGAGCCGAGGGTCTCGGTTCCGAGGCCCTGCCCACGCACTTGGCCGTTTTCGGCTTCTGTCTGTTGCAAGGTCTTCCGCGCGTCCGGCTTGAAGATGACGAAATCGAGTCGCTCTTTGAGAGTGGAGCGCCGCCGGGACGGTGTCACTGTCTGGAGCGAAGCACGCGAGCGACGCGCGTTTACCACGTCTATGTACCCTCCGATGCCACGAAGCCCAATGATGTCGTCGCCATGACACGATCACACATCGCCGAACTGATTCAGATGCCGAACATGCTCCCGTGGCTGGCGAATCAGGTCTACTCACACGCGGTCCTCGTGGAGTCCAACGAGCGAGCCGAGGTGCTCAAGACCGCCTTCAATCGGGCCACGTTTGATGATCACGTGCAACTCCGTGAGGTGGCCCACATTCGCGTCGAGCGTATACCGGGATTCGGCAACTTGGAGGATGCGCTGCATGCTCTGGCCTAAGAAGCGCAAGAAGATAGACCTCACGCAGTTCGAGGAATATCTTGCCGGGCAGCCGCGCTCCAGTCTGCCCGAGTCGCTGGCCGCGACCGGTCCCGTCCTGGTCTGGAATCGCCCGCTCAACATCCGACTCGGTCGAGTCGATTTCGAGGCCATGTGGCGACGACTGGGCGATCGCGCCTGGGAGCTTCTCAAGAAGTGCAGGATGAAGGCGTTCTTTCCGGGCGAGGAGCCATGCGAATTCACCCGCTATCTCGACACGCTCCGTCGTTCCAGCCCGGTCTATCGCGAAGAGGTTTTCGTCGGACTTCGACATCCCGACCACCAGCCGCTCTTGGTCCCGCGCTTCGTCTTCGAGAATCACGCTTACATTCTGGGCGGCTCGGGTTCGGGAAAAACATCGCACGCGCTCTCTCAATTGCTCCTGCAACTGGCCGAGGGCTACGAGGATCAGCTTGGCAACACCCATGCACCGCCCCCGATTCTGATTGTGGACCTCAAGCAGAATGGAGATCGCTATCTCCGGGCGTTGGCGAAGCAGATTGCCGAGGCAAGGGGACAGCCCCTGCGGTTCTTCTCCGTGGACCCGGACTACGAGAGCCTCAGCTTCGACCTGTTCCATTGCATTCGAGCGGTCGCCTATCCGCTCAAACGCGGCGAGTTGTTCCTCAAGGCGTTGTCCATGATCTACCCGGAGGGGTATGGCTCGGACTTCTTTACCGACGAGCAGCGGACCCAGCTCAACGAGATTCTTTATCACGACCGCCCCGGCACGATGAACGAGATGATCGCGTTCATCCGCCATGCCACGACGGGCAAATCGGGCAACAAAGATGCCCGCGGACTCTACTCCGCCCTTCAGGCGCTGGAGTATGCGAAGAACATTCACACCGACGGCGCGCCGTTGGGCCGCGACCGGCTGATCGACTTCGAACGCTTTTACGAAAACCGCGAAGTGCTCTACGTCCACCTTGATTCGCGCGCCCTGTCGCTCCTGTCCGGCGACGTGGGAAAGCTCATCTTGTTTTGCCTTCTGGAAACGGCTTCGCGACGTGAAAAGGATGGGCGCAAGATACAGTGCTTCGTCGCCATCGACGAGTTCCACCGGTTGGCTGCGCGAAACGTCGTGGAGATGCTGGAGGATGCCCGCTCCGCCGGCGTGGGATTCATCCTTGCCCACCAGTCATCCAACTCGCTCAAAACACGGGATGCGGACCTTTATGGAAACATCTTCGAGAACACCAGCTTCAAGCAGTGCCTCACGCTGGAAGACCCGCGCGTCATCGAACTCTTCAAGATCATCGCCGGTCGAACCACGGAGCGCAAGCTAGGCGGCTCGACATCGGAGTCACACGCCAAGGGGACAACCGCCTCGTCTTCGGGCAGCTTCGGATCGTCCAGCGGAGGCTCCGATACCGTACCGGACGCATTCTTCGGAACCGGATCCCATACCACGTCTTCTTCAACCGGCCACAGTTCGGGATGGGGTTCCGGGACCAGCGAAACGCGCGGCAGTTCTGAAACCAAGTCCTGGGAGGAGGACAAGGTTCCGGCCCTCACGCCCGAGATGATTTCGATAGTCAACGACATCAATCTGATGTCCCTCATGCACGTCAAGGGGACGGGCGGCCGCTGTTTGACCCCGACCGGCGGCATCCCCCTGCTCGTTCAAGGGCTTTACCCGTTCCATCACAAAACAGCCGAGGAAATGGGCAAGGAACCGTGGCCACACCGCAGTATCGACGACCCTGAATGGTATTACGAAGAGTCTCGGCGCGCGATTGCCGGCGCCCTGAAGGGCGGAAAGCAGCCTCAACCGTCGCGCGACTCAACCGGTGAGGGGCGAACCTCCGGACCTCCGCGGCCCTCGCGATTCACGGGGGCCAACGAGGGCGACTGCCGAAAGCTGGAAGCGAAAGTGCGGGAGATCGCCGATCAACTCGCATCGGAGATGCTCGAACAATCGATGAGCCTTCAGCAGTTTTCGCGAGCGCAACGGGTGACCATGCAGGCGGTCATCGAGGCGGGCGCCACCATCGGTCTCGACCTTTCGACGCGCCAGACTGACCTCACGCCGATGGAGGTTCGACGGCTCAAGCGCGTTCTTGAGGGCCAATCTGATTCGGAATCGGGGGCGTAAAAAAGACAACAGGTCCCGCAGGACCCGTTGTCGATTCTGCGTGCTGCCCGGTGTTGGTCTGTTGTCCCAGGACTCTCCGGTTGGCCCATGTTTTTTCGATGGTCTGGACCGTTCGGAGGGCACGCTACACTCAATTATGTCTACATGTTAGCGGGGCTGCGAACAGGTTTCAAGTCGACGTTGCCTTGCGGTCCCGCGACGTGCTAAATTCGCTACATGGAGAAAATTGAAAGTCTTCCTTCGCGAATCTGCCGCGCCATAATCGGCGAACCGCTGGCATCGGACGTGTCATGGTACTTCAAGTTCAAGGTGGCGGCCGTCGGCGTCGTGTTGGGCGCATTGGCCGGAATCTGGAGTCTGAACTACTGGTAAAAAAAGAGGGAGGTCGTTAGACGACCTCCCAAGCATCAGTTTGCCATCAGAAGATACACGCCTCTCGCAATCGAGAGGGCTATGAGTCCTCCGAAGAGCAGAAAGAACCGGACCTTCCAGATGTCCGGCAGAAGTGACCATCGCTTGAGCACGATGACCGACTCTCTTTGCGTCTGATCCTTAGCTTCGTGCAGGAAGACGGTGTAAGCCATCCCCTTCAGAAACACAGGCTCATCATAGTCCGGCGAAACGATCGTGATGCTGCCGACCGATCGCCAAACCGGCGCTTTGCCTACTTGTTGGTGGAAGATGCGGGACTTTCGTTCCGCGTATTTTTCATCGTCCATAGGGTCCTCCTATTAAAGTCCGGCGGAATTGCCGTACGTTAAACGGAAGGCCCTGGACAAACGCTCAAGCATCCACCAAAAAGCAGCCCGCGATTTTTTCGATCCCAGCGGGCGTCAGGATCGTCCACGTATCGAGCCCGCGAACGCATCGCTTTGACTCGACCGACGTGAATCCTCAGTATTCACAAAAGCCCTGAGGCACGGCCTGAACTAACTCCTGCTAGATTCTACGCGGGCATTTCGATGGATGTAGGGCTTGCCGAGAAAAAATCATGCCTGTAAAACTGCCGGCCGGGCCGGCTCGGATGGACGTGCCGGAGCCGCGGCAACGCCCGGTGGGCTGGGCGCGGGTGTAACCTTCGACCATGCAAACGGTTGGCTACAAAACCCTATTCCAGCGGTTGGGGGTGTCGCCGGACGCCGACGACGAGGCCATCAGCCAAGCCGGTGCCGAATGGCTGGCGCGATGCCACGGGGATTACAATGCCATCCCGCGAGACATCGACCATGCGATCCGGTTCCTGTCCGTCGCCGACAATCGCAGGCATTACCGCGACCTGCTCGACGCCTGCGAGAACGGCCACGGAATCGAATTCGCTCCTGCGTCGCACGAGAGTCTTGCAATCCTCTGCAAGATGACCGAAATCCGGCCCATTGCTGACCCGCATCGTGCGAACACGTTCCACTTTCGTCGGCCGGATCAGCCGGATCCCGAGTGGTTGCAGCCGCGCATCGAGCGCCCCGGCGTCATCCGCGATGAATCATCAGCGCTGTGGCGATTCTTGACGTTCCAGGTGTTTCGTCACGCTTCGCCCCGACAAAAGGCGGGCTATGCAGCGCTCTACGCGGCAATTGTCATCGGCCTCTACGGCGGCGTGGAATGGATCTCGCGCGGCCGTGACGAAAGCACCATCGCCAGAATCGTCGTCGGGCCGAGTCCGGCCGCCGTCGAGCAGGCGCGGCAAAAAGCCCTCGAACAGTCCATCCGGTCCAAGCTGGCGAACGCACAAGCCGAATTGAAGTCACTGGACACCGCGATCGCCGGGATCGGGCGCAGCTTCAAGGGAGTCGTCGGACTCGACTGGCAGGGCGCCGACCAGCCCGGCATTCAGAAGTCCCGCGAACTGGACTTGGCGCTCATCCGTCACGATTCCGTCCGCGAGGCGTGGACCAGTCTGCTGGCTTCACGCATCCCCACGGACGAACTCACATCACGCCGCAGCACGGTCGAGGCCATCGATCGCCAGGCAGAGAACGGGAAGTTTCGGGTCGAGGATGAACAGACCTTGCAGCAAATAATCGACTGGGGGCAGGGGAGGGGACGGCAGTTACAATCCCAGCCACGCAACATCGAGCACATTCGCGTCATGCTTGCGGCCGAGACGTTCGAGATGGCCGGCGACGAAGAAAGGAGAGCACCCTAGGTGACCACCAACATATCTCCAATCATATTCCGCATTGTCTTGATGGGCGTCGTCTGCGCTCCGCTTCTGTTCAGCGATGTCGCGCTGGCTCAAAGCCAAAGCGACAAGGACCGCGTCGAGGCCGAGGCCCGCGAGGCGGAGCGTGAACGCCGACAGCGCGAAATCGAGGATGCGAGAACCCGCCGTCTCATCGAGGGCTTCACGGCATCGGCCCGAGAGGCCCGTGACTTGCTCGCGAATCTGGAGACTCGCGCGACCGGACTTCACAAGCGCTTCGAAGACCTCCTGACCAATGACGACGGTAAGCGACTTGCCCAGGACAAGCTGTCATTCTTCGCGTATCTGCGAATCCGCGACGAAGCCACGATCTCGCTGGAGCAGATCAAGACGCGCAAGAAGCAGGCCGAATCGATTTTGAGCGGCCTTGAGGCCGAACTCAAGCGGCTGAGCGTCGGATGGCTTCCCGACGAAACGCAGCGACGCGATGTCGATGGCCTGTACTTCTGGGCCAAGGAACGAATGGAGCAGATCGAACGGCAGGAATCGCTACTGGCCAGTGCAATCTCGCGAAGCCCGAAGGACATCGACCTTGCCAACGCGAAGGCGCTTCAGGATGTCGTCCAGGAGCATGAGGCGCGGATGCTCGAAGCGTGGATCGTCTCCAAGGCCCAGGGCGAAGAAGCCGCCCTGAAGGAGGGGCAGGAAAAAGTCCGCGAGTCCGCCCGCATCGCGCAACTGGAGAAAGCGACCCTCGAAGCCGAGCGGCTTCTGAAAGAAGAGCGGGCCAAGCTGGCCAGCCTCAAGGCCGAATACGAGTTGGCGCTGCAACAACGCGAAATCGAAGAATTCAAGCGCCGCACCGAAACCGAGACCCAGCTTCGCGATCTCGCCGCCGAGGTCGAGCGACTCAAGCAGTTGGCGGACGCCCAGCGCTTCGCCAAGAATGCCGAGGCCAAGGTCGCCGCGACGACCACGATCACCGAGGCGGAGAAGAAGCTGCTCATTCAGAAATGTCAGACCGCCGAGGTCAAGAGTCTGCTGGCCCCCTTCCTGGCCGAGGGTTACTCTCAGCCCGGCTCAAAGCATCTTGAATACAACAAGGGGCCGATTTCCTACTCGAAGCTTGTTTCCTTCGGCGCCTTGAACCCCGACCGCCAGGGGCTTTGTCAACTTCTCGATGTTGCGACCTCGAAGGCGGACAAGGTACGCCCCCGCTGGAGTGTGTCCGCCTGGCGATTTGAGCAGCTCAAACCAGACGAGATTGAACGTTACAAAAAGGCACAACAGCTTCTCATCGAGCTGGGGCCGACGATGGTAGAGCAGGGGATGCTATCGCCGTGATCTATCACAACGAGGTCCGAGGCTGACACAATGGCGGCGGGGATCAGTGTTTCGTGTCGCGGGGTGGAAACGGGTCCTTCGACCCATAGGTGTTACTGTTTTGAATTCGCCCGTCCTTGCCCTTGATTCGGAGTTCCCCTCCGCTCTGCTTTGCTAGATCGCGCCCCGCATCAACCGCGTCTGACTTCTTTTCGTGAACCGATGATGCTCGCTCCGCACCATCGCGCTTGACCTGCCAGCCTTCGTCATGCGGTCCAACACTGTAGTTCTTGCTATTTGCCATTTCAGTTTCTCCTGCGTACCTGACCGGTAGCACTCCCTTGCCACCCGAGCAGAAACCAACGCCGGCTCAAGCTTGGTGGACTAATAATACGATAGTGCTTGTATTCTAGTCCACTTGATGATATGCTGTCAATTATTGAAAAACGAGGGAACTATGGATAACGCGGACAAGACTCGCGGGATTGAGAATGATCTAGTCCACCTTGCCCGGCTCGCACTAACCAGTCGCGCACAGGACGTACAGCTATTCGTCCGACGCCTATCGAAAAGGTATCGCGGGTCGATTCCTGACGTTGCCGAGGGCCTGTCGGAATTGCTCCGCGAGGCCCCCACCAGGGAGTCGCCGCTTCGCCGCGACAGCGTCGCAGCCGTTCCCGTTGACCTCGACTCCCGGCTTCACTTGGTTCGCCTTGAGCACGTCTCGGCTCTCGATGTCGAGCCGGTCTGGTTGGCGAGTGTCCGAAGCGGCCTTGAACAACTGGTTCAGGAACGTCAACGACAGGCCGAGCTTGCCAAGGCCAGCTTGGCCCCCACGCGAACCGTAATCTTCACCGGCCCGCCGGGTGTCGGCAAGTCGCTCGCCGCTCGCTGGCTTGCGTGGCGGCTGGAGCGACCGCTACTTGTGCTGGACCTTTCGGCTGTAATGAGCAGCTTTCTTGGCCGGACCGGAACCAACCTGCGTTACGTCCTGGATTACGCCAAGAGCGTCGATTGCATCCTCTTGCTCGATGAATTGGATGCCGTCGCCAAGCGAAGGGACGACATCCTTGAAGTCGGCGAACTCAAACGGCTCGTGACCGTCCTGCTCCAAGAGATAGACGATTGGCCCGCTACGGGCTTGCTCGTTGCTGCAACGAATCATCCAGTCCTGCTCGACCAGGCGGTCTGGCGGCGGTTCGAGATGAAGATTGAGTTTCCGATGCCGGATTGTGAGGCAGTCGGGAAGGCGATAGAGGCGTTCAGCGGACCAGGCGGTTCGCTACCGCCCGAATGGAACGGCACGCTGACCTCACTGCTACAGGGCTTATCGTTTAGCGACATCGAGCGTGAAGTCACCGCGATGAGACGTGATGCGGTCATTCGCGGACACTCACTCGAACACTCTTTGCAGCAACTAGTTAGGCGTCGTATTGGCGAACTACCCCGTTCAGAGCGGGGAGCCATCGCTTCGACGCTCACAAAGCTGGGTCTCTCGCAACGACAGATTCACGACTTGACCGGCGTGAGTCGAGACACGATTCGGAAGGCGGCGGCACGCTCTCGTTCTTGAGTCGTCGGAGATTGAACTATGGCGAAGACAACGAACTTTCTGCTCGGTAGCGGCGAGAACTTGACCGGCCCCGTCGAACTTCCGCGTGGCGGAAGCACTCCCAGGCCGCCCTACACATTCTTGGAGGCCAAGACGCGGCTCTCCCCGCAGGTGCAACAAGCAGCGGCCGCAATCGCGGAACTGTCGCCGGCCGCGTGCCCCCGTGACTACGCTGTGGCGGTTATGACTTTGCACCCGGAATACATCGCCAAGAGCTATCATCCGAGCCGGCTGCTGTCAGCGGTGGGGCTTGAAGCCGTGGGAAGCCGCCCTCGAAAACTCGCTCCCGAGAAATGGCGTCCGAAGTCTGAATCGACCAGAGCGAAGAGACCGCCGCCCGAGGAGGCCGAAGGTGTAGACTTGTTCGTCGCTGGTAAGCGGACACGGTTCCAGCAGTTTGCGAACGCGCTCCCGACGTGGACCGAGCACATTGAGGGAGCAGGTCAGTTATTCGAGGTCGAGCAATTCCGTGCCGCAACACCAAGCGACCGCCTTCGCCCGCTTCAAACCGACGCCGCCGAACCGCTTTTGGAGGTTGTACTCCATGTTTTTGAGCCATTTGTCATAGAGAGTTTTGAGGCGTACCTCACCACGTTCCAACTCAAAGCGGACATCGACCGCCGATACGTAGCGGGGTCGCTGTGCTTCATGCCGCTTCGCTCGCCGCGTGAACTTATTGAAGAAGTCGCTCAATTCGCGTTCTTGCGAGTCGTTCGCGAGATGCCGCGTCTCAGGCCGCTCCGTCCGGTGTCTCGCTCCTTCCAGGGCTTGCAACCATTTGAGTGCGTGATGCCAACGGAGCCGCCGCTCGACCGCAAAGTGAAGGCGGTTGTCTTCGACGGTGGATTGCCGGTGAACGCGGGCCTTGAAAAATGGGTGACGGCCATCGAAGGGGAGAATCTGACCGAACCGTTGCCGGAGTACCTTGAGCATGGTCTGGCCGTCACCTCCGCTCTGCTGTTTGGTCCGTTGGATGCGGGTATGCCGCCATCGCGTCCCTACGCACACGTTGACCACGTTCGAGTGCTGGACGACGAGTCGGACAAGGACGAAGACCTCTACGACGTGTTGCCCCGAATCCGAACCGTGCTGGAGACAGGCAAGTACCAATATGTCAATTTCAGCATCGGCCCTTACCTGCCCATCGAGGATGACGACGTTCACGCATGGACCGTCATGCTCGACCAATATCTTTCGACGGGCAACACACTCGCGGCGGTTGCCGTCGGCAACTCCGGCCACCTCGACCGTGCGACGGGAAACGCACGAGTTCAGGTTCCGTCAGATTGTGTCAACGCCGTGGCTGTCGGTGCGTGCGACCGCCGCAGTGGCGGCTGGAGGAGAGCCAGCTATAGCTCTCTGGGGCCAGGACGCAGCCCCGGACTCGTAAAGCCCGACGTGCTCTCCTTTGGCGGTTGGGATGGCGAGCCGTTCTGGGTACTCGACGCTGCAAAGGCGGGACATACCGTTCCCACCTTCGGCACGAGCTTCGCCACACCATCAGTCCTTCGCATGGCGCTTGGCGTGCGTGCTCATTTCGGAGACGTAATGTCGCCGCTAGCACTTCGTGCTCTGTTGATTCACGCAGCCGAAGACGACGGGCACGAGCGTCATGAAGTTGGTTGGGGCCGTCTTGCCCACGAGCTTGAGAGCATCGTCGTCTGCCCAGAGGGCATGGCCCGGGTCGTGTACCAAGGTGTACTCGACCCGTCTGGAGCAATTCGTGCTTTCGTCCCTGTGCCGAATGAGCCGCTTGACGGGAAGGTCACCATTCACGCAACAATGTGTTTTGCTACAACCATTGACCCTGCCCATCCAAGCAATTACACCCGCAGTGGAGTCGAGATTTTCTTCCGACCTCACATCGAGAAGCGGAATAAATCAGAAGAGGGTCTGCCGCCGCCGCTTCACGCCAAGACCAAGTCGTTCTTCCAGGTCAAGAACTACAGCCCGGAGAGCGACCTTCGCCGCGACGCTCACAAATGGGAAACCGTTTTGAATCGGGCTCAGAACTTCCAGGGCCGGTCGTTGAAAGACCCAGCCTTTGACATCTATTACCACGCTCGCGAAGGGAGTCAGGCAACTACTGCCGCGGACAAGATTCGGTATGCACTCATCGTGACCGTCCGCTCACCGCGGACACCCGACCTTTACGACGGCATTCTTCGCAGATACCGAACCCGACTAACGCCCCTGACGCCGCTCATCCAGATTCCGGTTCGGACCACAGGAACTTAGATCGCTCCGCATCGTCCCTCAAAACAACAGACAAGACTTGATGTGTAGCACGATGCCGTACTCACAAGGATAAGGCCAGCTTCGGACACAGGTTTAGCGACTGACCGTTAGCTTAAGCTGTGCGACACTGGTTGCGGACATAGCCACACGGCACCTATACAGAAGACCCAATAAATGCTACATAAAGGACGTTATGATACGCCAATCGAGCCGGTAGGGGACCCCAAGCGATAACGCCGTTTGTGACCGTCCCGGCGCGCCGGGACCCGCCGTCGGCCCCGTCATCGAAAGGAGCATGAAGGAAGATCGCGCCCTCGCAACTCGCAAGTACCTTGCCCGCATCGGGCTTGAGGCGCTGCCGGCCATTGTCGCCCAGGCCGGAGAGCGGGCCGGCCGCAGGTTCATCGAGTTCTTCACCGCCAACATCCGGAACCGCAACACGCGAATCGCGTATGCCCGAGCAATCGCCAATTTCTTCGACTATTGCGACGAACGCGGCCTGCGGCTATCAACCATCGAACCGGTCGCCGTCGCGGCCTATATCGAGAATCTCGCGGCCGTGCGATCGGCCCCGACCGTCAAACAGAATTTGGCGGCGATTCGGATGCTCTTCGACTGGCTCGTCGTCGGCCAGGTCGTGCCCTTCAACCCGGCAAGCGCCGTCCGCGGGCCGAGGCACGTTGTAAAGCGCGGCAAGACGCCGGTCCTCACTGCCGACCAGGCCCGCAAGCTCCTCGACTCCATCGACACCGAGACCGTCGTCGGCCTCCGCGACCGGGCGCTCATCGGCGTGATGGTCTATTCGTTCGCCCGCGTCGGCGCCGTCGTCGCCATGCGGGTCGAAGACTACTTCCAGAGCGGCAAGCGCTGGCAGGTGCGGCTCCACGAGAAAGGCGGCAAGCGGCACGAGGTGCCGTGCCACCACAACGCCGAGGCGTACCTCGACGCGTATATCGAGGCCGCCGGCATCGGCCGCGACAAGAAAAGCCCCCTCTTCCGCAGCGTGGACCGGCAGCGGCGGCTCACTGACCGGCCGGTTCACCGGATCGACGTTTTGCGTATGATCAAGCGCCGGGCGCGGGCCGCTGGGTTGCCTGAAAGCACGTGTTGTCATACGTTCAGGGCCACCGGAATCACGGCGTACCTCGAAAACGGCGGCACGATTGAAAACGCCCAGGCCATCGCCGCCCACGAATCGCCGCGGACGACAAAGCTCTACGACCACACCAGCGACGAGATCACGCTGGACGAGGTGGAGCGGATAGCGATTTGAAGGTCATGACTATCGACGCACTCAAACCAGGTTCAACCGTGCGTGGCGCTCTTTTCCCTGAGCCCGTTCAGGTAATTGTCTGCACTCCGCTCGGAAGCTCGTTCAAGCTGGTCGGGAAGGGTCTCGATTCGGGGCGTGTCTATGAGCCGGTCCTAGACGCCGGCCAACTCGCCGCCCTTCAAATTAGTCCAGAACAGCCGCCGTTCGACGGCGACCCTGTGCAGTTCCGGCTCGGCGTGGAGGCCCTCCGCCTGACCTTGGCCTACGAGTACGACCCTTATTTCTCGCTTTCAATCGCCCGCGTTGATCCCCTGCCCCACCAACTTGAAGCCGTTTACGACTACTTCATCAAGCTCCCGCGCATTCGGTTCCTTCTAGCTGACGACCCCGGCGCCGGCAAAACGATCATGGCCGGGTTGTTACTTAAGGAGCTTAAGGTCCGAGGATTGGCAAGCCGAACGCTCATTGTCACACCGGCAAATCTGACGTTTCAATGGCAGCGCGAACTCAAAGACAAGTTCCGCGAGACTTTTGAGATCGTCCGCGGTGACGTGCTACGAGCAAACTACGGGACGAATCCGTGGCAGGACAAGAAGCAGGTTATCACTTCCGTGTCATGGGTGTCGCGAGTCGACGATGCTCGTGAAAGCCTCCTTCGCAGCCATTGGGACCTGATCATTGTTGATGAAGCCCACAAGATGTCGGCATACAGCGCCGACAAGAAGACACTTGCCTATCAACTCGGCGAACATTTGTCGGCCATGACCGATCATTACCTTTTGATGACGGCAACGCCGCACAAGGGCGATCCGGAGAACTTTTGCCTGTTTCTACGACTCCTCGACGATGACGTGTACGGAGACGTAAAGAGCCTTGAAGAGGCGATGCAGCGAAACTCGGCGCCGTTTTATCTGCGACGAATCAAAGAGGCATTGGTCACATTCCCCGACCCCGACACCGGCCAGATAAAAAAGCTATTCACGAAGCGAAACGTCCAGACGGTGAAGTTCCAGATCGACAGCGATGAGTGGGACCTATACGACGCGCTCACCCGCTACGTGGAGGACCAGTCCATCAAGGCCCAAGCCGCAAACGCCACGACCGGCCGCGCTGTCGGTTTTACGATGGCTATGCTACAGCGCCGACTGGCATCCAGCGTTTACGCCGCACGTCGAAGCCTTGAGCGGATGCGTGAAAAACGCGAAAAGATTCTCAAGGACCCGCAAGCCTATCGTCAGGAACAAATCGCAAAGAAACTCCCAGAGGACTTCGACGACCTTCCTGAAGACGAGCAGCAGGAAATCCTTGGTGAGCTGGAAGACGTGGTCGCCTCCGTTGACCCCGCAGCACTCCGTGAAGAAATCCTACAACTCACCAAGCTGATCGAACAGGCACGAGTGCTGGAACAGCGAGAAGTCGAGACCAAGCTCAATCGGCTTCGCGAGGTCCTTTCCGAACAGGGAGCGTTCAAAGACCCGACAATGAAGCTCCTCCTCTTCTCGGAGCATAAGGACACGCTCGACTATCTTGTGGGTAAGCTCACCGAATGGGGCCTTTCCGTCACACAGATCCACGGTGGGATGAAGATCGGCGACCGAGACACGCCGGGCAGTCGCATCTACGCGGAGCGGGAGTTCCGGGAATCCGCCCAAGTCCTTGTCGCCACTGAGGCGGCCGGCGAAGGCATCAACCTCCAATTCTGTTGGTTCATGATCAACTACGACATCCCCTGGAATCCCGTTCGGCTCGAACAGCGCATGGGCCGCATTCATCGCTACGGTCAGGAGAAGGATTGCCTCATTTTCAATTTCGTCGCGACGAATACCCGTGAAGGCCGGGTGCTTCAGAAACTTTTTGAACGCCTGGAACAGATCGAGCACGACCTCGACCCGCAGCGCACCGGTAAAGTCTTCAATGTGCTCGGTGACGTGTTCCCCGCGAATCAACTGGAAAAGATGATCCGGGAGATGTACCTCCACAATCAAACCGAGGAAAGCATCAAGGCCCGGATCGTCCAGGAAGTCGATACGCAGCGCTTTCGGGAGATCACCGATTCCACGCTGGAAGGCCTCGCCAAGCGCGAGCTAAATCTCTCAGCCATCGTTGGCAAATCTGCCGAGGCCCGCGAGCGGCGGCTTGTGCCCGAAGTCATCGAAGATTTCTTCGTCCAGGCAAGCCCCGTGGTCGGACTGTTGCCGAAAGAAACCGCGACCGGCTCTCACCTCTATCGCATCGGTCGCGTTCCGCGCCACCTTTGGGCGATGGGAGACAAGCTCGAACCCCGCTTCGGTAAGTTCGGCCACGAGTACAAGCAAATCGTTTTCGACAAGGCGCTACTCACCAAGGACCCCACCTGCGAATGGGTCACTCCCGGTCATCCACTCTTTGAAACTGTTCGCCAAACGCTTTGGGAGCAGGTCCGCGAGGGGCTGGCTCGCGGCTCGGTCTTTTACGACCTGCACAGCAGTACGGCCTATCACCTCGACGTGTTCTCCGCATCGGTAAAGGACGGGCTGGGCAACGAACTGCACCGGCGCCTGTTCGTCGTACAGGCTGGCCATGATGGCCAACTTTTGGTCCGGCAGCCAACCATTTTTCTTGATCTTGCCCTCGCCCCCATTGGCACTGCCCCTCCGACGGTCGAGACCTTTCCAGCCCGCGAACGCCGGGAGCAGGCGCTGACCGAGCAATGCCTGACCGCGTTTCTGGCTGAGATTGCGGCGCAGCGGAAAAAGGAAACCGACACCATCCGCCGTCACATCGAAATCAGTCTCAATGAATTGATCCACCGCCAGCAGTTGACCTTTGCGGGTCTCCACGAACAAGCTGCAAAGCTCACGACCACACCGCCGTGGCTCGCCGCAAGCATGAAGCAGTCCGAGGACCGGCTGGAAGAACTTAATGCCCGACGGGAGCAGCGCCTAGCCAATCTCGACCGCGAATGCCAATGCACGATCGGCGACATCCAGCACGTCGGCTCCGCGTGGGTCCTCCCCCACCCCGAGCGGACATCGCCCGGCGTGGCCCCGATGGTTCGGGACGATGAAATCGAACGAATCGCCGTCCAGGCCGTGATCGCCCACGAGGAAGCCCAGGGCCGCAAGGCGGAAAGCGTTGAGGCCCAGAATCGCGGCTTCGACCTGATCTCCCGTCGCCCGCACCCGGAGGACCCGCAGACAGCCGTCGAGGTGCGATTCATCGAAGTCAAAGGCCGTGCCGGCGTCGGCGAAGTGGCGCTGACGACCAACGAGTACAAGACGGCCGAGCGGCTCAAGAACGACTACTGGCTCTACGTTGTCTACAACTGCGGCTCCAAGCCCGAGGTACACGTCATCCGCAATCCGGCCCGGCTGGGGTGGAAACCGATCGTGACTGTCGAGCACTACTCAGTCGACGCACGATCGATCATTGCGGCCGAAGAGAAGCCGGGACAAGGAACTTAGTCATGGCAAAGACCCGCATTTCTCAGCTAAAGGCGCTTGCCGACATAATCTCCGACTATCGAGCGGGAAGTATTCCGCCGCGAGACTCCAACTTGATCAACGATTGGCTAGGCCAGTTCCCGGCTGTCGAGCAAGAACCGTTGCTTGACGCACTCGTCCATGTACTCCAAAAGACATACATTTCAAAAACTGACTTCAAAACCTTCCTCGAAGCGCTGGCATCTACTGACAAATTATCTCCTGGGTCTGATCCAAAGACGTACTGGAAGTCGGTCAATCTGCTTAACATCCAAAAAGGGGGCAGAAGCCAGCGCGAGATTCTTTCCACATTCGACGAGGTGCTTAAGACCACGCACGGATTCGGAACGCAGGAGACTGGAAGCGTCGGGGGACACTATGTGTATCTCGACGATTGTGTCGGCACTGGAAGCCGTGTACGGGCAGATGTGTGTACTTGGCTCGAATCCGATGCTCCGAAGTCCATTGAGCTGCATATTATCACGCCCGTCTTGTATGTGGGGTCGTATTGGATCGACCAGAAGATTCAGGAAACAGCGACAGCTCACGGAAAGACGATAACCCTTCATAAATGGCGACTCGACCAATTCCAAATGGAGAATCGCCTAGCACGACGGAACACGTCGGACGTGCTTTGGCCCACCGAGTTGCCCACCGATCCTGCGGTGCAAGCCTACGCCGTACAGCTTCAGAATTCAGGTCATCCTGCCATCCTTCGTGATCCAGGAAACGTGGGCGCGTCAGGGATTTTCCAAGACGACGCACAAAAGATGCTGCTTGAACAGGCGTTTCTTCGTCGCGGCTGTCAGATTCGACAGGAATGCAGCAACCTCCCCGACAAGGCTCGTCCGCTTGGATACCACAACCTCGATTGCCTTGGCTTCGGCTCTATGTTCGTAACGTACCGCAATTGTCCGAACAACTGTCCCTTGGCTCTTTGGGTGCAACAGGCTGAGTATCCAGCTCTCTTCCCTCGCAAGACTAACACGCAAACGGCCATCCAGAACCTTGTCGCGGAGCTTAATCAGTGATTGCAGACAAGGGACAAATCCGCATCTACCGCCAAGCGGAATGCATTACGTTCCGAAGCACAAAGGAACGATTCGGCGGCCTGTCGAACATGGCTGGCGGGTATCCGCTGCGCGTCAACGGAATCGAGGTACTCAGTTCCGAAGCACTCTATCAGGCGTGTCGCTTCCCAGATCTGCCCGATATCCAACGGCTGATCATCGAGCAGAAAAGCCCGATGACCGCCAAGATGGTCGGCAAGCCTCATCGGGACAAGACGCGCCCCGACTGGATGCAGATTCGTGTCCGCGTGATGCGCTGGGTTCTGCGGGTGAAGCTGGCTATGCACTGGCCGGAGTTCGGCGGTCTGCTCCTGGAGACCGGCGACACACCCATCGTCGAAGACTCGCGGCGCGACGACTACTGGGGGGCACTAAGGCAGGAGGACGGCACGCTTGTCGGCATGAATGTGCTCGGTCGGCTCCTGATGGAACTACGCGAGGAACTTCGCGGCCCCGGCAAGGACGCACTCCGAATCGTCGATCCGCCGCCATTGCCAGACTTCCTTCTCTACGGTGAGCCGATCCGGCGAGTGGGCTTCGCCAAGGCCGATGCCCAAATTGCGGACCCAGATGCATCGGTGCGGCCGGACACACTTTGGGCCTCCCCACCGCCCGCAATAGCTGATTCCGAATTAGTAAACGACGATCCCGTGCCGGTAGCGCACGGCAAGGCCAGCGATGACAAGCCAATGACGTATCCCAAGCGCCTCATTGAAGTTGACCTGCCTATCAAGCGGATATCCGCACATGCGCGTCGCGAGAAAAGCATTCGCCACGGGCATATCGCGACGCTGCACATTTGGTGGGCACGGCGGCCGTTGGCGTCGTGTCGGGCGGTGATCTGTGCGGCATTGTGGCCGGACCCGGCGGATGAGCATTGCCCTCAGCGGTTTCGCGAGGGCACCTCCCGGATCATGGCCGAGCTGCGCCAGCGGGTGCTGAACGGCAAGATTTCGAACGATCAGCGGGCGGCGCGGGAACCGGTCGAACGCATCCACGTGCCAGAAAATACGGACGACTATCTCGGCCTGCGCCGGGCGCTGCTCGACTTCATCGCCGAATTCGCGAACTGGGGCCTCTCGACGAACCGGTTCTTCCTGAACGCGAGCCGGGCGCTCACGCAGTCGGCCCACGAGGCCCTCGGCGGCGCGCCGGGCACACGGCCGCTGGTCGTGGACCCATTTGCCGGCGGCGGCGCAATCCCATTGGAAGCCCTGCGAGTTGGCGCGAGTGCCTTTGCCAGTGACCTGAACCCTGTGGCTGTACTAATCAATAAGGTAGTCTTGGAGTACATCCCCAAGTACGGCCAGCGCCTGGCCGACGAAGTTCGCAAGTGGGGCCAGTGGGTCAAGAACCAGGCCGAGAAGGAACTGTCCGCCTTCTATCCTAAGGACCAAGACGGCGCGATCCCCATCGCGTATGTCTGGGCACGTACAGTGCGATGCGAGGGTCCCGGTTGTGGTGCCGAGGTCCCTCTTATCCGCTCTCTATGGTTGGCCAAGAAGGGCAAGAAGAGCATCGCCATGAGGATGCTACCACGCCCGAGGGCAAAGCGTGTGGACTTTGAGATCATCGAGGCGGCCAGAGCCTCCGATGTCGGGGTCGGCACTGTCGCGCGAGGTTCCGCGACCTGCCCCTGCTGCGGTTTCACAACACCGGTAGGTTCTGTGCGCAAACAATTGACTGCTAGAATGGGTGGAGCAGCCGACTCAAGAATGCTTGCGGTAGTCCTTGCACACGAGAGCAAACAGGGACGATTCTACAGATGCGCTCTTAAGACCGATATCGACGCTGCGGCGCGAGCCGCCTCTCACCTTGAACGCACTAACTTGCGACCTGCCGGGCACAGCCCTGTGCCTGATGAGCCATTGCCGATCATGAGCGGTGTGTTCAACGCGCCGATCTACGGGCATTCCACATGGGGGAGCCTCTTCACGCCACGGCAAGCGCTTAGCTTGGTAACGCTTTGCTCGCTTGTACGCAAAGCGGGCACCGAGATTCGGCGGGGCCACGACGCTGGGTTGGCGGTCGCAGTGGAGACCTGCCTTGCGTTGGCCATCGACAAGCAAGCAGACAGCAACTCGTCGCTCTGCGCGTGGCGAGCCACAAGTCAAGACATCGGGCATACCTTCGGCCGTCAAGCGCTTCCCATGATGTGGGATTTCGTGGAGGCCAACGTGCTCAGCGGTTCGACGCGCGACTGGAGCAATGCCATCGAGGGAGGGCTGAAAGCGCTGGAGAGTCTTGACCCAGATATCGGCGAAGGGCACGCCGAGGCGGCGTCGGCGACAAAGCATCCACTGCCAGATGACTCAGCCAACTGCTTTGTGACTGATCCACCGTACTACAACGCAGTCCCCTACGCTGACCTGTCCGACTTCTTCTATGTGTGGCTAAAACGCACAATACCGGACCTGTACCCCGAGCTTTTCGCAGAGCCACTGTCACCGAAAAAGGATGAATGCTGTGAAATGGCGGGCTGGGACCCGGAGAGGTATCCAGAGAAGAACGGCCATTGGTTTGAACAGCAGATTGGCAAGGCGATGGCGGAAAGCCGACGAGTCTTGGCTCCCAACGGCATCGGCACCGTGGTTTTTGCCCATAAGTCTACTGGTGGTTGGGAGGCTGTCCTACAGGCAATGATCGACGCTGGCTGGACGGTCACAGCATCGTGGCCGATTGATACGGAGATGGGGTCTCGTCTGCGTGCAATCAACTCGGCGGTGCTGGCTTCATCCATCCATCTTGTCTGCCGCCCTCGCGAGAACCCCGACGGCTCGGTTCGGACTGCGGAGATTGGCGACTGGCGCGAGGTGCTGGCCGAGCTACCGAATCGTATCCACGAGTGGATGCCACGGCTGGCAAATGAGGGAGTTGTCGGCGCGGATGCCATTTTCGCCTGCCTTGGCCCCGCCTTGGAGATTTTCTCCCGTTACTCCCGCGTCGAGAAGGCCAGCGGCGAGCAAGTTAGCCTCCGTGATTACCTGGAGCAAGTCTGGGCCGCCGTCTCGCAGGAGGCGCTGAGGTTGGTATTTGAGAAAGCGGACGCCAGCGGCTTTGAGGAAGACGCCCGACTCACTGCCATGTGGCTCTGGACGCTCAGCACAGGTAATTCAGAAGGCAAAATGCAGAAGGCGGAAGTGGAAGACGAGGAACACGCGGGTGAAGAGGAGCCGGAGGACGGCCGCAGGAAGAAGAAAGCCAACGGCGGCTTCGCGTTGGAATACGATGCCGCGCGCAAGATCGCCCAGGGATTGGGCGCGCACTTGGAGAACCTCGGCACGGTCGTCGAAATCGACGGCGACACCGCCCGGCTGTTGCCAGTCTCCGAGCGGACCAAGGCCCTGTTCGGCAAGGACCAGGCCGATGCACCCACCGGTAAACGCAAGAAAAAAGACAAGCAGATGAAACTTGCCTTCGCCGAGGAGTTGGAGCAGGCCGAATCCGAAGGCGGCTGGGGCGAAAAGGGCGCGCCGAAGGTCGGCACGACCACGCTCGACCGCGTTCACCAGTCCATGATCCTCTTCGCCGCCGGCCGAAGCGAGGCGATGAAGCGGTTCCTCGTCGAAGAAGGCGTCGGCCGCGACGGCCGCTTCTGGACGCTGGCCGATTGTCTATCGAAGCTGTACCCGCCGAAGACCGACGAGAAGCGCTGGGTAGATGGCCTGTTGGCCCGCAAGAAGGGGCTTGGGTTCTAGGGTGGAAGGATGAAGGCGGAAGGCAGAAGTGAAGACAGGCGAAAGCCGCCACGCGACCTCAGGGAGCGGACGACGGAGTTCGCCTTGCGCATCGTGCGGATGTTTGCCGCGCTGCCGAAGACTACGGAGGCCCAAGTGTTGGGTAAACAGGTATTGCGGAGCGGGACGAGCGTCGGGGCGCACTACCGCGAGGCGTCGCGTGCACGTTCGAAGAAGGAATTTGCCAGCAGGCTCGAAGGAGGGCTGGCGGAGCTGGAAGAAGCAACATATTGGCTCGAACTGCTAGCGAGAGCGGGAATCGTAGATGCGGCAAGGGTGCAACCGCTCCGCGATGAAGCCGACGAACTACTGCGAATCTTCGTGACAAGCAGCCGCACGGCCAAGGGGGAGAGGTACTCATGAACATCCGCCTTCTGACTTCTGCCTTCTGAATTGGAGCGATCATGGCATTGAAACCTTGGTACAACGCAATTTTCCCCCGCGAGGACCTGCGCGAAGGCAAGCCACTGGACGCTTCCGAGTTCGCCGTGCACCTCGACCAGGTGCGCGATGGCCGGGCGAACGCGGATTATCAGGATCCCGCGCGGTTTTTCAGCAAGACCTATCTGACCAAGAATCTGCTCGCCGTTGCCGCGGAAGCTGTTCGCCGGTTGTCGGGAATTAAGACCGAGACCTCAGCCGTATTCAACATGACCACGCAGTTCGGTGGCGGCAAGACGCACGCTCTTACGTTGCTATACCACCTCGCCCGCGCGGGCAAGGACGCCAAGGGCTGGACGGGTGTGAGTTCGATTCTGGAACGCGCGGGTGTTGCGGAACTCGCGAAGGCGGAAATCGGCGTATTCGTTGGTACCGAATTCGATTCCATCACCGGTCGGGGCGGGCAGGACGGCACGCCGCTTCGCAAGACGCCGTGGGGTGAACTTGCATGGCAAATCGGCGGCAAGGAGGGATTCCAGGCCGTCGCCGAGCACGAGAAGAAGCTCATCGCGCCTTCCGGCGAAGTCATTCGATCTTTTCTTCCCAAGGGAAAGCCATGCCTGATCTTGATGGACGAGCTGATGAACTACGTCAGCCGAAACCGCAAGAGCGGTCTGGCGACGCAGCTCTACAATTTTCTCCAGAATCTCTCGGAGGAAGTACGCGGGCAGGATAGAGTTGTGCTAGTCGTATCCATCCCGGCGAGTGAGTTGGAAATGAACGCTGAGGACCAGGCCGATTACGACCGCTTCAAGAAGGTGCTCGACCGGCTTGGTAAGGCCGTCATCATGTCGGCGGAGACCGAAACGGCAGAGATCATTCGGCGACGACTATTCGAGTGGGATGGGATTACGAAGGACGCGGATAAGACAATCACGGCATTCGCGGAATGGGCCGTTGACCACCGGACGCAGATACCCGGCTGGTTTCCGGTAGACAATGCGCGAGAAGCGTTTCGGGCCTCCTACCCCTTTCATCCAGCTCTGCTTTCCGTCTTTGAGCGAAAGTGGCAGCAATTGCCCCGCTTCCAGCAGACCCGCGGCATTCTGCGACTGCTCGCCCTTTGGGTTTCAAAGGCGTATAATGACGGATTTAAGGGCGCCCACAAAGACCCGTTGATAGGACTGGGCACGGCGCCGCTGGAAGACCCGTTCTTTCGCACGGCTGTCTTTGAACAACTCGGTGAATCCAAGCTAGAGGGCGCCGTCACGACTGATATATGTGGCAAACGCGATTCGCACGCAGACAGGCTCGACCGTGAGGCCGTCGAGGACATCAAGAAGGCCCGGTTGCATCGCAAGGTCACGACTGCTGTTTTCTTTGAATCAAACGGCGGGCAGATGCGGGCTGAGGCCACCGTTCCTGAAATTCAGTTGGCCGTTGGAGAGCCGGATCTCGACATCGGGCATATTCAGACAGTCATGGAGACACTTATCCAATCGTGCTACTACCTCTCAGCCGAGCGCAACCGTTACCGATTCAGCACGACGGAAAACCTGATCAAGCGATTCTCCGATCGCCGTGCGAGCATATCGGACAAGGCCATTGAGGAGCGGGCGCGTGCCGAGATTCAGAAAGTATTCGCACCGCATGAAGGAATCGAGCGCATTTTCTTCCCCGACAAGAGCAATGCCATTCCCGATCGCCCGGCGTTGGTTTTGGCGGTGCTTGCTCCTGAGCATTCAATCGACGAGGAGTCCGCCACTAAGGCCCTCGCGAAAAGCATGACATGGGAGTGTGGCAAGTCGGGCCGAACGTTCAAGAGCGCGATTATTTGGTGCGTTCCAGAGTCCGCTCAGATTCTGCGTGATGAGGCTCGCAAGGCCCTGGCATGGGAGGCCATCGAGTCTGAGAAGGACGAGTTACATATAGAGGAGAGCCAGAAGCGTCAACTCGGCGAGTACGTCGGCCGGTCTAAACGCGATCTAAAAGAGGCCGTCTGGCGAAGCTACAAGTTCCTCCTGCTGCTCGGCAAGGACAACGAGCTAAGAAAGACTGACCTTGGGCTCTTGAACTCCAGCCAAGGCGGCTCGCTCATCGAGGTAATCCTCAAGCGGCTTCGCGATGATGGAGATATCGAGAAAACTCCGAGTCCCAATTATCTGGTTCGCAAATGGCCGGGTTTCAAGGAATGGAGTACGAAGGCGGTACGCGATGCGTTTTTCGCGTCGCCCGAGTTCCCCAGACTTCTAAACGCAGATGCCGTGAAGGAGACCATCGCCAGAGGCGTCAGCGAACGCATCCTCGCATACGTGGGAAAACGCCCCGACGGAAGTTACGAACCGTTCGTCTTCGAACGAGAACTGACGCCAACTGAGGTAGAGATTTCAGACGATGTTTTCATTCTCACCGCAGATGAGGCAAAGAAACACGTCGAGCCGCCGAAGCTGACCGCACTTTTTATCACGCCCCAAGACGCGCAAGTTAAACCTGAGGCCCATCTCACCTTTCAAGCCCGAGGGGCCGACCAGCACGGCAGGCCCATTGCTCTGTCAAACGTCACTTGGACTGCCAAGGGTGGAGCGATTGATGACACGGGGGGCTTTACCGCGGGCAAGCAAGAAGGAAGCTTTCTCATTGAAGCGGCCGCCGGAGGCCTTTCTGCCCAGGCAACCGTTGCAATCACCAAGGACGTGTTGCAACCGCCTCCTCAGCCACCACCGAAGCGGGAGGCGAAGTCGCTTCGCTGGTCAGGTCAAGTACCACCGCAAAAATGGATGAACTTTTACACGAAGGTGCTCGCGAGGTTTGCCAACACGTCCGATTTGAAACTTAACGTCAGCTTCGAAGTGACCCCCGACGGCGGCCTGTCGCCGTCTCGAATTGAGGAAACCAAGGCTACGCTCCGCGAACTGGGACTAGATGATGACGTACAATCGGACGCCTGAAACAGCGGTAAGATGATTTCAGAGAAACAGCCAAGCGGCTGGGAGCGACGTTTCGTCGCCCGCCAGCCGCTTCATCGCTGATGCTTCCCCTGCCCTCTCAGCGCAGGACGACTCAGGGCCGTGTCGTCCGTGCCGATGCCTCGGCCTTACTCTTCTCCGCCGGGGCGCTCGGTGGCGACGCCTGCTGCTCCTGCTTCGGTGGCGTCTCCCTGATCTGGGGGGCCTTCGGGACGTTCTCCCGAATCGTCTGATTGTGTGGACCGCATCCGTTTGACATGACATCATCCCTTTCCGTCGAGTCTTCCGTCCGCAGGACTTCAGAGGCTCGACTGTAGTATTTTCGAAGCGTGTCTCGCGACGTTGCAAAGAGCACGGCTTCGACGACGAGAAATCCGCAATCCGCCCATCCGAATCCCCCGCACCACGAACAGCCACCGGCCAGGCGAACTCCATAGACGACCGCGACGGCCACCAACGTGTTCGCGCAAAACTGGTAATACCGATAGTGGTACTCGACCAGCATGCCGAAAGCCGCCAGGTTGGGCTGGAGCTTCGAAAAATCCAAATGGGGCGGAGTTATTCCTGTGCGATGATGAATGGTGTCGATGACGATGAAACGAGTCGAACTGACAAGCATCCCGGCTGCAAGCGATGCAAGCGTGATGAACAGGACGCCGCCAACCGTAGGCTGCGAATCGGGTGAAGTCGCCAGCCACGCGCCGAAACTCGGTACGATGCCGCCCACGGCAAGGACCGTGATGAAGCCTGGAACCAGGTATGCGATGAGAAGCCCGAAGTTCCGGGCCGAAATCTCCCCCACCAATTGTCCTGACGAAATCGAGCACGAGAATGCTCCAGCAAGCGTCACGATGACGCTTCTGCCTAATTATTGGCTGAAACCAAACTGGTTTCAAGACCCGCGTCGATCATTCTTTGCAAAATGCCCACCAAGCCCCAGCACGCCCGCCGCTACCAGCCCGTTACGACCCTGATCCGAGAGTTACGCGAAGAAGCCGGCCTCACCCAACGGGCACTCGCCAATCGGCTGAGCCAACCCCAGTCCTGGGTTTACAAGTGCGAGACGGGAATCAGGCGGATGGACATCGCCGAGTTCTGCGACTGGTGCAAAGCTTGCGGTGTCGAACCCGGAAGGGCCATTCGTCGGCTACTTCGAGGATAGCTGGAAACAGTTAGGCTGCGGCAACGGAGTCAAATGCAGGTCGTTGAATCGGCGTGCATGAAGCTGGATGGGGTTCACCAAACGGCTTGACCACCCGGCGTCGGAGCCGAAGCGCCGAGATCGGCACCGGCTCGAATCCCGCTTCCGCTCGGAGGCGGTTGACGGCGCGGAGCAGGTTGAGGAGCTGTCGCCGGACGGGGGCATACGGCTCGAAGCGGATACGACGGAACTCGCCGATGAGCTTCTCGACCGACCGATGGCAGGCGATGCTGAGCAGGTACGCCTTGAGCGTGCGGTATTCGTCGGGATGGATTCGCACCGAAGGGTGCATCCGCCGATCTACGCCCATGCGATAGCCGATGCTGTAGCCCGCGAATCGGATGGGATCGCGGCGAACATCCTTGTGGTTCGGCTCATCCTCGAAGAATCGGTGCCGCCCGCGCGAGGCGATAAGCACGAAGAACCGGCCATGCCGGATGTAATGCACGTTGGCCAGTCCCGCCCGCCTGTGCCGCGCCCTCGTCCACTTGGACAGGTCGGCGTCGTATTGCTCCAGCAGCTTCTCGTCCACCCGTCGCGGGTCCTTCCGCTCCGGGATGATGCCCGTGACGTAGAACCAATATCCATGCCCGATGTAGCTGATGGCAAGCTGCTGGACGAAGCCCTCGATTGAGATCGCTTCACAACGATACGACATGGCACTGGTTATCACACGCCCCGGCGCTACTCAAACGCGATGCCCTTGAAATGGATGGGATTGTTCGCAGGCACAATCCCCAAAGCCCATGAAACCGCACGATGACGGAATCCTGTCGCTCTCTTGCACGACTTCGCGCCGAACGCAGGTCACCGCATCCCAACCTCGCATCAAACCATCATCCTTTTGCATCACCTCCTCGCTGCCGTCGCGCATCCGGGCGCGCCGTCTGTATTCCAGATCAGCCCCCGCCCAATACATACGCGTAGCGCAGCAAAAACCTCCGGCGAATCCTGGATACACATCCAGTGTTCGCCGTCATTCCGCCATCAAAAGACGACTCACGTCCCCGTGAGACCTCTTTCGATCGCAGCATCGTCCTTCCCAGGAACCGGGCGGCGGGCAGGCGCAATTCGCCTGCCGCGCCGACCACACGCTTCAAGATGGATATGACCCGTCGCCGCTTTCGTTGTCGTTTATCCCCGGCACCACCCGTAAGGACACAAACGGCTGCACCACTGCCTTGCAGTGCCTCCGCTCCGCTCCCGCGGACTTCTACTTGCGGCACTCTCCCAGACTACGGCCTTTGAATCATCCGCCTGACTTGGCGGACACCGGGCACCACCCCGGCAGCCACAGTCCTTCCCCGGTTATTGATAGTCGTTGCACAATCGGTCACGTCGGTAGGGCCGGTTAAGGCCCGGTCCGGCAGCGTATGTCCGAGGCTCCCGCCCCGGCATAGTTTCCGCCCGCACAAGCGCGGACGATTTCGAGGTCCAGAATACAGAAGCTGACCCCTACCCTTCGCTGCGGGATGTTCCCTGTTCGGCACCATCTCCGATTGCACTGACCGGCAAGGGCTTGACGCCCCTTTCATCGTTGAGCTTTTCGCCATCGGGCTTTTCAAGGCCGCATCAGCGGCTCACCCGAATGCCGAGCTTGTGTCATCGCCCGGTTTAGCGTGTCGCCACGCGAAAGCTCCCGACGCCGGCAAGCGTTGAACGAACCTGACGGGACTTTCACCCGAATTGTCCGCCGTGGCGGACTGTGGTCCCGACCCCGCTTGGGGGATTACGCCGCGAATGCGGCCTCACCCCTTCGACCATCACGGCTCGCCTTGCGGCGAGTCTGTCCCGGTCGCCCGATTTCCAGTTGCACTATGGGATAGAACTACAGGATTGCTCCAACGAACTACTTCGCAGGGATTACTCTGTAGAGCCTCCCTCGAACGTGGCGAGCTACTCTCGCAGCACCACGCTCTACGGGTCGTGGACCATGACGGCTGGTGAAGCGCGTCCCCTTAGTCCCGATGGTGAGTCGGGATTTACCGGGCGGTCCACGCCCATCTTGAAACGTCAGATACGCGGTTCGCGTTCCTGACAGCCGCGGGATGGTGGTCCCGCTCGTCGAAACCTTAGCCCAATTCCGTTTGGCAAATCAAATCCACTTCACCAGCGCGGGTGTTGGCATTTTCAATCAGTTTCCATACAATATCCGATTCTCCGAGCCTTGAAGGCATCGCAAGGAGGCCTCAGTTGGACTCACGAGCCGTCAACGCCACCCCTAGCGCTTCCGATATTGCGGCGAGGCTAGAACGTCTCCCGATATCGCGTTTGCACTACAGGCTGCTTCTTATTCATGGATTCGGTTGGTTGTTCGACGCGATGGACGTTGGGATCATCACATTCGTCATCGTCGCACTTTCAAAGGAGTGGGTGCTCTCGCCGAGCGAGGTTGGCCTGATTGCAAGCTCTGGCCTTGCTGGAATGTTTTTGGGCGCCGCCGCCGGCGGAATCGCAGCAGACCGTTGGGGGCGCAAGGCCGTCTTTCAAATCACACTTCTCATTTTTGCGATCTCAACAGCCTTGTGCGCGCTCGCTTGGGGTTTCTGGTCGATGATTGCCTTTAGATTGTTAGTCGGCTTCGGTTTGGGTGCCGAACTGCCTGTTGTTTCCTCCCTTCTGAGCGAGTTTGTGCCCGCTCGCCACCGCGGACGGTTCATCGTGCTACTTGAGAGCTTTTGGGCATACGGTTGGCTCGCTGCCGCAATCGTCGCGTTCGTAGTCATACCTACATTTGGTTGGCGCCCGGCGTTTCTCATCGGTGCCTTACCCGCATTCTACGTTTGGGTTATTAGGCGCTCCTTACCAGAGTCACCACGCTGGCTTGCAAGCAAGGGCCGTGCGGAAGAGGCAGAGTCGGTCATGGCTGCCTTGGAGCGGGAAACCGAACGCGCAACAGGGGAGGCACTCCTGCCCTTAGAGTCGTCAGAACGATCAATCCTCGCTGCTTCACAGCAGTCTTCCCTAGGAGCCCTATGGTCTGCCCGACTTCGTCGGCGTACCACAATGCTCTGGATTCTGTGGTTTGGCCTGGTCTTCGGTTATTACGGTATTTTTGTCTGGCTTCCATCATTACTCGTGAAGTCAGGCTATTCGATGGTGAACTCGTTCCTCTATGTAGTCGTTATCACGCTCGCCCAAATCCCAGGATATTTTAGCGCCGCATACTTGATTGATCGCATTGGCCGCAGGCCCGTGATCATCTCTTACCTAATCGCCTCTGCGATTTGTGCGTTTCTCTTTGGCCGCTCCACGACAACGGCAGATATACTAACTTGGGCCTCGCTAATGTCATTCTTTAACCTTGGTGCATGGGGAGGCGTTTATACCTACACGCCAGAACTATATCCGACGCACATTCGCGGAACTGGAGTTGGCACCGCAGCAGCGATTGGGCGCGTCGGCGGAATCCTCGCTCCAATCATTGTTGGGGCACTCTTGCCGAGCATTGGGCAAGCTGGTGTGCTCACGCTCAATGCCGCACTCCTAGTCGTTGCCGCGTTGTCCGTTGCGATTCTCGGCAAAGAGACCAAGGGAGCGACACTTGAGGAGCTCTCAACATGAACAGATCAGACCCTAGTCTGAAGAATACTCAAAGCGACCTGACGCGACCGATCTGCGTACTGTGTCCGCGTGCCAATACTGACATTGCCAAGCACCGTGACGATGAGTATTACCAGGACGGAGACATCCAAGAGCAAGGCTTCTTTGATGCCATCAGACAATGGGAGGCTTCTGGAAATGGCCGTTCGCACCATGTGGTGATTCCCGGTGTTCGGCAGGGGCAGACTGGGGAACAGTTAGTCAAGTTGTTGCAGTTTTACTACGCCCTGGGTGTGCGCTACTTCATAATGACAATGTCGGAGAATCTAACAAACGTCAAGGAGCGCTTTATTGAATGGCGTAAAACATGCGACATCGATGATGCCCCTGTTCTCATAGCAACAATTGCCAGTGCTCCCGGATTGGCACGAATAGCGGACGGGATCGTAAGGTACTACGTCAGAACAGAAGAGGAAGCCAAGACTCTTGGCGAATTTTGTAGGGAGAAAGAGAAGTGTGCATGCGCGATAAGCTTCTATCTCGACAATCCCTACGGCAAAGCGACATCCAAATTGTTTCTCGAAACTGTTAGGAACAAGAGCGACGTGGCGGCACCGAACTGCGAGAACCCGGTCACAGCCGATGATGCCGCTGAAATCGTGAACATATGGTTTAAGGAGTATTATCCAGCTTTCCAGAGGCAAGAGATTCCAGATTTGATGCAAAGAACGGCGATTCTGGTAGCTGGCTATGGCCGAATGCTCCGAGAAACGCTTTCCGCCCTCTCCCTAAAATATGCTGAGAAAAGTGGTGGATTTAAGATTATCGCCTGCACGTCTACGCTAACCCAGGCCGCATGGCAGCCTAAGCCTAGTGAAATGGATCGAATCATCTTTACAGTGCGTCCCAACCAAGCAAGGGGTGGTTCACCAGGCGGTGGCGGTCTAGACCGAGACCTAGTCTACCATTTTGCAAAACGAACGCTTCTTCGAGTCCTCGCGATGGCCAAGGATGCCAAGAGCACCAAAGCATTTCTTGATCGCTGGTCGCTTGGCCAATTTCCAGAGGAGGATGATTCTGCGCTCGACGAATCGGTGGAGAGCATCACTGGCGACATTGCGATCAAAGTCGAAGTCATCAACAACACAAGATGGCGTCATAAGGACTCCGGGTCTGGCGCCCCAATGCGGCCGAGAAGACTCTCCAAAGATTCCGCGGCAAGGCCCAAGTAGAAAACCTGCCTGGGCGTCGCCTCGTTCGCCCCGTCGGGACCACTCCGGTGCTCGCTCGAAAGGATGGTATCCGTCCGGCCAAACACACGGAGCAGAGTGAATTGGGCCACGCTGATTGCTGGCGATTCCGGTCTTGTTGATGAGGAACTTCAGGCGAGCGCGAGGGGCGTCTGCCGTGCGGCCTTCCATTGATCGGGCAGGAACTGATCGAGTTGACTCATCGGTGTGGCGGCGATGCGGGTCAGCACATCGCGGAGGTAGGCAAAGGGCTCGACGTTGTGGCGCTGGCAGGTAGCGATAAGACTGAACAAGATGGCGGCGGTGTGGCCGCCGTTGTCGGA
>CAADGE010000019.1 GCA_900696465.1 uncultured Planctomycetota bacterium
GTGGCCACCCAAAACGTCGGCTGCGCGTCCTGCTTTCGTCTGCCCATCGCCATGATCGTCCTCCCTGACACCCGCCTGATGACGCCAACGTTCTACCGTGCGTGTCAAGGACTTTTACCACGGACTGTTAATGTAGATTCGCGGCCGACATCCGGTCGCATACCACTTGGATGCATCATTCCGGCGGCGAGTAACAAGCCCGTTTCAGGATGGTAGTCCGGTTGCAACCAGTAGGACGTATTGCCATCGAACCGGGCTGTCTTACTACTCGGTCGATTTCTTCCGGCTCGTACCCTCAACCGCGAAGAGATGCCTCTGTCCGCGGATGTACAGCACACCCTCGGAGATCGCCGGTGTAGCCATGCACGGTTCACCCATCGGATTCGTGGCCAGCAATTTGTACGTCGATCCCGGTTTCACGACGTAGACATCTCCGTCCTCGCTTGTGTAGTAGATCTTTCCGTCTCCCGCGACCGCGGACGCCGTGAAGCCCGAGAGCCCCTTGCCAATGCGTTGTCGGTAGATTCGCGCCCCGGTCTTCGCGTCAAAGCACGAGAGCACGCCGTTGTCCATGCAGCTATAGAGCAGATCATCGTAGATAAGCGGCGTCTGCATGTAGTTGCCGATCCGCGGGCCCCACCAGGCGATGTGATCATGCGTATCGCCTTCCTGCTTGAGTACGATTTCGCCCTTCGCCGACGGCTTGATCGCGTAGATCGGCGCCATCCATCCGTGTGCATTGGTGATGTAGATCAGGCCGTGTGCTTCGATCGGCGTCGGTACGGGGATGTCGCCACCCCCGGCGAGTTTCCATCGCTCCTTGCCGGTCTTGAGATCGTATCCGCCGATGTGCTTGTAACCGTTGGCAACGATCTGTTTGTTTTTGCCATTCGCCCGACAGACCGTTGGCGTGCTCCAGGTCGGCACCTCATCGCGCGGCGTCCGCCAGACTTCCTCGCCGGTCGCGACCTTGTACGCAGCGATGAACGAATTCTTTTGCACGTCGACCTGCAGGATGAGCAGATCACCGTGGATGATCGGCGAGCTGCCGTAGCCCCATTGGGCCTCCGGAACCGCGAAGAATCCGGAATCCAGCACACCATAATCTTTCTTCCAGAGCAGTTTGCCGCTCGTGTCGTAGCAGAAAAGTCCCTCGGAGCCGAACATCGCCACGACATGCCGGCCGTCCGTCACCGGAGTCGAGTTGGCGTGGCTGGCCTTGGGATGTCGCTTGATCTTCGGCACGCCCTCCTGCGCGATGCGCTCCCAGAGCACTGCTCCCGTCTTCTTATCAAGACAGATCACCTGCCAAGTGTGTTTCGAGCCGTCTTCAACCGGCTGGATATCGCCATACAGACCGACCTTCAGGTCTTCCGAACCGCCCTCACTTACCGCGGTCGTGAGGAAGATGAGATCGCCCCAGACGATCGGGCTCGACAGACCCAGCCCGGGAATCTCTGTCTTCCATTTAATGCCCTTGCCGGTCGGGGCGTTCCATTTGCGCGGAAGCGAGTAGCCCTCGGCCCTGCCACTCGCATCGGGTCCGCGAAAGGAGGGCCAGTTGGTATGTTTCTGCACATCACTGGTGGCCCTGTCTGCGCCGCTTGCCGCAGAACCTGCGATGAAGACAAGAACATAAGAGAGGTACCTGATCATGGCGCGATCTCCAGGTCAGTCATTAACGTGCGGATCGACTGCTCCGTACTGCGTGGCGGAACGCAGCTTCTGGCAGGCATTTCAAACCGTCTATTGCTCTTATGAACGGTGTATTACAGCGGAAGCTCACGGTTCAGTCGCGTGATGATTTCCGCGGCCCGGCGCTCGATGGCGCCGTAGTCGCGCCCGGCCATGTCCTGCGGCGCAAACAGACTGGCCACAAACCCGACGCCCGCGGCGCCGGCACGCAGCACGGAAATGAAGTTTTCAGCAGTGACGCCCGCCGTGGGAAAGATTCGCAGAAACGGCATCGGTCCGAGGATGGCGCCCACAATCTGCGCTGCATCATGCGGTGCGGGAAACAGCTTGACGAAATCCGCCCCGCAGCGATGCGCCGTCAGCATCTCAGTCGGCGTGTATGTGCCGGGGATGCTCACCACGCCCAGCTCCGCCGCCTCCGCGATGACTTCCGGATCGCAGACCGGTGAAACAAGAAAGCGGGCGCCTGCCTCAACCGCCTGGTGGGCCTGCTGGGTTGACAGCACCGTACCCGCTCCGATGAGCAGGTCCGACTGCGAAGAAAACTCGCGGATCAGCTCCAGCGCCCCGGGGATCGTCAGCGTAAATTCCACCATGCGGAAGCCGCCGGCAATCGCGGCCTTCATCGCCTCTCGCGCAACCGACTGATCATCCGTCCGGAGGATGGCACTGACGCGCCGCTGCAAAATTCGTTCTCGGGTCTGTTCGCGTGTGATGCTCATCGATGCAAACTCCTGCTCGGTCATTCTCAACACTTGTCGATGGCGTATCCTATCGGCGATCGTCCGCGCTGTCAGTCGTACGCCCGATTGCCGCTCCTGTGAGGTAGTTCCCCGATTTCAAGCGCACATCGAGATACAGACGAAACAGGTCGTCTCCGCGGTCGTTTACACATTCATGGAGCAGCGTCCATCGTTGATGGTTGCCCCGACCTCGGCCCACGGTTATCGTGGAGTTGGTTGTAAACTCATAACGATCGTTCGATGGAAACCATCGGCAACCCGGGCCCGGCATGTTTGCGACACGATGGATCGTATCGCTGATCCGGGTCACACCCTGCGAGGGAGAGTGCATTGATTCAGGATGTCTATCGAATCGATCGTACGCGTTGCGCCGATCTCGACGCCGGTCGCCGGCTCGAATGGCTCGTCACCAACGGTCGCGGTGGATACGCCATGTCCACCGTCAACCAGATGCTCACCCGTCGCTACCACGGCCTGCTCGTGGCCGCCGTCGAACCGCCGATCGAACGCTTCGTGCTGCTCGCCAAGCTGGAGGTGACGGCTCTCATCGACGGTTTGACCTACGAACTGGCCACGAATGATTACGACGAAGCCGTTCATCCACAGGGCTTCAAGCTGCTCGAGAGCTTCACTCGACATCCCTATCCGACCTGGCGATGGCGCGCCGGCGCCGCTCTCATCGAACAGACACTCTGCATGAGCTACGGCGAGGACACCACCTTCGTCCGCTATCGACTCGTCGAAGGTGATCGCCCGGTACAGCTTTCCGTTCGACCGCTGTGCACGAGCCGGCATTTCCACCTGCTGACGCATTACCAGGAGATGGGTCCGCCCACGGTCGAAGATCGAGACCAATTGCTCGTCTTCTCATGGTCCGGCAGTCGGCCGACCTGGTACCTCTCACACAACGGCACCTTCAAGCCCCGGCCCGACTGGTACTACAACTTCATCCTCGCCATGGACGCCCAGCGCGGCTACGACGCTTCACAGGACCTCTTCATGCCGGGTGTCATAACGGCGACACTCAGCACGGGTGATCGCACCGGCATGGTCTTCGCCGCCTCGACGAGTGAGCGATCGTGCAGTGCCGCAGATGCCGCCTTCGAGGAAGCCCGCACGCAAAGCCGTGTGGCCCTGGTGGAAGAAGCCGCCGACGATCCGCTCGTCGAACCGCTGCTTCGCTCCACCGCCGATTTTCTGGCCACGCGCGATGACACGTATCGCACCATCCTCGCCGGCTACCCCTGGTTCGGCGACTGGGGACGCGATACGTTCATCTCCCTGCCGGGCTTGTGCCTTGTTCCGGGTCGCTTTGCCGAAGCACGGCGGATCATCCAGACCTTCGCTCGATACGTCGATGGCGGGATGATCCCGAATCGCTTTCCCGATTTCCGTGAGCCGCCCCAGTACAACACCGTGGACGCGGCACTCTGGTTCATCGACGCTATCGGAAAGTATGTCGGCTACACCGGCGACGAGGCACTCGTTGACGAAGAACTTTTCCCCGTCATCGGCGATATCCTCGACGCATACGAGCGCGGCACGCGCCATGGCATCCATCTGGATGCCGATGGCCTGCTGGCGGCCGGTGAACCGGGCTACGCACTCACGTGGATGGACGCCAAGCTGCCCGATCGCGCCGTCACCCCTCGCATCGGCAAGCCCGTCGAAATCTGCGCCCTCTGGTACAACGCCCTCAAGCTGGCCGCGTCTTTCGCGCGCCGGCTGAAGAATGAGAAACGTGCCGAGCACTGGGAGACCCTGGCGACGCGCGCCCGCACGACGTTCAACCAGCGATTCTGGAATGCCGAAGCCGGCTGCCTGTATGACGTCGTTGATGCTGACGGCGTCTACGGAAGCGTGGATGCCGCCCTGCGTCCCAACCAGTTGCTGGCGATCAGTCTGACAAATCCCATACTGGAAAAGTCACGATGGTCGTCGGTCGTGGATTTCTGCCGGCGAGAATTGTGGACGCCGATGGGTCTGCGAACCCTGGCCCGCACGCATCCGAATTATCACCCGCGTTATTCTGGTGACTTGCAGAGCCGCGACGAGGCCTATCACCAGGGCACCGTCTGGCCCTGGCTGCTCGGGCCGCTCGTGTCGGCCTTCGTTCGGGCCAATGGTGACACAACTGAGGCGCTTCGCACGGCCCGTGGCCTGCTGGACGGATTGCTCGAGCATCTGAACGACGCGGGAATCGGCAGCATCAGCGAAGTGGCGGATGGCGACGCGCCGCATACGCCCGGCGGCTGTCCTTGGCAGGCCTGGAGTGTGGCCGAACCACTTCGGGCACTCTGCGAAGACATCCTCCGGACGCATCCCGCAGGTCCGGCTCCGACGCGCGATACCCGGCGAACGGCGACTGTCTCCCCCAGCTCCGCCGCCCCGGAATCGCGCCCCCCGACGGTTCGAGCGGTCTAGACTTTCCGCTCAAAGCCATCAAATCGGCAAGACCTTTCGAGCGCGGTGCATCGGACTGCGTTGCGACCGTACTGATTCCACGACGCATTACCACGTATACCGCACTGTATACTCAACCGTCTTCTCGCCACGGGCCGGCACACTGACTTCATAGTGGATTGTCCGCGCGTCGATCTTCTCGAACTCGTCGCTCGTCTTCGTGATTTCCCATGTCATCCAGCGATAGAGATTTTCCTTGATGATGACCTTCTGCGCCGTGTCCTTGTGATTGCGAATCTGCACGCGGATCGTCTCGGTGATCGTCTTGCGGCCCGAGTCCATGCTGAAATCGACCTGAGTCCGCTCGCCGACCACGTCAAATGACTGGCCCAGCTTGATGAGCACTTTCTCGTCGCGAGGTGTATGATCGATCAGGTCTTCGCCGATGAACTCCAGCGTGTCATCGGCATCATCCTTCTGGTAAACACGCACCTTGCCTCGCGGCAGCGGCATGCCCATGTTGCTCTTCTGATCGTTACGGAATCGCAGATAAACGTCGACCTTTCGATTCGACTGAGTGCCCAGTTGCCGGTCCATGTGCGGCTGTGCGGCGTAGCCCCACTGCGCGAAATCTGGGAGACCGTAGTAGACCAGCAGCTTCTCTACCGCCACGTCGCGCGCCGTCGGAAACAGCGTGATCTGCTGCGTCGTGTTCATCAGGATGTCCGTCCGCCGAGGAAGCGTGTACAGGTGATACTCAAAGAACGCCTTTTCCTCGAAGGCGGCGTCCTTGAACGCCATTGCCATTTCCGCTCGGGCCGCCATCGGGTAGCGCGGCTCCCGCGGCGCGACCCGCTGCACATCACCGGCGATCAGCTTCAGCCGGGCATTGTGGTATCCCGCCCCGCTCAGGTTCATCAGCGTCACCCAGGCGCTGATGTCCGCCTTGGTCTCGTCTGCACTGAGCAGAACACTGTAATCACTGCGCCAGGTAAGCCCGCTCGTCTGATAGGTCGTACGCACCTGATGATCGCCACCCTGTTGGGCCTGAACCTTCCACACCAGCGTCGGCCGCGTAATCAATCCGCCGGGCAACTCGCCGAGTTTCACCTGTTGCCCCTGTCCGCTGACGATCCGCACGCCCTCGCTGGTCTGAAGAACGAGTTGTCCCTGCGAGGCCGAAAGGAGCGTGCCGGTCACGGTCTCCGCGACATCGCCGCGCGTCAGTACGACGGAAATCTCGCGATCGAGATATTTCTCCATCAGCTTTTCCGGGCTGACCAGATCGAACTGAAAGTTCTGCTCCAGCACGGCCGTTGCGTCCGGGCGGGTCAGATCGAGGAAGCTCACGGTCGTCGGATCGATGAATTGGGCCACGTCCGTGAAGCGCAGCTCGTTGACGCCTTCCTTCAGTGATACCGTTCGCACTTCCTTAACCACACCGAAACCCGGCACCTGCCATGCAAACGTCGGGTTCGTGCCGACGCGCTGCTGGGCGATAAACTGCTGCGGATCGAATCCGGCGGGATCAGCTGAGGAATAGACCGTCAGCGAAGGCCCTTCATCCGCCTTGATCTCGGTCGCCGTCAGGTACGACAACAAAGTAATCAACAATGAGAACGTGACGACCTGTACGAGCACTCGGGTAAACATGTTGCACCTCATGTTGTTTGACGGCCGATACGGGCCTTTCTTAGACGGACTGCGCGTGAATCCTATCCCGCATCGATGAGGAACGCACAATGCCCTGCCATCCGGTCAGGACCGAAGGGTTTTACACCTCGCGATCCGGCCGGACGCGGGCAAAGCTCGCTGATGGCGACGCGATTTCGCCTTGCTGTCGGGCTGTCCGGCGAAGGTTATCATTTGTATGCCTCACAGGATGCCGATGTGGTTTAAGGACAGGACCAAACCCTCGGTACGACATCGTCAAGAGGACACCGCATGATTATTGTAATGAAACCCGGCTGCACCCCGCAGGATGTGGAGCACGTCGCCCAGCTCGTGCGAGATCGCGGGCTCAAAGACCAGGTCATTGTCGGAACCGATCGAACAGTGGTCGCTGCGATCGGCGATGAACGCCGGGTGGACATGTCGGCCATCGAAAGCGCTCCGATGGTCGAGCGTCTCGTTCCCATTCTCGCGCCCTACAAGGTCGCCAGCCGCGAGGTCCGTCCGCAGGGTTCCGTCATCCCCATCGGGCGGGGCGTGGAGATCGGCGGCCGGCGACTCACGGTGATCGCAGGTCCCTGCAGTGTCGAAGACGAAGTCCAGATCATTCGCATTGCTCAGTCCGTCAAGCTGGCAGGGGCACACGCCTTGCGCGGCGGTGCCTTCAAACCGCGGACCAATCCCTACGAATTCAAAGGGCTCGGAGAAGAGGGGCTGCGCCTGCTGGCCAAGGCCCGGGCGGAAACGGGCCTCCCCATCGTTACCGAAGTCATGAGCATCGATCAGGTCGATCTCGTTGCCGAGTACGCGGACGTGCTTCAGATCGGCACGCGAAACATGCACAACTTCAACCTGCTGGTCGCGGCCGGTCGCACGCGCAAGCCCGTCCTGCTCAAGCGTGGCTGGAGCGCGACGCTCAACGAATTCCTCCTCGCGGCGGAATACGTGATGAATGAAGGCAACAACATGGTCATCCTCTGCGAGCGTGGCATCCGCACCCATGAAACCTATGTGCGCAACACCCTGGCACTAGGCATCATCCCGGCGATCAAGCGAGAGTCGCACCTGCCGATCCTGGTCGATCCTTCGCAGGGCACCGGACATGCCTACATGGTGCCCTCGATGAGCCGCGCCGCCATCGCCGCCGGAGCCGACGGCCTCCTGATCGAAGTTCACCCCGACCCGGAACACGCCCTGACCGACGGGGCCCAGTCCGTAACTCCGTCCGTCTTTTCCCAGCTCATGGCAGATGTCCAAAGCATCGGCGCGGCCGTGGGGCGTACGACCTGAGACCAGTTAATTCCACACTCTAATGGCCTGGCTAGCGCGTTATGTGCAGCTGTAACATTACAAGCAAACCAGCCAGAAGACAGCAAGTCGTTCTATTCTAAAACCTTAATTTATATGTAGTTAAGTGTAAGAGAGTAGCATTCTTTGCTGAGTTCTCAACGAGATAATTCGACCAAAGCCGAGCCCCCGTTCGGACCGCATATCACAGGACTGGCAAAAAAACTGGAGGAGCCAAGACAACTTTTGGCTTTTCTGGCGTGGTAGTTCCGTATATAATTTGTTAAGGTGAGCCAGAAGTGCGTTTCTGGAGTCGTTTTTTGCTGCGCCTTCCGGCGTGGTTGGGATCGGCTTGAGTCGCACACGACAACGTGCTGGTGGATGGGGGCAGCGGGGATTTTTTGAGGGTGCGTATGATCGCACCCTCCCCGGTGCATGCCTCGGTGCCTACCGGCCGACTTTGCAATCACGCCCTCTGCCATCCGTTGAGCGCGAGTTGAGTTCGAGTTTGCGATCGTGTACGCGGGGTTGCCACATACCCCGGCAGGAAGGAGTCGGTTTCATGTTTATGACGAAGCGACGAACACGCGGCTTTACCCTTATTGAGTTGCTGGTGGTCATCTCGATCATCGCCGTGCTCATCAGCATCCTGCTCCCCGCCCTCTCCAGTGCGCTCCAACAGGCGCGGAGAGTCAAGTGCCAGGGCAGTCTGCGATCCATCGGTGCGACCGGCCAAGCCTACGCCGCTGACGATCCGAATGGCATCATCGGCCCGGTTCACCCGCAGTTCGTCAACTTCATCTACGAGGGCTATGCCGAGTACGGCGGTGGCCCCGGCACGATGAACTACGTCGGCTGGAATCAGCAGTTCGACCCCCGAACCCGGCCTTTCAACCGCCTGATTTACGGCGCGCAGGGTATCGTGAGTAACACCGAGCCCGGCAACCGTGGTGTCTTCCAGGAGTTCCAGTGCGCTGGCGATGACTACGGCTGGCAGGAGTGGCCCGGCTTCAACAGCAACGCCTTGGAGACCGAGACGCCCTATTACAAGGGCAACGGTGTGGCCTTCCGAATGAATAACCTTCAGTGGAACACCGGAGGCACCGGCGGTGGTGGCGAGTTCAGACCGCAGGGCGTGTCGAACGTCGGCGTCTATGGCCGCTCGGTCAACCGCGTGCCAGATCCGTCGCAGGTTATGTATGTCTTCGAGACACGCGTCTTCCAGACCCTATGGACCAATGATATCTGGGGCTTTGTCCAGCCCGGCGAGCTGACCGGTAACCACCGGCGTCGCGCTTTCTTCAACGTGCTCTATGTCGACGGCCATGTCGGCTTTGTCAACTTCGGCAACAACACGTATTACCAGCATCTGATCCAGTTCAACGAAGAAGATGCACGCGGTTCCTGGGGTCGCTTTGACTGCTACCCCGAGCCGCCCGTACCGTTCTGATGCCTGTTTATCCTGATCCAACCGCCGTGCCGGTCGACGGAGTGTCGGCCGGTGCGGTTCTTGGGGGTGGTCTTGGAAACTTTGTGAGCGTCAACTTATGAACGCAAAGAAAATCGCCATTCCGGTTATCCTGGTCCTGGGTCTTGGTATCAGTCTCTATCTCTGGTCCTCCATGGGGTCTTCCGGCGGTGATGACAGCGTCATGGGTCAGGTGCAGCGCTTTGTCTGCCCTTCCTGCAAGCAGGAGTTCTCGATGACTGTTGAGCAGTCTATCGCCGAGCGGCGTGCCAAGGGCGATGTCTTCTGCAAGCAATGTGGTGCCGGTGGCGCCGTCAAACAGGACGTCGTTATCCAGTTCGGCGGCCCGACGATGCCCGATGACAACGATCGTCCGACCGGCGAGGTCGAGGAAGATCCCAAGAAGATCCCCAGCGGCGGCATGCAACCGCTTGGCGGCGACTAGTTCGTCGTTGCTCTGGATAGCTACTCTGCACCATCAGGGCGGGCTCCCCACAAGGGTCCCGCCCTTTTTTCTTAAAGCTGATCCTCTGGCCCAACCGCACTCCCTGCTCGCACATTTTCCTCTGCGCTGTCTTCCATCTACGATATTGGTCTAGTAAAATGTTTTACCGGGCCGGCACTTAGGAGTGAATGTTGCTCATGGTGTGCCAACATCGCGTAATTGCCATCGCTGGCATTTCCGCCTGCATCCTGCAAAGGTGCATTTGCCGGATGCTCGCTGTTTCATGGATCTTCCTCTTCTGTGCCGAACCGCTTGCAGCCGAACCAATCCGCTTCGGCTTTCTCTGGCACATGCACCAGCCCATCTACTATCCCTACGAGTCGATCATCGCTACCAACGCGAACAATCGTTACTCCTTCAACGTCATTGATGTCCACAACCAGCGCTTCGGTCCGTACACCACTTGGCCACGAAACGCGATCCAGGCCGGCATTGCCCTGCCGCATCTCGGCGCATCCGTGAGTTTCAGCGGCTCACTCATTGAAAACCTTAACGCGCTCGCCGCAGCAGGCGTCAACGGCGGCATGTGGACCAACTGGCCCGTCGGCTACAACCAGGCAGCGGCCATGTCGACCACGCTTGGCAACCCACGGCTGGACTTGGTCGCATTCGGCTATCACCACCCGCTCATGCCGCTGCTGGACGAACTCGACATTCGCATGCAGATCAAACTGCACAAGCACATCTTCGCCCAGACCTGGCCGAGCCATCCGACATACTCCAAAGGCATCTTTCCGCCGGAGACGGCCTTCTCAATGCGCATCATCCCCGCCCTTGTGGCCGAAGGCATCGAGTGGGCGCTCGTTGATAACATTCACTTCGACCGCGCCTGTCAGGGCTATCCGTGGGTTGCGGCTTCGTGCATCTATCCGCCGAATCCGGCCGATCAGATTAATCCCGACCCGGCACTGAGTGGTGGCGCCTGGGTCCAGCTCCAGAACCTCTGGGCGCCAAGCCGCGTCAGCGCACCTTTCGGCTATCAGCCGCACCATGTCCAGCACGTTCATCCTACGACCGGCGAGATCACCCGCATGATCGCCGTTCCCGCTGCACGATACGAAGGCAACGAAGACGGTCGCGGCGGCTATGGCGCGTTTCTCTACGATGCCGTGATGAATGCCTACCTGCAGTACAACACCGATCCGGATCACCCGATGCTCGTCATCCTTCACCATGACGGCGATAATTTCGGCGGCGGCAGCGAGGCCTACTATCACCACAACTTCCAGAACATGGTCAATTGGGTCAGCGCCGATCCGAACTACGAGGCCACGACGATACAGGATTATCTCGATCGCTTCCCCGTCGATCCCGACGATGTCATTCACGTCGAGTCGGGCTCCTGGGCCGGCGCGGATTGTGGCGACCCTGAGTTCCGGAAATGGCTTGGCGATCCTGACGGTAGTGGCTGGAGTCCCGACCGCAACAGTTGGGCCGTGCTCACCGCGGCGAAGAATCGCGTCTTCGCCGCCGAACAGATCGCGCCCGCCTTGAGCATGCAAAACATCCTCAGCGGCGCCGGCTCCAACACGGAGAAGGCCTGGCACCACCTGCTGGTCGGCCAGGCCAGCGACTACTGGTACTGGGACGGCAGCGGTGAACCCTGGGACAGCAACGTCACCCGCGCCTGCAACCAGGCCGTCGCCTTCGCCGATGCGGTCCTTGCTGTGCAACCGGATACGACGTCGCCGACGATCTTCCTTCCCCAGCGCAAGCCCTACAACCCCGGCGGCTACGTCGGGGGACCGGGCAACGAGCCGTCGGATTTTGAAGTGTGGACCTACGCCTACGACGCGAGCGGCCTGCAGAGCGTGACGCTCAAGTGGCGCGTGGACCTGGATGGTGTCAATCCACTGACATCAACACACAACGAAACCTACGCCGGCGGTTCCGAAGTCGGTCCGTGGATCAGCACGCCGATGAACGTCACGACCGAGGCCCCGCGGCCGGCGCACATCGTCGCCCCTACCTACCGTGCCAGCCGCTACGCCGCAATGATCACCGGCCAGCAGGACGTCCTGATCGACTACTACGTCGAAGCCGTCGACCTGCAAGGCAACATCGCCCGTAGCGACATCCAGCATGTCTATGTCGGCACGACAACATCCGGCGGCGGGGGCGACGTGGTCACGCTCGTTCCGAACCCGCCGTCGGCCGGCCAGAACGTGCTCATCCGCTACAACCCGGCAGGCAGGCCGCTTTCCGGCGCGGCTCAGGTTCGGCTGCATTACGGCTTCAACAACTGGAATCCGATCATTCCGACGGACCCTGTCATGACATGGAACGCCGGCGAGAGCGTCTGGGAGGTCAGCGTCGCCATTCCCTCGACGGCGATGCAGATCGACATGGTCTTCAACAACGGCGCGGGCACCTGGGACAACAACAGCGGTCAGGATTGGCACTTCGCTGTGCAGGGTGGATCGCCCCAGCTCGGCTGGACCATGGACGGCCAGCTCGATGCAGATGCCACGCTCGTGGCACAAAACGGTGCCATACACCTCTACGCGGGCATTCGCAGCAGCACCCTCTACGTTGCCGCGCCGGACGCCGGCGAAGGCAACGACCACTTCATCTTCGTCACCATCATACCGGGCAACATGCGGTCCGCGCCCTGGGCCAAGAGCGGGCAGGTTGCGGACTGGAGCGCCTTCCTCGCCGACGAGAACGACAACAACTATTCCGGATGGTTCAATCTCGTCGGCGGCGTCGCAGCGCAGAGCGCCACAGGCCCGAACGGCGGCTGGCTCGAAGGCACGATCGACCTCCAAACCCAGCTCGGCAGCATCCCGGAAACGATCCACCTCGCCTTCGGCGCATACGTCACGCCGGACGGAGGCGCGCTGGTGTCATCGCTTCAGGTGCCTTCAAGCATCAACGGCAACGCCCACATCGAGGCGAGTGAGTACGCGCCGTTCCAGACCTTCCGCCGCGGCGATGTCAACGGCGACTGGCGAATTGACCTGCTCGACATCCCCGGTTTCGTGGCAGTGCTGCTCGGTGAGAGCACCGACGCGTATCGCGTACGCGCCGCGGATATGGACGCCGACGGCACGCCCGACGCCGCCGACATCGCTATCTTCATCAGCGCGTTGCTCGATTGATGGATGCGTCACAAATGCCCATGGCAGGCCTGCCACGGGCTTTCGATTGTGATCATCTCACGCATGCAGAAATGGCAGCCGTCTACGCCACCTCGATCGCGTACTCACATCGCGCTGATTCGTACATCGCATCCAGCACGCGCATCACATCGAGCCCGTCGCTCATGCCGACCGTCGGTTCTCGCCCCTCGCGCACGGCCGACGCAAAATCGCTGATGATTCGCTCAAAACAGGACGATGCCGATCCTTCTTCCATCGGTCGCTCGTCCGTCCCGAATCGCAGCCACAAGCGATAACGCTCCGCCTGCTGAAGGGTTCCGTCAGCGATGAAGGTGCCCTCGCTGCCGTAAACCTCAAGCCGCCCGCCGTAGTGATGGCTGCAATAAGAGAACTCCGCCGTACCGACCGCACCGCCGTCGAATTCCATCCGCGCCGCGCAATGATCCTCCACCTCATAGTTGAAGTGCAGAAGATAGGTCCGCGCGTCGATCCGTCGGACCGGTCCGACGATGCGATGCAGGATGTCGAAGGCGTGTGGCGCAAGGTCCATTGCCGGACCACCGCCGGACATCTCACGCCGGGTACGCCAGTTGTCGGCGAGGTTGTACCAGAAGCCCATCTGCACCCGGACGGAAAGAATCCGCCCCAGTCGCCCGTCGCGAACCAGCTCGAAGAGCCGCCGATGCACCGGGTGAAAACGCTGCTGATGCAGCAGTCCCAGCCGGCGGCCGGAGCGATTGGCCGCATCAATCATCATCCGGGCCTCGGCGGTATTCAGGGCCATCGGCTTGTCGACCAGGACATGCCTGCCGGCCTCCAGACACGCTATCGCCGTCGCTGCATGAAACCGATTCGGCGTGGCGACATAGACCGCCTCGACGCGGTCATCCGCCAGCATAGCATCGAGTCGATCGTATGCTGCGGCTGCCCCGTGCGTCTGTGCGTATTCCTGTGCCCGTGACAACTCGCGAGAGCAGAACGCCGCCAGCTGAGCGCCATCGACCGCCCGAATCGCCGGTGCCACGCGGCGATCAACCACTCGCCCGCAACCGACGATGCCCAGGCCCAGCGGTGTTGTGATGCTGGAGGACACGCCCGCCCCTTACTCGCCCTTGAGTCGGCGCATCATCAGCTCGCTCAGCGTGGCGATGACATCCTTGCCCTCGAAGAGCACCCCGTGAACCGCTTCCGTGATCGGCATGTCCACCTGGTACTTCCGTGCGAGTTGATACACGCTTCGCGTCGTGGGAATGCCTTCAATGACCGAAGCAGTGCCGGCAACAACTTCGTCGACCTTCCGACCCTGGCCGATGAGCTGCCCGGCGGTTCGATTTCGCCCGACCGGTGACACGCAGGTTGTCACTAGGTCGCCTAATCCCGCCAGACCGGAGAACGTCTCCCGTCGCGCCCCCATGGCCACCCCCAGCCGAGTGATTTCCACCAGCCCCCGTGCGAGCAGCGCCGCCTTGGCGTTGTCGCCTGCCTTCAGCCCGTCGACGATACCTGCGGCCAGGGCGATGACGTTCTTTGTCGCACCGGCCAGCTCGACGCCGAGCAGATCGTCGTTCGTATAGACACGGAACCATTGAGACGAAAACGCATCCTGCACCAATTTGGCCAGCGACAGATCGTTGGAAGCGGCCACCACCGTCGCTGGCAGACACCGCGCCAGTTCCGCTGCGATGCTCGGTCCGGACAGCGCCACCACCGGCGCGGGGCCCACAACGTCCTGGACAATCTGACTCGGCCGCAGCAGCGTGTCGTTTTCAATGCCCTTGGAGACGCTGGCGATCGGTACGCCGCGCGGATATGCCGGGGACAGTCGCGTCCAGACGCTCCGCATGTACTGACAGGGCACGGCCGAGATGATCAGGTCCGCACCGACAAAGACGGCCTCCGCGTCCGACGTGAACGAAACCCTTTCAGGAATATGAAGTCCGGGGAGATAGCGCCGATTCTCTCGCACAGACTTGAGCGCCGCGACGTGATCGGGATCCTGTCCCCACATGCGTACATGCGTGCCCCGGTCCGCCAGCATCACGCTGCAGACCGTGGCCATCTGACCGTCACCGATCATGGCAACCTGTTCGACCATGACCGATTATTAGACTGTTATCTTGGCCGACGGGCAACTCGCTTTCGACGCACCGTGACTCTCGCCGTTGCGTAGCGTCTCCAGCCAGCGGAGCAGCAATCGCCCGCTGACGCCGCGAAGCGAGTCAAAGATCAGGTCCGCCGCGGCGAGCCGTCGAGGATCACCCAGCCCGATCGTCACCATTCCCGCGCGACGGGCCATCGAAATGCCCGCGGTCGAGTCTTCGAACACCACGCATTTTCTGGGGTCGCACCGCAGGGCCGCTGCGGCCAGCAGGTAGCGGTCCAACCCCGTTCGGCTTTGCGCTGCATCGTTGCCATCGATGATCACCTTCAGCAACGGTGATAGCTCGAGTTGTGCCAGCACCTGTCGCGCATTCCTGCTGATAGAGACCGCGGCACAGGTGATGCCTTCATCGGCCAGGTCTTCGAGTAATACCCTTGCACCGGGAAGCGCATCTTCACCCGTCAGGCGCGCGACGAACTCCTGGTAGTAGGCATTCTTCCGATCCGTCATCGCACGGAAGTCCGAATCGCTGACTTGGCGTCCGTTCAGAATTCGCCGTAGCGATTCCTCACGGGAGACCCCACGAAGCTGGTCGGCAAGGCGGTCGTCAAAGGGCAGGCCTTCCTCATCGGCCAGCCGGCGCCACGCAGCCGTATGAAGGCGAGCCGTGTCTGCAAGCACGCCATCGACATCGAAAAGCGCGGCACGGATGCCCAGGGATCGAGCCGCGCGGGTCGACCGCGCCGCCGCCGAGCGAGAATCGGACCTCCGCATTTCACCGTGCGCCTCAGCAGGGGACTTTCTGGTCATGCCTCTTTTATCGGCGGAATTCTGCTGATTTATGCCTGCGGCGATTGGTGATCCGTGATTTTGCAGGGTAGAATAATAAGAAGGAGTGGGCCATGTCCGTTCGAAAATTGCTCCATTGCGGGGCCGTCGTCGCCGTCTTGTTGACGCTTGCCGTCGAGGCCCGGGCCCAGCCGAAGTTCTTGCGCAGGGCTGTGGTCAATTCGTTGACGGATTCCCGTCGCCCCACATTGCTGGATGAGACTTTCACACGCGGCGGTGCGGCCTTCTCGCCACGCGGTGCGGCATCATTGTTTCGTGCTCCTCGCAGCAGGCCGGTCATCACACGCGGCCCGAATCTTCATTTCTACAGCGACGGTACCGCCTACGATCCCTATCAGCAGGCATCGCTCATCAACAGATACCTGGAAGCGCCGCCGAATTGGAATCAACCGGCTGCGAACGGCACTTCCTCAAACGTCGCCAACGTCTATGCACCGGCGTCCTACCAGGTGCTGGGCATGCCCAGCGGCACACCGCCCCTGACGACGGCCTTGTCCCAACCGCTCTCCGCGCCGATTGGTCCGGGTGGCGCTTACGTCACCGGCAACATCGTGCAGACGAACATCGGCTTGCCGCTTTCTGCCACATCTTCGATGAACGAAGCGCTCTGGCAGCGCCGCGAGCTGCGGCGATCGCTGGGAGACCTGCCGTCCCCCACATTGCCGCCGTCACAATCGCTGCCACGCGCAGACGATGGGCGACCTGCGCCCAGTGAGAAATCCAGACGACAGATCGACCACTCCCTCCGCAGCGCTGCACGGGCCTTTCAACAGGGCGATTACGACCAGGCACGGGAGAGCTATGTGCAGGCGATGGTGCTCGGTTGCAGCGATACGCGCGCACGGCTCGGGCTGGGGCTGGCCGAGTTCGCACGCGGTCGATTCGCCGAAGCGGCCGCCGCGCTACAGGCCGAGTTGGCCGGCGCGCCGAACCTGGATCGTTCCGGCCTCGATCTTCGGCATGCTTATGGCAAACCGCATGAGCTTGATCTTCAACTTTCGGCCCTGGAGCAGGTCGCGCCGAACGATGATGCGGCGATGTTCTTCCTGCTGGGTTATGTGCGGTACTTCACCGGCGATCGAGCCGGAGGCGCAGAGGCCTGGCGATCCTACCGGTCACATCCAGAGGCCGACCCTGCCCTCGTCGCGCTGCTGGAGCGACTCGCAAGAGACGGAACATCGTTTCCGTAAGGGTGGTACGGGCGTTTCGCCCGTTTAAAGGCCGCCGAGCGATTCAACCGATTCCATCGTCATCCTCGGACTCATCCGGCTCATCCTCGGATCCATCGTCCTCCTCGTCGGCGTCTTCTTCGTCATCATCATCATCTTCGGCTGAATCTTCGTCCGCTTCGTCACCGGCTTCGTCCGATTTCCCGTCATCGGTATCTTCACGGTCATCCGCCTGATCTTCCTCTGCATCGTCCTCGTCGTCTCCGGCGTCTTCTTCGCCGCCGGCGACACCCGCAGTGTCGTCCGCCTCGTTGTCTGCTGTTTTTTCCTCATCGCTCGGTGCCGCTTCTTCTTCATCGCGAGCAGCATCATCGGATTCTGCATCGTCGGACGGCGTTTCCGACCCCGTGTCGCCGGGTTTATCTCTGCCTCGCTCGGCCGAATCCTCTGTTTCCGTGCGTCGAGCCGGGGCCGAGGGCGTAGTGCCGCCACCGACCAATGCCTTGAATCCCAAGCGCTTCCAGAATCCCTCACCGCCCGTTGCGCCGCCGGCCGGCGAAGACAGCTCCGCCGCCTGCGTCGACTTCGGCGCAGCCGCCTCGGCGATCAGGTCTTCCGGGGACTTGTATTCGATCCGAACCTCTTCACGCTGCTTGCGAAATGTCTCCAGTGGTTCATAAGACGGGACTTCCCGCGCGACCACGACCTTGACCTGCGACTGATCCAGCAGCACATCGCGCTCCGATGAAATTGATGCGATCGGCATCATCTCGCCGGTGGCAACGGCGGCATGTGGCGCCGGCTCCTCGGACTTCGTGCAGCCCGATACCAGCAGCGCAGATACACACAGGAAGGTCAGACACGTCGATCGCAACATGGCGGCACCGTGAACTCAGCAGGCGGGACGGCCCAGGCGTGTGTCGGGCGGCGTCCGCTCCCCATCTAGTACAGTCTAATCGAGCAGCCGGCGCGGGTCAATTCGGACACGTTATCGGGCAAACCGCTCCGCCGGCGATCATCACCAGAATTGCCAGTCACCGCTCCGCAGCACGTACAGATAAAGGGCCAGATTGGTCACCGCGTGTGTGAGAATCAGGCAGGTCAGACTCTTTTTCCAGTAGAAGATGGCATTGAAGAACAGCCAGCACGCGATGCTGACGCCCCAGTTGTCCGGGTGCTGTACTGTCGAGATCAGCGCCGTGCCGATCATGGCCCGCCAGGCAAATTGTCCCATCGGCACGGTCTCCGGCCGATGCCAGTTGACGAAGGCGCGAAGCATAAATCCGCGCCAGAAAAGTTCCTCCACGATCGGAACGACCGTGCAGGCCCGCGCAATCTTCAGGATTGCATAGACGCGAAACAGGCCACCCTCACCGAAATCCTCGCGTGGATCATACGGCGTTCTCTCGCCCGGGTAGAAAATGAGCCGATCGCCCAGCACATAGTCCCCGATCTGTATGCCGTTGAGCCAATGCTGCCCGATGACCCATCCCGCTGCGGCAAGCAGCCCGGCAAGAACAGCGATGACGACGTGAGCACGACCTAAGCTTGGAAAGTGATTCCGAAAAAGCAGCGTCGCCCACAATCCCAGAACGATGTGCAGAACGATTGCTGCCGGAAGCCAGTTGGTTGGGAAAAGATCGTTGCCCGCCAGGAGCAGCAGGTAGGCCATGTATGGCAGGACAAGTGGGGCGCGCGGTTCGGCACGGACCAGGTTCGTCAGCCACAGCGGCTCGGTAGGTGGAGAATCCGATGAGGTGTTGGTCATTCCCGCGGTCCTGCCTCATGCGGTCGGGCCGCATGGGTAGCGGGATTGTGGGAGAGCCCGCGATGCCCTGCAACAGCGCGGACCTGCCCGCCGGATTTGCTGGCAGGCCGCGCTGAAGCGTTAGCTCGGTTTCGATTGGGATAAAGGATTCGCACGGAGGCGAGTGTGACCGTCGCACGTCTTACTGAAGGACGACGTCGTCCGACAGCGCCTTGCGAAGCTTACTGATGGCCCCGAGCTGAATCTGCCGGACACGCTCCTTGCTCACGCGCATCTGGCGACCGATCTCCTCGAGGGTCTGACGCCGTCGGTTGCTCTGCTGGGGGAACCGACGGGCCAGCACCGTCTTCTCGATGTCGGTCAGCTCGGCGCTCTCCAGGTGGAGCACGCGCTGCAACCGCTCGGTGAAGAGGGCGCGCTGGTCGTCGCGACGACGCTCCGGTGCATCGCTCTCTTCAAAATCCGGATCCCAGGGACCGGCGATCTTGGATCGCCGCTTGGAATCCTGCAATGCGGCGCGGGCAAAGGCACGTAGAATCGCATTGCAGGCGTAAGTGCTGAATCGATAGCCGCGCCACGGGTCGAAGGTATCGACCGCACGAAGCAGGGCCATCATGCCCTCGCTGGTCATCTCTTCGCGATCCAGAACCTCGAACCGGCTGCGACCGATCAGGTCGTAGACAAGGCCAAGATTGCCTTCCGTAAGCCGGGTGCGAATCAGGTGATAGCGATCGACCCACTTGGCGTATCTGCGCGGAGAAACACTGCGGGGGTCCTTGTGCGCGGACTGGTAGAGCTTACTGAGACGATAGCCGCAGTAATGAAGCTGCTTGAAGAGCAGCGTCTCTTCGTCTGGACGAAGGCGACCGCTCCCCGTAGCGGGCCCAGGCCAGTTCGCGAAGAGCACCTCCTCAATGCCGCGCTTCTTCAGTTCGGCATTGGTGATATAGGGCGGAGGCGTCATCCAGCGCTTCAGGGTTCGCCGGTCAGACTGCTTGGTCGTCACTCTCAACATCGCACAAGGTTCACTTTCCCGGCAGGACTGATGTACTGCCGATTATCGGGACATCGACCGTCTCGGAGGTAAGCCCGCAGGGCTCTTCGCCGCTGCACACATACCTATATACCGTCGCGACCGGGGATTGTTCCCTATATCTAATAACGCGACAGCGGAAGATATCTTTCACAAAATACGCTCAAAACATGCATTCGTAAAATCCGATTCGTAGGATCCTGTCATTTGATTATTCATAACGCATTTTATTGCAATTACTTACAATTCATGATGGAAGTCGAAATCTTCAACCAGTTCTCATATCGATCAAAACGATCATTCAAAATTCGTGGCCGCAGAGCCGTTTGATGTTCGTCGTTACCGAAAGGTTACACGGCATTCCTGCTTACAGGGACATGCAAAGAACGTACCCGTTAGTGCATTCGGACGATTTTCATCGCACTGAAGGGACATTCTCAATCGTCATATCAGCTTGGATTCGGGTGGGGGCGTGATCAGCCACGGGAAGAGGGTGTTCGGGGCTGAACAATTCCCCCCAATCCCTGGAAAAACGCCGCCGCTGCCTCTCGAAGACCTTCTTCCGCGTTTTGCGGGTTCTGAACGGCATTGCCCAGTCCGGCCACGACGCCCGGACCGCTCGTCTCACGGAATCGCTTGGCAATGTCACTGTCCAGGCAGTCAGGGGCCGTCACTCCCAGCACTGGAACCGTGGAAACGAGCGCGATGCAGAAACGGCGAAAACGGCGCGTAATCCAAAGGGGCAGCTTTAACATGTATTGCACCTGTGAAACGGGTGAGTCTCGTGGCGACAGCACTTCTATCGGCCTGTAGTTCGATTCGACTCCGGCGGAGCGGTTCAGCGCAACGACTCCCGAGATATCGGTCCTGATGGATGGTGGGCAATCGTACGGTACGCCCGCCGCCGATCTCGGGAAACTCCTCCCGTCAATCTGCATTAACTCATCTCGAAATCGTCCCGATAAATCGAGACGGGTGCGGACGACACGCGATTCTCGCACCGGAAAGTGACCACGCGGTAGCACACCTCCATGAAACTCATTCTCGTCGCCATCCTGCTCTTGTGGTCGCCTTGGGGGCAAAGCTCCAATTCGTCTGCACGCGAACCCTCCGCGCTCGTTTCGTCTCGGATTGAAGATCGCGTCATCAAGGTCTTCGACTTCGATGAAGAGCAATACGGCAACTACGAACACATGCCCATGAACTGGCAACAGATCACATCGCCGCAACGGCCCGGGCATCCTCGTTTTCTGGAACCCCTGATCGACAAGTCCGTCGGGCATCTCGCGCCGCCGTCGTTCAAGCTGCCTCTGGCCGGCGGAAGTCTGGCCTGCCACTACCTCGCCAAGGAAATCAGCGTTCATCCGTCCTGCGACTATCTCATCACGGCATGGATTCGTCCGCATGGTCTCGCGCATGCGCGAGCTTATGTGACCGCCTATTTCCTCGATCATGCCCTGCAGGAGATCGATGCCACCCGACGACCAAGCGCGCGCATCGGCGGAGATCAGGAAGACGCCTGGCAACGCGTCACCTTGCTTCTTTCCGGCGGGCACGAGCGCGCCCGCTGGATCGGCCTTTCCGTTCATGTCGAGCAACAGGCAGATGAACCTGCCGGGCCGACGAATCTGCGACCCATCCGGCAACAGGACATTCGTGCAACTGCGTGGTTCGATGACATTTCCGTGGTGCGTATGCCGAGCGCATATCTGGGCATGTCCGCGATCGGCAGTGTCTTCATGCACGACGAGCCCGTAACCTGCGAGGCGTGCATTGTGGACCTCGATGGCCGAGGGCTGGACACTCGGCTCGAAATCATCGACGCCGAGGGCGAACTGATCGACTGTCATCGCGCCCCCATCGTGCGATCGCGGCAGGAGTGCGCACTCCTTGAATTGCACTCGCTCGCGCCCGGCTTCTACCGCGCTCGACTGGTCGTCGAAGTGTCCGGCCACGAAGATATCGCTCGTGAAGTTTCGTTCATTCGCCTGGCGCCATCTCTACCGACAGTGGGCGATGGCTTTAGCGGGCTTGGCGTCTCTGTGGGACCCTCCGCTCCGGCGCATCAGAAGATCAGCGATCATCTGCTGACCATGCTGGGTGCGACTGCCGTAAAGATACCGCTCTGGCGTCGCGACATGGACGACGAAGAAATCGTCGAAGGAGACCGCCGCGCCGATGTGCTCATTCGGGCATTGCGATCTCGCGGGGTCACCGTCGTCGGCGTGCTCGGTGAGCCGCCGCCAAGTCTGCTTCAGGCCTTCGGCCATCCGGGTCATACGGCGCTGGACGTACTCGCTTCACCGCCCGAGCGATGGAAACCGTACCTGGCGTTTCCCCTGGCTCGATACGGCTACGAAGTACAGGCCTGGCAGGTCGGGCCGGACGTGCTGTCGTCGGCGTCGGATGTCCGGCAATTGGCCGCTGCTGTTGAAAATGTCCGCACGACGATCGAACCACTGGTCGGCAAGCCGACGCTGGTCGCGCCGCAAAGTGTCATGGAACTCTCGCCGGAGCCGGTGCCCGATGTCGATGTTCGGCTGCTCGACGTCTCGGCGCAGATCAGTTCCGACCGGCTCTCGGAACAAGTGGCACACCTGCTCAAAGACCGTGCTGCAACAAGCTGGATCGGCCTGGAAACGCTCTCGGCCGATCGCTTTGATCGCCGTGCCCGGCTGGCTGAGACCGCGCGGCGCATCGTTCTCTCTTTGCAGGCCGGCGCGCAAAAAGTCTTCGTCGCGCAACCCTGGACGATTGAGGACGGCGACTTTGCACGCGTCGAGCCGGACGAGGTCTTCTGCGTCGTTCGGACGCTTTTCCAGGCACTCGGTGGACTGGAACCCGCAGGCGAGGTTTGGCTGGACCCGTCGATCCGCGGTTACCTCTTCGAAGATCGGTCCTCAGGCCGAGGTGCGCTGGTCGTCTGGGCACGAGGACACGGCGAATCGCCGCAGGCCGTCCGAACCGATGCTGTGCCGGACGCGCGACACTATGATCTCTTCGGGAATCAACAGCCGATTTCACTTTCTGACGACGGCCGGATACTGATGGTCGAATCCCTGCCCTCGGTGCTGGTTCCGGTGGACGCTGAACGTGTGCGAACACTGGCGGACTTTCACATCGACAACTCGGTCGTGCAGGTGCGTTTAGAACCGCATCGCCGTGTACTCAAACTGCGAAACGGCTACCGCCGAACCCTCGCAGGTCGGTTGGAGATTCTCCCGCCCGACGGCTGGCAGGTGTCACCTCGGCGGCACGACCTGCATGTATCGCCGGGTGCCTGGACGGAAATACCGCTGATCCTTCAGATGCCGGCCAACCAGGCGATCGGCCCGCTGGTCCTTCGGGCGCGGCTGCGAAGCGCCGGACAGCCGGCATCACAACTGATGCTGCGAGCGTCCTTGTCCGTATCGTGCCCTGAGCTGGATGTGAATGTTCTGACGCGCATGGAGGAAAATGGCCTGCACGTGGTACAGCGGATCACCAACCGAAGCGGTCGTACGCTCGACCTTCGCAGTCTGGTTCTTTATCCCGACATGCGGGACGAATCGCGCGTCATCACCGGGCTCGTGGACGGCCAGACGGCCGTTCGCGAATACACTCTGGAAGATGCTGAAACTCTTCTCGGCAGGCCCATTCGGGTCACGGTCGAGGAATGGTCGGGCTCGATTAAGTGCCATCATCTTGTCACTATACCTGCCGTTCAACCGACGCATCCGGTCGAGAATCGCTCGGCCGATCGGCTCGCGCGCGGTGCGAAGCACTGACCAGCTCCCGTCTTTACAATCGCCGTCTTATCGCTCCGCCGTCACGGCAGGAGTCGCCGGGCACTGAGGTTGTGCAATTCTCTCAGGAATCGTTACCATATCCGCGTCGCCGCCTGGGCGATTCGTGACGAAACGGATGTGTTGCAAGCAATGTGCCGCCGGATCGGCGCGGGCTGTTGCGCCCTGCTCCGACCGTGCAGCTCACAAGGACGCACTACCATGTTGTACCACCGATTGAGTTGGATCGTTTGCTTCGCGGTCGCGCTAGGTCTTTCCGGCGGATGCGAGAAGAGCAAGCCCGAGCCCGCGAAGTCCACCGCTTCACCTTCTTCCGAAGCGATGCCGAGCGACGCCGGCAAGGAGGACCTGCAGGCCTTTCTTCGCAAGGACCAGCCCGCTGGCACGGCTGCCTTGCCCTCGGGTCATCCACCGATCGGCGATGCCCACCGGCCGCCGCCGCCCGCAGGGTCGGATGCCCTGCCGCCGGGACATCCCCCGCTGACAGGCGCCGATGCAGCGGCAGCCGCTCCGGCCGCGCGTCTGCATTTTGACCCGCCGGTCGAGTGGAAGCCCGAGCCGGTTTCCAGCTCCATGCGCGTCGCGCAGTTTCTGATTCCCAGAATTGATGGCGATACGCAGGATGGACAGATGATTGTCTTTCACTTCGGCCCCGGGCAGGGCGGTCCGACAGACATGAACATCGCCCGCTGGAAGGGGATGTTCACCACGCCGGATGGCGAGCCCGTCGGCGACGATGCCGCCCGGATCGAGAAGACCAAGGTAGGCGACTTTACGGTCACGACGCTCGACGTTGCAGGCATGTACAACGATCCGATGATGCTACAGAGCGGCGGCGCGCCGGTCCAAGGCGTGGCGCGGATGCTCGCCGCCATCGTGGAAACACCCGGCGGACCGTACTTCTTCAAGGCCGTCGGACCCGTTGGCACCATCACGGAAAACGTGACCGCCTTCAAGGAAATGGTGAACTCGGTGAAGCAGGAGTAGCGGCGATGGTTTATGACGCTGACCCGGCACGAGGACGGTCATAGAACGAACCATCACCGGGAGAAGCGATGCAGCGCGCGACAGCATTCTTCACGCTTGCTTCGATGTTCGCCGTCGGCCTGCTCGTGTCCTGCGCCTCGCAGGGCTCGAAGCGGCCGATCGAAATAAATACCACTCCGGCAGCCGCTTTCTCACCGCCGGCCGCTCGCATTGATCCGCCCCTTATGTCCGACGACGCACCGCGCGACTACGACGGACTGCACAACGTGGTGGCCTTTCACGATGGCATCTATTCCGGCTCCGTGCCGGAGGGTGATGCGGGATTCGATGCGTTGGTCGCCCTGGGCGTCCGGACGGTCATCAGCGTCGATGGCGCCGAGCCGGATGTGGCCCGTGCCCGGCAGCGCGGCCTGCGATACATCCACCTGCCCATCGGCTACAACGGCTTCAATGACGAGCGCAAACTCGAACTGGTCCGCGCCACGCGTGACGCTCAGCGGATCGGCCCGGTGTATCTCCATTGCCACCACGGCAAGCATCGCAGCGCCGGTGCTGCGGGTGCCGTCGTCGCCAGTCTCGGCTGGCGCACCGCCGACGAGGCCGTGTCGCGCATGCGCGTCTCCGGGACCGCGCCCGGTTATCGCGGCCTTTATGCGGTTGCAGCCGAAGCACGAGTCATTCCCGCCAGCGTTATAGACGCCGTGTCGGCGGATTTTCCCGAAGTCTCCCGACTGCAGGGATTCGTCAAGGGCATGGTGGAGATCGACGGCGCTTTCGAACACCTGCGCGACATCGAAAAGGCCGGCTGGCGGACGCCGCCGGATCATCCCGACCTCGTTCCCGTTGCCGAGGCGGGCCGATTGGCCGATCTCTTCCGTTTGCTCGCCGACGGCGACTATTCTCAGCGCAAGCAGGAAGAGTTTACGCAGTGGATGCGCGACAGCGCCCGCATCTCGTCAAATCTCGAGGTGATGCTCGCAGAAGAGCCCCTGGAAATCGGCCGGCTCTCCCGCGAGTTTGCCACCCTGACGGCGGCGTGCAAAGATTGTCATGTAAGGTATCGGGATTAGCCCGTGCGGGCCGACTCGGTAGCAAGTCAACTCGAAGACAGTACCTTTCGCGCCGAGCAGCGTCTGCATTCAACGTGAGAGACCAAACATGCCGCAGATTCCTCGCAATTCTCACCGACCGGTTGAAACGGCGGTGGTGGAGCCGAACCCGGCTCCGGTTGCCTGGGGGACCGTACTCCGCTTCGCAATGATTTTTCTCGTCGTGGCTGCTGCGGGTTTCGGCTTTGAGTATTACTGCATGACGTACGATTCCGTACGCACTTACCGCGGATGGGTAGCCGCGGCGGGAGCGGCGATCTCGCGCGTCGCCGGCTACGACGCGCAGGTGTCGGGCACGATGATTCTCACCATGGATCGCTCGCTCGAAGTAACACCGGAGTGCGCCGCGCTGGACGTCCTCGCGATTTTCTTCGCCGGTGTGCTGGCCTTTCCGACGACCGGGCGGCGACGGCTTTGGGGGCTGGTGATCGGCGCGGTGGGCATTTCACTGAGCAATGTCGTGCGGATCGCGGCGCTGAGTGCGATGGCGGCGTCGCGGCCTGACTGGTTTGACGCGGCGCACGAGTTCTTTATGCACGCCTTTCCGCTTGTCAGCGCCCTGCCGCTCTGGTTGCTCTGGCTCATCGTGATTGTCCGGCCCGGCGCGGCGAGCCGGCGAGCTTCGGTCGCTGCATCATCTCCGCAGAAGGTCGACGGATGATTCGCTTCTCGCTCCAGGTGATCGGTTACACGTTGATCGCCAGCGTCGTTTGGTGGATGACGCGCGAGCAATCGGCCGAGACCTGCATCGCCGCGGCAAAGGGCCTGCACACGATGGCCGGCTACCCGGCTCCATTTCTCCTGGCAGAGATTACCGACCGGTGGTGGCTCGCGCCGCCGGCGCAATTGCTGGTCGGCCTGATCCTTGCGTCATACTGGCTGCCATGGCGGCAGCGGTTTGTCCTTCTGCTCGCCGGGTGCGCGTTGTATGGAATTGCTGTGCTGATGACCGTGGTGATTGCATCCTCGCCCTACATCGGGTTGCCGCCAATGCGAAGTCTGGTCGGGCTGCTGCTCACCAAGAGTCTGCTGGTCGTCGTTCCGGTGCTGCTCTGGTTCGTGTTGGCGGGCAGCGCGCTCGTCAGCCGCAGGCCAGGGGCAGAGGTTGTTAGAAAGCACGGTGATGCCCAGCAGGGCGTTGATTCGCGCCCGCGCGATCGTATTGTATGGTGGAAACATTTCCTCGCGGCCGTCGCACTGACGCTCATCCTGCCGGTGCTGACGATGCTCCTGGCGAGTTCCGCTTCGACGGAGATCAAATCGGCACGGAGCCGACTGGCCGCCGCACTCCGCAGTGGCGATGATCGTTACAGCATCGGGGCGGCGCTGGACCTGATTCAGCTGGAGCAGTCTCGTCACGGTCATGACCTGCCGCTGATCTATCTGACGGCGCGGCTCTGCCAGCGACACGGTGATCTGGCGGCGGCGCGCGAGGTCATCCGACCGGTTCGCGAACACCCGATTCTCCTGCCGCTGGTTCGCGAACTCGATGCTGGTTCTTGATTACGGCGCGGCCGAGGGTGAGTTCGTCGGAGATGCCGTGGAGCTGCCAAGACGGTCATCGGGCATACAACAGCGGCAATCGACAGTATGCCGTTGCCGCTCGATGAGTTGTGGAACCGGTTTTCGTGTTCCATTGTCCATACGACGGAGTTCGTTAGACTCTCCGGGGTAGATTCAGCAAGGTGGTCACCGATGAACTCCAGGAATTCACAGGTACATACACACTCAGACCCGAAGGTCGACTTCTATGACTCGACCTACAACCGGTTCGACGATTCGATCTACTGCGAGATTCGCCGGGAAATCTGGCAGGAAGACTTTGGCCAGAATGGCTGGATTACCGCGCAGGAGCAGGACCAGTTCATTCAGTGGCTATCACTCGGATCGGGTCAACGACTTCTCGACGTCGCGTGTGGAACGGGAGGCCCGTCGCTGAGGATTGCCAGGAAGTCGGGTGCGCACGTCGTCGGAATCGATATCCATCGTGATGGCATCAGGGTAGCGCAACGAGAGTCCGCTCGCGACGGTCCGGCCGGTGTGGCTACATTCCAATTGGTCGACGCGCAAGGACCGCTCCCGTTCGACGATGGTTCCTTCGATGCCGTCATGTGCATCGACGCGATCAATCACTTGGCGGATCGCACGCGCGTGTTCGCGGAATGGGCCCGCGTGCTCAAGCCCGGCGGGCGGCTGCTGTTCACGGATCCGGCGATCGTCAGTGGGCTTCTTGCCAAAGACGAGATCGCGGTGCGCAGCTCCATTGGTTTCTTTGTCTTCGTCGCGCCGGAGACCAACGATCGCATGCTCGCGGAGGCCGGGTTTCAGTTGACCCGGAAGGCCGACCTGTCCGAAGCCACGGCTCAAGTCGCCGCAGACTGGCACGCGGCCCGACAGAAGCGGTCCGCCGAACTGACCCGCATTGAGAGTGAAGAGACATTTCAGGGCCAGCAACGGTTCCTGAATGTTACCGCCCGGCTTGCCGGCGAGCGCCGACTTTCGCGATTCGCGTATTTAGCTTGCCGGAACGAAGCGTCGCATCTCATTCCAGCGGCCAGTCAGCACTGCAAGTAAAAAAACTGCTGATCTCCTGCAAGAATCGGGGCGA
>CAADGE010000020.1 GCA_900696465.1 uncultured Planctomycetota bacterium
GCCGCCAGAACTTCTCTTTCTTCAGATCACGACTTCCCTCGCGCGGCATACCCACCTCCGTCTATTACGGAAGCAGCATGCCCGCCTCGCCCAGAGATTGGTAGACGGGGTTGGCCGGACGAATACAGAAAACGGACCGCACCGAAAGGTTAGCCACCGCTAACATAGCACCGCTTCACTGCTAACACGTTGTTATTATTGGCTTTATAGATAGTTCTCTGCGACTCGAGGAGACGATGTTCTCGGTCTGGCACGAGGCGTGTCTATATCAGCTTCGGCGGCGGCATCGGACGCCGCGCCGGGCAGCTTGCTGGGGGAGGCCCATCGAAGACTCGGAACCTTTGGGAGAGGGGTCGCGGGTTTTTCGAGGGCTTCGCCCAGCGGGTTGCTGCTTTAAGTAGCAGTAGGGGTCGCGCCGAGGGGAGTCGGCGCGGCCCCGTTTTTTTTGCGCAATTCTTTGTTGTACGCGTCGTTGCGCGCAGTGACGTTTCGAGGCGCATATTTTGGTCTTGACGAGCGTAGCGCAGCGTCGTTACAAAGCAGTGGCGTGGCGCGAAGCTCGGCCACGCAGCTTTGACAAGTGAATAGTGCTCGGCACGGAACTCCCGCGTGGGAGTCAAGAGGGAAGGTGGTGCAAATCCACCGCGGTCCCGCCGCTGTAATCGGGGACGAACACCGCACGAAGCCATTTTCGCCGTCGGCGAAGAGAAGGCGCGGTCAGTAGAATGATCCGAAAGCCAGAAAACCTGACCGTGCCGGAGCGTCGTTTCCGCCCCGGAACTGGGCAGGAGTCGGCGGCCATGACGTTGCGCGGGCCTTCTGGTCTTGCGCGCGGCTTTGCGCTTCTTACACCTCTGCATCCGGGCTTCCGGGTGCGGAGGTTTTCTTTTTTGCGGCGGCGAGAGACTGCCGCGGAGAGGAGTGCAGTGATGCGCAAGGAGCGTTTGTGCAGGAGTATTTGGTTTACTGCAGCAGGTCTGTGCATGATGTGGCTGCCGCAGATGGTACATGCCGGAGACGGTGTCACAACCTGGGTAGAGGATTTCGTGGATGATCCGATCGCTGCGGGGCGTTTCGATGTTCCGCACCATCATGATGATTCCCGATTCAGCTACGATGTGACCGAGCAACGACTCGTCGTTCACTATGACACCTTCGAACCGACGGCCTGGTATGTTCGCCCGCTTGATGAAGAAGGCGAGCTGACCCTCGGACTGTGTGACGCGTACGAGTTCTCTGTCACGTTTCGCATTCGCTCCGATGGTTTTTTTGCTGACCCTCACCAGTTTGCACAGATCGGATGGGGACTGATCAACACCCAGACAACCGGCGATGATCGAGCCGGCGGCGAAGGTCCGGCCTTCGCGTTCGATGTCGTCGGTTTCGATTACTACCCGAACGTCAGTCCGTTTTTTGGCGGACCGACGCTTGGCTCGACGCTGATTCACAGCGACAGCGGCGCGGGGTTCTTTTCGGCGATTGAGTTTGCCTTCGGTGCGGAGTCTCAGATTGACTCGCATCTCGGCGATGCGATGATTGCGCTCGACACACAGTACACCGCAAATGTGCAGTACGATCCGGCCGATCGCGTCCTGACGCTGCGTATCCTGCAGGGCAACATACCGCTGGCCATCAATGCCGACGGTGGCGGCGGTCCCGGCGGGCCGGATGGTGATCCGACGACGATCCAGACCTACCTGTTTCAGGATGCACCGATCGAAGTGAATGCCTTCGCACTGACGGCATGGCAGGACACATTCAATCCATTCGATTCGTCTGTGATCGCGGACGTCGAGATTCTCCGGATCGTGTTGACTGCGATGCCGGCGCGCCGGGCGGATCTGAACTTCGACGGCGACGTGAACGGGTTGGATGTCGCTCCCTTCGTGGTCGCGTTGCTGGACGGCCCTGCGGATGCCTGCGTGGCTGAGCGGGCCGATCTCGACGATGACGGTGAGGTGACGCCGGATGACGTCGCCGGCTTTGTTGAGGCGCTGCTGTCGGAGTAGCCGTGCGATGGTGACAGTGCTTTCGAAACGGCGATGCGGGTTTACACTCGTTGAGGTGCTGGTAAGTGCCACAATTATGGCACTCGTGGCATCCATCCTTCTTCCGGCGCTGGGCGGCGCGCGTCAGGCCGGCATGGCCTCGGTCTGCATGGGCATGTTACGCAGCGGTGGAATGGCCATGGCGATGTACCTTGACGATCACGACGGCTCGTTCTGGCCTTATTACCAGGACCATCCCGGTGCCGAGGGGGGGCGCCGGTGGTGGTTCGGTTTGGAGCTGGGAGGGCCGTCCTCCGGAAGCTGGCAGGGCAATCGGCGGTTGGACAAGTCGGCGGGGTTTCTCAGTCGCTATCTGACTGCGGCAGAGCGCGATCTGGTGTGCCCGAGTTTTCCGTACCACTCGGGCAAGTACTTCGCGAAGTTTTCACCGGCGGCCGGAGGATACGGCTACAACACCGGCGGGCTCGGCGGGCAGGGCTGGAGCGATTCCACCAGTACGCGGCCGCGGAAGATTCAGGAACTCACTGGACAGACTGCGGATGTTTTTGCCCTTGCCGACGGCATCCACTTCGATCGACTTGATCATGGCGGCGCTGCTCCACTGGAGCAGACCTTCAACGAACCGCCGTATCTGCAATGGCAGGACCCGTCGCTTTTCGATCGCAATGCCGGAGTCAACGGCGGGTACGGGCACTTTCGCCACCGTCGCAATGCCATGGTGCTTTACGTGGATGGTCACGTCACCGGTCAGCCGCCGCGGCGAGCGCTTCATCCATACAGCCGAAAGGGCGCGGGACCAGTTGCCAACCTCTCCGACGATCAACTGCGCACGACGGCCGTCGTGCGCGGACGGGTGACGCTGCACGTCGATCGGATCTACGGATTGCCGTAGTGCGCGACGCACAGAATTACAGGCGATTGGTGTGCGCCGAACGGCGAGGTTAGAATCGATCGTGTGGACGAACACACGCAGACAAAGCTCGAGTTTGACCGGATTCGCGAATTGCTTGCGTCGCATGCGAGTTGCGCGCTGGGCAGACAGTTGGCACAACGGATCGCGCCGTCCCGCCGAGCGGCCCAGGTTCGCCTGTGGCTGACGCAGACGGCGGAGTTTCGGCAGTGGGTTCATGTCCACGGCGACCCGCCTTTGGGCGGTGTTCGAGATGTGCGATCGATGGTTCGCCGTGCCGTCCCGCCGACCAAGCTGGAGCCCGGCGAATTTGCGGAATTGGCATCCACCCTGGAGGGGATCGGCGCCGTCCGAAGGTATCTGTCACCTTCGGGCGACGCGCCGGATTCCGTCACGCGGCTTGCGGCCCGTGTGGGGGATTTCCAGCTCATTTCCGAGCGGATTCACCGCGTGATCGACGAGCGCGGCGAAGTCCGCGACACGGCCAGCGATCGGCTGTGGCGCATCCGGCAGGAGATCGACAACGTACGACAACAAACGCGAGAGGTTTTTGACAAGCTGCTTCGGCAGCCGGCCATCACGCGTTACCTGCAATATCCCAACGCCACTTTTCATGCGGATCGCATGGTCCTCCCGCTCAAGGCGGACCAGCGCGGACGCATCTCGGGGATTGTGCATCGCAGCAGCGACAGCGGACAGACGTTGTTTGTGGAGCCGGCGGAGGCCGTGGAACACAACAACAAGCGCATCCGCCTGTTGCAGGATGAGTCGGAGGAAATCGGTCGCATCCTGTGGGAGTTAACCCATCTGGTGCATCTGAATCAGGGCGAATTGCTCGGCACGCTGGAGACGATTTCGGTGATCGATCTTCTCGCCGCCAAGGTTCGCCTGGCGCGGACCTACCACATGGAGCTGGCAGAGATCAACGATGACCACAAAGTGCTGTTGCGACAGGCACGCCATCCGATCCTGCTGATGCTCAGTGCAGCGGCGTCGCGGGAAGGTGCGCCACCGCATCCGGTCATTCCGATTGACGTTCGTCTTGGCGACGATTTCGACGTCATGGTCATCACCGGTCCGAACACCGGCGGGAAGACGGCGGCGCTTAAGACGGTGGGCCTGCTGGCGCTCATGACCCAGGCGGGCTTGCCGATCCCCGCGGAGGCCGGATCGACGCTGCCGGTCTTTGATGGCATCTGGATTGATGTCGGTGACGAACAGAGTCTGCAACAGTCGCTCAGCACGTTCAGCGCTCACCTGCGGCGGATACTGGACATCCTGCAGAAGGCCCGCCGCAATACGCTGGTTCTCCTCGACGAACTCGGTGCCGGAACCGATCCGGACGAAGGGGCCGCGATCGGACGGGCGATCATCGAACACCTCCTGTCCAGCGGCTGCCTTGCCATGGTCACGACGCATCTCGGTGCGCTGAAGTCCATGGCGCTTGAGACGAAGCGCGTGGACAACGCCGCGGTGCAGTTCGATCTGGAAACCCTGCGACCGCTCTTTGAACTTCGCATCGGTGAGCCGGGTAATAGCAATGCCATTGATATCGCGGCTCGACTTGGAATGCCGAGGAAAATCGTCTCGGCCGCACGCCGTCACCTTACGGGACAGTTTCGAGCGCTGAATCGTGCCATCGGCAGCACGTTGAAGTCGCGTCGAGAGGCCGAACGGGCACGCCGCGATGCGGAAATGGCGCGACAGGAAGCCGCACGTGCCACCCTCGCAGCCATGGATCGTGCCAAGGCCCTCGAGGAGCAGTTGAAGCAGTACACGACCTGGGTGGAAAAAGTGATGAGTCTGCAGCCGGGTGACCCCGTCCATGTGCGTAAATTCGACCGAGCCGGTCGGGTGGTTCGCGTGAAACTGGAAAAGCAGCAGGTTTCGGTTGATCTGGGCACGATCGAGGTTGACGTGCCGTTGGCTGATGTGGCATTCGAGCCCGCATGTCCGGAGTAAGCCGGATCGACCGTTATTGAACCGAGCGTGGGCGAAACGTATATAATGGGAAGGAGTGGGCGGCGAAGCGCGTTGGCGTCGCGTTTCGGTTGACCGCTTGTCGTGGCGAACCGCGCGGATCATCTGCCGCCGTGGTTCTTCGTGGTCTGGCTCATGCAACTTGCGATGGTCATGCTGGTCGGGCTGATCGCGGCCCTGGCGATCGCCAGGTACGGTCTGCCGCTCTGGTATGCCCGAACCATGCGCCGTGGCGGCGCCGCGGAATTGGGTTTTCACGTTCGCGGGGAAGATGCTCCGCTGATTCGCGATCTACACCATGCCGCCTACCTCGGCGCCCGTGCCAGATTGCTGCGACCGCGCGGTAGCTGGGTCTCGGTGTGCGAGAAGGGCGTTCCGTCGGTGCGCCCCGTGATGATTGAGGGAGCGGCCTTCGCGCATGCTTCACTCAGTGGTCCGGGCGTCGGCGCGTTGCGCTGGCCGATGGACATGGGGCTGCGGCAGTCCTGGTCGTGGCCGCTGCATTTCGGCGTGGGCATGTGGGCAGCGGCGCGCTACGGGCGTAATTTTGAAGAAGTCCTGCGGCTCGCGCAAAGTACGGATCCGTGGTACCGCTATCTCTGTCTGGATGGTTACGGTTACAAATTCGGCCTGTTGGACTTCCTGCGTCAGCCGGGTGTGGTCACGCATTTCGCAGCGGTTCCCGGCTACTACCGGCGGGCAGTCTTCCAAGGTCTTGGTCGCGCGTTGTACCTGGTTTATCTGAATGATCGTCGCGGGCTGATCGAGATGGTCGGTGATGTCGCGCCCGAGCACGACGAGGACATTGTCGAAGGTGTGGCTTTTTCGGCGGCGTACATGCATATCGCGCAGCCGGGGCGGGTCGTGGAGCTGGCGCGGGCAGTTCCTTACGAATGGCGTTCGCACGTGCACCTCGGCATTGTGCTGGGTTTGCGGGTTCGGCAGATGATTGATCCGGCATATCTGAACGAGTGTCTGTCGAAACTCCCGAAGGCGGGGATGGAGGCGATTGTCGCGGCGCTGGTGATATGCGATGAACTGGAAACGCGCGTCCGCGCGGATCATCCGGTCAGCGGCTATGGCTTGTGGCGAGAACTGATCGCCCGACGCCTGGAGCGGGAGCAGATCATGGAGCCGATCTATCGGGAGACGACGGAAGGCCGCGCGGGCAACAGGGGACTGGTGATGTAGGTCCGTTCTCGGAAGAGTAGCGTTTTGTTCTATTCGCTCGTTGATTCCGTACCTGGGTCCAGGTCGCTGCTTAGGTAAGCGATGAAATCACTCTTGCTCAGCAGGCCGATGGGCCGGTTGTTCTCGCGGACGATGATGGCCTGCGCGCCGAGCGAGAGGGCCTTGAAGCCCTTTTCAATCTCCGTGCTCTTGTCCATCTTGGGAAAGGGGGAGCCCATGACCTCGCCGACCTGCTTGTGGGCAATATCCACATGGTCGAAGACGAGCTGCATCGCCGTGACTTCCTGTACGGAGCCGACGATGATTCCGCTGTCATCAGCCACGGGTACCTGTGAGATGCCGTTTTTCCGCATCAGGTCGATGGCCTTACGGACGGAATCCTTGACGTGCACGGTGATCAGCGCCGGGGTCTCGCCCTTGGAGGCGAGGACGTCGCCTAGAGTTGTTCCCTGGCCTGCCGGTGCGAGGAAGCCAAACTGCTGCATCCAATCGTCGTTATAGATCTTGCTGAGATACCCGCGACCACTGTCGGGAAGCAGAACGACAACAAGCTTATCCGCCGGCAGGTCGGCCGCTACTTTCAACGCCGCGCAAACCGCGGTGCCGCACGAGCCGCCGACGAGCAGACCCTCTTCGCTGGCCAGACGCCGTGCCATCAGGAAGGAATCCTTGTCGCTGACGTTGATGACTTCGTCCACCAGCTTCAGGTCGACGGTCCGCGGCACGAAGTCTTCGCCAATACCCTCGACCTTGTACGGCTTGGGCATGCTGCCCGGCGTGTAGATGGAACCCTCCGGGTCAGCTCCGATGATGCGAACGTTCGGATTTTTTTCTTTGAGGTAACGGGCCGTGCCGGTGATGGTGCCTCCGGTGCCGATGCCGGCGACGAAGTAATCAATCTTTCCGTCGGTCTGCTGCCAGATCTCCGGGCCCGTCGATTCGTAGTGCGCCTGGGGGTTGTTCGGATTTTCAAACTGATTTGGCTGGAAGCCGCCTGGTATCTCGGCGGTCAGTCGATTCGCCACGTTGTAGTAGCTCTCAGGGTTGTTGGCGCCGACGGTGGGGACGGTGACTGTCTCCGCGCCGTAAGCGCGGAGGAGGGCGAATTTCTCAGGGGCCATCTTGTCCGGCATGACCAGAATGCAGCGATAGCCCTTGATGGCTGCGGCCATGGCAAGGGCTGCACCGGTGTTGCCGCTGGTTGGTTCGATGATGGTGCCGCCAGGGCGGAGCTTCCCCTCGCGCTCCGCTGCTTCGAGCATCTTGAGCGCGGGCCGGTCTTTGACCGATCCCCCGGGGTTGAGGTACTCGACCTTGGCAGCGAGGGTGCAGCGTATTCCGGATGTGACGCGTCGAAGTCGCACCAGCGGGGTGCGGCCGACGTGCTGGAGGATGCTATCGAGGATTTCCATCGGCGGACGATCTCCAGTTAACTGTACGCACGGCCTGACGGCCGATGATGTGGGTCCGCCGGGGTGCCGGCCGCGGCATGTCCGTGGCGGCGGGTGCCTGAATACTGCGCGACCAGGGACTTGAACCCCGAACCCGCTGATTAAGAGTCAGCTGCTCTGCCAATTGAGCTAGTCGCGCGTGAACCCCTGCAGAAGGGGAGCAGGCGTTTTTATAGCGCCTCGGCTTCGAATCGTCAAGCTGTCCTGCTGATCGGTTTCCGAAGGACAGGATGGCTTCATCCTGCTTGACAAACGATGGCCAGCGAATGACGATGGCATACCGTTGTCACGGCAAGGCGAGGCGGCCCTGTGGACTGCCTTCTGGCTGTGATGATGGGCGTTTAGCTCAGTTGGCTAGAGCGCCTGCTCGACATGCAGGAGGTCACAGGTTCAAGTCCTGTAACGCCCAGTTTCGATTCGATGCCCGGCGCGGTGGTATCGCGGCGCGGTCTGCCGGGCGGAGATCGGTATCCGGACGGCCTGAATACGGCTGGTTCGGAGGGTGGACTGGCCTCCTGAGGTGAGTAAACTTTTCGCGCCGCGGTATCCCAGGGCGCACGCAAGCAGTCGGGTTGCGAGGTTTCCGGCTTGCGGCGTTCAACCAGTTTCGTCTGTGCGGTCGCATGACCCCGGGCGGATCGCATATTTGATGGAGCCGGTGTGAACAACGATCCTTCGAATGCCCACGTCGCCCAACCTGATCTGGTCTCATCCGGCTTATCCGAACGGACTTCCAAAGCATCGGATTTCAGTCTTTTCTTCAGCAAATTCCTCGCCAAGGGACGGCAAATCTCCTCTGCCGTGCCATCCAGTCCCGCCATGGTGGCAGGCGTTCTCGAACATGTGGACTTCAACCGACCAGGTACGATCGTCGAGCTGGGTGCTGGCACCGGCCCGGTCACCGAGCAGATCGTCGAGCAACTGCGTCCGCATCATCGTTTCGTCGCCGTGGAAAACGACAAGGATTTCTGCGACGTCCTTCGTCGCCGCTTTCCCGATGTCAGTCTTCTCCAGACGGACGCCACACGCATCTGCGAGCCGCTCACCAAGATGGGGATTCACAAAGTGGACTACGTCCTGAGCGGGTTGCCCACGCCGGCGCTGCCGCGACGCAGTCTGCTGGCGATGATGCACTGGCTCCACGAAGCACTATCGCCGGATGGCCTGTTCATTCAGATCACCGTGGCGCCGATGCTCTATCGTGGCTTCTACAGCCGTCTGTTCGAAGAGGTTGACTATCGCATGGTCTGGCTGAATGTGCCTCCGGGCGGTGTTTATCGTTGTACCCGTCCGCGTCGCCCGCTGCGTAAGAAGCGATAGCCCTCTAGCGGCTCACGCTTCATTTCTTAACTACTTGCTACGGCCGCCCACATGTAGTTAACTGCTTTATATAGCTGTATTTATGTCGGCCACACTCGGTGCGGATGGCGACTGTTGCGACCTGGGGAAAACTGGAATTGACGCACGATCTATATATTCTATAATCCGGATATATGGATAAAGGTATTTCCAAGCCAGTAGTACGCCAGAATGCTACGCACGATAATGTACTGAGGTCGCTGGCCGATCTTACGCGACGGCAATTGCTTCAGCTTCTACTCACGGAGGAGCTGAACGTTTCGCAACTGGTCACCATCGTTGGTCAGCCGCAGTCGACTATTTCGCGTCACCTGAAGGTATTGCGGGAATGCGGCCTGGTGAAGGATCGCCGCCTGGGAACGACGGTTTTCTATCGTGCCCATGCTCAGGCACTGGACGAGAGCGACCTTCGAACCGTGTTACTGGCGTGGTTACAGGATCAACCGCTGCCGCGCACGATGCGTGAACGACTTGCGCGGGCCTTACAGCAGCGCAGCGATGACTCCGTTGCGTTCTTTGAACGGCTCGGGCAGAGATGGGATGAACTTCGCAGCTCGGCCTTTGGCGAGGCCTTCGGCATTGAGGCGCTCATCAGTCTGCTGCCGAACGAGTGGACCGTCGCCGACATCGGTGCCGGTACGGGTTTCCTGTTACAGATACTCGCGGAGCACTTTCGCAGGGTTGTGGCCGTTGAGCCGGCTTCGACCATGCTGGAATGTGCGCGACGACGCATTGCAGAGCGCGGCCATCGCAACGTCGAGTTCCATCGAGGTGATCTGAATCGCCTGCCGCTCGGAGACGCATGCTGTGATCTGGCGATCGCCTGTCTGGTGCTGCACCATGTGCAGGACCCTGCGGCGGCGCTCGCGGAGGTGCATCGCATCCTTCGGCCATCGGGCAGCGTCTTGATTGTCGAGCAGCATGGTCACGAAAACCAGCAGTTTTACGACGCCATGCAGGACCTCTGGTGGGGGTTTGATCCTGAGGATCTGACGGAGAAAGTGCGGGAATCCGGTTTTGAGATTATCGCCCGCCGGAATCTCATGTCTCCATCGACAGCTCCTCGGGATATGGATGCACCGCAGCTTTTTGTGATTTCGGCCCGACGATCGGCGACCGGCAACGTCTCCGGCGGATTGGCTGGATAAGTATTTCGAGGATTAAGGTCTTAATTCAACTTTTTGGAGAAACAGGATGTCGACCGCCACGATGACTCAGGATTTCAAAGTCGCCGACCTTTCGCTCGCCGATTTCGGTCGCAAGGAAATTCAGCTTGCCGAGCATGAGATGCCCGGCCTGATGGCGATTCGAAAGCAATACGCTGCGAAGAAGCCGCTGGCTGGCGCGCGAATTACCGGCTCGCTTCATATGACGATCCAGACAGCCGTGCTGATCGAAACGCTCGCTGATCTGGGCGCCGACGTCCGCTGGGCGAGCTGCAACATCTTCAGCACGCAGGATCACGCCGCCGCCGCCATCGCCAAGGCCGGCATTCCGGTCTTCGCCTGGAAGGGTGAGACGCTTGAAGAGTACTGGTGGTGTACCTTGCAGGCGCTGACATGGCCGGACGGCCGCGGCCCGACGATCCTGCTCGACGACGGCGGTGACGCGACGCTGCTCGTCCACAAGGGCTACGAATTCAACAAGTCCGGAAAGGTGCCCGATCCGTCTTCGACGGACGTTGAGGAAATGCAGATCATTCTCAAGCTGCTCGCCGCCGAGCAGAAGCGGGACCCGCAGCACTGGACGCGCATCGCCAAGGACATCGTCGGCGTCTCCGAGGAGACGACCACCGGCGTACACCGCCTGTATGACATGCAGAAGAGCGGTACGCTCCTCTTCCCGGCGATCAATGTGAATGACAGCGTCACGAAGAGCAAGTTCGACAACCTCTACGGCTGCCGCCACTCCTGCGTGGATGGCATCATGCGAGCCACTGATGTCATGCTCGCTGGCAAGGTTGCTGTCGTCTGTGGATACGGCGACGTGGGCAAGGGCTGTGCCCAGGCCCTTCGTGGTCAGGGCTGCCGCGTGGTTGTCACCGAGATCGACCCCATCTGCGCCCTGCAGGCCGCGATGGAGGGCTATCAAGTACTGACGCTGGAGGACGTGGTCGAGAAGGCCGACGTGTTCGTTACCGCGACCGGCAACGCCAACATCATTACCGCCGATCACATGAAGCGGATGAAGCACAATGCGATCATCGGCAACATCGGCCACTTCGACAACGAGATCGACATGGCCGGGCTGAAGAAGATTTCCGGCGTCCGCCGCGTGAACATCAAGCCGCAGGTCGATGAGTTCGTGTTCCCCGACGGCCACTCGGTCATCATTCTTGCCGAAGGCCGCCTGCTGAACCTCGGCTGTGCGACCGGCCACCCCAGCTTCGTGATGAGCAACAGCTTCTCGAATCAGGTCATCGCCCAGATGGACCTCTGGCTCAGCCACCAGGGCAAGCCGACCCTCTCCGGCGAGAAGTACCAGACCGGCAAGGTCTACACGCTGCCGAAGAAGCTCGACGAGATGGTCGCGCGGATGCACCTTGAGCAGCTCGGCGTGAAGCTCACCAAGCTGACTCCCGAGCAGGCGTCGTACATCGGTGTTTCCGTGGACGGCCCGTACAAGCCGGAGCATTATCGGTACTGAGTCGGCGGTGTTCCGTTGCGGCAGACGTAAACGCGCATCGGCCGGCGTTTCGCCAGCCGACGATGCCGATTTCGTCATCGACGAGCAACATGGCCGCCTGAAGGCGAAGCATTGTCATTTTCCCGAATGCTTCAGGATGGACGATCTCTTCTGCGCACGTAGACGGTCAGCAGCATCGTCAGCAGGATGACGCAGGAGGCCTTCCACGCGAACAACCACCATGGTCGCCACCAGGCGCCAGTTCGCGTCTCTGCAACGTCTAAGAGACCAAAGAAAAGAAACGTCAGGCCTGTGATGATCGCCATCCTGCGCGCGGGCGTTCTCAACCAGATTGCGCGCAGCAGGAATGCAAAGCCAATTAACGCCCACAGCAAGGCCTCGATCAAGTTTGCGGTGACGAAGAAGGAGTTGTCACTCATGAACACTCGCTTTCTTCGATCGGGGCGTGTCAGTCTCAGCTACCCAATGCGACTCCCGTCTTCATCGGCCGGCGAGACGCCGGCCGCTACGGGGATCGGACGCCGGCCGTAACGGGATGATAATCGAAGAATACTGTCACACACCCCTGTGGGGGCTCTCGTATCATTCACTACGCATCCGCCAGGTAGGCGAGCGCACGGTCTTCGTCGCCGTCCATCACGACACGAAGCGTCTTACCGCCGGTGACGCGCGGAACGTCGATGACGTGGATGATATCCATCATGTCTTTGGCGTCAGGTACGACCCGGTCCAGACAGTTCGGGGAATCGTGCAGGAATGTCTCATTGAAGCGGTTTCGCCGATCCGTCGGATACAGCGGCAGGTAAGCGATGTCGGCCTCGACGAGGTCCTGGAAGAAGTGCGTTCCGTAGGATACTTCAGGAATGTAGCCATCACGCTCGTACGCCACTTCGATCAGCATCTTCGCCTTGTTGATATCCGCATAGGTCACCGGCACGCCCAGACGGATGTCGTTGCTCCCCCAGCGGCCGGGGCCCATGAGGATGAATGGGTGTCCGGCGAGTTTCTCGTTGACGCGTCCGATGACACGGGCGACGGACGTGCGCTTGTTGCGGGTGGGCTGAGCGTCGTAGGCGCGGCCATCGACGTAGACGATGTATTCAATGCGTTCGACGAGGCCGGATCGGACAAACTTGCTTGCGGTGAAAATGGTACGTTCGTCGGGGACGTCCGCGGGAATGGTGATCCGGCCGATCTCCTTTCCCTGGCTGAGCGTTCGACACTGAAGCAGAAAGAGCTGCGTACCGTCATGAGCGAACTCGACATCGACCGGTAGCCCGTAGGCCGCTTCGAGTTTCTTGAGCAGATTCTTCATCTGCGTCGGAAACGCGCCTTCGGCCATCAACTTATCGAAGGTGATGTAGAGCTGTGACGGATCGGCATCGATGAAAGTGCTGATCGGCGGAGCGAGCATGCCCTCCTTGTTCACCGAGACAATGCGATCGAGCAGGGGGAACTGGTCCGCGTGGGCGAAGACCTGCTCGATGCGGATCGTTTCCATACGGTTCTTTTCAAGGTTGATCACGTCCAGTGATCGCTGGGCGTGGGCCTTTATTTCCGCGACATTTGATTCGTGCCGCAGCGTGGGCATGCCCAGGGCGACCATCCGCGGGAACTCCGCGCCGATGCGGTCGACCGCCCGGGTGCCTAGGCCGGCGACGATCCTCATCAAGCCGTCTTCCTTCTTGATACGCGGGCTCCAGCGATAATCATTTCGACTGAAGGCCACACCGGCGAACGCGGGTGCGAAGTACGGGCCGAATCTCGCGCCGACCACTTTCTGGATCAGCACGGCCATGTCCTCGTCGTAGTCTTGCAATTCGTGTTCGCGACGATACAGCAGCGGATCCGGTCCCAAGGCGCTGGCGTAGACCTCGGCGATCGCACCGAGCAGGGCCTTGAGACGCTTTTCAAAGCTGCCCTGGTTGGCGACGAAGATGCTCGCGTACTTTCCTGAGAAGGCAGTGCCGAAGCGATCTTCGAGCAGACTGCTGGAACGCACGATCAGCGGGCTGTTGCCCGCGCGCTGCAGCACAGTACGCAAACGGTCAACGATGCCCGCGGGGAACTCCGCATTGCGGAAGACGGAGCGAATCAGCGGGTATTCCTTGCGGATTTCTTCGGGCGTCTTGTATTTCTGATTCTGGTACTGCCCCAGTCCGTTGAAGGCGATAAAGTCCTCGATGACATCGGATCGAAGGTAGTACGATTCGGGGATGACGATTGACGACTCGCTTTGCGACGTGAAGGCGATGGCGGGAGATGCCTCCAAGGGCTGTGCAGGTTCGGCGTAGGGCCGGACGCGCGGCCCCAGCAGGATGCGTGAGGCGAGAAACATGCCGGCGGCTTTGCCACCGATACGACCAAGACCGGTTTCCGCGCCGATGATACGACCGATGATGTCCTCGAAGTCACGAATGCGCAGGTGTTTTTTGGCGATGGCAATGAACTCGAGCTGATCGCTGATGAGGTGCCGGATCAGCCCGACACGGATACCCATGGCTTCATCGGGGGCGAGCTGGACTTCACCCTCGGGCAGCGCGCAGAACCTGCGAACCGTATCGACAAGCAGACGAAAGGAGAGGGATCCGAGCGAGACGATGGCTCTCAGCTTGTCGGCTTCCTCTCGCTTGAGCGCGAGATTGACGATTTCATCGATGTCGTGCGCGGAGAAATGGGCCGCGGCGTATCGCCGGGTCAGTTCGTTGACCAGATCGCGCTCCCGCTGATCGCCGCGCGGTGCTTCGGCGACGTTGGGATTGTCGCTTGTCGATGCAGTATTTCCGGCGGCAACACGTGCCTCGTCGTAGATTCTCTCGATGCTGACGGCGCCGCGTTCGTGTAGCTCGATCAACAGCTGTCGAAGAATGCGATCGACGAGGTGCGGATGTAGCGTCAGATGTTCATCAAGACGCTCGAACGACTCTGACGGGTTGTGCTTCCCGGATGAACCATCCATCTCAACACCCGCATACCCTGCAACGGCCTGTCGCGGGGATGTCTCCCTCGGGAGCATAGTGTCGCGGATGCGGCTGTTTTATGCACGGAACGTGTGCTGGCTTGCAGTGTTGGATTCAGGATCGGGCTACCAGTTGGGCTTTCCTTACATCTGGTAGATGCAGCGATCAAGCGAATAGAGTACGGAGGGCCGACGAATTAGCCCCGAGTTAGGTACTGCACGCGGAGTGCATCTTCATCGGATGTGTGTAAATATCTTCTAATCAATAGGTTGCAGGCGGAAAAGTGCTGTGGAATGTTCCAGTTGCAGAAGCGTCGATACTCAATTAAACTGGCTCTGCTTCGGGTGGTCGAGACGGCCATTGGCAGGCCGTCGGCCCGGAAAGCGTGATAAGAATGCATTACGAGAGGAGTGACTTGGCGTCACATGATTAAAGTTCGACCCCGCCCCAATGAGCCCGTCCAGCAGTTGATGCGCCGCCTGAAGAAACTTTGCGAGCGCGAAGGCGTTCTTCGTGAAATGAAGCGGACGGCGTATTACGAGAAGCCCTCTGACCGGCGGCGTCGCAACATGCGCAAGTCCAAGCGTCGCGTGCAGAAATTCGGCGAGCCACCAATGGCTTGAGCGACCACGAGGTTGCAGGTCGCGCGCCATTCGCAATTCGCGATGCGGTGATTCAATTTCTGATTACCGCTTCTGACTGATACCGGCTTATTCGAACGGGGGTGCATCTCCGCGCGCCTCATTCACCAGGGCCATTCCCAGCGAACCTTGCGACCTCCCGAAGTCTGTAACTCCGGCGGTGTAAGGCCAGCATCCTTGAAGGGGTCTTCCGTTTTTTCCAGCCAGCTACGCCAGGCGCGGGGATCATGATGGTGCGTGTGGCCGGTGAGGGCGATCAGGGCCTGCTCGGCAGCGCGTTGAAGGGCGAAATCGTCTTCTTCCAGGGTGTCGATCAGGGCCTGCGGTACCGGTGACTGCGCGAAATAGGCAAGGGCATCGACCACGGTCAGTCGTACGTTGCGGTCCGGGTCGCGCGCCAGCCGTTCGAGGAGGGTTTTTACGATTTCATCCCGCTGGGCTTCCTCGAAGGCTTGGGCATCCACAATCGCGAGGAGCAGCTTGGCCGCTTCCCATCGGACCGCACCATTGGCCGGGCGAACGTCTTCGTGCATGTGACCAGCACTTGTAAGTATTTTGATCGCGGTCGAAACCTGCTGCGGACCAGCCGCCGGGACCATGGCGCAGAGGGCCGCGATACGAACTGTGGCATTGATGTCTGTGCGAGCGATGGTGTCGTAGACCTTGAGCGCCCAGTCCGCGCTGCCGTCGCGACTGGCAGCCAACCCCATCACGCCTTTTCGCCGGTCATCTGCATGGTCCGCTTCCAGAGCCATGTTGAGATAGTCCTGCGAGGACCTGGGCTTCTGGTACCATTTGCGGTCGCCTGATGACGAACAACCAGGCACCAACAGCAGGGCGAGCAGGAAGGCGGCTGCGAGCTGTCCACGCCGGCGCGGCGCACAAGCGGCCCGACGTAGTGCGTCGGCTGATCGGCTGCGGTTAGACTGAGATCGTTGAAACGTCATGCGTGAGGAACTGTTCCTGTGAGACCCAGGTGACATCCACCACGGGGTGATCGAGGAATCGCTGGCCGAGTTCCTTAAATCTTTGCGGATTGTCGCTGACATAGCAAGTCAATGTGCCGGGGTCGGGCCCGGGATTCAGGGTATTGCGACCGCGGAGCTTCTCTACGACCGTCGCGGCGGTCTGTTCACCCGAGTCCACGAGCTTGACGCCGGGGCCGACGGCCTCGGCAATGGCGCTCTTCAAGAGCGGGTAATGGGTGCAGCCGAGAATCAATACACGAGGATCAAGCCGCATGATCGGGTCGAGGTAATCGTGGACGACGGCACGGGTGATGGCATCTTCGCAGCGGCGCCCCTCTTCGACGAGCGGTACGAACAGGGGGCAGGGCTTCTGGATGACGCGCGTGGTCGGCTGGTACTTGATCATGGCCTTGCGATAGGCGTCGGAGCTGATGGTGGCCTCGGTGGCGATGACCGCGATCGTGTGCCCCTCGGCGAGCAGGACGGCCTGTCTGGCACCGGGATCGACGACGCCGACGATGGGAATCGGCAAGGTGTCTTCGAGTTCGGTCAGGGCGATGGCGCTGACCGTGTTGCAGGCAACGACAATCATCTTGGGATCGAATCGCAGGAGAAAATCGCAATCCTCCCGGGCGAATCGACTGACGGTCTGGACGCTCTTGATTCCGTAAGGCACGCGCGCCGTATCGCCGAAGTAGACAATATTTTCGTGGGGGAGACGGCGCCGCAGTTCGCGGACGACGGTCAGCCCTCCGATTCCTGAATCGAAGACCCCGATGCAGCGTTCGTCGCCATTGGACATGAATCATCCCCGGTGCTTCGGTTGAACTCGTCATTCCCAGGACCGCAGGACACCTTTCCTCACGCAGTCTGCGAGAAGACGCGAAGCGTCAGCTATAGTATCGGCCGTATGGAGAATTCTCAAAACTGCATTCACGGGCGATTGCGAAAGGGTCCGTTTTGCGGTTAGAATTAAATTGTTCGTACGAAGGGAGAATCACAGCCATGGAAGGCGCAACTACCGCAACGGAGCAGATGGAAGAGCAGACCGCAGGCGAAGCCGTCGACCGGCCTGAGGCGGTGGAAATCGAACCGAGGCGCGTGGTGGAGGCCGTCCTGTTTGCGGCGGACTCTCCTCTGGCGCCCGCGAAGATCGCCTCGATTCTCGGGGTCGGTGACGCCCGCGATGTTCGTAAGCACGTTGCAGGCCTGAACGAGGAATACGAAGCCCGGGGGCAGAGCTTCCGGATCGAGGAAGTTGCCGGCGGGTTTCAGATGCTGACCCTGCCGGTCTACAACACATGGCTGACAAAGCTTCTGCGGGCGCGTCAGGAGACCAAGCTCTCCGGTGCGGCGATGGAAACACTGGCCGTCGTCGCCTACAAGCAGCCGGTGACGCGCGCCGAAATTGAGGCGGTTCGCGGCGTGGCGGCGGGTGAGATGCTCAGCCGCCTGCGCGAGATCAACCTCGTGAAGATTGTCGGCCGGGCGGAAGACCTGGGTCGTCCGCTGCTCTATGGAACCACCAAACGTTTCCTGGAGGTCTTCGGACTGGCATCGTTGGAGGATCTGCCTCAGGTAGAAGCGCTGGCCAGCGGCGCAGCTCCAGCCGGCACAACGCGGCAGGCCGTTGCCGCGGAAGAGGCGGCACCGTCGCAGGGAGGCGATGGCGACGAGTTGTCCAGCACCGAGGCGGCCGAGCCCGGTCCGCAGCTCTCGATTTACGAGGGCGATGATACCGGCGATGGGTCACGCCCCGACGCGTGATCGTTTCACTGTGAGATGGTACGCAACCGATCGTCGCACGGCGCGTAGCAGGCCAATGCAGCGTGCTGACCATTTTTCGAGCGAGCCAACAGAATCGGTAAGGGGGTTGCGATGGCGAAGAGACTTGTCGCGGCGCTGGGACTGTTTCTGTGTACCGGCTTTCCGGCATACGCTTCGATCGGCAACACGACGGCTGACGGCGTTCTCGGGCAGTCGAACTTCAATGATAACGAAGCCAATGCGCCACTGGGTACGCCGACGGCGAGCAACCTCGCCCTTTCCAATGCCGCACACCTGGCCGTCGCTCCAAACGGTCGACTCTATGTTTCGGATTCCGACAACCATCGCGTTCTCTCATGGCCCAGTGCTCGCAGCTTCACGGACGGCGCCGCGGCAGACATGGTCATCGGGCAGCCGAACTTCACGAGCGCCATCCCCAACAACGGCGGCCTGAGCGCAAGCTGCTTTTTTCTGCCGCAGGGCATCTGCGTGGATGAGGCGGCCAACCTGTGGGTGGTGGACGCCTTCAACAATCGCGTGCTGAAGTTCAATAATCCGCAGACGGATGCAACGCCGCTTGAAGCTGATCTGGTCATCGGCCAGCCCGACTTTACCAGCAATGCGCCGAATCTCGGCGGGGGTTTCATCGGCGTGGATGTTGCCACTGCGGATTCGCTTGTGTTTCCCGCGCGGGTACTCGTTCGCGGACAGAGCGTGTGGGTAGCCGACGCCGGCAACAGCCGCGTGCTGCACTATACGTATCCGACGGCGAATAAACCGTTGGCCGATCGCGTCTTCGGGCAGTACGGCAGCTTTACCTGCCGAGTGAAGAACAACGACGGGACGTGCAGCGAGAAATTCGGAGGTGCGGCCAGCGCCGACAACCTATTTAACCCGATTGGAATCGCCCTCGCTCCGAGTGGTACGCTTTACATCGCCGACTGGAACAACCATCGCGTCCTGCGCTACGACGATCCGTTGGGTACGGATACGACGGCGGATGGCGTGATCGGGCAGACTGACTTAAGTGGCAACGAGCCGAATGCCGGAGGGCTGATGACTGGTCTCCATTTGCCGATTGATCTGGCGATCGACGGTGTCGGCAGTTTGTACGTTGCCGATTCGGGAAATCATCGCCTGCTGGTCTATCACGATCCGGCCAACAACAGCACGCCGGACGCCGTATTCGGTCAGTTGGACAGTCTTTCGACCGGCGACGCGAACCATGGCCTGGGTTTCTTTACCACGGACGAGGATGGGCTGTTTGGTGCATCTGGTGTGGCGGTGGATTTCGCCTGCAATGTGTACATCGCCGACACGAACAACAGCCGGGTGCTTCGTTTCGACGCGCCGCTCCGACTTTGCGGCGACATGAACTGCGACGGGCAGATCGATTTGGATGACGTCGCGGCGTTCGTGCTGGCGATGCTCGATCCTGCCGAATACGCATCCGCGTATAAGGATTGTCCCCGTACGAACGGAGACATGAACCAGGACGGCGAGGTCGACGCGGCGGATGTCCGGGCCTTCGTCTGGCTGGTGACTGGTCCATGATCTGGAACGCGAAATCGCAATGATGCTCCTTACGAAACATGAAGGTTCCGGCATCGGCACGCGTACCAGTCATCTTGCGCGCGGGTTATCTCTGATCGAACTGCTGATCGTCATAGGTGTCATCGCCATTCTGGTGGCGTTGCTGGTGCCGTCGCTCAGCGGGGCGCGAAGTCGGGCACGATCCGTCCTTTGTCAGAGCAATCTTCGCGGATTGATGTCGGCGATGCATGTCTACAGCGGCGGGGCCGAAGATTTGATCATTCCGTCCTACAACATGCGCGGGGTGAGCTTCAGTGCTCGGAACGCCCTGGACGGATGGGGCCCAATCCTCGACCGGGGACATTTTGCGATGGGCTCGCGCGAGATCGCGGGGAATCCGTTCGCCTGCCCGAACACACTCGATATCGCCGGCATGGCCGGGACACAGACAGGAACCAATCCGGATCATCCGCGGGGTTACATGGACTGGCCCGCCGTGCTTACGCTCTCGCAAAACTATGCCACGACGATTCCACAATGGGGCTTCGGAAAAATCATCCGTGTCGGGTATTGGATTAACGGCGACAATCCGATCGGTCGACCGGATGCATTCATCCCGCATGTGCACTTCACCGGTTCGGTCGGCTACGGGCCGGATTCGGAAGGCAAAGTCATGGGGCCGGGTCGATTTTCACTCATTCGGTGGCCATCGAGGTTGATCGCACTGGCTGACGGACTCTACGCCGGCAATCAGGAGGTCACGCGGCTGGGTGATCGCAATCTGCGGATCGGCTATCGGCACCCCGGACGTGTCGGCCGGGCGAATGTGGCGTTCGCCGATGGACACGTCGGCACGATCGAAGGCGACCTCTTTCCTCGCAAGGCCGGAGAGGGCAACCTTCCGCTGGAAGTCGTTCGATCGGAGAACATGGGTGAGCGACCGACCCTTTATACCGATCCGGAGCGACACCTGGCCATTTCGGACGCCACGCATTAGTTCATCCCCCGGGTGACTCGCTCGGGCCTGTCAGACACGTCCATCGTGCGTATGATAGCGCGCGCCAGTGAGTCGGAGTCGATCCGTCTCGCGTAAGACGTACCGTCCATTCTGCATACGAGGGCTGATTCCATGTCGCGCATTCGTGAGATTGCCTTGTTACATCTGGTCGCAATGGGGATTCTGGCGGTGGGGTTTGGTGCGGGCTGCACACCGGTTCGCAGTGGTGCGGCGGTGACGCAGCAGGTCACAAAAGAAGAACTGCGAGAGAAACTTGAGCGCTTCGAGGACAGTTTTGAAGCCAATGTGCGCAGTGCCACCGAGCAGCTCGTACAGTCGGACGGCTCGCGTCGCGTCAAGCGGCTGACGCTCGTCTGGCAGATGCGGCTCCTGCCCTTGTTGCGCAACGCGCTGGATCAGGAGAATCCGCTCGGCAGCTTTCTTGACGTATGGACCCTGTGCGTCCGAATGCGACAACATCTGACCGAGGGTGATGGAAGAAACCTGTTCGGGCCGCATCAATCCATCGCGGTTCATGCAGCCCGTGAATGCGAGGCGGAGATTGAACAAATCGGTCGACAGATACTCTCGTCGCAGATGTATGATCGTGCGCGAGAACGTGTTCATGCCGTTGCGAAGGAGCATCCGCTACGTGGTGAATTCAGCGGGACAGAGGTTCGCGCGACTCACCAGGTTACCGAGGAGGACGTCGTCCTGCAGGGCGTGCTGGAGATTCCGCTGGCGCCGTTTCGCTGGCTGGGCGGGGTGGATGCAACGGCGCAATCGATCAAAGAGTTTACGGCAGTGGCGGCAAGATTGACGGACGTCGTGCAGGGGCTGGCGGCCGATGCACGGTTGCAGATTCAACTCCTGCTCCTCGAAACAGAGGACATGGAAATGATCCAGCGGACGATCCAGTCTCTGGAAAAGGTCTCTGACAGCTCCGAGCGACTTACAGCCGTGTCTGAGAAACTGCCGGCCGAGATTCGGCGCGAGCTTTCGACCTTCTTCGAGGAACTTGACCAGCGACAGCCCGAGCTTCGGGAGACGCTCAGCGAGACGCGCCGACTGGCGGAACAACTCGACCCGACCGGCCGGAGCGTGGCGGGCGCCGGAGAGGCCTGGACCGGGACGGCTCGGGCGATTCAGGAGATGGTGGCGAGTTTTCGTACGCCCGGCGTGAGCGGAGAAGCCGGAGTTACTTCCCAGGGTACATCCGCCGATGGGAAAGATCGAAGGGCTGGGCGTGTGGATGCTCAGGCAGAATCCACCGATGCAGCGAAGCCCGCACCGTATGATATCAACGACTATCGGCTCACGGCGGAAGCATTGACGCAGACGGCGCGAGAGTTGCAGAAGCTGGCGGCAGATATCAACGATCTGAGCGCGTCGAACGCACTGAGCACACGAATCGAGGAATTAACGACGCAGGTGCAGGGACTGATGGCGGAGTCCACCTTGACAGCCAAAGCGATGACGGATCACGCGGCATGGCGAGGATTGCAATTGCTCCTTGCGGCGTTCGTGTTCGCGCTGTTGTATCGATTGCTTACCCAGCGATGGATGCGATCGACGTCGCAATAAGCGGGACTGGTAGGATGAACGTGCGGCCTATCTGACCATTTTGAGCGTCGCCTTGCCGTGGGTCTGCTCCGTGACCAGGAAGCTCAATCCGTCGAGTTTGAGTTCCTCAATCCGGCTGACAAGCGCTTCGGTGTCGTAGGCCCATTCCACATCAAGATGGCAGGTGCCGCTGATGAGTTCTCGCAGGCGGACGGCCTGAACGCCGGTAACTTCCCGCAGGGCGGTTTCGAGGACCTTGTAATCAGCCCGGTTGCAATCTTCGATGACAATCTGCACGACGCGGCGCACGTTCTGCCGCTTGCGCCACGCCTCACCGATATCGCGCAGAAAGCTCGGGGCATGCTGCTCGGCGCAACGGCGAAGGGCCTCATCGCCGGCTTCGTAATTCACGCTGGAGTAAGTGGACGTATAGCTGTTTGACATAAGTAACTGGGCGGTGTCGGCATTGTATGCCCGGATGTTGATGGTTGCGGTCCACTTGTAGAGTCGAGTTCCGGCCACCTCACCGGCTCCGGCGCGGCGAGCTTCGGCATTGCCGAAGATCATGACTTCGGCACGGAGCGAGGCGGCGACGGCCGCGAGCTTCTTGAAATCATCCTTGAGCACCGCGACGGCAATATCACGTTCGCGGGTCTCGTCGATGCCCGCTTTGTCGATCAACTGGATGCCGCGCTCCAGGAAGAAGTTCTCGACGACGCTCTGGGTGATGCCGTTAAACCGAGGGGTGACCTTGCCCTCACTGTCGTTTCGCTCGCTGATGATGACCATGCAGCGCGGGTTGTCTTCGGCTTCGAGGGTGTGCGCCAGGCGGGTCCATTCCTGTTCGAAGCTTGCCTTGGAAACGACGGCTTTGATCTTGCAAAAGCTCATACCATCAGCGGTGCGTTGTTCGATGACATCGAACTGCTCCACGTATCCGACCGGCTCGGACATGACCTTGTCGTACACGACGGAGTAGTTCGCGGTGCGCGTCTGGGCGTTGATGAAAGTGCCGCAGGTCTGTTCAACGGCGCGGCGCAGGGCATCGAGCTTGGCCTGTTCCATGGCGTTGTCCGTCGTACCTGCCGCCTTCCCCTCGATCGTGATTTGCGCGGCCACCGGCTCGGCCACGGCGGTCATCGCGGAACAGGATCCGGTGATCAGCAGTGCGAGAAGTTCGATCCGAATGGCACGGTGCAGTTTGCGATGAGTCATTTCGCGCGTCCTCTCGGGCTTCGCGGTATTCTTGTGCTGTCGCTCGATAATCGAGGAATCGAGCCGGTCCTCTAGTTGTCCGATGAATCTTATCCGTTCAGTTGATATGGCGGGAGATGGCCGTCCATGGTTCTGATCCGCAATCGGATACTCGTCGATGACCTGGATCTAATAGAATGTAAGATACTAATATGCAATAAGTTAGGGTCGATCGCCGCCATGAAGGTTGCGCAGAGAAACTACGGCTGAAGCCAGAGAAACGATAAATGTTTCCCTTGAAAGAGTTTGAGCGCGTCCTTTATAGTGGGTTGCTCGACGGCGCGGTCGAGCGCGTGCTGCGGATGCAGCTGGAAATGTTGGCAAGCTGGCGCGGTCTTGCTACCAGGTAGGTCGCAGTGTCGGCCACCGATCAGGGCGCGGGTGAGTCATCGATTATCCGCGTTGTGTTGACACCCAAAGTAAAGTGTGATTCTTCGTGTCCGACAGGCGCATCCCGCGCGTCGGAACATCGAAGCAGAACTGGTGTGTAATCCCCAGGTTGGGATCGTGAAATTCGTCACGAGGCCGAGGATTCGATCCTCGGCGACCAGATTCAGATTGTTCAAGGGAACGAAGATAACCAGCAGGAGATGAGATGGTGACGCAGAGCGTTGGAGCAACGAGACGGAGTATCAAGTGGGTTGCCGCAATGGCACCGATGATGCTGCTTGCGATGGCGGGAACGGCCTTTGCATCGGAATCGGGAGAGGCCCCTCTGGGTTTTCAGGGAATTCCATTTATCTGGTGGATCGCGCCGATCGGCTCACTGATCGCGCTGGGGTTCGCCCGGTATTTCTACAAGGACCTGATGTCCAAGGGTGAAGGCGATCCGAACATGCAGCAGATCGCCGGGTACGTGCGCGAAGGTGCATATGCCTACCTGTGGCGGCAGTACAAGGTCGTCACGGTCGTCTTCATCGTACTTGCGGCCATTCTTTTCTACATGGGCTATGTACTCCATGTGCAGAATGAGATTGTCTGGTTCGCGTTCCTGACCGGTGGGTTTTTCTCCGGTCTTTGCGGTTTCCTCGGCATGAAGACCGCGACGAATGCCTCGCACCGGACCGCGGCGGGCGCACGCGAGAGCTTGAATCAGGGCCTGGTGGTGGCCTTCCGCGCCGGCGCCGTCATGGGGCTGGTGGTCGTGGGTTTTGCATTGCTGGACATCACCGGCTGGTTCCTGGCGCTGCGCTGGCTGGGCGGCACGATGTCGCTCACGGAAATCACCGTCATCATGCTGACCTTCGGCATGGGCGCTTCCACGCAGGCGCTCTTCGCACGTGTCGGCGGCGGTATCTACACCAAAGCGGCCGATGTCGGTGCAGATCTTGTCGGCAAGGTGGAAGCCGGCATCCCGGAGGACGACCCCCGAAATCCTGCGACGATCGCAGACAATGTGGGTGACAACGTCGGTGACGTGGCAGGCATGGGCGCGGACCTTTACGAGTCCTACGCCGGTTCGATTCTGGCGACGGCGGCGCTGGGTGTTGCCGCTGCGGTGTCGATGTTTGGCTCCGATACGTCCGCAAGCGGTTTTGAAGCGGCGATCCGACTGTTGGCTGTGCCGATGGTACTCGCCGGCGTCGGCGTCATCCTTTCGGTGGTCGGCATCTACATGGTGCGAACGCACGAGGGGGCAAACATGGCCCAGCTCATGCAGGCACTCAATCGCGGCATCTGGGGCTCCAGTGCCCTGATCGTGGCCGCGGCCGCGCCGATTTGTTATCTACTCATCACGAAGGGATTCCCTCGGCCGGAAGTCGGCGTAGCACCGACTTGGTGGGGCGTCTGGCTGGCGATCGTGGCGGGCCTTGTGGCCGGTCTGGTCATCGGCAAGATGACGGAAGTCTATACGAGCTACGACTACAAGCCGACGCGGGATCTGGCGGCGCAGGCGATCACCGGTCCTGCAACGGTCATCATCGGCGGCGTCGCTGAAGGCATGAAGAGCACCTGGGCGTCGCTCGCGACGGTGATCGTGGCGATTCTGCTGGCGTTCACCCTCGCCGGGGGCGGCGACAACTTCATGATGGGACTCTATGGCGTGGGTATTGCGGCGGTCGGCATGCTGGCGACTCTGGGCATTACCCTGGCGACAGACGCATACGGACCGATCGCCGACAATGCCGGCGGCAACGCTGAGATGACGCATCAGGAACCGCATGTGCGACAGCGCACCGACGCGCTGGACGCCTTGGGCAATACCACGGCGGCGACCGGCAAAGGTTTTGCCATCGGTTCCGCGGCATTGACGGCATTGGCGCTGCTCGCGGCATATGTGGAGGAAGTCCGAATCGGATTCATCCATGAGGCCCAGGCGGTTGTCAGCAAGGTTGAGGATACGGCGGTCGGTGCGCCGGTGTACATCGGCTACGGAAAGTTCGGATATCGCACCGGCGAGGGCAAGGCGCGGGAGAACTTCGGATCGCTCATGTGTCTGGATCGCGATCAGCTCCACCGACTTGAAACAGCCGGCAAAATCAAGGAAGGCGATCGCTTCGGCGCACAGTCCTACGTGGCCGGTGTGCTGGCCGATGAATTTGTCGGCACGCTGACCATCGACGACGTGGAGCTGCAGGTAGTCCCGGCGCGACGCGCGTCCATCCAGCACTTCATGACGTTCTACAACGTGACCCTGATGAATCCAAAGGTACTCTGCGGGCTCTTCGCGGGTGTGCTGCTGGCGTTCCTGTTCTGTGCGCTCACGATGAAGGCCGTGGGCCGTGCGGCGAACGAGATGATGCTGGAGTGCCGACGCCAGTTTGCGAAGATGCGTGACTATCTCCGCAAGAAGGGACACGACGATGCGTACATCCGCAACCCCGACAACTGGCCCAGCACTCCGGTCGAGTTTGAAGGCAAGCACTACCCGGACTATGCGAACTGCGTGGCGATTTCGACGGCCGGGGCCCAGAAAGAAATGATCTTCCCGTCCCTGCTGGCGATCATCATGCCGGTGGTGATCGGTATCGTCTTCGGGGTGGCTGGCGTCATGGGGCTGCTGGCAGGCGGCCTGGTCAGCGGCTTCGCCGTGGCCGTGTTCATGGCGAACGCCGGCGGCGCCTGGGACAACGCCAAGAAGTACATCGAGACCTTCGGCAAGATCACCGCGGGCAAAGTGAAAAGCGATGCACAAGTACGAGACTCGCTGCCCATATCCATCCGTGAAGCGATCGTGGCGCGAGCCCACGCCGCCGAGTCGGATGATGAGATTGTCTATGGCAAAGGTTCGCTGGATCACAAGGCCGGCGTGGTGGGTGATACGGTCGGCGATCCGTTCAAGGATACCTCCGGCCCGTCGCTGAACATTCTGATCAAGCTGATGAGCATGGTCAGCGTCGTGTTTGCCGGCCTTGTGGTGGCTTACGGACCGAAGGTCGGCTCGCTGCTCGGCCTGGGTGGCTGATTCTGCCGCGTGCCGATTTCAATCGAGTCGGATAGAATATCGACCCGCGTGGGCAGGTGCCTGCGCGGGTCGATGCATTGGATGGGAAACCAGATGCCCGAAAAGGCCGCACGAGCCAAGGCCGTAAAGAGTCTCGCCCGGCAGCGCGCTGCGCAGCCGACGCTGACCGTGCGTCCGCCGGCGACTCGCTCCGCCGAAGCGGCTCGTCAGTTCGCCATCGACGCGGCGCGACTGATGACTGATGAGAAGTGCGAGGATGTGGTCGTGCTTGATCTTCGCGGGGTCAGTCCGGTCTGCGATTTTTTCGTCATCGGCACGGGGACATCGGATCGACAGATGCGGGCCGTGGCGGACCACGTGGAGCAGCTCGGCAAGTCGATTGATGATCCGCCCTACGGTGTCAACGGCCTGGAAGAGGGGGTTTGGATCATCGTGGACTTCGTGGACGTGGTGGTTCATCTCTTCGACGCCGAGCGCCGCCTGTATTACGACCTTGAATCGTTGTGGGGCGATGGCACGGCCGTGAAATGGGAGCATTGATGATTTTTGGCTTTTCGATTCTGGTTTCAGAATGCTGATGCCGGCGAGTTGCGATGATCGCTTGAAAGTGAAACGAGGCGGGAGGTCCGTCGGCTTATCCCCCCAACTGACCAGTTGCCGTTGACCACCTCTCAATGAAACCCATTCTCGCACAACTCAGTGCTGCCGTATCCGATGCGATGCGGCGCGCGCTCGGAGACGCCGCAACCGGCGTCGATCCGCTGATCGCGCCGGCAAAGGATGCGCGGTTCGGCGATTACCAATGCAACGCTGCGATGGGGCTGGCCAAGCAACTGGGAAAGAAGCCGCGTGAGGTGGCTGAGCAGATTGTCGACACGCTGGACGATGCCGCGCTGACGATGATCGAGAAGCCGGAGATCGCCGGACCGGGCTTTATCAACCTGCGACTGCGACGCGATTTCGTCGAGACGACGCTCGATGCCATCCCGCCGGCCGCGGAAGCGGATCGACTGGGCATCGAGACCGTTGATCCATCGCAGCGTCAGACCGTCGTCGTCGATTACTCGTCGCCCAATGTGGCGAAGTCGATGCACGTCGGCCATCTTCGTGGTACGATCATCGGTGATACGATTGCCCGCGCGCTGACGTTTGAGGGTCACGAAGTCATCCGACAAAACCATCTGGGTGACTGGGGGACGCAGTTCGGAATGGTGATCCTCGGGATGTGGCACGCGGCGATGGCGGCTCATCGTGGTGAACCTCCGAAGTATCTCCAGCGTGCACTGGGCGAACTGCGAAGCGCCGTCGCGGCCGGCTCCGAGGCGAAGCTCGCCTATCTGAAGCAGGTCGCGGTGCGTTCGCGAGCCGACTACGATGCCGATCCCACCGGCACCCAAATCTTCGAGCCGTTCCTGCATGACTGCCGCACGAAGTCCCTCCTCGATCTGAATGACATTGAAGCCGGGTATCTGTACATCAACGCTCTGACGAAAGAGGCCGCGGGAACGCCCTATGCCGCAGATCTGAAGGATCCCAAAGACGTTGCCAAGATGATGCAGCGCGGGGCCGCAGACGATGCGCAGGAACGCCTGGCACGAGAGATAGCGATCGAGATCACGCTGCGGGAATGCAACCGCGTCTATCGGCGGCTCGGCGTGCAGTTGACGGACCAGGACGTTCGCGGCGAGAGTTTTTATGAGCCGCTGTTGTCCGGCGTGGTGGAAGAGCTGCGGGCATCGCTTCATGAATACAAATCCGCGCCAGACGGGACACGCGCCATCTGCCGTGTCGATCAGGGGGCCGTCTGTGTATTTCTGGAGAAACCCGACGGGTCTCCGGCATACAAGGGGCCGCAGGGTGACCCGCTGCCGATGCTCGTTCAGAAATCCGACGGCGCCTCGCTCTACGCAACGACGGATATGGCCGGGGCGCTGTATCGGCTCGCCCATGCCGTGCGGCACCCGATCCAACTGCGCTCTGAAAAGCTCGCCACTGCCTTGAAGAAGCTCGGCGGCGGGCTTGGCGCCCATCGAGTCATCTATGTCGTCGGCGCTCCGCAGAAATTGCACTTCGAGATGTTCTTTGCCACGGTTCGGGCGCTCGGCTGGACACGGCAGCCCGACGGTGGAGAAGCACGACTGGAGCATGTCTCGTTCGGTTCCGTGCTGGGTGAAGATCGCAAGATGCTCCGCACGCGAAGCGGCGAATCTGCCAAGCTGGCGGACCTGCTCGATGAGGCAGTCGAACGGGCAGAAGCTCAGGTACGCAGCACAGAGTCCGATGCTGACAAGCGACGGGGGTTTTCCGAGGAAGAGATCAGGTCAATCGCCCAGACGGTGGGAATCGCCGCCGTGAAGTACGCCGATCTCTGCCAGAACCGCAACACCGACTACGTATTCTCCTGGGAGAAGATGCTGGCTCTGCAGGGGAACACGGCCCCCTACATGCTCTATGCCTACGCCCGCATCCGATCGATCTATCGCAAGGGGGTGGAGTCCGGCCAGGTCAGCGGAGATCTTTCGCGCTCGGCGATTCGACTGGAGCACAACGCCGAGCGAGCGCTGGCGTTGCGGCTTCTTCAACTGCCGGAGACGATCGACGCGGTGGGGGATACCCTGCTGCCCAGCGTGCTGTGTGAGTATCTGTACGATCTAGCCGGTCGATTCATGTCGTTCTACGAGTCGTGCCCAGTGCTTCAGTGTGAGGATGCCGGTCTGATGGCATCACGTCTTCGATTGTGTGAACTGACGGCACGGGCACTGAAGCTGGGACTGGGCTTGTTGGGCATCTCGCCGCTTGAGCGGATGTAAGAAATGCGTTCCGGTCGGGTGTTCACACGGATAAAAAAAGAGAGGCCCGCCGAATCGGCGAGCCCCTCTTCCTGTGGAAGCACGTCAGCACTTAAACCGATGGCCTTTCGTTACGGACAGGAATTCGGCAGGCCAGAAAGCTCGGTGCGGGTTGGTGAGAGAGTCGCACCGCCGTGGGCAGGCTGCGATCCGCTCGGTTCCCTCGCTCCGCTCCGCCCGCCCACGGCGTGTGTCCAGAACAGTCTCGGACTATCATAGAGACTGGACTAAACCATGGGGGAAGGTCAGGATGGCCTCGCCTTTGGACGATGCTTTTTGCGAGGAATTGTTCAGAGGAGTTGCTGGTCTCTTATGCCACAACAGCCAGTGTGTTGTGCAGCGGATCGGCGATACCGGCGTCCAGGAAACCGCGACTGCGAGTCGCACAGCCCAGGCAGCCGCCGCAGGGGGCGCGACCGCTTGAGTTGCAGGACCATGTCAGTTCGAAGGGCACGTGCAATCGCTGGCCGAGACGAATGATGTCTCTGCGTGACAGATCGATAAGCGGTACTTCAAGGGTGATTCGGCGAAAGGGATAAGCCACGTTCAATGCGTGCTGAAGGAGCTGGGCGTAGTCCCGGGAATAATCCGGATACACGCCAGCGGTGCGCGGGCCCGGGGGACCGAGACACTCGCAGACACCCAGAAAGATGGCGGAGGCGTTGATCGCCGAGGCCCAGTTGAATGCGGCACTTGTGAGCGAGCCGATCAAGCCCGGAATGTAGTACATAGATTCGTTCTCACCAGCGGACAATGCATCCTCGAGCGGCTTGTCGTGTGCGATGCGGGCACTTGCCCCAATCGCTGCGAAATGCGGCATGTCTGTGATGAGTCGCGTGGCTACGCGGAAGTGCTCCGCCTGCTTCTCGAACAACTCGGCCTCACGCTGCTCGGCGCGATGGCCGAAGCGGACGTGCATCAAAGCCGGCTCGTACTCTGCGGCGGCAATCGCCGTAGTTACTGCGCTGTTCAGGCCTCCGGATGACAGGATGACGGCGCGTTTTTTCGCCATGGGCGTTCTCGCAGAAGGTCCACGTGACGAAATGCTTATCGGTCAGGATGCGAGATCATTTCAGTTTCGTTTTTGGAGAGTGGTTATCGGGCGAGTCAGGTTGAGCGGAAGCCCGCGATCAGGGCGATGCGGCCGGTTTCGGCGCCATCCCTGCGGTGCGAATAGAAACGCTCGTCGGTCATGGTGGAATGATCGGCAATATGTATGCGATGCGCCTGCACTCCGCTGTCAATGAGCTGCGATGAGATAGCGGCACGCATATCAAAGAGCCACTTGGCAGGGCTGGGTACGGAACCGGACGCCGTAGCAGATGTACCTGACATGGACCGCGGGCGGAAAAAATGCTCGGCACCTTCAATGCGAGAGAGCGCAATCCGCCGAACGTCTTCACCGACTTCGTAGTCGTCGGGCCCGGCACACGGACAGATGCCTGCGATGAGATGAACAGGGTTGACGTCAAACTCGTGCTGCATGGCCATGACCAGTTCGGCGACGATGTGCGTGACCGTACCGCGCCAGCTTGCGTGTGCCGTGCCGAAGACGCGGCGCGCCGGGTCCACAACGATCACGATCGGGCAGTCCGCGGAGAACTGCATCACCGGCACACCCGGCAGATCGCAGACGAGGCCGTCCACATATCGGATAGCGTGGAGCCGGCCCTCGCGTCCCGCTCCAATGTCGCTCGGCAGGATGCGAAGCACATGCGGGCTGTGAATCTGATCGGGCGCGGTCAGTCGATCGAATGGCAAGCCGAGATGAGCACAGATGCGGCGGCGACGCTCGACGGCGAGATCGGCCTGCGGTCCGCGATGAGGCGCCATATTCCACGGCCGCGTGGTTACGGCGTGGGCAAAGCCGGGAATCTCTCTAAGCGCTGGGAAACTAAGAAGGGCTGTATCCTCGAAAAGTTCGCTTTCGAGTGGTGCGAGCTTCGGCAGATTGGGATCGAGCTTGATTGTCACATTCGCTTCCTCTGGTTGGCGTATTACGCATCGGAGGCGATGGCGTTACGGTTTGAGGAGCACCTTCATTGTCCCGGGCTCGCTTGCGGCGGCCAGTGCTTTCTCTGCGTCGGCAAGAGGGAAGGTCCTCGAAACCATGCCCGTCGTATCAACTCTTCGAGTAGCGAGCATGGCTAATGCGTCGCGCATCGGCCCGCAGCGACTTCCCAGCAGTGTGACTTCGTTCACGACCAGATCGGTCAGATCGACGGGCTCTCTCTCGGCACAGGTTGTCTTTATGACGATCGTGCCGCGTGGGCGCACGAGCTTCAGGGCCAAGGGCAACCCGGACGGTGACCCGGTGCACTCGATCACCACGTCGTAATCCACACCGTGTGTCAGCTCGTCGATGTGCACGTTGCGGATTCGTCGACGATCCAGCAGGGCGAGCGTCGCGCGCTGGCGACCGATCGCCGTGAGCTTGCAGCCGGTGGTCGCCAGTACCTGTGCGACGAGCAGACCAAGCCGGCCGGTGCCGAGGACGGCGACATTCGTACGACTCTCCAGTTTAACCTGCCGGGTAATTTGAATTGCGGCGGCGAGCGGCTCGGCGAATACGGCTTCTTCATCGGTGAGGGCGTCGGGTACGGGAACGCAGTTCTGCTCTGGCAGGCAGACATATTCGGCGAAAGCGCCGGCACGATTGCAGATGCCCAGGACGCTTCGCTTACGACAGTGATTGGCGAGGCCGCCCTGACACATGTCGCACCTGCCGCACACGCAGTTGATCTCGCCTACGACGCGCTGGTTGGCCAGCGATTTGCCACCCTCGACGACGGTACCGACGAACTCGTGACCGATGACGCGCGGCGCGCCCGCCGGACGTGAATCGTCGGCATACCCTTTGATGATCTCCAGGTCCGTCGCACAGATGCCGGCCAATCGGACCGCAATGAGAACTTCTCCCGGCGGAGGTACGGGCTTCTCGATATCCCGTACGGCGGCTTTGTGGTTTTCGACGACGACGGCTTTCATGGTGTGTAGAGAAACCTCGAATCGGCGAATTGTCAAAGCGTCGAGCGCGGGAAGTCGAACGGAAATCCGCGAGACGAACAAAGCTACTCCCTTCGGAGCCAGTGCTCGTTGATCTCAACATGCTCGATGTGCGTCAGGCGGTGAGAGAAGACGACATGAATGCGACCGTCGCGGGTCTGGCAGGCGCTGGGGTAGGAAAGCTGCGGATCGCCGGCTGCCAGCACCTTCGGGGCCGACCAGGTGAGCCCTTCGTCTTCAGACAGCGCGGCGACCAGGGGAGTGCGCTCCGTGCGACTGTCATTGTAGATCACGAGCAGCTCACCGCTTCGGAGTCTAATCAACTCCAGTCCGCTGTTGGGATTGGGCAGATCGGGCCGCTTCCTGAGCGACCAGGATCGACCGGCGTCTGTCGAACGGGCCTCCCATGTCTGGCCGGACTTCCCAGCAGCGCGGAGCAGTGCCAGCAGTGAGCTGTCAGACAGTTCAACAACTGCCGGCTGCAAGTTATTGTCGAGGGGGGTCAAGATCGGGGGATACGATTCCCAGTTCTGACCCTGGTTCCTGCTGAGCCAGAATTGCGAGGCGTAGATGGCCTGCTGATAGCCGGGAAGGAGCCAGGAACCGTCTCGGAGAATGATGAGGTGATTGCGGATCATGGTGCAGATCGCGCCGAGGGCGTCGCGCGGCGCATCCCATGTATGTCCGCCGTCCCTGCTGGTTCGAACAATCACCCGACCGAGGCAGAACTGATCGCCGAACATCTCGACGTGGAAAAGGTAAATACGTCCGGCGTCATCGACAAAAAGCACGGGGTTGGCATCGGCGTAGCCGGGTTTGTCGGCGACGACGATCGGGCTGGACCATTCGCCAGAGCCGGAAGGGCGGCGTGAAAGAAGGATGACCGTGTCCGGAGCGAGTTCGCGGGCACCTGCACCCCAGGCACAAAGCAAGTCGCCGGCAGGAGTTTCGATGATGGTCGCGGCATGGTTGTAGGGATAGCGCTCGGGGTCGGTGGGGATGGATTTCGATGCGAAGCAGCCGACCTCGTGGGTCGTCGGAGGAGCTTCCAGAGGCGCGAGCGGCTGCTCGGCGATGTCACCATGGCGCGCGGCGTCACAGGCGGGCAGCAGAAGGATTAGAAAGCAGAATGCTTTTTGCGGGACAAACGCAGGAGGTCGAAAATTACTCAGTTTCGAGCGCATTCCAGCTTTGTAATTGTGAGGATACATCCAGGCAAGTGCACCACGGGCTTATCGGACAGGGCGCCTGTGTGCTCGCGCGATCGGTGCTATCCTCGTCATCAGGCAGGGCTTAAACTCATTGGCCGCTCTTGGCAGGCCGACTTTCAGGCGTGGGCGGCAGCACGCAGCCGGAAAATGAGCCCATGCCTGTTGGCCTGACGGCCGGCGTGATAGTTCTGAGGTCGTGCATGTTGAAAGTCATCTGCGTCTGCGGGGCAAGGCCCAACTTCATGAAGATCGCGCCGCTGATGGAGGCGTTCGCGCGGACGGGGCGTATCCAGACGCTGCTCGTTCATACCGGGCAACACTACGACGAACGGATGAGCGAACTGTTTTTTCGCGATCTGGGCATTCCCGAACCGGACATCAACCTTGAGGTCGGGTCCGGCAGCCATGCCGTCCAGACGGCGGAGATCATGCGACGCTTCGAGCCGGTCGTACTGGAGCATCGGCCGGACTGGGTTATTGTTGTGGGCGATGTGAACAGCACGATCGCCTGCGGCCTGGTGGCCGTGAAGCTGGGCGTGAAGCTGGCGCATGTTGAAGCGGGGCTGCGGAGCAACGACCGTACCATGCCGGAGGAAATCAACCGGCTCCTGACCGATGCGATCAGCGACCTGCTCCTGGTCAGCGAGCCGAGCGGAGTGGAGAACCTGCGGCGCGAAGGAGTGGACGACGGAAAGATTCATTTTGTTGGCAACGTGATGATCGACACGCTGGTCAAGAATCGCCAACGGGCAATGGCGTCCAGTGTGCTGGAGGACCTCCAGCTTGCGCCACGACAATACGCGGTGGTGACGCTGCATCGACCGAGCAATGTGGACGATGCCCGGACGCTGGGGTCGATTCTCGATGCATTCGAGCAGATCGCCCGAGACATGCCGATTGTCTTTCCCATGCACCCGCGCACACGGAAGAACATGGCCTCGATGGGACTGGAGCCGCGGATCGGGCGGATCGCGGGATTCCGCACGCCGGAGCCGCTGGGTTATCTGGATTTTCTGAAGTTGATGGCCGAGTCGGCGCTGGTGATGACGGATTCCGGCGGCATCCAGGAAGAGACGACGATCCTCGGTGTTCCATGTCTGACGCTTCGGGAAAACACAGAACGGCCGGTGACCATTCACGAAGGGACGAACCAACTCTGCAAGCCCGATGCGGCGAGCATTTTGCAGGCGTATCATGCCTTGGGCAGCGAGAAGCAGGCAGACTCAGGCCCGCGCGTCGCCCGACGACCCGAACTCTGGGACGGCAGGGCCGCGGAGCGCATCGCGGAGATTTTCTGCAAGTTGTAATCGATGGCGAAGAAGGCACTCATCACCGGAATCACCGGCCAGGATGGCAGCTACCTGGCGGAACTGCTGCTTCAAAAGGGCTATGAGGTTCACGGCCTCATCCGCCGTTCGAGCAGTTTCAATACTGCCCGCATCGAGCACCTCTATCGCGATCCGCACGATCGCGAGGCAATGCTCTTTCTTCACTATGGTGACCTGACGGACGGTTCAAGTCTGCGGAAGGTGCTGACCGCGATCACGCCAGACGAAGTCTACAATCTCGCGGCGCAGTCCCACGTGCGTCTGAGCTTTGATCAGCCGGTCTATACGGCGGAAACGGGTGCTCTGGGAACACTGCTGCTTCTTGAAGCGATCCGCGACACACAGCTGCCGGTGCGATTCTATCAGGCGGGCAGCAGCGAGATGTTCGGCAAGTCGCCGCCCCCACAGAACGAAGCGACCGCGTTTCACCCGCGGAGCCCCTACGGCTGCGCAAAGGTCTTTTCACACTGGCAGACCATTAACTATCGCGAGGCATACGGGCTTTTTGCCTGCAACGGCATTCTCTTCAACCACGAAAGCCCGCGTCGCGGGGAGACCTTTGTCACGCGGAAAGTCACGCGTGCGGCGACGCGCATCAAAGAGGGTCTACAGGAAAAACTGTTTCTGGGCAATCTTGACGCCAAGCGCGACTGGGGCTTCGCCGGTGATTACGTCGAGGCCATGTGGCTGATGCTGCAGCAGGATCAGCCGGATGATTATGTCATCGCCACGGGTCAGATGCACAGTGTGCGAGAGCTTGTGGAGACCGCCTTCGGCCTGGTCGCCCTGGACTGGCGGAAGCATGTGGAGCACGATCCACGCTACCTGCGGCCGACGGAAGTGGACGAGCTCTGCGGGGATGCAAGCAAGGCGCGGCAGGTGCTGGGCTGGAGACCCAGGGTGACCTTCGCCGAGCTGGTGCGGAGGATGGTGGAGCATGACTGGAAGCTGGCGAAGGAAGAGCGACTGTTAGACGAGCATCGGGCAAACGACAAGTCAAATTAGCGGAGGCACTGCCGCTCCGATGCGGCCGTGTATAATGTTACATGCCGACGGTTGCTCGAATTGGTCCGTATCGCTTTTTCTTCTACGGTAACGAAGGTAATGAGCCGTCGCACATTCATGTTCAAAGGGATCGCCGGCTGGCGAAGTATTGGTTGAGTCCCGTTGTACTGGCTCGTTAGAGGGGGTTTGCCGCTCACGAGTTGCGTAAGATCGAGAACTTGGATTGAGAGAATGAAACTCGATTCCTGGAGGCATGGTATGCGTTCTTCGGTGGTTGAAATGACGCCAAGAGCACAGAGCGTTGAGGTTACGCAAGACGAGCTCGTCGTGCTGCTGGTTGATGGGCGACGCCTGTCAGTACCAGTTGTCTGGTTCCCAAGGCTTTGCCATGCCAGTGAGGATGCTCGCAATAATTGGGAACTGCTAGGCGATGGCGAGGGCATACACTGGCTCGACATCGACGAAGATTTGAGCATAGAAGGGCTCTTGCTGGGTCGCCGATCTCGCTCGGACTGACTAGGTCGTTCGTTTGGTGGGCCGACCATAATCTAGTAAAAATGTTCACCTGAAGGGCTGTTTGTTCGTTTCCGGTGAAGCATGGAGCATTCGCGTTGTCGAATCGTTGTTACTGGCGGGGCGGGATTCCTGGGGAGATTCGTTTGTGCGGAGCTTATCCGTACGGGCGTGGCAAAGGATTACATCCTCGTCCCGAGAAGCGCGGAGTACGACCTGACACAGGCGAAAGCTGTCGCGAGGATGTACGCCGACCTGCGGCCGGACGTGGTGATTCATCTGGCAGCGCAGGTGGGGGGCATCGGCGCCAATCGTGCAAACCCCGGGCGATTCTTTCATGAAAATCTGGCGATGGGGATGCATCTGATCGAGCAGGCGCGGATTGCGGGTGTAAAAAAATTCGTCATGGTCGGCACGGTCTGTTCGTATCCGAAGCATGCACCGGTGCCGTTCCGGGAGGAAGACCTGTGGAATGGCTATCCGGAAGAGACGAACGCGCCTTACGGCATTGCGAAGAAGTCGCTCCTGGTCATGCTTCAGGCGTATCGCTCGCAATACGGGCTGAACGGCATTTTTTTGATTCCTGTTAATCTGTATGGGCCTGGAGACAACTTCGATTTGGAGTCGAGCCACGTCATTCCTGCGATGGTTCGTAAATTCACAGAGGCCCACGAGCGTCAGCTTCCGGAAGTGGTGCTCTGGGGAACTGGAAAGGCCTGCCGCGAGTTTCTCTATGTGGAGGATTGCGCCCGGGCCATCGTGCTGGCTACGCAGCGCTACGACGGTGCGGAGCCGGTTAACATCGGCACGGGTCATGAGATTACAATCCGAGACCTTGCGTATAAAATTCAGCGGGTCGTTGGCTACGACGGAAAAGTCACTTGGGATTCCTCCAAGCCGGATGGTCAGCCGCGCAGATGTCTGGATGTGAGTCGGGCAAGACGATTGTTCGATTTTGAGGCGAGCATAGGTCTCGACGATGGGCTTGAGCGGACGGTGGCGTGGTATCGCCGCGAGGGCATGAGTCCTTGAGATGTCCGAAAAGTGCCGTCCGGTTTGTTACGTGTTAACCATGGAATCACCGATCATCACGCTCTCGGCGGAAGATGCGATCCCGGATGGCCTGGAGGGCCGTTGGTGGGTGGCGCACACGCGACCGCGTAACGAAAAGGCGCTCGCGTCGGACCTGCGTGACGTTGGTGTCTACTGCTACCTGCCGCTTCAGGAGCGGCGTACGCGAAGCATCAGGACGCGGAGAATCAGCCGAAGCGAGATTCCAGTCTTTCCCAGTTATCTGTTCTTTAACGCGACGGAGGAACAGCGCCATCGCGCGCTCAAGACGCGACGCGTTGCCAATCTGCTGGCCGTGCGACGGCAGGATGAGCTTGTTCGGCAGCTTCGACAGATTCATCAGGCGCTGCTGGGAGGAGTGTCACTTCGCTGGCACCCTGAGCTGAAAATCGGCGACTGGGCCCGGGTCGTCGATGGACCGCTGATGGGTGTGGAAGGCATTGTCGTGCGGCGGATGTCCCGGGTCCGGCTGGTGCTCAACGTGACCATGCTCGGGCAGTCGGTCAGTGTTGAAGTATCGGACGAGGCGATTGAGAGGATGGACCCGCCATCGTTATCGAGTTGACCCCACGCAGCATCTTGATCCGGTGCAACTAACTTCTTTATTAACAATAAGTAATAAGCACGCCACAGCGATCATTCTTCGGCTGCCGGTCCGCGATATGCCCTCGATTTGTGCCCTTTTGCCTGCCCAGACGTATCAAACCGCGTGCTTGCATCCTTCGTAGAAACCCAACGGCGATCGGGGATGCCGAGACCTTTCGGTCTGTAGTTCTCACAGGGTAGAACCGATATCATGAGAGCCCTTGGACGGGCACGTAAACCGTGCGCAAGTCCAGTTTAGACAAGTAATTCCGAAAAATTGCCCGGCGCGGCTGACGGGGACGGAGTCTGTCCGGAAGCAGAACGCTAAGTCAGGTTGTTGAGCGGCTCGAACCGATTCGAGTTCGGCGTGCGACCCTTTTCAGGTGGCAGCCGGGCACGGTCACTGATCGAGGTACACGAAGATGCGAGTAAGCGTGGTGGGTACCGGTTATGTCGGGCTTGTAGCGGGGGCCTGCTTTTCCGATGTGGGGAATCACGTCATTTGCGTGGACGTGGACCAGCGGAAAATCGACGCGCTGCGGCGCGGTGAGATTCCGATCTATGAACCGGGTCTTGCGGAAATCGTCCAGCGCAACGCGAAAGCCGGCCGACTGGAGTTCACGACCGATTTATCTCACGCGGTGGCGAACTCGCTGATCCTGTTCCTGGCCGTCGGGACACCCCAGGCGGACGACGGTAGTGCTGATCTGACGGCACTCATCGCAGCGGCTGGTCAGATCGGCAAGCTCATGGACGGTTACCGCATCGTCGTGACCAAGAGCACCGTGCCGGTCGGAACGCACAAGCGTGTGGCCTCTGCCATCCAGGCGTCGACGCAGCATCCGTTCGACGTGGTGAGCAATCCGGAGTTCATGAAAGAGGGCGCGGCCGTGGACGATTTCACCAAGCCGGACCGGGTCGTGATCGGTACGACCAACCCGGCAGTGGTGGAGATCATGAAGCAACTCTACGGCGCGTTCATGCGGAAGCGTGAGCGTATCCTAGTGATGGACCCGGCCAGCGCGGAGATGACGAAATACGCCGCCAACGCACTTCTGGCGACGAAGGTTTCCTTCATGAACGAGATTGCGAATCTCTGCGAACGCTACGGGGCGGACGTGGAACTGGTGCGGGCGGGCGTTGGCTCAGACTCGCGGATTGGCCATCCTTTCCTCTTTCCAGGCGTGGGGTACGGCGGATCGTGCTTCCCGAAGGATGTCAGCGCCTTGATCTGCATGGGGAGGGAGGTGGATTACTCACCGCTCATCTCTGTCGCGGCACAGGAGACGAATCAGAAGCAGCGCCGGCTTTTCGCACAACGCGTGCTGGACGCCTTCGCGCAGGATCGGAAGGGCGTGACGCTGGGGGTCTGGGGGCTGTCCTTCAAGAGCCGGACCGATGATGTGCGTGAGGCACCGGCCCTGACGGCGATTCAGATGTTTCGCGAGCAGGGCATGACGATCCGGGCGCACGATCCTGAGGCGATGGTCAATGCCCGGCGCGAGCTGGGCGACGACGGTATATCCTACTTTGAAGACGGATACGAAGCGCTCAAGGGATGCGATGCCCTGGTTATTTTCACCGACTGGCAGGAGTTTCGCGTGCCGGACTTTGAGCTGATGAAGAAGCATCTGAAGCGTCCGGTGATTTTCGATGGACGAAATCTCTATGACCCATCGTTCATGCGGTCACAGGGGTTTGAGTACCACAGCGTAGGTCGTCCGACGGTCAAGTGAGTCGTCGTCGCCAGAGAAAGCTGTAGCGTCATGACGCAGACGATACTGGTAACCGGAGCGGCGGGATTCATCGGCTCGCACCTGTGCGAACGACTCCTGGCCATGGGCCGGAAGGTCGTGGGGTTGGACAACTTCGACTCGTTTTATGATCCGGTGATCAAACGCAGGAATCTGTCTGCCTGTTTGCCACACGCGAATTTTCAGTTGACGGAGGGAGATATCCGTGATGCCGCGGTGGTCGAAGCGGCAATGACCGGTTGCGATCTGGTGGTTCATCTGGCAGCCCGGGCAGGTGTGCGGCCGTCGATCGAGAAGCCGCTTTTGTATCAGGATGTCAACGTCGGTGGGACGTCTGTGATCCTGGAGACAATGCGGAAGCTGAAAGTCGGCAAACTTGTTTTCGCCAGCAGCTCCAGTGTTTACGGCAACAATCGTAAGGTGCCGTTCTCAGAGGCGGACAATGTGGACTTCCCGATTTCGCCCTACGCTGCAACGAAGAAGGCGGGCGAGCTGCTTTGTCACACCTACCATCATCTTTTCAGAATGGATATCACCTGCCTGCGATTCTTCACCGTGTACGGTGCGCGCCAGCGGCCGGATCTGGCCATCCATAAATTCTGCCGCTTGATCGAGCAAGGCAAGCCCATCCCGGTCTTCGGCGACGGCAGTATGATGCGAGACCACACCTACATCGACGACATCCTTTCCGGCGTGTTGGCGGCGATCGAGCGATGCAGCGGCTTTCATATTTACAATCTCGGTGAATCGCGGCCGGTTTCACTGAGCGACCTCATCTCTGCCATTGAGCGAGCGCTGGGCAAAAAGGCGATCATCGAGCGTCTGCCTGCTCAGCCGGGTGATGTCGAACGCACCTATGCGGATGTCACGCTGGCCCGTGCCGAACTGGACTATGAGCCGAAAACGGAAATCGATGTCGGCATTGCAGAGTTTGTGAAGTGGTTGCGGGGACAGTGAGCGGCCGGACGATGTCCGCGAGTTGGGCGATGAGGATTCTTTGATGCGTACCTTTCTCAAAACGCGATTTCCCAGATTGTGGTCTGCCGCCCGGGTGACCAAGGATCGCGTCCGGCTCGAGTACTACCTGCTCCGTTCGTTGAACTGGCGTCACCTGCTGTCCGGCTTTCGTGGCGGGACAGGGCAGTGGGAATCGCTGCTCCCGTATCAGTCGGTTCGTCGCATTCCTGTTCCTTCGTGTGATATCCCTACCGTTGACGTCCTGCTGGAACTCCTGAAGCGCGACAACGTGTCTTTCTTTGAGGGGTCCATCGCGCTGTACCTCCCTCCGGACTCGATCGAGCGCACTGTATTTCGAGTGCTTCGATACGAGTATCCCGAAGACGCAGGCCTGAAACTGCTAAAAAAGGCGGGTGGCGTGGGGGTCAGTGCGTACGGCGCTGGGCTGGTGCGAAAGGTTGTCGATCGATACCTGCTGCTGGCCGGCAACATGCTTTACGAGAAAGGCGTCGGCCCCCGCATCTACGACCTCGTCGAACTCGAGTGCGGCGGGCAGGTCTGGACGGCCTACGTGATGCAACACGTCAAAGGGCGCACACCGACGATCGAGGAATGCAAAGCAGGCGTCGAAAAGATCCGCGCGATGGAAACGGAGGGCCTGCTGAAGACGGTGGCCAATCGCGCATACGATTGCATCGACTTCCAGCCGCCCGATTGCAACGGGAATGCGGTGATCGACGGCGATGGGCGATTTCGTTACATCGACTTTCAAAACTTCATTCCCGGAGACTACGAGAAGTATTTGGACTCGGCCGCACGGCTGGCAGCCGATGACTCCCACTTTGGCGGTCGCCGGCTGCTGGGCGGCGGGCGCTTCCTCTACCAGTCGATTCCTGCCGTCAACCTGCCGGCCAAGCGATCGGTGCAGTCACGATCGCCGCTGTATCTCAAGCTCATGGAACAGGCCGGCGTTTCCGTGAAGGATCGGCTGGTGCTCGACGTCGGCTGCAACATCGGGATGATGATTGCTGAGTATCTTCGCTGGGGTGCAAAGTGGTGTCATGGATGGGACTTTCCCAACGTCGTGCTTCATACACAGCGCCTCCTTCTGGCGCTGGGTTGCACGCGTTTTTCGACCACGGGTGCCCAATTGCAGCATGATCGTCGACTGGATGAAGACCTGCCCGCCTGGCTGCGTAATTCGATGCAGGGCTGTGCCATCTCGTATCTGGCGGTGCATGGACACATTGGCTGGGTGGAGGCACTGCAGCGCATTCCATGGGGATTCCTCATCTATGAAGGGCATGAACAGGATACGCGCGCGGATGTGGAGCGTCATCTTCGAGAACTGGCAAAAGTCATTCCGTTCGAGACGCGGGCGATGAGCACGTCGGAAGATGGCGCATCGAGGGAACGCCTGGCGGCGATTCTCGTGCGCAAGGTATAAACCGGCGAGCCATTGGGACCAATGCGTCAGGCCGATCGAATCATCGTAAACGTGCTGTCGAACTACGGGCTAACGCTCGTAGGCGGCATTGCATCGCTTGTGATGGTTCCGATCGTGATCGGCGAGTTGCGGCCCAGCGGCTACGGCCTGGCGGCCATGCTGCTGGCGACGTTCACGGTTACCGAGACACTCGGGCAGTCCATCAATCGCGCGCTGCAACGGTACATTCCCCAGGACCTGGCAAGCCCGAATCCGGACCAGGTCTGCATCACGTTCAATTCCGCCCTGGCCTGTCACGCCCTGCTCGGCGTGCTGGCGGCCTGCGTCATCTGGAGTCTTCGCACTTGGTACCTGGACGATCCGGACATCGGCCCGGAGCTCCATGCGGATGGGACACTTGGCTTCGCGCTGGTCTGCCTGGCGCTGGTTGTGGGGGCGCCGATGCTTGCGTATCGGGCGGCGCTCGAGGCGATTCAGCGCTTCGATCTGGTCGTGGCGCACATAAGTCTCGGCACGTTTCTTCGTACGCTGGCGGTCATCGTTCTTTTCAAAATCGGCTACGGCAGTGTGACGGTCTTTGTCTTCTCGCAGGTGCTCGCAACCATGGGCACTTGCCTGCTTTGTCGCAAGGCGCTGCGCAAGGCGCTGCCGCGCATTCACGTGTCTGTGCGCATGGTACAGGTTTCTTCGTTGCGCGTGCTGGGTCGCTTTGCCGTGGGCGGCCTCCTGATCACCGGTGGAAATGTCCTGGGTCTCGAGGGTTTCCGCGTTCTGATCGGCAAGCGGCTCAGCATGGAGGCCGTCGGCGGGCTGTCCGCGGTCTGGGCCTTTCGCACCATGGTCTTTCTGCTGATCCGCAACATGACGAACGTGCTGACGCCGGCGGTCAGCACGATGGACGCGCGCGGGGCAACTGAAAACATCGGCAAGCTGCTGCTGACTTCAACCAAGTACGCTGCGGCGGCGGCCGTATCGATCTGTATCGTGCCGCTGGTGGTCGCCGACCAGTTCTTGCAGCTCTGGCTGGGCAAGGAGTTCGTCTCGCTGGTTCCGCTGATGTATACCGTCATGCTTGCCCAGGTGCCGCTGGCCATGTCCACCAGTTCGCAGCAGGTGCTCATCGGGCTGGGTCGCATGCGCGCGACTGTGCCGATCATCTTCATTCGCGGCGCCGGGGGGCTCGCCGTAGCAGCGGTGTACCTGTTCACGGTTCCCGATGCGAACCTGGTGGGTGCAGCCATCTGTCTCTACACGGTGCAAGTTTTGATGAGCATGACTTTGTTCTTCTACGGTAGCAGCGTCACGCAGATTGGTGGCCTCCGTGCCGTGCTCGAGGGGCTGGTTCGCCCGGTTGCGCTCGGGCTGGCGGCCTGTGTGATCACGTGGCTGGTTTCCTCGCAAATCGGAAGCGACAAGTGGTGGAATCTGTTGACCTCGATCGCCGGCGGCGAAGTGGTTTTCCTTGCACTGATACTACTGGTCGGACTGGGCGCTGAGGAGCGATCCCGACTGCTCGGTTTTGCCGGTCGTGTCCGTGGTAAGCTGCGCCCGGCGGGCTCGGTGGCGTCGGGTAGGGATCACATAGCGTGACCGTACAAATCCTGTTGATTTGCATTTTGGCGTCTTCTATTGCGGAAGCGCGCGCGCCGAACGAGACGGTAACGGCGATTCCATTCGGCGGCAGCGCCTGGCATGTCGCATGTGCAGACGTGACGGGCGACGGCCGTTCCGAAATGATCGGCGCCTGCTACGATGGCTCCGTTCGTGTTCTGCGATGGGCGGATCACGTTGAAATCTGGCGGCACGACGGGCGAGCATTCCCGTACGATCTGGCAGTCGGTGATCTGACCGGGGATGGGCGGGCCGAGGTGCTCGTGGCCGCGGCCGACGGGACGTTGCTGGCGCTGGCACCCGACAGCCGGCCGATCTGGAATCTCACCTGCGAAGTCCCGCTCTATCAAGTGGCCATCGCCGACGTGGGCGGTACGAAGCGTGTCTTCGCCGGCGGTGTGGATCGGAATCTGTACATGCTGGATGCCGGCGGTAAGCGGCTCCGATTGCAGCCGTTTGAGAACGTGATCCGGCTGGTGCGTACCGGAGACCTAACCGGGGACGGTGTGGACGAAGTCGTCGTCGGACTTTCAACCGGTGAGTTGTTCGCGCTCCGCGCCGCGACGCTCGAACGCCTCTGGCGTGTGCGGCTTACCGAAGCGGATCCGAAGCGCCGGCGAACGTGGTATCCGTTCTCGCTGCACATGGCCGATCTCGACGGAGACGGGCGCAGCGAACTTCTGCTGGGGGCATGTTATCACAACCGATTCGGCATACGGGTCATGACGAGCGATGGTACATTGCTTTGGGATCAATCTGAGGGTTTTGAGTTTCGTGACGGAAGCGGCGGCTCGCAAAGTATGTTAATGGCGATGGATGTCGATCCGGAGCAGGACGGTGTCGAAGTGCTCGCGCTGAACGGCCGGCGGCTCTTCCTATTCGATCGCAAGGGTCGATTGCTGAGGACCGGCATCTCGCCGCTGGGGTTCACCAATTTCAGCGCGGGTCCTGTGCAGGAAGATGGCCCGTCGGTGTTGTTGGGTTCATCGCCGAACGGGGATGATCATGTTTACCACGTTCGACTGCGCGGCCGTTGGGATCGCGCGATGACGCGGATGGAACGCGAAGGGAAGATGCGTCGTATCACCGAGAACCTCGAACTTGTCCGCCGACAGATAGCAGCGTATCAGGGAACGGCAGAGCGAGACGCGCGCTATGTGCATGTCGTGTCGGCGGGGCAACCGGATACGCCGCAGCGCCTGGCATCCATGTTCAAGACGGTGGACTTCTACCGGAAGCGTTTTCCTTATCCGAATTGCGAATTCGCCGTCACGATCACGCTGGCGACGGATGAGCCAATCGACGGCTTCACGCTTCGCGCCAAGCAGGTGCATGAACGCCGCCTTCGGCCCTCGCAGGTGCCGGGACTGCTGGCGGCGTGTGAGCAGGCCGGCGTACCGTTTTTTGTTTCCGTGGGCCACAATTGCGAGCCGATGATCTCGCTGGCGACGGCGGAGGCGATTCTTGCTATCTGCCCAAAGACGTGCCTTGGGTTCCTCTCTTCGGAAAACATGGATTACGCCGATCGGCTCGATCGCTACCTGGAACGATTCTGGTATCCGCTGATGGACCTGTGCAAGCAGCACGGCAAGAAGGCCGTCCTGGTGGAGAAGTGCGCCTGGTGGATGGGCATCTCCGCCATGTCTCGTTTCCGAAAGCTGGTGGACGGTACTTATGCAGATGTGCTGGTCATGAGCGTGGAAGACGCGAACTCGCGCAGCCCGGAGCTTCAGTTGTCCGCCCGGGTTGGGCTGCTGCTGAGCGGCAATGTGCGGCGGATGTCCGCGCGCACGGTGGCCGACGAAATGATCTGGAACCGTCTCTGGCAATGGCAGAGCGCCATGACCGGCCATCCCTTCCTGCGCCGGCAGATGGTGCAGGCGCTGCTTGGCGCGGAGATGTTCGAGCATCAGTTGCGAAATCATGATCCGGAGCAACCAGGCACTTTCTCGGTGATCGGCTCTGAATCGACCGAGCTGCTGCTCCACATGATCGGCAAGGGACTGCTGAAGCCGCCGAAACCGAAGGAGATGCTCGGCCTTTCCCCATGCAGCATTCGTCTTCACGAACCGCGACCGACCTTTCTTCGGGAGGCCTTCGGCGGCCGGGTCAGCGATGAATACGAGGCCGGTGCGGAAGATCGACAGTCACTGTTCGAAGGGCTGATCGGCTATCGCGGAGGCGCACCGACAACGCCCCATTACCTCGGCAGCTATTTGTTTCAGCAGGATCGCCACGCCCTGAACTTCATCCCGGCGACGCCTTACGGTTTTGCAGCCATGGTGCCATCGTTCGTTGAAAAGCGGCCCGGAGAATCGCAAGCGTGCATGGCGGAGACGGACGGGCAATACATTCTCGATGGTTCGAAGCGTTTAACTGGGGCGGAAGGAATGCAACGAGTACGCAGCTTGTTTGAGTCGAACGCTCGCGCGATGCCAATCCAGGTTTCTGGGCACGTGTTCACGCAGGTACAGCGGCTTGATGAAGATCGACTGCGAATCACGATCATCGATTCGGGCTATCTCGATCCGGATGATCGTGCCGCGTCGATTCGCATTCGGGACGATCTCGCCGGCGGTCTGCTGGTGGACGTATTGAGCGGGGAGGCCATTTCCATAAAGGACGGGGCCGCGTCGATCGTAGTGCCGGCCGGAGTCTTTCGCATTCTTGAGCTGCGCGGACGGAAAGGATAGGGAATGAACGGGCGAATGTGTACAATCATGCGGAAGAAGAGCGGGAGCCATGCCTGAGACAGATATCCAGACCGGCAGAGCCGTCGAACAGTATACAGATCTGGACGATACCCGACGGATTCCGATTCTCTTCGTTGCCGGAACGAGCTTCTGCGGTTCCACGTTGCTTTCCTTTCTTCTGAACGCGCATCCGGACATGGTGTGCGTGGGCGAGGAGACCGGCCCGATACCGTCGCGGCGCCATCAGCCGGATTTTCCCTGCTCCTGCGGAGAGCCGATCCCGAAGTGCCCCTTCTGGTCAGAAGTCACACTGCGAATGAATGCCCGCGGTTACGACTTCGGGCATGATCGCTTCAACGTCCACTTCTTTCTTGGCAACGGCCGCTGGTCGAACCAGCTCCTGAGTCGATCGCTTCGAAACAACCTCGCGGATGACATCCGCGACGGACTGGTTGCCTGCCTTCCAGTGTACGGATCGCGTCTGAGTGTCATCCGCGCACGTAATCTTGCGATGATGCGATCGATCCTCGAAGCCACAGGTAAAAAGGTATTCGCCTCCGGCCAGAAGGATCCGATCCGCGCATGGCAACTTGCGAAACTACCGGGTGTGGACCTCAAGGTCGTCCATCTCATACGAAACTCCTGTGGCTTCGTGAGTTCCACAATGAAGAACGGCGGAAACTCGCTCAGCGTGGGTGTACGCGACTGGAACCGCAACGCGGGACATGTCGAACGGCTATTCGCCCGGCTCGGACCGCAGCGCTGCATGCGAATACGCTACGAAGACCTTTGCACGGACGTTGAGGGCACTCTGGCGAAGCTGGCCCGATTCGCCGGGCTGGAGCCGATGAAGGGGCCGGTCAATTTCCGGGAAACGGCGCATCACGTGATCGGAAATCGAATGCGGCTCCAGAGCAGCAGCGAAGTAAGACTCGATGAATCATGGCGCGAGCGACTGACACCAGATCAGATTGATGAGATCAAGCGGCGAACTCGTTACTACCGTGCAAAGTACGGGTATGAGGACTAACGGAGACTTCGAGCTGCGGCTGTTGAGCACGACACAAGCATGTGCGGAATACTCGGAAAAGTAACATTTCGCGGCGAAGCCGACGATCCTGCCGTTTTTGAGCGGGCCCTGAGGATGCTGGATCATCGCGGCCCTGACGATCGGGGCACCTGGCACCACGTCACGCCGGACGGAACGAGTATCTCCTTCGGGCAGACGCGGCTGAGCATTCTGGACCTGTCTGACGCCGGTCATCAGCCGATGACAAGTCCGCGCAGCGGAGCGGTGATTGTTTTTAACGGCGAAGTTTACAATTTTCGCGAGATTCGCACGCGACTCGAGGGCAAGGGGTATCAATTCACGAGTGAGTGCGACACGGAAGTCATCCTCGCGGCATACGACGAGTGGGGGGAACAGTTCGCCGAGAACTTTCGTGGCATGTTCGCGATCGGCATTTTTGATGTACGTCGGCAGCGACTTCTGCTTTGCCGCGATCGTCTCGGCATCAAGCCGCTTTACTATTACTGGGATGGTCGGCAGTTGGCATTCGCATCTGAACTAACCGCCCTGTCAGCATTGCCATCGCTTGAACTGAACGTGTGCCACACAGCACTGCGAAACTACCTGCGACAGGGCTTCATCCCCGGACCGCTCTCGATCTACGAGCGCGTGCGCAAACTGAGCCAGGGCCATTTACTGTTTTGTGACTTCGTAAAACCCGAGCCGCAGGTGAAGAGTTTCTGGGATCCGCTCGACTACTACGCACAGCCTCGACACTTCTCCGGCGAGGAAGCCATACTTGACGAGCTCAACGATGTTTTGACACAGGCGGTTCGGTATCGGCTGATCAGCGACGTGCCCCTGGGCGCATTTCTCTCCGGAGGGATCGACTCCTCGCTGGTGGTAGCATTGATGCGACAGATTCACACGGGGCCGCTCAAGACCTTTACGATCGGTTTCAGTGAGCCGGAATGGGACGAGGCCCCGGCGGCACGGCGAATCGCAGAACATCTGGACACGGAACATCACGAGCAATACCTTTCGGAGGCGAATGTACTCGACGCCGTCCGCACGGTGGGCGATCATTACGACGAGCCGTTCGCCGACGAATCGAATATCCCGACGCTCCTGCTCTCGAAAATGACCCGTCAGAAAGTGACGGTCGCGCTTTCCGGCGACGGCGGTGATGAGCTTTTCTGGGGATACAATCACTATGACACGCGAGCCATGCGATGGTTCAAGGGTCTGAATCGGATTCCGCGGCCGCTGCGCCGGATGGCAGCCGGCTCACTCAAAATGCTCGGCCCGGAAGGCGTCCGGATCGGTCAACTGATCGAATTCGAGGATCTGCCGATGTATTACATGCGGTCCCGAATCTGGCCGCCGGGGCTCTATCGCGACCTGCATCGATGCGAGGCCCGCGAGGACCGGCTGCTGGCAATCGGACGACAGGTAGCGGCGCGGCTTCCCGGGCGCGATCGACATCTTCTGACCGGAGCGATGGATCTGCATTGTTATCTCGTGGACGACATACTGACAAAAGTGGATCGTGCGAGCATGGCCGTCGCGCTGGAGGCCCGCGTACCGATTCTCGATCATCATGTGGTGCAACTTGCGGCCGCAATACCGTCATCCTTCAAGACGGCGGGCGGCGAAAAGAAGCGGCTCCTGAGGGCGTTGTTGGCCCGGTACATTCCGCGTTCGCTCTGGGATCGTCCCAAGAAAGGTTTTGGCGTTCCGCTGGTACGATGGTTTCGTACCAGCTTGAAAGACTGGGCCTATGACGAACTGCGAGGCGGCGGCTCGCGTCTTTGCGACTGGCTCGATCGCGGATGCCTGGAACAGATGTTAAGCGACCACGTGAGCGGTCGGCGAAATGTGTCAGGCCTGATCTGGGCCTGTCTGCAACTGGCGAGCTGGGATCGACGCTTGGCTCGTATCCGAAACGCGCGAGAACCCGTGCCGTCGTTGGCAGGATGAAACGGTACGAGCCCGTTGCCGCTGAACCGCACAAGACATCATCTGACTCGCAGGCATCGTATAGACCTTTGAAACGCAGTTAGCGACTCATGACGCATCTGACCGGATACAACACGACGTTGATGCCTACCGGGGCGTACCCCTACTACGAGGTGCCCGCGCAATCAACAGCCGCACCGGAAGAGGCCGAGCGCCGCATGCCGACGTTCCTCGGCGTAGCCGCCGGTCTGTTCCTGGGTAGTGTGTGTCTGGCCAGTTCTGCATCCGAGCAGCTTTCCTGGATTCCGCAGTTGGTCGGCGTCGGCCTCTCGGTGTGTTGGCTGGTGGTCGGCCTGATGATCATGGGGCAACCCATTCGATGGTCCCGGCCCATCACCCTCTACATGGCGTACTTCATCTGGGCCTGCACCGGTTTCCTCGTCACCATCGAAATGGAGTACTTCCTGACGATGTGGAAGACGACGCTCAAAGTCGTCCTGATCACCTTCGTGGTCTTTCAGTGTGTCCGCACCCGCAAGGATTTTCTCTTCTGCTGTCTGGCTATCGGCATTACCAGCATCATCGTCATCGCCGAAGGCCGGGAGAGCATCGTTCGTGCCGCACAGTATGCAGGCGGTGAGCGCGGTGCCGTGGCCAAGGCGCGGGCATCTGAGACGCTGCTGTCCAACGCCAATCACTTGGGTATTTTTTCCGTGCTGGTCATCGGTTGCGGCATGGCCTGCCTGATGGGATACAAGAGTCTGCTGATGAAGATCCTCGGTTCGCTGGCGATGATCGCCGGTCTCTACCTCGTAGCCGCTTCGGGCTCCCGCACGGCGATGGTTGGCCTCGCGACAGGCAGTGCCGCACTTTACTTCTATCATTTTCGCAAAGCTGGCCAGGGAAACCTGGGAAGGAAGCTCTTCCTGACCGTCATGGGAATCGGTGTCCTCGCCGGTACGACTTACTATGTATCAACGCTTCCGTTCTTCTTCCGTTTGCAATCCGTCGTCACCGAAAAGGATGCTCGTGAAAAGGAACCGCGCTACGTTTATTTCTTCAAGTCGCTTGAAGTCGTCGCAGAACATCCCGTCGTGGGCTTGGGAATCGGCGGCTTTTCACTGCATCGTCTGGGCAAAAGCTACGGATCGCTGGGACAGTACACGCACTCCTCGATCTCGGAGACACTCTCGGCCACGGGACTGCCTGGTTTCGGCTTATACTATGGGAGTCAGCTTGCGATGTTCCTGTTGATACGTCGAACGCGCAAGCTTGCGCTGCCCAAGCGCGATCTGGCCGCCGTGAACATGATCATGGCTATTTTGTGGATCACGCTGGCGTTCGGTGTCGTAGCGGTGCTCATGTACGACCGATTCCTGTGGCCGTTTCTGGGGGCATGCTGCGGGTATCTTTGCTACTTGAATCAAATGTACGGCCACACGGCGCCATCTCCGGCTTATGCCGTAGCGACTTACCCTCCGGTTCGTCGATGAGCCCGCCGAGTCTATCCTTCAATGAGAATCGCGATCGTCATTGATTCGCTGATCCGCGGCGGCGCGGAGCGTCAGGCCTTCTATGCCACGGGGGAATTGATGCGCCTCGGCCATGAAGTCGAGTTGCTTTATTACAATCGCGCCGATAGTGAATACGACCCCTCATTGCTGGCGCCGGCCAGCGCCGTGCATCTCGACAAGGCCGGAAAACCGTTACGCTTTGTCATCAAGCTCTCTGCCTACTTTCGCCGCCGACGTTTCGACGTCGTACACGGATGGATGAGCATGTCCGGCGTCTATGCCGGCCTGGCGGGACGACTTGCAGGAGTGCCTGTAGTATTTGCGGGATATCGTTGCGAGTACGACGGCAAAGGGCTGTTTCGAGTCTGCCACAAGGTGGTCAATCATGTCGTGACCGGTTGGATCGTCAATTCAAAGGCGACGGTCCCGTCCATGGTCCGGGGAGTGGGTGCCCGCCCGGAAAACATCTTTGTCGTGTACAACGGTATTGATCCATCGGCGTTCACATCATCCTACAGTCCATCCGAAGCGAGAGTGCGGCTGGGGCTCCCGCCGGATTGTCCGACCGTGGCCATTGTCGGTCGCCTTCGCGCGCAGAAAAACCATCCACTCTTCATCGAGACGGCGGCGCGAGTTCATCGACGGCTTCCCGAAGCGCGGTTCCTCGTTGTGGGCGACGGCGACGGCAACGAGCAGCGCGATCTTGCGGTGATGGCTGATCGGCTGGGTGTCGGCCAGCGCGTCGTCTTTCTCGGGAGTCGTTCGGATATCCCGGACATCCTGGCGGCGACGGATGTCATGGCCCTGACCTCCAACTACGAAGGCGTGGCCAACAGTCTGTTGGAAGCGATGTGCGTTGGCCTTCCCGTAGTCAGTACGGCTTATGCCGGGGTGGACGAACTCATCACGCATGGCCGCGAGGGCTTTGTTGCACCGATGAATGATCCGGAGGGGCTGGCGGCGCATCTCTGCCGATTGCTGGAAGATCCCGCGCTTCGCAGGGAAATGGGGTCGCGCGGCCATGAGACCATCCGCCAGCGATTCAGCATGTCGGCGATGGGGCGCAACCTGGCATCGCTGTATCAGAACTGCCTGGATAAATCGCGACGAAAAGTCGTCCAGACCGACGGGGCGTAATCGAGTGTGCGGCATCTGTGGAATAGTCGACTACGCAACACCACCCTCAGCAGACACGCTGTGCGCCATGAAGCAGGCCATCCGCCACCGCGGTCCAGATGACAGCGGTCTGGAGATGCTTGGCCCGGCAGCACTCGGTCATCGCCGCCTGAGCATCATCGATCTCTCGCCCACCGGTCATCAGCCGATGTGCTCGCACGACGGACAAGCTTGGATCGCCTACAACGGGGAGGTCTACAACTTCCCGGAGCTTCGGGCCCGGCTGGAGTCGATGGGCGTTTCGTTTCGCGGGACATCGGACACCGAAGTCGTGCTCGAAGGATATCGCCGCTGGGGCACGAATGTGTTCGCGATGCTCAACGGCATGTTCGCCATGGCGATCTGGGACGTGCCGACGCAGACCCTGCACCTCGCGCGCGATCGATTCGGCATCAAACCGCTCTATTACCACGCGACGAAAAACGGGTTGGTCTTTGGCTCCGAGATCAAGGCGATCCTCGCATCCGGATGCGTTGAGCGGCGCATGAACTGGGCCGGGCTTCATGAGCATCTTTATTACGGCAACTGCCTGCGTGACGGAACGCTCTTCGAAGGGATCTCCCGGCTGCTGCCCGCGCATTACATGAGCGTTTCTCCAAACGGACGGACGATCAAGCCATACTGGGATGCGGGTCAGGTCGTACAACTGCGGGACTCGGTTGAAACCGCGACGGAGCGAGTTCACGACCATCTGGAAGCTGCGGTTCGGCGGCATCTCATCAGCGACGTGCCGGTGGGGGTGTTTCTCAGCGGCGGGATCGATTCATCGGCTATCACTGCCTTCGCCAGTCGGCATTATCAGGGGCGACTGCGTACTTTTTCGGTGGGGTTCGACTTTGACCGCGGCGTGAACGAACTGCCGAAGGCCCGGCGCGTGGCCGAACATTTCGGCACGCAGCACGAAGAACTGCACATCGCCGGGCGCAACATGCCCGACATCATCGAGCGTCTTGTGCGCGCCCATGATGAGCCCTTTTCCGACGCGGCCAACATCCCGCTGTACCTGCTCTGCGAGGGTATTCGTGACGAGATCAAGGTCATCCTTCAGGGCGACGGCGGCGACGAAATCTTCGCCGGCTATCGCCGGTACAACGTACTCGCGCATGAGCGATTCTGGCGCGTCGTGGCCTGGGCGGCGCCGAAGCTGGCGGCGATCGTTCCGCGCCGGCCGGAGTTTTACCGCGGCATGCGGTTCTTCCAGGCAATGGGTCAGCGTGATCCCGCGATGCGGATGGCCCTGCTCATGACACAGGAATTTTACGGGAGCCCTCCGACCCGCGTGCTCACGGCCGACGCAAGGAAGCGCCTTTCGGAGAGCGATCCGTTTCGACAGTACCGTGTACAGTATGAGCGCTTCCGTAAGCTCGATCCGGTTCAACGGATGCTCTACGTTGACAGCCAGATTCTGCTCCCGGATCAGTTCCTGGAGAAAGTTGATAAGTCCACCATGGCATGCAGCATCGAAATTCGCGTACCGTTTCTCGATGCAGTCCTTTCTGAATACGCCATGGGGCTCCCTGCTTCGCTTAAGATTCGCCACGCTCAGAAGAAGTGGATCCTGCGTCGCGCGCTGCGCGGGGTACTTCCAGACGACATTCTCGACGGGCCGAAGACCGGATTCGGCGTCCCATTCGAGTATTGGCTCAAGGAACCGCTCGCCGACTACATGCGCGGCGTTCTGCTGGACCCCGGAGTTCTTTCTCAAGGATTGTTCGATCGCTCCGCGCTGGAGGCCTGCATCGCGGAGCACATCGCCGGGCGGAGAAACAACGGGTTCCTGCTCTATAAGCTTCTGAACCTGGCATTATGGCAGAGGTTCTATCTCAACGGGGAGTCGCAGTGATCCTTCAGACCGACTTTTCGTGGTTGATCGGTGCGTATTGAGCACGCAAGTATCTCTATCGATCCTTGGTTCGTATCCGCCTCCTTACGGCGGTGTCGGCATTCATGTTCAGCGTTTGTGCCCGCTGCTCGAGCGCCGGGGGATTTCCTATCGTGTCTACAACGCGACGAGCAACGTGGGTGACGGCGAGCGTATTGTTCCAGTGCTCGGACGCCGAAAAACCTGGCTGCTGCGATACCTTTTCACGGCGCGCGAGCCGGCGATCTATATCCTGTCGGGACGACTCTCGGCGTGGGTGATCGGCGCCTTGATGGCGGCGCTTCGCAGAAAGCGCGTGCTGGTGCGATTGCGAAATGCAGCGCTTCCGGACTGGGTCGAACAGGGCGGGCTGAAAAAGTGGCTGGCCAGCTTCGCACTTCGGCGGATGTACGGTGTCGTCTGCGTCAGCCGACGGCTACAGGAAAGTGCCCGCAGACTGGGCGTGAACGAATCCCGCCTGCACTGGTCACCGGGCTTTCTGCCGCCCGATCCTTCGGACGCTGATCATTCGCGAGTGGCTCCGGCGGTCTGGTCGTTCACGGAATCGCACGATCCGGTGATCGCCGCGAACGGTAAGGTCGAGTGGTATCGCGGTGAAGACCTTTATGGTCTCGATCTGCTCGTCGAACTGGCAGGGCGTTTGAAGAAGGACTACCCGCGGCTGGGCATTGTCGTGTGTTTCTGGGATCATCGCCCGGCAGACGAGGCCCGGCTCGAAGCGTTGAAGCACCGTGCAGCGGAGCTTGGAGTAGCGGACGCGATCCTATTCAATACCGTCAGCGGCCCGTTCGTGCCGGTTCTCTCGGAGTGCGACGTTTTCGCGAGGCCGACGAATACCGATGGTGATGCCAACTCGATTCGCGAAGCCCTGTACCTGGGCAAGCCGGCAGTCGCCAGCGACGCGGTCGAACGGCCAGAAGGAACCATCCTGTTCCGAACCAGGGACCTCGATGATTTTGAGGTCCGGGTGCGTCAGGCGCTCGGCGGGAAGAGTGATCGGCAGGAATCGGGCGTCGGGATGTTGACCACGGAGGATGAACAACGCATCGACGCGTATCTTTCACTGCTTGCGGAGGCGGCTGACCCGGTCGGGCACGGGGTCAGTTCCGGCGCAAACAGATAAAGTAGTCGCGATCAACGTTGAGGAATTATCGCTGATGAGGCAGGTATTACAGAGTCTAAAGACCGGCGTCGTGGAAGTGCCGGAAGTGCCATGCCCCCTGGTGCGCCCGGGGCACCTGCTGATTCGCACGCACGCGACGCTGATCTCCGCCGGCACGGAGCGCATGCTCGTGGAGTTCGGCAAGGGCAGCTTGATTGCCAAGGCGCGAGCCCAGCCGGAAAAAGTGCGACAGGTGCTCGACAAGATCAAAACCGACGGGCTGTTGCCGACGTTGGAGGCAGTTTTTTCACGATTGGATGAGCCGCTTCCGTTGGGTTATTGCAACGCGGGTACCGTCGTAGAGGTCGGCGAGGGTGTGACCGGCTTCGCCGTGGGGGACCGCGTGGCGTCCAACGGCCCGCATGCCGAGTACGTCTGTGTACCGAAGAATCTTTGCGCGAAAATACCGGAAGGTGTCAGCGATGAGGCAGCATCTTTCACGGTGCTCAGCGCCATTGGACTGCAGGGTGTACGGCTTCTGGAGCCAACGCTCGGTGAATCCATCGCGGTTGTCGGTCTCGGGCTGATCGGGCTGACGACGGTGCAGATACTGGCCGCCAATGGGTGTCGAGTAATTGGCATCGACATCGACGCCTCGCGATTGGCGCTCGCCCGTCAGTTTGGCGCCGAGACGGTGGACGTACGCGGAGGCGCTGATCCGGTGGCTTCCGCCGTCGCCTTCTCCGGTGGTGCCGGCGTGGACGGTGTCCTTATCACGGCCTCGACCCCGAGCAACGAGATCATCCGACAGGCGGCGCAGATGTGCCGCAAGCGGGGGCGGATCGTCCTCGTGGGTGTCGTCGGTCTCGAACTGAATCGCTCGGATTTCTACAAGAAAGAACTAAGCTTCCAGGTTTCCTGCTCATACGGACCGGGTCGTTATGACGCGCAGTACGAAGAGCGCGGTCAGGATTACCCGCTTCCCTTCGTGCGCTGGACACAGCAGCGCAACTTCACCGCCGTGCTGGGACTACTCTCCACGGGCCGGTTGAATGTCGAACCGCTGATCTCTCGGCGCATCCCGCACAGCCAGGCGGATGAGGCCTACCGCACCCTGACCGACGATCGCAACGCGCTGGGTATCGTGTTGACGTATCCGCAGGCGCCTGCGACGCAGACGCGAACCGTCGCATTGCCTCGTCCGTTGACGGCGGCCGCGCCGGCAGGTCCGGCAGTGATCGGTCTCATCGGTGCGGGAAACTTCGCGAAGATGACACTGCTGCCGGCGTTGAAGGGTTGTCCTGTCCACTTACGCACGATCGCCAGTGCCGGCGGGGTGAGCGGTTTCCATGCAGGCAGAAAGTTCGGTTTCGAACAGGCGACCACCGATTATCGAGAGATGCTCGCGGATCGTCAGATTAATCTCGTGGTGATCACGACCCGTCACGACCTGCATGCCCGAATGACCATCGAAGCACTGGAAGCGGGTAAGCACGTCGCCGTCGAAAAGCCGCTTTGCCTGAATGCCGAGGAGCTGGCTGCCGTGCGTGCGGCTCACGAGAAGGCATCCGCCCTGCAATTGCTGGTCGGTTTCAACCGGCGGTTTTCTCCGCACGCCCGAAGGATGAAGCATCTCCTCTCGACACGTACCCAGCCCATGTGCATGAGCATGATGGTGAATGCCGGCATCGTGGCGCCGGACAGCTGGGTGCAGGACGATCGCACAGGCGGCGGGCGGATCATCGGCGAGGGATGTCACTGGATCGACCTCATGATGTACCTGACGGGCTCCCCGGTGATTGCGGTAAACGCCACGCGCATCGGTGAATCCGCGGGACTGGCTATCCGCGATGACAAGATGACCATCACGCTCAGATTTGCTGACGGCTCAATCGGCACGCTGCATTATTTCGGCAACGGTCACAAGGCATACGACAAGGAGACGATGGAAGTATTCTGCGAAGGCCGCGTGCTTCGGCTTGAGAATTTCCGCCGCCTTGTCGGCTACGGCTGGACTGGTTTCACTCGAATGAAACTGTCCCGGCAGGACAAAGGACATCGTGAGGAATTTCGTCTTCTCACGGAAGCGGTGGCGCGCGGTGGTCCGCCGGTCATGCCGTTCGAGGAAATCGAGAATGTCATGGAAGCGACGTTTGCCGCCGTACAGTCCGCGCATCAGGAGCAGCCGATCAAACTGGCGAGATGAGCACGGCCACTTCACATGCTGCACAATCCCTTCGAATCCTGCGCCGAATATCCGGCCGCGCGCTTTGCTTCGATGCGAAGGGCGCACTCTATATCAGCCGGCACTTACGAATTCTCCAGTCGATTGATGACGCACAGTCCTGGCAGGAGATCGCCCGATTACCCAACCCGGGGATCCGCAAGGCAGCGGAACTTACGCGGCTGACGACCCGGCTGCTGCGGCACGAGATTCGTGCACTGACCGTGCTGCCGAATGGTGGTTTGGTGGCCTGCGATCGGCGGGGGGTTTATTTCGGTTCGCGTGGCCAGACCGAGCTGTTGCCTTCCCGTGTGGAGGTGCCGGCCGGACAATCGATCGCGCCGCCGATGACGCTCACGACCGGTCCCAACGGTGAGGTGCTCTGGGGCGAGTACAAGTCTGCCCGCGGACATCGCCAGCCGATTCACGTGTTCGCCTCGCGGGATGCCGGGAGGTCGTTTCAGGTCGCGCACGTGTTCGAGGGTGGACAGATACGCCATGTTCACAACATCATCCATGACGCCACACTCGGGAAGTATTGGATTCTGGCAGGCGACCACGAGCACGAGCCCGGGATCGGCCTGCTCGATTCGGACTTTGGCGGATTTGAGTGGGTGGTCAAAGGGCAGCAGCGCTACCGGGCCGTCGAGCTGTTTGATTTCGGCGATCACATCATCTACGGAACCGACACAGAGAAGGAGCCAAACGCGGTCATGCGGCTTGACAAGTCCGATGGCCGTGTGGAGCGGCTAGCCGAGCTTGATGGAAGCTGCATCTACGCCTGTCGGTTCGGATCGATCTATGCGCTGTCAACTTCGATCGAGCCCTCGGAGGTCAATCGCTGTCGTGAAGCGGGGCTTTGGCTCTCGACGGACGGCAGCGATTGGCAACGGGTCCTCGGCGCGCGTAAAGATCGCTGGAATGAGACCTACTTTCAATTCGGCTCGCTCGTACTTCCGCGCGGTGCGTCTCCGAACTCAACGATTCACTTCAGCGGACAGGCGGTGTGTGATTATGACGGAAGGGTGATCACGGTGGAGCCCGTTGGCTTTAACGCCGGTTAAGATGCCACGCGATTACTCGCGCATTATCGTATGAAATCAATCCCGTTGCACAAAAAAGTTTCGATGCTGGGTCATCTGCTCGGCTTCGTCGGCGCCGACTGGATCTTCTTCCGTGCGCGCTACGCGCTTCAGAAACATACCGGATTGCTCAAGAGGCGCTTTCCGCCAATGCCATGGGACGCGATCGGGCTTTCGGAGGTTCTGCGTAAGGGCGTGTCGGACGATGCGGAAGGGTATCGCGCCTATCGCAATTCAGCCGGCGCGCCTTTCTTCTTTCCACAGGGTCGATTGCCGTCGGCTGAGCTGCTCCGTCGAGTCATCGGCGAATGCGGCGTCGAACGTACGATTCGAGTAGCGGATGATTTCTGTCATGGAAAATTTCTCTACTACAGCCGTCACGTCTGTGACCTCGGTTGGCCGCCGGACTGGTTGCGCAATCCATTCACCGGGGGGAGACATGAAACGGAGACACACTGGTGCGATTACCCGACCTTTTCGGCAACACTCGGCGATATCAAGGATGTCTGGGAGCCGTCGCGCTTCGCAGCTGCTTTCTGGCTGGCTCGGGCCTACGCCCTGACGCACGACGATGCGTATCCGGAGGCCTTCTGGCAGCTCGTGGAATCCTGGTGTCGACAGAACCCACCAAATCGCGGGCCAAACTGGAAGTGCGGACAGGAAACGGCCATCCGGCTATTCGGCTGGTGCTTTGGCCTCTATGCCTTCTGGAATTCATCCGCCACAACGGCCCCACGGGTGTCGATGCTGGTGAAGGCGATCGCGCTCCAGACCGAACGGATAGATCGCAATATAGATTTCGCGGTCAGCCAGAGGAACAATCATGCGCTCAGTGAGGCGGCGGGTCTTATCGCGATAGGGTTGCTCTTTCCGGAGTTGCGCGGTGCCAAGCGCTGGCTCAAACGCGGTCGTGAGATCTATGAATCTCAGATTCCCCGGCAGATCTATCTGGATGGGTCCTACATCCAGCATTCGTTGAACTACCATCGTGTCATGCTGCACGACACGCTCTGGGCCGCGCGGCTGCTGGAACAGGCTGGTGAGCCGTTTTCTCCTGAGACAGGCCGGCGAATCGCGCGTGGCGTGGAGTTCTTTCTGCAGATGCTGGATCACGACAGCGGCGACGTTCCCAACTACGGTGCGAACGACGGAGCCCTCGTGCTTCCTTTGTCCTCCTGTGACTATCGAGACTACCGAGCCACGGCACAGGCGGCGCGGTACCTGGTCGCACGTCGACGCTTGCTTCCGGATGGTCCGTGGAACGAGATGCTGCTCTGGCTCTTCGGCGAGAATGCGCTGGCGGGCGAAATGGAGCCCATGCCGCCGAGTTCACAGCGATTGGACGCCGGAGGGTATTACACGCTGCGCGGCCGTGACAGCTGGTGCATGATCCGCTGCCATACCTATCGCGATCGTCCCGACCATGTGGACATGCTGCACATGGATCTCTGGTATCGGGGCATCAATCTGCTCGGCGACAGCGGAAGCTATAAGTACTTCTGTCCGGAATCTCCGGCGCTGGGCAAGTACTTCAAGGACATTGCGGCGCACAACTCCATAGAACTGGACGATCAGGGGCCGCTGGAGCTGGTCACGCGCTTCTTATGGCTGCCCTGGCCGACGGGGCGATGCATCGAACATGGTGACGATGTCTTCCTGGGTGAACACGAGGCCTACGATCGCGAGCCGTGGGAGGTTCTTCATCGGCGCGAGGTACGATTGCTGAAAGATGGTAACTGGCAAATCCGCGATGAACTTGACGGTGAAGGGCGGCGTCAGGCCATACTCCGCTGGCATCTGCCCGATTATCCGTATGAACTGGATGCGCAGCGAGGCCGTCTGCGAATCCATCTGCCGACCGGTGCGGTGTCGCTGGTGATTGCGGCGCCGCCGGAAGCGCGCATGCAGGTCCGGCGCGGCGTGGAGGGCGATCGGCCGATGGGCTGGCACTCGCCCTGTTACGGTGAGAAACTGCCGCGTCCGACGCTCGAAGTGATTGCCACGGCGGACCTTCCAATGACGCTGACCACGCATGTCTGGCTCAACGAGGAATCGAGTACGTGAAGATTGCGTACATTCATCAGCATTTCGTGACCAACGAAGGCACGAGCGGCACACGCAGCTACGACGTCGGCCGATACCTCGTCGAAATGGGGCACGAGGTCACGATGATCTGCGGTCTTCACGATCAGAGTTCGTTGCCGCGCATGCCCTGGTGGCGGCTCTTTCGCACACAGTACATCGACGGCATCAAGGTCGTCGCCTGCAACGCATACTACAGCAACAAGCTTAGGGTCGTGTCCCGGCTCTGGTGTTTCGCAAAGTTTGCGATGCTGGCTCTCCTCGCTTGTCTCCGCGAGCGACGACTTGACCTGATCTTTGCCACCAGCACTCCGCTGACGGTCGGTTTTCCCGGTCGCATCGGCGCCGCGCTCAAGCGTGTGCCGTATGTGTTCGAGGTCCGCGATCTATGGCCCGAAGATCTTCTCGATGCCGGACGTATCAAGCCGGGCCTGCAATACAAGGTCTGGGAGTGGATCGAGCTGTTCAGTTACCGCAAGGCCAGGAAGATACTGCTGGTATCCAAGGGCTTTCATGACCGTCTGCTGGAGCGAGGTTACCCGCCCGAGCGGCTTCAGACGATCCTGCTTGGCGCCGATGGCGGGCTCTTCCGCGATGTGAAGCCCGATCACGATTACATGCAAAAGCACGGGTTATCTGGCAAGACGATTGCCATCTACACCGGCGCGCATGGCGACGCCAACGGGCTTTTTCAGGTTCTGGATGCCGCGGAGTATCTTCGCGATCGTCCCGATATTGCCATCGTCTTCATTGGCGACGGCAAGATGAAGGACTCGCTGAAGGCGGATGTTCTTCGGCGTGATCTGAAGAACGTGCACATGCTGGACCCGGTTCCCAAGCTTCAGTTGCCCGGCATCCTGGCCGCCTGTCACATCGGGTTGATGATCCTTAAACAGATCACTCGTCCACGCTGGGTCACACCGAATAAGATATTCGATTATATGTTTACGGGAATTCCGGCCATCGTGAACTTTCCCGGCACGACGGCGGAGATGGTCGAGGCCGACGGGGCCGGATATGCCAGCAAGCCCGGTGACGCAGCCGACCTTGCGCAAAAGATTCGCTACCTGGCGGATCACCCCGAGGAGCGTCAGGCGATCGGCCGTCGCGCACGTGAAGTGGCCTACGGCCGCTACGATCGCCGGATGATTGCCGTGCAGCTGGCCGCAGTTTTCGAACAGGCCGTCGCCGGGGAAGTTCGTGCAGCAGATCGCTGCCCTGAGGCGCGTTAGATGCGCGTACGCTCTGCTTTATCAACTGACCCATTCGGCGTCAAATCCACTTGAGCCATCATCGTCCGACAGTCTTTGTGATGGAAGCCCAAGCCAAGGCGGCGCTTCCGTTGATCGAATCGCTGGCGCGCGGCGGCCTTCGTGTCGCTGCGGGTAGCGAAAAGCGCTGGAACAGCGGCTTCTACTCGCGCGGCTGTCGCGAGCGACATCTTTATCCATCAACGCGTAGTCAGAAAGGGGCGTTCCAGCAGTGGCTGATCGATTTCCTCCGTCGTCGGCCGATCGACGTTCTCTTCCCGGTCGGGCACTATGGGGCGCTCGCCGTCTGCGAGATTCAGAACGAAATCCGTCGTCACACGCGACTTGTTATGCCTCCATTGCAAACCTTTCTCGATGCCTATGCCAAGATACCCACGATGAAGACGGCGATTGCAGCGGGCGTGCCGATTCCCGATTCCTGGTTTCCAGCCGACAGCGAAGGCGGGCTCGACGAGGCACTCTCGCAGATCGAGCGATGGCCCATCCTGATTAAGCCGTCGATCGGCGTCGGCGCACGCGGCATCGTCTGGTGTCACGGTCCGGATGATGTACGTGCGAACTTCGTGAGAATCACCGGCGAATTCGGTGAGAGTTATCTGCAGGATTTTGTGCCGCCTGGAGGCATGCAGTACAAGGTCGACATGCTGGTGGATGACCATCAGCGACGCCTTGCGGGAATCGTCTACGGCAAGACGCGCATGTACCCGCCGGATGGCGGCAGCAGCATTTTGAACTACGCTGCGGACCGCCCCGACATCCTTGACGATGCTCACCGCATGCTGATCGCGCTGAAGTGGACCGGCATCTGCGATTTTGATTTCGTTGAGGACCCTCGCGACGGCCGTGTCAAACTGATGGAGATCAACCCGCGTTTTCCCGAGAGCTTCCACATGGGAACCTCGGTGGGCATCGATTTCCCGATGATGATTTATCGTCTGGCGCGCGGCGAACCCGTCGAACCCGTGCACGACTACCCAAAGCATCGCTTCCTGCGCTTCCTGCCCGGCGACCTCCTGTGGGCCTTGCGCGTCGGCGGCCGGCGCCTGCGCACCACATGGCCGAGCTGGTTTGCGTTCAACGATGCCCGCACTGCATATCAACTCTGCCGTGCGAATGACTGGGGGCCGATCATCGGCTATCTGTTAGAGAACATCACATCCTTCCTTGATGCTCGAACGCGACGGGAGCGGCTCCGGCTCGACAGCGGACCGGCTCGTCGAAGCTGAAACACATCTCTTTACAGGCGCGCGGAACGACGGGCCATGTCGCGACGCCAACTCGCCCGGATAAAAGTAGTCGATCCTGGAAATTGACGAAGGCGGGTTACTTGCCTTCACGGGCCATCGCTTCGCGCTTTTCTGAGATGACCTGGCGTAGAATCTCGGCGAGGTTCGTCTTCGGCTCGTATCCGATGATGCTCCGAATACGATCCAGGCAGGGAATGCGCCGCATCATATCGTCGAAGGGTCGTCCATATGCGGCCTCGTAGGAAAGATACTGCTTTTTGCTCCTGCTGCCGGTCATTTCGATGACTTTGTCAGCCAGGGCGTCGATGCTGATTTCCTCCGTCGACCCGATGTTGTAAACTCGACCCGGCGCCTCCTTGTTCTGCATCAACTCGATGATGGCATCCACCACGTCGCCGACGTAGCCGAAGCAACGCGACTGTTTGCCTGTACCATAGATCATCAACGGCTCATTTCGCAGCGCCGCTTCCACGAAACGGGGGATCACCATGCCGTAGCGACCGGTCTGACGCGGCCCCACGGTGTTGAAGAACCGGGCCACGACCACCGGCAGGCCGTACTGCTGGTGATAGGCCAGTCCGAGGAACTCATCGATCGCCTTGGAGCAGGCATACGACCAGCGCGAATATCGCGTCGTGCCGAAGACGGTATCGTCGTCCTCCTTGAACGGAACTTTCTCGCTCTTGCCGTAGACTTCACTGGTGGAGGCAATCAGGACGGGCTTGCGAAACTTGTTGGCAATCGCCAGGACGACTTCACTGCCGTGAATGTTCGTCTCGATGGTCCGCACCGGCTCGTCCACGATCAGTTGCACGCCGACCGCGGCGGCCAGGTGATAGACCATGTCGCACTGCTCAACGAGGACGTGCATCGTCTGGCTGTTGCGAACATCGTCCTGGACGAAGCGAAACTTCGGATGGTCCATGTAGGCAGCGAGATTCCGCAAGCTCCCGGTGGACAGGTCATCCAGAGCGGTAATCTCGTATCCACGGGCGAGTAGTCGTTCAGTAAGATGTGAACCAATGAAGCCCGCGCCGCCGGTGATGAGTACTTTCATGATATCCTCGCGCACCCGATGATGATTACGGGGGGCTAGTTTAATCGCCTGCCGTCCGGAGGCAATCCTCGTACGATGACTCCGGGAAGCCCGCCGTACATGTGCCATTTCATCCGCAAATCCCCTTTTTCAATACTGATAATGCTGCCTCATGGCTTGAAATCCGCGTCTGCTCGCGTGGGGCACCGTGAGACTGCACCGGGTGCATGTGGTCCTGATTGATCATGCAGTACTTGCTTACCCCCCAACAGGCCGCGCTTGGTGGTTGGCATAACCCATCAACGCGGGACCGAATTCCACGGGGGACGGCCTCGCCTGTTTCAAGGCGGCCCGGCCAAGCCCCCGGTTCATCGTGCCTTCCGCTGCCCTCGATGCTCGTAAGGCGTCGATATTTAAGGAATTGAGCGACCGGGCGTGTTTCGGTAGCCGACCCAGGGGATCGCAAGATTGTACAGCGACACCAGGCGTAGAATCGATTAGCCGGTCCTTGCCTGTGGGGAGTCAGTCCATTGTCAGATCAACCACGCGAACAGCAGGCGGATCTTGGTGCGGATGAACGAAAGGCGATCGAGGCGCTCGGTCGCAGCCGGGAACAGATTCACCGGGAACTGGCCAAAGCGATCGTCGGCCAAGAAGATGTTCTCGATCAGCTTCTGATCAGTCTCTTTTCCCGCGGGCATTGCATTCTCGAAGGTGTACCGGGTCTGGCTAAAACACGGGCCATTCGCGCCCTGGCTGATACACTCAGTCTGTCCTTCAATCGCATTCAGTTCACTCCGGACCTGATGCCCAGCGACATCACTGGGACGGAGATTATTGAGGAGAACAAGAGCACCGGCGTTCGGCAGCTCCGTTTCGTCAATGGACCGATCTTCGCGAATGTGATTCTCGCGGACGAAATCAACCGCACCCCTCCGAAAACACAGGCAGCCCTGCTGGAGGCAATGCAGGAATACCAGGTGACGGCCGCCGGCTTTACCCATCGACTTCCGCGCCCTTTTTTCGTACTTGCGACCCAGAACCCCATTGAGCAGGAGGGAACCTACCCGTTGCCGGAGGCCCAGTTGGACCGCTTCATGTTCAAGGTGCTGGTCGAGTACCCGAGCGAGGCAGAAGAGTTGCAGATCATTCAGTTGACGACGACTTCTGCGGAAGTCGGCCTCCAGCGGATTTTCAGCGCGGAAGACATCCTCAGTCTGCAGGAGATGGTGAGACAGGTTCCCTGTGGCGATCATATCATGCGCTATGCCATGCGGCTGGCCCGCGCGACTCGACCACAGCTCGAAGGTGCGCCACCTTTCGTGCGAGACTATGTCAGCTGGGGGGCTGGTCCGCGAGCGTCGCAGTTTCTGGTGATTGCCGGAAAGGCCCGCGCGCTGCTTCGAGGCAGATATCACGTCACGATAGAAGACATCCAGTCGGTTTCGCATCCGGTCCTGCGTCACCGCATCGTCACGAATTTCAACGCCGAGGCCGACGCCGTCACCTCCGACCAGCTGGTGGATCGTCTGCTTGCGGACGTGCCCACGAGTACGACGCCGGAGTTGGACGCCATCGGGGCGCGACGCGTCCTGAGTTCATGATCGCGGGGGGAGGTGTACGTCGCGTGGCACAGGCCATCGAAGACGATCGAAAATATCTCGACCCGATGGTGCTGGCACGAATCAGCGGGCTGGAACTACGCGCCCGGCTGCTCGTTCAGGGATTCATCAGCGGGATGCACCGGTCACCGGCACACGGCTTCTCCGTCGAGTTTGCCGAGCACCGCAAGTACACCCAGGGCGATGACCTGCGATTCATGGACTGGAAAGTCTACGGCCGTACGGACAAGCACTACATCAAACGCCACGAGCAGGAATCCAACCTGCAACTGCTCTTTGCCGTGGATACATCCGAGTCGATGTCTTACCAGTCTGCTGGATCGCCCTGGTCCAAGCGTGACTATGCGCTGACGATCGTCGCGGCGATGGCCTACCTCGCATTGCAGCAGGCCGACTCTGTTGCGCTGACGACGTTCGACACGCACATTCACCGCACCAGCAAACCCTCGAACAATCCCGCGAAGTGGAGGACGATCACGCGGGAATTGCTCGCTGCCCGCCCGCGGGGGCCTACGGCTTTCCGCGCCGTGCTGGATGAACTGGCCGAGGCCTCCCATCAACGACAGTTGATCGTATTGGTCAGTGACTTTCTTGGGCCTGTCGATGAGATCACCGCCGGACTCAAACATCTTCGGCATCGCCGACACGAACCGGTAGTGCTGCATGTGTTGGATTCGGCTGAATTGGAGTTCCCATTCGATCGGGCGATGCAGTTGGTCGGTCTCGAAGGTCTGTCGCCGATCGTCGTGGAGCCGCGTGTCATGCGCCGTCATTACCTCGAAGAGCTGGAGCGATATTTGACGTCGCTCCGCAGGTGCTGTCATGAACAGCAAACCGATTATGCGCTCTTTGGCACAGGTGAATCACTCGCCGGAGTGCTCAGTGCCTACCTGACGGCTCGTTCGGCGCGAGCGAGGCGCTGGCGCTAAGCGCAGATTGACGGTGCGCCGCCGGGAAGTTGTGGAGAACATCGAAAGGGTGAACCGTGTCGTTTCTTCATCCAGGCATTGCCATGATCGCCGGCGGTCTTGCAGTGGCACCGCTGGTGATCCATCTCCTGAGCATGAGGGGGTATCGGCGCGAGCCGTGGGCAGCGATGCAGTTTCTCATCGCGGCACAGCGCTCGGCACGGCATCGACTTCGCTTTGAGCAGTGGTTCCTGTTGCTGCTTCGAACTCTGATCGTGCTGTTGATCGGCCTGACGCTGGCACGTCCGTTTACAGCCCGATCGTCGATGCTGGACGTACTCGGCGAGACACGGAGCGACCGTGTCATCGTGATCGATGACAGTTTCTCGATGCGGGCACTTCGCGAAGATGGTGTCACGGCCTTCGAGAAGGCCCGGGCGATGGCCGGTGAACTGATTGCGCGGGCGGATGTCCGTGACGGAATCGCGCTGGTGCGGGCCGGCGCCGCGGCCGCCGCGATAGTGGATCGTCCGACTCGCGACCGGCAGGTGTTGGAGCGGATTCTTGCCGACTGGAACTGTTCCTTGGGAATGAACGATCTGCATTCGGCGCTGCGGATTGCGTCCGACATGCTGACCGAAGAGTCTGTGACGCGAGGCGGAAGAATCTGCTATGTGCTGACGGATTTCACACAGGCGGCCTTCGAGGATCACCCTGCAGCGGTTGCTGATTCGATTGCGTTGCCGGGAATCGACAAGCTCGTGTTTCTGAACGTCGGCTCGCAACGGCGAGGAAATCTGGCGATTACGTCGCTGCGTACCGCCGGCCAGATCGTGGGCGTAGGCATTCCCGCGCGGTTTGCGGTTGAAGTGGCCAACGAGTCTTCGCATTCACTCGAACGCGTCGAGGTCGAAGTTACGGTCGACGGCTCGTCCGTAATCAGCGTTCCCATCGGCCCGATCATGTCTCATGAATCTGCGATTGGAGAGTTCGAGCTGGCGTTTCAACGCATGGGGCCACATCGGATTCGTGCGAAAATTCGAGCCGTCACGGAAGGCCGTCGATCAGCGAAGCATGAGGATCCGCTCCCCGCAGATGACGAGCGATTTCTCGCGGTAGACGTCTCACGACCGATCTCCGTTCTGGCGGTAGATCGCGAAGTCGCGCAAGGTCCTCGGATCGAGGATTTGTTTTTCTACACGACGGCACTCTCGCCGGACACGAATCAGCTCGCATCGTCGCGGAGACCGCTCTTTGAGATTCGCCGGATTGCACAGCCACGACTTGATGACGAATTGCTCGACAGCTATGACGTGATCGCGCTGGGCAACCTGCGTCGCCTGACAAGCACAGCGGCCTCCCGACTGGAAGAGTTCGTTCGGTCTGGTGGCGGCGTTGTCTTGTTTCTGGGGGCAGATGTATCCGTGGAATCGTACAACGAATACGCGCGGCGCAAGGACGGTTTTCTTCCGATTCAACTGGAACGGATCGCACAATTCGAGCAGCAGAGTGAATTGCCGCGGTTTGAGATAGCGGATGCTCGTCATCCAGTCACGATCGACTTGGCGGGCAATGACGCCGGCGGATTGCAGCGGTCCTTTGTGCAGGCATGCTGGAAGCTCAGGCCGTTCGAAGGGCCTGCCGAGTCCTCTCCGCGCACGATTCTTCAATTGACAACGGGCGAGCCCGTATTGGTGAGCTGCACCGTGGGTCGCGGTCGCATTTTGTATTGGCTCGTTGCTGCGGACATGTCCTGGACGAATCTGCCCGGAAAACCGGATTACGTTCCACTGATGATGAACCTGACTGTATATGCGGCCGGTGATCACCAGTCGGAATTGAATCTGCTCTGCGGGCAACCGCTTGTGTTGAGGTATCCGGGTCGCTTTGCTCGACACCTTGCGGTGATCTCGACGCCAGAGGGTTCGACGCTGCGAGCGGAACTGGAGTCGGAATCTACCGGCTGCACACTGAATTATCGGGAGACTTTGCATCCCGGTTTCTACAGCGTGGCCGTGGCGGATCAACCGAGGTTGTTCGCGGTGAATCCTGATACGACGGACCACGATCTCACCGAGGCAACCCGGGAAACAATCCGGCAGCGATTCGGATCCCGTGCGGAGCTGGTGGACTCGCTGCGAGAAGTAACGGCGAAGTCAACGGCCGGCGTGCCGCGTGAATTCGCGCAACTGCTGATGTTTGCGCTGCTGACGGCCGTGGTCGCGGAGACCCTAGCGGGTGCCTGCTTTGGAACGCGTCGATGAACGTTGCACTGGACTGGCTGCTGGGTTTGCAGCGCATTCGTCTTGCCGATGGCGAAGCAGTCTCCTTGCGCTTTGCCGCGCCGCCGGCGCCATGGATCATGCTCTTCGGCGCCATAGCCGCGGCACTGGCCGTCTGGCTGGTCTATCGCCGTGAAATCCTTCCAGCACGATCGCGATGGATGCTGATGCTGCTGCGCTTCGGAACAGTCATGACCGTGCTTTTCATCTGCGGTCGGCCGATGCTGGTTCTCAGTCGTACTCGGGTCGAGCCGTCTTACGTCGCATTGCTGCTCGATCGTTCATCGAGTATGTCGGCGGATGATGAAGCGAATGATCCTGAAGGAGTATCTCATCCCACTCATGACTTGTCTCTCATCGCAACACGCTCACAGGATCCATCGAGATGGAAGAAGGTGCTTGCGAAGCTCTCGGAAGTCGAAGACGGGCTGTTGAGCGAGATTGTCAAGAAGCACGAGTTGGGTATCTGGACGTTCGGCATCGGAACAGCTCGCATCGGCGATGCACGTACCGTTGATGACACAGGTGAGATTCTCGGAGCACTCGAAACGCTGTCGCCGGATGAGTCGCGGACGAACCTCGGCAGGGCCATTCGGCAGGTGCTCCGCGAGACGCAGGGTCGTCGCGTCGCGGGTGTCGTGGTGATCAGCGATGGGCGACAGACGGAGCCGGTAGAGATTGAGCCCGTGCTGGCACAGGCCTCTGCAAGGTCCATCCCCGTATACGCAGTAGCGGCGGGTTCCACGAGTGTGCGGTGTGATGCAGCGATGACGTCCGTCTGGTCGCCAGACGAGGTCTTTGTGCGCGATACGGTGAGCGTTCAGTACCGGGCGACGCTGAGGGGAATCGAGAGCCGGACCGATCTCACGGTCGAGCTTCGCGACGAGGCGACCGGCACCCTGTTGGCCTCGGTGAATCGTCAACTTCACCCGCCGCAGGCCGAACTGGAAGGCGATTTGCAATTTAAACCCGATCGCGTCGGACAGATCGGACTGGTCGTCCGTATCGTGCCGCTGCCGGGCGAACGGAACATTGAGAACAACGAGGCTCGGACGACCCTCCTGGCACACGATGAAAAGATCGGCGTGCTCTACGTGGAGAGTTATCCGCGATTCGAGTATCGCTATCTCAAGAATCTGCTCTTGCGCGAGCCGAACATCGAAAGCAGTTGCCTGCTCCTGGAAGCCACTCCCGGCTTTCCGCAGGAAGGTACGCTGCCGATCCGCAGGTTTCCCCGAAGCGTCGAAGAACTTCGAGCATACGACGTGGTCATTCTCGGAGATGTCGACCCGCGCGGAGACTGGCTCTCACCGGTTCAACAGTCGATGCTCGTCGATTTCGTGTCCCTCGACGGCGGCGGGCTGGTTTTCCTCGCCGGCGAACGCAACATGCCGCGCAGTCTCCGGCAGACTCCGCTCGAAAAATTGCTTCCGGTGGAGATCGATCCGCGTTTCACGGGCCGTCATGACGTTTCACTGACGGAGCCCTTCCTGCCGCGCAGGACTCCGGAGGGCCGTCTCAGCACGCTGCTGCGGCTGGAAGCCGACGAAGTTCGCAATGAACACACGTATTCTGCAATGCCTGGTTTCCTCTGGTATGCGGTGGTGGCAGGCGCCCGTCCGGGCGCAACGGTGCTGGCCGTGCATCCGACGGCGCGCGTCGAAGCAGGCGAACTGCCGATGGCCGTGCTTGGTCGCTTCGGTGTCGGCCGAACCTTCTACTCCGGGAGCGATGAATGGTGGCGCTGGCGGCAGTACTCCGGTGACATCTACTACGATACAATCTGGTTGCAGATCATCCGTACCCTCGCGCGCGGAAAGAAGCTCGGCAGCACGAATCCCTGGCGGTTGGAAACGGATCAACGTCGGTATGAACTCGGCGACGAAGTTCGCGTTCGGCTGTCGTTGCAGGACGACGCGCCGGCAGTGCAGCTTCCGGAAGCCGTTATCACCGTTCGTGATGCGTCGAATCTGCTGGTTGACCGACTGTCACTCAGCCCGCCGCCTGGGACGAACCGGCTCTGGCAGGGAGAGTTCGTTCCGCGCAGCTCGGGGAATCTCTCGCTGACCGCTTCAGCTCCCCATCTGCCGGGAAGATTCGGCACTGCCGGCTCGCGAACGCTGACGCGCTCCATCACGGTTGCGCCACACGATCCAGAACAGGCCCGCCTTGAGGCCGATCACGAGCTGCTGCGCCTGGTGGCCGGCAGAACAGGCGGCAGTTTCTATCAGCTCAGCGATGACCTGAAGCAGCTCGCAGCGGCGATGGCCGACCGTAGCGTACAGATCGCCGATGACGTCGAGGAGTCCATCTGGGATACCTGGCTGATTCTCAGTCTTCTCTTCGTATTCCTTTCGACGGAATGGGCCCTGCGTCGGGCACGGGGGCTCGCATGAACAAGCCACCTCAGCACACGTATCAGCAACCCGATCCTTCCGGCTTGCGGCAGGACAGTGAGACACCGCAACTCCGGCTGATCCGTAAGCTGCGATCCATCCGGCGATACATTCGCATCGTGCTGGTCCTGGAGGGATGGGCACGCCTGATCGTCGCGACGATCGCCTGCTTGTTGGTCGCCGGTCTGCTTGACTGGTTGGTGAGATTTCCGGCGATGGTGCGAACAGGTTTTCTGCTCACAGGGGCATCGGTGGCGGGCATCTACACCTACCGGCGCATCTGGAAGCCGCTGTGCACGCCTATCCCGCTTGAGCAGCTTGTCGTGGCGCTGGAGCGACTGCCGGGTACGACACGAGATGTGTGGGCCACGGCGATCAGCCACGTCAGCGACCGTGCAGGTGTATCGGGAGAGATGTGGTCGCGAATCGTTGAGGAAGCGGACCGTGCCACTCGATTAACGGTGCCTGCCCGCATGGTTCGATTTCGCTCCGCAGCCGTCGCGCTGCTTGCGGCGATCGCGAGTTGCGGGCTCGTTTTCCTGATCGGATGGTGGGTGCCTTGGGCGGTACTGATCGGCGCCGACCGATTTGCAAGGCCGATGTCCGGTGCACAGTGGCCTCGAAAACATGTAATCGAGCCGATCACGCGGGACGCCGTCGTGGCTTTTGGAGAGACATTTACGGTCGAAATGCGCCTGCTCAAGGGTGATAGTCCGGCGGTTCGTGGTTTTGTGATGTGGCAGGCAGGATCGCAACCCGCCGAAACTTCGCTGCTGCGCCGCGATGCCGATGGCGTCTATCGCCTCTCGCTCGAAAACTTGCGGCAGCCCGTTCGCTACTCATTTCGAGCCGGTGATGACGATACCTCTCTGGCGCCGTTCCTGCTGCGCGTAGTGAACCGGCCGGAAGTCGAGTGGGCGCGGCTTCGTATCCAGCCGCCATCCTATGCTGCACACCTGCCGATCGTAGAGGACTCGCTCGAAGACCATGACGCCGAAGCCATGGCGGGGAGTGACATTCAAGTCGAGGTGCTCCCGAGCAAGCTCATATCCGGTATTGGTGTTTCGCGAGCCGAAATCGTCTTCGAGGACGGGACTCGAATCACGATGCAACGAAACAATGATGCTGCGCACACGTTGCACGCTGAGTTTCCGACAAGGCAGGGGGGCGCGTTCAGGGTTCGGCTGGTTGATTCGCAAGGGTTAGAGAGCCGATCGACGCCGACGTACCGACTGCGTGTGAGGCCGGATACAGCGCCCGTGGTGATGGTGACCGAGCCGGAAGCAATCGTGGAGGCGACTCCCGAAGCAAGAATTGAAATGCGTATCATCGCGCACGACGATGTCGGCTTGGCATACGTTGGCCTTCGCTACGGAAGGGCAGGCAGTGAACTCCATCATGAGGCATCACTGCTGCCGGAGACCAATCCGACGGAACCTCCCTTGCGCGTCGAACTGACCCATCGTTGGGAGCTTGCCTCGATGAATCCGTCGGTCGGCGAAGTATTCGAATATTTCGCGGAAGCGCGAGATCGAATGCCGCCGGGCGACGAATCTCGTGAGCCCAGTCGATCAGCGATCGGACGGGTGTTGATCATCTCTCCCGCGCGCTACGCAGAACGATTGCAGTCGGACTTGATGTCAGTACGCGAGCAGATTCGGACGATGATCCTCGCGCTTCTTGAGTCCCGCGATCAGACCGTTGCCCTCGAAGCAGGACCTGCCCGGCAGATCGCCCTGAGTGATTCTCAGCGGAGTGAAGCCGAACAGCTTGCATCGGGTCTCCACCGACTGCGCGAAGCGAACGAGGCACACATCAAAGCGCTGGGCGATCTCGTTCGCCGTGCAGATCAGAATCGCCTAGGAGCAGCTACGGCATCCGCGCAGGCGGAGCGGCTCTCGCGACGACTGAGCCAGACTGCACCGCATGCACTGAACGAAGCCGCATCATCACTCGAACGGTCAGCAAGGTCGGAACTGTCCCAGGAGCAGCAGCGCGAACTGCATGCAGCCGGCAATAAGCAGACCGAGCTGATCGAATCGCTGCAGTCGTTGGTGAGAGAAATGGAGCAGTGGAACGAGTACGAAGATTTTGTACGCCGATTGCGGGAGGGGCTGGACCGACAGGAGGCGCTGGAACGCGAGACCATGCAGCTTGCTCGGCGCACCGGAGACCCCGCATCGGAATCGGAGCCGCCTTCGCTGGCCTCCCGTGCGGGCGGCACTCGTCAGACGGATCGCGTCGCGATGCCGGCTCATGAACTGACTTCGCCGCGAGAGTTTGCCAGGACTACCGCATCGCAGATGCAGTTGCGCGGTGAAATGGCAGAGGTGATGTCAGCGATGCAGGATTGGTCGTCTGCCCAGGGAGAAAAGGATCGGGCCACTTCCGATGCGCTTCGCGATGCGCTGAACGTGGGTTATCGACTCATGCTGCTGGAGAAGATGGACGAGGCCGCGGGAGCGCTGCAGTCTGCACAGCATTCCGGCGCCGCGCAGGCCCAGCGTGACGCAGCGGCCGCGCTTCGTGCCATGATCTCCGCACTCGGTGACCGCCCGAACCGCCAGCTCTCCGAACTGTCACGCGACCTTGCCGATGTTCGCGGTCGGCTGCTTAAGCTGATTCGCTTACAGGAAACCCTCATGGAGCGGACGGAGGCGGCGCGCGACGCGGCAGATCGCGAGCTGCAACAGGAAGAATTGGCCGATCGGCAGACCAGCCTCGGCAATACGGCCCGCCGCATCGCGAAAATGCTTCAGCAGGACGACGAAGATGCGCGTTTCTCGCGAGAACAGATTCAGTTGGCAGCCGAAGAGATGGCCACGGCTTCACGCTGGCTCGATCAGAGTGCGATGGATGACGCGCTGACACGTCAGAGGACCGCGCGCGACCTGCTGAACGAGGCCCTGGCGGCACTGCAGGATTTTCAGGATCGTGTCGATGAGGAACGCGGCCAGCGATCGCTCGATGTAATTGTCGAAGCGCTGAGGGGCCTGCACGGCAAGCAGCAGGTCGTCCGCACGGAGACAGCGGAGGAGGATGCGCGATTCAAATCTGCAGAGGAGTTATCGCGTGCGGACCAGCTCCGACTTACCCGGCTGGCAAAATCGCAAGGTGAGTTGCTTGAACCTGCCGCTCAGGTTCGCGAGCAGCTCGGTGAAAGCTTGGTTTACGGGTATCTCATGGATCGAGTGATTGCGGCGATGGAGAGGTCCGCCGAACGGCTTTCGGCGCACGTCGCTGACGAAGCCCTTATCGAGCAGGACCATATTCTGCGTGATCTGCTCCGATTGATAGAATCCGCACGCGAACGCTCGGACGACAAACAACCAAAGTTCGTGCAGGAGGGTTCCGGCGGCGGAACAGGCACCGCCGGCCAGCCCACCGCTTCGAAGCCAGTTCCGACGCTCGCGGAACTCAAAGTACTCAAGTTGCTTCAGTCAGACATCAGCGATGATACGGCAGCGGCCGATTCGCGGATCTCGGAAGCGGAGCATCGTAGTGAACTGGATCAACAGGTGATTGAGTCGCTTGGAAAGCGGCAGCGAGAAGTCCGCGAACTGGCGAATCGAATGGTGCAAAGTGCGGCAAAGGATCGGTGAGAAATGCTGACGAAAATCCTGTTCCCGATATTACTGGTCATGCAGTCGCCTCCGGCGACACAACCGGCGCAGCCGCAAGCACAACCTGCGGCAAAGCCGGGCGATGTGACGGAGAAATCTGATTCAACCGTCGATCCCGAACTGGTGCGTCGCCTCCTTGGTGGTGAGTCGAGCGCGCTGGACCATGTCGAGGAAACCCTTGCCCGGCTGGAGCAGGCCGAAAAGCGCCTGACTGAAGAACTCGACTGCGGGCCTCGAACGCAGGAGATCCAGCAGCAGGTCCTCACCGGCATCGACAAGCTGATCGAAGAAGCGCGCAAGAATCAGGTCTCCGCGCGCGGCGGTTCTCAGTATCGACGCTGTCGCGAAAAGCGGCCGACTCCGCGACCGACTTCGCAGGAGCAGGCAGCCGGCAAGCAGAGCGTCAGCGCATCATCGGCGCAGCAAGCAGGCCAGGCGCCGAGCGAGTCCAGCGAAGCGGAAACCTCCGGCGGCAAGGCGTCGAAGACGGAACTCGCTCGCGGCTGGGGTTATCTTCCACAACGCGACCGGGACGAAATCTCACAGGGCTTCGATGAGCAGTTCATCGGCAAATACCGTGAACAGATTCTCCGCTATTATCGTGAGCTGGCAGAACGCGCGGTGAAGAAGCAATCGCTGGCGGAACCGGCAGGCACGGCGGACCAGCCGGCGCGACGGTCGGAGACGAACTAGAGCATGATCTTCCACACGAAGACACACCGACAGCCGAGTTTTCGATGGGGCAGATTTCTGCCGATGCTGCTTGTGATCTTCGCTTCATCAAGTGATCTGTTTGCAACGCGGCTCTGTGCACAAGATGCCAAGAAGCCGGAATCAGATCCATCCGTCGCAATAACACAGCCGAACCAGACGCACACAACGTTGCGATCGAACGATCTGCCTGGCGCATCAGTCAATGACCCAACGGCGCAGTTACAAGTGTCCATCGAGCGTGGTCTCGTGTGGCTCGCACGCCAGCAGGAAGAAGACGGTTCCTTCGGGAGCCAGTCGCAGTACGGACGGCATGTCGGAATAACGGCACTGGCCTGTCTGGCGTTCGTCAGCGAAGGCAGCGTGCCCGGCCGCGGTCGCTACGCACGCCAGGTTGAGCGCGGGCTGGACTTCATCCTTGACTCAGCCTCGGAACAGTCCGGCCTGGTCGCGGCGGAGACCTCCTACGGCCCGATGTATGGACATGGTTTTGCCACGCTCTTTCTCGGAGAAATGTACGGCATGTCGCCGCGTGCCGACCTTCGAGAGAAACTTCAGAAAGCGGTCGCGCTGATCGTCCGTACGCAAAATGAAAAAGGCGGTTGGCGGTACCACCCCGTCCGGGCCGATGCCGATCTATCCGTGACGATCTGTCAGGTCATGGCCCTTCGCTCCGCCAGAAACGCAGGCATCGAGGTGCCCAAGAGCACCGTCGACCGTGCGATCAAGTACGTCCACGACAGTCAGAACTCCGACGGCGGCTTTCGCTACATGCTCGACTCCTCCGGATCGATGTTTGCCCGCTCGGCGGCCGGCGTCGCGGCGCTCTATTACGCCGGGGTGCACGACGACGATTCCATCCGGCGCGGCCTGGCGTACCTGATGAAGTTCCTCCCCGGCAAAGCGCAGGAGCAGACGCACTATTTCTACGGGCATTACTACGCTGCGCAGGCCATGTACCTGGCCGGCGGGAAACACTGGGAGAAATGGTGGCCGGCCATCCGTGATGAGTTGATCGCCAAGCAGACGGAGGAGGGATTCTGGCATGGACAGGCGGGCAACGAATACGGTACGGCGATGGCGCTGATCATCCTTCAAATGCCCAGGCAGACCCTGCCGATCTTTCAGAAATGACGCGAGCGATTTCCAGGTTGAAGTTGATTGCATTCATTCTGATGTACTGGTCTTCCGTCGTGTCGGCCGATCAGCGTGCAACGTTGGTCACGCTCGATCGTCGCGAAATCCAGATCGCGCCAGCCGCTTTGAACTTTCCGAAGCCGCTGGAACTGTCTCCCGGGGAACAGCCCGGTGGATTTGACTGGACGAAGGTTGATTATCTGAGCTTCCACCCTCGAAAGGTGGGCGAAGCCACAGGCACATGGTTACTGACGACGCACGGCGGCGGACAATCAGCGATTGAGATCATTGGCGGCGATGAGCGCGTTCTACGCGTGCGTGATTCACTGCTGGGTGAATTGCTCGTGCCGATGGATCGGCTGGCCCGACTGGTTCGAAAGGACCAGCATCTCGAAGGATTGCACGAACGGGTTGACGAAGATTTCCTGTTGCTGACGTCCGGCGATCGCGTCAAGGGCGTCGTCGTGCGCTTCTCACAGGACGGGCTCGTATTCTTTGACGGCGATTCAGAGCGCAAAGCCGCATGGGCACTTGTAAAGGCACTTGCCATGTCCGGTCCGCCTCCGCGCGCGTCAACGGTGGAGGAAGATCGATCCCTTCGCGCAATGATCTTCCTGACCAATGATTCCCGACTACTTTTGGATACTTTCACCGCGCGGGATCGTCTCATTGAGGCGTCACCGAGTGAATTAGATATCCAGTCAATGCCCGATGATCACGGCGGAGTGAAGCAGACATCGATCCGAATTCCCATCGATCAGATCCGACGCATCGAAGTCCTCGGTGGACGACGAACCTGGCTCAGTACCGTTCGTCCGACTGATTATCAAATGACGCCGTATTTCGACATCCGCTGGCCGTATCGAGTCGATCGCAATGTGCTTGGCGGGCCGCTCAGGATGCAGGGGCGTACTTACGAACGCGGTGTGGGCCTGCACTCTGCCTGTCGTATCGCCTGGCGGATTGAGGATCGGCATACGCGGTTGCGCTGTCGCATCGGAATCGACGACACTGCGGGGCCACTGGCCGATGTAATGGTTCGCATCCTGCTCGGCGACCAGGAAATCGTCGCTTTCGACAGACTCCGGCAGGGCGAAGCGCCGCGCGAACTGGATATCCCCTTGCCGATCGACCGGACAATCGCATCGTTCGAGCGGTTGCTGACTTTCGAAGTTGAATTCGGCGCAAACGGTGACATTCACGATCGGGTGAACATCGTCGATGCCGCGCTGATCGCCGACGACATGCGATCAGATGCGCCGTAGGGGGTCGGCTGACCGGCAGTTCTGTTCATTCTTCCAGCGCGTTTTGCAGTTCTTCGGCCGCCCTCTGCCAGGCAGGGTCGTCGATTTGTTTGACGAGTGCATCGATGGCCGCCCGCACCACGTGACCATCTCTGCCGAGCAGTGCTGCACGTGCCAGGGCATACGAGGTAACCGGGTGATCCCGCATTTCCTCCGGCAGGTGGCGAAGCGCGAGGATGAGCATCCGACTTTGCTCGCGTCGCTCCTCCATGCAGTTCTCAGGATTCGAATATTTACCCAAACGATCACGGAAGCCCTCCGCGTCAGTTTCAATCAACGGCCACGCGCAGGCCCAGGCCAACAGCTCTTTGTGACAAGAATCGCTCTCCGCTTCTGACGCAGCGCACGCGTTGCCTGGGGCTTCTTTTTCTCCCGCAAGGGCAAGCGACCACAACAGCCATGCACGGTCATGCGTTTCATCCCCGATCGCCGCCAGGTAGGACTTCCAGAGAGGAGGCAGCTCACTGTAGCGACCCTGCTCCTGGAGGACCGCATGTAGACCAATGACGGCTTCTCGCAGGTCCGGCCGATGCGCGAGGATCGCACGATACTGTTCCTCCGCGTCATCGAGGTGTCCCATCGCCGTCAGAACCTCAGCACGATTGATGCCCAGCAGTGGATGATCCGTTTCAACAGTCAGCAATTCGTCATAGATCTTCAGGGATTCTTCGTTCCGACCCTGTCGCGCCAGCGCAACAGCCAGATACAGCCGAGCCGGTGCATCCTGTGGATCGATCGATACGATTTGCCGCAGGTGGACCTCGGCCGCAGACCACTCGCCGCGGCGAATCAGTAGCTCCGCGAGTTCGAAGCGGCTGTCACGTTGATAGGGGTTCAGCGCGACGGCACGTTCGTACATGGCCACCGCTTTATCCAGTTGCCCAGCCGCGCGATGGAGTCGTGCCAGGGCCATCAGCGCCGGCAAATAGTTCGGACTGCGATCGAGAATCTGCTCAAGTTGCTGTCGAGCTGCCTCCGTTTGACCAGCGGCCTCCAGCAGTTGGGCGAACCGGTAACGAGTATGCGTATGTCGTGGCATGCCTTCCAGTGCAAGGGCGATTTCATCGAGCGCCGCCTGATCGTCCTTGCGGAGCCGATGAGACTCGCTTGCTGCCGCTGCAAGTCGCGGACTCTCCGGCCATTTCAGCCGGGCACGATGGATGACCTCCAGGGCACCGACCGGGTCCTGAAGAAAATTGTGTGCCTTTGCCAGTTCCGCGTGCGCGGTCTCGCTGTCCGGAAAGACATCCACAACCCGACGGTCGCGAGCGATCGAATCCGCCCAGCAAGGTGCCAGCTTCCAGGAAGTAGTCAGCCATGTGAGTGTCAACAGAATCACCGGGACAGCAACGAGGATGCGGGCATGTGCGCGAGGCACCCTCCTTGCCAGTCGGTCGTATAGCGAGATGGCAATCGACGCAACGGCCAGATGCAATCCAAAGATCGGCAGGTACATGTATCGATCCGCGGCCAGGAATCGTCGCGCTGCGCCGGCCATCAGAAACGGCGCAATCAGGATCGCGAAGAGGACCAGCCCGGCAAAGGCCGTGCGATTCCACCGTCGGAAAAAGAACGTCGCGACTCCGAGTCCCGCCAGAATGGCCAGCGCGGCAAGCGATTGTGGCGAGGCAAGCGCGATGTGCTCTGGTGGCGGCGACCAGGCGGCGAGTTCCACCGGCCAGAAGTAATTCTGTACATAGTGCTTTGCAGCAAGCAGGGCATGCACAGGCAGGGAGGTCGATCGCTGCGACTCGGCGCTTTCGATGAATCCGGCCCGCCGCGTGGCATACCAGACCAGGCCGCTTGCGGCAATCGAAATCAGAATCAGGATGGCGTACATAGCGATGTTCGCGCCGGCCGGCCGACTTTCAGCTTGACGATTGCGTCGAACAAGCGCGCACCAGATCGCCGCAAGTGGCACGGTCGGGATCACTTTTGACGCGACGGCCGCCAGCCATGCCAGCACCGCCCCGACCGGATGCACACGCTGCTGCGTTGTGCTTCCCAGGCATGCGAGCATCGTCAACATCGAGAACATCGCTGCGAGCAGCATCATGCGCCCGCTGATCCACGCGACCGGTTCAACGGCATAGGGGTGACAGGCATACAGCACCCCGGCGACGAAGCCGATGCGCAGGCAGCCGGCAATCCGCGCCGCAAGTGCGGCCGCCAGCAATGAGTTGACCACATGCAGGAATATGTTCGTGATATGAAACGGCGAGGTGCTCACCGGAAAGCGCCGATCGGGCGTCGGTTTTGCCCGTGCGTAATCGAACTGTAACGACAGCATCGGTAGCGGTTGATAAAGATCATCATGAAGCGTCGTAATCAATCGGCCGGCATTAACGAAGGAAGGATGGTTGACGAGGTAGTGCTCGACGACAAGCCGCTGATCATCTCCGCTCAGGAAGTCCCCGTTGCGAGTCGGCCAGCCGAAGGCAAGGGCGACACACGCCACAACAGCGAGGGCCGCCGGCTTGTGCCAGCGTGTCGAGTTTGCGGTGGTAATCTCTGTCATCGTCAATGCTGACCGCCTCGAGTTCTTCAACTGCCGGATAGCACTATACGTTCTATAAATGCGGCTGCTATAAGGCCGAATTCCCGCTTTCCGCGCGACGATTGTCGGAGATGTGCGGGTCGCTGACGACAGCGTATCATTCAACGGTCAGAAAGCCAACGAGCCGAAACGTTTGCGACAGGAACGTATGTCACTGCCGATGCATCGTACGCTTGAGACTCGTCACGGCCCCCTCTGTTTCGGGCAGCGATGCCTGATCATGGGCATCCTGAATGTCACGCCGGACTCTTTCAGCGACGGCGGGCGCTTTCTGGAGCCGGCCGCGGCCATCGAGCATGGTCTGCGAATGGCCGCCGATGGAGCGGACCTGATCGATGTCGGAGGCGAGTCCACCCGGCCCGGGTCGCGTGCGGTGGGGGCCGTCGAACAGATCGAACGTGTGCTGCCGGTCATTCGCGGCCTGCGTGCCGCCGGGTTGACGATACCGATCTCGATCGACACGCAATCGGCGCAGGTCGCACGCGTCGCGCTCGATGCCGGCGCCGATCTTGTCAATGACATCTCCGGCGTGCGACACGATCCACAGATGGTGGACTTACTGCGTGAATCTCGCGTTCCATTCGTCGTGATGCACATGCAGGGTAGGCCCGAGACCATGCAGGACCGTCCCTGCTACAAGGATGTCGTTGCAGAAGTGGCCGCATTTTTTGAAGAGCGAGCCGTGGCAATGGAGGCGGCGGGAATTGATAGCGGGCGAATGATCATCGACCCCGGTATCGGTTTCGGCAAGACGCTGGAACACAACATGTTGCTTCTGCATTCCCTCCCGAAGTTCGTCGGTCGATTCCTTCTTATGATCGGCCACTCGCGCAAACGCTTCCTCCGTCAGTTGTTGGGGAATGTTCCGCTCCAACCACAAGCCATTAAACAGGTTATCGGTTCTGCCGGGGAGGATTCAGACACATCGCTTCTCGCGGGAAATCTCGCCGTCGTACTTCATGCGGCGCTGTCCGGCGCAGACATCATTCGCGTACACGATGTGCTCGAGTCTCGAAAGATCGTGGATGCAGTTCAGTGCTGAATCTGTGATGACTCGCACGTGCAAAAAAGTTGATGCCGCTGCAGCTTAGGCAGCACCGGACGGAAGACCTTCTTTCACGGCGACGCCGTCTGCTCCAGACGCCTGAAGGTGCTGTATCTTCAGCTCCGCCTCGGCCAGTACCGTGCGACATCGTCGGATGAGCGCCATGCCTGCCTCGTACTGCTTGATCGACTCTTCCAGACCGATCTTGCCCTGCTCGATGGCCTGGACGATCGTCTCCAGCTGTTTCATCGCCTCTTCGAAGGTGGGTTCGTTTGCAGACATGCTCAGGCCCTACTCCTCCACGCGGCTGCGGATGCGGCCGCCTATGGTCTCTGTCGTCAACGCCTCCCCGCGTTCCACGTCCGTCACACGTCGAATGATTTTATCATCTGCCGCCCGCCGGGTAATGGTAAATCCACGGTTCAGGACCGCCGCGTGGCTGCTCGCGGCCAGCCGCCCCTCAAAGGCGGATACCGTTTTTTCTAGATCGGAGAGTGACCTTTTCATCCCGCGTGTCAGTCGCTCATCAAGCTGCTTGAGCAAGGCCGAGAATTGTTCCAAAAATCTTCGCGGAGTGGCGGACCGCAAGCGTGCTTCAACCAGCCCCACTCGACGTTCAAACCGGATGGCCATCTGAGATGCCGCCCAATGCAGTCGATGTTCGACCTTCGCCAAGCGCTCACGCCGCAGCGACAGCATCGCTTCCGGCCGTACGCCCATGACCCGCACTTCCAGGGCATGTAACGACGAGCGGCAGCTCGCAAGATGATGGGACATCGCCAGCCGTAAGCGGCTGGTCGCCTCGTCCACCTGTTGTTCCCGACGGGCAATCTGCCCCAACGGATCGCGAAACCATTCGCAACGCTCGACGATGGCGAGCCGAGAACTTGCGTTATTCATTAATCCGCGTATCGCTCGATTCAGATGCAGCCCGTGAGAGTCCAGCTCCGCGAGCAAGTCCGCTACGTTCGGTACGACCAGTTCTGCCGCCGCCGTGGGTGTGGCTGCGCGAAGGTCCGCTACAAAATCCGCGATGGTGAAATCCACCTCATGCCCGACGGCACTCACCACGGGAATCTCGCTTTGATGAATCGCCCGGGCGACCGGTTCTTCGTTAAACGCCCACAGATCTTCAAGCGAGCCACCGCCGCGCCCGACGATCATCACATCAACGCCACCGATCTTTACTCGCGCGAGATTGATTCGCCGGATCGCATCGACAATCTCTTCCGCGGCCCCTTCGCCCTGCACCTTGATCGGGTAGACGAGCACACGAACGACTGGATACCGTCGTCCCAGGGTCTGCAGAATGTCCCGGATGGCTGCCCCCGTCGGACTGGTCACCACCGCTACCGTCCGCGGCGTTCGGGGAATCGGCCGCTTTCGCGCCGCGTCAAACAGCCCCTCTTTTTCCAGTCGCTCCTTGAGCTGTCGGAAGGCCAGTTCCAGGGAGCCGACCCCGCGTGGCTCCATCCTCCGAACGTAGAGTTGATACTGTCCGCGCGACTCGTAGACGTCAACCTCTCCGGAAACGATAACCTCCAGACCATCGGCCGGGTCGAACTTCATCTTCACCGCGTCGGATCGCCACATCACGCAGCGCACCTCGCTCCATTCATCCTTCAGCGTGAAGTAGATGTGCCCGCCGGAAGGCCGAGAAAGATTGGAGACTTCACCGACAACACGGATCGTGCCGGGTAGCACCTGTTGAAGCGCGCCCCTGATCAGTCGCGTCAGGACACTGACGGTGATGATCGATGTCTCGGTTTGGCCGGTGCCGCCGTCGCTTGCAGGAGGGGGCTTTTGATTGGTGGCTCGTTGCACTTCGCTCGCTCCGAACAACGTCGGCTCCTGTTCGGCCTTTACACGTCGCGGGTCGAAGGCGTCACGGCCGGGCGGCAGGTTGTCCTTTCGCTTCCTCTTGCTCACAGCGGCTCCTTCCAGAAGCCGTATTCCAGTGCCTGATCCGGATCGTCGCAGATGCGCTGCCCTTCCTGCACGAATCCCATCTTAAGATAAAGGTGGTGTGCATCTGGCAGCTTCACGTCGCTCCAGGCGATCATCCTGCGACACCCGTGTTCACATGCATGTCTGATGGTCGTTTCCAATAGCCGACGCCCCAGCCCGCGGCCGCGATGCGAGGCAAGAAGGTACAGCCGGTGAAGTTCACATTCCATACCATGCAGCGTGAGGCCTACGCAGCCGACGACCCGCTCGCCGTCCAGCGCCACCCAGTACATCCCGCCGGGCGCAAGATAAGTCTCCTCCACCGTGTATAGATCGCGATGATAGCCGTCTGCCTCCCACGTGAATCCGTACTCACGATGCACATCTTGCACGACCGCAATCATTGCATCACGGTGAGTCGGAAGATAGGGGACGATTCGGCACATGTTTCTTGTTCAACAGACATCGAAACGATCGGATATCAATTGGCACCTGCATCATTTTTGTGAGCGTGATGCCCTCATCCCACCGGCGCCTGCGAGCGCGACTCAATCCCCCTCGTCCGCCGCGCCGCCTTCAAGACCGTCGATTCGAATTCGCTCGATGTGCTGCGCCTTGCCTGTGTCGCTATCCACACGCACCAGCACCCCACAGAGTCGTACATCGTCCGTAGCCACATCAAACGGTGCGGGCAGGCCCGAAATCAGATACCGCAGGATACGGTCTTTTCGTCGACCGAGCACGCTGTCGTACGGTCCGGTCATTCCGAGGTCTGTGATGTATGCCGTGCCGCGATCCAGAATCTGCTCGTCCGCCGTGGGGATGTGCGTATGCGTGCCGAATACCAGACTCACGCGGCCATTGAGATACCAACCCATCGCGACCTTCTCACTCGTCGCCTCCGCGTGCATGTCGACCACCACGATGTTCACGTCGCGCGGCAGCTTGGCCAGCACGCGATCCGCCGCGTGAAACGGACAGTCGCAGGGCGGTCGCATGAAGAGCCGTCCCATAACAGAGATCACCGCGACCTTGGGGCCTTTGGCCGTCTCATAGATCGCAACTTCACGACCGACAGACTCAGCGGGGTAGTTCACGGGTCGCACGGCGCAGTCCGAACGCTCCAAGAGCGGCATGATCTCTCCCTTGCGATAGATATGATCGCCCAGCGTCATCAGGTGCACGCCGTATCGGAGAAACTTGTTGTAGAGTAGTTCGGTCAGGCCGGAACCGGCTGCGGCGTTCTCGACGTTGGCAATGACGCAGTCAATGCCGTACTGCTTGACCAGCCGGGGAATGGCCTGAGAGACGATGGATCGGCCCGGTTTGCCGACCACGTCGCCGATGCAGAGAATGTTGATCTCCAACCCATCCGTCCTTCTAGACCGGAGCTCGCTCGCCGGTGGCGTCAGGCCGTACGCCCGACACGCAAGACGTTTCCAAGGTGATCGTCACCACGGTGAATGACATTATCACCTCTTGCATTGGAATCATATAGGATTCCTCCGCGCAAAAAAAGAGAGGCCGCGATTGCACGCGGCCTCGGGTTGCGTTTTGTTGATTTGAGGAGGTTCGTGAATCACCTAGTAACGATCGCGATCCCGGCCGCGTCCGCCACCGTAGCCGCCGCGACCACCACCGCCGCCGCCGCCACGATTCTCACGCGGTCGCGCCTCGTTGACTGTGAGTGCACGCCCCTCATGCTGCTGGCCGTTGAGCGCGTCCATCGCCGCCTGTGCCTCGCTGTCCGAAGACATCTCGACGAAACCGAAGCCCTTGCTGCGGCCCGTTTCCCGGTCGGAAATGACCTGCGCGCTGGTCACCGACCCGTGCTGACTGAAGAGCTGCTCGAGGTCAGACCCGCTCATGCTGAAAGGAAGATTTCCGACATACAACTTTTTGCCCATGATCACATTCTCCTGGCAGGGGCAGATTCAGCCCAATCTTTTACTTTCAGGGCCGACGTTGAAAGGGTCCGACCACTCGGACCAGCAGGTGGCATGGGCAAACCGGCAATCAAGAGCGTGGAAATCAATCAGAAAGGACCCAGACCCTATCGCACGATCAGCAGACCAAACGCACCAACTACTACAATATACTGTCGGATTTTTGGTTGGCAAAGACAAATCCGGCCTCACGGCATCGGTTTGTTCGATGGGTCCGTTGGGGTATAACACGCGCAGATCGACGATCCGGGTTTACCCAGAGCGGCTGGCATGCTCGCAATAACGCCACTCACCACGGACGTCTCGTATTCGATACATCGCTGCAACGCCTGAAAAGTACAGTAGTTACGAGAGGGCCCTCCTGATGAAGGATTATATACGCACGATATCGATGGTTTGCCTCGTTATGGCCTCCATTGCCGGCTGCAGCACAGAAGGTCGCCGATCCATAACGGCCACGGAACCGGACGTTGAAATATCCAATTCAGATACCGAAGGAGTAGTTCTGATCGCCGATTCAACGCCTGCGGAGTCCTGGGAGGACGCCGAAGCGAAGCTGCTTACGAATGTGCGCCAACTCACGAATCCGACGATGGGACTGGATCGTGCCGGTGAGGCCTATTTCAGTCCGGACATGCGACGCATCATTTTTCAGGCCTATCCCCGGGGTGAATCCAAGTATCAGATGTACACGCTCGACCTGACTTCGGACGGTCGACCGATCTCCGACTCGCTTCGACGAGTCAGTCCGGGGGACGGTGCCTGCACCTGCGGATTTTTCGAACCCAACGGCCGCGGCATCATCTACGCTTCGACATTCCTTAATCCGAATCTTCAGAACCCGAACCGTTACCAGCGCGAGGGCGCGAGCTATGTCTGGGATATGCCCGGCGGCATGGACATCATCACGGCAAATGTGGACGGCTCGAATCCGCGTCAGCTCACGAAGACTGCCGGTTACGATGCGGAGTGTGCTTACAGCCCGGATGGCCGATTCATAGTCTTTTCAAGCGACCGCGACGGCAACCCGGATTTGTACGTGATGAATGCCGACGGAAGCGGCGTGCGACGTATTACGAATCGTCCCGGTTACGATGGCGGGCCGTTCTTCTCACCCGCCGGGCGGCGGATCATCTTTCGTGCGGATCGCCGGCAGAACGATCATCTCCAGTTGTTTGTCGTCAACGCCGACGGCACAGGCGAGCGACAACTCACGGCCGACAGCGATATCGTGAACTGGGCACCGTACTGGTTGCCGGCTACGGCGGATGCTCCCGATGGAAGGAGCGTCGTTTTCACCACCAGTCTGCACGGCCACTACAACTATGAGGTTTATCTACTGAACGTCGAAACGGGCATGCACCAGCGTGTGACATTCTCACCACGCTTCGATGGTCTGCCGGTCGTCAGCCCGGATGGCAAATGGTTGATGTGGACCAGTCAGCGCGGGTCGGATGCCACGAGTCAGATCTTCCTGGCTGATTTCAAGGTGCCTCATGGCTTCTAGCGAAGAGAGCATTTCGGAGGGGCGTAATCCGTCGACGTTAAACGCTCTTACTACCCACTGACCTGGCTCCAACCGGCAGCAAACATTCGATACGAGCAGTAGAGCAGCAGAATAACGAAGGCCGTACGGATGATACCCACAGGCCACTTGTGGACACGAGCGGCCGTGAAGTAGGCGCCGATGATGGCTGTCGGAGCAAGGATCGCCGCAAGCAGGAGCGACTGCCTGAAACTCGCGCCATGCTCAGAGAGTCGGGCATTTTTGACGATCGCGCCGGCGATGCTGGCCCAGAGGATCATGCTGGCCGAATTGGCAATTGCGTTACGCAACGGGATTTTCAAGCCGACCTGTTGCGCCGGCACTGCGATCAATCCGCCACCGACGCCAAGTAATCCACCGAACAGTCCCGAAGGCAGGCCTACCATCGCAACAATTTTTGCGGGCGATATTCTCGACGAATCCGCTTCCGTCATCTCCGGCAGGTGGCTGCCTCGTTGGAGCCGCATCAGGTTGTAGAAGACGATGTAAAGCAGGAACGCCGCGAAGCCGAGCTGAAGATAGCCCTGGCCATCGCCGTGGAAAATGTGCAGCTCACTGATAACCACGCCGATGATCGCGCCGACGACGGCACTGGGCACCATCCATCGCGTGACCGGACGAAACGTCGCCCGTGCCTGTCGATGCCGCAGCACGGATGGACCTACGACGAAGAAATGGACGATCATCGCCGCGGCCTGATAGAGATGATGTTGATGTGAACCGAAGAGGATCACCATGCCGGGGATCATCACGACGGAGCCGCCGATTCCCAGAAGCCCACCGGATGCTCCCGCTGCCAGACCCAGTAATGTCAGCCAAAGGTAGTCCATCACGCGTCCGTTCGACAGTACATCCGGCGGGCTCTAAAATCAAAACCGCCGGTACTGAGCCATGATCATGGAACGCCTGATCGAGAATCTGCCGCATCTCTTCGCGCTGGGCGCTCTGATGGTCATCAGCGGGGCGATCTCGGGCAGCGAAACGGCCCTCTTTGCTCTGACTCGCAAACAACTGACCGAGCTGGCTGCATCCGGTGGCATCGGCGCAAGGATGGTCGTCCGTCTCCGCGATCAGCCACGAAGTTTGCTCTCCACGGTCTTACTCTCAAATACGGCGGTGAACATCCTTCTCTACTCGATACTGGGCGTCACCAGTGTTCGACTGGCTGCCGGTTCCCCGGTCTGGACCGGCTTTTTCGGCGTCTCGGGCTTTGTCCTGACGGTCTTCGGCGCTGAAATCATTCCCAAGCAGATCGCCCTGGCACTGAGCATGAGACTCGCGCCGCTGGTGGCCATTCCCCTTCGGGCTCTGGAAGTTGCGACCGCACCCCTGCGCTGGCTGCTTGAAAATGTTTTTGTCGAGCCATTCACGCGACTGCTGACCGGCACGGCTGAAGGCGGCCCAGCCGTCAGTGCCGAGGAACTTCAGGAACTGGTGCTCATCTGCCAAAACGACGGCCTGATCGACGATCGTGAAAACGTCATCCTTCACCACGTGGTCGAGCTTTCTGAGACTCGGGTCAGCGCACTGATGGTGCCTCGGGTGGACTTTGTTGCCTTCGATATCTCGGATCGTGCTGAAACGCTGGCCGCGCAGTTCAAGTCAAGCCGGTTGCTTCATATCCCGGTCTACGAAGGCAACATCGACAACATCATCGGGGTTATTCATGCTCGCGAGTTCTTCCTTGCTCGCAGTCGTCATGCCGGGAAGGAGATTGCATTACGCGAGCTGATCCGCCCGGTTCATTTCATTCCTGAACAGGCCGGTGTCGAAGCCCTTCTCCAGCACTTTCGTCGAACGGGGACGCAGATGGCCGTCGTTATCGACGAATACGGAGGACTGGCCGGCGTCATCGCACTGGAAGACGTGGTGGAAGCCGTAGTCGGAGACCTTTCTGCTCCGGATGAACCCGCACAGGGGCCACCGCTTGTTCGGATCGACGATACCACCTATCTCGTGGATGCAAGGATCGACGTGGACGATTTCCGCCGCGCCTTTCAATTGCCTCTGGAAGACACTCGCATCGACACGGTCGGGGGGCTAATCGCCGAACAGCTCGGCAGGCTTCCGGTTGTCGGAGATACGGTTACCCTGGGACACGCGACGCTGCGGGTTGAGTCGATCCGCAAGCGACGTGTGCTGCGTGCCCGGCTCACACTCAGTCAGCCCGCCGAAGAAAATGCGGACTTGGCGATGTTGCTGGGCTTCTCACGCGAAGGCAACGACGTGGCGGCTGCAGAACGAGTTTCGAATCATGCTGCAGCGGATCTGCCTGCGTCGGACGAAGCGCCTGATACTGGCGGGGGGGCCGCACGATGATTTCTCACGGGAGCTGGGTGGAAATCTCGTTCTGGCTGTCCCTTTGCCTTCTCTGCGTGGTTTTCTCAGGCATTTTCAGCGGTGCCGAGACCGGCATGTACGGCGTCAGCCGACTGCGCCTTTCGGTCGCTGCTCATCGCCGCAGCAGCTCTGCCATACGGCTGCAAGACCTTTTGACAGACCGACCGGCCCTGCTCAGCACGATCCTTCTGGGCACCAATCTGGCGAACTATCTCGCTCCTGTCTGCATGGTCGTGATCCTGCTCCGTAGCTCGCCCCCGGGGGAGAGCAGCGATCTCGCAGCCGCCCGAGCTGAAGTCTACACCACCCTGATCCTCACGCCGATCATCTTCATTTTCGGCGAGATGGTGCCCAAGAACATCTTCCAGCGCCATGCCGATCGTTACATGCTTTCGCTCGCCGGTGTGCTCAGTATCTCGCGGTGGCTTTTCCGCATGACTGGTCTCATCGGCATACAGCAGCACCTTTCGCACTTCGTACTGCGACGGCTCAGGACGGCGCCGGCACCGGCCGCCGTAACGGGCTCGCGTGTTGAGATGTATCAGATGCTCCGTGAGGGAGCCGCTGAAGGAAACCTGACTCGTACCCAGATCGCCATGCTGGAGAGTGTTCACAAGCTCAGCAGCACGCATCTGGCTGCGGTGATGGTCCCGCTGGCAAGAGTGGTCATGCTGGAGGCATCCGCGCGGCGCGACCGAATTGATGAAGTCCTCCGGTATTCTCGTCACGCGCGCATGCCGGTTTATGAGGGCGATCGTCGCCGCGTTGTCGGCGTTGTGCACTTTCTGGATATCATCGATGCAGCGCCGGAGACACCGGTTTGCGCGGTCATGCGAACCATCGTTCGGCTCACACCAAGGACCACCGTACTCGATGCCCTGTCCGTCCTGCAGAAGGAGCGCCGACGCATGGCGGCCATCGAAGACGCATCCGGCCGGTGCATCGGCATCGTGACCGTTAAAGACCTGGTCGAAGAAATCGTGGGTGAGTTGTCGGCTTGGTAGTCCTTAGACGGCGGCCTGTAGCGCCTTTGCTCTCAAGGCGGGAGGTCGCAGAGCAAAGAGTAGCAGTCCGACAAGCGCCATACTGCACCACACGCCCGGCACAAGACCAAGCCATTTCTGGTGCAGCATGTTCTGAAGCGAAGCGGCCACCGCACTGCCAAACGGTCCCACCCATACCCAGAATACATTAATGGCTGCGCAGCCGGCCAACAGCAGCCACGCGATCCACCAGCGCGGCGCGGGTGAAGCCGTCCACGCCCAAGCGGCGACCGCGGAGTAAAGGTAGCGTTCGTGCATCTGTGTCGAGAGGACAAAGAACGCCAGCGGCAGGATTCGAATCGCCCAGTGGATGGCAGGAATACTGCAACGAAGTCGCCAGATAATCGCGATCACATAGCCAGTCACCAGGAGCATACCCAGGTAACCGAGCTGCCGGGCTGTTAGTCCAAGCAGCTGAACTGCGTCGTCACGCAGATAGTGTTCGAGCAGGTTGCCGTCGAGCTGCGAGCTTGCCAGGGGTCGGCCGAGAAACCATACCGAAAATCCGTTCAGGTGCGTGAAGGGGTAAAACCCTGACGCCCCAACGTACGTCTCCCACACTCCGGCCAGCGCGTTGCGGAAGGGAAACAGCAGCGCAACCAATAGACACAACACTGCACCTGCGCCGATGAGCACGTCGCGAGCGGTCGGCATTTGCGGTCGAAGGGACAAACAGATCCAGATCGGTAAGAAGATGCACGCCTGTGGCTTGGTCAACATCGCCAATATGGCAAGCGGCCACATCCAGTGCAGTCGCCTCCGTACAGATGACTCCAACGATGCGAGCACAAACAAAGCCGGCAGGGAATCCACTGCCCCCCAGACGGCGGAGTTGTGCCAGATGTTTGGAAGCAACACATAAACCAGCCCGATTGACACGGCGAAGGTAATCGACTGGCGCCGGCGAATCGAATAGTAAAGAAGCAGAGCTGTTGCCAGGTCGGCAATCACCGCCGGCCATTTGAACAGCGCGTAAGCGGCAAGAGCTGAGGGTGTCACGGCTCGCGCGTTTATTTCCTGCAGCAGTTCGAGGTCGATCGGTCGCCCGGTGATCAGTGGATATGCTTCCGCAAGTAAGCGACAGACGTAGATTTGCACCGGCGGATAGTTCGACAATCGCTTAGTACCGCCGGTCGTTTCGACCGCATCATACACCCTCGCCAAACCATGTTCGCGGGCGACGTATCCCCAGATGATGAACTGCTCCTGGTCGTGCAGAAACCCCGGCGCGTCCAATAACGGCAGCCGGATGGCCAATCCGGCGAGCACAATGATCACCGGATAGAGCAGCCGCCGCCAGGCCGGCGCGGCCGTCGGCAAAGGCTGCTCGTTCATGGGTTCGTGCTTTCGGAGATCGTACATCGCGGCCATTGGCAGGCAGTTTATCGGCCGATGGACACACGCGATACCGGCGGTCAGGCAAAGTCCGCCATTGCTTCACTTGGGCAACAAACGGACCGATCAAGAGACATACTTCCGCCGGCGCGATCGTCCGCGAAAGTCGGCGACATCCGGGCCCCGGAAGCTTCCATCGGGGGGAGAAACGGCTTGGACCTTGCTACACTGATTGGTTTCATCGCCAGTGTCGGGCTGTTCGCCTGGGCGCTGATCAATGGCACCGGAGGCAACCTCGGCGGCTTCTGGGATACGCCGTCCGTCATCATCGTGATCGGCGGCGGCATCAGCACGACACTCCTCTCCGTACGGCTCGAACGATTCCTGTCATTCATCAAGGTGGTTCGCAACGCCTTCTTCAACAAGATCCAGCCGGCGGACTTTCTCATTCGCAAGCTCGTTTCGCTGTCTGAGGTCGCTCGGCGAGAGGGTATCCTCGCCTTGCAGTCGCAGATCGAGGAAATCGACAACAAGTTCGTGGCCAATGGTCTGCAGATGATCGTGGACGGAACCGACGCCGAAACCGTCAAGACGCTCATGCAATACGAGATGGACTCGATCGACATGCGACACACCGAAGGCAAACAGGTCATCGACCTGCTTGGCAAGTACGGCCCGGCTTACGGCATGATCGGTACGCTGGTTGGGCTCGTCATCATGCTTCAGAACATGGACGATCCCAAGAAGATCGGCCCCGGCATGGCGGTCGCGATTCTCACGACGCTCTACGGGGCGATCATCGCCAACATGATCTGCCTGCCGCTTTCTGACAAGCTCAACAATCGGCATTCCCAGGAAATGCTGGCCCTGACCATCGCTCAGGCGGGAATTCTCGGCATTCAGGCCGGTGACAACCCGCGCGTCCTGGAGATGAAGCTCGCGGCATTCCTCGATCCGAGGCGGCGGGCCGATCTCAGCGAGAAGAAGTAGAAAGCACAAATCCTCATGGCTCTCAAGAAGAAACCACCCGAGCCCGGCGCGCCGATGTGGATCGTCACCTACGGCGACATGATGACCCTGCTGCTCTGCTTCTTCATTCTGCTGGCGGCCTTCGCCAACTATGACAAGCAGGACAAGATGTTCATGACTGCCATCGAATCGATTCGTGAGGCGCTCGGCGCTCCCGGTCAGAGCGGCTGGCTCCCCGAGGATGAGCTTGACTTCAAGTCCCTGCTCGTCATCCTGCAGAGTCTCATTCCGCCGGACAACCCCAAGGGTGAGGGCCACAGTGATGAGCCGGGTGTCGACGGCCGCTTCTATCGCGTGGAGAAAATCCGCGACGGCGTGGAGGTCGTCGTCGGAGGCCCGATTGCATTCGGCGCCTTCAGTGCGGACATCGAGCCGCCCGCCGACCAGATGCTCGTCGGCCTGGCGCCGGAACTGATCGGCAAGAACAACAAGATCGAGATTCGAGGCCATGCAACCAATGAACCGCTGCCGATGAACGCACCTTACAAGGATGCCATCGAGTTGGGGTATGCGAGGGCGCGTTCCGTCCGCGATCGCCTGGTCGATCTCGGCGTCGACCCACGGACCATCCGCGTTGCCAGCGCTGGTTACTACGAGCCAATTCTCAATCAGACGTATCACGACGGCCGCCGTGCCGCAAACCGCAGAGTGGAGATCGTCATCACCCAGGCGCTCCGTGCCGATTACACGCCACCGCCCCCGACGCCCCAGGAGCTGGCCGGCGAGTCGGCTTCCGGCCGTACAACATCGGCGCCTTCGTCGAACAGCGTGGCACCGCGCACGCCATAAATCAGTAGGACAGCTTGGGTTTTCCCGTCAAAAGTGGCTCGAACTCGCCGCTGGTGATCCTGTGAGGAAATGGTTAAGCTTTAGAGTGTCGGGAATCCTTCGATGCAGGATTCAGAGCAATCACCCTGTCCGGGCTGACTACCGCTTATGAGCGATACCAGGATCGAGTACTGTCCACCCGGCTCCAGCGGGAGCACGCAGGAGAAGCACGTCGCGGACCTTCAGGCCGTACTCGAAGTCTCGCGCGACTTGGCGGCCACCACCGAGCTGACCCCGCTGCTTCAGAAAGTCGAGAAAGCGGCACTGAAAGTTCTGGAGTGTGAGCGGGCGACGGTGTTCCTCTTTGACCGCGCCCATCACGAACTCTACAGCCGCATGGCCACCGGCGTGGACGAGATTCGCTTTTCCGCGGACCGCGGGATTGCCGGCGAAGTTGTCCGCACCGGCGATGTCATCAACGTTCCCGACGCATACTCCGATCCGCGCTTCAATCCGGAGATCGATCGCAAGACCGGCTTCCGTACCCGCAACATGATCACCTTCCCGCTGATCGGCTTCGACAACACGGTCGTCGGCGTGCTTCAGGTGCTCAATAAGTCAACAGGCAGCTTCGACCCCTGGGACCACGAACTCGTAAAGACCTTCGGTGCCCAGGTCGGCGTGGCGCTGCAACGTCAGCTTCTGCTCGAACATTACGCCGAAAAACAGCGCATCGAGCGAGACCTGTCCATCGCACGCGAAATCCAGCAGGGACTCATCCCTGCGGAGGCCGCAAAAGTACCGGGTTTTGACATCGCCGGATGGAACAAGCCCGCCGATGAAACCGGCGGCGACTGCTATGACTACATGACCGTGCATGATGGCTCGCTCGCGATGATCATTGCCGACGCCACGGGCCACGGCATCGGCCCGGCGTTGATGATCGCTGAGTGTCGCGCCCTCTTCCGTGCGCTCGCGTCCGCTTGTAAAGACCTCGCCGAAGTCGTCGGCAAGGTCAACAATCTTCTTTTCGAAGACTTGCCGGACGACCGCTTTGTCACGGCCTTCTTTGGCCTCCTGAGCCCTGACAACCACACCGTCTCTTTCCTTTCCGCTGGTCACGGGCCGATCATCGAGTACATTCTGGAGAAGGACGAATTCCTGGAGCTGCCGGCCAATGCCATGCCGTTGGGCATTGTTCCCGATGTGCCCTTCGATTCGCCCGATCGCTTTCAGATGCAGCCCGGCGACATGATGATCCTCGTTACCGACGGCTTCTTTGAATGGCAGAACGCGGCCAAGGAACAGTTCGGCACGGAACGCATGTTTGACGTCATACGTCGTCACCGCGACCTGCCCTGTGCGGAGATCATCCAGCGTTTGTACGACGAAGTCCGCGCCTTCGCGCCGGGAACGCAGCAGGCCGACGACCTGACGGCCATTTTCATCAAGCGTCTTTAATCGACGCGGCTGCTGCTCAGATTTCCTTCAATACATCCGACGTCGTCGAAGGGCAGTTGCGGCGCCAATCATGATGGGCAAGCTCGCCAGAAGTCCAGGCGCACAGTTGCCCGCCGCACCGCACGTTCCGGTGCCTCCGCCCGGGGTCGGTGGATCACCGGGGCCCGGATCGTTGGGGTCCGGCAGAAACGGTGTCGGATCGCAGGCGTCTCCGAGCAGGTCGCCGTCTGAATCGAGTTGATTCGGGTTTGCCGTATTCGGACAGTTGTCACAGGCATTGCCCAGGTCGTCGCCGTCCGAATCGAGTTGATCAGGATTCGCCACGCCGGGGCAATTATCTGTCGGGCACGTGTTGGCGGCGAAGCCGGGGTTTCCGAAGCCATCACCATCGGTGTCCGTACAGGTGTCGCAGGCATCACCGATCCCGTCTCCGTCGGAGTCCGTCTGCCCAGGATTGGACACATTGGGACAGTTATCAGGCGGACAGACTGCCAGACAGTTTGCAGGAAAACCGGGGTTTCCTCGCCCGTCGCCATCCGTATCCGTACAGAGGTCGCAGTCATCGAAGATACCGTCGTTGTCCGTGTCGTTCATGCCGCAATCCGGCGCGGTGTCTACCGTAAAGCTGCACCCGGCATTGTTCGTGAAGATCGCAGCCACCATCGCCAGGTCATAGTCGTCCTCGTTCGTCGTGCTCATTGCGGTGGCGCTTCCCTGAAAAAGGAGCGACATTCTGCTCGTGCTTGGAAGCTGATCAGGATGGGGTGGGCCAAAGTCGCCGTTGGCGTCGTTGTCCGTCGTGCCGTTGTTTGGTCCCATGTAGTTGGCCCCTCCCCAACTGAGTCGCCACAGAATCGTACCGTCGTCCTCCTCAAAGGTGAGCGAGCCGGCCGCCAGAATGCCCGCCAGACTTCCGTTCGGAATCAGGAAGTCAGGTGCCGCGGTTGGCTTCGTCTTATCAACGAAGGCCTGCGTGGCAATCAGCACACGGCTGCCGGGGTTGCCGCGTGCGACGTCCGCCGTGAAGTCGATGAGCAGCGATGGATTGCCGTTATCGTCCCAGATGCGCATACGAGCTTCGGATACGAAGTTCTGCCCACTGGATCGCATTCGGAGCTGAATCGCCTGCGCATCGGTGTCGCCGTCGATTCCCCCGATGACCTGTTCGATCTGCATCAGGTGAAACGTCGCGAGCGCACGATCTCCCCATCCTAACAGCAATAGCACGCTGAATAATCTCACACGCAGGGTCAAGCGCGCGACAGATCGTATCGCAGTCATGCGATCTCTCCTTCTTCGTCGGGTTTCATCGGAGTCGTCAATCAAATCCGGACGAACAAGCTCGCCATTTCAATCATACCACGAGTCAGCCGAATGAAAAGGCGGCTTGAGCGAGCCAGGCGTTAATCCAGTTACAGCCCTTTTGACGATCGCGCATGGCGACCACAAAATAAGTCGGTTCGGTACCGTTGCCTTGATGGCTGCCAGCTATGAACAAACCCAATCGCTTTATTGAAACGCCGGCTTTCTTCTCGATCGTGGTCCTCCTCGGCAACCTGATTGCGTGGGCAATTCCCGGCAACGTTGCCAAGCTCGTCGCGCGAGAGCAGCACGTCATGCTCGGACGCTACTCTCGCGCCCATTTCTGCTGGCTCGTCGTCGCCGGTCTGCTCTCTCTGATCGCGATCTACATTCGAACAGCTCCAACGCCGTTGTCGATGAAACGGCGCGTCTTCGGGCTGATCGCCTCTGTCCTGGCCCTGTTTCCCGCCCTTGTCATCGTGGATCTGGGGCTCAGGTTGCGAACAAGTTATCCCTATCAACCCGGTGATCATGTCTACCATCGTCCGCCCCATGCACGATACGAACTGACCTACGAAGACGTTCCGGAACAGCGGCGATCCTTCCCGAACACGCCGCCGGGCTACGGTCGTGTCGCGTGTGTCATGACCTATGACGCGGAGGGATTCCGCAATTCCGTCGATCGCTCGCAGTGTGATATCGTCACGCTGGGTGACTCGTTTACCGAGGGCTCGCGTGTCACCGATTCCGAACCCTGGCCGGTTCGACTGGAGGAATTGACCGGCTTGGCCGTCTGCAATCTCGGCATTTCCGGTTATGGCCCCCCGGAGTACCTCGCGGCGCTCGAACACTTCGGCCTGCCGAAGCGGCCCAAGCTGGTCATCTGCATGCTGTATGAGGGCAATGATTTTCGCTCGCTGCGGGTGGAGGCCAAGTCCGGCATCACTTACCGTCAGGTCATCGCGACCAGCCCCCTTGTCGTTGCTGCGAACCATTTCCTGGTTCAATACATCGGAGTGATTGGCGCCGGACGAGACGTACCGGCACTGGATTCCTTGCGCTGGCTGCCGTTATCCGTTCCGGCTGGTGAGGGTGGCCGGGCCTATGCGTTTGCTGCCAAACAGCTGACGGATCTGTATGTTACACGTGAGAAGTTCGAACTCGACGAGTCATGGTACGTCATCACCACTTTGCTCAAGCAGATGAAGCGAGCATGTGACGACGCCGGCGCCGAACTGATGGTCGCCTACGCGCCACTCAAGGCACACGTCGTCCTTCCATTGGCGGCTGACAGACTCAGCGGTACAGACGTTCGCCGCTTCATGCAATACAAGAATCGCAAGCTCAAGGGTCCGGAAGGCGATGCCTTCCTTCCCAGTCTGCTCGAGCATCTGGACCATCGCGAGTCCGTCGTTCGGGATTGGTGCGAGCGCCGGTCGATTCGATTCGTCAGTCTGACCGAGCCGCTGCGCCGCGATGCGGCGGCCGGTCGGCAGGTCTTCTATACTTACGATCAGCACTGGTCGCTGCCCGGTCACGAATGCGCAGCCCGTGCCATTGCCAAGGCGCTGCCGATTAATCTCATGCGGTCGTCCTCGGACAGCATCGCGGAAGAGCGATCGGAGAAGGAATCGAAGCACCTCGCTGAAACAGAGCGGAAAGAAGAATAACAATTGTCATCTGCATATGACATCATGGATCGTCAGGCCGACTGGCAGCGACGGCTAAGCCATATCGTTGAGACGCTGCGCGAAATGTCCATGCAGACGGACCCGCAGCAGATGGTCTCCGCCTACGCAAAGCGCATGCGCCAGATTCTTCCGATCGATCGCACGATCGCCGTCAGCCGTCGCAATCTGCAACAACCATGGTACCGAATTACTCGGAGCAGTCTCTGGAAGGAAGAGATCAATCCCTGGAAGCAGCAGGACCGGCTCCCCGTATTCAATCGGGGCATCCTCGGTGATCTCTTGTACGCCGATGAGCCGCAGTTGATCGACGATCTCCGCCTATCAGCAGATGATCCAGCCCACGAATTTCTCGCCGATATGCGAAGTCTCGTCTCTCTGCCGATGTACGACGGCGGTGTAGCCCTCAACACCGTGATCTTTGCCCGCGCGACTCCCAACGCCTTCTCCCGCGATCAGCTGGCGGACCTCGTCTGGGTTACTGGCCTCTTCGGTCGCGCCACTTATAACCTCGTGCTCAAGCAACAGGTGCAGGAGGCCTTTGACGCCGTCGATTTCGAACTCAAAATGGTCGAGCGCATACAAAAGTCTCTGCTGCCGCGCGAACTTCCGAAGATCGAGCATCTTGACCTTGCCGCTTACTACCAGACTTCGCATCGGGCAGGCGGCGACTACTACGATTTCTTCCCCTTGCAGGATGGCTCTTGGGGAATCCTCATCGCCGACGTCAGTGGTCACGGCACTCCTGCCGCCGTCATGATGGCCATCACGCACAGCATCGCCCACACCGCTCCGGGCCCGCCAACTCCGCCGAGTCGAATGCTGCACTACCTCAACCAGCAGCTCAGCGTCCGGTACACGAACGATTCTCCGAGCTTCGTGACCGCTTTCTACGGCATTTTCAATCCGAAGACGCGGGAGTTGACCTACGCCTCCGCCGGTCACAATCCGCCGCGCCTCAAACGCTGTGACGACGGCACCATGGCCGCGTTGGACCGTGTCGGCGGCCTGCCGCTCGGCGTACTGCCGGATCAGACGTATGAAGAGGCAGTGCTTGCTCTGCGTCCTGGTGATCAGCTTATCTTCTACACCGACGGTATCACCGAGGCACACAACCCCCAGCGTGAAATGTTCGGCGTGGAACGGCTCGACCAGGCGCTGGAACTCTGCACCTTCGCCGCCGAACCGCTCATCGAGGCCGTCCTGCGTGCGCTTGCGGATTTCACGCAAGGTCAACCGGCTGACGACGATCGAACCCTGCTCGTAGCCAAAGTGAGCTGAATCTCCTGTGCATTCTACGGGCATCAGTCGGTCAGGGTAGAACGGGCGTCCCGCCGATGCCCCCGCCGTCGTGAAGCGGCGACCCGTCCGATCTGGGCATGATTCCTGGAGGTTTCCCGCAGGGCGAGCTTTATTGAATAACTCGGCCTGATCAGTCGCTTCTGCTCGTTGCGCTCTGTCGCGTTGCCGAAAGGTTGCAGAGTTCCTCAACCAGTTGCGATCGCTCTGGATCCAGTGGCGCGGTTCCTCGAAACCAGAGACGGATGCGCACGTCGCCCTCGCCGACCCATTCGAAGATCGACGTCGATTCCTGCTCCGGTGGGTGGGGCTCATTGCCGCCGTTGTCGTTCCACAGAGCAGTGCGGTCGCCATCCTTCATTTCGATCCGGCAGCAGGACACTTCCGGCGCGAGGATGGCCATCGCGCGAACAAGCGCCGGTGCGTCGTGCGCCTGTGCGATCTTGAGCCGTGCAAGGTGAGCAGCCGCATGGAGCACCTTGGTTTCCTGTCGGCCCGTCCAGTGAGCCGTCCATCCACCCCATTCCAGGTAGCCCAGCACACGAGCGGCGAACAGTGCCATGACCAGCACGCCCACGACGAGCAGGCCGAGCACGAAATGATTCGCCGTCATCGCCGCGATACAAACTGCGGAAACGATGATGCTGGCAATGTAGATCTGAACTGCCGCGGCGCTCGGAGTCTGGCCGCGGTCCAGAAGGCGATGGTGAATATGATCGCGATCGGACGCGAACAACGGCTGACCGCGAAACACGCGCCGGGCGACGGCCAGCAGCGTGTCGAAGATCGGGTAGCCCAGTGCAAAGAGCGGCACGAGAATCAGCACGACTGTGTGCGCCTTCTGTGCGGAGTGGAGTGACGCCAATGCGAGAAACATACCCAGGGCCAGTGACCCGGTATCTCCCAGAAAGACCCGGGCCGGATGAAAGTTCCACCGCAGAAAGCCCAGCAGGGAGCCCGCCAGCAGCACCATGAGCACCGTCATGTAGTGATTGCCCAGCCAGATGGCCACCACCGCATTCACGGTCGAAGCCAGCAGGCAGATACCTGCCGCCAGACCGTCCAGACCGTCTGTAAGATTGATCGCATTGGTAATGCCGACGATCCACATCAGTGAGAGGATTGCCCCAATCACGCCCGGCAGAACCATTGCCTCCGTGCCTGGCAGGGTGATGGCGCCGATGCGAAAGCCCAGGAGCACGGCGGCCAGCGCCACCACCCCCTGCACCAGCAGCTTTACCTTCGGCCGCACCCCGAAGCGATCGTCCACCATCCCCAGGAGCAGCATTGCCAGTGTGCAGATGATGATGCCGTAGACGAATCGCGTCCGCGCCCGGAGCATTTCGCCGACGAGATTCTCAAGGTTCAGGGAAACGATCGTGCCTGCAAAAACGACAAAAAAAATCACCAGTCCGCCCATCGTGGGCGTTGCATGGTCGTGTCGCTTACGCCCGACGGGTCGATCGACCCATCCGAAGCGCTGTGCGAGGAGAATATAAAGCGGCGTCAGCGCCGCCGTCCCGAGGGCCGCCACGATGAAGAGCACGGCGTAGGATTTGAACTGAAAAAAGTAGCTGATCCATTCCGGCACGGACGGCGCCTGGACGGTGGGAGCGGTGGGCAGCGTGCCTTGAGCAAAAAGCAAGGTTCTGACCTTCCTTGACGGCGTAAGTCGCGTTGTTCATTCTAGCGGGTGGCGGCCCCTTTGCGAGCAGGATCGTTCACTCGTTCGGGTGCGTGGTGCGGCGCACCACCACTGGGCCTCACACTGCGGCCGTTACATGACAGGGGAGACTGTGTGTCCGTTCGACTGATTGCCGGTAGGGCCGGTAGCGGCAAGACGCATCACTGCCTGACGCGGATTCGTCAGGAGTTGGCGCGAAATCTCGTCGATGGCCCGCGACTGATCCTGCTCGTGCCGGAACAGGCCGGCCTTCAGATGGAACGCGCCCTATTGGCGATGTCCGACAGGCCGGCCCTTGGCCGCTGCGAGGTTCTGAGCTTTCGACGTCTCGCCCATCGCATTCTTTCCGAATCCGTCGGTCCTGCGCCCACGCCGCTCACGCCCATCGGTCGCCAGATGGCGATGCGCTTCCTGATCGCCCGCCGACGCCGCGAACTGAAGGAATTCGGTAAGGTGGCTGATCGCGGCGGATTTCTCAGTGCTGTCTGCGGTGGAATCGTCGAGCTCCTGCAGGAGGCCGTTACACCGGACCAGCTTGATCTTGCAGCATCCGCGGCGCGCGACGAAGGGCACCCGTCCGCCCCGCGTCTTCACGACATGGCCCTGCTTTTCCGTGCCTATCTGGAATACCTCGGCTCCGACCGCGTCGATCCTGAGTCCGTGCTCGATCTGGCACGTGCTCGCCTGGCTGCCCTCTCCTGGCCCGACGGCGCCTCGATCTGGGTCGATGGCTTCGCAGGATTGACACAGCAGCAGGTGCGGATGGTGACCGCGCTCGCACGGCGGGCCGCCGGTGTTGAAATAGCTCTGTTGCTTGATCCGGCATCAATGCACAGGACGCGGTCGCCCGATCTGCATGATGAGCTGTCGCTTTTCGCGCGCACCGAGCGAACATGGTTGGCCCTCTCGCGCACGCTTCAGGAGGAAGGTGTGTCGATCGAGGAGCCGCTGTACCTACAAGGTAAACCACCGCCGCGCTTTGCGGCCTCGCCGGAGTTGTCAAACCTTGAAGCCCGACTCTTCAGCGGCCCAGCGGTGTTGAGTCCCGCTTCTTCATCAACATCGACCGGCCAGGTTCATCTAATTCGCGCCGCCGACCGACGCAGTGAGGTGGAAGTGGCCGTCACGGCGCTGGTCGATCTCGTTCAGCGCGATCCGGCTCCGTTGCGATACCGCGATGCGGCGATCATCGTCCGCGACCTGACGGGTTATCACGATTTGATTTCATCGGCCTTGGCGGCACGAAGCATTCCATTCTTCATCGACCGGCGCCGACCGACGACCAATCACCCCGTGGTGCAGTTTGTTCGCGGACTGCTCTCCATGCATGGTGACGCGGCCTTCGATCAGTGCATCGCACAAATTCTCAAGACCGGCCTGAGCGGGCTGGAAGATGCCGATGCCGAGGCGATCGAAAATTACCTGCTCGCCCACGGCATGGTCTCTGCCGCTGCCTGGGAAGAGGCCTGGAGCTACGCGCCGATTTCCTCGCGGCCCGAATCGGCCGATACGGACTGGGGCAAACTCACCCTGAAACGTCTGACGGCGGCCCGTCAACATCTTCGGGATCGCATCGGCGACTGGTGGCCAAGCAAACCTCATGGCGATGCAGAGGCCATGGATATACGGCAGGCCCAATCGTGCAAGAAATGGGTCGGCGATCTCTACGGTGTGCTGGAGCGCTTCGAAGTACGCGATCGCCTTCGCGAAGCATGTGCAGACGCGGCCGCGCAAGACCGTCTCGACGAAGTCGAGGAACATCAGCAGGTCTGGGCAGATCTGGTCAAGTTGCTCGACGAAGCCGCCGAAGCCCTCGCAGATGAACCGATGAACGGACGCCAGTTCCGCGATGTCATTGATTCCGGTCTCTCCGAGTTCACGGTCGGCCTCGTTCCTGCCACGCTCGATCAGGTGCTAGTCAGTTCCATTGAGCGCAGTCGTCATCCGCCGGTGCGAGCAGTGTTCGTGCTCGGCTTTGGTGAGGGGCAGTTTCCCGGCCGACCGGCGGAGGACCCGGTCTTCAGCGACGATGTTCGCAAACAGCTCGATCGCAGCGGCATCGCGCTGCCTCAATCGCGCGTGCGGCGAATATTCGACGAGCGTATCCTCGCCTACATTGCACTGACGCGCCCCAGCGAATTCCTGTGGGTCAGCTATCCCGAATCTGACGAGGCCGGCAAGCCGCTGGCCCCCTCACCGTACTGGACGGCTGTTGAGGCAGCCGCTGCGATCCCGGTCAAAGCCGCGGAAGACTGGCTGTGTTCCGGGCGACTCGGCCCGGCCCGGCTGGCGGCCGTAAGCAGTGTCAGCACTATGGCATCATTCCTGGCGGAGGCGATTCGCGCCGAGTGCGCAGGCCTCCTGCCTGAAGCTGAGGCCCCGATCTGGGGCGCACTCTATGAATGGGCAAGAACCACACCGGCCGTTCGAGCAAAAGTGGCAGCCGTTCTCGCCGCGCTGGCCCCGCCCGAATCAGCGGCGCTGTCGGACAAGGCCCGCAGCGCCCTGTGGCGCAGACCTCACCGCATCAGCGTGACGGCGCTGGAACGATTCGCCGAATGTCCGTTCGCACATTATGCCGCGTATGGCCTTCGCCTTGAACCGCGCCCTGTGCACGAGGTCTCCGCGCTCGACATGGGCCGCATCTATCACACCATCCTTGAGCAGTTCGTAAACGAGCTGAGCGAATCCGGTCGCGCTCTTCGCGATGTATCTCCCGAACAAATCGCAGTCGACCTGGCTCGACTCTGTGAAAACGTCGTACCGGAGTACGCACAGACGGTTCGCATGGAGCCGGGCAAGCGTCGCGGCGCCATCTGGAGAGGACGGCGCGAATTACCGGCGGCCAAGCGCGGTGAGAAGGCCGCGCTCGACGCGAGCGGCCTGCGAACGGCTGCGACCGAGTGCGAATTCGGCATCGATCCCTCGCGCGGTCTTCCGGCGTTAAAGCTTCGCACTTCGAAGGGTATCGACGTCGAGCTGCGCGGCAAGATCGACCGTGTCGACCTCCTGCAGGATGGTGACACGCGGCTCGGCGTCGTTTTCGATTACAAGCGCTCCATCGGACGCACGCTCCAACTGGATGAAGTCTTCCACGGCCTGGCCTTGCAATTACTCGCCTATTTGCTGGTTTTGCAGGAATACGGTGAGAAGCTCGCCGGCGGCAAAGTCGAGCCGGGTGGCGCTTTTTATTTGCCGCTGCTCGCGGGCTACGAACGCGTAGATCACCCAGCGGACGCGGCGAAGGATGATTTCAATGCGTACAAAGTCTACCGGCCGCGCGGCGTATTCGACTTCGACTGGATCGATCAACTCGATCCCAACTGTAAGACCAATTGGAGCAGGGCCTTCTCAGTCTACCGTAAGAGCGACGGCACGCTCGGACACGAAAATCGAGGTGATGCCGTCCCCGCCGGCCGACTGCCGAAGCTGCTTGACCACGTCCGCCGAACGATGATCACGCTGATCGATCGATGGCTTGATGGTGACATTTCCGTGTCACCGGTCATCTTGGGACGATGGTCTCCCTGTGAGAAGTGTCTGTATCGAAACGTCTGCCGGATCGAATACGCCGGTCGTCAGGGTCGCCGGCTGGAGACCATGTCCCGGCAAGATGTCCTCCGACGCATCGCCGGCGAAGACAGAGCTGCCGCAGGAGGCGTACAGGATGACTGAGATCAACTGGACACCTTCGCAGCGTGCGGCGATCGACACCGTCGACCGAAGCGTGCTCGTTTCCGCCGGTGCCGGCAGCGGCAAGACCGCCGTGCTGGCGGAGCGCTGCGCGCATCTCGTGGCGGATCATCGTCCGCCCTGCGCCGTGGACCGTCTCCTCGTCGTCACATTCACCGATGCGGCCGCCTCGGAAATGCGTGAACGCATCGCCCGGACCTTGCGCGCCCGCCTGTCCGCCCGGCCGGAAGACCCCTGGCTGGCAGGTCAGCTTGCCCTTGTGGATTCGGCAGATATCTCAACGCTTCACTCTTTCTGTCGTCGTCTGCTGGGGAGGTATTTTGCGCATGCGGATCTCGACCCGCAGATGCCGATGATGGATCCGTCGGATGCCAGTCTTCTTCGGCGTGAAACCGCGCAACAAGTCTTTGATTCATTCGAAGCCCGTGAAGACGCCGTCGGCGAGTCCTATCTGAACCTCCTGGCCGCCTATTCCGGCGGCAGCGAACGGACACTCATCAATCTCGTCCTTGAAGTGGATGAGTTTCTTACCTCCATCCTTGATCCCGACGAGTGGATTCGCACAACACTTGCTTCGGCCCAGACGGAAGGAAACGATGCACTACCCGATGTCTGGCGCATGCGATTCGCGGACGCACTACGCGAAGAACTACAGGCCCAGTTGCGTACGCTTGACCACTATCGGCACAAGCTTGCTGAAAAGTCGCACGCGGTCGACGGGTTCATTCAGGCCCTCGATCAATACGCCGAGCAACTAAAGCGTTGGTCGTCCATCCTGGAAGCAGACACCAGCCCGGTCGCGTTGGATCAGGTGTGCGCCGCGGAACTGCCCGCCTACGAATTCCCCACCCTTCCGAGAAAGTCGAAAAAGATCGCCCAGTTGCCGTCGGAGGAGGTCTTGGATTTCGAGGCCGCGGGCGATCTGGTAAAGATGGTGCGGGACAACCTCTTTACTAAAGGAATACAAAAACGCTTTGGCCGCTTCACGGTTGCCGACTGGGCGCAGGGCCTGACGCTGGTCCGACCGCACATGGTCGTGTTTCTGCAACTGGTGCGCGAGGTCCGGGCGGCTTACCAGCGTGCCAAGAATGAGCTGGGGGTCATGGACTTCGCAGACCTCGAGCGCCGGTCGGTCGAACTCCTGCAAATCGAAGAAAACGGCGTGGCCGCGCGGTTGCGCGAGCACTATCAGCACGTGCTCGTCGACGAGTTTCAGGACACCAGTCCGCTTCAGGCGGAAATCCTGCGACTTGTCAGCCGCGAGATGGATCCGACTCGCAAGGCCAACCTCTTTACCGTGGGCGATGTCAAGCAAAGCATCTACCGTTTTCGCCTTGCGGAGCCGCGGCTGTTCCTTGAGCGGATGAACCGCTTCGAAGTTGAAAGCGCCAAAGCGAATCCCGCCGCACCCGGATGCGCGATCCACCTTGTGGAAAACTTTCGAAGCCGACCGCGCCTGCTGGAGGCGATCAATGCGATCTTCGAACGCCTCATGGTCAAAGACCTCGGTGACTTAGACTACGACGAGTCCGCCCGGCTTAAGCCCGGTCGCAGCGAGGAAGATGACGCTCAGGAGTCGATTCCCCCGATCGAACTGCACATCCTGGATGACCTGCGCAGCGGCGCAAAGGATCAACACGGCGACGACGCATCAACGTCCGTGGAGGGTGCCGACCCTGCGTCAGACGAATCGACGGACGCCACGGATGATTCGCCGGAAGACTGGCAGCGCATGGAGCGCGAGGCCTATGTGATGGCCGACTGTGTTCAGGAATGCCACGATCGCGGTTACGCACTGCACGATATCGCCATTCTCCTGCGAAGCATGAAGGCACGATCCGCGTTACTGATGCGAACGCTTGCCCGTCGAGGGATCGCCGCGCGCTCGGATGTATCGGGCGGCTTCTTCGAAGCACTCGAAGTCCGTGACATGCTCTGCCTGCTGGCCCTGCTCGACAACGAGCAGCAGGACATCCCGCTGGCTGCCGTTCTTCGATCGCCGATCCTGGGATCGCCGCTATCGGATTCCGACCTCGTCGAAGTGCGCACTTGTCGATCGCTCTCCGCGATCGGCATGCCTTTTCACGCGGCCTTCAGGGAGTACGCCGCTCGCGGCCCCGATGAAACTCTTCGAACTCGCCTCCGGACGATTCGTAAACGTCTCGCCGAATGGAGAAAGCGCATCCGCAGTCGCCCGCTCGCAGACACCCTCTGGGAAATCTACGAGCAGAGCGGCTACTTCGCATATGTCAGCGGACTGCGTGAAGGACCGCAGCGCCGCGCGAACCTCATCCGCCTCCACGAATACGCCCGCCAGTTCGGCACGTTTCGTCGCCAGGGGCTGTACCGATTCCTCCAGTTCATGGATGCCCTGCGCGAATCCGGTGACGATCTTGAGCCAGGCGTCGTTCGCGGTGGCGCCGAAAACGTCGTCCGCGTCATGTCGATTCACCGCAGCAAGGGGCTTGAGTTTCCAGTCGTGATCGTCGGAGAACTGGGCAAGCGTTTTAATTTGAAAGACGCCCGCAGGTCGGTGCTGTTCGATCGACAGTTGGGCCTGGCGCTGGAGGCGGTCGACGTGGATCGTCGCATTCGCTATCCCACCCTGCCGCATCGACTCGTCGCTCGATCCATCGTCAACGAGTCGCTCTCTGAGGATCTTCGTGTCCTTTACGTGGCGATGACCCGCGCCAGAGAGCGGCTCATCCTCGTCGGCACGCAGCCACATTCGCGCGTCGAACAGTGGCTGATGCGCCTCGCCGGCCATGTCGGCCCGCTCCCGCTAACCGATCGTCGCAGTGCTGTCGGCATGCTCGATTGGGTGACCCAGGCAGTCTGTTGTCAGCCGTGCGGGCGCGTCGCCTTCGATGTACCGCCGGGGCCGCAGACCCTGATCCATGTGCATACCTACGCAACGGAAGACATGAATAACTGGTCGATCAAGCCGCCGCCGCGCACTGGTGAGCGAGCGCGTCTTGAGCGATATGCTGCTTTTGCGCCGTCGGAATTGAAATCGCCGCAACCCACTGCAACGGACTGGATCACTACCATCGAGAAACGATTAACCGCGCCGTATCGCGCCGCGCCGCTTACGCGCGTGCCTGCCGTCGCAGCGGCAAGTTTGCTCAAGCGGCGCTGGGAGTCCCAGCAGGACGACCTTGACCCGGCCGCCGGCTTGGATGCCCCAACCTCATTGGGCGTGACTGCAGACGGCTATCGCTTCGATCCACCCCGATCGTGCAGCGGCGTACAGCCCGTCGACGCGGCACAGCGGGGAACATGGACGCATGAATTCCTCCGGCGACTTGATCTTGGCCGTGTCGGCAGCAACGATCTGCTTCGTGCCCAACGAGAAGAAATGATTCGTGCCGAAGTCTTCAGGAGAGACGAAGCCGACCAGATCGACCTCGATGCCATCGCATGGCTCTTTCAGTCACCTCTGGGCCAGCGACTGACCAACGCACGATGCAGAGTATTCCGCGAGTGGCCGTTTGTGATCGGGGTCAATCCGACACGCTACGATCCGGGAGCAAGCCCGCTTGATAAGCAGGACCTCATGCTTGTCCGCGGCATCATCGACGTCCTTTTTGATGACGGCAGCGGCTGGGAAATCCTTGACTACAAAACCGATCAGGTTTCCGGAACTTCGCTGGCAGAGCGTGCAGATTTGTACCGCGGCCAACTGCGAATTTATGCAGCCGCTGTCGAAACGACCCTCCGCGAACCTGTGCGAAAGCTGCACCTGGCGTTTCTCTCGCCACGCGAAAACATCGAGTTCTAGGCAGCCCGCGCCGGATCCCGGCGAGTCGGCCATTTCGTCACCGGCTCGGTTATAATCCCGGTCGCGAGGAAAGACACATGGAAGACATCTCCGGCGATCCGCGAACGCATTCCAATCTGCTGATCTTCGAGATCGGCAACTCCCATGTGAGCGTGGCGACGACCGTGGCCGGTTCGGTACGCACGAATCAGCGATTCAACCTCGACCAGCTCGATGCCATCGCCGCGCACAGCGAGGAGGCATGGGCGGCACTTCCGCCCGATCGCCTGAAGGCCCTGGCGGCGGCCGGCGTCGTGCCAACCGTGATGGATCGCCTGAGCGAGCGCATTGAATCACTGTTCAACGAGACATTGCACATCGTGGGCGACGACCTCCATCGTCCGATGTCGCTCGCCGTGGAAGCGCCCGAAAAGGTGGGCATCGACCGCGTGTGTGCCGCCGCTGCGGCCTACGAAGGCGTCGGCGGTGCCTGTGCGATCGCCAGCTTCGGCACGGCCATCACCGTCGACTGCGTCAACGAGCAGGGCGTCTTCCTCGGTGGCGCCATCCTCCCGGGCCTTGCGCTTCAGGCCCGCGCCTTGCACGAGGGTACAGCGGCACTGCCGGAGGTTCAGATCGAGCCCACCGGCCTGGTTTTCGGGACGACCACCCAGGAAGCCATCTGCAACGGGATTCTCTTCGGTGCTGCAGGCGCCCTCCGGGAAATCGTCGAACGTTATGCCACACACCTGGGCAGCTGGCCCGCCCTGATCGCCACAGGTGGGAATGCCGAACTGATCAGTCGCGAATGCGATTTCATCGATCGCGTGGTGCCGGACCTCTGCATCCGCGGAATCGCTTTGGCCTACCGCAAGCACTTTGCACCTCTGCCGGACTCATGGTAAGCGATCCGATGGCCACCATCGCGGCACGATTGACACCCCTGGCGCCAGGGGCCATCGCGGTCGTTGCAATGACCGGGCCGGATGCACAATCCATACTTCGGCGCATCCTGAGACACCCGCGACGAGATGAGCCGATCTCATTCGAGACGAATCGGCCGCGACTCTGTCGGATCTTCGACGTCGACCGTCTTCTCGATGATGCGGTCGTAACGCTGATTCCCGGCGCGAGGGGAAATGTCGTCGAGTTGAGCACCCATGGTGGCGTTCGGATTGTTCAGCGCCTGCTGATGCTCCTTCAGAGTGAAGGCGCGACGATCGTGGACGCGTGGGAATTCATTCGGCAGTCAGCTGCCGATGAATCCGATCCTGCCGGTATTGCCGCGCGACTCACCGTCGAATGCGAGATCGATCAGGCACTACTGGCCTGTCAAAGTAGACGATTGGCCCGTTGGCTGCTTAGGCAACGCGCCCTCCTGCCACCATTTCTCGAAGCCATTCATACGCTTGACACGAGCGCGCGTGACGAGTTCGTCGCACGAAGCCGCGTCGCCATTCGACTGCTTCAGGGAGTGACCATCGCGCTGGTCGGCCCTCCGAATGCCGGCAAGAGCACACTGGCGAATCGCCTCATAGGACGTGATCGCGTCCTCACCTCCGACATTCCCGGCACGACCCGCGACTGGGTCAGCGAGACAGCATTCATCGATGGCTGGCCGGTCACCTTGACCGACACCGCCGGTATTCGCGAGACCACCTGCTCGATCGAGTCGGAGGCCATCCGTCGGGCTACTGCGGCGCTGCACCACACCGATCTGGCCGTCGTCGTTCTCGATGGCACGTTGTCGCCGGAACGGCGGCTTATCGCCTGCGAAGAAGTCTTCCACGCTCTGCCTGCGAACCTGCCGCGCATCGTCGTGGCCAACAAGGCCGATGTAGCGAGTTTCCAGGGATCAAGCGATGACCATGCGGAAATCGTGCTTTCCGCGCGCACTGGTGACGGCATTTCGGTACTGGAACAGCATATTGTCCGACACTTTGATTGGCACTTGCTCGACGATACAACAGCTACGGCGATCTTCGCTCGTCAACTGGCAACTATAGAAGGTGTAGATGCGCTTCTTTCGACGTGAAGTCCGTGCCTTGATAATCCTGCTCCCGAACCTGGCTCAAGCCTCGTGTAGATTCTTGGGTTGAATCCAATGTCAGAACTTTCGTTTCACATGAATATGCACAGGGTTTACACTTGTACAACACGGTATGATGTTCACCCATGCCACCGGTACTCCGCATTCTATTCCTGAACGAGTTTTTCCACCCTGACATATGCGCCAGCGCCGTTGTCGCTGCCGATCATCTGCCGAAGATTGCCCGCTTGCGGCCCGATTGGCGGATCACCGTACTCTGCGGCGACCGCGCATGGAACGATCCTGCGACCATCCACCCGTCTCGACAGGTGCACGAAGGAATCGAGATTATTCGCGTACCGCGCCCTGCCGTCAGTCGCACGAATCTCTTTCGTCGCGCCCTGGGATTTGCCGCGTTCCAGCGAAACGCCCTCCGCGCTGCAAAGGAACTGGATCGCATTGACCTGGTCGTCGGAACGACGGCCCCGCCGCAGGGCGGAACCATCGCTCGAAAAATCGCCCACGCGCGTGGCTGCCCGTTCATCTACAAAGTCTTCGATCTCTACCCCGATCTGGCAGTCGCCCTCGGCCACACGCGCGAAGGGTCTTTCATCCATCGCCGATGGCTTGCGGCCGACACGCTGGCCATGCGCGAAGCAGCCGCCGTCGTCTGCATTGCTGACGGCATGACGCGGCGGCTTCTCCGGACGCGCAATCTGGCGGCGCAGCGGCTTCAGACGATACACGACGGCTACGACTCCGCACGCCTTCATTTCGATGGCCCGAACCACTTCCGTGAGCGTTACAACCCGGAGGGACGATTCGTCGTGCAATATGCCGGGAACATGGGACTTTCACATCCCTTCGAGACGATACTTTCGGCCGCACGGACGCTTGCTGCCGATGACAGCATCCTTTTCCAGTTCATCGGTGACGGACCCCAGCGCGAGAACATTCGCATGAACCTCCCTCCCGGCGCGCAGCTTCTTGATTACCAACCGCCTGAACTTCTTGGGCAGGTTCTCGCCACAGCCGATGTGTGTTTGATTTCGCAGAGCGAGACCATGTGCGACATGGCCCTGCCGTACAAGATTTACGCGAACCTCGCCGCCGCCCGTCCGGTGATCTTCATCGGCAATGCCCAATCGGAAATAGCCGAATGGCTCGAATCCGCCGGCGCCGGCTGCTGTGTGTCGCAGGGCCGCCCCCGCGATCTGGTCGAAGCGCTTCTCGCATATCGAAATGACCCCGCCCGTCGCGCGGCTGCGGCTGTCGCCGCGAAATCACTTTTTGATGCCCGATTCGATTCGTACAAGGCCTCCAGTCAGTGGATGGAACTGATCGACGGTATTCTGTAATACACGAACATTCTCAAACCACCTGTTATCTTTGATCTGACTCTGCGGCGATCGAAAAAGCGCCCTTCATCCAGGCCAGCAGACTCAAAGTCTTCGACTTTTCCTCGACACCGCGTTTCAATGCTGCTCATGTCTCGTTCGCTCGCAGTTTCCGGTCTGACGATCTGGCCGCTGGCCATCCCCATGAGGCAGAAATTTGCCCATGCCGCGGCCGAGCGTTCGATTTCAGAACCAATCGTCGTCGCTATCGAACTGGCCGACGGCGTCATCGGCTATGGCGAGACGCATCCGCGACGTTACGTCAGCGGCGAAGACGCTCAATCCGTCATAGACGCCATCCGCGGTATCTACCTGCCGTTGCTCTGCAATCTGCGTCCGGCGAACTTCGGCGAGGCCATCGAGGCGGCTTCCAGTCTGCCCCTGTATGACGATCGAGGCAGGGTCATCACAGCAGCCCGGGCGGCCGTCGAACTGGCCCTGCTCGATGCCTATGCCCGCTCCTTCGGCAAATCCCTGGAATCCATCGCCGGGTGGGTGAGCGGGACACGCCTGGGTCCACCGGGCAGTCGCCATACGGTCCGCTTCAGCGGAGTCGTTTCCGGCGGACTACCCGAGCGCGCAGCCCGCTCGATTCGCAAAATGCGGCTGTATCGCCTGCGAGATTTCAAGCTTAAGGTCGGCGACGATCTGGATGAAGCCCGTCTGGCTGCATGTGTGAAGGCTCTCGGCAGGGGCCTGCAGAATGGGACCACGACGCTTCGCGTCGATGCCAATGGCGGCTGGTCCCTCGAAGAGGCTCTTGACCAGCTCGAACGATGGGAATCCTATCCACTGGCATGTGTCGAACAGCCCTTGGGAAAGCATTGCATCGAAGACTGGGCACACCTCGCGACACGGTCGAACCTGCCCCTCATGGCCGATGAGTCGCTCGTCACACCGGAGGATGCCGCGGCGCTGATCCGCCAGCGAGGGGCGACATTCTTCAATATCCGCATCAGCAAGAACGGAGGTCTCCTGCCGGCCCTTCGACTCGCCGTTTTAGCCCGTGAACACAACCTTGAAATGCAGTTGGGTTGCATGGTGGGGGAGACGAGCATCCTGTCCGCGGCCGGTAGATGGTTTCTCCAGCTCGTACCCGATGTCCGTTTCGCCGAAGGCAGCTTTGGGCGTTTCTTGCTGGAAGATGACGTGGTTGCAAAACCACTTCGCTTCGGCTTCGGTGGTCGCTGGCGTCCCCAGCAAGGCCCCGGGCTGGGTGTCACGATTGATCCTCGTGCACTTGTGCGTCTGGCCCAGTCCAGCCCGATACATCTGCCCCTATGACTGTCCGGAATCCGGAAGTAAACCGATTCGCCCCCTCGGAATCTCGCGGCTTATTGACTTAACCCCTTAGACTACATAGAGTAATAGTATGGCGCGGTCCTCACCATGGAGAGTGCCGTAATCAGGGTGGACAATGGCAACGGAACCTGTGCCCGTTGGTCAGAAGACCGGGACCGGATCGGATACCTATCTGAGCCGGGCGGTCGTCGATGCGCGCCTGGCGACGCCCGAAGAGGTCCAGGCCTGTATCGCCAAACAGCAGAAGCTCAATGCCGCCGGGACTCCGATGCAATTGGCGGAGGTCCTGGTCCGTGCCGGCATCGTCACAGCCAGCCAGCTCAAACGGCTGTCGAATCCGGCCGACGACTCACTCTCTCAATCCCTCCAGCAGATCCCGGGTTTTCAGATCATGCAGAAGGTTGGAGCGGGCGCCATGGCCAGCGTCTACAAGGCCAAGCAGCTCTCGCTGGATCGGATCGTCGCCATCAAGATTCTCCCCAAGCGGCTTAGCGAGGATCCCGAGTTCGTCAAACGCTTCATCGCCGAGGGCCGGGCCGCCGCCAAACTGAACCACAACAACATCGTCCAGGCCATCGACGTCGGCGAATTCGCCGGATACCACTATTTCGTCATGGAATTCGTCGACGGAAAGACCGTCTACGATGAACTGGCCAAGAACCGCGTCTACCAGGAGCAGGCCGCCCTCGATGTGATCATCCAGATTGCCAAAGCCCTGCAACATTCTCACGAGCGGGGCTTCATCCACCGCGACGTGAAGCCCAAGAACATCATGATCACCAAGGACGGCACGGCCAAGCTGGCAGACATGGGTCTGGCCCGACAGGCCGATGACGCCGAGGCCGCCGAGGCCGAAAAGGGCCGCGCCTTCGGCACACCCTACTACATCTCACCGGAGCAGGTCCGGGGCGTGACGGATGTGGACTTCCGGGCGGACATCTACTCTCTCGGGGCCACGCTCTACCACATGGTCACCGGCAAAGTCCCCTTCGAAGGACCGACGCCTGCGGCCATTATGCAGAAGCACCTCAAGGAACCGCTCGTCCCGCCGGACCACCTGAACCCCAAGCTTTCCACGGGTCTGGCCGAGGTCGTCGAACGGATGATGGCCAAGGACCGCAATCGTCGCTACGCCTCGACGAGCGACCTTCTGACCGATCTCGAACGCGTGGCCCGGGGTGAAGCGCCGCTGCAGGCCCGCGAAGGCGTCGACGATAAGATCCTCCAGAATCTTGCGAGCGGCAGCGAGGCCGAAGCATTCGAGCCGAATTCGCACGCCACCGCGCAAAAGATGCCGTCCGCTGGCGCCTCGTCGGTAAACGCCGGGTTGATCGCCGCCGTCATCTCCGAGGGCGTCCTGATTCTGATCCTGCTCCTAGTATTGATACTCAAGTAAGACAGATGCACACTTCGGAACGGTTGCATCGCTCCCGGCTTCATGGCCGGGCGGCGCGCGTCTTGCCATGAATTCGCCGAGTTCCGGCCGAAGGTCCTTCGTTGTGGGCGAGGGTCCTCGACGGTCGAGCAGGGCGGTAAGATTTTTTTAAAAATGAGAAAAAAAAGTCTGGCATCGGCGGCGGGAGGGATGTAGTATTCCTACGCCGCATCGAGAGCGCTCAAGGAGGTTGATTCTTCTCACGCGCTTCTAAAGCTCGGCAAGGAAGCCGAGCCACTCAAAACCGCTCATTGTCTCTACCGCCAGTCTGGTCGGGCAGGGATGGCCTTGGGCTTCACTGTCTTTGCACAGTGATTACCCCGGTGAACAAAGGAGTGTTCCGCATGAAATCCGCACGCCGAGAGATCGACGCGCTCTGGAAGAAGTACTTGTCCTCACGGGCAATCAAGCACCGGAACCTGCTCATCGAACATTACCGTCCGCTCGTTCACATGCAGGCCGCCCGGCTCTCTCAGAAGCTGCCTGCACAGATCAGCTACGATGAGATCTGCTCTGCTGGATACGACGGACTCCTCGAGGCGGTTCAGGCCTACGATCCCCGACACAAAGCAAAATTTGAAACCTTCTGCCAGCAGCGCATCCACGGCGCCGTCATGGACTGGCTCCGGGCCCTCGACGGCCAGTCCCGCACGGTCCGCAGCTTCGAGAAGCTGCGCATGCAGAGCCGCGATGTCCTCGATGCCGACCTCGGTCGGCCTCCGACCGATGAGGAAATCGCCCGCAAGATGGACATGAGCTACGATCGCTACGCTGAGCTTTCCCGTCTGTCTCGCCTGGGGCATGAAGTCCACCTGTCCGCCGTACAGAACGATGACGACGGCCACCATCGCGGCTCGCCGGGCGGTTGGGATATCCGAGACATCCGCGCGGCCGATCCCGCGCAGAAAGTCTCCCGCCAAATGATCACCGACTACATCACCCGGGGCCTCAACCGTGAAGAGCGCCTGGTCCTCATCCTCTACTACACCGAGGGTCTCACCATGGCCGAAATAGGCCTCGTGCTGGACCTGTCCGAGTCGCGGGTCAGCCAGATCCACAAGGATGTCATCGCCCGCCTGCGACGACGTTTTAAGGATGAGGCGATGGAAATGGTCGCTTAAGCCCCGATCTTTGCTGCGGGTCGAGATGGCTCGCCAGGCAGCGCTGATTCGTGGAGTATTTTTCGAGTAAGCGGGGTGGCACGGGCAAGCGATAGCTTGCCCGTGTCCGCTGCGCGTGTGGTCTGTTGGTCATGCTGGCACGGGTAACTTTCGGTTATCCACGCCGCTCCTGATTATGCGCTTGCTCGCATGTAGAAGTTGCCTCAACCCGCGGAGCGCGACATTAATCATGCATCACTTTGCCGTCAGCCGCCGTGCTTCTTCGAAGTAGGTAAGCACCTTACGATACTCATCCTTCAGCGGGCCTGCTGCCAGTTCGACGGCCTGCTTCTGCGAAGCGATCGCCGCATCAAGCATGCCAAGCTGGCACTGAACCTCCGCAAGAACAGCCAGGGCATCGGCGTCGCGACCACCGCTCAGCTCAACCGCACGCTTGGCGCTGCGATACAGCAGGCCGGCGTTTCGCTCGGCCAGCGGCTTGCGCATCTCCACGTCCACCAGGTCCATCAGCCCGCCGGATGAGTCCTGCATCGCCGCTTCGAGCTTCTTGTCCCATGCTGGTATTTGCTCATCCATCTCGAACTGCCGAAGCATCTCGCGATGAATCAGGTAGGGCTGAGCGTCCTTCGGGCGAATGTCCATCATGGTGCCGAGTGTCTTGAAGATTTTGTCCTTGTCCTGGGCCTGATAGGCCGTCTGAAGCTCGCCCATGAGTTCCTCGTATTTCTTCCGGGCTGCTGCCGCCTGCTTGGCTGTTGTCACGTCGTACTTGCCGGCCAGCGTCAGGCGAATGGCCTCATCCATCTCGGTCGTATCTCCAAGCGGATTACCGCTCCACACGACAAGTCCGGCACGATCGACCAGAAAAGCGTGCGGAATGGTGTCGATCTCATCCATCCACTTGGCGGTCGTCGTCGATTCATCATCGCAGCCGACGTAGTAGGGCATCTCCAGCTTGCGAGCCGGAAGCTTCTTCGCAATGAAATCCGCGACTACTTCGGGCTCCTCGTTGCTGATCCCGATGACCACCAGGCCGTCCTTCTCATGCTTTCGATGCAGCTCTGTCAGGTGAGGGATGCTCTTGATACACGGGCCGCACCACGTCGCCCAGAACTCCACCAGATACACGTGCTTTTCCCCATCCTTGCTGCCGGGCAGGGCCGGTGCCGGGCTGGCCATCCATTTGGCAATCTTGATCTCCGGGGCCTTGTCACCGACCTGTGGAGTTGCGGCGGCCGGTGCCGTGAGCGCCAGAAGGGCGATGAGTAACGGACAAACGATTCTCTGATGCATGACTGCTCCCTGTTTGGGTTGGTTGCGACGCTGGTCAATACCTTGGATGCAAGTGATCCACGCGAGGTTCGTCCATTCCGATAGGAACGGCGATGGCGGGTGGCCTTCACGACGCCGGACCGGGGGTCACGACGCCGTGAACATGGTATCCTAGTCGATATGATCGATCCAGCGACTCGGGACTACGAGGGGGAAGGCCCGGCGGTCCACCACGGGCCGCCGCACCCCTGTCCCTACCTCCCCGGCCGTACGGCGGAGAATGAATACCTCGTGCTGCCGCGGCTTCCGTCAGATGCCTATCAGTCTCTCATGGATCGCGGTTTCCGACGCAGTGGCGTGGTGGTCTATCGACCGGTCTGCACCGGCTGCCGTGAGTGCGTCCCCATCCGCATTGCCGTGGCGGACTTCAAAATCAGTCGCTCGCAGCGACGGATCCTCCGAAGAAACACCGACGTAACGGTGCGGGTCGATCAGCCGTCCTTCTCAGAAGAAAAGCATCGTCTCTTCGTGGCATACCTTCGCACACAGCACGACGGCAGCATGAGCGAAGCCCGTGCCGATTTCGAGGAGTTCCTCTATCACTCGCCGACGACCACCCTGGAAATGACCTATCTGCTCGAAGGCCGGCTCGTAGCAGTCGGGATTGTCGATCTCTGCCCGACGGCGCTTTCTTCAGTCTATTTCTTCTTTGACCCCGCTTTCCACCGGCGGAGTCTCGGCATCTTCGGCGGGCTCTGCGAGATCGAGGAATGTCGGCGGCGCGGTCTTTCCTGGTGGTACCTCGGCTACTACGTTCGTGATTGCGGCCGCATGAATTACAAGGCCTGCTTCCGACCCCATGAATTGCTCGATGCAGGCGGCAATTGGAACCGCATCGATCCGACGTTGCACCCAGTTTGTCCGCCCCGCCCTCGGTAGGCACTCGTACTTGCCGAACAGGTTGCTTATCGCCGCAGGGGCGCAATAATCAGAGGGATGCAAGGCGTCGCCACATCTGGGAGCACCTTCCGTTCGAAAGCAATCGGGCTGCTCATCCTTCTGGCGCTGACATGGGCCACACTGCTGCTCTGTGACGTCGCCACAGGTCAGGACGATCCCGCGGCGAGGCCTGCGGCTGGCGCTTCTTCCGACGGCAATGGCTGGCCGACCCTGTTTTCCCGTCTCCTGGCCGTACCGATCAAGCTGACGGACGTCTCCGACCTTCGCGTCTATGCGATCCCGATGTGCCTGGCAGGAATGCTGATTGTTCTGTCGGTGCTGCCGCAGGTTCCTCGCAAGTCCGAGGAATACGTGGAGAACAAGACAAAACTGCCAAAAAAAATTCCGTCGGACTCCGTATCGCTGCCGAAGGTTAGTCGCCCGCACATGACATGGTCCGGCTTTATCGGCTTCGAAGGCCTGTTGCTGATCGTTCTTTGCGGAGCGATCGCCTCAGCGGTGTTCAACGAGACATGGGAACTCTCTCGCGGTTACCTGTTCTTCCTGGCGTGTCAGATGGCTTGGGCCGTCCTTCTCTCGCGCGTTTTCTTGCACATCTCGCTTGCGCGCCTCTTCGCGGCAGGTTCGTTGCTCGCCGTCATCGCAGCCGCCTTGTCGCTCTGGCACCTTTATGCCTTGGGTGAACGATTCTTCCAGTTGCCGGTAGGCCCGATCACCATCACCGCCGCCCTCGGGGCCCTGTGGGGTGCGATGGCCGTGGCCTGGATCGCCGGCCTCCGATCGTCACCGTCGGTAAATACCCCGGCGTTGCGGAGCGTACTGTGTGCCATCGTTGTGGCATCAGTCGCGCTCTGGATGGCCGGCGCCGCCGGGCGACGCGGTGCCTTCCTGGCGTTGCTCGCAGCCATGGTCGTCATCGTGGGCCTCATGATCTGGCATGGCTTTCCGTCGAAGCGCGCTCGCGCCGGTCTGGTTGCGATGGTGCTACTGCTGGCCGCTGGAGCCGGCGCCTATGTCCGCCAGCAGGCACTCAGTCCCGAGCGCGTGGCCAGCGTTCCGCTTCGGATTCGCTTTACTTACTGGTCCAAAGCGCTTGACATGCTTCGCGATCGGCCGCTCCTAGGACATGGACCGGACATGTTCATCTGCGATATGACGACGGCACTGGCACGCAAACGGGCCGAGATGCCGACCATCCTGCACGGCGAAGTGGATTTTGACGCTCACAACGAATGGATACAGGCACTTTTCGAGTTGGGGGTTCCGGCCGGGCTTGCCTATCTGGCGCTGCCCCTGGTCGCAATCGGATCAGCGATCGGTGCGTGGCGTAAAGCGAGTGATCCCATCCATCGTGCCGCGCTACTGGCGTGCATTGCAGGTCTGGTGGACATCGTGGTCGCCGAATCCAGCAGTATCAATCTTCGCCATGCAATGCTCGCGTCCTGGTATTGGTCTATCCTTGGGTTGACGGTGGGTCTCGCTCGCAATGACGAGCGTCGGGCTTCGTCTTTTGTCGAAGCGACGCAGACTACGCTGCGATTCGGTGGCATCGCTCTGGCGATAGTTCTATTCTTCGTGGTGGCGTCGGATCTTCGCGCGGCCCTGTCGCATGCACGCGGTCGCTCGCTCATGCATCGGGATGATGCCGCCGCCGTATCACAACTGGATCACGCCCTCGGCAGGTTCGGCGCTGCACGCTGGATATCGACTCGAACATACCTCGGGCATTCATTGTCCTCCATGGTGCGGGCTGTTCGCCTCGATCCCGCCGCCGGCGCATCATCAGATACCCAGCCGGCACTCGCCCCGGCGGATACCGCGATCCAGCAAACCGCCGATCGCGCCGTCGCCGTCTGGACACGGCTTCAGCAGCGCGCCGCTGGCTATCTCGACACCGGTTTTCGTCTCGCTGAAGCCACCATGCTTGCCGGTGAAAACGATGCCGCCGTTCGTCTGCTCCGCGAGTACCTCGATACGGTGAATCCCTATGACAAGCAGGCCAATTCACTCCTGGCGAGCATGGGTTCGCTCACACCCATGCAGCAGCTCGACACGGTCATCCGGTCCTTGCGGGCAGATCGGTGGGATTCAAACCTGCTGGCCCGTGCGACACAGGCCATGTCCGCACCGGCCGTTGCCGAAGTCTGGACGCAGCGAGTTCGTGAGGCGATGAATGATCTCAAAAACGCCGATGCTGCGAGCTGGCAACACCCACTGGCTCCGGAGATTCTGAGGGTCGAGGTCTTCCGATTGATCAATCAGGGCGACATGCGTGGCGCGGCGGAGCTCCAGCTTCGAATCGCACGAGCTTATCACGCACTCGCGGAGAGCAACGGCGATCTTCGAAGAAAACCCCTGCCGGAAGCAGAGTCCTGGTATTTGGCGTCACGGTTTCTCTTTGAGATAGATCCCGCGCAGTATGCCGAAGCGCATCGCCGGATAGTCCTTGCGGAAAACTATGCAATCCAGGGGCTCATGACCGAAAAAATGCGACGGCCTCATCCCGGTGCGCCTTACGTCGGCGGCAAGGTGATGCCGCTCGATGCCCCGGATAACCTACGCGATCTCTGGCGATTCTCCGCGATGATGTATCTGGCGGTCAAAGGCGATCCGCAACAGATCACCCTGCGCATCACGTGGAGTCTGCCGCCGGATCGTCACGACACTTCTCAAATCCAATCGGAATTGGGCGTGATTGCTGCGGAACTCGTGCAGCGCCTTTCCGTGCTGCCGGAACAGATTCGCCCGCCGAGTTTCCCGCGACTCGTGGAACTGGCCCGACAATTTGGCGCTCGCAGGACTGCGCCATCGACAGGTGGGCCGTGAAACGATACCGAGGCAGAGGCCGAAGTGAGTCGCCCATGCCCCGGTCGAACGGGCGAAGCATCGCGGACATACTTTGCATTGCGAACGTCTGCCTCGTTCTCACCTGGGCGACCATCCTGCTCAACGATGTGCCAGAGCGAAGGCGCGATGCCCCGGTGAGCGCCTGGCCGCCTTCGCGCATCAGCCGCCTGCTGACCGTGCCGATCCCGTCGACAGGAATGACGGATCTTCGCAACTATGCCGTGCCGACCGGCCTTGCATGGCTGCTGATCCTGTTCGCGCTGGGTCGCGGTAGTTTCACGCATGTCCACGACGACGGTCGGGTTTCTGTCCCACGGACGCCCGGAGCAGAAGACCATTCGAGCTTCCTGAAAACCTGGTGGTTTGAATCCCTTGCAATCGTCACCGTCTCCTGGTCGCTGCTTTCGGCGGCAGTGAACGGCACTTGGTCAATCTCGCAGGGTTGGATCTTCTCGCTCGCCTCTGGGTGCGGTTGGGCGATTCTCATCGCCCGATTCATTGCACTCAAGCAGATTGGCGCGGTCGTTCGAGTCGCGTCCGTTATCCTCGCAGTTTCGGCGCTTCTGGCACTCTGGCATCGCTTCGCCATGGGAGATGCCTTCTTCGAGCTGCCGATCGGACCGGTCACCATCACGGCGGCCCTCGGGGCTCTCGGCACGGCCTTCGCCGCGGTCTGGCTGTACTGTGCGATGCTGTTTCGCTCAGATCATCAGCGAATTACTCCGGCTTCGGTTGCCTGGCCGATTGTCACGGGTGCCATCTCCGTTGCACTCCTGACCGTCGCCGCGCGGCGCGGTGCCTGGATCGCACTGGTCGCGGCCTTGGCGCTGACCATCGGCATGGCGACGAGCATCCGCTTCCGCGGCCGACCGCTTCACGCTGCATTGCTGCTGATCCTCGTCGCTGGTCTCCTCACCGCCGGCATCCACCTCCAGCAGAACGTCATGAGCCCCAGAGGCACGGCGACTGCCACCGTGCAAGTGCGGGCGGCTTACTGGAAGCATCTGCTCAGCCAGCTTCCAACGAAGCTGCTTTTCGGCAACGGCCCGGACACCTTCGCGTCTGAGATGACGACGGCCATGGCGCTCAAGCGCGCCGAGCAGCCGCGCTTCTTTCGTGGGCGCGTTGACTACGAGGCCCACAACGAATGGCTTCAGTCGGCATTCGAGCTGGGTCTACCCGGTTTCGCAGCGTACATCGCGCTGCCGCTGGGTGTCATCGCAGGGGCGATCCGCCGATGGAGGTATGCACCAACAGAAAGCAGTGCCGCGCTGCGAATGGCCTGCGCCGCGGGACTGATCGTCATCTTTGTTTCAGATTCCGGAAGCATCAACCTGCGACATCCGATTCTCTCTGCCTGGTACTGGACCCTCCTTGGTGTCGCGCTGGCACTCCTTCGGACAGCAGACGCCGCTCCATCGGATGCGGTCCGGCCGCAAGTGCGAAGGCCCCTCATCCGATGGTCGGCCTTTCTCGCCGCAACTTTCCTGGTGCTGCTCGTCGTCATGGACATTCGCCACGGAATGTTCCACGCACAAGGGCGGATGGCCATGAGCAGTGACGTCGAATCCGCACGAGAACTCTTTGAGCGATCGCTCGGCAGATTCGGCATCCGCAACTGGTTATGGATCCGCAGTGACCTTGCCACACTGCATTCCAATCGACTGCGAGCAAATCGTAAAGCTGAGGATTCTGCCCGACGAGCGGACGGCGCGCCGGCGATTGCCGCATGGCGCGAGGTTTACGACGCCTGTCCGGGTTATCCGGAAGCCGGTTACCGATTGGCCGAGGCGCTGTTTCTCACCGGCGATACAGATTCTGCCCGCGATGTCGTGAGCGAATACCTCCGTCGCATTCACCCGTATGACCGGATGGCAAATCTGCTCCGCATTCAACTCGGCGGGCTGTCATCGCTCGATAAACTCGACGGTGCCCGGCGCGCGATTCGTAGTTCGCCGATCGACAGCATTCTCGCCGGCATCGCCTTACGCGAGTTGGCAACCGATGAACCACTCGATGACTGGGCTCGCCTTGTTGAGCAGGCCCGGCTCGACGCGCGCAAGCCGGATGCCTCCGAGTGGATCGACCCGCTCGCACCCGAAACCCTGCGGCTGGAAGCCGTGCGACAGGCCGCAGCCGGTCAGCTCGACGCCGCGGCGGAGTCTGCGACGCTGGCCGCCGAAATCTACGGAGTGCTCGCCGATCAGAACTCACCGATCCGTCGGCCCGCTCAGGTCGAGGCCGATGCGTGGTACCTTGCCGCGCGCATGCGCTTTGATGCCCGGCCCGGTCAATACAAAGCCGCCTTTGAGATGATCCGTCGGGCGGAGCGTGAGGCGCGCCTCGAACTGGCGGCCCAGCCGGGTCGCAGTCCGAATCAGCTCGATCTATCTCCCGTGGCCCTGCGAAACCGCACGCCCGAGCTGCGGCAGCTTCTGCGGTTCTCCGCACAGATGCACATGGTCGTCGGCGCCGATCCTTTCGAGATCGCGCGACGGGCCAACTGGTCGCTGCCGGGTGAGACGCACACGCAGTCGCAGGTCGATCTCGAACTGGCCCGAATGGCGGCCGAGCTGGTCAGCGCGCTTTCCACGCTGACGGAAGCGGAGCGACCTTCCACCATGCCGCGCCTGGAGCAACTCGCTCGACAGGCAGGGACATAGCAGCGTCAGGAATTGCATTGGCACAAAATGCGTTGACTACGATTCATCCGCCGGCTTGGGCTCTGCGAGGAGCACCCGTCCCAGATGGATTCGGTAGGCGACCTGCGGGGGCAGACAGACATCGGTAGAAAAGCCGCGCGGCGCCTCGCCGGCCATGAGGTAGGCATCGGTGCCGTCGATACGGCATTTTAGAACGGCGTGCAGTTGTCCCTCGACGTCGAAGCATGCCGCGACCGACAGCTCTTCGATCTTCGCCTGCGGCGCAACCCGATCTACGATAGCCCGTGCTTCGCGTTGCGGGTCGAAATCGTCCTCCGGCTGGGGCGACCGCTGGGCTACCTGCATGACCAGCATGAATCGTGTCCCCAGATGCAGATGGAAGATGTCTTCTGCGTCCAAGCCGTAGGCGGGGTAATAGTTCGGCTCGGTCCTGCCGATCACGACAAAATGTCCGCGGTCGCCTTCGCCTATGTGTTGCAAGTCGAACGGAAAGACAGCCACCGGGCCTTCGCCTTCGAGCGGATTGGCGTCGAAGATTCGTCCCACACCCAGCACATCCGGCGCACGTTCGCCGAGCTGTTCTCGGAGGTAGGCCAGCGCCAGCGCGGCCCAGGCCGACAAGTTCTCAGCATTCGGTGCAGAAGCAGGTCGGTCCATGACATGCAACATAGTCTTTTGTCGCCGGGCGGCCAAGCGGATATATAGTGAAACGGTGCGGGGCGTACCCGTGCTGAAGATGGATGTCCCTGCATGAGCCGACCCGATTCTCAAAACCCCTCCGGCCCCGCGCGGGACAAGCCGCCGCCGGGCTGGAAACCGGTGCCGCTGGTCTGTCCGCAGTGCAAGGCGCAGTACCTCCCTCTGCGACCGACGGCCGGTCGGCGCGTTCGCTGCAGGCACTGCAAACACGTCTGGCGGGATGAAGCCGCCGCAGTGGACAAAGTCTCGGACGCTTTGGAATCCGCGGCGACGGCGTGGTCGCAGCTCGGCTCGACGATGCTGGCCGCCGCCGATCATGGCTCGACCATGGGCCGGATCGCTTCCAAGTTTGCGCGCACTCCAATTCCCATGCCCGGCGAGTGGGTCGGAAAGAAGCTCGGTCGCTACGAAGTACGATCTGTTCTTGGTCTCGGCGCGATGGGCCACGTCTATGAGGCCTACGATGAAGACCTGCAGCGTACGGTGGCTTTGAAGATTCTCCCGCGTCGGATCGATCCATTGCACCAGCCGCTGGGTCTGCGGATGTTCTTGCAGGAAGCGCGTGTCGCGGCCGGCATCCAGCACCCGAATGTCGTGACCGTCTACGAAATCGGGCAGGAGGGCGGCATCTACTACTTCGTCATGGAGCGCGTCCACGGGATTACCCTGGCGACGCTGGTCGATCAGTCGGGTCCTCTGCCGATGTACCAGGCCTGCTATGTCATCGCCCATGCGGCGAAGGGACTGGCCGCGGGGCATGCCCTCGGCGTGGTGCATCGTGACGTCAAGCCCGGCAACATCATGATCGACACCGCGGGCCAGGTGAAAGTGACCGACTTCGGACTGGCGAATGTGTCGGGCGCGGCAGGCATCGAAGAACTGGCCGAGCGCACGCTGGGCACGCCGGGCTGGCTGTCACCGGAAGTGGCTCGCGGCGAACGGCCCACGTCGGCGAGCGATATTTACAGTCTTGGCCTGACGCTTTACTACGCGCTGACCAAAGACCGCCTCGTGTCGGCGAAGACCAAGAGCGGCATGATTGACCAGCAGAAGGAAGCCAAGAGCATCCGGCGCGAGCAGCTTCCTGCTGACTGGCCACCGCGGCTGTGCGAAATTCTGCTGCAATGTCTCCACGCAGACCCGAATCGTCGCTACCAATCCGCCGACCAGCTCGGAACGGACCTGTTGCGTGCGTTGGTACACGACGAGCGTGACGGCACAGTGGTCCTGGAGGAGGAAGGGCGCAGCGGACGTTCCCGGGGCATCGCGAGGGTATGGTGGGGTTTTGTTGCTGTGGTGCTGATACTGCTGGCGATCCTGGGTGTTTGGCTCCTGGCAGGATGAGTGCGTGGTACAGGAGTTGCGGATGGCAACGATGGCCGATTCGTGTTGATGTGTGCTGCAGTCCGGGCATTGCCCATCGCCATTGCCCAACGCATCCCCAACACCGGCAGGCGGCGAGCCGAACAAAAGGGGGACATTCTACTTTTTTGTCTCTGAGAAGGGGAAGTGGCAGTACGACAGGGAATCGAATAGAGCTATCGGTGCTGCTGGGCGCGGATGAAATACCACGTCATCGTACCCAGGAGCAGAACGATCATCAGCGGCAGAAAGGCCAGTCCGATACCGTCGCGCTCGCCCTGTGCCGTGCGGATCATCAGCCATGCGAGGATCGCGAACAGCCAGACGACTTCGCACTTGATCAGCGACACCAATCGCACTGCCAGCGCGTACTGCATGGGGGCGTTCGACTCGGTGATTTCCCAGAGGTAATTGTGCCTGTGCGGGCTGCGGCCGATGAAGGTCATAAGCACGTATAGAACCAGCCCCACGCCGGGGAGGATGAAGATCATTTCGCGGCTTCCCCAGCCGTCGGGTTCGCCGTTGAGGTCAAAATGCGTCGGGATCGTCTCCGGCAGAGCGGAATAGCAGGCAACGGGGACGACGATCAAAAAGAGCAGCCCAAGGATCGTGAGCCCCTCCAGAAGCCAGACGCCCGGCTGTCTGCGTAGCTCAGATATGGGCCTGCTGGTTGTCAAACTCTGCCCTCGCCGTCAGTCGTTCACCGTAGAACGGCATACGTGCTCACGCGACTTCTGGCTAGGCCCCATACCTTGCGAAACTTAGCTCCATCCATCAGGATTAACGAAGCATTGGACTTCTGTTACGTTATCAAATACACTATTGATATAACAGTTACGAGGGTGCAGGATTAAACGTTATCGGCACCCCGCTGACCTATGGGTGATGCATGAGGATCGTCGACGGCAAGGCAAGGAGTGTCACCCTTAAGGACATCGCCGACCGGCTCGGTGTCTCCGCGATGACAGTCTCCCGGGCACTTTCCGGCAAGGCGCATCTCGTAAGCCCGGAAACGGCCCGACTTTGTCGCGAGACAGCGCAGGAGATGGGCTACACGCCCAACCTGATGGCCCGCAGTCTCCGCGGTGAACAGCTTAACACGGTGGTGATGTTCGCGGAATACATCTCCAGCCACCACTATCTGGCCGAGCTGGTGGACGTCGTGGCACGCTCCATCGAGAAGCGCAAATACGGAGTGATCAGTTGCCAGTCGATGCAGAGTTTTCATCAGGCGCTGCGGAACTTTCGTCTTGCCGGTGCCGTGGTGATTGCACCGCCGGAGGAGTTTTACGCCGATCCCTTCGGCGAGCAGCAGTACGGGGTTCATTATCATGCCCCGGTGGTGTTGATTCACAGCGCCGTCGAGCAGTCGGTCTTCAACGAAGTCAGCCCCGACATTGTATCGTTCAACTATCACGCGGCCTGCCATCTGCTCGAACTGGGGCACAAGCACCTCGGCTACCTCGGCGGTCCGCGTGCGGAGGATGAGCCGCGCTGGTTTGAACTTCGGCGCAGGGGAATCGAGCGCGCTTTGGCGGAATTCGGTCTGCTGCCGACGAGTCTGCGTCAACAGTCCTGCCCCGACGCGAGCATGGGACCGGCGGCGTTGCAGCAGTTGCTGACGCGCTGGCCGGAGACCACGGCGATCCTGTGCATCAACGATGAAATCGCCATTTCGGCCATTACCGGGGCACAAGAGATGCGGTTGTCTGTGCCGCGCGATCTGTCTGTCGTCGGGTCGAATGATATTCGCCTGGCGACGTTTTTCCGCCCGGCGCTGACGACGCTGGGCATCGACATCCGCGGGATGGTGGAGACGGCGCTGGACCTGCTCTTTGACGAGATCAGCGAGCGGCGGGAAGTTCCCGGACGTGAGCCGATCAAGATCAAGCTACCGGCCAACCTGATTGTGCGAAGTTCGACGGCGCCGCCGAGTCCGCTTTCGGTTTCGGCGTAGCTTCCTCGGTGTGCAACCGAGCATCGCCCTCGACGCCGGAACACCGTGTGACTAAACTGCTTCTTGCGGCGGTTCCGATCCATCGGCCGCCGAGCGCAATTGGGGGCGAGCTGAACAGGCATTATGGGGCAATCCGGCCTTCAATAGAGATCATGTCAGACGGCCGATTTGCCGTTTGTTAACGTATGCAGAATGAAGTAACAGCCAGGCCGCGCGAAGCGTTACGGCCTTCGCCTTGCGTGGACCACATCCGCCCTCGTCGACTGCATGCTGCGACCCTCGCAGCAGCGGCCCTTGTGATAGCTGCGATGGCTTCGCCCGCAGAGGCCTACATCGGGCCCGGAGCGGGGTTTGCGATCGCATCGAGTCTCTTCGTCATCGTCTGGACGATGTTTCTGGCTTTTCTCACGCTGCTGCTGTGGCCGATCCGCTGGCTGATCCGCTCGATCCGAGGTCGCCGTGCCTTTGCGAAGGCGAAGGTCCGCCGGCTGGTCATCCTCGGGCTCGACGGACTGGAACCAAGTCTTGCCGAGAAGTTCATGGCCGAGGGCAAACTGCCGAACCTTGCGCGGCTGGCGCAGCGCGGCAGTTACAAGAAACTCGGCACCGTGACGCCACCGTTGTCACCTGTTGCGTGGAGCACCTTTTTGACGGGCGTGAATCCCGGGAAGCACAACATCTACGATTTCTTGAACAGCGATCGCCGGACGTATCTGCCGAATCTCTCGTCCGTCTCGATTCATCCACCGACGAAGTCCATCAGGCTCGGCAAGTACACCTTCCCGCTCAACAAGCCGGAGATTCGCCTGCTTCGCAAGGGCAAGCCATTCTGGAACACGCTCGGTGAACACGGCATTTTTACGTCGGTCATTCGCGTACCGATCACCTGGCCGCCGGAAAAGTGTCGCGGCGTCGTGCTCTCAGCGATGTGTGTGCCTGACCTGCGGGGCACGCAGGGGCTGTTCGCCTTTTACAGCACACGGCCGGCGGGCCCGGAACGCACCGGCGGCGAGCAGATTGTCGTAAGGCGCGAGGGCCATCTGGTTCGATCAGAGCTGATCGGACCAGACAACAGCGTCAAGGAAGGCGCCGGGGCGATGAAGGTACCGTTCACCATCGAGATCGGCAAGGGCAAGGCCGACGCGATGCTGACGATCGGTGACGAATCCTATGCGCTTCGGCTCGGCGAATACACGCCGTGGATCATCGTCAAATTCAGCGCCGGGGCCGGTGTGAAGGTCAACGGTATCTGCCGCTTTCTGCTGCTGTCGATCGAGCCGGAGTTTGAGCTCTACGTCACGCCGATCAATCTTGATCCGGAACACCCGGCTATGCCGATCTCTTTCCCGACGGCTTACAGCACATATCTTGCCAAGCGTTTCGGCAGCTACGCCACGCTGGGGCTCGCGGAGGACACCTGGGCGCTGAATGAAGAACTGATCGATGACGATGCCTTCCTCGAACAGTGCGTCTCGATCGATGCCGAGCGTGAACAGCAGTTCTTTGATGCCCTGAATAACACGAGGCGCGGCCTCTGCGTCTGTGTCTTCGACGGCACCGATCGGATTCAGCACATGTTCTGGCGATACCTGGAGCCCGAGCATCCGGCGAATCCGCGGAATCTGCGTCCGGACTACCAACCCAACGGGCACGAGAAGACGATTGAAGAACTCTACATCCGCATGGACAAGCTGGTCGGCGACACGATGAAAAAGACGCTCGATCAGGACGGCGACGGCGAGACGATGCTGATGGTCATCTCAGATCACGGCTTTTCTCCGTTTCGTCGTGGGATCGACCTGAACCGTTGGCTGATCGAGAACGGCTACATGACGCTCAAGCCGGACGCCGATGCGAATGCGAAATATCTGGTGAACGTGGACTGGTCGAAGACGCGCGTTTATGCACTCGGACTGGCGGGCATGTTCATTAACCAGAAGGGGCGCGAGGCGCAGGGTATCGTCGAACCGGGTGAAGAGATGCGCCGACTGAAGGCGGAGATCATCTCGAAGATGGCGGGCCTGAAGGATCCGAAGACCGGCGACGTGGCGGTTACCAAGGTGCAGGACAAGGAGATCTGCTACAAGGGGCCGTTCCGCGAGACGGCGCCGGACCTGGTCATTGGCTACAACCGCGGATATCGCGTCGGCTGGGACACGGCGATCGGCAAGATCACGCCCGAAGTGTTCCACGACAACACCAAGGCGTGGAGTGGCGACCACTGCATCGACCCCGATTTGATTCCCGGCGTGCTCTTCTGCAGCCACAAGGTGTTGTCGGACTCGCCTCGACTGATGGACCTTGGGCCGACGTCACTGGAGCTGTTCGGCGTCGGCGTACCGGAGAACATGGACGGCGTGCCGCTCGAGATACAGGTAGGGGGGGCGGCATGAAATCGAATGCCTGCATCACCAAACGCCAGAAGGCCAACACATCAACAGGGCGGCGATCGCGGATTGCGGATCCGGGATTGAGGGTTGTTTTACTGTTAGGCTTGTTCGTACTGCCGATCACCGGGTGCGACAAGATTTCCGGCGCGTCCGGCAAGTCTAAGTCGACCCACAAGAAAGTCTGCATCATCGGTTGCGATGGAATGGACCCGAAACTGGTCCGGCAGATGATCGATGAAGGTCGCCTGCCGAATCTTGCCCGACTCGAACGCGAGGGCGGCTTCAGACCGCTGGGCACGAGCATTCCGCCGCAGAGTCCCGTGGCATGGTCGAACTTCATCACCGGCGCCGGTCCCGGTGTTCACGGCATTTTTGATTTCATCCATCGCGACCCAGGCAAGCAGGCCGCGCCATACTTTTCAACGAACCGCATCGTGGACGAAGATCGACCCGACCCGATCAAGATCGGCCAGTATGCCGTGCCGAAGGAGATGCTGCTGCCCTGGGTGAAAGGTGCGGAGAATGAGTTGCTCCGCCGCGGCACTCCCTTCTGGGAATACCTCGACGAACGCGGCATTCCCGTCCAGATGTATAAACTGCCGGCCAACTATCCACCGAGCAAATCCAGCCACGGTCACGCCTGCTGCCTGGCGGGCATGGGTGTGCCCGATGCCTTCGGTTCGCAGGGGATTTTTCAGCACTTCACGACGAAACCCGGCCGTGATTCAAAATCCCCCGAGGGTTACAAGCTCCATCTCCGTCAGACGGAGGCCAGCGGCGCTTTCTCGGGCCGGATCTGGGGTCCGCCGAATGAGATGCACGTCAAGGCCGCGGACCTCTTCGTCGATCTCAAGGCCTATCCTGACCCGGTGAACAAAGTTGCGAAGCTCGTGATCGTCAATCAGAACGTCACCGGCGACGAAGAAGTCGAGCTGATCCTCGACGAGGGACAGTGGAGCGACTGGACCGACATCCGATTTCTTAAGACGCCGGTCGGGCCGACGTTCAGCGTGATGGCGCGTTTCCTCCTTCAGAAAGTCCGGCCGGATGTGGAAATCTACATGACACCGCTGAACTTCATCCCCGCCGCGCCGGAGATCGTCTTCAGCGAGCCGCCGGGTTTCGCCACGGAGATCGCCGACGCCATCGGTCCCTATCACACCCAGGGCTTTGCCGAGGCCTTTAACGCACGAAAGGCCAAGCTGCTTTCGGACGAAGAGTATCATGTGCAGGCGGATCTGATCCTCGACGAGAGTCTGCGCATGATGGACTACGCCCTTGATCGCTACGAGGATGGCGTGCTGTTTTTCTATTTTTCAAGCACTGATCTTCAGGCCCACATCTTCTGGTGGGATTCGGACGCGCGTCACCCATTTCGTACCCCGGCGCAGGCGAAGAAATACATGGGCGTCATCGAAGATTTGTATGTTCGCATGGATGACGCGGTCGGTCGCTGCCGGGCGAAGCTAGGCGAGGACGTGACTTACATCGTGATGTCCGATCACGGCTTTGCCAACTTCGGCCGGTGCGTCGGTCTCTGTACCTGGCTGCGCAATGAGGGCTACCTCTTCGCCAAGCAAAGCGTGGTGCTCGACACCGACTGGTCGAAGACCCGTGCCTACGGCCTCGGCATCAACGGGCTGTATCTGAATCTCAAGGGGCGCGAGAAGCACGGCATCGTGGACCCGACGGAGAAGGATGCGCTGCTCACTGAGATTTCTCAGAAGCTGCTCAACCTGAAGGATCCGATTACCGGTCAGAAGGTCATCCGCCGCATCTATCGCGCCGACGAGTGTTACAGCGGCCCCGAGGCCGTCAACGCGCCGGACCTGATCATCGGCTACGACCGAAACTATCGGGCAAGCTGGAAGACCTGCATCGGCGAGTTCGATAGCGACGTGATCTTCGACAACGATAACGCCTGGAGCGCGGATCATTGCATGGCGCACGACCTGGTGCCGGGCATCGTATTCTCCAATCGGGCGATCCTGGCCGATGCACCGGAACTGATCGATCTGGCGCCGTCGATCCTGTCGATCTATGGCGTGACCGCGCCGTCGCAGATGACCGGCGTCAACATTTTCGCGGCCCCGCCTGATGAGCTCGCCGCGCGCTAGGGTCGCTGCCCGAAGAATATCGCTCCATGCAGAGGAAGGAGTAGCACCGTGTTCGGAGGAAACATCAAAATCGACAAGGCCCTGCTCGAGCGAGCCAAGCGCTATGCGAAGGCCGCGGGCTACGCCAGCGTGGATGAGTTCATCGCCCACGCCCTAGAGAATGAGCTGGCCAAGCTTGACGAGGCGAAGGGCAGCGGCAAGGAAACGGACGCCGCCGTTCTCGATCGACTTCGTGGCCTGGGCTACATCGAATAAGCACGGCAGCAGGGAACCTCGACCTTGGATCTTGTTACCCGCATCATGACGTTCCTCGGGGACGTGGCCTTCGAAGTGCTGGATTACTTCTCGCCCCTGTGGGCGCTGGTCATCCTTTCCGCACTCACCGGCGTGGCGATGTTGCTCATCTGGCGGCACACGTCGAATCAGGATGCGATTGCCGATGTACGTCGACAAATCTCCGCGCACCTGCTCGCCTCGCGGCTCTTCAAGGATGATCTTTCGGTGACCTTCCGCGCCCAGCGGCAAATCATCTGGCAGGCCCTCCGATTGATGGGGCATTCCATCCGGCCGATGCTGATCATGACGGTCCCTTTTGTGCTCATCATGGTTCAGATCGGGTTGCGGTATGAATTTCGCCCGATGCCGGTCGGTCAGGTGACACGCGTCAAGGTGACCATGAAAGACCCCGGCAAGACGCGCGGCCACGGTGACCAACTGAAGCTGCCGGACGGCATGGTCGCGGCGGCGAACGATCCCTGTCGAGCGATTCCCATCGGAACGATCGACTGGCGGCTCACCCCGCGCGTCGGCGGCACGCACATGCTGAAGTTCGGTAACGGCGGCGATGTCATCGAGCTGCCGGTGATCGCAGGCGACGGATTCGTACGGCTGAGCAAATTTCGCGGCGGCAGTTTCTTTCAGCGGCTTCTTTATTCCGCTGAGCCGTCGATACCCGATTCCTCCGCATTCGCATCGATCGAGGTCTTCTATCCGCAGCGGTCCACGGCCATCGCCGGTTTCGACGTTCACTGGCTCATCACGCTGCTTGTGCTCTCGATTGTCTTCGCACTGGTCTTCAAGCCCTTCTTCAAGGTCCACATTTAAGATCATTATTCCGGCGTTGCATGCCGGTCTGCGGCATAATCATCCGTGGTGTCGATTTCTCCATCGCTCACGGGTTTCTGCCCCATCACGACTTTTTACCACAGCCGGTTGACCGATAATTCGCGCTTCCAGAGTGGAAATGACATCCGCAGGGCGGTTATACTTGGTATGCGAGCCCTGCCGAACGCTTTCCCGATGAATTGTACTACGCCGCATGTACCGACAAAACTGAGCCGTCGCAGACTGGTGCCGCGCGCTTGGACGTCGTTTCCTGTGATCGTCGCTTCTCTTGTATTGGTCGCCCCGGTTGCGGCGATCGGTCCCGACATCATCGTCGGAGACATCGCCGGCTCCAATGACATCATCCGTCACGGGACCGTCGGCAACATCACCTCCTACTCATTCCGCACGACGGCATGCAACATCGGTGATCGTGAAGCCAACTGGTTCAGCACGACGAACCAGCATCCGGTCATTACTCAGAGCATGTATCGCCTCCACGAGGGCTGGTTTCAGCAGATCGGAACCGCCTGGCTCAAGCACGGCTTCGCAACGGAAAACGCCGTGCTCACGGGCTGCGGCGACTGCATCCCCACGGACGGACAAACGCTGGGTGTCGGCTGCGCGGATACATACACCGGCCTGCTCAACGGCGTTCAGGCCCTCCTCGGGCCTCCCTCACAGGTGAACGCTTCCACGGGCTTCTTTCCGTATCCGTTCACTGCTCCGGCGATTCAGCCGATCATCGGGCGTCGGCTGCAGGTGCGCCATCGCATGATCGATCCGGCATTCAACGAGGGCGCTCGTTACTTCATTGAGGCGCAGTACGTCGCCGCCGACGATGCCTTCTTCGGTAATTCCGACAACAATGCCTCCTGGCGGCGCGTGAATGTCACCAGCGGCGGCTCGGGCTTTCTGCTCTCGACCGCAGGCCCGACAATGCGAATGGAGCCGGCTATCTTCGCATGGAAAGCGAGCGATCCCCAGGTCAAGCTTTCACAGGTGGTGATTGAGAATGACGGCGGACCGGGCTATCGCGGATACCTCTGGGTGGGCGCTCGCGCGACTTATGCCGGCAACTGCATGTGGATTTACGACTACGCCGTACAGAATCTCAACTCTCACCAGGCCTGCGGGCGATTCGTCGTGCATCATCCGCCTGCGGCTGTGATCACCGGCGGAGAATCCGTGCATCCGCGCCATCACAGCGGGGAGAATTACCTGCCGTTCAGTTGGATGCAGTCCGTATTGCCGGACCAGTACGTCTTTGAGACGTACACTTTTCAGCAGGCGCCGTGGGCCAACGCCATCTGGTGGGGCACACTGCACAACTTCCGTGTTTATGCACAAGCACCGCCTGATTGCAGCGGCATGGTCGAGCTGCGGCTGCATCGCTCACCGGATCGACCGTCGATCTTCGTGCAGACTATTACGCCCGGTCTGGGCGATCCGTGTCCGATGCTGGACGAATTCGGTGAGCCCATACTGCCGAGTTGCGATCAGGCCATGGCTCGGTCGCGTTCGCGACTAACCTCGCCCACGTCGCAGGACCAGATGCAGCCCGACTCAGACCGCAAGATGCCCGGCGCGATTCAGGGCGATCCCGATCGAATCAAAAATTAGCCCCGTATTGGCATTGCTGGATATCTGATATTCGGCTTCGTTGATCGCTCGGAAGACATGACGCAGATGGCGCGTTCCCGGAAGTGGGCCTTTGCCTTGCTTCATCCGGGCTTCGGAGAGGATCGGCTTCGCGCCGGCCGCCATTCGCTGTGTGTCGCGCAGCAGCGTGGCGATCATTGCCAGCACCAGAAGCTGCGCATCGCGCGACGCATTGGTATCGCCTTCGTCTTCATCCTGGTATTTCTTGAGAGGTCCGGCAAGGTCTTTTGCGATGTCTTGCAGTCGCTTGCTGGCGGCGAGTGGCTCAGACTCTGCCTGGCGAATGGTCTCATGAAGGGCCTCGACCCGTTCACCGATGCCCAGCTCCACATAACGCTGGGCGAGCCCCAGACTGCCCTGAGCCATTTCCGCGAAGAAGAGGGCCGTGTCTCGGGCGATCTTCGATTCCGCGGTGAGGCGCTCAACGATGAAGTCCGTCGGCAGCGGGCCGAATACAACCTTCTGGCAGCGCGAGCGAGTCGTGGCCAGGAGTGAATCCGCCGAGTTGGCCAGCAGTATCAGGTAGCTATCGTCCGGCGGCTCCTCGAGCGTCTTGAGCATCGCATTTTCCGCGCTCTGATTCAGACGCTCCGCCTCGACGATCACGAACACTTTGGCGCGGCCGCGACTCGGACGCAGCCCGATCGGTCCGAGCAGGAACTGGCGAATCACGTCAATGCTCAGGACGGTCGCCTTTCGATTGCGTACCTCCTTATTGGGGTGCAGCTTGGACAACATGCGATGGATACGGTGAAAGTCTGGATGCGTGCCGGCGGTGAGCAACGTGCAGTCCACACACTGCCCGCAGGCCTCGATCGAACAATCTTTTTCGGGGGGCGGTGCTGCTCGATTGCTGGTTGCAGATTCAACGTCGACGGGCACAAACGCTTCGCCACTGTCTACGGAAGATGGGGCGTCCATCGCACCGAACAGTCCACCGTCATCCTCGCCGCCCGCGTCGCTCAGCGGGCCGAACAATCCCACGGGTGCTTCGGCTTCAGCAGGCGCCGAGGGCGCGTTTGACAAGGCAGCATCGCGCACAGCAACCCTCCTAGTCACGGCGGCATTTGGACACAGGAGCACCTGGGCCAATCGGGTGGCCAGCATCTCTTTGCCCACGCCGGGCGGGCCTGCGAAGAGGTAAGCGTGTGGCATACGCCCCGAGTGCAGGGCGCGCTGAAGCTGGGACTGCGCGACATCCTGGTATCGAACATCAGAGAGCTGCATCGGCGATCGCCTTCATCACGCGGGCCTGTACCTCATCCACGGAGCCGAGGCCGTTGAGCACGACGACTGGCGCCGGATAGTATGCCGGAAGCTCGTGAAACATCTGATGCACGCGCTCGTGAAAATCCATCGGCCGAGCTTCCATCGCGTCGGTGTGAACGTCGTGAAACAGTGTCGGATGCCGCGATGCGTGACCGGCACTCTTGCCGCCGCCGTTGGACCTGCGCGGCTCGGCGGACTTGCGGCCGGTGCGCTCATGACCGGCATGCGGCGGGACATCGAGAATGATCGTCAGGTGCGGCCATGTATCGCCGATCGCAAAGCGCGCCAGCTCGATGACGCGCCGCGGATCAAAGCCGGCCGCGCCCTGGTAGGCACAAGTGGCGGAAACGTAACGATCGCCCAGGCAGGTCTTGCCCGTTTTCAGGGCCGGTTCGATGACGTCGCGGGCAAGTTGTGCGCGCGAGGCCATGAAGAGGAAAGTCTCGCAGCGAATGTCCATCTGCGAGAGGTCGTAATCCAGCAGCACATGGCGGATGCGATCGCCGATCACTGTACCGCCGGGGTCGCGTGCGCGGACGACGTCCATGCCGTGTTCGCGAAGCGCGCTCTCGAGAAGGTTGAGCTGTGCCCCTTTGCCCGCGCCGTCGATGCCATCGAAGACGATGTACTTGCCTCGAAGCCGACCCAGTACCTCCGACGACACGCTACGCCCTCCGCCGGCGATCAATCGCTTCATACACCTCAGCCGCGTTGTAGCTCGACCGCACGAACGGGCCCGATGCGACGCTTGCAAACCCCAACGCCCGGGCCTCCTCGCCTATTTCGTCGAACTCGTCCGGCGGAACATATCGCGCGACCGGTGCATGATCCTCAGAGGGGCGAAGATACTGTCCCACGGTGAGGATATCTACCCCGACGTTACGCAGATCCTGCATTGTGCGATAGAGTTCGTCGCGCGTCTCACCCAGGCCGACCATCAACCCGCTCTTGGTCCACATCCGCGGCTGCTTCACTTTGACCATTCGCAGGACTTCGAGTGTTCGGCGGTAGCGTGCCTGCGGTCGGATGGAAGGCGACAGCCGCTCCACCGTCTCCTGGTTGTGGTTGTAGATGTCCGGGCCGGCTTCGACGAGCTTCGCCAACAGTTCATCTCGCGCATGGAAGTCCGCAGGCAGCACTTCGATTGCGCAGTCGGGCGTCGTGCGGCGAATTTCCGACACGCACGCTGCAAAATGCCCGGCGCCTTCATCGGGCAGATCGTCGCGGGCGACTGCGGTGATCACGACGTGCCGCAGCGCCAATCGCTGGACGGCTTCAGCAAGCCGCCGGGGCTCGTCGGTCTTGACCGGATCGGGCTTGGCCGTCGTAACGGCACAGAAGTGGCACCGGCGCGTGCAGCGGTCACCGAGGATCATGAAGGTCGCATGACGGTGAGACCAGCACTCGCTCAGATTCGGACACCGCGCCTCCTCGCAGACCGTGGCAATGCCGCTGTCGGCGACGATCCGCCGGGTCTGAAGGAGGACATCGCCGGTCGGCAATGGCCGTTTGAGCCACGGAGGCAGTCGCCGGCCGTCGGCATTTCTGTTTGGTTCGAGTACGTTGAGCTGCATCAGCACGCCGCCCTGAATGCCACCATGATGGGCAGCCATCGGTCGGCAATGTCGCTGCCGCAGATCGCGCCCAACGCTGAGAGTATATAGGATTTACGAGCGTTTGCGAATGGCGTATGCTACATGTCCAACGCTGCATGGGCAGGTTGACCCACTGGCTCTTCATCCGGGAGGTGCGTCATGATCAACTTGCGGAAGATCCTCTACCCGACGGACTTTTCTGAACTGGCAGAACACAGTCTGCTCTACGTGCGCTCCTTCGCGGAAGCTCACAAGGCAGAGGTCCACGTCATGCACGTTGTGGATGAGGCGTATCAGTATTGGATGGCGATGGGGCCTAACAGTCTTCCCGCCGGGCCGCCGCCGGAGGAATTGATGGCCACCTCCAAGGCACAGCTGGAGAAACTCGTCAAGGAAGGCCTCGTCGGACTTCCCGGGCCGGTTCATACGGTGGTGGCCATGGGCCGCCCCTATCTCGAGATCGTTCGCTACGCCAAGGATAAGGACATCGACATGATCATCCTGGGTACGCACGGCCGAAGCGGATTTGCACAGGCCCTGCTCGGTTCCGTCGCCGAAAAGGTTGTGCGAAAGGCCCCTTGCCCGGTCCTGACGGTTCGCAATCCGCAGCATGACTTTGTAGTACCGTAAGTCGTCTCCTGAGTCCGTTTGACAGGCAGCCGACCCGCCGTGTAGCATTCAGGCCGTTGAAAGGGACACGAAATTGCACGAGTGCAGGATTGCCCCATGAAGGCCATTCCCGACAAGCCGCTGGTCGCCTGCGATCGGGCCATTCTCCGCGCGGCGATTATCGAGACCAATCGGGAGGCACCCTAGGCCGCTTGCACGCGTTGTCACACGCAGACCATTGCAGCCCTGGGAGCTTCGAGCTTCCGGGGTTTTTTTGTTACCGAGAACGTATTTGCCATGCACCATGTCGTTGATCCGGCCACAGCGGCACTTCCGATCGAGTCAGTGCCGACGCTTCGTACCGAGATACGCCGGCTGATCCGGCTCGGCCTGCCGATCATCGGCACGACCTTGTCCGGCATGCTGCTCGGCTTTACCGACTTCGTCATGGTCTCCCGTCTCGGGACCGAGGCCACTGCGGCGATCAGCCCTTGCACCATGCTTCTCTACAGCGTGTTGTGTCTGGGACTGGGCATGTCCAACAGCGTCCAGACTTTTTCGGCGCAGGCAGTCGGCCGCAAGCAACCGAAGGAAGCAGCGGCCTACGCCTGGCAATCGCTCTATGTGGCGATGCTGTTTGCGCTGCTTGCCTACCCGGTGACGACGGCGATGCCGCGCCTGTGGGTACTGGTCGGCCACGAACCCACCGTGCAGGCAATGGAAGTGGCCTACAGCGAGGTCGTTCTCTGGTGCATGCCGCTGGCGATCCTCTGCGTCGGGCTGGAGGGATTTTTCAACGGCATCCAGCGGCCCAAGGTGGCACTTGTCTCCGTGCTGGCCGCGGTCGTCTTCAATGTGATCGCCAATTACGTCTTTATCTTTGGCAAGCTCGGTGTACCTGCCATGGGCATCCGCGGCGCGGCCGTGGCCACGCTTATCGCCTGGACCGTGCGTCTGTTCATCCTTGCGGTTCTCTTTCGCGGGCGAGATTTTCATCGCGAGTATGACTCGCGCAATCAGTGGCAGCCGAGTCTTCAGCGGCTTCGGGGCATTCTTCATGTCGGCGGACCGACCGGCGTCCAATGGACCCTCGACGTCGGCTCGTGGTTCATTTTTCTTACGGTTCTCATCGCCGGTTTCGGCACGGCGACTCTGGCCGCGTCGAACATTGCCCTGCAATTCATGCACATCTCTTTCATGGCCGCACTCGGGGTCGGCAGCGCCGTGACCACGCTCGTCGGCCACGCCATCGGTGAGCGCAAGCATGACCTGGCAGCGCTCCGGGCCAAGTCCGGCATGGTGCTCACTGCTTCCTACATGTTCCTCATCGGCTTGCTCTTTCTGTTGACAGGGCGGTGGCTCGTCGGTTTGCTCTCGAACGATCCTGAAGTCATTGATACCGGGGCCCGTGTGCTGCTGTGGGCTGCGCTTTTTCAGGTGTTCGACGCCATGGGAATTGCCTACGTTCACGCGCTTCGCGGCGCGGGAGACACCCGCTGGCCCGCCGCGCTGGTCATCGTCTGCAACTGGGGCGTCTTCATCTGCGGCGGCTATCTCGTTTCGCGCTATCTGCCGCAGCTGAGCTACCACGGTCCCTGGATGATGTGTGCCCTGTATATTATCCTCATCGGCCTGGCCCTGCGGGCGCGCTTTCTGCACGGCGCCTGGCGGAAGATTGAATTGTTCAAGCAGGATGCAGCCGCACCGACGGTCGTCACGGACGTGCCTACGGCCGTTTGTGATGTGGAGCAGGTGGGGGTGGGGGCGTGAAAGAAATGTGGAACGCGGAATGCGGTATTGAGCGTAAGCCGAGTTAACTGTGATGTTCAAGGAAGTACCCAGTCAGTTTGATTTCCCGGCAATGGAGAAGGAGATTCTCGCATTCTGGGAGTCGGGCAAGATTTACGAGAAGTCGCTCCGGCAGCGCGAGGGCGCGACGCCGTTCGTTTTCTTCGAAGGACCGCCGACGGCCAACGGCCTGCCGCATCCCGGTCACTGTCTGACCCGAGCGATCAAAGACCTGTTCCCGCGTTACAAGACGATGACCGGCCACTACTGCCTGCGCAAGGGCGGCTGGGACACGCACGGCCTGCCGGTCGAGGTGGAGGTGTGCAAGGAGCTGGGCATCCACACCAAGGAGGAGATTGAGAAGTACGGCGTCGAACGGTTCAACAAGAAGTGCCTGGAGAGCGTCTTTCGATATACGAAGGAATGGGAGGAATTGACGCGACGGCTGGGGTTCTGGGTGAACCTCGATGAGGCGTACGTCACGTATCACCAGTCGTATGTCGAGAGTGTCTGGTGGTCGCTGAAGCAACTTTTTGACGCCGGTGTGCTCTATCAGGGCCACAAGATCGTCTGGTGGTGGGCCCAGGGCGGCACGGCACTGTCGAGCGGCGAGGTGGGGCAGGGCTATCGCGAGGTGGATGACCCCTCGGTGTATGTCCGGTTTCCGGTGGTGATGGATGATCGGGCGAAAGACCGACTTGAGTCGTGGGGCCTGGGTCCTGTGAGAAGCGCGGTCGGGCCCGATTCTCAAGCCCTGAGTCACAAGCCCCAAGTCTCCCTCCTGGTCTGGACGACCACGCCGTGGACACTGCCGTCAAACATGTTCGCGGCGGTTCATAAGGATTTTGATTATTCCATTGTGCATGACGAAGAGAGCGGCGAGCGTCTGATCTTCGCCGCGGCCCTGGTTGAGCAGATTGCGAAGAAGGTGAAGAAGACGGACAAGTGGAAGGTCGAGAAGACGGTTAAAGGTGCTGATCTTGTCGGACTTTCCTATCGGCCGCCGTTTGATTCCTATCGCAAGCGGACTGCGAAAGATTTTGTCCCTCATGCTGAGCCGGGCGTTCCACTCGGCGATTACAAGCCGGAGCTTGCAGCCGGAGGCAGCGAATTCGCCTGTTGGCGCGTGTTGGAAGCCGAGTTTGTGACACTCGATTCCGGCACCGGTCTCGTTCACGAAGCCCCTGCATTCGGCGAGGTGGATTTTGATTTGATGCAGGAGGAGCGCAGACGCTTCAGGAAGCCGGAATCAATTCCGATGCTCTGTGCCGTCGCCCCGAACGGGACGTTCACCGAGGACGTGCCTGCCTACAAAGGCCGCTGGGTCAAGGAATGCGACAAGGACATCATCCGTGATCTGAAGGAGCGTGGATTGCTGCTGCATCAGGAGCAGTATCGCCACGACTACCCCTTCTGCTGGCGGGCCGAGCAGGACCCGTTGATTCAGTATCCGCGAAAGAGCTGGTTCATCCGCACGACGCAGTTCAAGGAGGCGATGCTGGAGAACAACCGGCACATCAACTGGCTACCGGAGCACATCAAGACCGGCCGGTTCGGCAAGTTCCTTGAATCGAACGTGGACTGGTCGCTCTCGCGTGAGCGCTACTGGGGCACGCCGCTGCCGATCTGGCGATGCGAGGCGTGCGGGCATACCGAGGCGATCGATTCTTACGACGCACTGACGCAAAAGCACGGTGTGACAGGGTTGGACGTCTGGGAGAACGCGAAGAAAGCAGATCCGCAGATCAGTGAGCATCTGAAGGTGCACAAGCCGTACATTGACGCGGTGCAGTATGCGTGTCCGAAGTGCGATGCCAGAGGGGCCGGAGCCGCACGGCCTGAAGGCCGTGGCTCTTCGGGAGTGAGCCGAATGCATCGCGTGCCGGAAGTGATCGACTGCTGGTACGACAGCGGGGCGATGCCGTTTGCACAATGGGGCTGGCCGCACAAGAACGCGGAAATGTTTGATTCGCAGTTCCCGGCGGATTTCATCAGCGAGGCGCTGGACCAGACGCGAGGATGGTTTTATTCGCTGGTAGCGATCAGCACGATGCTGTTCGGGAAGGGCGGTGTCGCGGCGAAACGGGCCGATGGCGATGGAACGGCCGCACGGCCTGAAGGCCGTGGCTCGTCGGCAGGCGGTGGCTCTTCTTGCAATGAGTATCCACTTCCATTTCGGAACTGCATCGTCCTCGGCCTGCTGATGGGCGAGGACGGGCTGAAGATGTCCAAGCAGAAGAAGAACTACAAGGAGCCCTCGTACATCTTCGAGCACGAGGGCGCCGACGCCATGCGCTGGCTTTTCTTCTCCGGGCAGACCCCGTGGACGAGCATCCGCTTTCAGGAGGCAGCCATCGCCGATGGCCAGCGGGAGTTTCTCATCCGGCTCTACAACTGCTACAGCTTCTTCGTGATCTATGCCAACATCGACGGCTGGACGCCGGATGAACACGGAGCACGGAGTGCGGAAGTTGGAATGGCGGATAGCAGCGAGTTGAGCGAACTTGACCGTTGGATTCTCAGCGAGCTAGCGGCGTGTGCGCTGAAAGTATACGACTGCATGGAGGCGTATGACAATTTCAACGCCGCCCGGGCACTGATCGATTTCGTCGATGCCCTTTCCAATTGGTACGTTCGCCGCAGTCGGGATCGCTTCTGGAAGAGCGGAATGGACAGCGATAAGCAGGCCGCCTACGCCACACTGCACCATTGCCTGCTGACGACGGCAAAACTGATAGCGCCCTTTACGCCCTTTCTTGCGGAGTCGATGTATCAGAACCTGGTCCGGACACACGGTACCGGCGCACCTCAGAGCGTACACCTTTGCGATTACCCGGTGACTGCGGCGAACCGCTTACAGGTCGGCTCGCAAGTTGACGCCGCGCTCAATGAGGAAATAGAGCTGGTTCGACAGATCGTCTCATGCGGCCGTGCGGCCCGCTCGGCTACCAAGCTGCGTGTCCGTCAGCCGCTGCCGCGCATGGAATTGTTCCATCGTCGGGCAGATCTGATTCGCCGTCACGAAGAACTCATCAAGGACGAACTCAACGTCAAGAAGCTCGACTTCGTCGCTTCTACGGAGATCGACCAGTACGTCCACTACGAGATCAAGCCGGATTTCAAGAAGATCGGCCCAAAGTTCGGCTCGCTGGCGCCGAAGATCAAGGCCGCCCTGGCGAAGCATCCGAACGTCGATGTCATCGTCAAACAACTTGAGCAGACTGGCAGCTATACACTGATCGTCGACGGCCAGGAGGCGGAGCTGTCGGGGGAAGAATTACTCGTGGAGCTTCATGCCCGCGAGGGCTGGGCCGCGGAGCGCATTCCTGGCTACGGCATCCTCGTGCTCGATACGCACCTGACGGACGAGTTGCGCGAAGAGGGTGTCGTGCGGGACTTCGTTAATCAGATTCAGCAGACGCGAAAATCGCTGAACCTGAAGTACGAGCAGCGCATCAACCTGGCTGTGGTGGGGGGGGCGGATGTACAGAAAATCGTCAACCGCTTCGCGAGTTACATTCAGGGTGAGACACTGGCCCAGAATCTGCTCGCCACGCCGATTTCCGGCGCCGTGCCCACGAAGGCCGAATCCGAAGGTCACACGGCCGAGATTTACGTGCAACCATTGTAGATGAGTGCGCGCGCTCGCCCGCAGTGCACTTTCCTGCGGCGCTCACTGAACTGCATAAAGCCCACGGCCGGCACGTCGTGGGCTTTTGAATAACGGAGGAGAATTGCTCAAACATCATGCCTCGATACAACCACAAGACCGACAAGCACATTCTTTATCAGGAAGCCGTCCAATCGGCCGATGCCGAAGTGGAGTTCATCGATCGCCTCTATCGGAAGGCCTACGGCCGACCGGCCACTCTATTCCGCGAGGACTTCTGCGGCACGCAGCTCATCTCCTGCGAATGGGCGAAGCTTCGACCGCGCAACATTGCCTATGGCGTCGATCTGTGCAGGAAGACCCTCGCCTGGGGACTCCGGCACAACATCAGCCGTTTGCCCGAGCGTGTCGCCCGGCGTGTTCACCAGGTTAATAAGAACGTCCTCGAAGTTACTCGCCCGAAGATGGAGATCATCGGTGCGTTTAACTTCAGCTACTTCATCTTCAAGCACCGTTGCGACCTGCTCGCCTATTTCCAGGCGGTGCGACGCTCGCTGCTGCCGAAGGGGCTCTTTGTCTGTGATGCCTACGGCGGCTGGGAATCGCAGCAGGTGATGAAAGAAAAGACCAAGCTCAAGGGTTTTACGTACATCTGGGACCAGGAGGTTTATAACCCGATCAATGACCACACCATCTGCCACATTCATTTCAAGTTTCCCAACGGCAAGATGATGAAGCGGGCCTTTACTTACGACTGGCGACTCTGGTCGCTCGGGGATATTCAGGACACCATGCTCGACGCCGGCTTTCGCGAGACGGAGGTCTATTGGGAAGATGAAGACGAAGACGGCGAGGGCACGGGGGTCTATCGAAAGCGAGCCCGCGCCGATAACAGCCCCGGATGGAACGCCTACATTGTCGGGTATCCGTCCGGCCAAACACACGGAGCAGAGTGAATTGGGCCACGCTGATTGCTGGCGATTCCGGTCTTGTTGATGAGGAACTTCAGGCGAGCGCGAGGGGTGTCTGCCGTGCGGCCTTCCATTGA
>CAADGE010000021.1 GCA_900696465.1 uncultured Planctomycetota bacterium
GCCGCCTGGGCTCGGCCTTGACGGCGCGAACAACGCGATCCCGAAAGACGGAATGTCTCCTGCGAGTTCTCACGCATGACCTGATGATCCTCAGGCGTGCAAGTTAGGGATTTCTACAGAGCAATTTTAGATTTTAGATTTTGGATTGAGGATTGCGGATTCGGAAGCATTCGAACGCGAAACGAACATCGCGCAATGCGGAATGCGCAGAGCGTGAGGTGGTATTAAGGTGGCGATTTGTAAGGTGGGGTGGATTGTTGGGCGTTCGTCGGCCGGCGAGACGCAGGCCGCTACGGCTAAGTTGGTTCGGCGGCGGGCGGTGTGACGCCTGTTGCGGCGGGAAGGCGGCAGGATGCGGGCGGGTGGCGTGCGGGAATTTTATGAGGCGTTGATGGCGGCATACGGTCCGCAGGGGTGGTGGCCGGGGCAGAGCGCCACGGAGATCGTGATCGGGGCGATCCTCACGCAGAACACCAACTGGGGCAACGTCGAGCGGGCCATCGAGAACCTGCGCTCGGCCGGGATGATTGACTGGGCCGCGTTGCGGGATGTGGAGCATCACCGGCTCGCGGAGCTGATCCGGCCTGCGGGGTATTTCAATGTGAAGGCGCGGCGGCTGAAGAACTTCGTCAACTGGCTCTGGGGGCACTACGGCGGTGACCTTGAGCGACTTCGCGATGTGCCGCTCGAGACGCTCCGGGAGAAGCTGCTGTCGGTCAATGGCATCGGGCGGGAGACGGCCGACTCCATCCTGCTTTATGCGTTGGAGAGGCCGACGTTTGTCGTGGATGCTTACACGGCGCGGTTTGCCCTGCGACACGGGCTGATTGATGAGGATGCGGATTACGAGCGGCTCAAGGCGGTCTTCGAAGAGGGTCTGGAGCGTGATGTGCAGCTCTTCAATGAGTATCACGCCTTGCTCGTGGCTGTCGGGAAGCGACACTGTCGGCCGACGGCGCGGTGCGAAGGGTGTCCGCTGGAGGGGTTTGAGCATCGAACCTGATGAAGCGTCAAAACGTCGAAACGTCGAAAAGTCAAAACGTCGTAAGAGAAAGGGCGCGCTGCGCGAGCTCGCTTGATGCGGATTGCGGAATTGAAGGGGCGGTGTTGTACGGCAAGGCGGACAGGCGGCAGGTTTGTCGTGTGGAAGAGTAGTTAGATTGTCGGCCGGAAATGTGGATGCCTGGAAGCAAGGGGTGACGTGTGAGCGCAAAGAGAGAGGTTGTGCGTTCCGGTGGAGTCGCAGTGCGGACGGGGGCTGTGGAGAATGGAGCGAAGCGCGGGCGACTCCGGTCAAGGATCAGGGACCGGGCTGCTGCGACGCGATCAGCTCATCATCTTCTTCTGGTACATCTTGTACCCGACGATGACGACGATCAGCAGCGCCATGGAGACCCATGTGTACCAGGGGAAATAGTCGGTGATCCCTTCCGCCAGAAGCATGAGATTCGAGGCCATTCGACACTCCTGATGATTTCCGAGGCCGATGAGCGGCTGTGAAACCTGCGTTTACTCATCCAATTACAGAGGCCGGACTGATTGATCGACGTAGCACGGCCTCGTCGTGCAGTTCTTAATCCTCCTGCCGAATGATGTCAAGCGGGGAGTTTCAGCGCGGGCTGAAGGGGCCTTTATCGCGAGATGTGGTAGCGGAACGCGGAATGCGGAATCAAGTGGGGGAGACGATTCGCGACAGGAAAGGGAGGACGGGGGAGACGACCGCAGAACCTGAGAGCTTTCTCGGACGGCACGGGTACGAGCAGTGGGTGGGTCCGAGTTGACGAAGGAAGTCGCAGTTTCATAAAAGTCGGCAAACGTGGATTGGCTGATGAAGTCTCCTGATCAGGCGAACGATAAGCGAGTGGGCTTGTTAACTTAGGGAGACTAGGTAAGATGCGACCACAAAAGACGATTGACGAACGCGAGGCGGTGGCTGAGGCATTGTCGCAGGCCGGACCGGAGTGGCGCATGAAGGCGGTTTATACGACGGGTGAAGTGGCGCAGATCTGCAAGATCAGTCAGCAGACGGTAATTCGTTGTTTTGACAGCGGGCGCCTGAAGGGGTTCCGAGTGCCGGGATCGAAGTTCCGTCGTGTGCCGCGTGCCGAGCTTGTACGGTTCATGAAGGAGAACGGGATTCCGGTGGAGAGTCTCGATACGGGCAAGCGGCGCGTGCTGATCGTGGACGATGATCCGGCGATCGTCGACATGTTGATCGATATTTTCGGTCGTGATGGTCGTTTCGAGATCAAGTCGGCCTCGAACGGATTTGACGCCGGTGCGCTGACGAAGGAGTTTCGGCCGGACATCGTGCTACTGGATTACATGCTTCCGGACATCAACGGGAACGTGGTGTGTCAACGGATCAAGCAGGACCCGGACCTGGCGCATACGAAAATCATCATCGTGTCGGGGGCGGTGGCGTCGCACGAGGTGGAGAAGTTGAAGTCGGCGGGCGCGGATGAGTTTGTGAAAAAGCCGTTCGATGTTCAGAAGCTGATGGACCGGATGGTGGAGATGGTGGGGTGAACGTCGAAAGGTCGAAAGAGGAAGGGGCTCGCTGGGCGAGCCGATTAAATTTCAGATTTCGGGTTTCAGATACTAGATTTCAGATTTTTGATTTTAATTTTGGTTTTGATTTTAGATTGCGGATTTCGGAATGGGCAAGCATTCGAATGCGAAACGTGGAGCGAGGAACGCGGAACTGAGGGGCGAGTCGTTTTGACGGGATGTTGATTGCGGGCCGTCGGCGCTTAACGGCCAGAAGCGTTGAGGACGAAGTTTCGAGAGCAGATCGCGCGGAGGCGCGGAGTAGCGTCATGCGGGGGAGCGTTGATTGTTGTGGAAGCGATCCAGACGGCGCCGCGAAAGACAGAGCTGGTTCTGGCGCAGCTTGAGACGCTGCCGCCGCTGGCGCCGGTGACGGCGCGCATCCTTTCTCTGACCTGTGATTCACAACGCGGTATCCGAGACCTGGCACAGCTCGTGGCGAGCGATCCATCGCTGACGGCGCGGGTGCTTTCGGTCTGCGCGCGTTCGGAAGTCGGGGTGCGGACATCCGGTCTGACGGTGGAGAAGGCGGTCGGGCTGCTGGGATTCGACGCGATCCGGCGGATTACACTGGCTTCGAAGGTGATGGAAGTGTTCGGCGCGCCGCGGGATGCCTCGGACGGGCCGGGGCTGGATCGGGAGGAGTTCTGGCGGCACTGTTTGGCAGTGGCCTGCGCGGCGCAGCAGGTTGCGGCCTCCACGGGCCGGGTGGACCCGGAAGATGCATTCCTTTACGGATTGCTGCACGATCTGGGGAAAATCGCGCTGGAGTGCGCGCTGCCGAAGAGCTACGCGCGGGTTCTGCGGGAATGTCGAAACTCGCGGGTTAGTCTGATGGAGGCGGAGCGGGCGATTCTGGGGGTGGATCATACGCAGGCGGGGCGGCACCTCGCGGAGCGATGGGGGTTGCCGGCGCGGCTCACGGAAGTCATCTGGCTGCATCATCACGCGCCGGAGGCGCTGCCGGCATCGGTGTCGCATGGCTGGCACGTGCAGGTGGTGCAGCTCGCGGACGCACTCGTACGGGAGCAGCGGATCGGATTCAGCGGCAGCGAGCGATCCGGTGGACGATCGTCGGAGCTGGCGGCGGGGCTGGGGCTTTCGGAGGGTCGTCGGCAGGAGATTGCGGCGTCGCTGGCGGAGGAACTGGAGCGTCGAGCGGCCTGGATCGGTTCTGAGCAGACGACGAGCCGGGAGGTCTATCTTCGGGCGCTTCTGAAGACGAGCGAGGAACTCACCGAAGCGAACGCGCTGCTCGGGCAGCAGAATCATCAACTGCGGCGCACGGCCCGGTATTTTGAGGCGATGGACGGGCTGCATCGCGGCTGTGCGCCGGGGATGGCGGTTCGGGAGGTCTGCGCGCAGGGGGCCGCTGCGCTGGCGGCGGTACTGCGCGAGTCGAAGTCGGACGCGGCGCGGGTGGTGGTGTTTGTGACCTCGTCGGATGGGCAGTGGGTTGATCTGGGCGTGAGCGGGGAAAAGGCCGAAGGCCGGATGGAGGAGCGGCCTGCTGACGCGCCGGATGAGTCGCGCGACGCGGGTACGGCGCTGGAGCTGGCGCTGTGCGGGGCGTGGCTTTTGCCAGCGGGACCGGGGTTTGAATGGATCGCGGATCGCACGCGGGGAGCGCTGGGACCGGGGACGGTGTGGCTGGTGCCGATCGTGACGCGGAAACGGTGGGTCGGCGGGGCGCTGGCGGTGATGAGTGCCGATGAGGTGGCATCGCTACGCGGGGAGTCGGCGGAGCTGGGGGCGCTTTCGGGGGCGATCGGCCTGGCAGTCGCGCAGGCGCAGGCCCATTCGGGGGCGCGGCAGCTGGCGGATGAGCTGGCGGCGGCGAATCGCCGGCTGGCGGACCTGGGGCCGGAGCTGGTGCGGGCACGTTCGCTGTCGACCATTGCGGCGATGGCCTCCGGTGCGGCACATGAACTGAACAATCCGCTGGCGGTGATTTCGGGGCGGGCGCAGCTCCTGGCGTCACAGACCGAGAACGAGGCCCTGCGGAGAGACCTCTCGATGATCGCATCGCAGGCACAGGCGTGCAGCGACATCGTGACGGAGCTGATGGAGTTCGCCACGCCTGCGGCCATGACGCCGGAGGCGGTGGATCCGGTGGAACTGGTGGAAGGGCTGCGATCAGAGCTGGCGGCGGCGGGATTATTGGATGCATCGGAGCTGGTCGTGGAGTCGGAAACGGGTAGCCGGGCAGCATGGTTTGACCGGGGGCGTTTGCGATTGATTCTGCGGGAACTGATCGATAACGCGCTGGGGGCGATGGAACAGGGTCCGCGGCGAATGACCGTCAAGGCGGGGATGGATCTGACCGAAGAGAACGTGGTCGTGCTCGTCGCGGACAACGGTCGCGGCATGACGCCAGAGGTGCGGGAACGGGCGTTTGATCCGTTTTATTCGCATCGTGCGGCGGGTCGCGGCCGTGGCCTGGGGCTGTCAAAGGTGCAGCGCTGGGTGGAGCAGGGCGGCGGGACGATCCGGCTGGAGAGCGAGCCGGGCGCGGGGACGCAGGTGGAACTGCGGCTGCCGATTGCGGGGGCCGCAGGGCGTCGATAAGTGTCACGCGTGTGACACTATCCGATCGGGGGCGAACCGGGGGGTTCGAGTCCATGAATCTGTGTCGCGGTGAACGAGCCGGGACCTGGTGGGAATCGTCGACGGGCGATGCCGCCGAAGGTGCGTGCGCCGTGCGGGAGCGAATGAATCGGGTTTGTGCAGGGATGCCGGCGGTGAAGCAGTATCCGGGCCAGGCGGGTCGTGTAGGCCTCTCTCCCTCCTCCCCTCGCTCTCAGGGCTGAAGCGGCTCGCCGGCCTCTATTTGACGGTAGGTACGCGACGAAGCGGGATCGGCTTGTGAAGGATTGCAGGAAGCCGGCGGATGCCGGAACAAGGGATTGAAGTTATCAACGCAAGGAGGCGGATCGGGATGGAAGCTACCAGTAGAGCAGGAAGGGACGAGATGCGACGGGATCTTCAGGTATTGATCGCCGCGGTGGATTCTCAGACCGTAGCGGTGACGGCGTCGCAGATCGTGACGCGGTTGTCAGCGAACATCACGATTGTTGATTCGCTGGAGGAAGCGCGGGTTCTGATCGCTTCGGAAGCGTACGACGTCGTCCTGACGACGCGGACGCTGCGGGACGGCAGTGGATTTGCGCTGATCAAGTCGCTTGGTACGCCGGTGGTGCTGCTGTCGGATACGGACGACGCGGCGCGGACGGTGGAGGCCTTTCGTGCGGGTGCGGCGGACGTGATCTGCGTATCGGGCGATGCGACGGAGTCGATCGGCCGGATCGAACGGGTGATCCGGAACGGCCGGCGGCAGCGGCACACGCTGCATCGGAATCGTCGGCTTCGCCGGGTGTCGAAGCGGCTGATCCGGGATCGGCGTGAGCTTCGACAACGGGTGGACCTGATCTGTCGGGACGTCGTGGAGGCGTACCAGCGGCTGGCGGAAAAGGTCGTGACGGACGGGGTGGAGGGGTAGAAACGCCGGAACGACAAACGTCGAAAAGTCGAAATCGGAAGGGGCTCGCTGCGCGAGCCGGATATGATTTCAGATTGCTCTGTAGAAATCCCTAACTTGCACGCCTGAGGATCATCAGGTCATGCGTGAGAACTCGCAGGAGACATTCCGTCTTTCGGGATCGCGTTGTTCGCGCCGTCAAGGCCGAGCCCA
>CAADGE010000022.1 GCA_900696465.1 uncultured Planctomycetota bacterium
AGAACGCCGATTATGTCGATGGTGTCGTCAGTTATTCGATAAACGACGATGAAGGGAAACCTGAGCATTACGGCGCGGCGGCAGGCGCGCCCCACACGTTGGTACGAATTCGGATTCCAGCGAATATGCTCGATGGTCTGCAAGTACGCTTCGAGAAAGAGCCGGCCCCAATGCGGGCGTTGCGTGTCGTACCAGTCGGCGGCTTGCAGCACTTCGGCCTGTGCGTAAGGAGTGACGCGAATCGTCCGTGTCACCTGCGCTCGCGTAGTTGGCGCAGGGCTTCATCCCACGGAATGCACTGGACCTGGCCCGAATCGACGGCGGCGCAGCGCCGCTCGATTTCGGCGACCTGTTCCGGGGTCAGCGGGCAAAGCTCGGCGATCTCCTGTTCGGACACGCTGGCCCAAAGCTCCTGGGCGAGTGAAATCCGCTCGGCAGCCGACAACCGGGAATAGTCAAACGGTTTGTGCGATTCAGTCATGGTGCCTCGTGTAGCTGTACTCTCAGAATGCCTCAATTCGCGGCCGAAGTAAACGAATTTGTGGATGAGGGGCGTGACGCCGACGACGGACGCGCCGTTATGTTCGGTCGGAGATCAGCGCCGCGGAGATTCCGGCTTCTCGAACACCATGCAAACGTCATGCAGGCCGGGAATGAAGGACGAGCGATAGACCTTTCGGCTGCTCGACGCCCCGTGGCTGAAGCGGATGATGTCGGTGCAAAACTGGCGCAGTCCTGCCTCGAAAGCAAGCCTTTTCGAGTGATAGACGAGGGGCACAAACCCGGCCTGGCGGTCGCAGTAGTCGCCCATGAGGATGGCCAACCTGCCGCCCGACGCGAGCGCCGCGGCGCAGTTGCCGATGAGCTGTCGGTAACGGTTCAGGAAAGCGTCCAGCGTCGGCGTCCGCGACAGGTCGCGCGGATCATCCGTGTACAGCTTCTGCCGCCAGTACGGCGGATGGAGCCAGCAGAATTGGAACCGGTCGCGAGGGAACGAGCGCGCGTCACAGGCATCCTCGCCCTGGTGCAGGTCGCTCGACCAGCAATGGATGCCGAGTTCCAGGCACACGTCGCGGCAGGTGCCGCTGCCTGTCATGGGGTCCAGGACGGTCGTCGGCTGGAAGAATCGCAGCAGGTCGCGGATCAGCATCCCGCCGCAGTTGCCGGGATAGCCACGGTCGCCGTACTCGCCGGCCCGGCTGAAGTGATACAGGCTCGTCAGGTGAGGGACGGGGCTGGCGTTCACCGGTGCGAGAGGGAGTTTCGCGTACTCGACGCGCCGGGGTGCCGGTCGCAGAGCCGCAACGCTGGTTCGCGTGAGGCGCTTCGCCAGGAATGGATTGATTGCTGAATCGTACATGGCCGCCTCCTAGATGTGCGCGTCAAGGAGGACGACGCGGCAATCGGGATGTCGCGCGAGGATGGCTTGGGTGTGTTCGTCCCAGTTCTCGTTCTCCGTCAAGAGGATGGCCCACCAGCCCATGCTGCCGCGCTCGTGCCACTGGCCGTCCGGCGTGATGATGGCATGGGGAATCTTGTTTCGGGCGATCACATCGTGCGTCGTGGCGATGTTGTCCTCGATGCGCTCGTTGCTCGTCTCAAGGTCGTTCATCCAGCCGTCCCAGCGGCCGCCGACGACGTACCAGTCCCATTTGCTGGCGGGGTTGTAGGTCGAGACCGGTTCGCCGCAGTCATTGAACGTCTCGCACAGGCGTAGCCGTTCCTGGTATCGCTGCTCCGGCGTCGTGCGCCGGAGATCGTCGAGATTCTGCCGGCACTTGTCGATGTCGTAGCCAGCTTCACGTCGTTCGATGATGAGTTCAAGCCGGTGAGCAGTGGCCTTGATCTCCTCAGCGGCCTTTTCCCGGGTGTAGCAGACGTACGGCGCGACCTGGCGGTTCTCGTCGTAGGGCTCCATCTGCTGGGCGATGTAGGCGGCGATGTTGTTGACGCAGGCGGGGATGATGATGGCGATGGTGAAGTGTGTCATGGGAAAACTCCATTCAAAAAAAGGGGGCGGGCTGCAAGAACCCGCCCCGGTGGAACAATTACTCCTTGTTGTCGGTGATGACGCGAAGGGTGATGCGTCCGTCGAGCGGCACGGCCTCGATCTGGAGGTTGAAGCCGTTGCCGTCGGCGTGCGCCCATGCGGCCCCGATGCGGGTCCACACGGCCTTGCCGCCTTCGCGATCGCGCACCTGGTAGGCGACGTGCGTCGGCGATTTCGACGTGGTCTTCGGATTGTTCTTGGCGTCTGACATTGTTGGTCTCCTCTTTTCAAAGTGTCCGGCCGCGACCATCGCGGCCTGATGGCACTGCAAAACCAGCCGCGACAGTCCGGGGGCTTGGCCTAAGCGAAGCGCAACCGGTCACAGCGGAAAATGGTGGGTCCCTGAAAGGGGAAACGATTTTCTGCTTGACCGGCCCGGCGGCGGCTGTAAGTGCCCATCAGCAAGGCCGCGCGGGCGGGACGGCACGAAGATGCGAAGAGGGGACCCCAAGACGCCGAAGCAATCCGTTCACGGCGGGCCGGATGCACCGGCGCCAACGTGCCATGCGACGCGGATGCTGGAAGTGTGAGTTGACCGCATCGCCGCGCGGGCACGGCGACAACGCAATCGCCAGTTGCGGTGCGAGACGGATCGTGTCTTCTTCGTGTCACCGTGAAACATGTTGCAGAAAGTTCCATCGGGGGGCTTGCAGACCGTGAGCACAATTGTGTATGTACGTTTGTCCTCAATGCCCCTCACCGACGATTGACTCATGCTACGCATCACACTGAACAGCAACGCCGCCGGCGCGAAGAGCTACTACTCGACGGCCGACTACTACACCGAAGGCCAGGAACTGGCCGGCGTGTGGAAAGGCGAGGGCGCCAAGCGCCTCGGCCTCGATGGCGAAGTCCGCAGGGAAGACTGGGATGCCCTCTGCGACAACCGCGACCCCACAACCGGCGACGCGCTGACAGCGCGAAGGCGAAGCGAGCGCCGCGTCGGGTACGACTTCAACTTCCACGTGCCCAAGAGCGTGTCGCTGCTTTACGGTCTGACGCAGGACGAGCGAATCCTTGACGCCTTCCGCGAGTCGGTCGAGGCGACGATGCAGGACATCGAAGCCGAGATGAAGACGCGCGTCCGCAGCGGCGGGCGCAACGAGGACCGCACAACCGGCAACATGGTGTGGGGCGAATTCGTGCATACGACGGCGCGGCCCGTCGAGGGCGTGCCCGACCCGCACCTGCACGCGCACTGCTTCGTGTTCAACGCCACGTGGGACGATACGGAGCAGCGCTGGAAGGCGGGGCAATTCGCTGATCTCAAGCGCGACGCGCCGTTCTTCGAGGCGGTGTTCCATTCGCGGCTGGCCAGGCGGCTGGAAGAGCTGGGCCTTGGCGTCGAACGGACGAAGAAGGGCTGGGAGCTATTCGGGCTGCCCGCGTCGGCGCTCGACAAGTTCTCGCGGCGTACCGCGCTGATCGAGAAGGAAGCGAAAGAGCGCGGCATCACCGATGCCGAAGCCAAGGGCGACCTGGGAGCGAAGACGCGCGAGAAGAAACAGAAGGACATGACGCTCGCCCAGTTGCAGGACAACTGGAGATCGCGCCTCGACCAGGACGAGTGGGACGCCCTGCGCAACGTCCGCGACCGCATCGGCGGCGACGCCATTGCCGAAGACGACCGGATCGCAACCGAGGCGGCGCACCGGGCGGTCGTACACTGCTTCGAGCGCAGCTCGGTGATTGCCGAACGCAAGCTGATTACGGAAGCCCTGAAGCGCTCCGTGGGCGCGGCGACGCCGGCGACGGTCGAGAAGAAACTCAAAGGGCAGGGGCTGGTCATCGCCCGGCGCGATGGCCGGAGCCTGGCGACGACGAAAGCCGTGCTTGATGAAGAGCGCGGCATGATCCGCTTCGCGCGCGAGGGCAGGGGAAGTTGCCGGCGGCTCGTCACGGGCGAACATGCGTTCAAGCGCGAGAAGCTCAGCGACGAACAACGACGGGCGGTGCGGCATGTCCTCGAATCGCCGGACCGGGTCATCATCGTTCGCGGCGCGGCCGGCACCGGCAAGACGACGATGATGCAGGAGGCGGTCGAAGCGATCGAAGCGGCGGGCCGGCGGGTGTTCACCTTCGCGCCGTCGGCGGATGCCAGCCGCGGCGTGCTGCGAAGCGAGGGTTTTACCGATGCCGACACCGTGGCGCGGCTCCTGGTCGATGCCGACCTGCAACGCGCGGTCGCCGGCAACGTCATCTGGATCGACGAGGCCGGACTACTGGGCACGCGGCAAATGGCGCAAGTGTTCGACCTAGCGAACCAACTCGACGCCCGCGTGATCCTGTCGGGAGATACGCGGCAGCATGGCAGCGTTGAGCGCGGAGCGGCGTTGCGGCTGCTTGAGGACGAGGCCGGTCTCGTCCCCGCCGAAATCCGCAACATCAAGCGGCAGAGGGGCGCGTACAGGGATGCGGTGAAGGCGCTGGCCGAAGGCCGCACGGACGAGGGCTTCGCGCAACTGGACCGGCTCGGCTGGATCAGGGAAGTCGGCGAGACCGAACGCTACAAAGCGCTGGCGGAGGATTACGTCGCGACGGTCGAACAGGGCAAGACGGCGCTGGTGGTAAGCCCGACCCATCTCGAAGGGGAATGGTGCACCGATGAAATCCGCTGCCGGCTCAAGCAACTGGGCAGGCTCGGCGAAGGCGAGCGCCGGTTCATCGCGCTCGAAACAGCCAATCTGACCGAGGCCGAGCGGGCCGACCCGGTAAACCTGAATCCTGGCGATGTGCTCGTCTTCCACCAGAATGCCAAGGGCATCAGGAAAGGCGAACGCGTCGTGCTGGGCGACGGACCGGCGCCCGGCAACGAAGCGGCCAAGTACCAGGTCTATCGCCCGAGCATTCTGCCGCTGGCGCCGGGCGATGCGGTGCGGATCACCCGCAACGGCAAGACGCTCGACGGCCGGCACCGGCTCAACAACGGGGCGATTTTCACGGTGAAAAAGTTCGACGCCGAAGGCAACATCGTGCTCACCAACGGCTGGAAAATCGCCCGCGATTACGGGCACCTGGCGCATGGGTATGTTGTCACCAGTCATGCCAGCCAGGGCAAGACCGTCGATCGCGTATTCGTCGGACAATCGTCGCAATCGTTCCCGGCGTCCAGCCGCGAACAGTTCTACGTCTCGGCCAGCCGGGGCAGGGAAGGCGTCACCGTCTATACCGACGACAAGGACGCGCTGCTCGAAGCCGTCAACCGTTCCGACGAACGGCTGTCTGCGACCGAGTTCGTCGCTGGCCGCGGCATGAATGAGAGCCGCACGATTTCATCCCAGCTCCGCCAGCGCGCGGCGACGCTGCAACGGCTGGAAAGCCTGCGCCACCGTGAGCCGGAACCGGCGCGCGTCGCGGAAGTGGATCGGGAGAGGGCATAGCCTATGAGCGAGAGTATCCTCAAGCGTTACACCGGCCGCTCGGTTGAGAGCCTCGCCGAGGCCCGCCCGGTTCAGACCAACGCCCCTGCGATTGACAATGAAAACGCCGATGATTTCGGCGCGTTCGCGCACCTGCGCGGCATCCGCGACAGGGCCATTATGCTTGAATTGCGAAAGGCAGACGGCAGCATCACCGCCATCGGCTACGGGTACCTGGAGCGCGCCGAGTACGATCCGTCAGAGGGCATCACGCTGCACGTGCTCGGCCAGAGGATCCGCTTGAAGGGCCGCAACCTCAATGCCGAAGTCCGCCCCGCCGTCCGCCTGTTCGAGGGAATCACCCGCCACAAGGTGGCCTGGGTGCGCGAGGCCGATCCCCGCGAGAGCATGACCGCCGCCGACGGCGACACGGTCATCGACGCGATTGACTGATCGGAGCGTCTATTGTAGTAGCATAGCCGTGAATGTAGTTACATCCGACTCGTCTATGGTCCCGTCACCGTTCATGTCGTAGGCGCACTCATTGATTGTCGGAGGGTTGCTGCCGATCAAGGTTCCGACCAAGCCCTGAATATCGGCACCGTCGAAGAATCCATCGCCGTTGCCGTCGCCGCTGCCGGAGTCCGCGGGGGCGGCCCAGTAGGCGACATAGGACGACGCGAAACCGGAAACGCTCGTAAACGAGCCCGCGACAAACGCATCTGAGTTGGAGAGTGCGACGATTGCGTTCACACGGTTGTTCACGCCGAGGTCCAAGGGCACCCAAGAACTTCCATTCCAGCGAGCTACCCGGTTGGCGGGTGTAACGCCGGCAAAGGAAAAGTCTCCTCCCACGAGAATGTCGCCGTTGGTGCATGCTGCGATTGCGGTAACGGTATTATCAAGGCCTCCGCCCAGTGCGCTCCAAGAGGTTCCGTTCCATCGCGCAACGTTGTTCGCCGAGACGCCCCCGGCGATTGAAAATGCGCCGCCTGCGACAATATCGCCGTTCGGCATCACCGCGAGCGCGTACACCGCTCCGTTCATTCCAGTTCCAATCGGCTGCCATGAAGAATTGGTCCATCTCGCGATGCCGGTCGCAGGCATTCCTCCCGCCGTCGAAAAGCCCCCACCCGCGACGATGTCGCCGTTAGGAAGCGTTACCAAGGCGAATGCGGTGTTGCCGAGACCAACTCCGAGAGGCATCCAACTTCCTCCTGCCCATCGCGCGATGCGACTGGCTGCGCTTCCGCCAGCTGTCGTAAAGCTTCCGCCCGCGACAATGTTGCCGCCGGTGTCAATCGTGAGGGCTCGCACGGCGTCGTTCATGCCGCTGCCAAGCTGCTGCCATGCACTTCCGTTCCAAAGCGCTATTCGCTCTCCAGGAGCCCCAGACCCGATGATCGTGAAATCGCCGCCCGCGACGATCGAACCATTTGGGAGTACCGCGACCGCATAAGCGCCGGGTGAGGACGTGATTCCCAGTCCGCTGCCAAGACTGTGCCACCGTGTGCCGTCCCATCTGGCGATTTTGTTCGCCAGAACGCCTCCTGCACGAAGCATCGTTCCTGCCGCGATGACTTCGCCCGAGTCCGTCCGCGTCATTGCCAGGACTTGGCCATCAGCGCCGAGACCGAGTGGCGACCATTCAGTCTGATCCCAGCCGGCTATTGCATTGACGCCAAGCCCGCCGGCCGTCGTGAATCTGCCGCCCACGATGAACCGATTGTCGGGCATCGCCAGCAGCGAATAGACAGTTGCCAGACCTCCGGGACCGGTACCCTGAAATCCAGTTTCCTGCCAATCAAACCCGTTCCAGTATGAGAGATATCCGCCGCCCTCCACGAAAACCCCGCCTGCCAGGAGATTGCCGCCAGGCATCAGCGCGAGCGCGTAAACGGCGCCGCCAGCCCCGAAGCTCAAGCCAGTTCCGTAAGCTTGCCAGGAAGTGCCAGTCCACCTTGCGATACTTCGAGCGCTGTTTCCGCCAGCCGTCGTGAATTGTCCCCCTGCAACAAGGTGGCCGTTAGGTAGTTCGAGGAGTGAATTCACGGATGGAAAGTTCGTGCCGGTCATTCCGCTACCAAATGTCTGCCAGGACGAGCCGTTCCAAGCGGCGATTCGCGTGGCTGCCGTCGCGCCGGCCATTGTGAAGTTGCCGCCTGCAACGACATTCCCGCCTGACAAGACCCTCAGTACGCTAACCGGCCCGTTCGTGCCGCCGGCAAAGGAGCTCCAAGTTCCGGCGCTCCATCGGGCGAGGTTGTTGGATGCCATGCCGCCCGCGGTCGTGAAAGAGCCGCCGACGATGAGGTCCCCGTTGGAAAGGACTGCAAATGCGTTCACTGCCGGTGTAAACCCGCCGGTGATTCCTGTGCCCATTGCCATCCATCCGCTTCCGTTCCATTGCGCGATGTTGACAAGAGGCGTTGCTCCCGATGTTGTAAAGGTGCCTCCAGCAACTAGAGTGTTGTCCGGCAGAACCGCTACGGCGAGCACCTTGCTGAAGGATCCTCCCAGGCCGTCGCCGAGAGGGCTCCATGCGATTCCATCCCACATGGCGATGTTAATGGCACCCGGCGTCTCAGCGATGTTGAAGTCGCCGGCGACGACGACAACGGGAGCTTGCGGTCCGGCTCCATCAGGATCCCAATGCGTCATGGCATAAACATTGGGAATTCCGCTGGCGCCGGCACTAACACCGGGCAGCGAAAAGCCGCGCTGCCACGCAGCCTCGCATTGGGCGAAGGCAGGTGCAGTGGTTGCGAAAGCGCACAGCATCGCGAACGGCGCGACGATCGCGCGATAGTGTTTCTGCGGCCGATTAGGCATGGCAATCTCCTCGCGTAACTGTCTGCCCGACGCGTTCTATGCGGGGGCACTTTGTCGGGGGGGCTCGCACGGCACCGGCCCTGCGAGAACGGGTCGAAACCCGGGCCCGCCTCCCTAAGCGACGTTTAAGCGGGAACAAGACAACGAATTCTGCAAAACCCTGATGGGGGGGAGTGGATGCCGTCGCAGCGATGCCAAGCTCCGCCGTTGACGTGTAGAAGCGGTCCGACGCCGGCCTATGGCTTGTCTGAAGTCGGGCTGTTTGAGGGAGCGGTCGTGTCGGCGTCGAATTCGGCCAACCTTCCCTTCCACACAGCCGCTTTCGCGTCGTGCCCGCTGTTCGGGGCTGCGCGGTCGAGAGTATCGTAGAGTTTGATGAGCACGGTGAGACTGCACCTTCGCGTAAAGCGTGGAACATCATCACGGTCGCGCAGTCGGTTCTCCACGTCGAGCAAGAGGGCTTCGGCTTGCTCAAATTCGCCAATCTGAATCAACAGGCCGCCGAGGCTCATTTCCGCTACTGCCGTATCGGGATGCACAAGCGGCAGAATCTGGCGGCGGATTCGAATGACCGTACGAAGTTGCTCAGCAGCCTCTGGCTTGCGGCCCAACGCCGCAAGACACGCTGACATGCCGAACCTGGCTGTCGCGGCACGAGGATGGTCGGGGCCATAGATGTTTTCAAGCATGGATATGCAACGCTCGTACAAGGGCAGCGCTTCGTGAAGCTGGCCTTGATTGAAGAGACAGTCGGCAAGATTTCCGAGGGACTCCGCAACGTCGGGATGGTCCTTCGGCCAAAGTCGCTCGCGCATGGCGAGGGATTCACGATATCGCATTTCTGCCTCGGGGTTTCGTCCCATGGCCTTCAGGCAATGGGCCACGTTGTTCAATCCCGTCGCCACATCGGGATGATCGCCGTCGAAGATCCGGCGGCACATGTCCAGTGCCTCCTGGTACCTTGAAAGCGCGTCCTCCGGGCGTCCGAGCGAACTGAGACAGGAGGCGAGATTACCAATGCAAGCCGCAAGTTCATTATGGTCGCCGTTGGTCAGAGTTGAGCACGACTCCAAAGCAGCCTCATGATATTGCAACGCCTCGGCAGGTCGCCCTAAGTCTTCGAACGCGAAGCCGATTCCGTTCAGCAGTTTCACGGTAACATGGTCGTGCTGGGAATCCGTTCGGCGCTTGATCCTCAGTGCTGCCTCAAACTGCTCCAAGGCGTCATCAGGTCGCCCGAGGCTTATGAGGCAGAATCCCAGGTTTCCTTGGCACTCGGCCTTGTCTGATTCGTCATCATGATGATTCGTTTCGTACCACTGAAGCGCTTGTCGCGCAACTTGCTCTGCCTCGCTTGGCTTGCCCAGATTCAAGAGAATGGTCGAAATCGCGTTCAACAGTTCGGTGACAACCCGGGGCTGCTCCTTCAATTGCCCTTCGTCAAGCAGGCTGATGGCACGATGCATTGCTTCGCTGACCAGCATGTCCGTGCGCCCGCCCGGCGCGTGCGGATCGTGAGATTGCAGTGCCTCGATCAAGAATCGCTTGATCGCAAGGGCGCGGTCGCGCGCCGCTTCTGCCTCCCGTCGATGCGCTGCTTCTTGGACCCGTGCTTCATGGGCCAACTGCGATTGCAGTCGCTCGCGGTACGCGAAGTAGATCGAGATCACAGTCGCCAGGAGCAACACGACGATTGCAAAGCCGCCGGCGGCCACTGCGTTCCGGTGCCTGCGCACAAGCTTATGGAATCGATATGCCGTGCTGGGAGGCGCTGCGATCACAGGTTGGTGATCTAAGTGTCGACGAATGTCCTCGGCCAGTGCTGCTACGGATTCGTAACGGCGTCTGCGGTCCTTTTCTAGCGTCCTGGCGACGATCCAGTCGAGATCACCCTTAAGACTGCGAACCAACGCATGAAGCGTGCAACCGCGCGAGGCGGATAGCGTCTCCGGTTCGGCCCCGTTCGTACGAGTGACGGAGGCGCTCGCAAGGGTCGAAAGACGCGTGCTGGGCGTGGGCGGATCGGACTCGCAAATCATCTCGGCGATCTTGTCGAACCTCGCCCGGCGCATGGAGCGAAAGTCCAACGGCAAGGTACCCGTCAGGAGTTCGTAGAGCACCACGCCGAGCGAATATACGTCCGTTCGCACATCGGTATCCGACTCGACCTTTCCGGTCTGCTCGGGCGACATGTATTCCGGGGTGCCGATGCCACGGCCTGCTTCGGTCTTGTACGTTTCCTCGTCCTCATCGCCCAGCGCGGCCTTCGCGACTCCAAAGTCGATGACCTTCGGTTCGGCCCGGCCGCCGTGGATCGTCACAAGGATGTTATGCGGTTTCAGGTCGCGGTGAATGATCCCGCGCTGGTGTGCATGCTGCACTCCTCGACAGACATCGACGAACAGTTCAAGCCGCTGCCGGATGCTCAAGCGAGACGTGTCGCAATACTCGGTGATCGGTACGCCCGGCACGTATTCCATCACGAAGTAGGGACGTCCCTGAGGCGTGGCACCGGCGTCGAATACTTTGGCCACGTTCGGATGGTTCATCTTGGCCAAAGCGCGGCGTTCGGCCTCGAATCGCGCCAGCACCTCGCGCGTATCCATCCCGGCTTTGAGAATCTTGAGGGCGACCCGCGGCCGGACCGGATTCTCCTGCTCGGCCACCCATACCTCACCGAACGCACCATCGCCGATTCGTTCGAGCAGCCGATAGTTGCCAATGTTCACTCCGGGGGAATGGCTCACGTTGGAATCGTCGGATGAAACGCCGACGATCTCCAAAGCGCCACCCGGTTTGAGTCGGTCCGGGGCCGGAGCGTTCAGGAGTGCTTCAACTTCGCGCCGAAGGTCGTCATCGCGGGCGCACTCGCGATCAAGAAACGCTTGCCGCTCGGAGTCGTTGAGTTCGCTGACGGCCAGGAACAGGGCCTTCCTTCGTTCGTAGCGCGGGTCGGTCATCCTCGTCTTCCGAAGGCTTCACAACCGGCCATTGAGTTGATCTGCAAGCCATGCTCGGGCGTGCTTCCAGTCATTCTTAACGGTTCCCTCAGAAACCCCGAGTGCCTGGGCGGCCTGGGCGTTGGTCAACCCGGTATAGAATCGCCACTCGACGATTCTTGCAGCACGCGGGTCCTTTTCCCCTAAGCGACGAATCGCCTGGTCCAGGGCATCAGAATCCCAAGGATTCTCGTCGTCGCAGGCTGGAATCGTCACTGCCGCATCGAGGTCCAAGCGGGCGCGGCCGCCTCCGCGCTTCACGCGCCTACGAGCCTTGCCATAGTCCTGCAGAATCTGCTTCATGGCTTTGACGGCGGCATCGAGGAAATGCGCGCAGCTTTGCCACGGCACCTCGCGTGGGCCGGCCAGTTTGAGCCACGCCTCGTGGACGAGTGCCGTTGCGCTGAGCGTGTGACCCGGACGCTCGGCCCGAAGCTGCTCCTGGGCGCAGGCCCGAAGCTGTTGATAGACGAGGGGCAGAAGCAGCCTTGCCCGCTCCTCGGCGGGAAGGGACTCATCAAAGATCAACCGCTCGGCCTGGGCGTCGCTGCTATCCATGGCAGAGAAGATTGTACCCGCCAAATGGCGTCGAGCGATCGGCCATCTGGAGCGGAATCAGGGGACAGCTGGCGGCCTTCGCCATCCTGAACAGTGCCTCGACCGTGGTTCTTGTCGGCCATCGTTCTCATCTGCTTGCGGGCTCAATCGCGTCGGGCGGCGTTAACTATTTCTTAAGCACAGTATGTCAGGATACTTGAGAGGAGCCTTCCATGAGTCAGGGCACGCATCAAGAACAAGCGCCGAGTCGGCGGATTCTCGCAATCATGTGGTTAGTTTGCGGGGCCGCGATTCTGTTCGTCTGGATCGCGTAGGGAGAATGACGTTGACAATACGATGCCGCATCGGCCGAAAGAGTGGGGATTTATCGCGGATTCGGGTGCATCACCGATGGCTTAGGCAGTTCAAGGACCAGGCTGGGGCGCGGCATGAGGGACCATGCTTGATCGTCACGGTGCTGGTCACGTGCGTGTTGTTCGGCGAACCAGCGAATGCGCAGTCGATTGGCGACATACTGTGCAGTGTCTGGTGGCTCATTCACGACGACATAGGCCGCGGGTTGGCGACCCTTGCAATCGTTGCGTTGGGGATCGGAGCGACGCTTGGCAAGGTATCGTGGGGAATGGCAATCATGGTCTGTGTCGGAATCGGCGTGCTATTCGGCGCCAACGACCTGACCTGGGCAATAACAGGTTTCAGGTGCCTATAGGCCATCATCGACCTCGGCCGTTATGCTCTTTTTCGCGCTTGCGATTGATCTCCCGCAACAACGGCTGAAGCATCTGCACGACCGCTGCCGCGGCCATCACCCCCATGCACACCATCGCCACGCGGTTGAATACGACGGCATCGTTCTTCGGGGCCATGCGGGCCATCTGCTGGGCGGTGTTGGCGACGTGGAGCGGGCTGGGTTGGGTCATGGGGCGTCCTCTTTAAGTTGTAGTAGAAGATGAGAGATGAGGCACGCATTGATAGCGCCGCCGGGCGACGATGACAAGCCCCATTACGACTGTGTCGGATTGGAACTGCCTTCCACCTTGATCGAAATCCTCTCCACGATGTTCCGCGTCACCTTGCGGTCGCGGCGGTCATAGAGCCGCGTCGTGCGCGGGTCGGCGTGCCCCAATAGTTCCTGCACGTCCTCGATGGGCACGCCCTGGTCGAGCAGGTCGGTGGCCGTCGTCGCGCGGAACGAGTGGCAGGTGAGGATCGTCGGCAGGCCGGCGGACTTGAGCCGCCGCTTGACCATGCGGTGGATGTCCTTGGCCTGGCACGCCCAGACGGCAAGTGTGCGCGTGCGTCCGCGGACCGACCGGAAGAGGGGCTCGTTGCCGTCCACCGAATCGCCGATGGCGTCGATGTACGCCTGGATGTAGCCCTGAAGGTCGTGCCGGCAAGGAATGTCGCGCTGTCGGCCGCCTTTCTCGTCGAACCGCAGATACCACTGGCGGCCGTCGGTGTAGAAGTCGCGGCGGCGCAGCTTGGCGACGGCGCCGACGCGGGCGGCCGTGTACATCATGATGGCGAGGATCGCCCGATCGCGCAGGCCGACGACGTTGCTCACGTCGATCGACCGCAGCAGCAATCCCGCGCTGGCGGGATCGGTCGCCGGCGTCTTGCCGGTGACGCTGCTCACCTTCGGCCCGCGCACCGCCGCCGCCGGGTTGAGCACGATGGCGTGCCGCTGGACCATCACGTCAAAGAACTTGCGGATCGCGGCCAGGTGCAGCTTGCAGGTCGGCTTCGAGGCCGGTTTTCCCTCGGTCGTCGTCAGCGTGCGGATGTAGTGGCCGACGCTGCCCGGCGGGATGCGGGCCAGCTCGAACCCCTGGTCCTCGCACCATAGCAGGAACCGGTGCACGGCGAACCGGTACGCCTTGCGGGTATAATCGTTGCCGATCTGGTCGCCGAAGAACTCGGCGTAGGCGAACTGGGCGTTGACGCTGGCTTGAGCGACGATTGCGGGCGGCTCGGCGGCGTCGAGCGACGCCGAAAGCGCCCGGTCGTGATGTGGGATGATGTCATGGTCACTCAAGCGAACTCCGTGCCGCGATGGGTTGCCGATCCGTTAACGCGCCCCCTGCCCGTTAACTCGTGGTGTATAACACCTTTTGTCTACCACAATCGGGTATAGCACGGATGAGTTAACGAATGATTAACGGCCGGGTTGTCCGTAATGATCATCATCGCTCGCGGTATACCACTAACGACGTGACACGGTGATCGTTGGGTCGCAATTCCGACTTGTCGCACGTCAATCGGCGCAATCGCAATGGTGCGACTTCCTCACTAGTCCATTTGCTGGAAGCGCAACCGACCGAGCCCACAGGAGCCTAACGATTCAGTGTGCAAGGGGCCGATCTGACCTGTACTCGCCCACCTCGCCCGAAGCCTAAGCTATTATGAGTCGGGTGTTTATATGCCTGCCCCTGGGACCGCAAATCGCTCGTGGCGAACCGCCACAGTTGCGCGGCAACGTCGCGATATGCTTGGTGGTCGCCGAGGAACCAGACTCCGCGACCGAGGTATACCCCATGGCTACGCCGTATCCCAACGTCAACCAATTCAATCCATTGGTTCAGGAACTTCGGGATTCCTTTGACAGGGAATGCCTTCCAGAAGGGGGTTTCGAGGCGTTGGAGTTGGAGATTCGGCGAACGTACGCAAGGAATTGCAGGTGCGGTCTGGTTCGTGCTTGTATGGCCGATGCCTTGTCCGGACGGTGGGGATTCGGATCGACGCAGATGGAGCTAGGCTGCGAGCTTGGAATGGATCGATCGCGCGTGAGTGATGCGGCAACCAAGGGTGACATCTCATTGGATAACTTCTTGATGTTGGTGTTCCATCCTAGCCGTCGCCGCGACCTAGAGCAGCGCCGATTCGAATTCGATGTAGCGAATCGAGCGGGCTTCATCGGAGTCTGTCATTTCCTAGCTCAATGGGAGCCAGGGTTGCAAGATGCTAAGTCGCCTTCTCTAAACGAACTTGATTACGAGTTGATGTGTGACGTGATAGAGGCGTACCCGGAATGGTTAAGAGCTCGCCTAACGAACACTCAAGAGTTGGCGTTTGAGCTTGTTGGTCAAGTGCTCGGCGATGCCAATCGGGACCTTGTTCCGTTCTGGTATACTCGTGAAGACCGAGCGAGAATCAAACCACTCGTTGATTTGTTGAAGAGCGACGCATCGGTGGCGCATGCACATCTTGTTCGTATACACAACCATTGGATAAGGGTGTTTGTCTCGGCCCATTCCGTTACCGAAACGCTGAGGTGGGAGGGTCCGCTATGACTCCAAGAGAATTCATTTCTGCGATTCACGACGATGCGACAGATGAGGCTCGGTCTCGCGCTCTGGAAGAGCTCACTTCACCGGACAGCAAAGTGAAGGAGTGGGTTGCGGATTTTGCCAAGTGGGCGCGCAACACACTGGTTAAGGTCCGTCGTCCAAATCACCTGAGGGGCTTTGACGTAGATGATGTAATTCAGGCAGCGGCACTCCAATTCGCGTCACAGACGAAACGCACTGTTAGGACATCGTCCGTGACCCTGAGCGCGCTGACGAGAGAGCTCGCGTCATATTGTCGAGGCACTGCATCGGACGACGCAGTTACGAGAATCGAGTCGGACATTCACAACGTTGATTCGGAAGCGTGGGACATTACTAAGAGCGTTGCGCTTCCGATCTCCAAAATGGGTTCACCGAAAGTCTCCGGTGGAAGCAGCACGCCTCCACAGCTGACGACACGGGAGATTGAAATACTCCGGCTAATAGCGAATGGACGCTCCATCAAGGAGATTGCGGCACAACTGGGGCTGACCACAAAAACAATAGAGCTACATGTGACCCGCATATTGAACAAGCTGAATGATAAGCGAATCGAACTATCGACCGAGATCGGAAGAGTTGAATTCGCCCTGTGTTACATGCACGCCCTGGATGCTACAAGCTAACGGTCATGGCTGGGGCCAAGGCCGCGGTCAAGGTTCTCTCGTATTCGTTGAACGTCGGTGGCAAGGTCCGGGCGCAGCTCGATCAAATCACGCAGCATTCGTAGAGCCAATGCACGATAGTCGGCAGAGTGGGAGGACTCAACTCCAGACTCTGGAGCCGGATTCATTCGGAGGAGCGATTCTGATTCATTCTTTGTGAGCGTCCCTTTGTCCGTCAGCATGTGGATGAAGGCTACGACATCGTTGAAGTCCTGTCTTCCTGCACCTTCACGGAGCATCTTGTCGGCGGCCTTGGCGTGCCTGGATGTGCGGCGAAAGACCCTTTGTGCCCAGGATTCCATGGCTTCGAGCCAATCATTCACTTCTGAATGAGGATCCAATACGGCTTTCTTGACGAGCCGCTCTTCTTCCGCAGTAGCTTGACCGCGTAATACACGGATTAGCATCCTCGGCGTTACCTCACGGGGCGTATCTGCGTCGTCCGGCTCTGAGTGTGGCATCGCTATACACAGGTGTGATTGTCTGTCTTTAAGAACGCCACACGGGAAGGAATTTGTCAATCGCTTTTGTGATGGGCTGGTTGTTGTGGCGACTTGCCACCTGATGCACCGAGACGCTGGTTATAAGTGAGCATGCTGAGAGGTGCTCACATGAATCCAGATAATGAACACAAAGTCGATCGCGTCTATGAAGTCGTTGCCGAACACCAACGTCGTGCGGATTGGCACGGCCAGCCGATGATTGAACTGCTTCAGACGTGGGCTGATCGGTTTGTCGCGGAGTTTAATCTCGACATCCCCGAAGTCGTCATCGGCATCGACCCACTTCCCTGCACGCGGTACGGCCAGTTCCGCATGGGGCATAACGGCCTCGGCCTTCGCGGCGAAATCACCCTGAACGCCCGATACCTGGACGGGAAGCGCCCCTTGTGGGAAATCCTCGGCACCCTGCTCCATGAACTGTTGCACGGCTGGCAGCAGGCGCACGGCACTCCGAGCAAGAAGAATCACCACAACAGGGAACTCCGCGAGAAAGCGGCGCAACTCGGGTTGCTGATCGGGCCGACCGGTCTCACCGGCTACGCCACTGGCGGCCCCTTTAAGGCGCTGCTCTGGCAATTCGGGGTCGAGGCCCCGGCGACGGAGTCGCCGATTCCCGAGCGACGGCCGCGCGGTCAATCCAAGCTAAAAAAGTGGACGTGCAAGTGTCCCGTCAACGTGCGCTGCGCCGTCGAAATGCAGGCGCAGTGCCTCGTGTGCGGAGAGCGATTTGCGCTGTGCGCGAACGCGCACCGGCCACGACAAGGCGAAACGAAGTCGCAGACAGAAGCGAGAGGTGCCGCATGACCGAAGAGCAAATCCGTCCGAAAGAGGAGAAACAAGCCAACACTCATGAGCGAGTTTACGCCGAGCAGTGTCCCGCCCGGCGCACGACTCATGCGGATGGAATGAGCCAGGTACTTCGACTCGCCGGTTCCAGTTGGGATGAAGTTGCGGCTCGTGTCCTCAAGCGATGTGCACGTCATTTGATGAGACGACCTGACATAGAACCACGTGATGCATGCCAGGGCGTCCTGGTCATTATCCTTTGCCGGGGTTTTCTTACGCGGTTCGATCCACGAAAAGGTACCTTCTGGCAATATGTTGATGGAATCGTTCAGTTGGAGTGCTGGCGGTTGATGCGTCTTGCGCGTCGGAAGACTGTGCGTCTCGACTGTGTTGATGAGCCGGCCGCGCGGCGGCGGGCCTTCGATCCGGTCGCCGCGGCGATGGATCGCGAGTTCCGCGAGGCGCTGGCCGACGCGGCGGCATACCTGACACCGGCCGAGCGGTCGGTCTTCACGGATGTCGTGGATCGGGCGGAAGGCGGACGCCGGCTCGAAGGTCGTCAAGGCCGCGCGTCGATTCACTACGCCCGTGAGAGCCGCTGTCGCCTGCGGCTGCGTTCGCTGCTGATTGATTTCGCCGGGGATTGAAGTGGAAGCATCGGCGGTAGCGTTGGCGCTTCGGCGCTGCAAGCTTTCAGACTCATCGACCACGCGGGCACACTTCGAAGCGATTCTAGCTTGAAGTGGTTCGCGCCACCGGTCGCGCGATAATGACTTGCCACCCCAAACACCGTGATGTTCACCAACACACCGCCATAGCCCGTGGCGATTTCGCATCAGCCGCGACGTAAGGATCGGCGGACCCGCAACAAGTAAGTAATACAAGCGGTTGACAGCAAGCGGGAGTTACCGCTTGCAGGCAGGGAGAAACGACATGGTCGTGCGGCAATCAGTTGACATCCCATTGAACCGAATCCAGCTCGGCGAGAACGACCGCGAGGTCCCGCCGCGCGAGTCGCTGCTTGGCATGGCCAAGTCGATCGAGACGGTGGGCGTGCTGCATCCGGTCATCGTCCGCCGCGACGGCGACGGCTATGAGCTCATTGTCGGAATGCGGCGATTCCTTGCATCGCAGATCGCGGGCCGAGGGACGATTCCGGCGCGCGTGATCGAAGGTGATTGCGAACGGGCAATGCTGCTCGCCTCGCGGCTAGTCGAGAACATTCACCGTGAAAGTCTGCTCGACCTGGACAAGGCCCGGGCGTTCTCGCGGTACATGAACGAAACGGGGCTTTCTCCGTCGCAGGCCGCCGTCGAACTCGGCGTCAGCCCGTCGTCGGTCAGTAATCTGCTCACGCTGCTGGAGTCCTCGCCCAAGGTGCAGGAACTGGTCGAACGCGGCGAGATTCCCGCCAGCACCGCCGTCGAGATCGCGCGCCTCGGCGACGCCGAATCGCAGGATCGCCTGGCCGCCGACGCCGTAGAGCACGGTCTCTCGCGCGACGCGGTCGCGGCCAAGGTCAAACAGTCCAAGCGCGAAGGGGGCGAGTCCGAACGCGAAGGACCCTCGCGGGCAACGGCCGTGCTGGCGCCCGGGCGGGCGGTGACCGTCGCCTGTCCCGGCCTGACGCTGGAGCGCTTCATCGACTGCCTGGGCGAATTGCTGACCAAGGCCCGCCGGGCGCGAACCAAGGGCCACACATTGCCCGACTTGTGCAAGGCGCTCAAAGAGAAGTCAAAGAAGCAAATTGCGCCGTCGTCGCGGTGTCTCGTTGGCGCTGTGGGCGGCGATGCACCCTGAGTGAAATCCTGCAAGACCTGCCGATGCGTATCGACGGGCTCGCGCAGGACGTGCTTCTGGCGGAAGCTGCAACGGCGCTCGCCAGAAAGGAGTCGTTCCCATGATGGCGTTGTTCTATGTGGTGACCGCTTTGATTGACATCCTCACCGGCGGTTCCGACGGCGACTGCTGAAGGGTGTCGCGTCGCGGCGCTCTTCGCTCGGAGCGCCGCGACGTGTTAGTTTCTAAACTCTCGCTAATCGCGGTTTGTCACGCGTTGGTAAGCCACGCCGCCTCCTTCTCCTCCTCGTTGGCACATGCACCGACTGACTGTGTAACCGGGCGGACATTCAACCTGCGAGACATTCCGAGATGTTCAGATTCCTCATTCGATTATCGCGGGCGTTGCTTGTCGCGTTTGCGGCCCTGGTCATCGGCAGCGTGATGTATGTCGAGGGCGAGAGAATTGCCGCTGAGGCACGCTCCGGGAATTCGGTAGCGGCTGCCGACACCGGAGCAGCGCATGTCAATCAACACGACCAGCCCGCTTTCACAATTGTCGAAACGAATCGCCGCCGGCGCACGATTCGCGCTCAAGTCCTGATGATGGGCGGAGTCTCAATGACGCTTGCCGGGTGCGTCGCGCCGATGTGGGTAGTCGTCTCCGGCCTGGTCAGACTCCTGCGCGGCGATCCGGCGAAGCGAACGCAATCGCCGGAGAAGCGGTGGAGCCTTGATGCGCCGCTGCTTCGCTTCTCGCGCAAGTCGGTGTGGACCATCGGCGCCGCCTGTCAGGGCTGCCAAATCTGGGGGTCCACTGGTTCCGGGAAAAGCACGGGATCGCTGGCCGCCATCTGCCTGGCATTTTTGCGCGCGGGATTTGGCGGCGTCTTCCTGACCTGCAAGCCGGACGATCGCGCCGTCTATGAGCGCTACATCCGTGAAGCCGGGCGCGAAGCGGACCTGATGCTGTTCGGTCCCGGACACAAGCTCACGTTCAATTTCATTGATGCGGAACTGAAGGCCGGGGCCGGCTTCGTCGAGAACCTGACCGCGCTGCTGACGACGGTCACTGAACTGGCGGACCGCAATTCCGGGCACGGCGGCCGCGAGGATGAATCGTTCTGGCGAAAGATGGTCCGCCAGTTGTGCCGCAATTCCATTCAACTCCTGGTGATGGCCAAGGGCAAGGTGACGATCGCCGATCTCTACCGCCTGGTCACGACCGCTCCGCTCAGCGTGGAGCAAGCGTTGTCGGAATCCTGGCAGAAGAGTTCGTTCTGCTATGCCTGCCTGGAGGAAGCGGACGGCAAGCTCAAGAGCGCCCAGGAGCGAGCGGACTACGAACTGATCGTATCGTTCTTCACCTTCGAGTGGGCCGGCCTCAGCGATCGAACGAGAAGCACCGTGCTCAGCTCGTACTCGACCACGATCGACGTGCTCAACCGCGGAGTCATGCGCGACCTGATTTCCAGCCCGGAGTCCACGGTCCGGCCCGACATGGCGCAGGACGGCAAGCTGATCATCGTCGATGCGCCGGTGATGGTGCAAAACGAGCTCGGCCAGTATCTGCAAGTCATCTTCAAGTATTGCCTGCAGCGGGCACAGAGCCGGCGCGACACGTCGGTCAATCCAAGGCCGGTCTTTCTGGTCTGCGACGAGAGTCATCTGCTCGCCGTCTCTGCCGACCAGGTATTCCAGACCACGGCCCGCAGCACTAGGACGTGCGTGGTCTACGCCACGCAGTCGATCTCGAACTACCTGGCCGCGTTCGGCGGCGACAAGGCCGAGCCGGAGGTGCACAGCCTGCTCGGCAATCTCCAGCTTCAAGTCTTCCACCAGCAGACTGACATCCGCACCAATCAATATGCTTCCGAATTGGTCGGCCGTGCCCGTCAGATTCTGTGTAACTCGAACAATAGTTATCAGCAGGACGATTGGCCGCTGATGATGAACGGCCTCGGCGCGCCGACGCAAACGACAGCGGGCATGCAGGAGGTCATCGACTTCGAGCTACAGCCCGGAGCGTTCACCTCGCTGGCGACCGGCGGTCCACCGAAGTGGGAAGTCGAGGCCATCGTCTACCAGGGCGGCCGGCGATTCGCCGAGACCGGCCGAACCTGGATGCCGGTGACGTTCAAGCAGAAGACGAAGTAACCCGCGCCTTGAACGTGTTACGCAAAGCCGCAGTCAAGCCGTTGGCGCTGAAAAGAATTGGGAGTCTCTGCCATGTACAACGATCGCCCGCCGGGACCGATCGAACATACCAAGGCCGTGCTGAGCTGGATCGCGTTCGCGGCCGGCGTGCTCGCGGTTTCCGTCGAGGTGTTTCTGCACCGAAGCCGCACCTTCGGCGAGCGATACCTTGGAATGCAGGCCGCGGCCGTCATGCTCGTCGTGCTGTTCTACGGCGCGTGCTGGGAAGGCCACGACGTGTCGCCGCTGCTCGGCTTCCTGCTGGCGTATCTCTTCATGTGTTTCGTGGTCCGCATCGGCGGATTGATCGAACGCCGCCGCACCGGCGTGTGGGAGCATTCTCTCTACAACGGGTTCCCGCGGATTCTGAGACTCATGCCGTGGCTCGGCGAACACCGGGCCAAGCTGTACGTCGAACCCATGCTCGTGTTCCTGGTCGGCGTCTTCACCATGCCGCTGAACGAGCCGCTGGGCGGCTACCTGATTCTGGCTTCGATGGGCCTGCTTCTCAGCGTCAATCTCACCGTCGGCTACGAGCGCACGCGCGCCATGGACATGAATGACGCGGCAATCGAACAGCGTGACCTTGCGGAGCGGTTCCGCGAGCGTCGCGGCAACAGGCAGTAACGGAGGGCGGCGACGCCAATGGCACGTCAACGCGAAAACCAGAAACCCAAGATCGGCGCGGGGTCGTTTTCGGCTTGGATGAGGACCGGTTGGAGAGAAATCCGCGCCGCCCTGTATCCCGAATCCAACATTGCCCAGCAACCGGATGGCGGAATCTGGGGCAACAAGACGCCCGGAGAGGTGATGGAGGAGAAGCAGGGCGAAGCGCGCGACCCTGACGAGAAGCCCTCGATCCTGAAGGAACGAATGGAGCAACTCGCGAAGTGTCGCGACGGACGCGAGCCGGAGCCGCCGGGCCGCGACCGGGACTGATGGGACGAGGCATTACCAGGGAGTCAAGAATCATGCATCCAGCAGTGTATTGGGGAATCCGCGTCGGCGCCGGACTCGTTCGCAAGTGGCTGTCGGGTTGCGACGCGCCGTCGAACAACATCCGGGTATCGCGCACGGATGAAGTCGCCCTGCCGATCGAGGCGGTTCGCGATGCGATCGACACCTTTCTCAAGCGGCTGAAATTCGAGCTCGTGGACGCCGATGACGATGAGGCGGATGTTTACCAGCGCGGGGATCGCAGCATCAAGGCGTTGCCGTGCTCGCGCGACGTGGCCATGTCCGACGTGCCGACGCTTGCCGCCGTCGGCTACCGCAGGAAGGCTCATGGAACCACGGTGTGTCTCGCGGCCGGGCCCTTTCCCGATATCCGGTTTACGCCGGCGGCGGCAGCGCACGTCAGGGAACATCTGGAGGAGTTGTGCCGTCACGCCTTCGGGCTCTTGCGGGATGTGGCCGCAGACATGGCGTCGAATCGCGCGGAGACCAATTGCACGAGCCGGCAGCGGGAGGATACCCATGCCCTGGGCGCACAGACCCTCGCCGACCTGGCCACGCTCGGGCTTGGTCCCGGCGCTTCATTGGCACAGGTGCAATCCGCCTTCCGCGATGCGTGCGGGAAGTACCACCCGGACCGGCTCATCGGACAAAGCCTCGCCCCTCACCTGGTAGAACTCGCGAGCGGGCGATTCAAGGAAGTGAATGCCGCCTACCACCGGCTGAAGGACGCGTTGGCGCCCTCGAACAATTCTGGCTCAGTCTGGACAACCCCGCCGCGCGGCGGAGGTTCCGCGCATTGACGAACGACCGCGACGTTTCGATCGCCGACATACGTTCGGTCCCTGCCCTCGCCTCGCCTGCCCTCCCCGTTTCGTTCTCGGAATTGTTGACATGCGTCCCGCCAACCCCGAAACCCGATCCCGCCGCAGGCCGTTGCATGATGGCATCACGGTTCCGGAAGGCGCGCCGGCCTGGATCACGCCCGCGCTGATCCGTGAGACGCTGGCGACGTGGCAACCCTTCTACCGCGACTCGATGACCGTAGACGACGCCGTTAGAATCCTCGCCAGCGTGGGACGGTTGTTCGAGGTCTTGTCGCGGGGATGAACGATGAACCGGTATGTGGCGCTGGCACGGGTATCAAGCCGGGAACAGGAGCGCGAAGGCTTTTCGCTGGCGGTGCAGGAGGATGCACTCAAGCGCTACGCCGCTTCGACCGGCGGCGAAATTGTCCGCCTGTTTCGCATCGCCGAGACCGCGAGCAAGCGGGATGAACGTAAGACGTTCAAGGAGCTGGTCGCCTTCGCTAAGAAAAACGCGGCGAATCTCGACGCCCTGCTCTTCTACAAAGTGGACAGGGCCGCACGTAATTTATTTGATTATGTCGAACTGGAACGGCTGGAGAGCGAGCACGGCCTCGCCTTCGTCTCCGTCTCCCAGCCGACTGAAAACAACCCGGCCGGCCGAATGATGCGGCGAACTCTCGCCAACATGGCGAGCTTCTATACGGAACAGCAATCGGTCGATGTCCGCGAAGGTCACGCCCGTCGCGTCCAGGAAGGCTGGTTCGTCGGTGCCGCCCCCTACGGCTACAGGAACGTCCGCAAGGACGGCCGTGGCGTTATCGAAGTCGATCCGTCACGCGCCGAAACCGTTCGGCGAATCTTTCACCTCTACGCCTACGAGCCGCTGACCGTCGATCAGCTCATCGCCCGGCTTGCCGATGAAGGGCTGACATACCGCCCCTCTTCTCCCCGCTTCCCGCGAAGCTCGGTGTACGCGATCCTTCGCGACCGCTGCTACCTCGGCGAAGTCGAATACGGCGGGCAGTGGTATCCCGGCAAGCACGAGCCGCTCGTCGATCGGGCGACCTGGGACCGCGTGCAGGTCCTGCTCGGCGGCAAGACCTACCGCTCGCACGAGCTGACCTACGCCGGCGGCCTCATCCGCTGCGGCCACTGCGGCAACCTCATCACCGGCGAACAGGTCGTGAAACCTTCGACCGGCAAGCGGTACGTCTATTACCGCTGCACCATGTACAAGCTCGCGCCCGGGCATCCGCAGGTCCGCCTCAACGAGGCGAAGCTGGACGAGCAGGTCCTCGCCGTCTTCCGCTCGATCAAGCAGCCCGACACCGTCCGCGACTGGTTCTCGAACGCACTGCGCGAATGGTCGAAACGAGAGCGGGCCGAGGCATCCACGCAATCAGACGTGTCGCAGCGCGAGATAACGCAACTTCAACAGCAACAGGACCGGCTGCTCAACCTCCGCCTGCTCGACGAGATCGACGCCGACACCTTCGCCCGCAAGTCCACGGAAATCCGCGACAAGCTCGCGGCCGCTTCACTCCGCGTCGAAGCCGCGAACCGCGACCGAGGCGAACAGGCGGAATTGGCGATCAGGGTTTTCGAACTCTCGCAAGCCCTTGTCGAGAAATGGCTTTCGGCTGATTACGCCGCCAAACGCCAACTGCTCGAAATCGTCTTTTCGAACTTCACGCTCGACGGCGCAACTCTTTGCTATGAAGTGAATAAGCCCTTCGACGTGCTCATCGAAGGGCTCGAAACGAGTCAGACTCGGGGCGACTAGATTCGAACTAGCGACCTCCTGGTCCCAAACCAGGCGCTCTAACCAGACTGAGCTACGCCCCGGTCGCGTCAGTATAGCACGAGATCGGCTTTCGTTCGTCTTCCCGTTCGGCTGCGCCCTGTCGGCCCAGCGTCGCACCGCTCTCCCATGGTCCGGCAATCTGGTGCTGGTCATCCGTGTGTTTTGCACCATGCCCTCGCCGTCCGCCTCCCACGGACAAATTGCCCGTACCAAGCCGACCGCAGACACACCAGAGACGGAACACAAGAACCACAAGCCCTTACACGAACGCTGCACATAGTCCTCACGAAGGAAAAGTACACTGTCGCTCGTCTATCACCCCCTTTACAGCTTCACAGAGGCCGTTCCAGCGCGACGGCTGCCCCCATGTTTGAGGCCGCATATCTTGAATTATCAGGCCCAAACGGGTATCCTGAATGGTCAAGCGTCTGCTTGTTGATGGCTTTCGGATGGAGACCAGGTCACCGACCGATCTTGGGTCTAACCCTGCGATGTCATCATCTCCCATCAAGACAGCCGGCTTTCTATGGCGATACTTGCAGGCATGGTTCGGGACTGTGATACGCCGCCGCTGCGTCTGATAACTGTTGTTTGATTGCAGCGGCGTCCTCAGGAGAGAGTTCCATGAAACGTCACCCTGTTTACGCCCTCGTTCTGCTTGCTCTCGGCTTGGTGGTGGCCATCACCGGGGCACAGCCGCCCGCCACACTGATTGAGGCCGCTCCGACGACTGACCTTACCGGAACGGGTTCTCCACGAGGTACGCTCTGCCAGCCGGCGCCCGGCGGCCTGAGCTGCGGCATCATTGATTGTCCCGACGGCGTTTCGAAATGCCGACCGCGATGCGTCAAGCAGCTTGCTACGGGCGAGATCGAGATCGTCGAGTGTGACTGCCGTACCGGTGACGAGTGCTACGTCCTCTGGGCAGCCGGCACACTCCCCTTCTGTAACACGTTCTGTCCGCCCGGCGAGGTCTGCGTACGAACCGAGTTCCTCGATCCCGTGACCGGCGATCTGACCATCTGCTGCGATTGTCAGCCGACGAACGAGTGCGGGCCGGAGTCCAACGGTCTTTCGTGCAGAACCGTCACCTGCGAGGACCCCACCGAGCAGTGCGTGACGAAGTGCATCGTCATCAATCAGGGTGTGATCACCATCGACGAATGCGACTGCCAGTCTCCGGATGAGTGCCACGTTTCCTGGACGCCGGGTACGCCGCCTTCGTGCGTGGGTGGATGTCCGCCCGGCATGGTCTGCGAGCAACAGGTCACGACCACGCCGACCGGCGGCACGCGAATCTGTTGTGTCTGTGTGCCCGAAGTCCCGGAAATCTGCACGATTACACCGGAAGGCACCGACTGCGTGGGGCCCTGTCCGGTCGGTTCGCCGATACCGTGCCGCGCATCAAAAATCACCGAAAACCCGCTCACCGGCGACATCGTGGTCGAGCGGTGCGGTTGCGATTGCTGGCTCCGCCGCAACGACGTCCCGCCCTACCAGTTCATCGGCTGCGTGGGTAAGGTCTGCGCCGAGACCGGCGAACCGTGCGAGATGGTCGTCACGAAGAATGGCGATGGTACGATCACCTATGACTGCTGCCAGGAGCCGCCGGTCTGCGAACCGGAGGAGGACCGCCTTTCCTGCAAGCCGGTCGAATGTCCCGATCCGACAAGTCAGCTCTGTCTGCCCAAGTGCGTGCTCGTTGCTTTCGACGGCACGGTGACCATCAACGATTGCGACTGCCGCTCGCCGAACGAGTGTCATGTCCTGTTTGCTCCCGGCGCCGACCCGTCGTGCGTCGGCGGCTGTCCGCCGAACACGATCTGCGAACAGCAGATTTTCACCACGCCGGAAGGCACGCTGATCTGCTGCGAGTGTGTGCCTGATCCGCCGCGCTGCGAACCGACCGAAGATCGCCAGAACTGCAAGCCGTTTATCTGCCCGAACCCGGAGGAAACCTGTCGGCCGCGGTGCGTGCGCTATCGCGCGCCGGGCGGAGGCCTCCCGGGCTTTACGGAGGTCCTCGACTGCGTCTGTCGCAACATCGAGGAATGTCACGTCGTGCAGATCGGCGGCGCCGCGCCGTCGTGCGAGGGCTTCTGCCCCCCGGGAATGTTCTGTGCGCGTAACATCGTGGAGTACTCGGACGGCTCCGTCGAAATCTGCTGCGACTGCGTCGCGCCGGAATGCGAATGCCCCGGCGACGTGAACGGCGACCATAAGGTGGACGGCCTCGATATTGCCGGCTTCGTGCGCTGCCTGCTGGGTAATCCGCTGCCGGGAGACAACTGTACCTGTGCAGATCTGAACGGCGACGGCCTTTACAACTTGCTGGACATCCAGTTCTTCATTCAGCTTCTGTTTGAGAAGCCCGTCTGCAACGATACCGAGTGCTGCCCGCGGGAGGATCTGGTGCTCGACCTTGCAACAGGCGTTGACGGTGATGGAAATCTGATTCCTGCGGGGCAGGATGACGATAACTGGGTCGTCACGCTCGATGCCGGCGGCGGCACCGTTCCGCGTCCGGCGGAGATCGTTACGCCGCATCCGTTCTGGCAGACGATTCCGGGGACGCAGTGGATCAGTTCCGACTATTACGGCCCCAACGGCGACTACGCCTACGAGTTCTGCTTCTGCCTGGACGACCGCTTCAAGTTCCCGACGCTCACCGTGCAGGTCCGCGGGGACGACGCCTGCGCCGTTTATCTCAACGGCAACTTCCTCGGCTTCGGCGCGACGTTTAACGCGGCCACGCCGGCGCTGATTACCACAAGCAATCCGGCGTTCTTCCTGCCGGGCGAGAATTGTCTGCGCGTCGAAGTGCAGAACATCGGCGGACCTCCGACCGGCATCAACCTCGCCGGCACCGTCACCGCACGGGACGGCAAGTGCTGCTGCCCGCCGAAGGACCTCGATAAGCAAATCGCCTCGGGCGTCGACGACCCGCTCGGCAACCTGATCCCGTTCGGGCAGGACGACGACACCTGGACGGTCACGGTCGACGCCAGCGGCGGCAGCGTGCCGCGCCCGGCGACCGTGATCACGCCGCACCCGGCATGGTTGACCATACCAGGCACGCGGTGGATCAGTGCGGCGCAGACGGGGCCGAATGGAGACTACGTCTATCAGTACTGTTTCTGTCTCGATCCGCGCTTCAAGAATGCGGCGCTGTCATTGCAGCTGCGAGCCGACGACTACGCAACCGTCTGGCTCAACGGCGTGCAGGTAGGAGCGACCCCGACCAGCTACTCCTTCAACACGCCCAACCCCACCAGTGTGGTCGTCACCAACCAGGCCCTCTTCCGCCCGTGCGAAAACTGCGTTGAGATCGTCGTCACCAACTCGCACGGCGTGGTTACCGGTCTGAATGTGGCCGGCTCCATCACCGCCGACGACGGACTCTGCTGTGACGATCGGGTACCGTTTCAGTACTCCTGCTGCATGCCCGATGGCAGCTGCATCGACCTGAAGCCGGGCGATGACCGCTGCCCGATCGGTGGGACCCTGATCCTGGGGCCTTGCGAGGCGACGGTGCCGTGCTGTCTGGCGGACGGTTCGTGTATCTACACGGATCCGCGGTGCTGTCAGATGGCACACGGGGCGATCCTCAGCGTCGCGGCGGACTGCCAGACAGCGCCGGAGGCGTGCTGCTACGAGCAGCAAGGGGTCACGTTGTGCATCGACGCGAATCCGGCCTGCTGCATCGAGCGATACGGTGGTACGCCGCAGGGACCGGGGACGATCTGCCTCGGTGACCTCAACAACAATGGTACAGACGACGCCTGCGAAGGCCCTGGCAATCTGTGCGGACCGAATCCGCACGATCCCCTGAGCTGCCTGCCGACGCAGTGCCCGAGCCCTGCGAATGAGCAGTGCATGCCGAAGTGTGTGCGCATGGACAGTGTAAGTGGCGCGATCCTGGAGGTCATGGACTGCTCGTGTCAGGGTCCAGACACCTGTCGCGTCGCCTGGGACCCGGCGATGCCGATCCTACCTTACTGCACTGGCACGTGTCCTCCAGGGTATATCTGTGTGCAGAGAAATGTTCATCTCGGCGATGGCACGCAGATGGTGTGTTGTAACTGCGAGTTGGACCCGTATTGTCCGAGTCAAACGCTTTCCGGCCAAATGTGTTTCTACTATTGGCCGTCCCGTGAGGGGTGTTCGCCGCCCACGCCGGGCAAGATTTGCGAATCGAAGATCTTGGTTTTCTACCCGCCACTCTTCGCGTTGGAATGCAACTGTTTTGTGCCGGGCGAGAACGTCTGCGGGCCAATCGACGTGGTGACCGAGCATACGGGGGTAAGTCACATGACTTGCCGACAGGGTTGTCCGCCAGGTGCCGCATGTGTGATCTTCGTGAATGGTGTGCCGACGGCTGCGAATACGATCAGTACGACTGATCTGCAGTACACGGATATGGTGGAGTGTCGGTGTTACAACCCGTAGCACCGCGAACCCGTGCCCGGAGCGCATGCCACGGGCTGATGAGCAAGTCGAAGGTTTATTCTGCGGGCGGCACGATGCCGGGCGCTGGTGATTTCGACTCGGTTGGATCGATGCCATCGCCGTGCAGGTCCACCGCGATATCCTCAAATCCGCGGCGGCGTCTGCGCATTGTGTGAATGAAGAACATCATCGCGCCGGCGGCGGCGTAACCAGCGGCGATGCGATAGCCACGGTGCAGAAACGTCCCAGGCGGAAGTTCCAATTCGAGCGCCGTGCCCTTCGCCGCATCTTCCGTGCGCTGCCAGACGAGCAGTTCGCGTGCGGTGTATTCATATCTCCCCGGTTCAACACGATAGGCGTGATGAAACCCCAGCAGCGTGATCGCCGCGGAGAGCAGGCACCAGACGCCCGCCGTGCGAAAGCTGCGATCAATGAGAAACGCCGTGATCGCGGTGATGATCATCCCGGTGAGCACGAAGCCGCTGTTCGCACCGGCCAGGGCGAGCACGCCGATCGGCCACCACGCATCCGTGCGCACGGTCTCCAGCGCCTCGCCGTGCTGCGTGATCATCGGCAGGATGCCTTCCGTCGCGCCCACGGCAGGAAGCACATGGGGTAACAGAAACACCGCCATCATCGCCACCGCCGGGAAGAACCCCAGGGCCACGGCCGGATAATGCCGCGTCGGCACGGCTTCGTACGCCTGTGCCGCGATAATGACACCGATCCACAACACAATTGCCATCCCCGCCTCGATCGGGATCACGCTGACAAACAGCGTCCCGAGGCCGAAGAGAAAAATCAGCGTGAAGAAGACGGCGTTGATGATCGAGTAGCCGCACCGTGCACCGAGGGCCTTCCAGCCGGGGTGGCCGATGTAGATCGTCGTCGGGAAACAGCTTCCGAAGAGCCCCGCGGCGATCGAGCCGATGCCGTTGACCGCCATGCACGGGCCGGTGGAAAACCGATCGCCCGCCGCCTCGGCCGATTCGATGTTCTGCAGCGAACCGACGGCGTTGATCAGACCCATTGGCACGATCACGCCGAGAAACGACCACAGCAGGGCCCGGTCATTTGCAAGCAAAGCCCACGCGTCCGAGCCGCTGAAGATCGGCAGGTACAGCTTGTCCCACGCCGGCGATTCGATCAGGGCTCCGAGCGACTGACGCACCTCGCCGAATGCCGCACCGACGGCACTCGCGCTCATGATCTCCGGCCCCATGCCCGGGATCAGCGGCACCGTCCATGCCAGCACCGTTCCCGCGATGACCGCCGCCAGTCCGCTGGGCACCCCGAGCGGGAAACGCACCTTCGCGAAGTATCCGATCAGCACGATGAACAGCGGCAAGATTGCCACCAGCGGTCGCTCGAAAATCTGAAACGCGAACGGGCTGGCGATGAAGATGATGCCGATGGCCGCGAGGGCCGAGAGCAGCGCCGCCCGCGGCGTCACCCGTCGTACCCATCCGCCGATAAACGCCCCGGCGAACTCAATCAGCCCGCTGCCGATGCACGCCAGCAGGCCGATCTGCCACGCGATCTGGGCGGCCTTATCCGGTCCGTATTCGGGCATCGCAGAGTAACGCTGATACACCGGCGCGAGGATGAAAAGGATGAAGGCGAAGACGGTCGGCGTGTTGATGCCGTAGGGCAGGGCGGTGCAGGTGAGGTTGCCGTCGCGCCGGGCGACCCGCCGGGCGTGCAGGGCGTAATAGACATTGCCGATGAAGAGACTCACCGCAATGCCCGGCAGCACGCGGGTAAAGAGCAGCGCATCAGTAAAGCCGCAGAGCTGCTTGCACAGGGCGACGATGACGAGGACCTGCACAAGGTTATCAACGGCCAGGCCGAAGAACCCGTCGAGATCACCTTTGACGAACCAGGGATAGCGCTTCTTCATGACCATTCAAGCATCTAGAGGATACTTGCCTCAGGCCGCAGGAATATTCGACCGGCCATGTGTTATATCGGCGAAGGACGCATACGAGTCGGCAATACTCCAGAGAGTATCTTGCGGAGATGCAGCAATCCTGCCTGGAAAGGGTGGCATGGGCAAACTTCATCGAAAGGCATCCCGTCTACGATGCTGACCAGGATAATCATTTTCCTATCAACCGATCTGACGCAACTGCTTCACCACCGTTTCTCACAGTGGCCGTGCCCCGTCCCGCGCGGTAGCATCGTCCGATTCCGCACGGCGTGATTTTCAGGTTCCGGCGGTCGCGCGGAATGTACCAACCGGCGGCGATAACCATGCAGGGCGACGACAGATGCATCACCATCCGCGGTGCGAGGACGCACAACCTCCGCAACATCGACCTTGACATCCCGCGCGATCGGCTTGTCGTCATCACCGGCTTATCCGGCTCAGGCAAGAGCAGTCTGGCCTTCGACACCATCTACGCCGAAGGGCAGCGGAAATACGTCGAATCCCTCTCCGCATACGCCCGCCAGTTCCTCGGCCAGATGGTCAAACCCGACGTCGATCACATCGCCGGCCTGCCGCCGACGATCGCCATCGCCCAGCAGAGCGTCCGGGCAAATCCGCGAAGCACCGTCGCCACGGCCACGGAAATCTACGACTACCTGCGACTGCTCTACGCCCGGGTAGGCACACCGACCTGCCCGAAGTGCGGTCGCACCGTGGCGGCGCAGACCGTGCCGCAAATGGTCGATCGGGTTCTGTCACTTCCCGAAGAGACGAAGCTCATGGTGCTTGCACCGCTGGTTCGCAAGGGCGTCGCCTCCGGCGCTGCGTCCGGTCGACGACCGGAAGCCGCTGCGATCGGATCGCACGCCGCTTCAACGGATCGCAGCCCGCGGGCAAACGCCCTCAACCCGCAGGAGGTCCTCACGCGCGTCCTCCGCGAGGGCTTTGTGCGTGTGCGCATCGACGGCGATGTGTACGAGGTCAAATCACCTCCCAAACTCGAAAAATCCGGGAAGCACGACATCGAGGTAGTCGTCGACCGGCTGATCATCCGGCCCGACCTGCGCACCCGCGTGACGGAATCCATCGAAACCGCCCTGAAAGTCGGCGACGGCGTGGCGGTCGTGTCGCACCAGTCGCCGGACACTGGACCAGTTACCAGAGACATCTGGCGAGACGAGATCTTCAGCGAGCGCTACGCCTGTGCGCAGTGTGACGTGCGCTTGCCGCCGCTCGAGCCGCGCCTGTTTTCCTTCAATGCGCCGCACGGCGCCTGCCCGCAGTGCGATGGTCTTGGCACTGTTCTCGAGTTCGATCCTGAACTGGTCGTGCCCGATCCCGACCTGCCGCTCGAACGCGGAGCGATCGCACCGTGGCGCGGCGGTCCCGGCGCGACCTGGGCAAAGCTGCTCCGACAGTTCTGCGAGGCCTTTCAGGTCTCGCCGGCGACGCCGTTCAAGTCCCTCCCGGCCGCGAAGCGCGAGCTGCTGCTCGAGGGCACCAGCACGGCCGATGACAAGAAGCACGGCGCGACTTTTGAAGGCGTCATCCCAAACCTCAAGCGCCGCTGGAACGAAGCAGACAGCGAAAAGGTCAAGGCCCGGCTCCACGCGTACATGTCCGAACACAAATGCTCGGCCTGCGGCGGCGCCCGCCTGCGTCCGGAGGCCCTCGCCGTCCGGATTGCCGACAAGAACATCGACGATCTGACAGGCATGAGCATTGATGCCGCGGCGGGGCTGGTCTCGTCGCTCCGATTCTCCGGCGAGGCCGAGACGATCGCCGCGCCGATTCTCCGCGAGATCCACCGCAAGCTGCAGTTCATGATCGACGTGGGCATCGGCTACCTCACGCTCTCACGGTCCAGCGCCTCGCTCTCCGGCGGTGAGGCGCAGCGCATCCGTCTGGCCACGCAGGTCGGTAGCGGCCTCGTCGGCGTCTGCTACGTCCTCGATGAGCCGACCATCGGTCTCCACCAGCGCGACAACGCCCGGCTGATCGCCACCCTGCGACACCTGGTCGACCTGGGCAACAGCGTGCTCGTCGTCGAGCATGATGTGGACACGATTCACGCCGCCGACTGGATCGTGGACATCGGTCCCGAAGCCGGCGCCCACGGAGGCCGCGTCCTGGTCAACGGACCGCGTGCCGCGCTGCTGGCATCGAGCGAATCCATCACCGCGAAGTACCTCCGCGGCGAGCTGCGCATCGAGATGCCCGCGAAGCGCCGAAGCGTGTCCATGAAGCGCTGCCTGGAGATCAAAGCGGCGGCGGAAAACAATCTGAAGAAAATCGACGTGCGCTTCCCGCTCGGCGTCTTCTGCTGCGTCACCGGCGTCTCCGGCTCCGGAAAGTCCACCCTGGTCAATCAGATCCTCCTCCCTGCCCTGCGCCGACGGCTGTCCGGCTCGCACGAACGACCCGGCGCACACGACAAAATCCTCGGCATCAGCCAGATCGACAAGGTCATCGAGATCGACCAGTCACCCATCGGCAAGAGCCCGCGGTCGAACCCGGCAACCTACACCGGGGTCTTCGATCAGATCCGCGACCTCTACGCGAAGACGCGCGAGGCGAAGCTGCGCGGCTACAACGCGGCCCGGTTCTCCTTCAATGTTAAAGGCGGCCGCTGCGAAGCGTGTCAGGGACAAGGCACCCGGCGGATCGAAATGCACTTCCTGCCGGACCTCTTCGTCGAGTGCGCCGAATGCCGGGGCACACGCTACAGTCGCGAAACGCTGGATATCCGATACCGCGGGAAGACCATCGCCGACGTGCTCGCCCTCCGGGTCGAAGAGGCCGTCGACTTCTTCGAGAGCTTCAGCAACATCCGCCAGATGCTCACCGCCCTGTGCGACGTGGGGCTGGGCTACATCCAGCTCGGCCAGTCCTCGACGACCATGAGCGGCGGCGAGGCCCAGCGCGTCAAGCTCGCCGCCGAGCTCGGCCGCTCCGCCGCAGGCCACACCCTCTACGTCCTCGACGAACCGACCACCGGCCTGCACTTCGCCGACATCCACAAACTTGTGGACGTGCTCAACCGACTCGTCAACCTCGGCCACAGCGTCCTCGTCATTGAACACAACCTCGACGTGGTCAAACAGGCCGACTGGATCATCGACCTCGGCCCCGAAGGCGGTGACGCCGGTGGAAGAATCATCGCCGAAGGCGCCCCGGAAGACATCGCGGCCAACGAACGAAGCCAGACCGGCCGCTATCTGCAAACCCTACTCCGCCAGCCGTCGTAGGCGACATGCACACATCAGGCCGTCGTTAATCCATGTGTTCCACCTCGACGGCTCGATCATCACCGCCTTTTAGCCGCCGGGCCACCTGCGCTCGGAATCGCCGCTCGCAGCGCGTCAGTCGGCCCACGGAACACCCCAGCTCCCGCGCCAGTACACGCAGCGACGTCTGCGCCGTTGGCTCGGGAATCATCCACCGCTGCCGCGCGCAGACCTCCACCACGCGATCATATCCCCGGCGTCCGAAGGGCGAGCGCTTCATCTCCTCCAGAACGTCATTCATCACCCGGCCCAGCCGCTCGCCCAGCTCCTCGTCTCCGCCGCAAGCACCTGCATTCTCGCCATCGCTTTTCGTATTCGTTCGCCCGGATGCGGATCGCTCGGATACTGTTGCCGTTTCAGAATAGCGCACAACGCGCGGCACTGCGCCCGGATCGTGCCGATCTGCAGATGCGAGAGCTCGCTGTCGCAAGCGCTGGCGACGCTGCGTGATCATCGGTACGCGAATGGCCGGTCCATGCTCCTGCACGTATCGGCTCAGGGCAAACTCGATGCGAGAAAGGGCATACGGCTCAAAGCCGCCGTGCCGCGCCGGATCGTGGCTTCGCAGGGCCGCAGAGAGTACCAGCGCGCCTTCCTGAAAAAGATCGCGCTCGTCCCGTAGCGAGCGGCAGCGCCAGACCCGCCGGCGCACGCGCCGCATCGCCAGCCGCACCAGCGGCAGATGCTGCTCCACAAGACCGCGCTGCGCCGCGCTCAGCGCCCCGAGCGGGATGGTCGCCTGTGGCATGCTGTACCTCATAACAACAAGAGCCGGATCAGAAATTCACCCGGACCACAACCTAACATATACCAAACATACGGGAAAGTCAAATCGTCGAACAGGCCCATGCGTCGCTGTCAGCCACATTCACGGATGGTGAGATTCCGAATCTGCTCACGCACGGGCACGCTCACGCTAGCCCATGCCGCCCAGCCGGCGTAAGCGCGAGGGTACGAGGAACATGAATGCCGCTTGGCAGAGTGGAACCAGCGTAAGCGCCTGCTACCCGAACCGCCCGCGTTCCCGCGGGGCGCTGGCCCGGAGAAGGTTGAGCTGATAATCACCAATATAGCCCTTCGTCTGAAAATGCTGAAAGAGTTCATCCACCGACCCAAAGACCTTCGTCGCCGTCTCGGTAATGAACGGCGAGGGCTCCTTCTTCGGCCGCCAGATCACATAGACCTCCTTCGTTCCCTCGAAGGCGTGCTGAAGCTCGCGCTCGACGCCGCTCGACAGTCCCGGAATCCCACCCGCAAGCTCCGGCACGTAGCTCACGATCATGTCCGACTGGTCGATGAGCTTGAAGTCACGGGCATAAATCTGACTGTCGATGTCCGGCGCCACGGCAATGACATCCAGAACGTTGAAATCGACGTGGCGGCCATTGACCTCCAGCGTGATCTTGCTCTCACTGCGCTTCGTCGCCTCGGCCGCCTCGAAGAGCATGCGCTTCTCGTCCAGATCGCCGGGGTCAAAACAGATAAAGTGCTCCGCCAGCGCCTCGCGGAAAGCGTCGATCTCCGCCAGCACGTCCGGCATGTCCATCACGTGCGACATGGGGAAACTCGGATAAATCTTCTTGCGCTGCGGCTCAAACATCAGCCGGGCCAGCGATTCCGCCGTCGACGACTGCACCCCGCGGGCCAGCACGTAATACCGCCCGTATCCGCCGATCGCGTGCGAGAGAATCTCCGTCGCCAGAATCTCCTCCTCCCGCCAGACCATGATGTCCTTGAGCGTGTGGGCGATGTCATGCTCGCGGGCGAGGCGCTCATGAACAGCATCGACGTTGTCGACCAGCGTCACATAGAGGTCCGCGTCAAATGCCGTCATATGGTCGAAGTCGAACGCCTCGAAGAGCCCGTGCTTCCAGCGAAAGGTGGCGTGGGTGTTGACGATGACGTTGTCCACCCGGTCCGCGATGTTAAGAATGTCCTTGAAGACGGCGCGGCGAAGTGTGTTGAGCCGTGAACGCGGCAGGTCGAGGATGCGTCCCGGCACCACGTCCGGCGCCTCCTTGTACATCATGTCGCCCACGTTGCAGAGCGTCACCTGCTTGCCGCGCTGCTCGGCCTTGCGGACGACCTCCTCCAGAAAGGCCTTCTTGTCCACACCGACCTGGCCGGTAACGACCACGCGGACTCCGGCGCGACGGCGCTTTCCAAAGAGCGTATTGGCTTGGCTCATGACGGATTCTCCCATCTATCTGAGTTTAACCGAGAGCAGGGTGGTCGCCAAATCAGACGCCGCTTCTCGGACCTGCGGCATGCTCGACTTCAACCAACTCATCCATGGGCAACCGCAGAATACCCGTGTTGATTCGTCAGTGAATTCGTTTTGACGCGATTGGATTTCACGCTGCCGGGAGCTTGCACGCCCCGCGAGCCGAGGAAGAAAAAGATCACCAGTCCAGCGGCTGCTTCCATGCCCGTTCGATCTCCGTGAGCGAAAGCCGGACCGTCGCCGGTTCATCCCACGTTTCGAACTCCAGCACCGGCTCGCCATTGGGTGGTGTTACATCCGTCGTCGCAAGCAGCAGCGATGGCACCTCTGCCGCGAACCGCCTGAACTCGCCCAACCGCTCGTTTACCGGCTCAACGACATACGCAGCAGGAAACGGATCGAAATAAAAATCCGCCGGCGATTCGTCGGCCCCGCCCCCGCCGCGCAGCAGCGGCGAGCGGCTCACCTCGTCCTGTTCCTCGAACCAGTCCCCCAGGCCGTGAACGCTGCAACTGCGCCCGGCGGCGAGGCACATCTCGGCAATCGCCACGAGCAGGCCGCCGTCGCTCACATCGTGTACGGCGCTCACCAGTCCCTCGCGGATCATCCGCGCGACCGTCAGGTGCGTCTGCAGCGCGACGCGCAGATCGAACGGTGGGCGACCCCTCGGCCCGCAGTCGCCCAGGCGCGTCGGTTGCCCGATCAGGTAGAGCTGCGCGCCGGGTTGCTTCAGGTCCATCGTCACGCAGCGGCGAATGTCGTCGATGAGCGAAACAGCGGAAATCAGCAGTGTATACGGAATGGCGATTCGGCCGTCACGCACCATGGATGGGCCGTTGAACAAGCCGCGCCCAGCAGGCCGGCCGTTGTCGCGGGGCAGCACCGCAGGGTGTGCACTACTCACCCTGTGTGCGGAAAGATCGCAGCCAACTTTACTTGCCGCCGCAACGACCTTCTCCACATCGGCCGGGTCGAGTGCGAATTCGTTGTTGAGTGAATCCTTCCCGCTGATAAACGGCAGACCGTACGCCTTTGCGGTGTCGTAACAGGCCTGACAGGTGCGGACGAGGGCGCCGAGACAGTCGCTGCGATCCACCCGCGGCCAGCAGAAATTATCGAGGATCGCCGTCTGCGTCGGGTCACCGCCGACGCAGACAACGTTGCGAAGTGCCTCATCGATGGCACAGACCGCCATCCAGTACGGGTCGACGTCACCACGTTCCGGGCACAAACCGCAACCGATGGCGATGCCGCGATCGCTGATGAGCTTCGGCCGCACGACCGCCGCATCCGACGGGCCTTCGTGCCATCCCACCAGCGGCTTGACCACGCTGCCGGACTGCACTTCATGATCATACTGATGTACGAGCCAGTGTTTGGATGCGACCGTCGGACTGGAAAGTCGGGAGAGAAGCTCCGCGGCAAGATCGATTTTGGATTCCTGCTGACGGGTCTGGGTCGATGCATTTGCCGTCGACCATTCGGCGACGAGTTCCTTCTGCGGAATGCCTTCATGCAGAAAGTGCAGATCAAGATCGCCGACGGTCTGCCCTTTATAGCGCACCACCAGCCGGCCCGAATCCGTAAAGCGACCGATCGGCGTGGCCTCCACATCTTCCGATTTTGCGAGGGCCAGCAGTCGCTCCAGATTCTCCGGCGGCACGGCCAGTACCATCCGCTCCTGCGATTCGCTGATCCAGATCTCGTCATACCGGAGACCTTCATACTTCAGGGAAACATTCTCCAGGTCGACTTCGCCCCCCGTCTCCGCGGCCATCTCGCCGACGGCCGATGACAATCCGCCGGCACCGCAGTCGGTGATCGCGGAGAACAGGCAACTCGTGCCGCCCCCCTCGGTCGGATAATCGCGTGCCCGAAGGACGACATCGAGCACCTTCTTTTCCTCGATCGGGCTGCCGATCTGCACGGCATGGGCGAATTCGTCCTCGTGCGTGTCAGTCAGCTCAGCGCTGGAAAACGTCGCACCGTGGATGCCGTCGCGCCCGGTCCGCCCGCCCATCACGACAATGACGTCGCCCGGCCGCACCCGCTTCTCGATCCGCGAGCGCGGGATGCGTCCCACGCAACCGCAGAAGACCAGCGGATTGCCCAGGTAACGCGGATCGAAATGCACCGCGCCATTGACCGTCGGGATCCCCATGCAGTTGCCGTAGTCCCGCACACCGGCGACCACCCCCTTGAAGACCGTACGCGGATGAATCACCCCGCGCGGTACGGCGTCGATCGGCCAATTCGGCGGCGCCAGGCAGAAGACGTCGGTGTTTGCCACCGGCTTGGCGCCCAGGCCGCAGCCGAGCACGTCACGAATCACGCCGCCGACACCGGTAGCCGCGCCGCCGTAGGGCTCGATCGCCGACGGATGATTGTGGGTCTCGACCTTGAAGGCGATCGCGTCAACGTCGTCGAAGGCGATGATGCCTGCGTTGTCCTTGAAGACCGATAGACACTGCGGCCCACGACCCTCCGCCATCAGCTCCGCCGTCGCCCGTGCAATCGTGTCCTTCAACAGGTTGGCATAGCGAAGCTCGACGGATGCGGCATTTGAAATCTCAGATTCGAACTCGGAATCGGTCCCAACGACAGATTGCGGATAGCGGATTGCGGATAGCGCGCCTTTCGACGTTTCGACGTTTCGACGTTTCGATTTTTCGGCGTTTTCCCTGGCCCCGATTTTCGGCATCGGCGCGCCACGGTAGACAATGGCACTCTTGAGCGTCTTGTGCACGCAATGCTCCGACCACGTCTGAGCCAGTGTCTCAAGCTCCAGATCAGTCGGATCACGCCCGAGCGAAGCGTAGTGGTCCTGAATCGCCCGCATCTCATCCGCGGAGAGAAACAGATGTCCCTCGCGGCTTAATCGACTCAGGCCCTCCGCATCCAACGCACGGATTGCCACCTTGCGAAGCTTGAACTCGTATCTTGGCGGTGCCGGCGGCGGCGCGAGCGGCCTCGTGCCTATGACAACTTCCTGTATGCAGTCATTCCCCAGTAGCCGCGGAATACGGCGAAGTTCTTCGTCGCTCGGTATCGGCAACAGTTCGTAGCGCAGTGCCGTGCGCACACTCCTCGCCTGTATCCCCATGTCAGCCAGAGCCAGCAAGGTTGAATTTGCCACGTTGTCCATCACGCCGGGCTTGAAATGGACCTCCACCGGAAGCGCCTCCGGCGGATCGGGTATGGATTCGCCGAGCCCGTGGATCGTGCACCGCTCAGCCACCGGGTCACAAAGCAATTCCGCCGCAATCCGTCGGGGGGCTTGCGGATCAGCATCATCCGGCAGCTCAATCAGGTACAGTCGGGCCGTCCGGACCGCTTGAACGCCTCGAATGCCGAAATCGCGCAGGGATTGCGCCACCTGACAGCCAAGGGGGTCGGAGTGCTCCAAAGTCGAATCTATCTGAAAACGCCAGAGTCCCAAGAGAGGAATCCTTGTAGGTCCGATATCACCTAAGGCAGCGTTAATATCATGTAAATAATTGACTTACGTGCAAGCCAATCGGCGAGTTCAGGTCCGAGCTTATCGCGGGGTTGTCCAGTCGTCAATTCCCTCTTGTCGATGAGTAGTCTGACGGCTAACCTTTTACCTTGGGTCAGGCCTGCCGGAGTTGCCGATCAGCCATCGGCTGAGCGGTCCCGGGATGGCCGATCCGAAAGTCGGGCTCGCTCTGCTTCTGCGCGGGAAGCAGCGTCAAGGCGGACAGATGGAGACCGCCCCAATGCCCGATCGGACTATCGGCTTCCGGTTTCAGGACACGTTCCTCGCGATTGAAGACCCAGACATCGTCCCATCCGACCGGATGCCGGGCATATTGAGGAAGTGCATGAGTACGATTACCAACGGCTCGAATGGCACAAACGGCGGCGGATATCTCGAATTCGAACGCCCATTGGCCAAAATAGAAAAGCAGATAGAAGAGCTTGAATCGACCCAGGCGGTCACCGGTCGCGACCTGTCGGAGATGATCCGCACGGTCCGGTCCGAGCTGCTCGCGGCCAAGCGCAAGCTCTACGCGGACCTCAACGCATGGGAGACGGTGCAGGTGGCACGGCATCCACGCCGGCCGCTCACGCCGGACTATCTCGGCTTGATGGTTCGCGACTTCTGCGAACTCCACGGCGATCGCAACTTCCGCGACGATCGGGCGATCATCACCGGCTTCGGCCGCATTGGTCCCCACAAATGCATGTTCATCGGTCACAACAAGGGCAAGGACACCAAGGAGCGATTGGAGAACTGCTTTGGCATGGCCCACCCCGAGGGCTATCGCAAGGCCCTTGCCAAGATGAAACTCGCCGAGAAGTTCGGCGTTCCCGTCGTCTGCCTGATAGATACGGCCGGCGCCTATCCAGGCATCGGCGCCGAGGAGCGCGGCATCGCCTACGCGATCGCCGTCAACCTCATGGAAATGGCCCGATTGAAAGTGCCGGTCGTCTGCGTCGTGATCGGCGAGGGCGGTTCCGGAGGCGCGCTGGGCATCGGTGTGGGCGACCGCGTGGCGATGTTCGAGCACGCTTACTACTCAGTCATTTCGCCAGAGGGCTGCGCGGCCATCCTCTGGAAATCTGCCGAACACGCACAGACGGCTGCCAAAGCCCTGAAGTTCACCTCGAAAGAACTGCGAAAGCTCAACCTCATCGACGATGTCATCAAGGAGCCCCTGGGCGGCGCACATCGAGACCCCGCCGCTGCCGCAGCGAGTCTGGAAAAGTACATCGTCGAGTCGCTCCGAGACCTCAAACGCGTCAAGCCCGAGACCCTGCTTAAGAGACGCTACAAGCGCCTGCGGGAGCTCGGCTCTTTCTTCACGGTCGAAGGAGCGGCGGCTGCGAAAATCTCCGTTACAAAGCCACGCACTCGCGCAGCGATCAAGCGGGCCCACAAAGTCATCGTCGCACCGGCGACTGCCCGACCCGTTGCGATCGAGGCCTGATCGACCGATTAAGAAATCGCATGGTAACTCCGAAGGCCCGAAACTTTCTGTTTCGGGCCTCTTCTTTTCGGTAGGGATCATCTCGCCTCATTCCTATCAGCTCATATTACTTAAGTAATTATAAAATAACAGCTTACGAATTTTTCAAATGATGATCTTGCATTTTGATATTTATATGATATCATTTAGATGTAAGCGTTTCGGTCATCGTGCCGAACATGGAGGTTACTCATATGGCCAGTGAATTCGATCGTGTGCCCAAAAGCGGCTGGGCTGTCTTGCCGCTGCAGATCCTTGCCAGCATCGGCGTCATCGCCGGACTGGTCTGGTCCATCTCTCTGGCGACCGAGTACCGCGGCCTGCCCGAGGAGGTGTCGCGCCTGTGGCCCGCGATGCACATCATCCTCTGGGTACTGGGCATTCTGACCGTCATTACCTTCTGGTGCGGCTTCTTCATGCTGCAACCCAATACCGCCGCGGTCCTGCTGCTCTTCGGTGAGTACAAGGGCACCGTGCGCAAGGCGGGCTTTCACTATGCCAACCCCTTTTACCAGAAGATCAAAGTGTCGCTCCGCGTGCGCAACTTCAACAGCGAGAAGCTCAAGGTCAACGACGCCCGCGGAAACCCCGTGGACATCGCCGCCATCGTCGTGTGGCGCGTGCAGGACACGGCCCGTGCGGTCTTCGATGTAGACGACTACTCGAACTACGTCCACATCCAGAGTGAATCGGCCGTGCGACACCTGGCCAGCCGGTATCCCTACGACACGCTGGAAGAGCATGAGCTGTCCCTGCGCGGCAGTCTCGATGAAATCTCGCACGCGTTGACCGAGGAACTACAGGAGCGACTCGCCAAGGCCGGCGTCGTGGTCGAAGAAGCGCGGCTCAGCCATCTGGCTTACGCCGCGGAAATCGCCGGCGCCATGCTCCGCCGACAACAGGCAGAGGCCATCGTCGCGGCACGCCGACGCATCGTCGACGGCGCCGTCGGCATGGTGCAGATGGCCCTCGAACACCTCGACAAGGAAAAGATCGTTGAGCTCGACACCGAACGCCGCGCCGCCATGATCAGCAACCTGCTGGTCGTCCTCTGCGGCGAACAGGCCGCCCAACCGGTGGTCAATGCCGGATCGCTCTATTCGTGATCGGTCATACGGCTGTGATCAGTCAGAAGTGCGGATGAGGCCGATGCCGTCGAAGAAATCCATCCTGCTGCGCATCTCGCCCGAGCTGTGGGAGCAGCTGTCCCGCTGGGCCGGAGACGAGCTGCGCAGCGTCAACGGTCAGATCGAGTACATCCTGCGCGAAGCCGTGCGCAAACGAACCGGCCGCGGCATTCCGCCGACCAGCGACGATACCGATTCTCGCGAGGCGTCGTCGGCCTCCTGATTGTGTGACGACGTAGCTTCGGACTACGGACGCTCAATCATCATGGCCACGGCGTTGCCGCCGCCCAGGCACAGCGTGGCGATGCCGCGCCTGACGCCGCGGGTTTCCATCGCGTCGATCAGCGTGGTCAGGACCCGGGTGCCGCTGCAGCCGATCGGGTGCCCCAGGGCGATCGCACCACCGAGCACATTGACCCGGTCGTGCGAGATCTCAAGTTGACGCATGCAGGCCAGCATCTGCGCGGCAAAGGCCTCGTTGATCTCGAACAGGTCGATGTCTTTGACCTTGTGCCCGGTCTTGTCACAGAGTTGTCGTACCGCTCCGACCGGGGCGATGAAGAGTTCCTTCGGCGGCACGCCGAAGGTCGTGTGTGCGATGATTCTCGCCCGGATCGGCCAGCCGCGCTTCTTCGCTTCGTCCTCACTGGACAGCAGGGCCATCGCCGCGCCATCCGTCAACTGCGATGAATTGCCCGCCGTCACGGTTCCGTCCTTCTCGAAGGCCGGCTTGAGTTTCTGCAGGTCCGCGAGGGTCACCTCGGGGCGGATCGACTCGTCTTCGGAGAAGATCGTCGGTCCTTTCTTGCCCGGCACTTCGATCGGGGCGATCGTCTTCCTGAAAGCGCCGGACTTCTGAGCCGCGGCAGCGCGATGATGACTTTCCAGCGCGAAGGCATCCTGATCTTCGCGGGATATGTTGTACTTCTTTGCGGTGTATTCGGCGGCGCTGCCCATGCCCCAGCCCTCGAACGGGCATGTCAGGCCGTCGGCCAGCATGCCGTCTTCCATGGTGATGTGGCCGAACTTGGTCGCGCCGGTCCGCGTGCCGCGCACGTAATACGGCGCATTGGACATGCTCTCCATGCCGCCGGTCAGAATGATCTTCGCCTGATCAAGCCGGATGTTGTTGTCAGCGTTCATCGCCGCGCGAAGGCCCGATCCGCAGACCTGATTGACGGTCACTGCCGTGATCGTCGGCGGAAGACCGGCCTTCAGCGCCACCTGTCGCGCGGGATTCTGCCCGACCCCTGCCTGGAGAACCTGGCCGATGAGCGCCCAATCGACGATGTCGAATGGGCAGCCGACTTCATTCAGGAGAGACTTCGCCACCTGCGCGCCGATCTCCGGCGCGGAAAGCGAACTGAGTGAACCGAGAAACTTGCCCATCGGGCTACGCTTGGAACCGACAATCACCGATCGCGTCATGATGTATTCTCCACGTTGTTTGCGATCCGCGAGGCCTGCCCCGCCCGATTCGCATTCATAGGGGAATTATAAAGGACTTTTGTGCGTTCGCACAACAGCCCCCCGTCGCGCCGCCGATCCCGTTCGCCCCTCGCCGCGGTGAAGCGTTCCTCCCGTGATCTATCGGACTTTCGTGCTCACGGCCGGTCCACGGCGGAGCGGGCTACCGGTGCAGATGCGAGTTGGTTCGCTCCGCAGAGGTTTGTGTCGGCGGATAGACCGCGTTCCGTTGCGGTTTGCTTTCAGATGTCCGTGAGGCGCTCGGGATGGGCGACCAGCGTTTCGGCGATGGTCATGCGCTGCATCTCGCTGGTGCCTTCGTAGATCTCGGTGATCTTGGCGTCGCGCAGGTAACGTTCGACCTCGCCCTCGCGGCAGTAGCCCATGCCGCCGAAGATCTGAATGGCCTGATTGGCGCAGAAGGTCGCCGTCTCGGCGGCGTAAACCTTGGCCATGGCGGGTATGTGCAGCGAGTGACCGGCCTGCGCCTTGATCCAGCAGCCCTTGTAGAGCAGGGCGCGGCTGGCGGCGATCCGCGTGGCCATGTCGGCGATCTTCCATTGGATCGCCTGAAAATCGGAAAGCGACTTGCCGAACTGCTTGCGCTCGATGGCGTACTTTGTCGAACGATCGAGTGCCGCTTGAGCAATGCCTAAGGCCTGCGCAGCAATGCCCAACCGGCCGCCGTCGATGGCCGTCAGCGCGATTCGCAGCCCTTGTCCGCGCTCGCCGAGCAGATTCTCGGCCGGAACCTTGCAATTTTCGAAGATCAGTTCCGTCGTGCTGCTGCCGCGAATGCCCAGCTTGTCCTCGTGCTTGCCGACGGTCAGACCGGGCGTGTTCTTCGGGACAAGCAGACAGCTGGCGTTGCGACGATCGGTGTCTTCCGTGCGAACAAAAAGCAGCACGACGTCGGCTTCGGCGCCGTTGGTGACCCAGAGCTTCGTACCGTTGATAACCCAGTGATCGCCTTTGAGTTCGGCGCGGCATTTCATGGCGCCGGCATCCGAGCCGCTGCCGGCCTCGGAGAGCGAGAAGCAGTTGAGCCACTCGCCGCTGGCCATCTTCGGCAGCCACTTTCGCTTCTGCTCAGTCGTTCCGAACTTGAGAATCGGGTCGATGACCAGCGAGTTCTGCACGCTGTTGATGACGCCGACGGAGGCATCGGCGTAGGACAGTTCCTCAACGACAATGGCAGAGGCCAGGGCGTCCAGCCCCGCACCGCCGAATTCCTCCGGGACGCAGATGCCCTGGTAACCCATCTCGCCGAGCTGGCGGATCACCTCCGCAGGAAACTCGCCCTTGATGTCGCGCTCCATGGCTCCGGGTGCAACGACGCCCCGCGCGAACTCGCGGATGCTGTCGCGCAAAAGCTGATGGTCCTCATCGAGCTCGTAACCGAAAGGGATGCAATCGTGCGCTAACGATTCCGCCATAATTCCTCACTTACATTCCAAGTTCGTTGACGACGAAATTTAACACCTTCTCCGCGTTTTGAATGGCGCGGTCGGCATCGACTGATGACGCCTCCGGCCAATCGCCGGGATACCTTGCTTCAACCGCCCATTCAGTCAGTTCAGATAGTTCCAGATTTTCAGAGTGACTTCGGATCGACCTCGGCAGAAGATTCCACAACAGATCGAGATCGTGGCTGCGAGGATGCTCGACCTGCTCGGAAATAAGCAACGCCTTGAGCGCCTTCTCGGCGGCTTGCTGGGCAAGCCAGCATGCGTGCCGAGCGATGGCGGTTGATCCGAAAATCTCCCTTGCGCCAAGAAGGTCTTCACGGGCATATTGCAGCCAGCGGCGAGCTTCAGCTTGGTGCTCAGGAACGCTCAAACACTACTCTCCCTTCACGTAGTGCGGACCACAACACCGTGCCGACCAGCTTTCCTCGTCGCGAAACTTCGTCGGGAGTCGTTACCAGAATGTCCTTGCCGACCGGCAGGTCTTTCAGAACCTTTCTCATCTCGACTGCCGCGCGGCGTTTGTCGTCCACCGATGGAAGGACGACCAGCAAATCGATATCGCTGTCGGGCCGCGCATCCGCTCGCGCACGTGAGCCAAACAAAATCACTCGAATCGGGTTGAACAACCGGACGATCGTCTTCGTCAGGACGGAGATCAACTGTGCTTCTGTCAACGTATGCACATGGTTCGATTCATGATCCATTTCAGATTCAATCGGGCGGTTCAACACTTATTCCTTCCCCGCCAGCTTCCTTCTCAGGCCGCCTCGCCCGCCGCACGCTTGACCTCCGCCCGGGCAATCAGCATGCGCTGGACTTCGCTGCTTCCCTCTCCGATCTCGCAGAGTTTGTTATCGCGCGTCAGCCGTTCGACGCAGACGTCCTTCGTGTAGCCCGCACCGCCGAAAATCTGGATCGCGTCCCAGCCCACGCGGCTGGCCATCTCCGAGGCAAACAGCTTCGCCATCGAGCACAGCTGCTTGTCCGGCCGGCCGGCATCGTGCGTGCACGCCGCCTGTCGAACCAGCAGCCGTGCCGCCTCGACCTGCGTCTCCATGTCCGCCAGTTTGAATGCTATCGCCTGATGCTGATGCAGCGACACGCCGAAGCTCTTGCGCTCCGACGAATAGCGAACGGCCTCCTCCAGGCAACCCCGGGCCAGGCCCACCGACAGCGAACCGATCGTCACCCGGCCGCGATCCAGCACCCGAAGCGCGTCCACGTAGCCGTTGTGCAGCTCGCCGCACAGGTTTTCCGCCGGAATCTCGCAGTTTTCAAAGTTCACCGGTACCGTGTCGCTCGCCCGCATGCCCATCTTGTCCTCGGGCTCGCCGATGATCAGGCCCGGCGTGCCCTTCTCAACGATGAAGGCGGAGATCGTCCGCGCCCCGCGCTCGGGTTTGGTCCGCGCCGTGACGATGAACACGTCTGCCCGCTTGCCGTTCGTAATCCAGAACTTGCGGCCGTTGAGCTTCCAGCCGTTTGAAGTCTTCTCGGCCCGCGTCGTCATCGCCTCAGCATCCGTGCCGCACTCCGGCTCGCTCAGGCACCAGGCCCCGATCGCCTCGGCCGAAACCAGCTTCGGAAGCCACTTCTGCTTCTGTGCGTCGTTGCCGGCGATTCGCAGATGCGTCGCGCACAGCCCGCTGTGAGCTGCCATCATCAGGGCCGTGCCCCCGCACCAGCGGGCGATTTCCTCGACGACCACTGTCATCCCGAGCAGGCCCTGGCCGGCGCCGCCGTATTCCTCGGGAATGGCCACGCCCAGGATGCCGACCTGACCCATCTCCTTGATCAACTCGGTCGGCAGCCACTTTTCGGCGTCCCATTTCCGCGCGTGCGGCGCGATCTTCTTGGCGGCAAAGTCCCGCGTCAGGTCGCGGATGGCGATCAGTTCCTCTGAAAGTGTGTAGTTCATCGCGAGTCTCGTTGTCTGATTTGCCCGACGGCGGAAAACCGGGACCAATGCGTCGGACAACTGATATTATCAGGTATTCGCGATGGTGGGTCAAACGGTTCCGGAGCGGCTGAGGCACGCAATCGGGCCTGTGGAGTCGGCCGCTCGGGAAATGGAAACGGTGGCAATCATTTCATAAAATAGCGGAAGTTCGACCGTATTTGAGGGAGGAAAGAACATGTCCGGACGCATTACTTCACGCATTGTTTTCACTGCTTTCATGATCGGTGTGCATGTTGCTGTATCCGCCACGGCTGACGTCGTGGACGACTTCTCCGATGGCGGTGTGGTGCTCAATACCACGCCGGGAAATCTGATCGGGTCGGAGGGACCTTCGACAGCGCTGGGCGGCTGGCGGGCGTTCTACTTCCACAATACGTACGGAACCTTTGCCACACTCACGCTGGATGAGGACGAAGGATTCTTCCGAATTGCCTCCGATGGCCTTGCTCAATCGAGCATCGGCTACGGTTGGCGACTTTCCCCGGGTGGCTCCGGTTTGCAGGCCGGACTCAACACCGTCATGAACGCAGATTTCAGTTGCTACTCGGCGTTTCGCTTTCACATCCGCGAAAACACCGCCGAGCGCCTGCGCCTGATCGTCTCCCTGCGAACGAGCGGCGGCGGCACCAGTTCGACGCCGCAGCTCACGGTGACGACGCCGGCCGGTCAGGACTTCATTCTGCCGTTCTCCTCAATCTCCGTGACTTCCGGCGGCGGCGTGAACTACGCTGACGTCGATCACATGACGATCACCGTCTACAACGGTTTCGTCGGCGCCACGGTCTCCATCGGGCCGATTGAGTTGGTCCCGCTGCCGGAACTGCTCGGCGACATTAACGGTGACTGCACGGTCAACCTCCTGGATCGCGATCTGTTCGTCGGTGTTCTGCTGGGAACCAATACCGATCCGGAGCACATCAGCCGGAGCGACCTGAACGGCGACGGCGAGATTGATGCCCGGGACGTGGCAGGCATGATCGAGGCGCTGACCGACTAATCAACCGAGGCGCGCAGCACATGTCGGCCGCCGGAATCGGTCTCGATGCGCCACAATGCGTGCCGGGGGTCCTGACCGAGGAGCAGCTTCCAACGACCTGCTTCGGCCTCTTTGAGCAGATTCCCTTTGTTGACCATATTTTCGAATGGCAACAGATCGTAGGACATATTGAATCGCAGGCCGACGTGGGCGGAGGTGGGCATCAGATCCGCCGGCTGCACGATCGTCTCCCCCCCGCCGCAAAGCACCACGCCCTGCTGATGTCGCGTATGCCCTGCGAGCACCCGGACGCGGATGCCCGGCGCAATCTCTGCGTCGCCATCCGCCAGGGCCAGCACCCCGGCACGCTCCAGCGGTTCAAGATTCTCCCGGCGATACGTCCCGGTCATCACGGCGTGGCCGTCGATCGCATCCTGCCATTCGCCGCGCTGCACGACGTACTTCGCCCGAGGAAATGTCGGCATGAATCCGCCGCGGCCGTCCGACATCGTCGCCCCACCCGCATGGTCAAAGTGCAGGTGCGTCAGGATCACCAGGTCGATGGTCTGCCGATCGATCCCCGCGGCTTCGAGAGACGGCAGCAGCCAGTTGTGACCAAAGCTGAAGAACCCGTGTTCCTTCTCGCTGTACTTCAATCTCTCCCCACAGCCGGTCTCGATCAGAATTCGCTTTCCGGCCGTTTCGACAAACAGGCAGGTCGTCGCCAGCGGGATGCGATTCTGCGCGTCCACCTCGACCCGCTGCGACCAGATCGGCTTGGGGATAATGCCGAACATCGCACCGCCATCGAGCCAGAGCGAGCCGCCGTCGAGGACGCGTACAGTTAGATCGCCGAGCTGGAATTTCGGCGGGCTCGCGATCGGGCCCAGTCGTGCGGCGGCTTCCATGCAGCGAAGTTTATTCGATGCCGTGCGCGATGACCATTTACGCTTTGGCTGCCCACCGGGTGCTTGCGCTGCCAACGCGAATCTGTATAATCCCCGCTTCACAAACGGATTCGGCGCGGCGCCGAATAAGCCGCCGGTCATGACGAGAGCCATCAACGAAGGAAACCCACCATGCTGCTCGCTGAGAAACTCGCACGTTGGACGCACAAACTCAAGTATTCCGACCTGACAAAGGACGCCATTCACGAAACCAAACGACGCTTTATTGACTCGCTCGGCACCGCCCTCGGGGCATACCGTTCAAAGCCGGCCACGATCGCCCGGGCGACGGCCGAGACCGTTCCTTTTCCCCGAAATGGATCGGCGATTGTCGGCACGCTCTCGCGCACGACGCCGGACCTCGCCGCCTTTGCAAACGGCGCGGCAATCCGCTACCTCGACTACAACGACACCTATCTCTCGAAGGAGCCCGCCCACCCGTCCGACAACATCGCCGCCACCCTGGCCGTCGCCCAGGCCGCGAATCGCTCCGGCCGGGACCTCATCCTCGCCACGGTCATCGCCTACGAGATTCAGTGCCGCCTTTGTGACGCCGCCTCGCTCCGCGCCCACGGCTGGGATCACGTCACCTACGGCGCCTTCAGCTCCACGCTCGGTGCCGCCAAGCTCTGGGGTCTCACGCCGGAGCAGATGGTCCACGCGCAGGGCCTCGCCGGCGTGTGCAACATCGCCACGCGCCAGACGCGAACGGGACAGATTTCGATGTGGAAGGCGTGTGCGTTCTCCAATGCCGCGCGAAACGCCGTCTTCGCCGCCAATCTTGCCCGCCAGGGCTTCACCGGCCCGCATGAGATCTTCGAAGGCCCCAAGGGCGTCTTCAAGATGCTCACGCAGTGCCGCTTCGATGTGAAGCTCGGCAGCAAGTCCGCCGGCTACATGATCAACAAGACTTACATCAAGTACTGGCCGGCGGAGTACCACGCCCAAAGCTCGATCGACGCCGCGCTCCAGATCCGGCGTCAGTTTCTCAAGGACGGCTACTCCTGGAAGGACATCAAAAAGCTCGACATGGAGTCCTTCGAGGCGGCGGTCTCCATCATCGGCAGCGAGCCGGAAAAGTGGCGACCCACCAGCCGTGAAACAGCCGACCACAGCATGGGCTACATGACCGTGGCGGCGCTGATCGACGGCGACGTGACACGAGATACCTTCTCCCCGAAAAAGTTCACCAGCCGAAAGTACCTCGACCTGCTCGACAACACGACCATTGTCGAAGCCGCCGATCTGAACCGCGGCTATCCCGATGGCATCCCCAACCGCCTGCGCCTTCGCATGAAGGACGGCAAAGTCTACGAGAAGACGGTCAAGTACCCCCGCGGCCATGCCGGAAATCCAATGAGCGACCAGGAAGTGGAAACCAAGTTCCGCACCCTGGCCGACGGCGTCATCTCCCGCAAGCTTCAGGACCAGCTCCTCGGGCAGATGTGGTCGCTCGATCGGTCGAAAGACAGCCGCAAGCTCTGGAGCTTCAAGGTATAGCCCGGGTTCACTCGCCTCGGAAAGACGACCGATCATTCGCTTGCAGGTTACGTCGCGCGCACGGCGCAATAAGAAAGGCCCACGGAGATCGGCTCCGTGGGCCTGAATTTTTCGCAGGTTGGCTTACCGGTGTTCGATGCTGCGCCGCGGCATCAGTTGCCGCCGCCACCACCGCCACCACCGCCGAGACCTCCGCCCTGCGCGTCGGTCGGCTGATTCGGAGCGTCGCCGCCCGGGAAGCCCGGCGGGATGTTCGTGTACACGTCGCCCGGCCCGCAGCCCAGCGGGATCGTGCAGGAAGGATCGGTGCGATAGTCCGGCACCTGCAGATACGGGAACAAGGCGTTGATCTGATCCGCTGGCGTGCAGAAGGTCAGGACCGTTCCGCAGACGTTGATCGACGCCAGCGTATTGAAACAGCCGTTGTTGAAGGCCGTTCCGCCGGCGAGGATCATGCTCAATCCGAGGATCACTTTTCGCGTCTTCTTATGTGTTCGCATCTTCATTACCACCCATTCTGACCATGAATCGACCTGCTCCACAGGTCACCAAGTCCGATCTGCTCCACCGCTTCCGCTCGCACTGCCGCGCCGGCCTGAGCCGAGCGACCAGTCACGCAGGCATCAGTTCCCATTCCCGCCGTTCTGTTCGTAGATCACCGTGACCGGGCAGAAATAAACCAGATCATCCTCAGCGAACTGAACATCGCCGGGAATACCGTTCGCATCCACAACGACAAAGTTCGGTGTGCCGCATACCCCCGGAAGCCCAGCGTCCGTCAAAATCGTACCGAACGGGATGGAAGACAGCAGTGTGTTGGCGCCACTCGACAAGCAAGTCCCAAGCTGCAGCATGTAGGCACCCACGCTGATACAGGTAGCAATTTTCCAGAGTCGAAGTCTGCGTTTCATCATTTCAGCTCTCTTAAGAACCCCAGGTAGGACAAACGAGGGCGGGGGGCCGGGCGGATGCGGCTTGCACCTCACCCGACGACCTACTTATGGTACACCTGCCACAGCACGGTTTCAAGTCCTCACAAACATTGTACGTGCCGACACTTCCGGGTCGCGCGACGTCAACGTCGCCGCACAGATCATCCAGTTTACCCCCCGTTGCCAGGCGGACACGCATCACCGCGGCGGTCCAACGGTCGCGTACTTTACCGGCCCACCATCGACGCAATTCGCATGGCCTGCCGGTTGCATCCGCCGCAGGCATCATCCGTCGGCTGTCGTGATAGTCCGCGATGATCGGCAACATGGGGGGCGCACAATGCTCATGAAGATTCTCTGGGCGGGTTGGTTCGCGGCGGCCACGGGCTCCGCCTCCACGAAACACGACGCCTCGACAAATTTTCGGACGCAGTCCGATCCCGCGACCGGCGTCGCGCTCGCCGTCCCGCTGACGCGACTGCCGATCGTGATGACGCGCAAGAGCTGTCCCGTCCGCGATGAGACGATCTCGATGGCGCTCTGGGAAGATGGACAGGTCACCATGAACATGACCACCAGCGGTGGGCCCGGCGATCCGATCGAAATCTGCACCGATGCGGGCCGACTGCTCGGTCGCGGATTCGACGTGGAGTACGGACGAAAATCCGGAACTGCGCTCGCCGTCTGCTTCGATGCCGGCGCACAAGCGCTGCGATGTATTACCTTCGATGGAAATCAGGCACGGCGACGCGCTGCGCTGCCCGTTCCGGCCGGACTTCGCGTCGGTTACCTCGGTCTCAGGGCCCGCGGCGGATCAGATGAGATCGTCCTGATGCTCTCCGGCGTTACGCCTGCCGGAAAGATTCATCTGCTGACCAATACATGGGACGGCAAGTCCTGGCAGGCGTGGGAGACGATCAGCGAAGACCTCGAGAAGGATCAGACCGGCGGCGTGAAGCCGGCCGAGCCGGACGACGCGAAGCATCCGCGGAAGCCGGATGCTGCCGATCGTTGATTCACGGGCTTGGCTGCGCCGCACCGGCAAGCATCCGGCGAATGGCCGACTCGCTGACCGGAGAGATCAAACCCTTCTCCGTGACGATCCCGGCGATCAGCGTAGCCGGCGTCACGTCGAACGCCGGCGTATAGCAGGCGATATCCTCCGGCGCCACCGTCCGCTCGCCGATTCGTCGCACCTCGGCCGGATCGCGGTACTCGATCGGAATCGCCGACCCGTCGGGAATCGAAAGGTCAAACGTCGAACTCGGCGCGGCAACGTAAAACGGGATGCCGTGCGCGCTGGCCAGCACCGCCACGCCGTAGGTGCCGATCTTGTTCGCCGTGTCGCCGTTGGCCGCGATTCGATCCGCCCCGGTCACGACGGCGTTCACCTTCTTCTCGCGCATCACCACCGCGGCCATGTTGTCGCAGATCAGCGTCGCGTCGATGCCGGCGCGCTGCAACTCCCACGCCGTCAGCCGCGCGCCCTGAAGGAGCGGTCGCGTCTCATCGACGAAGACCTTGAAGCGCCGTCCCTTCTCGTGCGCCGCATACATCAGCGCCAGGGCCGTGCCATACTCGCTCGTCGCCAGTGCCCCGGCATTGCAGTGCGTCAGCACACCGCCGCCGTCAGGGATCAGATGCTGTCCGAATCCGCCGATCGCCCGGCACATCGCCGCGTCTTCATCGCGGATGGCATGCGCCTCGGTAAGCAGCGCCGCTCGCGCATCGGCCCACGACTTAACTGTCAGCGACGCACCTTTCCTGCGCATCCGCTCAATCGCCCAGAAGAGGTTGACCGCCGTCGGCCGGCTCGTCGCGAGAAAGTCGCAAACCTTATCCATCTCCACGCGCCAGTTAGCATCCGTTGGCGCGGCCTCATCCAATCCGACCACGATGCCATAGGCCGCGGCCACGCCGATGGCCGGTGCCCCGCGCACCCGGAGCTGCTTGATCGCCTCCCAGACCTGCGCCGCCGTCGTACAGGTGATCGTGACCAGCTCACTCGGCAACCTTGTCTGGTCGATCATCTCCAGCGCGCCATCCCTGCCGGCCGCAGCATTCCACCACAGCGGCCGGAGTACCCGATTCTGTCCCTGATTCGTCGCGTGTTTCATCTGGATTGCTTTGATCCTTGTCTCATTGTCTCATTCGTTTGCCGGAAGTAGTGCACCGTCCTCTGCCCAACGTCGAAGTGCAAGCCACGCGACACTACTCCTCCGGCAGCCGCGCCTTCACCTGCGTCAGCGGTCTGCCGTCCGTCGTCTCCACGTGAACGCCCAGTCCCCAGTCGCCCCCGCCCTGGTTCACCTTGATCAGCAGCGCGTTCTCGCCCTGCTTCAGCCGCACCGGCACCCGATCCTGTTTCGACGCGTACGGCCGGCCGACACTTCGATGATGCACCTTCTCGCCGTTCAGCCAGACCGCGACCCCGTCATCGCTCCCGATCGCCAGCGTTGCATCCATCTCCTCGGGGCTGTCCAGAAGCGTGTAGGCATACACAACCGCCTCATAGACGCGGCCGCCGAAGACATCGGTGAAGTTCATGAAGAACTCATCCGTCAGATCATCGCCGGGCCGGATGCGGCGCATCACCTGCTTCCATTCGATCGAGAGATCGCCCTTGCCCTTGTAACGCCCACGCAGGTCGATCTTTTCCTCCGGTGGTAAGACCCGGTCGAGCGCCTCGTTGAACGGTGCATCAAATGGACCAAGCACCCACCACGCATTGATCGATGGCAGCACCACCGTCTGCAGCGGTATGCGCAGCGGACGCTCATCGTCGTGCAGCACGATCTCGCCCTGCAGGACGACCGTGCCCGGCTCATCTTTCGGCGCCAGTCGCCATCCGGCGACGAAGGGCTTGTCTTCCGTGATGCCGTGCACCCGCCACGCCTGCTGCGGCTCGGTGCTGCCCGTGTCCTGTTCCGTTCGGACGCTCCAGTTGCCGTCGCAGCGCAGCGAGACGTCAAACAGCACGTTCTTGAGCAGCGGCAGCGGCAGCACGGTCGACAGCTTCAGTCGCGCTCGCAGTTGCGGCACGTACGCGGTCTCACTCAGCCCCTCGTCGATCGGCTCAACGGAGAGCTTGCAATAGAGCCCCAGCATTCGCATCAGGGCCCGCTGCTCGTCTTCCGCGGAGAGCTCCATCGCCCGAATCCCGGCCATGTTCATGCCCCAGGCGTCCTTCCACAGCTCGACGGCCTGCGAAGCGCCGGTCGGGTGCAGCGAGAAGACCCATTCCTGTCGGTCGCAGTCGTACGCGCCGCCCAGCAACACATTCCGGGCGATGCCGTTCGCATGGCACAGGGCGGACATCATCCCGCGAAAACCGTCCAGCCCCGCCGCCCCTTCTCGCATCGCCGCTGTCTCGCCGATCACGACGCGGATCCGCTCACCGATCGGCATCGGTGCGATGTGCACGCTCGGCCCCATGATCCGTGCGTCGTACCACCAGTACGATCGACCGGAATCATCCTCGCCCGCCGTGGCATTGAGCAGCCGGCCGTTGACCTCGACCTCATAAATGGACGGTGACCGGTCGAACACCCGCAGGACGTAACCGCGCTGCTCCGGCATGCCCTGATACGAACCCTCCGGTGGCTCGATGGTGATTACCCGCCTGCCGTCGGCCCATTCCTGCGTGATCCGTGTCCAGGCATGCTCGCCTCTCCGGTAGCCGTCGCTGACGCCATCGTCTTCATAAAGTCGGCCCTCGCTGCGATCCGCGGGAAAAATGTTCAGCACGAGCGTCTCCAACGGACGTTCCGCCGGCGGGAAACGCCTCCCATCATCCCCTCGGCTTCCCGGCACGCGATCCTTGGCCATCGGAACAATTGCCCCGGCCCGCGCAAAAAGTGGAATCTCATCCAGCGGCGTCACCTGCGAGACAACGCGCGGACCCTCGTACAGGCGACCGGTGTACCAGTGAATCCAATGCCCTGGCGGAATCCACACTTCCGTCATCGCGCAGCCGCTGTTGACATTCCCCGGCTCGACGACCGGCGCGACCAGAAGATCGTCGCCGAGAAGATACTGCCCCTTTCGGGTGTACGCTTCTTCGTGTTCCGGCCAGTGGTAATACAATGGGCGGCAAAGTGGCAGCGCGGTGTCGTAACACGTCCGCGCTGTCGTGTAGAGATAGGGAATCAGCTCGTAGCGCAGGACAAACGCCTTGCGCGCTGCATGGAAATACGCCTCCGGAAACCTCCAGATGCGCCGCTCGGCGTCGGGGTTCTTCGTTGTGTGTGTGCGAAGGATCGGCGACAGCGCCCCCCACTGTATCCACCGCGTATAAAGCTCCGGCTCGACCGGCCCCGGCTGATGACCGCCGATATCGTGGCTCCAGTAGCCATAACCGACGTTGCCCGCCGTCGCCGTGAAATAGGGCTGAAACGCCAACGACGGCCAGTCGCAGAACGTATCCCCCGAGAAGCCGACCTGGTAGCGATGATTCCCCAGACCGCCCCAGCGCGAAAAGATCAGCGGTCGGCGACCGGTCTGGCTCGCCCGTCGTTCCATGTCCGTCCAGTGCAGATAGTTCAGCCACCAGAGCGGATCGAGCCCGGGTATCTTTGTTTCCGTTCCCTGCTGCCAGTCCATCCACCAGAAGTCGACGCCCATCTTCTCCAGCGGATGGTGCAAATGTTTGAAATACGCGTCGACGAACTTCCGATCGGTGCAGTCGAAAGGAATCCGGTCGATCTCTTCCGGATTAAGGCCGAGTGCCTTGCACATGTCACCAAAGGCGGCCTCATGCTTGCCCACGCCGTCGGCGGGGTGAAGATTCAGAGTCGCCTTCAGTCCCTGCGATTGTACCCACTTGAGGAATCCCTCCGGATCGGGAAAGTACTTCGGGTTCCAGGTGTAGCCCGTCCAGCCGTCCAGGTGCCAGTCCATGTCGATCACCAGGACATCCAGCGGCACCTCGTGCTGACGAAACTCGAGCACCAGTTGCCGAAGCTGCGCATCCGAGTACGCCCAGTAACGCGACCACCACGTGCCGAAGACATATCGCGGCGGAAGCGGTATCCGACCGGCGATCTTTGTGAACTCCGCGAGCGCCGCCGGGTAGTCACTGCCGTAGACAAATATGTACGCGTCGATTGCATCCGGCTGACGGCGCGGCGTCGCCCACGGCCGGTCGCTCTCGTCGAAGAGCAGCGTCTTGGAGTCGTCGAGATAGGTCCAGCCGTAGCGGTTGAGCAGTCCGTCCGGCAAGGGACATGCGCCGGACACCCCGTCCAGCGTCCGCACCGTCCCGCCGAGATTCGAGCATTGAGAAAAGGGCGGCGTGCCTTCCCACCATTCTTCAGCCCCGCCTCCTCCGACGCGACACCGGACGACGAGGTTGTCCTCGCTGAACGGCTTGCCGTCCGGTCGGTACCGGATTTCCACGCGATCCGCGCGGATGACCACGACGGGCTTTCCATTCGCCGACTTTTCGCTGGGTGCTGTGCCGGCTACGCGCAGGTCTGTATCCTCGGACTTCGTGTACGACGGCACCGGCAGTCGCCGGTTGATCACCACCTGCGAGGCCCGATCCTCGAACGTCCCGTCCGGCGACCACTCCAGCCGCACGAGACGATCCGAGAGCACGGTGAACCGCGCCGATCCCGCGACGACGACGGCTCTGGCGTCCGCCTTCGGGTCTGGCCGATCGTCTCGCAGCGCATCGATGGCAGGCGATTCGCCGCGCGCCGCACCGGTGAGGGCACACATCGATAGCATGGTAACGAGTTGAAAAGTCCGCTTCATGATCCGCCCTCGCGCCGCTACGATCTTACGGCCATCCGCGGCGGCGGCCAAGACACGGCGGCTGCGCGGCGATCGGCGCAACAACCCGCGAAGCGCGGTTCTCGCGGAGTCCTTCTTCCATGACGCATGACGCGCCTGTGCAACGCGACCGCCCCGGCGGCCGGCGGGCCCTTGTCACCGGCGGCGGCGGCTTCCTCGGTCGGCGGATCGTCGAAATGCTTCGCGAGCGCGGCGATCCGGTGCGCAGCTATTCGCGTGGAGCGTACCCCGAGCTGGCGTCCATGGGCGTTGAGTGCCATCGCGGTGACCTCACGGACGCACCGGCCCTCCGGCGCGCCTGCGATGGATGCGAAGTCGTCTTTCACGTCGCCGCGCGGCCGGGTATCTGGGGCCGATACGAAGACTACCATCGACCCAACGTCATCGGCACGCAGAACGTCATCGACGCCTGCCGCGCCGCCGGCGTGCCTCGCCTCGTCTTCACCAGCTCGCCGAGCGTGGTCTTCGACGGAACCGACATGGAAGGTGTCGACGAGTCGGTGCCGTACCCGAGGCACTATGAAGCACACTACCCGCGGACCAAGGCCCTCGCCGAGCAGGCCGTCCTCGCCGCAAACGACAACCATCTGGCAACCGTGGCCCTGCGGCCCCATCTGATCTGGGGGCCGCGCGACAATCACCTCGTCCCGCGAATCATCGCCCGAGCCGCCGCACTTCGACGAATCGGCCGCGAAAACAAGCTCGTCGATTCGACCTATATCGACAACGCCGCGCTGGCCCATCTTCTCGCCGCTGACCGACTGGAAGTCGGAACCCCCGTCGCCGGCCGGGCCTACTTCATCAGCAACGGCGAGCCCTGGCCGATCTGGGACTTGGTCAGCGGAATCCTCGCCGCAGCCAGGCTCCCGCCCGTTCGGCGCTGCGTGCCCGGATGGTTCGCCGTGGCAGCGGCGGCAACCCTCGAAGCGATCTATGCATCCCTGCGGCTTTCATCCGAGCCACGGCTTACCCGATTCCTTGTCCGCGAGTTGTCCACGGCACACTGGTTCGATATTTCCGCCGCCAGAAGCGATTTCGGCTATGAGCCAACCGTAACCATCCGCGAGGGGCTATCAAGACTGAAAGAATGGCTGGATTCGATCCATCCCATTTCCGAGCGCAAGAAATCGTAACCACTTTTTTAGTAATATTTTATGGATACAAACAAGAGACACAATTTGTCTTTATTGCCTCTTTAGCGCACAATTATCACGAGTTCGGCAACCGATGAGTCCGAAAAAAGAGTAGTTCGGGTTGCTCTGGCAGCATTCCCCTGCTGCCCTTAGCTCGATTTTACTGGCAATACTTCCCGGACGGTCTATGATCCTTAAAAGCCGGAACCGGGCCAGATATCAAAGGTACAACGTTTCACTGCGGCAAAGTGAGGGGGTCGTCAATTATCGATCACTTGCCGTATCGTAAGGTGTACGCATGAGTGCAAACGACAAACTAGCCAATCTCAACGAACGACGGGATGAGCTCAAACGCGAACTCTCCGACCTCGCGGCCATCAAGCCGCACTCCCAGAACGCGGCACTCGACGATCTCGAGTCCGCCCTTCTGCGCGAACTGGAACGCGTCGAAGGACAGGTCCGGCAGATTCAGGGCTACCTCGATCGCTGCACGGCCTGAGTCTCCACGACCGCCTGGAGACTTCGGCGCTGACGGCCTGCTCTATCGGGCAGACATCATTCGCTCCAACCCGCCCGCTCAATTCCTCGCAGGATATCCACCGGCCTCGCTACAAGGGTTTCGCCGCGCGCCGACCGGATGTACACTTGGAACTCTTCGATTTCTCACACGGTTCCAGCCCCGGAGGCAAGCAATGAAGCGTCCGAGCATCCTTCAATTATTCCAACTTGCAACTCTGTCCGCGATCCTGGCCACGGTTCTTGCCAACGCACCGGCCTCCGCACTCGGCGGAGAAGCCCCCACGATTCGCCAGTTCGTGCAGATCAAATGGCCGCGCGCCGGGCGACTCGCGCCCGATGGCACCTTCTACTACATCCACAACCCCGACGGCCTTAACCAGCTCTACGCTCGTAAGCCCGGCGCGGCGGAGCCGAAGAAGCTGACCGACTTTCCCGACGGCATCTCCTCCTACAGTCTCTCCGACGACGGCGCCTGGATCGTCATCACTGCGGCCATCGGTGGAAACGAACAGACCGACATCTATCTGCTCGATGCAGCGAGCGGCCGCATGCGAGCCCTCTTCGCCCATCCCGACGTCGTCTACGGCTCGATCGTCTGGCGGCGCGACTCGAAGGCCTTCGCCTTCAAGGCCAATGATCAATCCCGCTCCGATTTCTACGTCTATCTTTACGGCCTTGATGCCAACACCACGCGACAGGTCCTCACCCAGCCGGGCGATACCTCGCCGGTCGATTTCAATTCCGACGGTTCGCGGCTCATGTGTCGTCGCTATTTCTCGTCGACGCACTCCGAGCTTCATGAAGTCAATCTCGCCGACGGCAAGTCGCGTCTGATCACGCCCGCCGATGAAGAGTGGGCCTTCGACCCCATCGGTTACACCGCCGACGACAAGACCTTCCTCGCCGCCAGTGATTATCGCGGAGACCTGAGCAACGTCGTCGCCATCGAACTCGCCACTGGCAAGATCACGCGATCATTTCCCCAGTGGGATAAATACGAAGTCGATTACGGCACTTTCAACGAGAAGCGAGATATCCTCGCCCTCTGTCTGAACGAAGACGGCTACGGCAATCTCCACCTCTACCGCATGCCCGAGAAGAAAGAGATGAAGCTGCCGGACATGCCGCAGGGCATCGTGCGAAATGTCAATTTCACCGGCGACGCAATGCTGTATTCCGTCGACAACGCCAACACGCCCGGCGTCATCTATCGCTGGTCGCCGGCCAGGCCGGATGCCGAGCCGATGGCCATGACCGAGGTGGAAGATCAGGGCATCGACCTCTCGAAGTACCCGCTGCCGGAGCTGATACGCTACAAATCATTCGACGGCCTCGAAGTGCCTGCCTTCCTCTATCTGCCTGCCGACTACCGCAAGGGGCAGAAGATTCCCTTCATCGTTTCTTATCACGGCGGTCCCGAGGCCCAGTTCCGCCCGAATTTCAGCTACATGATCTCCTACTTCGTCTCCCGCGGCTTCGGCGTGCTCGCTCCGAATGTTCGCGGCTCTTCCGGCTACGGTAAGAAGTTCCTGGAGATGGACAACTACAAGAAGCGCATGGACAGCGTGAAAGACGGCGTCGAGGCCGCCCGCTGGCTCGTCAAGGAGGGCTACAGCACGCCGTCACAGATCGCGGCCTACGGCGGCAGCTACGGCGGCTTCATGGTCATGGCCTGCATCACCGAAGCGCCGGACGCCTTCGGCGCCGCGTGCAACATCGTCGGCATCTGTAACATGCAGACCTTCCTCGAGCGCACCAAGGATTACCGCCGCAAGCTGCGCGAGGCGGAGTACGGCCCGCTGGAGGATACCGAGTTTCTCCGGTCCGTCTCGCCGATCTACAAGGTCGATCGCATCAAGTGCCCGCTGCTGATCGCCCACGGGGCGAACGACCCGCGCGTGCCGCTCTTCGAGGCCGAACAGCTCTACGACAAGATGAAGAAACTCGACAAAAAAGTCGAAATGCTCGTCTTCCCCGACGAAGGCCACGGTTTCGCCAAAGAGCCGAACCGCATCACCTTCGCCGAACGCGTGGTGGAGTTTTTCACGAAGCATTTGGCGGACAAGCCAGCGTCGTGACGACGCTGCCCAGCCTGCCAGCACGCAGGCGTACATCGACTACACACGGCGGCGCTGCGTGGAGCTGGCCCGCGTGTTGAAGAAAACCGGCTCGTTCTACTGCCACTGCGACTGGCAGGCGATGGTACACTAATGGCAGATATTCTTTGCCCCATCCTGTAGAATCTCCGAAATGGACAAACTCCTCCACGACATCCAAACTTTTCGGGCGAAGTACGACGGCCTGCGCAAACGAGGTCTGAAGGAGACGCCAACACGAACGATCGTGGTGGACCCGCTCCTCGGAGCGCTCGGCTGGGACGTGCGCGATCCTGATGAGGTTGAACTTGAGTACCCCACAGTCGATGGGAAGTCCGTCGACTACGCGCTCAAGATCAACACAAAGCCCGTCTTGCTTGTGGAAGCTAAACCCCTCGATGATCCGCTTGACGATGTGAAGGGCATCACCCAAGTCGTCGGCTACGCGGCGAACGATGGGATTGTCTGGTGCGTCCTGACAAACGGCTTCAAGTGGAAGGTCTATCGCAGCGTCGAGAAGTGCGCAGCCCCCGAGAAGCTGATGTACGAGGTCTCGCTTGATCCACGAGATGATCCAGGATCGTCCATCGAGGAGTCGGCGCGGCTACTATGGCGACTCTCTAGGGACGAGATGGCAAAGGGCACTCTCGACGCTTTGGGGGAACAAATATTCACGGACGGCAAAGTGCGCAAGGCGCTCGATGCTGTCATGGCTGACCCACCGAGGCCTTTCCTGAAAATACTTCGTAGCGCCGCGGGCGACGGTGTCCTTACTCCGCAGCAAATCAAAGAGAGTATTGCCCGCATATGGGTAAAAGGGCCGTCGTCAACGAGTGCAAACCCTCGTACCAGCACTCGTGAGAAACGAGTGGCGGTGCAAGCAGAAAGTCCGTCTCGCACCTCAAAGGCTTCGCGAAGACGTGGGAAATCCGCTTCCGTTTACGCCGAGTCCCATCACACTTCTGACAAGCCAAGAGAGGCGGTCGAGCTCTACCGGGCAATCGACCAATTCTGCCTCTCCTTGCGGCCGGGTGCTGTCGAAAGGCGGTATCTCGCGAAGTACATCAGCTATGTGATCGGCAAGGAAACATTCTGCTCACTCCACATCCTGCGCGGTGGCCTTCGTGTGTGGTTGAAGCTGAAATACAATCGCTTGGACAGTCCGCCGGCTTTTGCGCGCGACATGTCGGGCATCGGTCATTGGGGGATAGGGGACTTGGAACTTGCCATCAACAGTCACTCCCAACTCGAAGAGGGACTGCCGTTTGTGCGAACGTCGTTTGAAGCGTGCGCTGGTTGATCGAGTCGAGAGGCTACAGCAATCCGAACGACATCATTCTCGACGCCTTCTGCGGATGCCGAGCGCGAGTGCGCCGCGTTCCACAAAAAGTCCGGGCGGATCATTAAGCTCATCACCGTGCAGGAAATCCTCGACGAGCTGCATGTTCAGAAGATGTAAAGGGCAATCGTCGTTGCGACAGATGCCGCCCATGTAGGCGTAAAGTTGCGGTTCGATGTCCGGCTTGATCAGATTCGCACGATTTTCGGTGGAGAAAATCGCGTGAATCAGCAAACGCGTCAGGGTTTGAGCCATGCGCCGCGATGGTGAAGGACGGTCGGTCGGTCGTCAAGACGACTCCGTTGGGGTCGCGGGGTAGGGGGGCGATTCCACGCACAGGGGCGTTGCCCCTGCCTACGCACTGCCAGCCCTTCGGGCTGGGAGAAGTTGCCACTGATCGCAGCCGGATAGTCATCTTACCTCTTCTTCTCCGTTGGTTTCTTTTCCGTTGCATCCGCCTTGCAGACGCCCGCCAAGGGCACATGGACTCCACTTGCGTAATGCCCATTCATCTGTTCACAGCAATGCTCCAACTAGATGCTCAATGCCGACGTTCACCACAGACGTCACGGTAACAACAAATCCACAAACGCCCCCACGTCCCGACCGTCCAGCACGCCGTCGTCGTTCACATCGAAGCGGCAAAGCTCATCCGGCGTCAACAGCTCCAGCAGCGCACTGACGAATGGCCCGATGTCCGCAGGGTTCACCGCGCCGTTGCCGTCGGTGTCACCGCGCCTGCACTCGGGCAAGACCGCGCTCCCGATAAGTACCATCCCCCGCGGCTGCGTGATGCCCGACGCGACCGGCAGGACTTCGCCGAACTCCATCGCATCACCGTCGCCGTTCAAGTCGCGCACCAGATAGACCGTCCCCGCTGCATCATCGGCCGCGACGTACAGCACACCCGCGGGGCCGGGCGTCATCACCGCCGCCAAAGCGAGCCCGCCGGCGTAGATCGTCACCTCGCCGAAATCGAGCACGTCGTCGTCGCCCGTCAGATCGTGCAACCGCAGAATCTCCCCGCCGGTCGGCCGCAGGAGATATGAAAGCAGGTTATCGTGGGAATGCAGATGCGTGCCCGGCGAAAAATTCTCGGCATAGCTGATATTCTCCGCGAAGCTGAAATAGTCGCCGTCGCCGTCGCGATCGCGCAGGATGCGAACCGGCACGGCCGTGAGGTTCTGCGCCACGAGCAAACGGCCGTCCTGCCGAATGGCGATCGACCGAGGGGCCGTCAATCCTTCCGCGATGAACCGCACTTCACCGAGATCGAGGGCGTCGTCGTCGTCGTTCAGATCGGCAACAACCAGCAATCGGCCGGATGCCGCATCTGCGACGAACAGTCCGCCGCCGACACCGGCGGTCAGGCCCTGATAATCACGTGTCGGCGGGCCGGGCGGCAACTCGGCAAAGATGCTCACTTCGCCGAAATCCAGCGCATCCCCGTCGCCGTTCAGATCGCGCAGCCGAATCACCCGCAGATTGCCGGGATCGAGCACGAACAGATCGTCGCCGATCGCTGCCATCGCCGTGACACCGACAGGAAGCCCGTCGGCGTAGAGCCGTACCTCGTTGAACTCGAAGAAGTCGCCGTCGCCGTTGAGATCGTGGAGGACGCGCACCTGTCCCGGCCGGCTGACAAAGAGCCGGTCGTCGTCGGCGCGCACGTCACCCGCAGTGATGAAAAACAGAATCGCGCCGGCAGTTCGCAGGAGTCTTCCACTCATGCCGGCAGGGAGCTTAACGTCGGGCCGACGGCTCGAAAAGTCTGCGACAACTCGAGCGAATTCCTTTACCGGCACATCCGCCAGTTCCGATCAAAGCCGCCGCAGTTGATCGCGCATGATGGCGATCGATTCGTCGATGATCTCCGGACGGACATCCAGCACCGGCCGCAGTCGGATCGACCGCTCACCGCTCCGCAGCGTGAGCAGTCCGAGCGCGAAGCAGCCCTTCCAGAACGCATTGCGCGTTTCGGTGTCCGGCAGGTCGAAGGCCAGCAGCAGACCGCGGCCGCGCACCGCCGAAATCTTCGACGTCTCCGCCTCCAGCCCCCGAAGTTGAATGAGGAAGCGCTCGCCCATCTCCCGGGCGTTATCCACCAGCCGCTCCTGCTCGATGATGTTCAGGTAGTGCGTTGAGCGCACCATGTCGGTGAAGTTGCCGCCCCAGGTGCTGTTGATACGGCTGGAGACGCGGAACACATTCTCCGGCACCTCGTCCAGCCGGCGGCCGACCATGATCCCGCAGACCTGCGCCTTTTTCCCGAAGACGAGAATATCCGGCAGCACGCCGAAATGCTGGCAGCACCAGTTCCGACCACTCATGCACATGCCGGTCTGCACTTCGTCGAAGATCAGCAGCAGGTCATGCTCGTCGCAGATGCGCCGAAGCGTCCGATACCAATCCGCGCGGAAATGGTTGTCACCCCCCTCGCACTGGATCGGCTCGATGATGATCGCGCAGATGCGATGCGGCCGCGCCTCGATCGCCGCAAGTATCTCCAGCTCCGCCGCCTTCTCATCGATACCGGCACGCGTCTGCCGTTCTGCCTCCGGCAGCGCGAAATCCAGCCGCGGACTCGATACCCGCGGCCAGTCAAACTTGGCGAAATAGCGAACCTTGTTCGGATCGGTATTGGTCAGCGACATCGTGTAGCCGCTGCGGCCATGAAAAGCGTGACGGAAGTGCAGCACGTCGGTGCCGATTTCGCCGCGGCCGGCCGCAAGATTCTTGCGAACCTTCCAGTCCATCGCCGCCTTGAGGGCGTTCTCCACCGCCAGCGCCCCGCCCTCGATGAAGAAATACCGGTCCAGCTCCGGCGTGCCGACTACCCGCGTGAACGTCTGCACGAATCGGGCATAGCGCCGGGTGTAAACGTCGGAGTTCGCCACCTTGACCAGCGCTCCTTCGAGCAGGTCTTCGCGCACCTCCGGCTGATTGAAGTAAGGATGATTGAAGCCGATCGGCATCGAGGCGTAGAAACTGTACAGATCAATCAGACTCCGCTCGCCGTGGGCATCGTAAAGCCGGCAGCCCTCGCTTCGTTCCAGGTCCACGACGATCTCGAAACCGTCCACCAGAATGTGTTTCTTGAGTTCACCGATGACCCTGCGGGCATCCATGAGTTCGATGGTCGTTTGCATGTTCGTATCCGTCTTGTAGAAGGACAGGTCCGTCGCCGGAAAAGATCGCAAAAGCTCAGCTGCGCCCATGCATACCGGAAGCAACCCCGACCGACCGCCGAGAACGGGCGCGCACTTCTTATCGGCGAAAGTCGGGAAACAGGTAAGCAGCGACGCGGACCGTCACTCGTTAAAGACTTTGGACATGAACGGATCGCAGCCGATGGAGGTCTTGTGGCAGGGGGGGTGGCTCTGCCGGCGCGTCCCGTAACCGACGCCTCGGCCCTCGGTGGATGTAATGACAAGCTGCTCGATCATGGCACGACCCTCGTATCTCCATCCCTTGCGATACGTACGAAAAATCTTAGCCCGCGGCCCGAAAGGCGTCAACAACCGCGGGACCATCGCGATCTGCATGACGCACATTCGATGCGCTGGGTCACATGTCAGGTTCGCTTTTCGCAATGCACGCAGATGGATAGAATTGCGTCCAGCAACCTTGAACCCGCAATCTCGAGGACATCTGCCATGAAAATCGAATCCGCCCTCATCATCGGCTCCGGAACCATGGGTCGCGGCATCGCGCAGGTCGCAGCCACCGCCGGTCTCGTCACCTACGTCCACGACGTCAATGCCGAACAGGTCAAAAAGGCCCTCGCCGAGATCGAAAAAAGTCTCGGCAAGCTCGTCGAAAAGGGCAAGCTCCCCGCCGACACCGCCGCGAGCGCCAAGGCGAACCTGAAGACCGTCGGCTCGCTCGACGAAATCAACTGGCCGAAAGTGGGCATCGTCATCGAGGCCATCTACGAAAACTTCGACGCCAAGGTGTCACTCTACAAGCAGGTGCATGACAAGCTCCCCGCCGGCGCGATCCTCGCCAGCAACACCAGCAGCATCAGCATCACCAAGCTTGCCGCGGCGACGAACCGCCCGGCGCAGTTCATCGGCATGCACTTCTTCAACCCCGTGCCGCTCATGACGCTCGTCGAAGTCATCCGCGGCTTACAGACGGACGACGCGACCGTGTCCGCCGTCGAAGCCCTCGCAAAACAGATGGGCAAGAACCCGCTGCGATGCCACGACATGCCCGGCTTCGTGTCGAACCGCGTCCTGATGCCCATGATCAACGAGGCGGCCTTCGCCTTGATGGAAGGCGTGGCCGACGCGCCGACGATCGACGAGATCATGAAGCAGGGGTGCAACTTCCCGATGGGCCCGCTGACCTTGGCGGATTTCATCGGCGTCGATGTCTGCCTGAATATTCTGGAAGTGCTGCACAAGGACCTGGGCGATCCCAAGTTCCGCCCTTGCCCGCTGCTGCGAAAGATGGTCGACGCCGGTTGGCTTGGCCGCAAATCCGGCCGCGGTTTCCATCAATACTGATCAAACGCCAGGCATTCAGGAAGCCGCGGTAAACCGGATTCTGAATCGAGGAATCCGAGGGGTAGCAATCGCCCCGTTTTCTTTCTTGCGATCAGTAATCCTCAATCCAAAATCCAATATCTCGCTTTCCCCTTTTCCCGCCGCCCCGATTTCCCTATAATGGACCCCGTCCGTTCTGGGCGATCTTCACCCAATCGGGTATGTACGAGTTAAACGGGGCCTGACACGATGAGCACGCAAGTCGTTTACGAACAACAGGGGCAGATTGGGCGCATCCGCTTCAACAGCCCGAACGGCATCAACCTCCTCTCCGTTCCCGTCATGGCGGCGATTGAAGCCCGCCTGGCGGAGATCGAGGGTCAGCATCCCGAGGTCCGCGTCCTGATCCTCACCGGCGAGGGCCGCACCTTCATGGCCGGCGCAGATATCGACGAGATGGCCAGCGCCCCCGGCGAGGCCGGTCGCGCCTTCTCGCGACGCGGCCAGCAGTTCATGAACCGCCTGGCAAACTTTCATCACGCCGTCACCATCGCCGCCATCAACGGCCCGGCCCTCGGCGGCGGCTGCGAGCTGGCCATCGCCTGCGATCTGCGCATCATGGCTGACAGCGCAACCATCGGCTTCCCCGAGGTCAAGCTGGGCCTCATCCCCGGCTGGGGCGGCACGCAGCGGGCCTTCGCGCTCATCGGCCCCGCACGCGTCCGACGCATGCTGCTCACCGGCGAAAAGCTCAACGGCCGCACGGCCCTTGAGATCGGCCTTGCGAATGAGTGCGTCCCGCTCGATGGTCTCAGTGCCGCGACGGATCGCCTGGCAAACGACATCCTCACGAACGGCCCCTCCGCCGTGCGCCTCGTCAAGCAGGTGCTCTGCACGCACGAGTCGTCCTGGCTGGAGCGCGGCTTCGCCGGCGAAGCCGAACTCTTCGGCAAGGCCTTCATGGGCGAAGAATCCCGCGAGGGCCTCCGCGCCTTTCTGGAGAAGCGCCCGCCAAGCTGGGCGACGGCGTAAGTGTGCGGCGCCCCGCCTGAATAAGTAGCATGTGCTTTCTGTCCGTGGTGATTGCCAGTCCGATCTTGCAATCTAGAAATCGATTTCTGTTTTGCAGGAGTCTTCGCTCCCGCTCATAGACGCTGTACCCGCGCTTTCCCACGATCCGGTCCTTCCGCTACAATAAATCGCTCGTATCCGCGTACCACCTACGGAGCACCGCATGGCAGAAAAAGTCTCGCATCATCCCGGCGAAATCGGCCCGCACACCACCATGTCCGGCCGGCCGCTGGAACTGGTCTATCGCCCCGAGGACATCGCCGAACTCGACTACGACACCCACCTCGGCGACCCCGGCCAGTTTCCCTTTACCCGCGGCGTACACAAGGACATGTACCGCACCAAGCTCTGGACCATGCGCCAGTTCGCCGGCTTCGGCTCCGCGAGACAGACCAACGAACGCTTCAAGTTCCTCATGGCCAAGGGCCAGACCGGCCTGTCCACCGCCTTCGATCTGCCGACGCTCATGGGCCGCGACGCCGACGATCCCCTCTCCATGGGTGAAGTCGGCCGCTGTGGTGTCGCCGTCTCGTCACTGGCCGACTACGAAACCCTCTTCGACGGAATCAATCTCGGCGACGTATCCGTCTCCATGACCATCAACGCCCCGGCCGCCATCCTCATCGCCTTCTACATTGCCACCGCCGACAAGACCGGCGTGCCGCGCGCCAACCTCCGCGGCACCTGCCAGAACGACATCCTCAAGGAGTTCCACGCCCAGAACGAGTTCGTCTTTCCGCCCGCCGAAAGCGTCCGCCTCGTCGCCGATACCATCGAGTTCTGCGCCCAGGAGCTGCCGCAGTACAACCCCGTCTCCATCAGCGGCTACCACATCCGCGAGGCCGGCAGCACCGCCGGTCAGGAACTCGCCTTCACCCTCGGCGACGGCCTGCACTATGCCCAGACCTGCGTCGACCGCGGCATGGACATCGACGACTTCGCCCCGCGGCTGTCCTTTTTCTTCAACAGCCATAACGACTTCTTCGAAGAAATCGCCAAGTTCCGAGCCGCCCGCCGCCTGTGGGCCCATTACATGAAAGAGCGTTTCGGCGCACAAAAAGAGCGATCCATGTGGCTGCGCTTCCATGCCCAGACCGCCGGTTGCAGCTTGTACAGCAAGCAGCCGCACGTGAACCTCATGCGCGTCGCCTATCAGGCCATGGCCGCAGTCCTCGGCGGCTGCCAGTCGCTGCACACCAACAGCATGGATGAGACCGTCTGCCTGCCGACGGAGCACGCCGTCACCCTCGCCCTGCGCACGCAGCAGGTCCTCGCCTGCGAGACAAACGTCGCCAGCGTGGTCGATCCCCTCGGCGGCAGTTACTACGTCGAGGCCCTCACGAATCAGCTCGAGGCCGAAGCCCGCGAGTACATTGAGGACATCGACGAGATGGGCGGCATGATCGCGGCGATCGAAAATGGCTACGTCCGACGCGAAATCGCCGACGCCGCCTATCGCTACAACAAAGCCGTCGAGCGCGGCGACAAGAAGCTCGTCGGCATCACGGATTACACCGACGACGACGGCCCGTCGATTGAGATCCTCAAGATCGGCAACGACGTGGAGACCGAGGTCATCGACGGACTGAAGGCACTAAAGGCCCGCCGCAACGCAAAGGCCGCCGCCGCCGCTCTGCAGCGCATCACCGCCGACGCGCAAGCAGAGAAGAATGTCATGCCCGCCCTGATCGAAGGCGCGAAGGCCTACTGCACTGTCGGCGAAATGATGGGGGCGCTGGAACAGGCGTTGGGCCGCTTCGATACCGGGCAGATTTTTTGATTGCCCTCTGCACTCGGGTTAACTCGCGCGCAAGTTTCGTAGGGTGGGCACTGCCCATCATGGTGTCCCCCGGGACGCAGTTTCGTAGGGTGGGCACTGCCCATCATGGTGTTCCCCGGGACGCAGTTTCGTAGGGTGGGCACTGCCCACCATAATATTCCCCGGGACGCAGTTTCGTAGGGTGGGCACTGCCCACCATAATATTCCCCGGGACGCACGAAAGGCGAGCAACACCCAACCTAAATGGCGCTTGACTCCACTTGGCGAATCCCAAATGATCCCGCTCCATGCCGGAATATCGCCGAGCATTTCAGCCGGGGGGCACATTCTTCTTCACGGTTGTCACTGGCGGACGCCAACCATTCCTATGCACATCGCTTGCAAGGAAGTTCCTGCATCGAGCACTCGACACCGAGATTGCATCCCGTCCGTTTGAACTGACCGCCATCGTCCTCCTCCCGGATCATCTTCATGCGATCTGGACGCTTCCCACGAGGGATGACGATTTTTCATCGCGCTGGGGCCGGATCAAGAAGCGATTTACGCATGAATGGCTTGCCGCCGGCATGCGCGAGTCGGGCATATCCGAAAAACGCAAGGCGCGACATGACCGCGGCGTGTGGCAGCCGCGGTTTTGGGAACACACCATCCTCAATGAGGCGGATTTCATCGCGCATGTTGATTACATTCACTACAATCCCGTCAAGCACGGACAAGCGAAGTGCCCGCATGCGTGGCCGTATTCGAGCTTTCATCGCTATGTCAAGGAAGGACGATACGACATGGATTGGCGATGCTCATGCAAAACGAATGCGAAGCCGCCGGATTTCAGCGGGATTGTCGGCTTTGCGATGGAATGACTCGGAGTAATGCATGGTGGGCGGTGCCCACCCTACGAAACTGGGTATCGCCCACCCTGCGAAGCTTCGCCAAGTCAGGAATTGTACCGCGTAACGTAAGATCGGAGTGAAGCGCATGGCCGCGCGGACGAGTCCGCTCCGGGCCGGTGACAACCCTGGTCGGCGGGTAGTCCTCGAGATTCAAGCCCTCGCACCGGCTTAATCGCCGCGTCACTGCCGCGGCTCGGGTTTGCTTCCAATCGCCCCCGGTCACGCCAGCGGAGGTGCTCAGGCATCACCACGGCGGGGGCCGTCGGCCCCAAATCGAATCATGCCCGAGATTTAGCGATCCGTGGGCTTTCCGCGGACCGGCCGCCGATTTACAATAGACGGCTGGTTGATTCGTGTTCGGGGGGCCGGCGAAGAGGATGTCGCCGGAATCAGCACTGCATGGAGGTTCGCCGGCACTCATGCTCCTGAAGAAACTCACAGCCACGGGCTTTAAGTCTTTCGCCGACAAAACCGAGTTCGACTTCGGCCGGGGCATCACCGGCATCGTCGGACCCAACGGCTGCGGCAAGTCCAACGTCGTCGACGCCATCAAGTGGGTGCTCGGCGAGCAGTCCGCCAAGAGTCTGCGCGGCAAGCAGATGCTCGATGTGATCTTCAACGGCTCCGGCACGCGCAAGGCCGCTGCCATGGCCCAGGTCGACCTGACCTTCGACAACTCCGACGGCGTACTGGCCGTCGATCAGACCGAGGTCGTCGTCTCGCGCCGGCTGTATCGCAGCGGCGAGAGTGAATACCTGCTCAACAAGCAGCCCTGCCGCCTCAAGGATGTCCGCGAGCTGTTCCTCGACACCGGCATCGGCATCGATGCCTACAGCGTCATCGAACAGGGCAAGGTCGACCTGCTTCTTCAGGCCAACCCGATGGAGCGGCGGCAGATCTTCGAAGAAGCCGCAGGCATCAGCAAATACAAAGTCCGCAAGCGCGAGGCCCAGCGCAAGCTCGAGCGCGTCAACCAGAACCTGCTCCGTGTGCAGGACATCATCGAAGAACTCGAAAAGCGCCTCCGCAGCGTCAAGCTCGCCGCCGGCAAGGCGCGAAACTACCAGCAGTACACCCAGCGCCTGCGCGAGCTGCGCAGCCGATATGCCCTCGCCGAGTATCACCGCCTGCGCTCCGGCGAGGCGGCCCTGTCGCGCGAGGCCGACGGCCTGAGCGACGAAGCGACACGCATCCGTACCGATCTGTCCAACAACGACGCCCGGTCCAGCCAGGCCAACGTCCGCATCGTCGAACTCGAGCAGGAGACCTCGCAGGTTGAAGGCCGCCTGCTGACCGTTCAGTCGCAGATCACCGCCCAGGAAGAGCGCATGGCCGCCGCCGAGCGGCGCATCGCCGATCAGACCGAGTTGCTGGCCCGCTCGCGCGATCGGCTGGCCGGCTTTGATGGACAGATGACCGCCCTCGATGAGAAGCTCGCCTTGCAGCGCGACCGTGTCGAGTCCCTCGAAGCAGAACTCAAGTCGCTCCAGGACGAACTCGCCCGTCTCCAGACGCAGGACCGCGAAGTCGCCGGCCAACTTGTCGATCAGCAGCGACGGCTCGACGATGAGAAGGCAGGCATCATCGACCTGCTCCGCCGCACCAGCCAGCTCAGCAACGAAATCCAGGGGCTGAACCTCCAGCACGATTCGCTGTCAAAGCAGAAGGAGAAGCTCGACGAGCGCGATGCTGCCATCGCCACGGAGCTGGCCGAGTCGCTCGCCCGTCAGCAGCAGCTCGATGCCCGGCGCATCGAAATCCTCGACCTCATCGAGGATCAGACGAAGAAGCTCGAGGAGACCCGCGCCCGTCTCGCCCAGGCCGCCAGCCATCGTGCCAACCTCCTCGATCAGATCGCCGCCGCCAAAGAGCACCGCAGCGGCCTCGAAAGTCGTCGCGATCTGCTTTCCGAGATGGATCGCCGTCACGAGGGCCTGCTCGCCGGCGCCCGCGAGATTCTCGAACGCCGCGACGCCGGCGCTGCGGAATCCGCAGGTGAGAATTCGCAATCCGAAACTCCCTCCGGCCCCTTCTCCTACGTCCTCGGCGCCGTCGGTGAGCTGTTCGATGCCGACGTCGCCCATGCCGGCATCGTCGAAGCCGTCCTCGGCAACTTTGAAAAGTACCTCGTCGTTGCACGGCGCGATCTTTTTCTGGCCGACCGCGACCTGCTGGCCGACCTGTCCGGACCGGTTCGTGCCTTCTGTCTCGATGCCGTCGCTCCGGCCATCGGCGGGCCCGATCTCTCCACGCAGGAGGGTTTCATCGCCCGGCTGCTCGACTGGGTGCGCTATCCCGATGCGTGCGCTCAGCTCGCACGCTATCTCCTCGGCCGAACGTACGTGGTCGAGTCCATCGAACATGCCCGGCGAATGGCGGCCCTCGATGGCGGCGCCCGCTTCGTCACGCTCGACGGCATCCTCTGGGATTCCGACGGCCGCGTCGGCATGGGCCCGCTCGGCTCGGCCGGCGGTCTGATCAGCCGCCGAAGCGAATTGCGCGAGCTCGACCGGCAACTGACCGAAGTCGCCGTGCGGATCGACGATCTGACGACCCGGCTGCAACAGAGCGATTCCGAGGCCGGCCATCTCGAAGAGGTGCAGCACCGCCTGCGCGAGGCGATCGGCGAGGCCAACGCCCAGCGCGTCGAAGTCGGTGCCCAGCTCGCCGCCGTTGAAGACGTCGTCCAGCGCCTCAGCCAGGAGCGACCAGTCATCGCGTCAGAAGTCTCCGTGCTGGTCAGCCGCCTCGGCGAAATGCGCGAACGCGAAGCCGCCAGCCGCGAGAACCTCTCGCAGCTCGAACAGCGAAACCTCGCCGGCGAACAGGCCGTCGCCGAACTGACCGCCCGGATTGAATCGCTCGCCGCACAGCGCGCCGCCCTGGCCGAGTCGATCACCAACGCCCGCGTGCGCACCGGCGAATTATCGCAGCAGCGCTCGTCGTCCGCCGCGTCCGTCGCCGAGCTTCAGGCGGCACGCATCCAGCTACAGGCCGATCGCGACAAGGCCGATCGCGATGTGGCCCTTGCCCAGGAACGGATCGATCAATCCCACGCCCAGATGGCCGACGCGAAGCAGACGCTCGCCGAAAGGACGGCTGAGCAGGAGCAACTGACTTCCACTGCCCGCGCGCTCCGTGCCCAGCGTGATGATCTCCGCGCCGAGGTGGAGCGACTGGCCGCCGAGGCCCGTCAGCAGCGTCACGAACTCGAAGAGGTCGAAGGCCGCCTGCACGAGCGACAGATGAGATTGCAGGAGGCCCGCGTCCGGCTGGAAGACCTCACGGCCCGCGTGCTGGAAGAACTGTCGGTCGATCTGGCCGTTCAGTACGAGGGCTACACGCCGGATCAGGAAGAGGATTGGCCCGCGGTCGAAGCGGAGATTGAGGAGCTTCGACAGAAGATCGAGCGGCTGGGCAATGTGAACCTCGACGCCATCGCCGAACAGGACGAGGTCGAACAGCGGCTCATGTTCCTCACGTCGCAGTGCGACGACCTGAAGCACAGCGAAAAGCAATTGCTCGAACTGATCGAGAAGCTCAACCACGAATCCCGCCAGCGCTTCATCGACACCTTCAACGCCGTCGTGCCGCATTTCCAGAGTCTCTTCAAGCGACTCTTCGGCGGCGGTAAGGCCGAACTGGTGCTGATGGATCCCAACGATGTGCTTGAGTGCGGCATTGAGATCACCGCCAAGCCGCCGGGCAAGGAGCCCAAGAGCATCAGCCAGCTCTCCGGCGGTGAGCGCACCATGACCACCATCGCCCTGGTGCTGGCCGTCTTCCGCAGCCGGCCGTCGCCCTTCGTCCTGCTTGACGAAGTCGATGCCGCCCTCGACGAGGCGAACAACGTGCGCTTCAACACCATCATCCGCGAGTTCACCGAGTTGTCGCAGTTCATCGTCATCACGCACTCGAAGCGCACGATGAGCATCGCCGACGTCCTCTACGGCGTCACGATGCAGGAAGCCGGCGTCTCCAAGCGCGTCAGCGTCCGCTTCGACGAAGGCGAAGCCGCCGCCGTCGCGTAGAATCGCCTGAATGTGAAGACGCCAGAACGCCAGTAAGTCGAGATGCCGCACCGCTGCGACCCAAGCTCGTGGCAGGCCTGCCACGAGTTTATTGCTCCGCCTTTTGTTCCCCATGCCCGTCCCGCTATCATGTTGGCTCGTCCATTCATCGCCGCCTGCGGAGCCGGTCGTCATGTTCAAGTCCCAGTGGCCCAACGTCACCCTCATCAGCCACCCCGTCGTGCAGGAACAGCTCACCGTTGCCCGCGACAAAAACACCGGCGTCGAACAATTTCGCCGCCTCATCGGCCAGATCGCCCGGCTGATGGCCTTCGAAATCACACGCGACTACCCCACCCAGCCGCGCGCCGTCGAATCGCCCATGGGCCCGTGCAACGGCAGCCGCCTCGCCCGCGGTCTGACGCTTGTCCCCATCCTCCGCGCCGGTCTCGGCATGGTGGACGGCATCCTTGAGCTGGTACCGTCGGCCCGCGTCGGCCACGTTGGCATCTACCGCGATGAATCGACACTCAAACCGATCACTTACTACTGCAAGCTGCCGCCCGACATCGCCTCGACCGATGTCATCGTCATCGACCCGATGCTGGCGACCGCCGGCTCGCTCAATGCCTGCATCGACGTGCTCAAGGAGACCGGCGCGACAAGCATCAAGGTCCTCTGCCTCGTCTCCGCCCCCGAAGGCATTCGTGCTCTGAGTGAGCGTCATCCCGATGTCATGGTCTACACCGCCGCCGTAGATGAAAAACTCAACGACCGCGGCTACATCGTCCCCGGCCTCGGCGATGCCGGCGATCGACTCTTCGGAACCGCGTAGCGCTGCGCAGCGAGTCACCGGCGTGGTATCATGCCTCGCCGACACATGCGTACGCTGCGTAGCATCCTGAATCGACTCCCGCGACCTGCTGCTCGCTGGACTCGACTCGTCGCCCTGGGAATCGTCGTCGGCGTGCTCGGTGGTCTGGCCGCTGTTGTTATGGAATGGGGCCTCGAACACGGCTCCGAACGAATCATCCGCCGCATCGCGCCGGACCTAAGCGCCCCCAAGGTCGCCGAGGGCGACTGGCGAATCCTCCTCCTGCCCGCGATCGGCGGACTCGCATCGGCGCTCTTCGTGCAGGTCTGCTTCCGTCAACCCTTCGGACACGGCACCGACCTGTACGTCCGCGCCTTTCATCGACAAATGGGCGCGCTGCCCCTCAAAGGGCCCGCCGTCAAAGGCGCCGCCGCCGTCGGCGTTATCTCCTGCGGTGGATCGGCCGGGCCCGAAGGACCGATCGCCGCCCTCGGCGCCGCGCTCGGTTCCAGCATCGGCCGACTCTTCAATCTCTCTCCGCAGGAGCGGCGCATCCTGCTGGTCGCCGGCTGCGGCGCCGGCGTCGGGGCCATCTTCCGCTGCCCGCTGGGCGGCGCGCTCTTCGCCACGAGCGTGCTCTACCGCGAGGAAGAATTCGAAGCCGATGCCATCGTCCCGGCATTCGTCGCATCCGTCGTCGCCTACTCCGTCTTCATCGAGTTCTTCGGCCGACAGCCCTACATGGTCTATCTCGATCCCGGCGGTCCGCTCATGTTCAACTCCGCCATGGAGCTGCTCGCCTATGCCCTGCTCGGGCCGCTCTGCGGACTGGTGAGCATCCTGCTGACCCTCTGCCTGAAATTCGTCGACCAGAAGCTGCGCCCCCGTTCACCGCTGCCCATCTGGCTCACGCCCGCCGTCGGTGGTCTCGTCGTCGGTTCGATCGCCTGCATGCTCCCGCAGGTCATGGACGGCCGCTACGAATTCGTCCTCAATGCCATGCGCGGCTTCAGCGATCTGCCCGTCTCACCCTGGTGGTGGGTTGGGTTGTTCGGCGCAATCATCGTTGCCAAGTGCTTCGCCACCGCCTTCACCGTCGGAAGCGGTGCGTCCGGAGGCGTCCTCGGGCCGGCCGTCTTCCTCGGCGGCGTCAGCGGCGCATTTCTCGGCGCGCTCCTGCACGTCCTCTGGCCGCAGATCCTCGTGGACAACCCGCAGCTCCGCGAAGCCCTCATCCCCGTCGGTATGGGAGGCGTCCTCGCCGCCGGCATGCGCACCCCCCTGGCCGCCATCGTGATGGTCTGCGAAATGACCGGCAGCTACGGTCTGATTGTCCCGCTGATGGTCGTCTGCATGAGTGCCTACGTCGTCGGCCGCGCCTGGGGGCTGAATCCCGAACAGGTCCGCAGCAGTGCCGACTCACCGGCACACGCCGCCGATGCCATCCTCCACCTGCTCGAATCCTGGAAAGTCCACGACATCATGCAGCGCCACTGGCCCCACACCGTCGCGCCCTCCACCTCCCTCGCCGATCTCGTCGCCCGAATCTCCCCCGGCACACGACCGGTCTTCGCAGTCGCCGAGCATGGCGCCCTGCGCGGCGTCATCTCGTTGCCTGATCTGCATCGCTTCGTCGATCAGCCCGGCATGGCCGAGGCCGTCATCGCCATGGACATGATGACCGAGGAACTGGTGACCGTCTCTCCGGAGATGGACGGCTACGAAGCACTCGAAGCCCTGCGGCGAAGCGGTCACGACGTCCTGCCGGTCGTCTCGGATGATCCGTCGCGGCGCTGGCTGGGCATGCTGACGCGCGAAGGCGTCTTCGAAGCCCTCCGGATGCGCATGGCCGAAACCCAGCGCTCCATCCTCCGCGAACACGCCGGCCTGACCGCCATCGAACAGGAAGGTCAACTGCAACAGCTCGTCATGGGCGTCTCGCCGATGCGCAAGGACATCATCCAGCGCCTGCTGGTGCCCATCGACGCCGTCGGACAGTCCATCCGCCAGGTGGATTTCCGCCGCCGCTACGGCGCACAGATCATCGGCGTCGAACAGCCCGACGGCTCCCTGCAATGCCCGCCGAATCTCGATGCCCCGCTCCGCACCGGCCAGCGCCTCCTCGCCATCCTCCCCGACGTCCATCACCCGGCCTCCGGCGTTGATGCCGGTCTCGCGGATCCGCATGCCTCGCGTCCGTAGTGGCCGGCGTACCGCCCGTCAGTGCTCCGCCAGCGCGGCCCGCGTCCATGTCACCGAGCGCTCGGTCGCCGAAGCCCGCAACGCGTCAATCTCCCGCCGGCAATCCTCCGCCAGTTCCTCGCGCGAATCGAGTGTGTGAAGTTGCGCAAGTCGTTCGAGCGTTCGAATCCTCCAGGGGTGTTGCGGCAGCAGACGAAGCTCGCAGATCCGTCGCGCCTCTCGTAAACAAACCTCCGCATCCGCGTATTGCCCCTCCTGCATCCGCAACGCGCCCAGCGCGTGCAGCGTCGGACACCAGTCGGGATGGTCCGGCTCCAGCATCGCGCAAAGCAGTGCATAAGATTCATTCACCAGTGCCGCCGCCCCGGCAGTATCTCCCTCCGCTAGCAGAAGCTCCGACAGCCCGCTAAGTGGCGACGCCATATCCGGATAGGGTCCGTTGGCGGCGGACCGGAAGTAACACAACGACTGCTCATACAACGCTCGTGCGGCCTGTGTCGCCCCGTGGGCCTGCGAATAAAACGTCGCCAGCGCCGCGAAGGTATTCCCCGGGTGCACAGGGTCGGAGAAACTCACCAGCCTGGCATCGATGTTCAGTGCCTTCAGCAGCAGCGCCTCGGCTTCTTCAAAGCGTCTCAACTCCAGGAGGGCCAGTGCCAGCGTGCGCGCCGTCACCGACACATCCTGCTCCTGATCCCCGATCAGCTCCTGCAGCAAGCGATGCGATTCACTCAGGTGCGGCTCCGCGCCCGCGGCATCGCCCTGCCCCAGCAGCAGTGCGCCGACGTTGTGACCCAGCGCGGCCAGCATCGCATCCGGCGGCATGCCCGATGCCTTCCGCTCCGCATACGCCGCCGAATAAATCTCCTCGGCCGCGTCATAGTCTCCTCGTTCGAGGCAAATCGTCCCCAGCACATTGCGCGTCCAGAACCTTCCCGTGCCGCCGGTGAATTCCCGCAGGATCGCAAGACTCTCTCGGGCAGTGGCCTCCGCTGCGTCGAAATCCCTCGCCACCTTGAAGCAGATTGCCAGGTTGGTCAGGCAGATGCCGTACCACTCCCGCGAACTCTCGCCCGCGTTGCGCCAGTACTCCAACGCAGACAGGAAACACGCCTTCGCGCCGATGTGGTCGCCGTTACTCATCCGGATCGAGCCCAGATCGTTCCAGGCGGAAGCCAGCGCCGCTTCCGCCTCAGCGTCCTGACGACCGGCACGCCCACGCAACCGCTGCTGCATCGCCAGCGACTGTTCATAGAGCTTCTCGGATTCGTCAAGATGCCCCCGCCGCGCGAGGATATTCGCCAGGTTGCTCGTCGCACGAGACGTGTCCGGATGATCCGCATTGCCGTACAGCTTTCGGCAGATCTCCAGCGCCGCGCGCACGAGCTGCTCGGCTTCGTCCAGTTTTGCCGTGCGGCCCAGGTTGCGCGCCAGCGCCCCCATCGCCTGCGCCTCCTCGATCGTCCCGGGACACCATTTCCCCCGAAGCGCGAGACCTTCCCGGAGATGAGGATTCGCCTCCTGTGTCCAGCCCAGCTTGTGATACAGATCGCCGACCAGCAGGTGCAGCCGCGCCGCAAGGAGCGGCTGTTCCTCGAATTCGCTCCACACTCGAAGCGCTGCCGTATCGAGCATCTCCCTTAGAAGCTGCGTGTCTCGCCCCTTCGCCACCGACGGCTCGATCGACCGCAGCATCTCACGAAGGAAGCGCTCCGTCTCCCCCGCGAGCCGCTCCGCCGTTCTCGCCTTGTTCCGCTCATCCCGAAGCCGGAAGGACTGCACCGTCATCGTCGCCGCCAGCCCCGTCAGGATCGCCACGAACACGACGGCCAGTGCCACCGGCAACCGGTTGCGTCGCACGAACTTCGTCGCCCGATAGCGAAAGGTGTCCGGCCGAGCCGTCACCACCGCCCCGTCGAGATAGCGCCGGATGTCTTCCGAAAGCTGCTCCACCGACGTGTAACGCCGCGCCGTCTCCTTGCGCAGCGCCTTGAGTACGATCGTGTCCAGATCGCCCGAAAGCGTTCGTCGCAGCCGGATCGGATCAGTCGATCGCCGTCCCGCAAGTTCCTCGGCCGTGCGCTGCGACGCATTACCCGTCGTCGATGTCACGCCGCCGAAGCTCGTCCGCGCCGGTGCGTCTTCCGGTGCATCGCGAAGCACGATCGTGCTCGGTCGCTCCGGATCGCGCTCCAGCACCTCGCGCTCCAGTTCGCCGCGCGTGCCGCGCTCGCTCACATACGGACCGTGACCCGTGAGAAGCTCGTAGAGGATCACCCCCAGAGAATAAACATCGCTTGCCGTTGTGATCGGCTCACCGCGAATCTGCTCCGGACTCGCGTATTGCGGCGTCAGCATCCGTCGCTCCGGCGTGGTCTGCTCACTCACGTCAGTCATACCGCCCGGTCCGAGTACCTTGGCAATGCCGAAATCCAGCAGAACCGGCTCGCCCGATGGCGTCACCAGAATATTTCCCGGCTTCAGATCGCGGTGAATCACCAGGTTCTGATGCGCCGACTGCACCGCGGCACACACCCGGCAGAAAAGTCGAAGCCGCTGGTGCACGCTCAGCCGATCGCGGTCGCAGTATTCGTTGATCGGCAGCCCTGCGACGTATTCCATGATGAGATACGGCCTACCGTCCGGCGCAGCGCCGCCATCCAGCAGCCGGCAGATGTTCGGGTGACGCAGATTCGCCAGCAGTTGCCGCTCCTGTCGGAAGCGCCGCAGGATGTCGTCCGTGTCCATCCCGCGTTTGATCAGCTTGACGGCGGCAAAACCCTGGAACTGCTCATCAACCCGGTGCGCGAGCCAGACCGCACCCATCCCCCCCGATGCGACCCGGCGGACCAGCACATACGGCCCGAGCCGCAGTCCGGTCTCGTCGGTCTCCGCCGCGGCTCCCGCGGCACGCGAAGCTTGCGCACTCACGACGAGAAACCCCGGCCGATCCGCGTCATACTTCAGGAGAGATTCCACCTCCTCGCGAAGCGTGCAGTCACTCCCGCAGACGGATTGCAGATACGCCGCCCGCTGCGGGGACGGGCGCTCCAGCGCCGCCGCGAATACCTCGCTGACTTTCTGCCATCGTTCCGGCGTCATGACCGGCTACCCCAGGGCGCGCGCTTACCGCCGTCGTCGTGACGTGCGCCGCGCAGCGCGGCATGCTAGCCACTGACCTCGCGTAAAAGATATGCCCGGGCCGTCCGCCAGTTGCGCTCCACACTGGATGTTGAAGTGCCCAAGAGATCGGCCGTCTCCTCCACCGTCAATCCGCCGAAGAACCGCAGTTCGACGATCCGGGCCTGTAGCACATCCAGCGCCGCCAGCCGCGTCAGCGCCGCGTCGAGGTCCAACAGATCGGTCGAGCGATCCTCGAAGGACACGACCGCGGCATCCAGCGGCTCACAGGTCGCGCCGCCCCCGCGCTTCTCCGCGCGCCGCCGTCGGGCATGATCCACCAGGATGCGCCGCATCGTCTGGGCCGCGGCGCCGTAAAAGTGCGTTCGGTTGTTCCAGCGCGCCTGATCCTGCCCGGCCAGCCGCACGAAGGCCTCGTGCACGAGTGCCGTCGGCTGAAGCGTGTGACAGCTTCGCTCTCTTCGCATGGCTGCCTCGGCCAGATCGTGAAGTTCATCGTAGATCAGCGGCGTAAGTCGTTCCCAGGCCTCGCGATGACCGCGACCGGCCTCGGCCAGAAGCTGCGTGACTTGGTGCGTCTTGGCATCCATCGGGTGGATCCCAACAATCAGCGCGGTTTTCCTGACGGATTGCTCGTCCGGATTGCGCCAGAATGATCGGAGGGCATCGGCGTCGGGCCGACCCCGTTCATCACTATTCAGTGTAGCAAATCGAGGGGCCCGCGTATACATGCACACGTCTGCATGGCGGCTGGTTCTGCGCCCGGAAAGGAGCGGTCATGTTAACGGAAAAGTACCGATTCGCATTGTTCATTTCATCTCTCGCTTTGCTCATCTCTGCTCTCGCCGTTCCCAATTCCTGCCCGGCCGGCGTGGCGGACATCCAGCTCAGCGGAATCAACGAAATCGTGCGAGTCTCGCAGCTCGCGAACGGCGGCGGTGGGCGTGGCAGCGGCTCCATCTTCGCCAACGTTTTCGACGAAAGGACCGAGACGCGGTACCTGTGCGTGCTGACCGCAGACCATGTTCTCAAGGGCGGAAACAACGGTTCCATTGCCTTCGGTAACACGGCTTACAACACGAACAGCGGACCCTTTTATCCAGCGTCCTACTCTGCGCTCGGACAGTATAAGTACATTTACGTAGAAGGCGATCCAAACTTTCATAAGCCCGACCTTGCAGTAATGGTGGTCCCCGTGCCGGACACGCCATTCTTTCAGGGATTGGAACCGTTCAATCTCGTCACACCCTCCAGTTACGACCCCGATCGGTGGGTTTACGATCAGTACAACAAGCCGACAGTTCACCCGCTCGATTTGAACGAGCGATATTCGACCACCCTGCGCGGCTATGGTCTCACGGGGCCGCTCACGACTATCACAACCGCAGGCAACGGCAACAATCCGACTCGTTTTGCCTTCGTCGAAGACCTTTTCTCTTACGGCACGCAGCGCTTCTCCAATAACGTGATTGAGCGGTATGAAGTACACAGTTCACCGAAATACAGAGACGTGATGTCTGTCTATCAATTCGGCGCCGGTGGCGTCATCGGTGAGGGAGCCGGTATGCGCGGAGACTCCGGGGGCCCCATGCTCAACGACGATGCCGCGGTCTATCTCCTGAGCAACAACACGCTGGTCCCCGGCTTCACGAGGGACATCGAAGCGGTTTTTGTTCGATTCGTGAGGAGGTTTATTCAGGTCGAAGATGACGACGGCAATATCATCATAGTACCGGCTGGCGAAGATACCATTCGACACCCGCTCAGACCGAACGACCCGGATTTTGACATGTTCATCGTCGATTTCGGCAATCAGTATGCCGGCGTAACGCTCATTCCGGAATACATCGACTGGGCCAACGACGAATGTCTTCGACATGTCCCCGAGCCCGGCTCCCTGACCCTGCTCGCCTTCGGCGCCGCAACCATCCTGCTGCGGCGGCGAAGACAACCGTAGCAAACTTGAATACAAACGTCTGTACCTTTGTCACAACAGGTGAAAAAAATGGTAACTCAAATCAGTTTCAGTTCGTGTCGGAGCATACTCATCATGCTGACGGGCTTGCTGCTTCTCGCGCTGCCTCGGCATGCCGAGGCCACTGTCAAGCTGATCAAGTCCTTCGAGATCAAGTACGACGCGGAACAGGGAGATCGTCCGGCCACGACATACAATTTGTTCATCAACGGACTTAAGAAAGAAAACATCGATATTGCAAAAACAAACATGTTGATGAATACGCTGCCGCTGATAGAAGTCAGCAACCTGCACGGAGGCGTCTTTCTTCGATTTCAGGGTACCGGGCAAAACCCGACGCGGATCATGCCCGGCGGAGTCGGTAAGTTCGGCGTCGCCACCAGGGGCGTCGACGACGATAAGAAGATAAACGTCCAATCGTCGCGGTGGAGCGCAGGCGGTCCGCTCGGAGATGCGCCGATCAGCGGCTTCGGGCAGCGGGGCGATCCGATCTACGAACTGTTCAATGACCTCGAAGACCCCATGCTGAGTTTCGAGGTGCGTGATCTGCAGTTTCTCGTGAACGTGCCCGAGATTCCCACGTCCATGCTGAATTATGGAATGATCGGCGGTTTCGATCCCCCGGTCTTCAGTTCACTGTTGCTCAACTCCGGCGAACACTATGAACGCGATGTCGGAGAAGTCGACCTCTTCAACTGGTTCTATGCCCAGGGGCGCATCCACCATGCGATCACCGGAGAACAGATCGGCTGGTTCGTCGACTGCGCGCAGACCGTCCCCGAGCCCGGCTCCCTCGCCCTGCTCGCCCTCGGCGCTGCAACCATCCTGCTGCGACGACGTACCGCCTGACAGCGCAAGATCGATCTTTATTCACTCCTGATCTCCGCACCGCCCGGCACGCCTCCGCCGGGCGGTGCCGTTTCAACCAATCGCGATATCGGCCGCGACCGATATCAAAACATTCAACGCCGCCCGGCTGCATCTTCTCGGTCACAAGCCCTCTTTTGACGTGATTCAGATTCGACCCGCCCCGATCATCGGGCATACAATCAGGCATCCCCCCCCGAAAGGATTGCCGATGTCGCGCCCGGACCACGCCGCTGTGTCGCCGTGCCGTCGCACGCGCTTTACCGCCGCACGAACATGCTGCATCGCAATGCTCGCGCTGCTTGCCGCAATGGCCACTTCGGCCCGTGCGGACATCGACGCCTGGTACGAACTCGTCAGCCCGGTCGGTCCCGGCACCGGCATCCTCAGCGTGCAGCAGGGCGGCCCCGGCGAGCGGCTGATCCTCTTCGTGGAAGACACGGTCGAGCCGATCTCCGTCACGATCCGCTTCATGGTCTTCGCCCCGCCCGACGAACCCTTTTTCGCTTATTCCGTGGACCTGCTCGCGCCGGACGCCGACAACGTCGCCGTCAGCGAGCTGACGTTCATTCTCGACCTGGGCTTCTCGCATTACTACGAACTGAACGCCGGCCCCGGACCGATCATCTACGGCGCCTCCGACTTCTCCTTCTTCGATGAGATCGACGGCGAAATCAAGATGTTCGAGTTCGTCCTCGAGATCACACCGCCGGTCGATAACGACATCCTGCTCTTTTCCGGAATCGGCGCGTCCGAGTGGGCGAACTGGGACGCCTCGATTCCCATGATCCGTTTCGCCGACGCCGATCCGCTTATGGGCAACTCCGGCGAAGTGCTCGAGTCCGGCACACCGAGCATCGTCATCACCCGTGCCGCCTTCAAGCCCGAAGATTGCGATGGCGACAAGGTTCCGGACAACGAGCAGATCGCCGCCAGCCCGCTGCTCGACTGCAATTCCAACGGCCGGCTCGACACCTGCGAACTCGCCGATGACCCATCGCTGGACTGCAACGTGAACGGCATGCTCGATGCCTGCGAGATCACCGCCGGCATCGCGGCCGACTGTAACCACAACGGCGTGCCCGACAGTTGCGACATCGCGCTGGGTACGAGCGCCGATCTGAACGCTAACGGCATTCCCGATGAGTGCGAAACCGCAACCAGCTCCCCGGCCCATACGACCGATCCGAATCTTCAGCAGACGAACGATTCCACGGGCGGCGATTCCCCGCCCGCCAAAATGATTGACCGCGACGGACTCCGACTCATCCTGCGTCTGATCCTGGGGCTGCCGATCGAGGGTGGACCGCTGACGCCTGCCGCTGCAATCACCCTGATTGTGCTGAATATCAACGGCATACCGATCGCCGCGGTGCAGGCGATCTTCGAGCTGATCTCGCTGCCTGTGCGCGAAGCGATCTTCCGCTTCACCTTCGCGATTCTCGATTGTCTGTTGCCATAGTGCCGCGAATGCGGCACGCAGAAGGTTGGCCCGTCCCGGCTCAGCCGGCCGGCACGTCTCCGAGGGAGACGCGCGCCCCGAAACCCGCCGCGCCGCCAGCCCCGAAGGCCGGGGCATCTTCCGATGCGGTCGCGGTTCCGCGATTGGCCGCCGACACGTTCTCCCGATCGGCCTCCGGACGATATTCCGGCACGATCTCCGCAAGTCGCCGCCGCAGCTCATCCTGTGGCAGTCGATCGGCATCCGCCACCAGGCGATCCATCAGGGCGCACACCCGCGGCCAGTCTTCCTTGCGGTTGCGCCAGACGTAAATCTTCTCGTGCGTCGTCTTGCCCATGTCCTCGCCGGTGACGCTCAGCTCTTCATACAGCTTCTCGCCCGGACGCACGCCGGTAAAGACAATCTCGATGTCCTCGCCCGGCCGAAGCCCCGAGAGCGTGATCATCTCCCTCGCCAGATCAACGATCTTCACCGGCTCGCCCATGTCCAGCACGAAGATGTCCCCGTCGCTGCCCATCACCCCCGCCTGCAACACAAGCTGGCTCGCCTCGGGAATCGTCATGAAGTAACGCGTCATGCCCGGATCGGTCACCGTCACCGGCCCGCCCGCGGCGATCTGCCTGGCAAAGATCGGCACCACGCTGCCGGAGGAGCCGAGCACGTTGCCGAAGCGGACCGTCATGAACTGCGTGGCCGCGCCCTGCCGCAACTGCTGAATGTACATCTCCGCGACGCGCTTCGTGCAGCCCATCACGCTTGTTGGGTTCACCGCCTTGTCCGTCGAGATCATCACGAACCGGCGGACGCCGTGCCGCTTGGCCGCGTCGGCGATGCTCCGCGTGCCCAGAATATTATTCTTGATCGCCTCGCCGACGTTGTATTCCATCAACGGCACGTGCTTGTGCGCCGCCGCGTGAAAGATTACGTCCGGCTTCTCCCGCTCCAGAATACCGTCCACCCGGTCACGATCGCAGATGTCCGCGATGAAGCACGCCCGATCCACGTCCGGCGCGAGCATCGCCAGCTCGCGATCCACCTCGAACAGACTGTTTTCCGATCGCTCGATCAGCACAAGCCGCGCCGGCTTGTATCGCAGAATCTGACGGCAGATCTCCGAACCGATCGAACCGCCCGCACCGGTCACCATCACCCGCTGCCCGGCGAGATATTCCTGAATCCGTGCCTCGTCGAGATCGACCTGCTCGCGCCCCAGCAGGTCCTTGATGTCCACGTCGCGCACCTGGTTGAATGTGACGCGCCCCTCGATGACTTGCGCCATGGCGGGAATCGTGCGAAATCGAACGTTCAATCCTTGCAGCGATTCGACAATCTGCCGGAGCTTCCGCTGCGGCGCACTGGGCATCGCAAAGAACAGCTCCTCGACCTCTTCCCGCTGACAGATCGAGCGGGCCTCGGCGATCCGACCCAGCACCGGCACGCCATGAATCTGCGCTCCGTGCTTGTTCTGGTCGTCGTCGAGAAAGCCGATTACCCGGTAGCGCTCGACCGGCATCCGCAGAATCTCACGCAGCAGGGCCTCGCCCGTGTCGCCGGCGCCGATGATCAGACAATTCCGCTTGCCGGTTGCCGCAACCGGTCGCAGCTCTTCGTGATACAGTCGAAAGAGAATCCTCGCCCCGCAGACGACTGCGATCGTCATGCCCCAGTCCAGGAGAAAGGTCGACTGCGGAAAGATGGCCACCGGACGATCAGGCAGGGCGAACTCCGCCCAGGTCTCCAGAAACCCGCGTCCGTAGGTACGGTAAAACCCCTGTTCAAGAAGGTAGAAGATCACGACAAAGACGAACGTGCTGATGTGCGTGGCCTTCACCACCGCCAGCAGGTCGCGCATGCCCACATAACGCCACGAGCCCCGGTAGAGCTTCATCCGGGAAAACACGATCAGCTTGATGACGACGACGATCGGCAGCAACGGCAGGAAGAACGGCTTGATCCAGTCGCCGAACGATTTGAAATTGTAATGCAGCCCGAATGCGCAGAAGAACGCAAACGCAAACAGCAGCAGGTGTGCCACCACCGACAGCACACTCCGGGGAATCAGGAGGTGCCGACTGGGTCGGGCTTCAGGTCTCGTGGCACGGTCCGGCATGATACGAAAACCGCGGACACGCAGGACCGCGGTGATAGCTCCCCTCTGTTGGTAATTCCACCGGCTGACGGCCGATCGCGGCTGCCGTTGCTGCGGACGTTACTCTTGTCGGTCCGTGGACGTCGGCGGGCCAGTCCGGAATTTCCGCCCGGGCGAGTCCGCGGTCGTTATCGGCCGCCGATCTCCGCGGCGGAGGCCGAAGGTTCGACCTTGCCCGACTCGATGAGCGCCTTGAATCGGTCGAGCGGATCCTGTCCGCTCGGCGTTTTGGTCAACTCCCGCGCCTTGTTCAGCGCTCCGCGTGTCGCGCCCACGTCGCCGTGCAGGAAGGAATAGTACGCCACCAGCGCGTACCCGGCCGGCTGATCCGGCGACTGGTTCGCTACCACGTTCATGATGCTCAGCGTCCGCTCAAAACGCCGCTCATCCGGGAAAAAAGCCGCCTTGTCAATCTTCAACTCATCGACGGACTGTGCACGCCGAAGACCCAGGACCAGACTGGCGTAGGCCCGATTCACGTCGCGACGCTCTCCCGCCGTCAGGACATCCGCCAGAAATCCCCGCGGATGTTCCCGATTCACTTCCCGATCCATCGCGAAGTAATTCTTGGCCTTCAGAAAATCGCCCTTTCGAAAGTGGGCCATCCCCAGCTCGTAGTACTCGTCTGCCTGCTGCGCGAGCCGATCGGACAGATGATCGATGTATTCCATGTGGCTCATCGGCCCCGGCGCCAGCATCGGATCGGCCGGAACGGTCTTTTCCGCTTCGATCTCGCTCGGTTCCGGCAGTTCAGCATACGGGTCCGTCCGGCTGACCATCTTCCCGAACTTCGATCGCACGCTCAGCAGGTTGCGCTGCTCGAGCATCATCTCAGAGACTGAAGGATTCCTCCGCTGGGAGGCGATCGCCTGCCGGCGCTGGTAACTCGGTGAGGTGCTGGTCAGAATCCGCTGGATCTGGTCACGCCGAGTGACCACCCCTTGGTAGCGTGAGAGTTTGGCGTCCCGAAGCGAAAGCGGATCACGACCGCCGGAGACCGAACCGCGCGTCTCGACCTTCCCCACGCCTTGGCGACCCAGCGTCTGCTGGCCGCGGCGGCTCTGACCCTGGGCCGATTCGCCCGCGAAGGCCACGAGCAGAAGCGCCGCCAGAAATACCCGTCCCGGTCGCATCGCACAAAACCCCAACTTCATGGAAAAGGGCATGTTATGATATCGGCCGTCAGAAGGGGGGTCAACAGAGTCCGGCCTGTCGAAACACTGAACGATCGCCCGAGATCGCGCAAAATCAGCGGTGGCAGCGGGCAAATAACCACAACCGCGGCGAAATATACGGCGGCAGGCATCGCAGACGCCCGCTGTGCGCGAAGACATGTCCCACACCCTCCGGAGGCGGTTTCCCAACGCACGTTGGGCCCTCCCTTGTATTATACGAATGCCCCCGGGGGCGGAGTTCCCGTCGAATGGCTCGAATCTCGATGTTTTCCATCTCCCTCGCAGCCAAGTGCCGGCTGCTCTTCGGCCTCGCGGTACTCCTCATTATCGCTTCCGCCCTCTTTGTGCCCTGGGTCCGCATGAAGGACCTTGTCCACGAATCCAACATCCAGGTCGCGCGGCAGATCGGTCGTCTCGCCCTCGCCAGAACCGACCTCGAATCCGGAAACTGGATGCCCAAACAGCGGGCGCTCGATGCATGGTGGATGGGTGGGGCCGCGCGCCATGGTCTACAGGGGCCGGCCCCGCGACTGATCGAACTGGCCGATCCCGCGTCGCCGCGCCCGCCCGCCTGGGTCGATGACTACATCGCCCAGTCCATCGAAGAACTCGCCCGCAACCCCGGACTTGAAGAATCACGCGCCACGGCTGCGACCATCGGCCCCGATGTTGTTTACCGGCTCGTGCTGCCGGTGCGCGCCGCAGCCGGCCGCTACCCGCATGGAACGTTGCTCGGCGTGGTCGCTGTCGAGTACCCCTCGCCCGATGCCCGATTGAATCTGCTTGTGAACCTCGGCCTGAGTCTCATGGCCGGCGCGCTGGCCGGTATCCTCGCTGTGCTGGTCTTCTACCTGATCACCCAGAAGCTCATCCTCTCGCCGGTGCGCGAGCTCAAGCGCGTCGCCGAAAGCGTCTCACAGGGAGAACACGGCGTCCGCAGCCAGATCGCCACCGGTGACGAATTCGAGGAACTGGCCCGCGCTTTCAACGCGATGCTCGCCCACCTCCAGGCGTCGGAGAACGAACTGCGCACCATCAATCGCAGTCTCGACACCCGTCTCGGCGAACTCGCCGAACGCAACATCGCCCTGTTCGAATCCAACAAGCTCAAGAGTCAGTTTCTGGCGAATGTCAGCCACGAACTGCGGACCCCGCTGACCTCGATCATCGGCTTCGCCGAATTGCTCCGTGAAGCGGCCAGCGCCGAAGGCGGACGCATGCTCCGCTACTCGGAAAACATCATGTCCAGCGGCCGGATGCTCCTGGGCATCATCAACGACCTGCTCGACCTGGCCAAGATCGAGGCCGGCAAGATGGAACTTCACCTCGGCCAGGTCGACATGGTCGAAATGTGCCGGAACCTCATCGACTTCATGCGGCCCCTCGCGGACAAGAAGAGTCTTCAGCTTGTCGCCAACCTCGCGGCCGAGGTCCCCGTGATCCACTCCGACGGAGGCCGCATCCAGCAGATCCTCTACAACCTGCTCTCCAACGCGATCAAGTTTACCCCCGACGGCGGGTTGATCGAGTTAAACCTCGCGCGACATGACGATACCCGCGTCGAGGTCGCCGTTCGCGACACCGGCATCGGCATCCCCGCCGAGGAACTGGCCGGCGTCTTTGAAAAGTTTCGCCAGTTGGATGACTCCATGACCCGCGAGTTCTCCGGTACCGGCCTGGGTTTGGCCATCAGCAAAGACCTCGTCACCCTCCTGGGCGGCTCGATCGGCGTGGCCAGCGAAGTCGGCAAGGGTTCCACCTTCACCGTCCTGCTCCCCATCGAACATCGCTTCGAATCCGCGACCATCACCACCACCGCCGTCAGTCTGACAGACTGAGACTCGTTTCCATCGCTGGTGGCGAGGGCGTACTGTTGCATGTTTGTACGTGAAGCGTCGATGATACTTGCGTGAAGCAGGACACCATAAAGCCCGACCCAATACCGACACCGCAGCAACGCAGACGGCGCTTCTGGTTTCCGCTCGTCTGCATCCTTATCGCATTCTTGCTCACCGAGGCGGGAGCACGCCTCCTCAAGCTCGGCCCGCCGGTCTACGCCCCGCGCCGCTTCGAACCGGCCGGCGGCGTCCCCTTCACCGCGATCAACGTCGGCGGAAAGCCGCTGCTCGCCTATCAGCCCGATTCCGTCTTCGCCTCCGTCTACGACCCTTCAGGCGATCGTCGAGGTTATCTCGGAGCGGACGGCCGGGTCGTCTATCGCATCAACTCCCTCGGGTTTCGAGGCCCGCCGGTGGCGATCGACAAGCCCGAAGACGGCTTTCGCGTCCTCTGTCTCGGTGACTCGATCACCTTCGGCGAAGGCGTGCATGAGGAGCACACCTTTCCCGCGCGGCTTCAGGGCCTGCTGGCAGACGCCCTGCCCACGCGCCGCGTCGAAGTCATCAACGCCGGTGTCCAGGCACACGGAACCATCGAACAGGAGCGGATGTTCTTCGCTCGTGGGCTGCCGCTCAATCCCGATGTGGTCATCCTTCAGTTCTTTCTCAACGATGCCATGGCCATGGAGGAAACCATCCGCCAGAACGAAGCCGTTACCCGGGAATACGACCTCTCCTGGCCCGGTCGCGTCAGCCGCATCTGGGAGATCGTGGAACGCCGTCGTCATGCCGCGCGGCTGCAGCGTGAGTACTCAGAGGCCACGCGACGCTCGTTTGAATCCGCCGGCTGGGATGCCTGCCGCGAATCCATCCGCCGCATGGCCGCCGTCTGCCGCGGACAGGAAATCCGCCTCGTCGTCGTGATTTTTCCCATCCTCTGGGACCTCGATGCGGTCTATCCCTTTGAAGACCTGCATGCGAAAGTGGCCCAGGCATGCAGCGACGCGGGCTGCGAGTCGCTCGATCTGCTCGACGTGTACCGGGGAACCGCGGCATCGACCCTGTGGGTCCATCCGACGGATCATCATCCCAACGAGCTGGCCCACCGACTGGCCGCTGAACGGTTGAGCCGCTATCTGCTCAAGAGTCACTGAAGCGCAGATTTGTCATCGCCCCGGGGGCCAGGACCGATAGCTTCGCGCACGGCGCCGGCCACGCGTGGAAAATGAGCCAAGGAAGTTGTCTGCGAGGATGAAGTATTCTAGGCCGATGAGGCGCCGGGTTTCCACCGTTTATCGGCACCTGTGGCGCTGAAAAGATTTTCCGATTCTCAGTACTGAAAAACGGCGCTTTGTCCGATCGTGGGGCTGTATAATTAAGTGACTCCCGGGTGTTCTTCGCCTCGAAGGTGTCAATAAGGAGTCCGTCATGGCTTCACTGGACCTCCGAAGAATTCTGGCGGGTTGGAGCTACGAGGCCAACCAGATTACCGTCCGCAAGATCACCGGCGACGACGGCACGGTCAAAATCCAGATGCGTCTCGACCTCGGTCTTCTTCAGATGGAGGTTTCCGGCCGGCCCGACGGCGCTTCGCCCCACGGATGTGAATCGCTGCTGGCCTATCACGAGAAGCGCATCGAGCAGCACGCCGAGAAAAACGGCACCGAGCTGGGTTTTGAACTCTCGCCTGCCGAGTGCCAGGCCCTGCGCGAGGAGTCGCTGCAATACTACCATCGCTATCTGGCCGAGTTCGTCCTCGAAGACTTCGAAGGCGTCGAACGTGACACCGCACGAAACATCCGCGTACTCGATCTGTGCCGCAAATTTGCCCGCGAGGAAAATGATCGCTACGTGCTCGAACAGTATCGACCGTACCTGATCATGATGCACACCCGGGCACAGGTGCATCTTGCCCTGCGCCGCGGTGCCTTCAAGACCGCCATGGCCCGCGTGACCGCCGGCCTCGCGCAGATCCGCGAGCTGCTCATCGCCGCTGAGCAGGACGATCTCTACGATGAATTGACCGAAGTGTCGATCCTGACGGCCCTGCGAAATGAAATCGCCGCTCGCCTGCCTGCCGACCCGATGCAGAAGCTCGAGGGCGAGTTGCAGAAGGCCGTCGCCGAAGAGCGCTACGAAGACGCAGCCGTCCTGCGAAACCGCATGGAGGCCCTGAAAAATCGCCACGTCAGCGCACCCGCGCGGCGAAATCGAAAGAAGATGTAACCCCGCGCCCGGGGCCTCCTCGCGAGCCAGGAGGCCCTGAGCGTACCCAACTGCACGATCCCTCGTTACCCCTGCGCACCGAATCAGTTTGTTGGTCGGAAGATGTGCGCGGTCACATATTTGCCGACGCGGTTGCCCTGCGCGATCCCCTCGGACTTGTCGAACGACCAGTGAATGCCCAGGTAGATACGGCTCTGCCCGTTTTCCTCCTCGGCCTGCGAGAGGGACCGGAACGAACGCGGCACGAGCGGTCGTGTGTTGCCTTCGTTGTCCAGCGTGGAGCCGTTCAATTCGTCGGAGACGAAGGTGAAGGCGATGTCATCCGTGCCGAAGAACTCCCGCAGTACCTGGAAGAGCGACCCGCCGAAGCCGGCATGGCCCGAGGGATACGCCGGAAAGGGCGGCGTGAAGTTCGGCCCCGCCAGGTTGCTCGCCGGAGCCCCCAGTGGCGTGAAATTGACGTCGCCGGGCGTCAACGGATTCTCATCACCCAGCCCGGTCGGCCCCGTGCCGGCGTCCGATTCGCGGATTCCCGTCACCGGTCGCCAGTAGTCGTAGTAATACTTCGATTCCCAGATGGCGATCGCGGCGTCGGCCATGGCGACGTTTACCAGGGCCAGCAGCCGGGCCATGTCCACGATACCCAGACCTCGATCTGTGCCGATCTTGACGGCGATCTGGTTGTAGAGCCGAGGCGGGGCGCACAGACTCGGCGTACCGTCGTAGGCCCAGTAAATGCCGATGAAGGTCTGCTCCTGTGTGCGGATCGTCGGCGTCGTGATGCCGTCACCGCCGTACTGCATCACTTCGTTGTAGGCCGCGGCGTACTCCGCGCCCTTGATCGAGGGCGGCGGCGGCGCGCGAAACTGTTCCGCTCGCGTCATGACGAACGGCTTGACCAGGTGCCACGTGTTTCCCAGCGCTTCCTGACCGGGATTCAGCGGATCGACGCGCCATCGCCCCGGTTGGTCGCTGTAGACATAGTCTTCCTGTATCTCCGAACCGTCGCCGGCCCGCCGTGCCAGAATGGCCGCAGCCGTCTGCTGGCCGAGGGCAATGCCGTTGGATTTGGCCGGACCGTCGGGAATCGAGTTCAGGTCTTCCGCGAGTTTCTGGTCGAAGGTGGGCGAATGTGACGGAAAGAGTGCCACGAGGGTGTCATGCGCCGACTGGCAGATGGCCGCCTGCATCGAGGTATCCGCCGGCGCCGGCGCGATACCCAGATAGCTCTCGTAACCACCGGCGATCGCATTGACCGCCTCGAACATGGCGATGTGCACGATGGCCATCGCCCGGCTGGAGCGCGTCGGTCCCAGCTGGTGCCCGAAGACGCGCGGGTCGCCCGGCTTGGGCGGCGTGTGATCCAGACCGCTGGCGTCGACGGCGATGTGATTCCACTTGAGGATCCAGCTCTGTGCGGACGGATTGAACTGTTCCGGCAGCAAAAACCAGGGAATGCACCCTCCGAGCGCGGTCAGCAGCACAAACAGCGGCGCGGATAGGAATCTACGCATCTGATTCACTCCGTTTGCCTGGTCGGAATCGGTGGAGGACGAACAGGCGACCCCGTCTCTGGTTCTACGGCCGGCATCTCAGCATCGCCCGCGAACGCACATTACTTAATCTTACCTTCGCGCGCCGGTCGGCAACAGTACGGCTGGACGTGCCGTTGGCGTCCGGTATCGTGACCGGTGACGCCCTCAGGGTGATAATCATCGGATCGGGATCGCCGGCTTCCCGGTTTGTCGGGCGGGATGCTGGAGCGGTCCGAATTGTGCTCGTGTACAACAGCAGGAGGTGGGCCTTGAACGATCGGGAAACATCCGTCGCCGCGTTGCGGGAAGAGATCGGCGCCTTCGTGAAAGAGCGGGACTGGGAGCAGTTCCACAATCCCAAGAACTTGTCGATGGCCATTGCCATCGAGGCGGCGGAGTTGATGGAGCATTTTCAATGGCTGGAGACTGGCCCGTCGCGTGAGGTTCGCCTCTCGCCGGACGATCTGCAACAGGTTCGGGAGGAGCTGGCGGACATATTGGCGTTCACGCTTTCCTTCGCGAATGCCCTGGACATCGACATCACGACGGCCTTTCGCGAGAAGATGATCAAGAACGCGAAGAAGTACCCCGCCGCGGAGTTTCAGGGGAAGTTTCGCAGATAAGCCGGTTATCGCACATTACATGTTGCGTCACCCGTCATCCGCATTCCAATTTCACATTTCAAATTTCAAATCTGAAGTCATGATTTCAGGCGCACGCATACTCCGCGTACGTCTTGGCCGTTTCCCAGACGCGGACGCGACGGAGCTTCGCCGGGCTGACCTGCGGTTCCAGAAGTTCCCAGATGACACGGGCAATGTTCTCGACGGATGGATTGAGCGCCGCGAACTCTGCCGTGTCCGTGTTCAGATGCTTGTGGTCGAAGCGGTCCACCACCTCGCGCTTCACGAGTGATTCGAAGGCCGGCAGGGGCATGACCGCGCCGGTCTTCGGGTCGACCGGTCCGGCGACGGTGATCTCAATCTGGTAGTTGTGACCGTGGCCGTTCGGGTTGTTGCACTTGCCGAAGACTCGGCGGTTTTCATCCGCGGACAGACTCGGCACATGCAGCCGATGCGAGGCGGAGAACTCGAAGCATTGCGTCAGCTCGATCATGTCGGGCCTCTTTTCTTCAATGGCGTACGACAGGTAAGGGGTCGCCCACATCTGCAAGCGCTCAAGATGACAATGCGATGGCACTCGCGCAGCAACCATCTCCCGGACACCGGCCAGAAGCCGCTCGCCGGTCAACCGCACGCCGACTTCGCTGAGCCGCTGCGCCGCCTCGGGAATCGCGTGTCGCCGCAGCAGCGTGTCGAGTTCCTGGATGTTTACCAGGTAGCCCGTCACCGGGTCCGGCATGCCGGAGACGGTCACCCGCAGCACCAGGTAGGGCGCGATGCCCACCGCTGACGGCCAGCCGCCCCACGAGTTGGTGACCGGCAGGGCGCCTTCGAATCCACTGGCGCCATGGGCTCCGCGCACCCAGTCACGGTCGATGGAGAAGCGAATCTCCCGCATCAACCGCACGGGCATGTCCGTCCGTGAGTGCGGATGAGCGTTGGATTGTGTTGCGGTTGCCGGCGGCATGATATGGCATTGTAGAGTGTCGCGCGAACCGTAGCCAATACCTGCAAGCTTCGGAGTGCGCAGGATTGCGCTGCTACGGCATCAAGGGGAAGAGCGAGTCCTGGAGTCACAATCGTACGCGGCGGAAGTCCAACCAGCCGAAGCGGGCGAGCAGAATATCCTGCGTGTAGGTATCGCTCGTATCGCTGGCGGCCATACGACGAATGGTGAACGAAACGAGATCGCCCGGCTGAAAGGAATCTGCGGGAATCGTGGCCGCAACGACGTTCGCAATTTCCTGCGCACTGGTCGGCCCGGCAGTGACGTTTCCCTCGTTGCCCTCGATGATCCCGATCTCGCCGCTCCGAGCGATGTCCCAGTCGACGCGCAACGACAGATCTCCGGAGGACGCGGCGGCGGCCTGCACAGGCACGATGACATCGACCGGTTCGGAGACGTCGCACGAATCATCAATGACCACGGGCAGTGAGCGCCATCCTCCGTCGTTGGAACCGGTGACCTGCGCGGCGTACAGCGCGGCGGCTCCATCGGCGTTGGTGGCCAATTGCGTCGCAGTGATGGTGCCGACGTTGTACTGCCCGAGGGAGACCACGCCCTGGAAGGCGATCCTTCGCAGTGGTCGGGCCGCGCCGGCGAAGGTGTACGCCGCGTGTGCGGGGTCGAAGCGGATGTAATCGGTGACGGAGCCGATCATGCGCGGCCCGGCAACCAGCGGATCCGGCGAGGCGAGCTGCACGAAGATCGGCCAGGCGCGATAGGCCAGTTCGTAAAGCACGACGCGATCGTCGGACTCGAGAAAGCGCTCCTGCAATGGAAGCAGGAGCACGTCGCCGCCCGGTTCGTGGAAATCGAGCCGCGCGCGGACGACGTCCATCAGGGTAAAGGCGCCGGTGGCCGTGGCGTCGCCCAGCCGGGCGTTCTGGCCGGTGCGCAGCATTTCTGTTGCGATGATAACGTGGAAGCGGGGCCCGCGGCGCATGTCCAGCGTCTCGGGGGCAGTGGTTTCCTCGACGAACAGGACATATGCCGCGGGCAATCGCTCGCGGCGGATCGCGCTGGACAGGGACGCACGATAGCCGCCGGAGAAACCGCGCACCGTGACAAAGGCCGGCTGGCCGGAGATGGTCGCGCCCTCCAGCCGGGCGACGATGGCATTTTCAAGATCACCAAGTCGTGACATCGTGATGGCACCAATATTGGGTGGGAAGTGCCCACCCTACAGATGGTCCAGTCCGTCGCGGGTCATGAAGCGCCGCGGGCCGTCGAAGCGAATGACCACACCGAGGGCGGCGTTTGTGCGCGGCGCGGTTGCGGCTGGCAGTTGCACGAGTCCGGAGGCCACACGTCCCAGCCAGGTGACGGCTTCCTCTTGGCGGCGCACGATGTCGGCCGGCACCGGCGGTCGTCGGCTGTGCAATCGGAACGCGACAAGGTCCAGCACGAAGCTGCGGAGCACGGCGGCCAGCTGCGGTTCGTCGATCAGATCGATCGGTACGGCGTAGCGCGTGGCGAGGTAACTGTTCGCCTCGCCTTCGGCACCGAGCCGGGCCTCTTCGACCACGTCCGGATCCGCGATGCCGGTGCCGGCGTCATCGGTGAGCTGGACGTAGGTCGTAGTGCCCAGCCGGGCTTCGATCTCGGCATTGGTGATGTATGCCATAACGTTGGCACTCCTTCGGTGTGGCGCCGGTACCGGTTATCAGCCAGCGCCAGCAGGTGGTTCACGCAAATTGCGTGCGGACGGCGAACTGCCAGTAGCCGTAGGCCATGCGATAGCGTGCCCGAACGCCAAAGAGGAACTTCTCGCGACGGAAGCCCTCGTCGGAGTCTTCCGTCAGGGCGTTGAACTCCACCGGCTCGCGATCCTGAAAGATCAGCGGACGGATCACGCCGTCGGTCTTCAACAGGTACCACTTCGACGGGTCGGTGAGCCAGGGAAAGGAAATCACGCGGGCGACGCCTGCCAGCGCGTTCGGCGCGGTGCCTGCGATCGTCGCGCTGATCGACTCGGTCGCGGGGAAGAGCATCGTCGGCGGGACGACGCAGACCAGCCCGGTGGCGGAGAGCAGCATCGGCTCGCCCTGATCGTCCTTGAAGCCGAGCATGGTCGCGATGGCCTGCTTGATCGCCGCCTTGAATTCCTCCACGGTCGGCACGTCGGGTTCCGCGGCGGCGGATTCCAGCAGGTTACTCTGCGGGCCTGACTCGCCGGAGATGTGCTCTTCGCTGAAGAAGGTGGCGCCGTCGTAACTGTGATGCCCGGTCGTTTCGCCGGCGATGAGCAGTTGCGAGATGAGATAGTCCTTGTGTGTGGCGGCGCGCTGGGCCAACTCGGCGACGCGCAGACGGATCTGCCCGGTCTGGTCGTCGCTGATTTCGTCGCGATCGACCTCGATCGTCGCTTCGTACTTGAGGTTCTCGATGGAATAGCTCTCGACACGCAGCCCCTGGGCGAGGCGTCCGGTTCCCCATTCACGAATCTTCGGCACGGTGCCCAGCCAGCGGTAGTTTTCACGATCGCTGTTCGATGCGATCCGCGTGGAGAGGTCTCGGTAGTGGATGGGAGTGGCGTCGAAGCGATCGAAGAATTCGCTGCGCAGTCCCTTGGTCAGTAGTCCGGTGTTGATGACGGCCATCGTGTTTTCTCCAGTTTGGTCATGAGGTTGAGTTGGTGTTTCGGCTTCATACGCAGGCGATACGGATGTTCCGCGTTTACGGCAGCTCGATGTAGCGGATGGTCAGCACGCCGCCGACGCCTGCCGGGCTGGAGGCCTGTCCGACCTTGGCCCAGATTCGCTGGTTGGCGGCCACATCGCGGAAATTCAATGTCAGCGCCGCCGGCACGTGCGCGGTCAACGTGGTCAGATCGAAGGCATCGACCAGCTCGTCGGGGTCGGAGTTGTCCGTGCCGACGTCGAGCGCACCCGCACCGGGCACCGTGTTGAATGACACCTGAGCGTGCAGCACGCGAATGGCTCGCTGCGTGATCATGACCGGGTTGGTGGTGGCGGCGCCGGTGGAGCTGGTCAGCGGGACGCTGATCGCGTGCTCCACCTGTGAAGCCGACATGGGCATGATCCGCACGATGCCCAGATTCACACCTACCGCCGCGAGCAGCACGCCGCACTGGCTTCCGCCGGAAACCGGCAGGACGGTCGTTGAATCACTGTCGACCGCATAGACCGGCGCGCCGACCGACGCCTGCGAGGCGTGGCTGATCGACAGGATGAAGTCGCCCTGGGTATAGAGCCGGACGGACAAGTCGCCGCCGTCTCCGTCGGTGTTGTCGATCTCTTCGTAGGCGATGCCCGCGAAGAGGTCTCCGGCTTCGAGGTTTCGCACGAGTCCGGTTTCGCGTTCGATTCCGACCAGCGCGCCTTTGAAGACATGCGCCGCCTCAGCGATCGGCATGGTGCGCAGTTCCTGATCCACGTAGCGATTGAGTTCACGATTGGCCGTCAGCGGCATGGTGGTCTTCCTTTCATGTTTGAGAATGCAGACGTTGCTCGTTCAGGTACCGATGGCTTGAAGCCAGGAGCCGTTCGCGGTTCGACGTCGGTTTCGGCATTGGTCGTTGGATTGGTCGTCAGGTTTCCGCATGGCGTCGCGCACCGGCGATATAGGCCTCCAGCGTGCAGAGCTTCTCGAGAAAGGCGCGGTTGGCGTGCCATTCCGCCCGGGCAGCGGTTTCATTGCCGCGTTGCAAGTCGTTGTGCGTCCTTGCCGTGGCGGACCGCGGCGGTACCAGTCGTCCGAGCGGCACGAGGACCGGTGCGGCCTGTTCCCAGCGGTCGAACTCGACCGGGTCGCGCAAAGCCAGATCGATGGCCCAGTCGCGCTGTGCTGTCGTCAGTTTTCCGGCGCCGGTCGCGGCTGCGACCCGGGCTTCGGCGATGCGCTGCGCCTCGCGATTTTCCAGAAGCAGGATGCGGTCGGCGGCGGCGACGAGGAGGACTTCGTCCGGGGCGTCGTCCATGTGCAGGGCGATGCGGAGGCGGGCCGTGGCATCGTCGGAGGGAGCACACCGGCTATTGATCGGTACCGGCCTCTGCGATTTCGGTGCCATATAGGAGGCACTGTGGACGAGTGGTTTCATGCCGGCGATGGCCGGCTTGTTTGTCAGGGCCACGGAGTGCAGCGCGATCAGTCGACGATCGCTCCGGCGGACCAGGGCCACCGGCGACAGGTACCGGTAGTGCCGGTCGGTCAGCTTGCGTGCCGCATCGCTGGTCCATTCGACGCGCGCCCAGAGGCCGGCAGGTCTTGTTTCACCCTCGGCAGATGCCTGCTGCGGCGTGATGACGGAGAGTGACTTGATCCACCCCCCCGCCGGGGCCTGACCGCTCGGCGAGCTGTAAGGCCCGCCGAGAGTCTGGTGTTCGTAGTCCACGGGAAGGTCTGTGCCGTGGGCTTCGAATGCAGCGATCGTCTCCGCCGCGGCCTGTTCATCGAGGACGAACGATCCCGCGGTGGTCCGCACTTCGCCCCACGGCGCGATGAAGATCTCCGTCGGCGCGGACGCTTCGCCCAGCGCCGCCGACTCCATCACCATCTGTTCAAAGTCATCGCATGGTCGTCGATGCGGAGTCGGTTCTCCGGGAGTCCAGTTTTCTTTCGTCGTCGTGGTCATCGTCTTCTCCACAGTTGCAGGTTCGCTGATTTGAAGATTCGTCTGTCAGTCTTGCTCCGCGCTTCCGCCGTCGGTGCGAATCGACTGCGGCGCGCCCGGGATCACGGCTTCGCCGGCTGCTGCCTCGGGTAGACCCAGCGCGGCATGCACCCAGCGTGTCGGCACGCGCGCGCCGAGCCGGTTGACCGCGATGTCCAGGGTTCTGCTGAGCTGTTGCGGGTCGTAGCCCGGCTCGAGCACGCGGCGGAAATACGGAACGGGCGCGTCGGTGCCGAAGTGCATCCGCACCATCGGGGCGAGCAGGTCGCGGCGCAGGGTGTGGGCCTCCTTTCGCAGGTCGTCGTCGCGCAGATCGCGTCGCACGCGGTCATGCACCTGCGCCGCGCCGGCGCTGGCCAGCATGCGGATCGTGTCGGTGGTGAGCGTCTGGCCGAGCCAGGCCTTGCTGATCTCTCGATCGAAATACAGGCAGAGGTTTTCGTAGAGGTTCGTCTCACCGGGATAGCGCGACTGCTTGATCTCGATGTCCACGGCCTTGGAAAAGATGCCGGTGGCGTCGGCACCGAGCCGGCGGAGCATGTCGAGCAGCTCCTGCTTTTCTTCCGGCGTGGCGTTCGGTGCGTAGCGCGCGACGCGGACCGGCATTCCGAAAACCTCCGCGAAGATGAGCCAGTCCTTGATGGCGAAGTGCTTGCCGAGATAGGCCAGCGCGGTCACACGCAGCAACCCGCCACGGAGCGGATGGCCGCTGGCGGCGTGCGGTGTGTGAACGATGAACTTGTCAGGCGGCAGCTCGATGCCTTCGAACTTCGTCTCGTCGGTCAGCAGGCGCACTTCTCCGAAGTCGCCGACGGCGATGTGTCCGAAATCGACCGGCTGGACTTCCGCCAGTCGCAGACTGTGCGGGGTTGCTTCCCAGACCAGTTCGGCGATGGCGATGTTTCGGCCGACGGCCAGCGACAAGTGGCGCAGCGTCTCCTCGAAGCCGGGAAGCTCCCGAAGCACGTCGTTGCAGTAGGCCGCGGTCTCGTCGGCGAGTGATGCCTGATTCGGGCGCGACCAGCCCGGCATCCGTGCGGCAGAGACGATTTCCCATGCGAGACCGGTGACGGCGAGTCGCCGGGTGCTTGCCACGCTGTAGAGGTGTGCATCTTTTTCTTCTATCTGTTCGAAGAGGGCCATCTGCGCGGAGGCGTCGCCGTTGTCGGCCTCGCGGAGAATGGCGACGAGGCGTTGCGGCGTGAGTCCGTCGGCGGGGTAGCTTCGCCACGAGTCTTCAGGACGCCTGTTCAGCAGCACGCCGGGGCGCGGCATGCGCCGCGGGATGGTGAAGGCGTTAATCAGTCGTTGAATCATGCTCATGGGATGGTGTGCTCCTGTTGTGATTTCCAGTGCCAGATGGAGTTCCAGAAGATGTAAACACGGGTACGCTGCTGGCCCATGCCTCCCTCGCGTATCAGGGCGACGGTCATGTCGTTCACCACGCGCCGCTTCGGGCGAAGGACAATCGACCGCCGCTGACGAATCCGATTTCGCCGGTCGGTGAACGGGCTGCGTGGATGCCCAGCGCCGCCGCCCAGAAGCGATCCGCATGACCGTCGGCAGATCGTTCGGCATCGAGCCGAACATGGCCCGCGGCAGTCACGACGCGCGTCAGGGCGTGCCAGTCGTCAGCGATTTCCTCATCCACGGGGATGCTCAACTGGCCGCGCTCGGCGAACATGCGCAGTCGCCCGGCGAGTTCGCACTTGATGGCCGCGGTGAACGTGATCGGTTCGACGCGATGCTCGCCGAATCGCTCTGTCAGACGCTCAGCCAGCGGCATGCCCATCCCGGTCGCATCGATGCAGCATCGTCGCAGCGAAGGGTGCGCGAGCAGTCGGGCGATGGTCTCTTCCTGTCGTGTGAACGACTCGCCCTGAAGGACGACCAACCCGCGGGTCACGTGCGCCGAGCCGTCGCGCTCCCAGAGCCACACAACGGTGCGGTCGTGCCGCCGGCCGACGTCGATCCCCGCGTACAGTTCCGCCCCGCGGCGTTTCAGAGCCGCATGGTCGATTTCGCCGGAGAGCTGCGCGTCCTGGCAGGAGCGGATCAGCTCGCTGGTCATGAAACTCGTCGCCTCGTCGAGAAATTCGCATTCGAATTCCTGCCGCCAGGTCCAGTCGTCGGCAATGCCGTCGCGGGCGGCCTGCAGGTCGACTTTCAAACCCTGAGCAACGGCCGCGGCCAGCGGCAGCGTTGTTGCGGTGAAGGCCGCATGATCGCGGAGCCGGTGAAACAGGTTTTGCTGTCCGCGCGGAGTGGAGGCGATGTCCAGCTCGCCGTCGCCGCGAAGGATCGTCGGATAGAGTGCCGCCCAGATGGCATCGTCGTTGCGATGCATGGCAAACTCGTCCAGAAACACGTCACCGGTATAGCCCCGGGCCGTCATCGGGTTGGCCGGAAGACCGATGATGCGCAGCCCACCGGCAAGGCGGATTTCCAGTTGGCGGAAGGAGGTGCCGCGAAAGCAGCCGTGTCCATGCCACTCGTACCAGATGCGCAGCGCCCTGCAGTGGCGGCGCAGCTTGTCCATGACCTCTCGACTCTGGCGCTCTCCCGCCGACAGGATGACCTGGGTCCGGCGTCGCCGGAGCCCGCGAAGCAGGCGTCGCAGACTGAAGGTGAAGCTCTTGCCTGTCTGCCGGGCCCAGCAGTTCCACGTGAGCCGTGCCTCGCAGGCCAGCGCCGTTCGCTGGTACGTCGTGAGTGCAAGCATGAATTCGACGATCTCCCGCGGCGGCGGTTGCAGAACAGTGCTGCCGACGCTGACTAACCTCTGTGAACTTGCTCCCCGTGCGCGCCGCCGATGGTTGCCCGGTGGCTTCAGAACACGGACAATGCTTCGGAAGGGCGAATTCCATTGAACAGGAGAGGTCGGCCGTCGGTGTTTCGAGTCGTCATTGGAGTTTATTTATTCGTCTGCGTCGGGCTGCTGGTCACGTCACTTGTGACGGGTCGGCGCGCGACCCTGCGGACCGGCGATCCGCATTACCTTCAGACGAGAACGGTCGTCCTGGTGCCCAGGGAAACGCCTGCCGGGAACGATTCGGATGCCGAGCTGGATGCCCTTTTCGCGGAGGCCGGCGAGGACACGCGGATGACCGTGGAGGAGCCGATGTTTGTTCTCGGGCTGCTGGATGCCACGCTCCCGGCGATTCTGGCAGGGGGGTTGCTGTTGGGGGGATGGGCGGGATTGCGACGTATCGGCCGGAAGCGCACGCCGTGATGTCCTGGCAGCCCAAATGCACGTCGTAAACAGGTCCGCGATCCATTGTCGCGGAACGACTCGAAGAACTATCATATGGTTTGTCCGCAGCCGGCGAGCCGGATGCGTCCAGACCGACGAAGCAGGTGGAGAACCAGCCATGAAACATTTGCAGAATCAATCCTTTTGGAGATGGGCCTTTTGCCTGGCCGGAGCGATGCTCGCGTTGCCTTGCGTGACGCTCCTGGCACAGCCGGTGCCCGGCGGCATGGGCTTCGTCGAGAAGCCGAAGGAACCGGTGAAGGTCGGCTTCGAGGCGGCACCGGACGAGTCGCTGGAGTACGTGGTCGATGCCGGCTCGAAGCGGAACGAGGTGGTCTTCGTCTCCCGCGCCCCGAAGGAGACCATCAAGGGTCAGACGAAGAAGCTTTCGGGACATCTGTCGCTTAATCCGCATTCGATCGGCGAGGTCAAGGGTGTCTTCGAGGTGGACTGGAACGATCTGTCCACCGGCAAGCCGATAATGGACGAACACATGCGTGATGAGCCGTGGGTCAATTCCAAGAGCCATCCGAAGATCGTCTTCAACGTGACCGGTTTTGAGGCCGCCGAAAAGCAGCCCGAAGGCGGCAAGGTGCTCAAGGGCAAGTTGATCGGCACCTTCGCCATGAATGGTCGAGAGAACCCCGTGCAGATTCCGGTAACGCTTGCTTATGTTCCCGGGGGCGAAGGCAAGAAGGGCAAGAAGGTCAAGGAGGCGCTCGGCATCAAGGCCGCCTTCAGCGTGGCGCTCGCCGATTACGGCATCAAAGGCAAGGTGATGGGCGACAAGAAGACGGTCGGCACGGCCGTTGCCGAGAAGCAGAAGATCACCGTCTCGGTCTTTCTGGCCCGCGGCGCGGATATGCCCGCCAAGGACACGACCAAGAAGGCATCCGGCAAGTCCAAGAGCAAGAAGAAATCCAACCCCGCCTGATGAAACGTGTCAGGCAATTTCTCAGGTGAATCCATGCAGGACCTCCTCCGCAAGCTCGGTCTCGAATCGCAGAACCCCGGTGTCTTCAACGGCGCCTGGATGGGCTCCGATGCCCGGCTCGAAAGCATCTCGCCCGTCGACGGCAAGCCCATTGCGGCGGTTGTTCAGGCGACGCCCGAGGAATACGAGAAGACCATCACCGCGGCGCAGAAGGCCTTCGAGGAATGGCGCGTCGTGCCTGCGCCGAAGCGCGGCGATCTGGTTCGCCGACTGGGCAACGCCCTACGCGAGCACAAGCGCGACCTCGGGGCACTGGTCACGCTGGAGATGGGCAAGATTCGCGCCGAGGGCGAAGGCGAAGTGCAGGAGATGATCGACATCTGCGACTTCGCCTGCGGACTCTCCCGTCAGCTCTACGGGCTGTCCATGCACAGCGAGCGGCCGGGCCATCGGATGTACGAGCAGTGGCACCCGCTGGGCGTCGTCGGTGTGATCAGCGCGTTCAACTTTCCCGTGGCGGTGTGGTCGTGGAACTCGGCGCTATCGGCCGTCTGCGGCAACGCGACGGTGTGGAAGCCGTCGAGCAAGACGCCGCTGACCGCCGTGGCGGTGACGAAGATCGCCGAGCGCGTTTGCCGCGAGTCCGGCGTCAACCCGGCGATTTTCAGTCTGATCATCGGCAAGGGCTCGACGATCGGCGAAATGTTCATCGCCGATCGCCGCGTGCCGCTGATGTCGGCCACCGGCTCGTGCCGCATGGGCTATCGCATCGGCGAAGTCGTCGGCAAGCGGCTGGGGCGGACGATCCTGGAGCTGGGCGGGAATAATGCCATCATCGTGACACCCGAGGCGGACCTTGATCTGGCCGTGCGGGCGATTCTTTTCGGCGCGGTCGGCACGGCCGGACAGCGCTGCACCAGCACGCGGCGGATCATCGTGCATGAGCGCGTGCGGCAGGAGCTGACCGAGCGGCTGATCGCCGGCTACCGGCAGGTAAAGATCGGCAACCCGATGGCCGAGGGCACGTTGATGGGCCCGCTGATCGACGGCGAGGCGGTGGGGGCGATGATGGCGGCGATCGAGAAACTCAAGTCCGAGGGCGGGCGTGTGCTCTGCGGCGGTGAGAAACTCAGCGGCGAGGCATACCCCGGCGGTTGCTACGTGACACCGTGCATCGCCGAGGCGAAGAACGAGTATGAGATCGTGCAGGAGGAAACTTTTGCCCCGATTTTGTACATCATTCCCTATGGCAAGGCCGGCGCTTCAAGTACCAAGTCGCAGGCCTCGGGTCTTGAAGCACTCGACGAGGCGATACGCCTGCACAACGACGTGCCGCAGGGGCTTTCGAGTGCCATCTTCACGCGCAACCTGCTGGAGGCGGAGCGTTTTCTGTCGGCCGTCGGCAGCGATTGCGGCATTGCGAATGTGAACATCGGCACGAGCGGCGCGGAGATCGGCGGGGCCTTCGGCGGCGAGAAGGAGACCGGCGGCGGCCGCGAAGCCGGCAGCGACAGCTGGAAGGCGTACATGCGCCGGCAGACGAATACGATCAACTACACGACGGAGCTCCCGCTGGCGCAGGGCATCAAGTTCGGCGGATGATTTTGTAACACCTTTGCTGATTTGCTGGCAGTGGCAGCAATCTGGTTCTGTCACTTGCACGTCGTGGACACGACGGAACCTCTCTAGATTGCATATCTACATGGTAATTTGCCGCCTACCATTCGCTTTGGTGGGCCATGACAAGCTGTTTCTTTGGGGAGCGGATTGTCACGATCATACAAGTTGAACGACGATTCTCCGCCGATTGCTTCGATCCACCGTCCGCCGCATAATCCACGGATCAACCCGCGCTCCTTGTTCGTCATGGTCGGCGATGGCGCGGGTGACGATTTTGAATCGGAGTCCATCGTGCACCTACGAAATCTCGCACTTCGCGGCGGCTGCGTCGGTCTGCTTCTGGGCGGAGTCTGCATGCTTTCGAGTTCGGGCTGTCGGCTTCATCCCGTCAGTCTGGCGTCGATGGCCATCGGCGATGTCATCATTGACGCCGACGTGAAGAAGCACCAGGAGAAGCTCTACGGCGAGCCGGTCGCGAGCGCGGACGAGATGTTCGGCGAGCGGCAGGAGACGCTGGTCTATGCCGATGATCCCGGTCGCGAACTGATCACCTATCTCGTCAAGGGCGATCTGCTCGATGATCAGAGCTGGGTCGTCGAGGCGCGCGACGGTCGGCTGGTGGCGCTCTCCCGGGTGAAGCGGAACATCGACGGCGTAGAGGACGTCGTGAAGGCAGCGGCGATCAAGTCGAAAGTCATGGGCAAGACGCCGGCGGATTGCAGCCGCGACGCGGAACTCAAGGAGCCGCTGGCCACGCTGCGCAGCCGCGATACCGGTGAGGTCATGCGGGTCTACGACGTTCGCAACTGGACGAACACGCGCGGGGCGCGCTATTGCGTCCTGCGCTTCGATCAGGAGGAACGTTGCAGGGACATCCGGCTGGTCGGCGTGAGCGCTTCCACGCTCAAAGACCCGCTCGCTGATTCGACGAGGTAGCCGTCACGCGATGTGTTGACGTGTGAGGGGTGTACTGGGCCCGCTCGGACTCGAACCGAGAACCCGGAGATTATGAGTCCCCTGCTCTGACCATTGAGCTACGGGCCCCCTTTGGAAACGAGCGTCTCTACACGAGAGACTGGAAGTCAGCTCCGGATGCTGCGCTCTCGGGTGCAGAATTATACGCAGGCACAGCACCCATCGGGCACTGCCCGGCTGTCCGCAGGCATCTCATTGACGGACCGACAAACATCGTAATGACGGACCGACAAGGCGGCAACATGATTGACCCTGCCGTGGGTCGATTGTAGATTGCCCGCCCGTGAAGGTTCTTCCGCAACTCGCGCTGCGAACCGGCGGCCGGCGATGGCCGGTCGTCTCACTGTTCTTCACCACCGTCGTATTGCTCTTCTACGCCGGACATCTGACCGGGCAGGAGCATTCCGCGCCGCAGTCAAGTGATGCAACGCCGAACCGTCCCGTAACCGTCACTGCTCAGAACGAAGATTCCTCCGCCACAACGGGCACGGCTACGGACGACACGCTCCCAGCGTCTTCATCCGCGAGAAGTGGCGCGGTTGCTCGCTCGCCCAAAGAAACCTTCGGTCTCTGGTCGCTCCTGCCGGCGCTGGTGGCCATCGGGCTGGCCATTATTACGCGGCAGGTCGTGCCGTCGCTGGCACTCGGCATCCTCACGGCCGCGGTAATGCTGTGCATCCTCGACGGCCAGTACAACCCGATCCACATGGTCATCTACGCCGTCGAGCACTACCTGCTCGGCGTCTTCATCCCGCCGGATCATTCCAACCTTGACCGTCTCGGCTCCGGCTACAGCCGTCTCAAGGTCATCGTCTTCACGCAGTTCATCGGCGCGATGATCGGGATCATCGAGGCCAACGGCGGCACGCGGGCGATGGTCGCCAAGGTCACGCACCTGATGCGAACGCGCCGCCGCGGACAGCTCGGCGCGCTGGGCGGCGGCATTCTGGTCTTCTTCGACGACTACGCCAACGCCCTGATCCTCGGCCCGGCGATGCGGCCGGTCTTTGATCGTTTGCGGCTCTCTCGCGCGAAGCTGGCGTACGTCGTCGACTCGACGGCTGCGCCGGTCGCGTCGGTCTTTATCGGGACCTGGCTGGCGGCGGAGATCAACTATCTCGACACCGCACTGTCCGGCCTAACCGGCGCGAGGCCGGAGTTCATGGCGAACATGACCGGCAGCACTGCGTTCTGGGGCTCGCTGCCCTATCGCACGTATGCATGGCTGGCGCTGTTCTTCGTCTTTCTCGTCGGGCTGACCGGGCGCGACTTCGGTCCGATGCGAAGCGCGGAGAGCGAAGCAGCCAGCGAAACGAACAAGAATGAATCGCAGCCGTACGGCGAATCGGAACCGGACGGTCGCTACTGGCTGCTGGGCTTTTTGCCGGTCTTCACGCTGGTCACGATGGTGCTGACGCTGCTCTTTGTCACGGGCAAACAACAGTGCGACGCGGAAGGCATCGCCGTTTCTTTCGGATCGTTTGCTGATCAGCGCATCGCCGTGATGAACCTGCTCGGCAAGGCAGACTCGTACGTCGCGTTGCTCTACGGTGGCCTCGCCGCAGTGCTGGTCGCCATCGTCTCGACACTGGCCATGCGCTGTCTGTCACTCGAACGCACCATGCAGGCGATGACCGGCGGCATGCAGCGCATCTTCGGCGCGCAGATCGTGCTGATTCTTGCGTGGGGTATATCAACGGCGACGCAGGACCTTCAGCTTGGCGAGGCCGCGACGGCATTCCTGCAGGACAAGGTTGATCGCGGGCTGTTCGCCGTGCCGCTCCTGCCGACGGTGATCTTCGTGACAGCGTGCATCGTGTCGTTCTCCACCGGTACGAGCTGGGGGACGATGGGCATCCTCTGTCCTACCGCTGTGGCCATCTCCGCGAACCTGCTCGCGCCGCTACCGGTCGAACAGGCGATGCCGCTGTTCTATGCATCGATCGGCGCGGTACTCACCGGTGCGGTCTTCGGCGATCACTGTTCGCCGATCAGTGACACGACCGTGTTGTCTGCCATCGCCACGGAGTGCGATCTGGCGACCCACGTGCGCACCCAGTTGCCCTATGCCGTGATCGTCGCCGTCGTCGGCCTGCTCTCCACCGATCTGCTCGACTACTTCCTGATTCGCTGGAATGCCGAGTTCTACAACCGAGTCTGGAATGTTTATTACGGTACGGCGATCGCCGCGGGAGTCCTTACCCTTATCCTCCTGCTTATCGGGCGACGTCCCCGACCCATTACCGAGTCTGTCTAGGAAGCTCGACCGCTGGCCGGCCGGCTGACTGGCTCGCACCGAAAGGGTCTCGATCCGCCGGACTTGTCGTGCGTGGCGGGCACCGTTCTGGACGGCGCAGGGCCGGTCTCATACCATCTTTCCTTTACAGTCTGTCGCCATGACAGGCCGGCAGGCGGTTCATCGTCTATCACTACATACCGCCCGCCAGTTTCCCGCGATTAACTGTTTTTCTGGAGCGAGGTTAGGCACCGTGACACAGTTGGACGTCAAGCAGATCGGACCCATCATCAAGGCCGCCAGTCAGCCGTTCATGCGGCTTCGGGACGAGGTTTCCCACGTCATCGTCGGGCAGGAGGAGATGCTGCATCACATGCTCATCGCCATCCTCGCCAACGGGCACATCCTGCTCGAAGGCGTGCCCGGTCTGGCGAAGACGCTGACCGTCTCGTGCCTGGCCCGTGGCATCAGCACCGGCTTCGCCCGGCTCCAGTTCACACCGGACCTGTTGCCGGCCGACCTGATCGGCACGCTGATCTACCAGCCGCAGACGGGGCAGTTCTCGGTCAAGAAGGGGCCGATTTTTTCCAACATCATTCTTGCGGACGAAGTCAACCGCGCTCCGGCGAAGGTGCAAAGCGCATTGCTGGAAGCCATGCAGGAACGGCAGGTGACGATCGGCGACCAGAGCCATCCGCTGCCGGAACCGTTTCTGGTGATGGCGACGCAGAATCCCATCGAGCAGGAGGGCACGTATCCGCTCCCCGAGGCACAGGTTGACCGTTTCATGCTCAAGGTGACGGTCAGCTATCCCACGCCGCAGCAGGAGCGGCAGATTCTCGATCGCATGGCCTATACGAATCCGGAGAAACTCGTGCAGCCGGTCATGAGCCCGGAGGACATCGTGAAGGCCCGCGAGGCGGTGGATGAGATTTACATCGACGACAAGATCAAGGATTACATTGTCAGTCTCGTGGTGGCGACACGCGATCCTGGCGCGTTCAAGCTCAACCTCAAGCACCTGATTCAGTATGGGGCCTCGCCGCGTGCGACGATCATGCTCACCCTCGGGGCCAAGGCCGGGGCCTTCCTCGCCGGCCGCGGCTTCGTCACCCCGCAGGACGTCAAGGACATCGCACCGTCCGTGCTCCGCCACCGCGTCATCATCACCTATGAGGCCGAAGCCGAAGAAATGACGAGCGACGCGATCGTCAAGACGATCCTCGATCATGTGCCTGTTCCGTAATCATGGACGCGAAGGAATTACTGAAAAAGATCCGCCGGATACACATCCGCACGAGCCACATCGCGAATGACTTCTTCGCGGGGCATTACCACTCCGCCTTCAAGGGCCAGGGTATGGAGTTTGAGGAGGTGCGCGAGTATCAGCCCGGCGACGAAATTCGACGCATCGACTGGAACGTCACGGCGCGGCAGGGTAAGCCGTTCGTCAAGCGCTTCCGAGAGGAGCGCGAGCTGACGGTCATGCTCCTGGTGGATGTCAGCGGCTCGCAGGATTTCGGCACCGCCGGTCAGCTCAAGCGCGAACTCGCTGCCGAAGTCGGTGCCACGCTGGCCTTCTCCGCCATCAAGAACAACGACAAGGTCGGTCTCATCGGCTTCTCCGATCGCATCGAGCGCTACGTGAAACCCGACAAGGGCACGCGGCATGTCCTACGTGTCATTCGAGAGCTGCTTACGCTCGAAGCCACTGGACGCGGCACCGACATCGCCGGGGCACTGGACTACTTCAACCGGGTGACGCGCCGACGGGCCGTCGCCTTTTTGATCAGCGACTTCCTGGCCGATCGGTACGAGCGACCGTTGCAGGTGGCACGCCGCCGCCATGATCTGATCCCCATCGTCCTCAGCGATCCGCGCGAGGTCGAGTTGCCGAAGGTTCGCTACATCGACCTGATCGACAGCGAGACGGGTGAATTGGTGACGGTCGATACATCGAGTGCCGCCTTTCGCCGCGAATATCAGCGCCGAGCGGCAGGCAGCACCGAGGCGCGTCAGAAGCTCTTCAAGAAGATCAAGGCCGATGCGATGGAACTCGTGACTGGTCAGTCGTATATCGAGCCGATGACACGGTTCTTCCGGGCACGAGAGGCAAGAATGTGAAAGAGACAAAGTGCGAACGGCGAAAAACGAATGACGGTAAGAGGCCGATGGATTGGAATTCGTCGGTTTCTGCGACAGACGTTTGCCGCATTGATTGCATTGAAGGCATGGGCGGATGTTTCGGAATTACCGGTTAATACTACGCATCACGCTCACCGTCGCGGCCGCCGTTGCCAGCGAGCAGAAGCTGCGCGCCGATTCGCCCGCATCCCGGGACGGCGTGGCCACGACGACGGCGGTGCCGGTCTCACGTTCGGTGGAGTCCGGGCCGTTGCGGGTTACCGTGGAGTTGGATCGCGACGTTGCCGTTGTGCCCGAGCCGATCACGCTGACGCTTACGGTCGAAGCCGAGCGCGGCGTCACCGTGACGATGCCGGAGATCGGCGAGCTGCTCGGCGATCTGCTCGTGCAGCACATCGAGGCGCCGCCGCCGACCGAGGGCGATCTCTATCGAAAGGAATCGCGCATCGTCACGCTCGAGCCCGCTTTGCCGGGGGATATCGAAATCCCTCCGCTGATCGTCGGCTATGAGGATCGTCGCGAGCGAGCGGACGGTTCCCGCGGAGACGTCGTCGACCAGGTGGCGACGCCGACCCTGACTGTGCGCGTCGCTTTGCAATTGGCCGATGTCAAAGACCCAGCTTCCCTTAACGTCCCGAGGTCGTACACCCTGGCGGCATGGTTGCTCGGTGTCATCGTGGCCGTCGCCCTCATCGCTCTGGTGGCCCGTCGGCTTCGTCGCGGCGAGCCGCGCGAGCTACCAAAGGCCGAGCCGACTGTTCCTGCGCACATCTGGGCACTCGCTCAGCTTGACATGCTCGCGGCCGAGGGCCTGCTTGATCGCGGCCGCGTGCAGGAATGGTACTACCGGATCAACGCCATCGTGCGGCAATACATCGAGCGTCGCTACGGGCTCATGGCCGGCGAGCAGACCAGCGAAGAATTCCTGCGTGACCTTCAACGCACTGCCATGCTCTCTGCTGATCACAAGAGACTGCTCCAGCGGTTCATCAGCGCCTGCGACCCGGTCAAGTACGCCCGTCAGGTGCCCGATGCCGAAGAAACCAGATGGGTGGACGGCTCCGCCCGTGATTTTGTCCACCAGACCGCGGTGTCCGGCGTCGCCGTCGGTCCAGCGGTTCGCCGCTCGTCGTCTGCTGAAGCCCGGCCGATTGCCGAGGAGGCCGGCGTATGATCGCGCTCGCCCATCCCTGGCTGCTGGTGCTGCTGCTCTTCATTCCCGTCATCTGGTGGGTGCACCTGAATCCGCGCCGCCGCGCGGCCCTGCGCTTTGCCGGTGTCGATCGTGTCAAACTTCGCGCCGGCGGCTGGTCACAGCGGGCCCACCATCTGCTGCCGCTGCTGCGCAGTCTGGCGGTGGCGCTGGTCGTGCTGGCCCTCGCCCGGCCACAGAAGGCCGACGAAGAGACGCGCGTTTCGACCGAAGGCATCGCGATTCAGATCGTCCTGGATCGCTCCGGGAGCATGTCGAACGAAGACTTCGCGGACGATCGCGGCCGCATGCTGACCCGGCTCGATGCCGTCAAGGACGTCGTCCGTCAGTTTGTCGTCGGCGACGGCCGTGAACTGCGCGGCCGCGAAGACGATCTCGTCGGCCTCATCGTCTTCGCGCGCTTCGCCGATACCGAGTGCCCACTGACCCACGACCATCAGCACCTGGTTCGTGCCCTGGACAAGGTACAGATTCCGCCGCGCGAAGAAGATGGGACGGCGATCGGCGACGCCCTCCTGCTGGCGGTCGAGCGCACGCGAAACATCGCCCGTCGATTCGGCCCCGACGATGCGTTCAAGATCAAGAGCCGGGTGATCATTCTCCTTACGGATGGCGATCAGAACTTCGGAAAATTCCGGCCGGTGCAGGCGGCGGAGGTCGCGGCGGCCGTCGGCGTGAAGGTGTACACGATCGGCGCAGCCCCGGAGTTTCAGCAGCAGCAATTCGGCGGGGGCATCTTCCAGCCGCGAACCGTTCGTGTTCCGGTCAACGTCGATGAAGAAGAACTTCAGAAGGTTGCCGACCTGACCGGTGGAAAGTACTTCCGGGCACGCGACGCCGGTTCGCTGCGAGACATTTACCAGGAGATCGACAAGTTGGAGCGATCGACCATCGATCGTGCGAGCTTCTTTCGGTACGAGGAGCTGGCTTACCGCTGGCTGCGCATCGGGTCGATCCATCTGCCGCCGCCACTGCTGGTCGCTTTGTGTCTGCTGGCGCTGGAGCTGATCCTGGCAAATACCCGCCTGCGGAGAATACCGTGATGTGCCGGATCGTTGAACGTATCGCCCGCTGCACGCGGATGTCGGAGTGCGGCTCATCGACACGAGCCGCGAGGTCATGAACGAATTTCAGATTGAAGACGTCCGGCAGCTCTACTGGCTGCTGCTGATCCTCGGCTGCGGCGCCGTGGTCGTGTACGGCCTGTCGGCGCGCGCCCGCGCGCTGCGCACCTTCGCCGCCGCGAAACTGCTCGGTTTTCTTGCGCCGGATGTCAGCCGGGCCCGACAGATCGTCAAGTCGATACTGGTTCTTGCGGCGATGACAGCGATCGTCTTGTCCCTGATAGGCCCGCGCTATGGCGCACACTTCGAAGATGTCTATCGTCGGCAACTCGATGTGATGATCTGTCTCGACGTCTCGCGCAGCATGCTCGCCGAAGACGCCGGGATGTCCCGGCTGAGCCGCGCGAAGGATGACATCAAGCGCCTGCTCGACAAGCTCCAGGGCGGGATGATCGGTCTGGTGGCTTTTGCCGGTCGCGGGGAGCTGATCTGCCCGCTCACGGATGACTTTGACTATTACCGCCTTACCCTTGAAGACGTGGGCATCCACAGCGTGCAGCTCGGCGGGACAAACATCGGCGAGGCCCTTGCTGTGGCCGTCAAAGCCCTCGGACCGCACCGCAGCCATCATCGGGCCATCATTGTCATGTCCGATGGCGAGGATCACGGCGAATCCGCGCGTGACATGGCCCGACAGGCCCGCGAAAACCAGATCGTCGTCTACACGATCGGCATCGGCGATCAGGATCGCGGATCGATGATTCCCGTCGATCAGGACGGCCGGCGCGATTTTCTGATGTACGACGGCCAGCAGGTCTGGTCGCGGATGGACCCGCGCACCCTGCAGGAAATAGCCCTCGCCGGCGGCGGTGAATACCATCCCAGCGGGCAGGTCGTCGCCGGGCAGCGCACGCTGGAGTGGATCTACACCGACCGGCTCGCTCCGATGCAGGAGGCCGACCTGAAGAAGAAGCACGTCCCCACCCAGCGGCCGCGCTTTGCATGGCCTGCGGGGCTGGCGCTCGTGCTCCTGATGATCTCGACGCTGGTCAGTGAGCGGCGCGGCAGCGCATCGACCGCGCTCAATCCATCGCGATCGTCGTCAATGCCAGTTGAATCCCGTGGAAGAGTCAGGCCCAGGGCGCAGAAGGAGATAGCGGCATGAATCCTCGCCGGTTGCTTCAATTCGCAGGTGCGTGCGTCGTCGCGATGCTACTTGGTCTTGCGCCAGTCTCAGCCCAGTCCGTTTTGCCGGGCGACGCAGGTACCACGACGGTGCGATCCGGCTCCGAGTCCGCCTCAGGTGGCGAAGCACTGCGCTATGCGGCGGATCAGGTGCGCGAGGGTAATCGTCTTCTCGACGAGGGTCGCTTCGACGAGGCCCTTGCGAAGTACGACGCCGCCCGAAGCCGACTGCCTGAAGCCCCCGAGATCGCCTACAACCGCGGGCTCGCTCTCTACCGGCTCGGTCGATACGGCGAGGCCGAATCGGCTTTTCAGGACGCCATTCTGCCTGGAAACCCGGAACTCGAAGCTCGTGCGCGTTACAACCTCGGTCGCAGCGCCCACGCCGCCGCTTTGGAGAAGCGCGAGAATCTGCCCGAAGCGATCAACGAGCTTGGCCGGGCCATCGGCTTTTACAACGATGCGATCCAGATGGCTCCGCAGGACACCGATGCCGTCCGCAACCGGGAAGCGGCCGAGCGCCTCCGGGCCTACTTCGAAAAGAAGCTCCAGGCGATGCAACAGGAAGAACAGCAGGAAAGCAAGGAGGACGAGCAGAAGCAGGAAGAAAACGAAGACTCAGGGAAAGACGAAGAGTCGCAGCAGCCGAGCTCCCAGCCCTCCGACGAACAGAAGCAGGAGCAGAAGAACGAACAGGGCGAACAGCAGGAACAGGAAAGCGCTCAGGACTCGGAAGAGTCGCAGGAGCAATCGTCCGAACAGGAAAACCAGTCGCAGCAGAATGAGCAGCAGGGCGATTCGAAAAGTGACGCCCAGAAGGGCGAGCAGCAGGGTGAGCCGTCCGCTGAGACGAAGGAAACACCGACCGGCGAAACTCAGGAGCATCAACTGACCGCGGAGGAGGCCGAGCCGATGCTGCAGGAAGCGCGCGATGCCGAGCGTCAGCGCCGCGAAGCTAAGCGGATGCGCATGTTGCGCCTGCGCGGCCGTATCCCCGCGGACAAGGATTGGTAGTCATGGCGATCGATTACCGAATGTACGAGCAACAGGGCATCCGGGAACGTGAATCGATGAAACGCCTCACCGTGTTCTTGTTCGCCGTCATCGCAGCAGGTGCAGTTGCAGCGTCGCCCGCCCTCGCGCAGTCGATGCGCGCCGAGCTTTCCTCGTCGGAGGCCGAGCTGGGGGAAGTGCTCGATCTCTACGTCACGTTGGTCAATCCATCGCAAGCCAGCGCTCCCGCACCGCCGGAGACCAATGACTTCGAGATCCGTCTCGTCAGCGTCGTGCCGAGTCAGAACAGTCGCATGACCATCATCGGTGACAAGGTCTCCCAGGAGCAGTCCTACACTTATCGCTACACCGTTCGTCCCCTGCGCGAAGGAAATCTCCTCCTTCCGCAGTTCACCTACCAGGAAAAAGGCCGCACGCTGGTCACGCGGCCGCTCCGCGTTACGGTTGGCAAGAGTTCGGCTGGTCCCTTCGTCATCTGCGAAATCGAATCCGATCACGAGGTGGCTTACATCGGCCAGCCGATCAATCTTCGACTGAAGATCTACATCCGAAAGTTCATGCAGGCCGGTTACGGCACGCTCGATGCCAACACGACCTGGTCCCTGCGCGACAAGAACAGCACCTCCTGGGGCATCTTCAGTGATGTAAACCAGGTTCCTTCTGTGCAGCAGGTTCGTCGCCCGGACGATGACGGTGTCGAGCGCGAGTTCTATGTCTATACGCTGGAGCTCACCGCATATCCGACGAAGGCCGGCTCGTTCGACTTCGGCGACATCGAATTCGTTTACCAGTACCCCGTGCTATTGGCACGCACGATGCTCGGCTATCAGTTGGAGCGTGCTCGACGCATTTCCGCGAGGCCGATCGCTCCGAACCTGACCGTTCAGCCGATCCCCACGGAAGGTCGGCCGCCGGAGTACAACGGTGCAGTCGGCGTCTATGCGATCTTCACCACGGCCAAGCCCACGGAGATTCCGGTCGGAGATCCGATCACCCTCTCCCTGTCGATCCGCGGCTCGGGTTCGCTCGAACGGCTCATGCCGCCCCGTCTCGATCAGGTCGAGGCCTTGAAGAAGGATTTCGAGATCGCCGCCGACATCCCTGCCGGCCGCGTCGAAGGCGATCGCAAGGTTTTCAACGTCACGATACGTCCGCTGCGCGAAGATGTTCGCCAGATTCCCGCCATCCCGCTGAGCTACTTCAATCCCAGGTCGCAGCGATTCGAGACGGCGACGAGCCGGCCGATCCCCATCAAGGTTCTCCCGGCGATCCGACTCGCCTTGCCGGCCTCGCCCGATGCTGGTCCGGCTATCGGGGCCGGCGCGCTGACGCCGCTCGTAGAGACCACCGGTGGTCTGTTCCCCAACTACACCGATCCGACGATGGTCCTGGCCGATCAGACGAGTGAAATCGGTCCGGCGACCTGGTGCCTGCTCGCGGCCTTGCCGCTGATCTATCTAGTTACCTGCCTGGTGCGGACGCGGTCTGCGCGATTTCGAAACAACGAGGCCTTGCGCCGACGCAGTCAGGCCTTCGCCATCGCCCGCAACGCGCTTTCAGGGGCAGTTGCCACTCGACCCGGTCAGGTGCGCGCCGCACTGCTGGGCTACATCGCCGATTGCTGCAACGTTCCGGCCGGTGGGCTGACGCGCGCTGAAGCCGTGCGACTTGCGTCCGCCGGCGGGTTGCCGCCCGACTTTGCCGCCAGACTGGACGCCCTCGTCGAGCAACTGGAGTTCGCGGAATATGGCGGCGGCGCGGCAGCCGGCGACGTCGCGGAGGCATCCGCCCAGGCCCTCGAACTGATCGCCGAAATGGAGAAACGCGGCTTCCGATGACTGACCTGCTGAGCTACCCGCTTCGATCACCCTTTGCAGGTGCACGACGGCCCCGTCCGACCGTGGCGTGGCGTGTCTGTGCGATGGCACTGCTGGTGTTTGCCGTCACAGCTCCCGTTGGGGCGGAGCAAGCCGGCAGTCAATCGACTCCGATGACCGATGCGGATCGTCGCACCGTTTTCGAACAAGCCATCGCCGACTTCGAAGCCGCTGCGGCCATGAAAAATCACGCCAGCCCGCAGGCGCGTGAACTGTACGAATCCGCTCGTGCTGGCTTTCACGCATTGGTTGACAGTGGCGTTCAGAACGGCCGGCTTTACTACAACCTAGCCAATGCGTACCTTCGCCTGGGTCGCATCGGACATGCGATTGTCAACTACCGCCGCGCCCTGCAGTTGCTGCCCGGTGACCCTCAGACCCTTCGCAACCTCGACGCCGCGCGGAAGCTCTGCGAGGTTCGATTTCAGAAACCCGCATCGAGTGCCATGATTGAGACACTCTTTTTCTGGCACTACGGCACGTCGCGGGCCGCGCGCCTCCACTTTGCCCTGGCGGCTTATGCTGTCTTCTGGGTACTCGCACTCGCCGCGCGCTTCCTGCCGCGGCGCATCCCCAGCGTTACCTGGCTGACCGTCGTCGTCGCGGTCCTCTGCCTCGCTGCCGGTGCCAGCGTCGCCTGGGAATCGACCCGTGGCCAGTCAGCCGTCGGCGTCCTCATTGCCGACGATGTCGTCGTCCGCAAGGGCAACGGCGCCTATTACGAACCCCGCTTCGAGCAGGCCCTGCCGCAGGGCGTCGAGTTCGAAATCGTGGAGTCGCGGCCGGACGTAGAAGGTCAGACGTGGTATCTGGTCCGCCTGCCCGACGGCAAAGAGGGCTGGCTCCGTGCCGATCAGGCCGAAAAAGTCTGAACATCTGACGGCCGGCCCCCTGCCCCCACCACGTCATATGTGAATTCTGCGTGAATACTGTCTTCCGCTTTGAGATTTGCGAACGTGCGGAAACGTCTTGGATGCTCCGATCGATCCGTGTAGGATACGAAATGCGCTGCATGGACCTAGATATGCAGCGCAGCATCGAATGTAAGGCACCATGGCGAAACAGGCAGATTCAACTCATCAGCAGATGGCCCAGTCGTCCTCGGCCACCCGCAACGGTCCACTGAGCGGCCCGCTCGGCATCGCACTCTTCGTGGCCCTCTTCGCATCCGCGGGCTATCTCACCTATCGAACGCTTACCACCGCTCCGATCCCGCCCACCGAACCGGTCGAGATGACCTTCCTCTGCATCGAGACGATGAAGCCCTTCGAGGGGAAGATGGTCGAAGGCGACAAGTGGCCGGTGATGTCGCCGCACTCGGGAAAGCTGACTGGCTATCCCGTTGAGCGCTGCTACTGGACGAAGGACGGCAAACGAAAGAAAGAGCCAACCTACGTCGTGCTCAATGAATCAATGGGTAAGAGCGGTGACACGATCTGTCCCGACTGCGGCCGCCTGGTCGTCGGACACAATCCCATCCCGACTGAGGATGTCCCGCTGGCGGACGAAGACATTCCGAAAGAAGACAAGCCCGCCGCGCCCTCGCCGACCACACAGCCCGCCGAGTAACACATGTTCCGGCACACCGTTGCCACGGTGCATCAACCGAGGCCGGAGAGGATTGACAGCAAGCTCGGCGCAGGAAGACCAAGTACGGCGAAGAGCGGCGTGAAATAGGCGGCCACCAGCGTATCAATCATTCCCAGCAGAAGATTCAACCAGCCGGAAAGCAACAGGACCGGATCAATCATCGTGACATCTCCCGTCCCCCGGACAATCGTATTTGCCGCCCCGCGCACTGTATTGTACGAACCGGCACCGCAAAAAGAAGCAGGGAAGCGACGGCGGGTCTTCCGGCTTCGCGTCGAATCGAATTGTGCGGTGGTACATGCAGCGGGCTACGGAAGCAGCAGATCGACGAACCCCTGTATGTCCAGCGCGTCGATTGCGGCATCCATATTCAGATCCGCCCGGTGGATGTCGCAGTCGTCGTAAGTCACCTCATAGGCGTCCGGGTCCAGCAGCGCGAGCAGGAACGGCTCGATGTCGTTGTGGCTGACGACGCAATCGCAGTTCATGTCGCCCGCTCCCGCGGCCGGCGCCACGATTTCCACGACGACCGACGTGGCCAGCACGTTGACCGCGACGCCGAAGCCCGGCGGACAGGGAATATCCCGCGCGGCAAAATCACCGATGCGTGAGCTGTAGGTCATCACGGTGAATGTCTGACCGATCGTTGGAACGAATCCGTTGACGAACGCAATGGAGATCGTGCCATCCAGTGTCGCCGTGCCGCTGACCACCAGCCGATCATGACCCGGGCCCGGTGTCGTTCCGCCGATTTCGATGACCAGCACGCCGTCTGCCGATTGTGCATAGTTGCTGCTGATCGTCAGGATGCCGGTGGATATGCCGGGTGCCACACTTGCTGCACTGATTACAGCTGCCTGTACGATGCCGTCGCCCTGGAGCGTACCGCCTTGCAGGTCGTATGTTCCCGTGGCGCTGAAGGTGCCGCGTACAGTCGTTGTGCCGGCCGTCTGGATCACGCCGCCTGTTCGCGCGAATGTCGACGCCGGATCGACCGTGATGCTGCCCGACGTGGCGAATGGACCGTCGGCGATGTTCATGGTCGCGCTGTTGGTCGCGTGGAGCAGCCCCTGGTTATCCAGGCCGATGGTGTTGTCAGGATTGATGGTCATCGCCACCGACTGATTCGCACGAATCGTTCCCTGATTGGTGATCGGCGTGAGATTGAAACCAAGCTGCCCGGAGCCGGTGATGGTGTTGTCCACGTTCAGGAGAGAGCCGCCCGAGACGGCCAAGATACGGTTGTTGGCCGCGTTCGACAGCGTGATCTGCCCGCCGCCGGTGAGCGTGACCTGGCCACCGGTCGGCTCAAAGTCGGTCAGCGAGCCGGTAGACGCAAGCCGGATGGTGCCCGTGTTGTGGATCTGTCCGCGTACGGTCAGATCGCTGCCGTTGGCTACTTCGAGGACGCCTTCGTTACTAAAGATGGTTGTCGATCCATCAATGGTGTTCTGGCCAATGCCCCGGACCAGCCCGGTGCCGATGCTCGAAGTCGTTCCTCCCAGGAGAATGGCGCCGTTCAACTCGACCAGCGAATTTGTCTGCGCCTGAACGACGCCGCTCTCGTTGTCGAAGGATCCATTGATCAATCGCAGCGTCGCTCCCAGTTGCGCGATGAGCATGCCGCGATTGACGAACGGATTGGCCGCCGGATCAATCGTCAGGGTCGCCGACTGGTCCGCGACGATCATCCCGTGGTTGGTCACATCCGTCAGATTCACGCCGATCTGACCGGAACCGCGGATGGTGTTGTCCATGTTGACCAGTGAACCACCCGAGCTGAGGATGCGATTGCTCGTGCTGTTGGACAGGTTCACCACGCCGCCGCCGGTCAGCGTCGCGCCGCCGGATGCCGCTCGCAGGTCGGTCAGCGTTCCTGTGGATTCAATGTTGAGGTTCAGCAGATTGTGGATCTCCCCCTGCAGGTTCAGGATCGCTCCGTTGAGTTGCGTGATTCCGCCCGCCAGCGTGACGGTTTCGGCGCTGCCGTCGAGTGTGGATGTTCCGCTGAAACGAATGCCGCCCGGGTCCGGCGAGGTCAGGGTGCCGCCGCGAATGGTGGCTGAAGCAATCTCCACGATCGAGGCGTTGAAGGACTGAATCTGTCCGCCGAAGTTATCGAATGCACCGTTGGTCAGTCGCAGCGTGCCTCCGCTGTCCGCGAGCATCGTTCCGGAGTTGACGATCGGCGAAACAGGCGGGTCCACAATCAGTGCCGTTGATTGATCTGCGACGATCAGCCCCTGATTCGTCAGCGACAGGATGTTCACGCCGATCTGCCCGCCGCCCTGAATCGTGTTGTCGACATTCACCAGCGCGCCGCTCCCGCTGGTCAAGATGCGATTATTGGCATGATTTCCCATCTGCACGATCCCGCCGCCGCTGAGCGTCACGGTTGCATCGGTCGTGCGCAGGTCCGTGCTGCTGGAGGTCGAGTTGAGCTGGAGGGTGCCGGTGTTGTGAATGCTTCCGCGCAGATTGAGCACCACACCGTTGCTGATCTCCACGATGCCGGCGCTCTGTACCGTCTGCGATACGCCGTCCAGTGTGCTGGTGGAGGTGACGTGAACGCGGCCCGTATCGAACGTCGAAAGAGAGCCCCCGCGGATCGTCGCCTGTGACAGCTCCACGATCGAATCAGTCAGGGCCTCGATCTGTCCGCCTGCGTTTTCAAATTCGCCGTTGATCAGCCGGAGCCGCCCTCCGGATTGTGCCTGCAGGATGCCCGTATTAATCATCGGCGACGAACTCGGATCGATGCTCAGCGCGGTCGGCTGGTCGGCCACGATGGTGCCCTGATTGTTCAGCGCCGTGGAGTTGACGCCGATCTGTCCGGCGCCGCGCACGATCTGATTGAGAATCTGCAACGATCCGCCGCTGACGCCGAGAATGCGATTGTTGGCATGATCCGACAGAATCAGGACGCCCCCGCCGGTCAGCGTGACCAGCCCGGTACTCAGGCGCAGGTTCGTACTGCTTGCCGTTGACTCAAGGCGCAGAATGCCGGCATTGTGGAGAATGCCGGTCGTTTCCCCGCCGATGAGCGTGAACAGCCGGCCATTCGGAATTCGCAGTTCGTCGCCGGGGTCGATGGTCAGATGGTCGATGGTCGCGTTGAGATCCAGCGTAACGACGGAGGCGGACTTCATATCTCCGTCGTCGATGCGGGCATGATAGGTATCGACACCATTGTTGGGCACGACCGCCGGTTCCCAGTTGGCCGCCGTGTTCCAGTTGCCGGTCGCGCCGATCCATTTTACATTCTGCTGCGCCGGCCGGGCCTGTTCAGAGACGCTCGCGAACAAGAGCAGCGCCAGCGCGAAGCGTATCCTCCACCGACCGGGCAAACCTGTCGCGCGAGGATGGCGGTCGATCGAGGACATCGATGCTGCGGCTCCGGCTTCGCCCCACGGCGTGTTGCGAGGGTTCGGGTGGATTTTGCGGTTATCGTCGAATCGGGATCACGGTCGGTTTCCCTTCTCGATCGTATTCATCGGGCGATGCGAATTCAACCTTACCGGGCCACGATCTGACCGTTGCGACCGGTAAACGTGGGACTTGCTGCATCAACCCGGATAAAGCTCACTCGACCGCCGTCCCGGTTGAATTCGCGCAATCGTCTGTGCCGGTAAATCTTGTTTACTGCCCGCCCAGATAACCGAGCGACTTGAGCACGCGGACCGTGTGCGGATCCTCCGAGGGGATGTTCATTTCCTTCGGCGGCACGTACTTCGGCGTTCGTGCGCGCCATTGCGCGATGTACGTCTCCAGGCGTTGTGCTTCGTCCGTCATCGTACCGCTCACGTTGCGCGTTTCGCCGGGGTCCGCGATGACGTCGTACAGCTCCCGTCGCCCTGAGTCTGAAAGCAACAGCTTGTAACGGCCGTCGTGTGCAGCGATCTGCGGCGCGCAGCGATGGGCCATTTCCTGCGTTGACGGCTCGCCGATTCGCTTGAGCATCTCCTGCGCCGGCCCGTTGTACTTGCTGATCACCACGCGCGGCGATCCGTCGGACGCCATCGGCGACAGCAGATCGCGCGCTTCCGGGCCGCCGGCTGGCGCCGAGTCCCCCAGCACATGACGGAGCACCGTCGGATACAGGTCCGACAGCGCGGTTGCCGTCTCCATGCGCTGCCCCGTCGTGCGACCCGGCTCGCGAACCATCAGCACGGCGCGGGTCAGCACCTCATGTGTCAGGTAGCGATGCGCCCAGAGCCCCTGCTCGCCCAGGTGCTCGCCATGATCCGACGCAATGACCACGAGCGTATTTTCCAGCATGCCGCGGGCTTCGAACATCTGCATCAGCTCGCGCACCCGATCGTCCAAGTAGCGGATGCCCGAGGCGTACAGCCGTCGCAGGACGACATGATCCTCCTCGCTGAGAAAGTCGGGGCCTTCAATGTTGTAACGGTAGTCCAGGGCCGCCGTCAGGTTGCCGAATTCGTAGCGCAGCTCGTAGGAGCGCGCCACCTGCCGCTCGTCCATGAACATGCGTCGATAGGAAAGCGGCACGCTGTAGGGCAGATGAGCGTCGAAGTAGTTCACGAAAAGAAACAGCGGGTCTCCGGCATCAACGCGCGACGCGAGCCACTGCGCGATGTAGTGATTCGTCACCGCCGCGCCGTAGTCCTGCTCCAGCCAGCCGATCGGCGGCACCCAGCCGATCCGCTGAAAAAGATAACTCAGCGAAAATCGCCCGATGTTCCGCGTGTGATACAGCACGTGCTTCTCATCGAAGCCCTGCACCACGTTGGTGTGCTTCCAGATCCACGGATTGTTGGAGAAACAGGCCGTCTGGTACCCGTTCTGCTTCAACGCCTCCGCCACCGTCGTGAAGCGCTCATCGAGAAACGGAAAGGCGAAATCAACCCCGTGCTCGCGGACACTCAGGCCGGTGAACATCGACGCATGTGCCGGCAGCGTCCACATGCTGTCGGAAATCGCCCGATCACATACCAGCGCCTGTCTGCTCCATGCATCCAGAAACGGCGTCGTCGCTTCCGGATAGCCGTGCAGGCCGAGATGATCCGCCCGGACCGTGTCGAGCAGGATCCACAGCACATGCGGATCGTTCGTCCTCGGCGCCGCCACTGCATGCAACGGTACACGATAGTCCCCCGGCGATGCCAGCGGTGATCGGATGAACACGTAGCCCGTCAGCAGCGTCGCAGCGGTGCCCATACCTGCAAACCGCTGCATCCATTTTCTCAGTCCTCGTGGGCTTCGCCGCGCAAGTCGCCTCATCAGAAAATACATCGCTCCTGCCAGGACGACCGTCGCGCCGCACGAGCCGATCACCGGCCCTCGACGAAGCAGGTGGGCCATGTCCAGGTCCAGCGGTACGATCATCAGCCCCACGATCAGCACGGCCGCGGCCGTCAGTGCCGGCTCCGGCGCGACGCGCCCGCGGCGCCATGCCCACAGGAAAAATCCCAGCAGCCCCAGCAGCGGACACCAGACGATACTGTGAAGGATTGCCGCCTTGCCCACCGCCCCCAGCACAAAGCCCACCGGCCACCAGCCCGGCTCGAAGTACCGCATCGCGAAGTACGTCGGCAGCGCCGTCTCCGCTACAGCCAGCACCGGACTTCCGATCAGTCCGATCCGGATGCCGGTGGCGACATGCGCCCACCACGAATCTGCCGTCGCAGTCGTTGTCGATGGCGCATTGCCGGTCGGCGGCGCTGCGGACGATTGGCCCGTCATTCCATCCGGTTGCATGGCGAAGGCCATCTGCGCCATGTCGCACGCAGCGATGAGCGGCGTCGCACGTCGACCTGTCCGATGCAGCAGGACCGCCAGGACGATCACTGCTGCGAGCAGCCCCCAGATCGGCAGTTCGAGGGGAATCGGTTCATGAAGATGGGCGCCGAGTTCCATGCAGCCCAGCAGCTCGTGCCCGGCGTGCGAAGCGATCGCCTGCATGGCGAGGAAAGAAATCATGCGTGTGCTCGGTTGTGGGTGAGGTCTGCGACCTGCTCAGACGCTCCGGCGCTTGCGGCAGCATCGTCGCAGGCATCCACCATCGCAGGGTCGGATCGTTGCATCGTATCGCAACAATCGGGTGGATTCAAACGGCCATAGCCGCTCAATGCTGTCGATCGAGCTGGCGGTAGTGCACCGCCTCGGAGACGTGCTCGGCGCGTATCTGCTCCGCGCCATCGAGATCGGCGATGGTTCGTGCCAGTCGAAGCACCTTGTCGTGTGCCCGCGCAGAAAGGCCCAGTTCCGTCATCGCCTGTTTGAGCACCTGTTCGCCGGGAGCATCGAGCGGGCAGAACTGCCGAACGAGCCGCGGTCCCATGCGCGCGTTGAGCATGGTCTTTCTGCCTGCGAAGCGCTCCCTCTGTCGCTCGCGCGCCGCCTGGACCTGGGACCGCATTGTTGCCGAGTCCGTGCCCGGCCGGGCATGGCGAAGCTCGTCGAACGGAACGCCCGGCACGGTCACATGGATGTCGATTCGGTCGATCAGCGGGCCGCTGACCCGCGCCCGGTAGCGCTCGATCTGCGGCAGCGAACACTTGCAGGGTCGTCGCGGATCAGACAGGTAGCCGCACGGGCAGGGATTCATCGCCGCGACCAGCATGAACTCCGACGGGAAGCGGACGACGCTGTGCGATCGGGCAATGGTGACGCAGCCGTCTTCCATCGGCTGGCGCAGCGTTTCCAGGATCGACCGCTGAAACTCGGGAAACTCATCAAGGAACAGCACGCCGTGATGCGCGAGCGAGACTTCACCGGCCTGCGGAATCGAACCGCCGCCCACCAGCGCCGGCGCGCTGGCCGAATGGTGCGGCGTACGCACCGGACGCGTTGCCAGCAGCGTGGCACCGGCCGGCAGCTTTCCCGCGGCCGACCAGATCCGCGTCGTCTCCAGCGATTCTGCCATGGCCAGCGGCGGCAGAATCGTCGGCAGACACTTGGCCATGAACGTCTTGCCGCTTCCCGGCGGACCGATCATCAGCACGTTGTGCCCGCCGGCCGCGGCGACGACCATCGCTCGCTTGGCGAATTCCTGCCCGCGCACGTCGGCGAAGTCGATCTCATACGCCGCCGCTTTGGCAAACGTCGCCTCCAGATCGACCGTGGTCGGCTCGATCGGCAACTGCCCGGTGACGAAACCGACGGCATCGGTCAGCGAGCCGACGGCGAAGGCCTCGAGACCGTCCACGACCGCCGCCTCGTTGGCATTCTCACGCGGGACGAGCACGCCGCGATATCCTTCGCGCCGGGCCGTCATGGCGATCGACAGCGCCCCCTTGATCGGCCGCACGCGGCCGTCGAGGGCCAGTTCGCCCGCAATCATGTACTGCCGGAGATCAGGCGGCACCTTGCCGTCGGAGGCGAGGATCATGCCCAGTGCGATCGGCAGGTCCAGCGCCGGGCCTTCCTTGCGGATGTCCGCCGGGGCGAGATTGATGACCGTGCGATGGACCGGCGGCTGGTAGCCGCAGTTGGTGATCGCGGTGCGGATGCGTTCGAGACTTTCCTTCACCGCGGCGTCAGGCATGCCGACCACGACCGGATTGGCGAACCCGCGCGAGGCGGCGTTGACTTCCACCTCGCAGATCGCCGCCTCGATACCGACGAGTGTGGCACTGTGCACCTGTACCAGCATGGGGCGGGAGCGTAAGGCAAGCGCCGGTTGTCGACAAGCGGGCTCCCGATTCGCGGCAGCGTTACCCGGCCGATCGACTCGATTACGTGTCGAGTGATGCGTAACACGCGGCAAATCAATAGCGGTCGGGGGGCATGGCCGCGGCTCCGTGCGGCCATGCTCACGTCAAGCAAAAGAATCATCATTGCAGAAATTCGATGGTGGGCAGTGCCCACCCTACGGAGATAACTCTAGCGAAATGCGAAGCCGTCGCGAGCGGCGTCGACGGTGATCGTTGCCCCTTCGGCGAAATCACCGGAGAGGATGCGCCTGGCCAGCGGGTTTTCGATCTGTTGCTGGATCAGCCGCTTGAGCGGGCGGGCGCCGTAGACGGAATCGTAGCCGTCAGCGGCGAGCTTGTCCTTCGCCGCGTCGGTCAGCACCAGCGACATGCCGTGGTCGGCGAGGCGCTTTTGTAGCTGCCGCACCTGGATGTCCACGATGCCGCGCAGGTTCGCCTGCGAGAGACGGTGGAAGATGATGACCTCGTCGATGCGGTTGAGAAACTCGGGGCGGAAGTGGCGTTTGAGTTCCTCGCGCACGGCTTTCTCAATACGCTCATCGACGGCGTGGTCGGAGCCCGTCGCGGCTTTTTCGCGCTCGGCAACGCCGGCGATCAATTCGCTGCCGATGTTGCTGGTCATGGCGATGATCGTGTTGCGGAAGTCGACGGTGCGTCCGTGGCCGTCGGTGAGGCGGCCGTCGTCGAGGACCTGGAGGAGCACGTTGAACACGTCGCGATGGGCTTGCTCGATTTCGTCGAGCAGGATCACACAGTACGGGCGACGGTGGACGGCCTCGGTGAGCCGACCGCCTTCTTCGTAGCCGACGTAGCCGGGCGGCGCGCCGATCAACCGGGCGACGCTGTGCTGCTCCATGAACTCGCTCATGTCAATGCGTACGAAGGCGGCTTCGTCGTCGAAGAGAAACTGGGCCAGGGCTTTGCAGAGTTCCGTCTTGCCCACGCCGGTCGGGCCGAGGAAGAGGAACGAGCCGATCGGGCGATTCGGATCGCCCAGCCCGGCGCGGCTGCGGCGGACGGCGTCCGACACGGCGCGGATGGCTTCATCCTGACCGACGACGCGGTCGTGCAGGCGGTCCTCCATCTTCATGAGTTTTTCTTTTTCGCCTTCGAGCATGCGTGACACAGGCACGCCGGTCCATCGGCTGACGACCTCGGCGATTTCCTCGGCGGTGACCTCCTCGCGCAGGAGACCCTTGCCGCTCTTGTGCAGTTCGTCGATCGCCTTTTCGCGCTCGGCGAGGGTTTTCTGCAGATCGGGCAGTTCGCCATAACGGATGCGCGCGGCCCGCTCCAGCTCGCCGCGGCGCTGGGCTTCGTCAAGCTCGGTCTGCAATGCTTCGAGCCGCTGCCGCGCGGACTTGATCTCGTCGAGCTTGGCTTTTTCACCTTCCCACTGCGCGGTCAGAGCGGTGTTTTTTTCCTTCAGTTCGGCAAGTTCCTTCTCGACGGCCGCAAGCTGCTTTCGGCTGCCTTCGTCCTTCTCTTTCTTGAGCGCCTCCCGCTCGATCTCAAGCTGCATGATCTTGCGGCGCAGTTCGTCCAGTTCGCTGGGCATCGAGTCGTTCTCGATGCGCAGCCGGCTGGCCGCTTCATCGATCAGGTCGATGGCCTTGTCTGGCAGGTGGCGGTCGGGGATGTAGCGATGCGAGAGCATGGCCGCGGCAACCAGCGCCGAGTCCTGAATACGCACGCCGTGGTGGGCATCGTAGCGGCCCTTGAGACCGCGGAGGATGGCGATGGTGTCTTCGACGGTCGGCTCGCCGACGTAGATCGTCTGGAAGCGGCGTTCCAGGGCTTTGTCCTTCTCGATGTGCTTGCGGTATTCGTCGAGCGTGGTTGCGCCGATGCAGCGCAGCTCGCCGCGGGCCAGGGCGGGCTTGAGCAGATTGCCGGCGTCGGGCGAGCCCTCGGTCCTGCCGGCGCCGACGATGGTGTGCAGTTCGTCGATGAAGAGGATGACCTGGCCGGCGGATTCCACGACTTCGCGGATAACGGCCTTGAGGCGCTCTTCGAATTCGCCGCGGTATTTGGCGCCGGCGATGAGCGCGCCCATGTCGAGGGCGACGACGCGCTTGTCCTTGAGGGCCTGCGGGACGTCGCCGGCGAGGATGCGCTGGGCGAGGCCTTCGACGATGGCGGTCTTGCCGACGCCGGGCTCGCCGATGAGCACGGGGTTGTTCTTGGTGCGTCGGGCAAGGACCTGCATGCAGCGGCGGATCTCGTCGTCGCGGCCGATGACGGGGTCAAGCTTGCCCTGGCGGGCCATGGCGACGAGATCGTGGCCGTAGCGCGCCAGGGCCTGGTAGGTCGATTCGGGGTCTTGTGACGTAACGGTGGCACTTCCGCGGATGCTCTTGAGGGCTTCGAGCAGGGCATCTTTTTTCGCGCCGCTGACGGAGAGGATTTCCCTGGCATCGCTCTTCACGTCTGAGAGGGCCAGCAGCAGGTGCTCGGTCGAAACGTACTGGTCCTTCATCTTTTCGGCGGTTGTTTCGGCGGTATGCAGGACATCCGAGAGCGCGCGGGAGATCGACGGCGCGGCACCGGAGACTTTCGGCAGGCGATTGAGTTCGCTGGCGACGATCGAGCGAATCCGGTCGACGTTCGCACCGGCCTTCTGAAGGATGGGCACGACGATGCCGCCGGGATGGGACATCGAAGCTCCAGCTTCGCCCTCCCCGTTGCCGCCGCCGTGCGCGGATGGGTCGATGAGCGCGGCCAGCAGGTGCAGCGGTGACAGTTCGGCGTGGCCGTAATTGGTGGCGAGCCGCTCGGCGTTCTGCACGGCCTCGGCGGCCTTGATGGTGAGTTTGTCGAATCGCATTCGTATCGTTTCCTCTGGGTGTTCTGGTCAAAGTCTTTTCAGCGTGCGATCGCTCGCATTGTCCTGCGTTTGTTCACGGTCCTCGTTCGGCGGGGACGCTGGACGCTACGAGTCCGGCCGGCGGCCGGCCGCTAACTGAAGGACGCTCCGCTGATCGACAGAATGCAAGGGTTGTACCAGTCAGACCGCGCACTAACGTGTTACTTAACAGGCAGTTACATGATATATGCGGTGGCAGTGCTGCCAATGTGACAGGGCAAAACGGCAGGTGCGAGAGGCAAGTGAGATGCCGATGGATCTCTCGCCTTCGGCTTCTTCGGGCTCGACAACGCATTCTCGATCTCCAGGATCAATGAGGCGGACTGCCTGCTCGTCCAAATCGCAGGAAGAATACGCCTGCGCCGATGAGGCCCAGCGTGCCGGCGAGGGCGAAGGTGACGAGCGGGCCGGCGCCGGGGGAGATGCGGTCGCCGATGATCCATGCGATTGCGCCGACGGGGGCGGCCCACATGACGGCGGCGCTGCGGACGCTCCAGTACAGGCCGATGGACTGGGTGCGCACGTCCGGCGGGACGAGGTCGGCGATCATGGCCTTGCGGGCGGGTTCGCCGATCTCGCGGAAGCCGCCGATGACGAATGCGAGTGACAAACCGATGACACCTGCGCTACTGCTGATGGCTGTGCCGCCTGCGCCGAGGACGGCGATGCTGATGGGAAAGAGGGCGAAGAAGACGAAGGTCAGGCCGATGTAGGGTTTTTTTGCGAGACCGGCGCGGCTGGCGAGGGGACCGATGACCATGTAGAGGATGATGTTGGTGACGGCCTGGATGTTGAGAAGGAGCGACTGGTAGATGGCTGTTCCGGTGGCGATGTCATTTGCCAGCAGGGGTACGCAGTAGAGGATGATGAAGGGGCCGGCAAGCCCTTCGGCCCAGCGGGCGAAGATGTCCGCGGCGAGGAGGCGTTTGAGATCGGCGGGGAAGCGTGAGAGCAGGTGACGCGGTCGGTGGATGGCCATTTCGCGGTCGCGGCTGGCGGTCTTCATGTAGCGGTACTGGATCACGACGGCGAGCAGGATCAGCACGATGGAAATGGCGATATCGGCACGGACGCCGCCGACGCGTCCGAACTGCCAGACGAGCAGGCCGCTGAGGCCGTAGGCGACCATGCGCGAGACGCGGCGGAAGATGGCTTGCAGCGAGAAGGCCATCGTGCGGCGATCGGGCGGGATGGCGTCGCCGACGACGGTGATGGTGGCAGGGCCGGCGATGGAGTCCCAGACGAAGATGAATGGGATGGCGAGAAAGACGGCGATGGGGTTCTGCCATGCAAGGAGGATGGCGAGGCCGACGAGCGGAAGGGTGTTGAAGAGAAGGAGCGCACGACGGGTGTTGAGCAAGGAACCGAGCGCGCCGCCGGCGTAGTAGTTGATGGCTTCAAGGGCGTCGCGATAGAAGCCGTACGCGCCGATGAGGAGTAGAAACCAGGGATCACCGACGCGGTTGGGCTGTTTGAGGGCTTTCAGGTACTGCGGCATCAGTGGGGACCACAGCTCGGTGCTGGCAGTGATGAGCAGGATGGTAGCGAGGAGGGCGAGGGTGGAGGCGTTGAGGCCGAGGAAGGATCGCCAGGGCGCGGGAGTCGGACGCGGTTGGCTGTCCATGCGAGTGAAGCTATCGGCTGGCTGCGGAGGGGTCAAAGCGATCACGTAGCCCAATCGGCCTGTCGAGTGGCAAGTTCGAGCGAGTGACAGTTTCAACGCAGCCAGGGTGAATTACCGGCGGAATTCTCGTTATACTGTCCTGCCTGTCCGGGCGATGAGGGTGGCCCGGGACGGCCCGAGTCATAGTGCTTCCGCCCTGTCGTTGTTGTCAGCTCCCCGAACGGGAGCCCTTCCTTCTGAATGCCGCCGTCGTGCGGATGAGGTTTCCATGAAGCGCATCGGTTATTCAACGTTCGTCGTTCTGCTTGTTTCGTCGAGTTTGATTGCTGCCGATCGGCGGTATGCCTTCGAGCAGCTCGAGCTGGACAATGGCCTGAAGGTCATCACGCTGGAGGATCATTCCTGCCCGATCGTCGCGGTTCAGGTGTGGTATCACGTCGGTTCGAAGAACGAGGAGCCGGGCCGTCAGGGCTTCGCGCACATGTTCGAGCACATGATGTTTCGCGGCACGGATCGGCTGAGCGAGACGGGGCACTTTGATCACATTCGGCGCGTCGGCGGCGATTGCAACGCGTACACGGCATTCGATCAGACAGTGTATGTGCAGACGGTGCCGAGCAATCAGCTTGAGCTGGTGTTGTGGCTCGAGTCAGAGCGGATGGCGTTTCTGAACATCGACAAGAAGGGATTTGAAACCGAACGAAAGGTCGTCGAGGAGGAACTGCGGCAGGGGCATAACCGACCCTACGGCCGCATCCCGGAGAAGCTCCTCGCGGAAGTCTACGGAGAGACATGCTACGGCTGGACGCCGGGCGGGCAGATATCGCATCTGCGGAAGGCAACGGTGGAGGAGGTGTCGAAGTTCTGGGACAAGTACTACGCACCGAACAACGCCACGCTGGTGGTCGTGGGCGACCTGAAGCACGGCGATGCGCAGAAGTTGGCGAAACGGTACTTTGAGTGGGTACCCGCCTGTCCGCAGCCACCGCGGCCGTCGTGCGACATGGCGGCGCCGCAGAAGCCGCGGACGATCAAGCTGAAGGAAGACAAGGGACCGCTGCCGGCGCTGGGCGTGGGCTACCTGACGGTGCCGGAGAGCCATCCGGATTCGCTGCCGCTGGAGATCCTGATGGGGGCGCTGGGCGGCGGCGAATCGAGCCGGTTGTATGTAGATATCGTGAAGGAAAAGAAGATCGCCCAGGTGGCGCTCGGGGCGGCATTCGGATTTGAGCAGTCCGGGCTGGCGGCGGCGGGCGGCGTTCTGCTTCCGTTCGGCAAGAAGAAGGAGCTGCTGGCGTCGATCCGTGCGCACGTTGATCGTATTCGAGAAGAGGGGATCACCGAAGCGGAAATGGAGAAGATGAAAAACCAGCTTCGCCGTGGCGAAGTTCAGGGGGCGATGACGGTCGCGAGCAAGGCCGGACTGCTGGGTAAGTATGCCGTGTTGTGGGGGGATGCGGAGCGCATCAATCGTCGGCTGGACGAGATCGAGGCCGTGACCATCGAGGACGTGCAGCGGGTGGCGAAGAAGTATCTGGCGAAGAAGCGAGCGATGACGGTTTCGATCGAGCCGGATGCGGCCGGGGTGATGGGTTCGCTGCTGGGCGGCAAGAAGGAATCAGCGGAAGACCCGGATCAGATACCGCCGGTGGAGGACGACGGCACGAACCGGGTGGCGAAGCGGACCGGCCCGAAAGCCGACGCGAAGCGGCCGAAGGATTATCCGACGGCGCCGCCGATGGGTCCGCTGTTGGATGCCATGCCGGACATGGCCTTTACCGATCAGACGCTTTCGAACGGTCTTCGCGTCGTCGTGGTGAGCAATCACGAGGTGCCGATGGTGTCGGTGACGCTGGGCATCAAGAGCGGAGCGTGGTCGGAGGGCAAGCCGGGCGCGGCGTCGGCGGCGATGAACCTCCTGACGAAGGGGACGACGACACGAACGGCAAAGGAGCTGGCGGAGATTCTCGAGTCGCAGGCGATCAATCTGTCCGGATCAGCGGAGATGGACGCGGCCCGGGTGAGCTGTTCGGCGCTGGTCGGCCAGCTCGACCTGGCAGCGGAACTGATGCGCGATGTCATCGAGAATCCGACATTTCCAAAGGAGGAGTTCGACCTGCAAATCCAGCAGACGAAAATGGGCCTGATGATTTCGACGCGGACGCCGGAGTACCTGGCCGATCGGGAAATGCGTCGTCAGCTCTACGGTGAGCACCCGTACAGTCGAACGGTCACCGGCGAGATGGAAGACGTGGACAAGCTGACGGTCGAGGACCTGCGGGCGTGGTGGGGCGAGCATCTCCGGCCGGAGAATGCGGTGCTTTATCTTGCGGGGGACATCAATGCGAAGGAGGGTTTCGGGCTGGCGGAGAAGCATTTTTCCGGATGGAAGGTCGATCGGCCGTTTCGACCAGTGAAGCTGGCGTCGATCCCGGAACGGCAGCAGACGCACATCTATCTCGTTGATCGGCCGGGCTCGGTGCAGAGTCAGATTCGCGTCGGCCATTTGAGCATTCGGCGGGACGATCCGGATTACTTTACTTCGCGCGTGCTGTCGCACATCTTCGGCGGCGGTTTCAACAGCCGGTTGAACAAGGCCATTCGCGTGGACAAGGGTCTGACTTACGGGGCGCGGGGCGGCATGTCGGCCTCGCGCTTTGCGGGCGAGTTTCGCATCAGCACCTTCACCAAGACGCCGTCGACGGCGGATACCGTGCGGACGATTCTCGAGGAAATTGAGAAGATCCGTGCCGAGGAGCCGACGTCGGAGGAATTGGAGACGACCCAGTCCTATCTGACCGGTTCGTTCCCCGGAGATCGCGAGACGCCGCAGGCGGTCGTGGGTGATCTGTGGCTGATCGACCGCGAAGGGCTGCCGGGGGATTACTTCACGCGGTACCTGCAGGGCATCAAGACGGTGACGGCGACGCAGACGCTCAAGGCGGCTCAGAAGCTGATTGACCCGAAGCACCTGGCGATTGTGGTCGTCGGTGAGGCGAAGCAGATCAAGGGCGATCTCGAAAAGATCGCACCGGTCACGCTGCTGGATCAGCCCTCGGCGGCGGAGGAAAAGGACGGCAACGGTGATGACTCGGACGAGCCGCTGACCCGGCGATAACTTGTTTTGCGGACGAGGTGTGGAGGCGGCCGGTGCGAATAGTGGCGCGGGCCGCCTCCAGCGTTTTCGGGGAATGGGGGTCCGATCACATTTATCCACAGAGGCGGGTATTATCGTTGGGACCGCTAACTCGGTTTCGGCGCTCGGGCCGATTTCAGCCAGCCGTTGCTTCCCATCTGGCAGGCAGGTACAATTCATCAGAGACGGTCGAGGGTGGTACCTCGGAGGGGATCAGCGACCGTTTTACCACGCCCGATTGGTCCGTCCGGCATTGCGACGGGCTCGGCTGAAGCGCCAAGGTTTCCCACCGGTGAAGGGAATTCGCAGCACGCGGATCGGCCCTCATCGAAAACCCTCGCAGATGGGTCATTGCGACATCCTGCCCTCGATGGAGGCGTCACGTATGGTAAGCCGACTGCTCCGAGTATCGATCGTCAGTGTTCTGTTGCTGACCATCGGGTTGACCATTTGCGTATCGTTCGGCTGCGGCGGCGCGAGCCCGTTTCTGGCGGCGCAGTTCGCGACGACGATCTCGGACTTTCGCGGCGCCGGCGGCACGCCGGGCCCGCCGAACATCCCGACCACGCAGCCGGATGACGGTGGTTCAGACGCGGTCCTAGGCGACATTTGCACCCTGGCACCTGGCCTTCGGACGCTGAATGTTTCGATCCAGAACCAGGCGCAGCAGCGGGTGCGATTTGCGATCACATTTGCCGTCTCGGCGGGACCGGGCGGCTTCGTCTGCGACGCGGAAGTGCAGAACTATATCAACGCGGGGTACAGTGACGCTTTCGCGCCGGGGTCTGCGAACAGTTTCACGATCGGCTGCGATACGGTGCAGTTGCTTTCGGGCAATCGAATTCTCCGGATGAGCTTCGGCGTCGATCAGTTGCCGGAGGAACTGCTGCAACCCAACGTGGGCGGCGATCCGACGGCGAACCTGCCGACGATTCAGTTGCGGCGCCGCGACAATGGTTTGGAGCTGCTGCCGATTCCTGAAATCATCATCTTCGGCAATTCGAGCGCGAATTTCACCTGCGTGGGCAATGATCTTTGCACGCAGCGAGGATTTGTCTATTCGAGCATCAACAACCTTCCGATCGGCAAGGCGGTCGAAGCGGTCCGCATTCAGGGGACGGTATGTCAGACGCGGTTCGGCACGGCGCCGGAATGGCGGCTGGACAAGACGCTCAACGACAACACCACCCAGGCCTTTCAGTACCCAGTGGGCGGCACGATCGTCGCGACGGTTCTTGACCGTTCGGGCGATTCACTGAACGACCCGCGCAATCAGGTCGTCTGGACCGTAACGAATTCGGCAAACCAGGTGATTCACAACCCGGCGCCGTGATTCATGCGCGGCGCTCGTCGAACGTCAGCGCGAATGCTTGATCAGGTCATTGCAGCCAGATAGCGGGGGATCACCTCGCCGGGCGGTCCGTCGGCCGTGAGTTGCCCATCCCGCAGCCAGACGGCTCGATTGCAGAAGCGTTCGATGATGCTCATATCGTGCGACACCATGATGACGACCTTGGTGCGTTCGATGAGCTTTTCGAGCCGGTTTAGCGCCTTTTCCTGAAAGCCCACGTCGCCGCCTCCGAAGACTTCATCCAGCAGCAGAATGTCCGGCGATACCTCGGTCGCGGTGGTGAAGGCCAGGCGCATGGCCATACCGGTCGAGTAATACTTGACGGGCGTGTCGACGAACTTCTCGAGTTCGGCGAACTGCATGATGTGGTCCACCCGGCGGGCCATTTCCTTTTGTGTGATGCCCATGATGGCGCCGGCCTGGATGATGTTCTCCCGGCCGGTCAACTCTCCATTGAATCCGAAGCCGACCGTGAAAATGGGGATGAGGAATCCCTGATGTTCGACGCGGCCGATGGTGGGCTGGTAGATGCCGGAGAGGATGCGCAGGAGCGTGCTCTTGCCGGCACCGTTTCGCCCGATGATTCCGACGCGGGAACCGGCGGGGAAGTCGAGCGATACGTCGCGCACGGCCCAGAAGTCCTGATAGCCGTTATCGCTGCTCTTTCCGCGCAGCCAGTGGATGACCGCCTCCTTGATGTTGGGGTGGCGGTTTCGGTAGAGCCGGAAGCGAAGACTGACGTTGTCGACTTTGACGTAGGGTTCCATGCGGTTCACAGCCGGAAGATGAGATGATCCTCCATCTTGAAGAAAACCGCCAGTCCGACGAGCGCGGCGACCACGGCGCTGAGCGTGGCGACAAGCATGACTTCGGGGGTGGGCAGAACGCCCCGCGAGATGGGGGCGTCGAACATTTCGAGCATGTGATACATGGGATTGAGCGCGAAGTAGGTCTTGTATTTCTCGGGGATGGCTTCGAAGGGGATGAGGATCGGTGTGAGGTAGAACCAGGCGCGCAGGAAGACACTGATGAGGTGCTCAGCATCCCGGAAGTAGACGACGGCGACGGCGGCCAGGGCGGCAAGGCCGACGAGCAGGATGAAGAGAAGCACGATCGCCAGCGGGATGATGAGCAGCTCAGGTCCGGGCCGCAGACCGAGGAAAAGTGCGACCGGGAAGAGGGCGATGAGTGAGAGGAGCAGTTCGACGAAGGCGAAAAGGATCGTTCGCATGGGAAAGATAAGTTTTGGGAAGCGGTACTGACGGATGTAGCTTTCGGAGGCGAGGATCGAGCGGCAGCCGGCTTCGAGACTGGTGGCGACGCAGGTCCAGGGCAGCAGGGTGGCCAGAAGGTGGAGGGTGTATTGACCTCGCGTACCGGGGAAGAGGGCGGCGAATGCGAGGGAGATGACGATGAGCATGAGGAGGGGGTTGAGGAGTGACCAGAAGAAACCGAGGACGGAGCGGCGGTACTTGACCTTGATGTCCTCAAGCAGGAAGTTGCGAACGATTCCCCGGGCCATGAAGAGTTCGCGAAGTCGTTCAGAAAGTGTCATATCTCAGGCACTCCAGGTATCCGAGCGTATGCTGCGAACGGATTCGCATGCTGGTTTCACACCGGCCTGCCGAGCTATCGGTGCGATGTTTCGCACGTCTGCGTCGAGGCCGGTTCAGGACGCGTCCTGAAGGGCCTGACGTACCCGGGCAGCGACGAATTCGACTTCCGCATCCGTCAATTCCGGGAACATCGGCAGACTGACGCAGCGTTCGGCGATGCGTTCGCTGACCGTGTGATCGCCTCGGCGGCCACCGAGCGCGGCTACGGCCTTCTGCAAGTGGACCGGTACGGGGTAGTGCAGGGCCGAACCGACGCCGAGCGACTGAAGTCGTTCGCGGAAGGCATCTCGTTTATCAACCAGAACGACGTACAGGTGATACACGCCGCGAGACCACTCGTCTTCGACGGGGATTTCCAGGCGGCCGTCGCGGGCCAGCGGTGCGAACTGTTCGTGGTAGTACGTTGCGATCTGGCGGCGGCGGCGTGTCCAGTTGTGCAGCCGGCGCAGCTTAATTCCCAGGACCGCTCCCTGGAAGCCGTCCATGCGGTAGTTGTAGCCGATTTCATCGTGTTGGTAGCGCTGCGACTGGCCGTGATCTCGGAGGGCCCGTGCGCGCGCGGCGATTGCATCGTCGTTGGTGACCAGGGCACCGCCTTCACCGTAGGCGCCGAGGTTTTTGCCGGGGTAAAACGAGAAGCAGCCGATGCGACCGATGCCACCGACGGGCCGTCCGTCCGCGCTGGCGCCGTGGGCCTGTGCGGCGTCTTCGATCACGGGTATGCCGCGGGCATCGGCGATGCGCAGAATTTCGCGCATGTTCGCGGGCTGACCGTAGAGGTGTACCGGGATGATCGCCTTTGTGTGCGGGGTGATGGCGGCTTCGAGCTTCAGCGGGTCCATGGTTCGGCTTGCGGGTTCCACATCGACAAAGACCGGCGTCGCGCCGGCGTAGCAGATGCCCCAGATCGTGGCGATGAAGGTCATGGGCACGGTGATGACTTCGTCGCCGGGGCCGATGTTGAGACAGCGCAGGGCGAGGTGCAGGGCGCTGGTGCCGCTGTTGACGGCGACCCCATGTCGCGTGCCGGTGAACTTCGCGAAATCGGATTCGAAGGCGGTGACTTTCTCGCCGAGGATGAAAGCACTTTTAGCGCAGACCTCGCGCAGTTCGGCGTGGATCTCGTCGGCGATCGATTCGTACTGACGATGCAGATCGAAGAAGGGGACGGCGGTGGTCACGACGGGGGCTCCGAAGCTCGTAGTATTGTCATCGACCGGTCCACATCCGCCAGCGCAGCTTCCAGAGATCGGCGAAGGTACGGACGAGCCGGGAGAGCGTCGCGCCGGTGCTACGGCCGGCTGTGCGAGGATAATGCGGGAGACTGATTTCCGCGATCCGAGCGCCCTTGCGGTGGGCTTTGATGAGCAGTTCGGTATCGACCATGGGCGTCCGGCTGTAAATGGGAATGTCCACCAGGACAGAACGTCGATAGAGCTTGACCCAGTGCAGGTCGCGAATCCAGACGCCGAACAGAATGCCGACCAGCGTCTCGTCGAAGCGTGAGATGAGCTTGCGCAAGGGCGGGTCTTTCCGGTCTGGCCGGCGGACATTGACCACGTCGGCTTTCTGCAGGGCGTCGAGTGCCCGGGGGAGGTCTTCCGGTGCGAACTGCATGTCGGCCGGAAGGATGGCGACGATTTGTCCGGTTGTCTGGTGATAACCGTCGATCAGGACGTGGCCGATGCCGAGATTCGCCGGATGGTGCAGCACGCGGACTTCCTCGTGGCGGTCGGCCAGTTCGTCGGCGAGCTTACCGCTGCCATCCGTGGAGCCGTCATCGACGATGAGGATTTCGAAGGGTTGCCCCAGCTTGCGCAGGACGGCGAGCGTACGCTCGACCATTGGTCGAAGGGACTCGGCCTCGTTGTAACACATCACAGCGATGGAGATGTGAGGCGACGGCGAGGAATTCTCCGGGTCCATCGTGTTCATCTTTTCCGGTTGGGCCCCGGGCGAGACGCCGTGGCGCACGCGACTCTCGGTGTAGATACTCACGCGCGATAGTTTCAATCGATGCGACGCTTTACGCAAGCAGAGCAGCTTTACTTCCGGAGGAGTCGAGCCGGGTTGCCTGCGACGGTCGCGCCGGGCGGAACGTCCTTCGTGACGACGGCGCCGGCGCCAACGGTTGCTCCTTCGCCGATGGTCACGTCGCAGAGGATGACTGCGCCGCTGCCGATGGAAGCGCGGCGTTTGACGACTGTCGGGCGGACCTGCCAATCGGCTTCGGTCTGCATCGCGCCGCTTTCAGTTGTGGCGTGCGGACGGCGGTCGTTGATGAAGACGACGTGGTGACCGACGAAGACTTCGTCTTCGATGGTGACGCCCTCGCAGATGAAGGTATGGCTGGAGATTTTGCAGTTCCGGCCGATCTTGGCGTTCTTCTGAATCTCGACGAAGGTGCCGATCTTGGTGTCCTCGCCGATCTCGCAGCCATAGAGGTTGACGAAACCGAAGACTTTCACGCCGGGCGCGAGCTTGACGTCGTCGGCGATTCGGTTGTAGGCGGGAAGTGCTTCGCTCATGGCTATTCCACGGTACCGGTGGGCGGTGTCCACCCGATGGTCCTACAGCATGATGCGTTCACCGTTGGCGATGGAGCGCTGCGCGCCATCGAGGATGCGCACGACGCGCAGGCCGGCAGCACCGTCGGTCAGCGGCGACTTACCTTCGCGGATGCAGTAGAGCAGATGCTGCACGGCGCGCCGGAGGGCTTCATCCGTGGAGATCGCCGGGGCGTACATGTCGCCCATGCGGTATTGCACCATCGCCTGATGGATGCCCTCGATGCTGTGCAGTTCGACACCACGGTCGTAGATTTTTACCTTTTCCGTTACCAGATTGTCATCGTACACGAGCATCCGCTTGCTGCCGCCGACGATGATCTGCCGCACTTTTACCGGCGAGAGCCAGTTGACATGCATGTGGCCGAGGATGTTGTCCTCGAACTGCACGGTGACGTAGGCCATGGACTCGACGGGCTGGCCCGCGTGACGGGCGCCAGCGGCCTGTACCCAGCGGACGGGCTTTCCGATGATGTGCTCCATGATGGAGGCGTCGTGCGGGGCGAGGTCCCAGAGGACGCTGATGTCGTGCTGGAAAAGGCCGAGGTTGATCCGGACGGAGTCGTAGTAGCAGATGTCGCCGAGTTCGCCGCGCTTGATCAGGTCGCGGATCTTTTCGACGGCGGGGTGGTAGATGAACGTGTGATCGACCATGAGCACGCGGCCATGCTTCGCGGCCAGGTCAACCAACTCCTCGGCCTCGGCGACGTTGCCGGTGAGGGGTTTTTCGACGAGCACGTGCTTGCCGGCGGTGAGGGCCTGCCTGGCAAGCTGGTAATGCGTGTGGACCGGCGTGGCGATGGCAACGAGGTCGACCTTTTTGTTTTCGAGGACTTCGGCGACCTGGTCGGTCACCTGCGCGGCGGGATACTGGCGGCTGATTTTCTCCAGACGTCGGCGATCCTTGTCGCAGAGCATGACCAGTTGGGCACCGTCGGCCGTGGCGAAATTGCGCGCCAGGTTCGGCCCCCAGTAACCCATGCCGATGACAGCCGCGCCGATCATTTCCGATTTTCTCCGGCGGTTGATTCGTCGATGCCGCGTTCGACGACGTCGCAGATGATGTGGTAGGCGAGCAGGTGGAGTTGCTGCACGGCGTAGGCCGATGCGGCCGGGGCGAGAAAGCAGACATCGGACAGGTCGGAGAGTGCCTTACCTTTGTCACCGGTGAAGCCCAGCACCTTCGCGCCGCGTTCGCGGGCGGCTTTCGCGGCTAACAGAATGCTCGGGCTGTTGCCGCTGGTGCTGATCGCCCAGAGCACGTCGCCTTTTCTGACATGCGCATCGACCTGCCTGGCGAAGACCTGTTCGTAGCCGAAGTCGTTGGCGATGGCTGTCAGGTTGCTGGTGTTCGTCGTGAGGGCAATGCAGTGCAGGGCGCGACGGTTGCGGAGGTAGCGGCCGGTCAGCTCGCCGGCGATGTGTTGGGCGTCAGCCGCGGAGCCGCCGTTGCCGCAGATGTAGATGGCCCCATCGGCGCGGAAGCAATCCAGTAGCAGACGGGCGGCGGATTCGATCTGCGCGCGACGGGCGTCATCCAGCTTGCCGATACAAGCGGCGGCCTCGTCGATCAGTTCGTTGATCCTCGTTCGCATTCTGCTCCTTTCGCGCGCATATCCTAACCAAAACAGGCCCGTCGCGCAAGCGAGGGATGCAAGAGCGAATTGAGGGTGCATCGCTAAACGGCGAAGCCGCATCCGGGCTACCATCCGAGTTGACGCCGTGCGTCGGTGGACCTGATTCGTGCGGCTGGTACAATGCCCTTTCCTCTTCGCAGGCCGTGCTCGTGTTTGCTGTCGGCTATCCCGCACTGCCCGAGGAAAGGGAATCAGTCATGAAGGGAATAATCCTGGCAGGTGGAACCGGCTCGCGGCTTCTTCCGCTTACCAAGGTGACCAACAAGCACCTGCTCCCGGTCGGCCGCAAGCCGATGATTTATTATCCCGTAGAGAAACTGCGGAGCGCGGGGATCGAGGAGATTCTGATCGTTACCGGCGTCGAGCACATGGGGGATGTGGTGGGGCTGCTCGGCAGTGGTCGGGAGTTCGGGGCGCGATTCACTTACAAAGTGCAGGACGAAGCGGGTGGCATCGCGCAGGCGCTCGGGTTGGCTGAGAACTTCGCGGGGGGATCGAAGATCGCTGTGATTCTGGGGGATAACATTTTCGAAGACAATTTGGGCGATGACGCGGCGCAGTTTGTGAAGCAGGGCGCCGGGGCACGGCTCCTGCTCAAGGAAGTGACGGATCCGCAGCGGTTCGGCGTGGCGGAAATCGAGGATGGGCGGATCGTGCGCATCGTAGAGAAGCCCAAGCAGCCGAAGAGCAACCTCGCGGTGACGGGGATTTATTTTTATGACGGTGAGGTCTTTGACATCATCCGCACGCTCAAGCCGTCGGGACGTGGAGAGCTGGAGATTACGGACGTCAACAACGCCTATCTGGCCAAGGGCAATCTTTCGTACGGGTTCTTTCGCGGCTGGTGGAGCGACGCGGGGACGTTTGAATCGCTGGATCATGTGCATGAGCTGCTCCGCCGGAGCCCGCTGAAGTGACACACGAATCGATCCTTCAACCACGGACGGTGCTCGTCACCGGCGGGGCAGGTTTCATCGGCTCGAACTTTGTTCGATACCTTCTGGCTGCGCAACCGGACGTGCGCGTGGTCAACATGGATTGTCTGACCTATGCGGGGAACCTGGAGAATCTCGCGGAGGTAGCGGACAATTCACGGTATGCGTTCGTTCGGGCGGATATTCGCGATCCGCGGGCGTGTGTGGAGGTCTGTCAGGAGAACGGCGTCGAAGCGGTTGTTCACTTTGCTGCGGAGAGCCACGTCGATCGGAGCATCACCGGTCCGGCTGCCTTCGTGGAGACAAACGTTGGCGGCACGCTGAATCTACTTCAGGCGGCGCGGGAGTGCGGCAACCTGCGATTTCTCCAGGTGGGCACGGATGAGGTCTATGGTTCGCTGGGTCCGACGGGGCTCTTTACCGAAACAACACCTCTCGATCCGCATTCGCCTTACAGCGCGAGCAAGGCGGCGGCGGATCATCTGGTCAGCGCCTTCGGGACGACCTACGGTCTGCCGGTCGTCATCACCCGCTGCTCGAATAATTACGGGCCGTACCAGTTTCCGGAGAAGATGATCCCGCTGATGATCAACAACGCGCGGCAGAACAAGCCGCTGCCGGTTTATGGCGACGGGTCGAACGTTCGCGACTGGCTGTACGTGGAGGATCACTGTCGTGCCTTATGGCTGGCACTGACGAAGGGAACGCCGGGTCGCGTCTATAACATCGGCGGCAACAGCGAGCGGACGAACCTGGAGGTCGTGAAAGCGATTCTGCGGCACATGGGCAAACCGGAATCGCTGATCTCGTTTGTGAAGGACCGGCCGGGGCACGATTTTCGCTATGCGATCGACGCCTCGCGGATCCATCGCGAACTGGGCTGGTCGCCGACGGTCGATTTCGAGACGGGGCTGGGCCGGACGATTGACTGGTATCTGGCCCATCAGCCGTGGCTGGATCATATCGTGTCCGGTGAGTACAAGAAATATTACGAAGCGATGTACGCCGGCCGGTAAGGTGCACGGCGCGGTCTATTCTGCCGGGCGCCCTGCACGGTTGAAGCGGCGCCACGCGTTGTCTGCATTTCACCTTTGAGATATAGTGCTTCGTTCTTCGGCGCGGAATGCGTTTCCCTCCGGTTGTAACGGCACAGGTCGAGACGTGGGCGACGGGGCCGCGCAACGTGAGCATGATCCTTGATCGGTACTGAACTACTGACGGAATCCCGTATCGTCGCGCGTCCTTGGACACCGCCGGCGATCGCGCCGATTCGCCGCCCTGATTCCGGCGGCGGGCGGCTTGTGCGGGGCTTCCTGCTGATCGGCGTGGTCACGCTGGCGACGCATGGGCTGGCCCTCTTCGACGGGGTCGTGCTGGACGATTACTGGCACCAGAAAGGCCTGCGGGAGCACGGCTGGAGCTTCTCCGGCCTGATGCGGACACTCGATATCTCGCCGTCGGATTTTCTGGAGACCTGGTGGCAGACGCGCGAGGTCAAGTGGCATTACCTGCGGCCATTCTTCATCGTCTGTATGAAGTTTGTTTACACGGTCGTGGGCGACGGTAGCCCTGTCGCGCTGCATGCCTTCAGTCTGCTGCTGCATTTTGTTTCGGCGATGCTGGTCTGGCGATTGTGCTGGATGCTCACGCGGCACGCATCACTGAGCATCATCGGGGGCATTCTCTTTGCGATCTATTCGCATTCGCCGGTGACCGTGGCATGGCCTTCAGCGCAGAACGTGGTCATTCAGACAACGCTTCTGCTGGCGACGATGCTCTGCTATCTGCGGGCCAGTGGTCTGAACGTAGGGCCGGAGACATGGATGGACGGGCGCGCGCCGCATGCGATCCCGCTGCCGCGTCTGTTGCCTTTCTATACGGCGCTTACTTTCAGTTTCTGGCTGGCGGCGATCTTCACCCGGGAAAACGCCATCCTGCTGCCGGCGATCCTCGGTGCCTTTGAGTTTTCGTTCGGTGGCATTCGGCGACTTTGGGGACGCCGGCGTATCTACCTTGCATTCTTTCTCGTCGGCTGTGCATTCGTGACATGGCGCGAGTGGATGGGCATCTCGCCGCTACCGGATGTTTACTGTCAGCGGGCGAATGGCAACTGGGCTGAGTACCTGCCGTGGCTGGCGGCGAAGTTTCTGCATTATCTGACGGTGTCGATCTGGGTGGCGCCGATGACGATTGGGCCGACAGGTCGCTATCAACCGTGGCGTGACGTACCGGGAGATTGCCTGTTGATGCTCGGCATCGTCGCGTTCTTCGGCGTGTTGTATTTCCTGGCGGCGCGTCGTGCCCGCGGCTGGTGGATCTGGCCGTTGTGGATCGTGCTGTCGGTTTTGCCGGTGCTGGCGGTGGTTGCGACGCCGCATTCGGGCTACATGTCCGGCGTCGGTTTTGCAGTGGGGCTGGTACTGGCCTGCGCGGCCGTGCTGCGCTTCGGATCGCGGCATCTGCAACGCGTGACGCTGATCACCGCGGCCGTCTCGTTTCTCAGCACGGCCTTCATGACGCCGGTCAATCGATTGCAATGGATGGCGACGTACGCCGCGGAGCGTTACCTGCCGGCGTGGATGATGGTCTCGCCGCCGACGCGCGAGGTTCGCGACGTCTTCTTTCTCAACTTGCCGTTTGCAAATGTCTATGTGAAACCGAATCTCGTGGCCCGGCTGGGTGACTGGTTTGAAGACGTGAATTGTCACGTGCTGACCTGGTCGCCGCAGGCGCTGGAGATGAGCGAGCGGACGATCCTCGAACAGGAAGATGTGCATCGATTTACGATCGGCGTGGAAGGGCAGGCGTATTTTTCGCGGTTTCTCGGCCGGTTCGTGCTGGAGGCGTTTCGGGGCAAGGAGCGATTCGAGGCGTGGCAAACTTTCTCGGCGCGCGAGTTTGATGTGACGATCCTCGAAGCGGATTCGGAAGGCGTCTGGAAGCTGCGATTTACATTTCGAAAGCCGCTGAGCGATCCGAGCTACTGCTTTTACCTGACGAGCCGTGTATGCGGCGCTGCCCGGATTCGTTTTTCTGACTCGCTGTCTGCACTCGAAGCACCGCGGCAGGTTGTGGGGCGTGTTATCGCGCCGAACGACTGGGAATTGGAGCTGGCAGCCGGTCAGCTTCGAGGCGGTCGCGCGGAAGCGGCAATGCCGCTGTTTGCGGCCGTGCTTTCGGGTCCGGCGGAGTCGGCGGCGAAGGCGCAGCGTGAACTGCGGCCGATCGTCGAGTACATGGCGACCGCCCTGGGGGCGAAGATTGCTGCTGCATTTGATTCGCAGGAGCCGACCACGGAAGTGTGGCGGCAGGTTGTCGAATGGTGGACGGGTCACGTGGATGATCGTGCACTGTCGGAACTCTGGTTGCATCGCCGCGACTTCGATGACTTACGATGGCTGCGTTATGAAATCGAGTGGGATCGCATCATCGCCGGCCAGGTGATACGTACGGACCTCTACCTGACGGGGCCGCCGTATGACGGACCTCGAGGGTACTGAACGTGGCCGGTTAGTGGCCCGCAGTGCGGAACCTTGCTTTAATGTAGATGCGGAGAATTCCGTGGAGTCGGAATGAGTTATGAACTGAACTACCGAGGCGCGCGACGACGCGGTCGCCGTTCTTTGGCCGGCCTGGCGCTGGTCGTGCTGCTGGCCTGCGCGGGCTGCTTCGTGGAGCGTTCTCATCCGTTGCAGGAGGGTGATCTTGTTCGACTGGATCCGCCCCCGATGGATTCGTCCGACGGCCTGACGGCGCGGCCGTGGCTTCGGTCAGCCCATTCGCGGCTGGCGCCGCTCCTGCCGCATTCGACACCGGCGGCGCTGCTCACGGAAGACCTGCTCGACGAGGCCGGTCGGCCGGTGGACGTGCTGGCGCACTTCGGGCGAAAGAAGAGCAACCTCGAATCGATTTTCGGAAACTGGAACGGCTTGGCACACACTGCCCAGTTGTCGGGCACCGACAGTCCGCGCGATCCTGGTCCTCCGAGCTGGCCGGGATTTGAGGAGGTGTGGATACCGGTCACGCCGTCGCTGTCGCTTTTCGGGCTGCTGGGCTGGTCGCGTGACGACGCGGGCCAGGTGCGGGATTCGGATTGCATTGTCATCCTGTCGGGCATCCTCGGGCACAATCGCACGATGCGCACGCGCGATCTTGCGATGGCGCTGCGCGATTCGGGCCTTCACGCGATGGCACTTGAGCTGCGCGGCCACGGACAGACGGATCGACGCTACCCCGATGTTTATTACAACTTCGGCGCGCTGGAGACGGATGATCTGGTTGCGGTGTCCCGCTGGCTGCAGTCGCAGCCGCACGTGCGGCGGACCGGTCTGGTTGGTTTCTGCTGGGGAGCGAATCAGGCACTGCTCTGTGCATGGTATGACGGCAGGCCGCCGAACGATCCGAGCATCACGCCGCGCCTCGCAGAGCATCTGCGTGAGGCCTCCGCGCAGGGACATTTTCAGGCGGGGGTCATCGCCTTCTCACCGGTGCTGCGCTTCGAGGAGATCATCGAGGCGGTGAAGGTGCATCGACCGGGGCTGATGTATCCGGTGCTGGCCACGCTTCAGAGTACGATCGAGACGCGGCTGCGATTCAAAGGACATGACCGGCATCCGGATTATGATCCCACGAAATATCCCGGAAGTCTGCGGAAACTCATTGACTATGAATATGCGCGATCGGAACTGAATTATCCCGGAAGCGTGGAGGACGGCTTGCAGTTTCTGCGTTTTCTGCCGTTCCAGGGACTGCCCGATGGGAACAAGCTGGCCTCGGCGCGCTGTCCTGTCCTGATCGTGCAGGGGTCGAATGACCCGCTGGCGTGTGCGCAGGATGTGGCTGACCTGATCGCGCGAACGCCGAATCCCAATGTCGCAGCGATCGTGCTTCGCGGCGGCGGACATGTGGGTTTTGCGGCTTATGCCCGATCGTATTATTACAGTCTGGTCATCAACTTCTTCGATGCTGCGACGTCGCCGAAGCCGAGCACGCCGGCGTCTGCCGGAAGGTGATCCTGCTCGAATAAAATAGGGCCGACGGTGGATCGCACCGCCGGCCCTGTAGGAGCGCATCAAAGTTGTCATCCGGCGGGTGAGTCCGCACGGATTCGCAACCAACTCTTATCAGAAGAAATCAAAGATGTTCTGTAAGTCGCTCGCGGAGACGTTGTCGGGGTCGAAGGTGTCGCCGGTGCCTGCGAAAGCGGCCGCGAGTTCGGCAAGTCCCTGAAGGGAGCTCGGGTCCTGATCGGCCTGGTTGATGAGATTCTCAAGGTCATCGCAGTTACTGACGCTGTTTGCTGCGAGGAAGTTGACAACCGCCTGGGCCTGCTGCTGGGTCATGGGCGTCGCGCCAGCCGACGGATCCTGGGTGTTGATGGCGCTGGCAGCGGCCTCACTGAGAACGCGTATTTCCGTCCCGGTCAGAGCGCCGATCTCACAGTTGGCGATTTTGGCGAGGGCTCCCGAGATGGCGAACACGTCGCAGCCGGCCGTGCCGACGGACAGCGCACCGAGCATCAGGGTGCTTACGAGAAAGCGTTTGGTGGACATCAGTCAGTTACTCCTTTCGTTGGCAGTGACAGAGGCGCATCGCAATGATCACGAGGGACTCGGCAAGGTCGTGCCGATCACTGGATGTTGAGATTCAGCAGGAAGTTGACCAGTCGATCTCCTTCGGGTGTCTCCGGCGCGCCGATGGCTTCGCGGATGGCGGCGCGGCGCTCATCGTTGGTCAGGGAGCGATCCTGCTGGATGGAGCGGATCTGGCTGAGGGTGATTCCATCCATGAGGTCGGGCAGGGTGGCCTCGAGCCGATTGAAACCGCAGCCGCCCAGCGCGATGAAACTGGAAGCAAATACAGCCAGAATGGAAGCTCTTGTTACCGATCGGATCGAGCGAATCATGAAAACCTCGGTGGGAGGGCCGAACGCACCCTGCGAGGACTGCCTTATATTAGCATCGGTCCGCTCGTCTCGCTACCTTGAGCGAGGGCCTCGCAGGCGCAAAGATCAGCAGGACAAGTCCCTTTTCGGCATTTTTGACGCACCTGCTTCTGTACCTATAATCGCTTGCCGCGGTGCATTACGCTCGAGCCGCTCCTCGCGCTCGGCGTGATGTCGAGGTCGATTCTCAACCATGAAAAATCCTCTTGAGCCCTTCAGCCGGCGGACCGTCGGGAACCGGATCGCGACGTCGCTGTTGTGTCTATTGATGGCGTCGTCGCTGGAGGCCGCGCCGACTCCGAGCGACCCGGCAAGCCGGGAATCCGATCCGGCACCACCTTGTCGTGAGCAGATCGACCGTGTTCGCCGGTCGGTGGATCACCTCGATGAATTGGCCGCGCAGCTGGCCGCGGCGCGGTGCATCCTGGTCGAGCGATGCGCGGCACCGCTGACGAAAGTCCTGTATGCCGATGCGCTCAAGCCCTCCGAGTCGTCATCATCGTCCGGTTCGGCGAGCGCCGAGGTTGCCGAAGCGCTGCGCTACCTGGGTGAAGCGGAGGCGGCTCTCCCCGGGCCCGCTCTGAGCGAGCTGGATGAGGAAGTGCGCTACGAGTTGGAGACATGCATCGAGCAGCTTCGGGCGTTCGCGGAGATGTTCGCGGCGCTTTTGGAAACGTCGCCTGAGTCTTCCGCCGAGCAGCATCGTTCCCGGCTGATCGAGGCCTGCGCCGGCCTGTCGCAGTTTCTGGACGATCCGCGCGGCGGTGTCGTGGATGCCTCACGCTTGTGGCAGGGCGCGGCCTATCGCCGAGCGGGTCGCCCGGACCGGGCGCTTCAGGTGCTGCGACCGGTGCTGGCAGCGCCGCGGGCTTCGCGCCTCGGGTTGATGGCGCGGCTGGAGCGGTGTCGGGCGCTGGCGGATCGAGGCGAGTATGCCGCCGCGCTGGCACTGGCCGGTCGGGTGGCACGTCGCGTGGAGGGCTGGTTCGAGAAAGAATCGGCACCGGTGCGGCAGCAGGCCGTCGATGCGGTGCGGTTTGTGCGGGTCGAGCTGTACAGACTGTGGGCAGAGCAGCTTCGAGCGGACGGACAGGAAGGCCGAGCCGAAGACGCGGACGAAGCGGCCGCTCGACTCTTGGGTGACGATACCTGGCCGGTCGATGCAGGTCGCCGGTTGGCGCTTCACGAGAGCATTTCTGACCTTCCGGTGTGTGAGAGCCGCATGTCGGTGCGTGCGCCCGACGACACTGCGGAGGAGGCGGGTCGCGACCGCGATGCCAAGGGGGAGATTCGTGAAGAGAAATCCTCGCCGCAGACGACTGCGCCGGCAGATCGAGACACATCAAAGCCGGATACGCCGTAAGCACGGCGACGCCTTTCGAATGAGCGGTTTGAGTATGTCGGAAGGTGCGCAGGGCAGGGCGGGCTACTTTGCGGCGGCTTCTCCGCTCGTACTTCCGGCCGCACGTTTCGCATTTCCTTTGAGTTGACGCACGCGGAAGTCGTCGATGACAGCGCTGCGGTAGGCGGTGGCCCAGACACCGGCGAGCATGGCGCCGCCCTCGACGAGCCGATCTTCGATGAAGTCCTTGCCCTTGGGGCCTTTGAGTTCGCCGGTCTTCTCCAGTTCATAGAGCGGTTCAACCAGCAGGAAGGACTCGTGCAGATACGCGTTGATGTCGCGCCAATATTTCGTTTTTGTGACGCGGCGGGCGGGCTTTGCGAGGTGTTCCATTCCTTCGGGCGTCAGGTTGTGGTGGCGGATAACGCCGCCGTCGATGTAGGCGTGAAAGTCCCTGTCGGTGGTGTAGCGCTTGGGATTGTCGCCGACCCAGCCGTGATGATGCTTGGTCAGGTGCAGCGGCTGGCATCCGTCGCCGACGAAGTGACTGAGGATGCCCATGTGGTAGATGACGTTCTGCCGGGCATTGTTGATCATCGCGTCGGTGACGAGTTCACGGTGCTGCTCGTAGGTTTTGAGGGTTGTCCAGCTGCTCGCGATCTTCCATTGCAGCTCGGCGATTTCGTAAGGCAGCAGGCCGGGGACCAGATTCGTATAGGATCGATCGCGCGCCCGGTCGTACTCAGGAAACTTCTCCGGGTGCAGCGCCCGCTGGGCGGCCATGATGTCCAGCAGCTCGCGTCGGAGCGGCGGGAGGTTTTTCAGCGACAGGCCGTAGGGATAGAGATACTCTTCGTCGATGTAGTGATTGGGGTTGTTGCAGTGATCGAGGTGGACGTTTTTCTGGCCGCGCCAGCGATCGGGTTCGTTGGCGAGGTATTCCAGACGATCGCGAACTTCGGGCGTTCTGAGCCATCCGGGAAGATCGTCGGGGAGTTTTTCGAAGGCCAGCCGCGTGACGATGACGTGGCCGGTTTCATCCCAGGCGTGCACAAGCGTGTTTATGCTGAGAATGGGCAGAACAACCAGCAACAATCGGGCGGATTTTGGACAACTCATTCGCAAGCCCTTTGATGTTGGATCAGCGTGCATCTGTCTGTGGGCCAATCCGTTCGCAAAGTTCGATTGCGATACAGTTTACTCGATTGTGCTGCACCCGACCACCACAAATTGCTTGACCGCTTTACCGCACTGGACTACATTTCAGTCAGATTTCAACTTCGATTTACAGACGATCAAGAGAGGAGCATTCAAATGGCCTACGAACTTCCTGCCCTGCCGTATCCGCACGACGCGCTGGAGCCGCACATCGACAAAATGACGATGGAGATTCATCACGGCAAGCATCACAACGCCTACGTGACGAATCTCAACAAGGCCCTTGAGGGTCAGGCGGCGCTGGCCGGCAAGCCCATTGAGCAGCTCATTCGCGATCTGAGCCAGGTGCCGGAGAACATTCGGATGGCGGTCCGCAACAACGGCGGCGGGCACGCCAACCACTCGATGTTCTGGAAACTCATGTCGAAGAACGGCGGCGGCTCGCCCGGCGGCGCGATCGGCGAGGCGATCACCAGGACGTTCGGTGGCTTCGAGCCGTTCAAGGAGAAGTTCGCGACGGCGGCGACGACGCGTTTCGGCAGCGGCTGGGCCTGGCTCTGTGTGAAAGACGGCGGCCTGAACATCTGCTCGACGCCGAATCAGGACACGCCGCTGATGGGCGAGAGCATCGCCGGCTGCGGCGGTACGCCGATCCTCGGGCTCGATGTCTGGGAGCACGCGTACTATCTGAAGTATCAGAATCGCCGTCCGGACTACATTTCCGCCTGGTGGAACGTCGTGAACTGGAAGTACGTGGACGAGCTATTCACTGCGGCGCAGAAGTGACCGCCGGTGCAAAGATTCGCAAACTGCGTCGTGCCAGCGAGACGTCGCACAGCCGTCCCTTCAGCCATCCTTTGAGCACTTGTTCATAGAGCCGCGACTGATTCGCGAGGTGAAACTCCACGCCGGTCAGCGCCCAGCGGAGATGGTCTGTGCTCAACCTCGACTCTCCGGCGTGCCGCGCCTCGGCACGGGCCAGGAAGAGGATGGCGTTCAGATCACAGATGTGCTGATGCAGCCCGCCGATGATCGGCAGCCGCGTGCCGACGATCCACCGCTGCCAAAGGCGAGAACGGTAGTAGCGTCGCAGGAGCTGCGAGGATTCAGGATCAAGATCACTTTCGACTGAATGGGCCATGACGGCGTCGATGGAAATGTTGCGACCGAGGATACGGGACGCGTAGCCGCCGGACCGTCTGGCCAGCGCCATGAGCCGGGGCATCAGGGTCAATCTGCCGAGGAAACCCATTTGACCGGTACGGCCGGCAGGCAGGGTATCGGGAAAGAGCGTCGCGGCGAAGAGCATTCGCACGGAGAGCGGTTCCGTCGCGACAGGGACTTCACTATTCGCGGAATCGCCGGTCGCACGTCGAGCACCAGGCACATTACGCATCAATTCAAGCTCATCAAGCAGGATTTCGAAGCACGACCAGATGTCGCTTTCTCCTGCTTCGTCGAAGACATCACAGGCGCGCTCGATGAATACATCATACATCTCATGGGAGACGGTTGTCGTGAGATCAAGCGGCACTCGCACAGAGGAACCCTTATGCGGCCGATTGGAAGTCGGCGTGACCGCGCGGATGTCTTCCTGCTGTTCAATGAGCGTTTGGCCGCGGCGCTGCTGGACGCTGGGGCAGCCGAAGTTCAGGGAGACGCGATCGTCGGTCCAGGTGCGCGACGGCAGAAAGGGGAACTGTCGGCACATCGCCGGTTTGGCTTCCGGGCCGAGTTCCTTGTGGATGATGCACAGGCCGTCGGTGTCGAGGAAGACGCACCGGTTGCCGTCACCTTTGGCAAGGTCGTAGAAGCCGGGGCGACCGTCGGCGGGATTGCGGTAGAGCTGCCGGCCGCGCAGTTGCGGATACGCGCTCCAGTCGTGTTGATCGAGGGCAAGGGCTTTATCGGCCTCGATCATGGTGCGCCAGGGCTGATTGCAACACGCGGTGCAACTGCCGCAGGAGAAGCGCGCCGTTTGATCAAAGAGCGGTAACTGCATCGGGGACCTCGCATTGCTGGTTCGGCCGAAACCGCGGGTGGCTTGATCTCCGACCGTACGCGCCGTGCGGTAGGCGTGTGCGGGATAGCAGAAGACCGATAAGGAGATCGTCCCTGCTTTCTGGAGGGAGGGTTCTGTGCGTAGAATGCCGCCGAATCTATCTGAGCGTTTCAGGAATGAGACGAACATGGCAGGACGGCCGCGGTTGGATTCGGGCCTGGCCCGCCAGGTGAGTGAGTGATCATCATGCACTTCGGCTCTGACGTTATGTTTCTCCCGTCTCTGCTGGCGCATGGCACCAGCGCGGATTTTTCGGAGGGGCATGTCGCCTATGCGATCACGATCGTCGTGCTGCTGGTTTCACAGGTGATCATCGCAGCGGCGTACCTGGTAAATCGATCGCGGAGCAACCGTGCGGAACGAGTCCATCCGGCTGGCGAGACGCAGTTCGGGAGAATGGCGGACGAAGCCCCGGTGATGCTCTGGGTGGTCGACGAACAGGGGAAGTGTGTCTTTGTTAATCGCCGATGGCTTGATTTCACGGGTCGCACGCTCGAACAGGACCTGGGCGACGGTTGGGCAGATCGCCTGTATCCGGAGGATCGCGAGAACGCGCTGAGATCACTCCATGAGGCATCGCGGGCGCGGAAGCCGTGGGAGTGCGAGTATCGACTTCTGCGTCACGATGGGGAGTACCGGTGGATACTCGATCGAGGCGTTCCACTCTATGAGACAGACGGCAGCTATGCAGGACTGATCGGATCGTGCATCGACATTACCGAGCGGAAACTTGCACAGGACGCGCTGCGCGAGAGCGAGGCGAGATTTCGTGCGATTGCGGAGAACAGTGGCCTCGGGATATTGCAGGTCACGCCGGACCGGCGGGTGATTTACGCGAATCCCGCTGCCGCTGAGCTGCTGGAAATGGACAACGGTGACGACGCGTGTGCGGCGCTCGTCGGCCAGCAGATGGATCGATTCTACGCGCCCGAGTCGGTCGACATCGTGCTGGAGCATCTTCGGATGCGATCCGAGGGAATTGCCTCGGTTTACGAGGCGGTGCTCGTGGGAGCACGGGGCACTCGGCGGAGCGTGATCATCGCCGGCGCCCCAGTCCTGCTCGTCGACGGGCGGTTTCATTCGATGATTGCGACGATCACGGATATCAGCGAGCGGAAGCGGATGGAACAGGCGCTCAAGGAGTCCAACGATCTGCTCGAACAGCGGATCGCCGAACGGACGGCGGCACTGCGCGAGAGCGAAGAGCGCTTTCAGCGGCTGGCCGATTCGGCATCTGAAGGCATCGCCATCCACGCGGACGGACGGATCCTGGCGGCCAATCAGGCGCTGGCGGATATCCTCGGATACGCGCGGGATGAACTGATCGGCGGGGCCCGACTGGAGCAGGCCGTTCCTGCGATCGGCAAAATGACGGCCTGCGGTGAAGAGACGGTCGTGCTGGAGGCGACCGGCATTCGCAAGGACGGCTCGACTTTTCCAATTGAATTGCGCGGCAAGTGGATTCCCTACGATGGCCGAATGGTGCGCGTGGTTGCGGTACGCGATCTGACGGCGCAACAGCAGATGCAACAGGCCGAGAATCGGCATCGCGAGGAGATGGCGCATGTTCTGCGGCAGGTCATGCTCGGGGAACTGGCTTCGGGCCTGGCCCACGAGTTGAATCAGCCGCTGACCGCCATCGCGAATTACGCCGGGGCGTGTTTGCGACGTGTCGGGCGGGCGGGCATTTCGAGGGAGGATCTCATCGAGACGCTTTCTCAGGTGGCCTCGCAGAGCGATCGTGCGGGGCAGATCATTCGTCGGATGCGGGCTTTCGTGCGCCGGGGTGAGCCGCATCGCACCTCTGCGGAAGTAAACCACATGGTGCGTGAGTCCATCCGGTTCATGCAGACGGAGCTCACGGAGAACAAGATCGCGCTGGAGCTGTGCCTGGCGAACGAACCGATCCACGTGATGGCGGATCACATCCAGATCGAGCAGGTGATACTCAACCTGCTGAGGAACGCATGCGATGCGGTCCAGGGGATGGAAGAAAGTCGCCGACAGGTGATGGTGACCACCGTGTGCGATGGTAAGTCGGCGGTGATCCGTGTAACGGATCGCGGACGGGGTGTGCCGGACGAGATGGTGACGAAGATCTTCGAGCCGTTCTCAACCACGAAGCCGCAGGGCATGGGGCTGGGTCTATCGATTAGCCGTGGCATTGTCGAAGCGCACGGCGGCAAGCTGACCTACGAGCCCAACCCATCGGGTGGGAGTCATTTCATGTTGACGTTACCAGTCTGACAGATGGGCCGAACCTACACCGTTGTGTGAATCCGCATACGCCTGAGGAAGTGGGGCGGAGTGCTCCGTTGTGACATGCGGAACACAAAAACGTTCATCGAGTCCCTAATTTTGATTCGAAAAATTCCCCAAGACTATCAAAATCGTTCAATGGTCGCGTGCAAGACTACTGGCACCTCTGATTGTTTAAGGGTTAGTACTTATATGCCTATTGATGGGCGAACGTGCGGTAGTTACTCACAGCAGCTTGGAGAAAGTAGTCAGACGATTCGAGTCTTTTTCGGATCAGGTCATCTGCTTGTTATACTAAGTACGAACTCTGATTCACTACTACCCGATAAAGATCATTATGGTGCCGGAGTTCGGAATTACCCGCAGTTTGACGCCTGCCGCAGCACAGTCGGCGCAGGCAGAAATGGCGACGGTGTATATCGTCGACGATGATGCCGCGGTCCGTGAGTCTCTTTGCCTTCTGGTTGAGTCTGTGGGTCTTCGTGCGACTGCTTTCGGGTCTGCGACTGAATTCCTCGAAAAGTTTTCACCTCAAAGCACGGGCTGCATCGTGCTGGATATCCGCATGCCGGGTATCAGCGGGCTGGAGTTGCAGGAGCGGCTCAATGCCGCCGGCATTACGCTGCCGGTCATCATCATCACCGGTCATGGTGACATCACCATGGCAGTTCGTGCGATGAAGGCGGAGGCGATGGACTTTATTCAGAAACCATTCAGTGATCAGGAGCTGCTAGATCAGATCCATCTGGCCCTGGAGAGGGATGCACAATTTCGCGCCGATCGAGCACGGTTTGAATCCGTCAAGCAGCGCACGTCTTCGCTCTCGCCTCGCGAACGCACGGTGATGGACCTGGTCGTCTCCGGCATGTCCAACAAAGCCATTGCCTCTGAATTGGGCCTGAGCCAGAAGACGGTCGAGGTACATCGAGCCCATGTCATGGACAAGATGCAGGCCAGGTCGCTCGCCGAGCTGGTGCAGATGTGCATCCTCGGCGATAAGCACCGACCCAACTAAGAAGCTCAGATTTCCCCTGTTGCAACGAGATTGGCCTGAGTTATTCGGTCTGTGCGGCCTGAGTGGATGCTTTTCGGCCAACCTTCGCCACATGGAAGTGTCCATGCCGGTATGCCGGCGCGAACGGCTCGCGTCGGGGAAAGGCAGGGTCATCATGCGGCGATCTCGTGCATATTCAAACATACTGACTGGTGCCGTGGTGGTTCTGGGTCTGAGCACGGTGGCCCCGGCGCAGTGGTTTGACGGAGGCGTGTCTTCAGGCCGAACGAAGGCAGACTTGGACGAACTTCGGGCGGAGATTCGTTTTGATCGCGGCCAGTGGCTGTTGCTGGTGCAATACGAAGTGGAGATCAAACGGCCGCACCCGGCGGCGCGGTTTGAGCTGGTGCTGACGCTGACGGAGCGCAGCCGGCCTGTCGTGGACGCAATGGGTCAGCCGGTGGTAATCGGTGTGCCGCTGGCGCGGCCGGCCGAAGTGAACCGAAAGAGCGACAAGGTCGTCTTTCGCGATTTTGTCACCGTTCGGCTGCCAGACGGAATTTTCCATCGACCCAAGGACCTGCGTTTGGAGGGTCGGGTGATCGCTGCGGATTTCGGTCGTGTGCTGGATCGGAAGAATACCAGTGTGAAGTTCGACCGACGCGCGCCGCGGTTTGATGAGATGTACGATGGATTCGCCACGATGCGGTCTGATCCGTTCGATCCTCGCAATCCGCCGCGGTGGTAAGACAATTTTCACTTCGCCTCGCGTCGCGGTCGTCGAAGGATCGCGGCGCGGGGCGACTCAGGATCGCAGCAGGGCGTCGAGGAAGCGAAGGGTTTCGCCCTTGCGTTTGACGACGAGGACCGGGGCCGGCGAGTAGATGATGAGCTGTTCTGCGAAGCTGCCGATCAACACGGCGGTCGCGGAAGACATGCCGCGGCTGCCGACCATGATGAGGTCCAGATTCTTCGAAGCCAGCAGGTCGTAGACGGCCGTCGACGGGTGGCTCGAACAGGTGTAAATAACCTCCAACTGAACGCCCTGGCTGTCTATTCCTGCCATGAACGCATCAATCTTCTTGCGGGCGACTTCTTCCTGCCGCTGCACGGCCTGCGAGAAGGTCAGGCCGGTGTACTGGTAGCCGTACCCCACCTGAAAGATGGTCTGCACGACGACCTGCGGATTGGTTTCGCCGGAGGTCCGGGCGATCTCGATTGCGGTTCTGAGTGCCAACATGGAATGTTCGGAACAGTCGACGGGGACGAGGATCCGTCCGAAGTGCGGGTAGCTTTCGTCGGGAACGACGAAGACGCTGCACGGGGCTTTTCGAGCCAGACGAGCGAAGGCGCTGCCGACGGCCATCTGGTCGTGCGGCTGGCGACGTCCGACGACGATGAGATCCAGCGACTGGTCTCGGGCGCTGCGGAGGATTTCCGCGATTCCTGTTCCTTCATGAACCTCGACGGAGGCGCGATCGGCCACGGACGCTGTCAACTGTTCGCGAATGCGTTTCCGGACGGCGTCCAGATTCGGCGCCGGGGCACCGACGCTGTCTTCCACGCCGCGGACATGAACGCAAAGGATCGATTCGGACTTGGCGATTTCAGCCAGCTTACCGGCAAAGGCCAGGGCTTCGTCATCGCCCGGCTCCTCGTTCAGGAAGATACCCAGCTTCTGAAACTCTTTCATGGCGAGTACTCCTCTCGCATGCAAGGTGCGTCGCTGTTTTGCCGGGCCGCCGCTCGCACGGCCCTTCGCGGCGACTCCATTCAGTTTAGACCCGGTCCGGGTCTCGGGCAATCGCGGCCTGCAAACCTGCCCGCGCAGGTTATGGGGTTTCGGGGGTGTCGGCAGCCGCGGAGGAATCATCGGATGAAACGGGCTCGAAGCTGTCCAAAGTGTGGGCCGAGGGGTCGTATTTTCCGCTGAGTTCGTCAAACAGGGTTCCGCTCCAGAGGGGTACGCCGGTGAAGTAGGCGGCGCGTCCGATCATGTGTGCGGCTATGGGTGCGGTGAGGAAGTAGAAGGCGATGACGAGGACGGTTCGGAAGGTTACGCCGACCTGGTCGAAATGGACGGCGACAGCCAGGAGCAGTCCGACGGCGCCGAGGGTCATTGACTTGGTAGTGGCCTGCATACGGGAAAGGAGGTCCGGCATTCGCAGAATGCCGATGGCGCCAACGAGCATGAACATCGTGCCGATCAGGAGCAGGGCGACCGTGAGGATTTCTCTCATCGCGTACCTCTTTTCTCGGTGTATCGGGCGAAGGCGACGGTTCCCAGGAAGCTGACGAGGGCCAGGACGATCGCCGAGCGCAGCATCGCCGGGCTCTGGGAGGCGATGGAATAGACTGCGATCACGCCGACGACCATGGTGGCGAACTGATCGAGGGCGACAACGCGGTCGGGCAACGTCGGTCCGATGATCAGCCGGATGAGTGAGCAGAACAGGGAGATGGTCAGGATGACCATCACGGCTGTCAGGGTAGCGGCCAGCAACGAGCCGTCGTCGAAGATCATCGCAGCACCTCCAGGATTCGCTTCTCCAGCCCCTCCTTGATTTCGCGGACAAAGCTGTCGCGATCGCGGATGAACATGGTGTAGATGTAAAGCACCTTGCGGTCGGTGGACACGTCGAGACTCAGGGTGCCGGGTGTGAGACTGATCAGGTTGGCCAGCGAGGTGATTTCCTCGTCGGTCTTTGCTTCGAGCGGGATGGCGACGATGGCGGGGCGCATGTGGTAGGTCGGGGTGACGATGTCGTAGGCGACACGGAGATTGGCCTTGATGAACTCCATCGCGAAGAACGGGATGAAGGCCAGGAAGCGGGGAAACTTGGTGATGAAGCCGGATACGCCGAGCACATGCTGTGATGCGTAGAGGATGATGTAGCTCAGGACGAAGCCGATGCCGAGGTTTGAGAGGGTGAATTCCTCGGTCATCGCCGCCCAGAGAATAGACAGCAGCAGGATCCATACGAAGGCGTTCATGAGCGAACCTCCAGGACGACGCGGATGTATCGCGTCGTGTCGAGCAGTTCGTCGGCGGCCCGGGAGAAGAGGCCCAGCAGTGGCTCTGCGCCGACGCCGGCCAGGACGGTCATCGCGGCGAGGAAAATGACGGGTATCAGCATGATGCGCGTGGCGCGGTCATAGCCGGCCGCACGCGGCGCCGTGGTAGCGGGCTGGTGATCGACTTCTTGCGGTGCGGACTTCCAGAAGGCCTCGGCCCAAATCTTGGTCATGGAAAAGAGGGTGAGGATGCCAACGAGCAGGGCTGTGGCGACGAGGACGTATTCCTGGATGTCGAGACCGGCTTTGATAATGGCGAGCTTGGCGAAGAAGCCGGAGAGCGGCGGGATGCCCGCGAGGGCCATGGCAGGGATGAAGAAGAGGACGGCGAGAAACGGGTAATCCCGGTAGAGACCGCCGAGCCGGGACAGTTCGTAGGTGCCGCGGATTCGATGGGCGACCCCGCTGACCAGGAAGAGGCAGGACTTGGCGATGATGTTGTGCATGATGAAGAAGACGGCGCCAGCCAGTGCTGCGCCGGTGAACATGCCGAGTGCCAGGATCATGTAGCCGATCTGGCTGACGATGTGGAACGAGAGGATGCGGCGGAACTCGTTCTGAGCAGCGGCACCGAGGACGCCGGTAACCATCGTGACGCAGCCGATCAGGGCGATCAGTCCGTGGGTAAAGCCGATGTCGTGGACGAAGAGCAGGGTGAAGACCCGAATCAGACCGTACACGCCGACCTTGGTGAGCAGCCCGGCGAAGACCGCGGAGACGGCGGCGGGCGGTGTGTGGTAGGAGGCGGGCAGCCAGAAGAAGAGCGGGAAGGCCGCGGCCTTGATGCCGAAAGCGACGAGAAACATCATCGCCACGGCGGTGACGAAGCTCCCCTGTCCGGCATCCTCCATTTCGATCTGCCTGAGCCGACCGGCGAGGTCGGCCATGTTCAGGGTGCCGGTCAGCCCATAGACGATGCCGACGGCGGAAAGGAGGATGGCGGAGGAGACGAGGTTGAGGGTGACGTACTTGATCGCGCCTTCCATCTGAGGGCGCTCACCGCCGAGAACCAGCAGGACGAACGAGGCGATGAGCATGACCTCGAACCAGACGTAGAGATTGAAGAGGTCTCCGGTGAGGAAGGCCCCGCAGACCCCCATGAGCAGGACACAGAGCAGGGGGTAGTAGCCGAAAGATTCGCGCTGGGGGTCCATTGCGCCGACGGAGTAAACCGTAACGGCCAGACCGATGGTCGCCGCGAGAAGGACCATGAGGGCGCTGAAGGTGTCTGCGACGAGGGTGATGCCGAAGGGGGCCGGCCAGTCGCCGACCTGGGTGGCGCAGATGCCATGCTTCATGACGGCGGAAAGCAACAGGACAGCGACGACGAAGAGCGCCGCCATGCCGATCAGTCCGACAGCGCGCTGCGCGACTCGGCTGCGCCAGACCAGGAGCGAGAGCCCGGCGGCGGTCAGCGGGATGATCAGCGGCAATACGAGCAGCAGCTTCATGCGTCCGTCGATTTCATCTGGTCGAGGTCGTCCGAGCCGACCGCGACGTACACTTTGTGGATGAGCACCATGGCAAAGGCCAGCACGCCGAAGCCGATCACGATTGCCGTGAGGATCAGCGCCTGAGGCAGCGGGTCGGCGTAGGGAGCGGTCAAAGTTTCGGCGCCGGGCCGGATCAGCGGCGGGCGGCCTCGTGTCAGGCCGCCGGAAACGAAGATGAGCAGGTTGCTGGCGTGACCGATGAGGCACAGGCCGATGATGAGCTTGACCACGCTGCGCCGGGCCATGAGGTAGAGGCCCGCGGCGTAGAGGCCACCGACGACAACGGCAAGGACGAGATTCATCAGGTCAACTCCGATCTTCCAAACTGCTCGATCATGCGAATCGAGTTGGACCGGTGAATTACCGGCACGATCAATCTTCGGCCATGCTCAGAATGATGAGCATCGAGACGCCCACCACGACGAGATAGACACCCACATCAAACAAGAGCGGGGTACCGAGGGTCCATTCACCGAGTCCCGGCATGTGGAAGCTGGTCCACGAGCCGGTCAGAAACGGCTCGCCGATGGCCAGCGCGACGATTCCTGCGGCGAGGGCCGCGAGGAGTCCGGCGCCGATGAGGGTCTGCGGCTGCACCTTGAGTGCTCGGCGGGCGGTCTGTGCGTCGTGGGCGAGGGCATGGAGCACAAAGGCGGAGGCGGCCATAAGTCCGCCGGAGAAGCCGCCGCCGGGCTCGTTGTGGCCACGGAGCAGCAGGAAGACGGAGAACATCAGCAGCAGCGGATGCACCAGGCGGGAGGCGGTGGAGAGGATGACGGACTTCATCGCATCTCCTCCTTCTTTGCACTGCGGCGGAGTTTGAGCAGGGCGAAGACGCCGACCGCGGCCACGGCGAGGACGGTGATTTCGCCGAGGGTGTCGATGGCGCGGAAGTCCACGAGGATGACGTTGACGATGTTTCGGCCGTGGGCCTCGGTCAGACTGTGCTCGACGAAGTACTCGGAAATTCGGGGTTGTGACTGGTTGGCACGGGTGGTGAGAATCAGCATGGTCATCATCGCGCCGAAGGCGAGTGCCAGCAGGGTGTCTCGAAGTCGGGCTGCCCGGCCGGAGAAGATCGAAAACGGCGGGAGGTGGTAGAAGACGAGCACGAAGAGGATGACCATCAACGTCTCGATGAGAAACTGGGTCATGGCAAGGTCCGGCGCGCCGTAGTAGACATAGATCAGCGCCACGCTGTAGCCGACGGCGCCCAGGGCCGCGACTGCTCCGAGCCGTGTGGTGGCGCGCACGGCAGCGTACGCGGAGATAAGAGTCATGGCAGCGAGCATGAGTTCGAAGTGCCAGATGTCGGAAAGATTCTTGATTTCCGGCAGCTCCATATGCTCGATCAGTGGATAGCCGACCAGCAGGACGGTCACCGATAGGACGGTCAGCAGGTACCAGCGGAGATAGCCATTCTGCAGCACGCGGGTCTGGGTCTTTGCTGCGAGGTTGAGCGTGGCCAGCGCGCGATCGTAACCGGCATCCGGTCCCCAGTCGGCCAGCCGCGACAGCGAAGCGGCGGCCTGGACCAGGCGCCGTCGCGCGGCGAAGAGGATGAGGCCGCCGAAGAGGGTCAGCGCCGAGAGCGCCAGTTCCGGCGTCAATCCGTGCCAGAGGGCGAGCGGCGCGGCTTCGTGGGGTTCGCCGCGAACGGCCATGACCGCCGGGGCGACGATGAGCGATCCGACGTTGCCGGCCAGCAGGCCGCCGATGATCCCGACGACGGCGGGTACGAGCGGTCCGAGCCAGAGACTGGGCGAGACCTCCTGCGGCGGGTGGGCGGATGGGCGAGATCGGCCAAGGAATGGCCGGACGCCGACGCGCACGACGACAACAAAGAGGAGCATGTGCGCCGCGACGGCCAGCGGCGTCAGGGACATGATCGGCCGTGTCCACCCTGTGGAGTAGTGGTCAGTGCCCGCCTTTCCGATTTCGCTGGCCGCTGTCATCGTGGCTTCGTAGAGCGATTCCTTTCCGATAAAGCCGAGCAGCGGTGGGATTCCCATCATGGAGAGCGCGGCGAGGAAGCCGGCGACAGCGGTCAGGGGCATTCGGCGCGCGAGGCCGCCGAGGTCGTCTGCGTCGTACAGATGAGTCGCATGGGAAACGGACCCGGCGAGCAGGAAGAGGGCGCCTTTGTAGAGGGCGTGCGCCATGAGGTAGAGCACGGCCGCCTGGATTGCCGTCAAGGTGCCGATTCCGATGAGCATGGTCAGTGTGCCCAGGACGCTGACGGTCGAGTATGCAAGGATGCGTTTCAGGCCGTCGCTGCTCAGGGACAGGATCGCGCCCACGAGCATCGTGATGGCGCCGATCGCTACGAGCGACCCCTGCCAGGCCGGTGTGCCGCCGAGCGCCGGGGTCAGGCGTGCCAGCAGGAAGACACCGGCCTTGACCATCGTGGCGGAGTGGAGATAGGCGCTGACCGGCGACGGGGCTTCCATGGCCGCGGGCAGCCAGAAATGGAAGGGGAACTGCGCGGACTTGGTGGCCGCGCCGAGCAGGATGAGGATCAGGATCGGCACATAGAGCGTGTGAGATCGGACGACATCGCCGCGGGTCAGGATCTCATTGAGTTCGTAGCTTCCGGCGGCCGTTCCCATGAGCAGGAGGCCGGCGAGCAGGGCGAGGCCGCCGAGACTGGTGACGAGCAGGGCCTTGAGCGCGGCGGCACGGGCCGCGGCCCGTTCATGGTCGAACCCGATGAGCAGGTAGGAGCTGATGCTGGTGAGTTCCCAGAAGATGAACAGGACGATGATGTTGTCGGCGAGCACGACGCCCAGCATGGAGCCCATGAAGAGGAGGATGTACGCGTAGAACCGGCCAAGCAGGGGGTGATCGGCGAGATAGCCGCCGGCATAAATGACGATGAGAGTGCCGATGCCGCAGATGATGAGGGCCATGAGCAGACCGAGTCCGTCGGCCATGAGAGAGAAGTTGACCCCCAGTGCGGGGACCCAGGCGAAAGCGGCGTGAAGCGTGGCACCCGACGCGACGGCGGGCAGTTGCAGGGCGAGCCAGGTGGTGATACCGGCGACGATTGCTCCGAGGAACCAGTGCGTGGTGCTGCGAAGGGCCCAATGGAGAAAGGGCGCCACCAGTGCAAGGCCGAAGATGGTCAGCAGGCATTCAATCATTATTTTTGTGACCGCGCTGGCCGGGTGCGTGTCCTGTTGACCAAAGGTCTGCAGGAAGAGTGTTACCGGCTTCCCTACCGGCGCCACGCACTGCCGGCGTCCTGGAGAATTACGATCGTATGTTATAAACGCGATGGAGAAGTGTCGAGCGAGGAAGCAGGGTGGCGACGCAGCGTCATCGCGACATCGCGCGATGTCTGAAATGATGCGATGGATCAATCGGTGCTACGGCGGCGTCATCCACCGTGGCGCGACGGGTCGTACTCGAGACCGAAGTACTTCATCTTCTTGTAGAGGGTCGTTCGGTTGATCTGCAGGACTTCGGCAGTGAGCTGACGGTTCCAGTTGTTGGCCTTGAGGGCGGCTTCGATGATGCGACGCTCGGGTTCTTCGAGCGCGTCCTTGAGCGACATCGGCTTCCAGACGAACAAATCGGGTTCTCCGGTTGCGCCCTGGGAGGTGCCGGGCAGCGCGTCGGGGTCGAGGACGTTTGCTGGGAGTTCTTCCGGCGTAATGTGGCGGCCCTTGCAGAGGACGACGGCGCGTTCGATGGTGTTTTCAAGCTCGCGGACATTGCCCGGCCAGTGGTAACGCTGGAGGGCGGCGATGGCGTCGGGTGTGAGATCGACGATCTGCTTCTTGTTTTCGGCGCAGTACTTCTTCAGGAAGTGTTCGGCCAGGAGCGGGATGTCGCCGAGGCGTTCCACGAGCGGCGACATGTGGATGGTGACGACGTTGACCCGGTAGTAGAGGTCCTGGCGGAAGCGTCCGGCTTCGACCTCGCGCTTGAGGTCTACATTGGATGCCAGGATCACGCGGACGTCGACGGAAATCGTCTGGTTGGAACCGATGGGTTCGAATTTCTTCTCCTGCAGGACACGGAGCAGCTTGACTTGCAGGGCAGGCGAGGCGGAGTTGATTTCGTCGAGGAAGAGGGTGCCACCGTCAGCGGCCTTGAACTTTCCTTCCTTGTTGTTGACAGCGCCGGTGAAGCTGCCCTTGACGTGTCCGAACAGTTCGGATTCGAGCAGGCCTTCGGGGATTGCACCACAGGAGACTTCGATGAACGGCTTGTTGCGACGGTCGGAGCGGTGGTGAATGGCGCGGGCGACGAGACTCTTTCCGGTGCCGGATTCACCGGAGACCAGCACGGTGGTGCGGCTGTCTGCGACGGTCTCAACGAGGTCGAAGACCTTGAGCATCTTGTAGTCATGGCCGACGACACTGTCGAGCGAATAACGCATTCCAAGCTGCTGCTTGAGGGTGCGATTCTCGCGGATCAGCGATTGCTGCTGGATGGCCCGTTGCACGACGAGGCGAATCTCGTCGTCCGACAGCGGCTTGGTGAGGTAGTCGTAGGCGCCCATCTTGATCGCTTCGACGGCTGATTCGATGGTGCCGTAGCCGGTGATGACGATGCTGACGATTTCCGGCCAGCGATCGTGGAGCGTGCGCAGCAGCTCAAAGCCATCGGCCCGCGGCATGTTCACGTCGGTGATGACCAGTTGATAGGCGTTTTCATCGAGGGCGGCGACGGCCTCGTCGACACTGCCGGCGACATCCACCTCGTAATCCTCCAGCCGGAGAAATTCTCCGAGCGAATCGAGGATGATGCGGTCGTCGTCGACCAGCAGGATTCTTCCCTTTGCGGTCTGCGGCGCGGTCTCCGTCAATGTCCTGCGATTCGTGGCTTCGGAGGTTCTGGACGATCTCGTCGACTGGGTCATGGATGGCGTCTCCCGGTTACATGCACTGTTCCGGCGGAAGGAGTTGCGGCGCAGTTTCGGATCGGTATCTGCACGGTCATGACCGTGCCGCGCGGCGCGTTGCGCGACGGCGTGATCTTTCCGGCGTATTTTTCGATCAGGTCCTTGCAGACGGCGAGTCCCAGGCCGGTGCCCTGGCCGCTGGGCTTGGTGGTGAAGAAGGGCTCGAAGATGCGCTCGGCATTTTCGGGCAGGCCAACGCCGGTATCGGCGATGGTGACGATGACATCCTGCGGCTCCATTCGAGTGGCGACGGTCAGCGTGCCGCCCTCGGGCATGGATTCGACGGCATTCTTGATGAGGTTGCAGAAGATCTGGAAGAGGTTGCTGCCGCGGACCACGGGCATGTCCTGTTCGCAGAAGTTGCAGACGATGGTGATTCGGGCGTCGTGGGCGCGGCCTTCCATGGCATGCAGCGCGTCCTCGACAATTCTGTTGATCGTGGCCTGTTCAAAGGTGCTCGGCGTGGACCGGGAGAACTCCAGCAGGTCGCCGGTGATCTCGCTCATTCGGACGATGGCTGCGCGGGCGTTTTCGAGGTAGCCGATCAGTTTTTCGTCCGTGGCGGTGCCGGCTTCCGAGGTCAGTTTCGCGAGCCGGCGGATCGCCAGGTTGGTGAAGCGCAGGACGCCGTCCAGCGGGTTGTTCAATTCGTGTGCCACGCGGGCCGCCAGCTTGCCGACGGCGGCGAGGCGTTCGGAGACGGCGAGCCGGCGCTGCATGCTGATGCCGGCCGTGACGTCTTCGGCCATGAGGATTCCGCCGATGATCTCGCCGGGTGCATCGCCCTCCAACGGGTGGATGAGCAAGTTGAGATAGGTCTCGCTGCTTGTCGTCGGCGGGTTCGTCGTGCCGCCATCGACCGACTGATCGTTTTTCACGTTGACGTCGATCCGCCGGGGCAGGCGGGAATCGAGAACGCGGCGCAGCTCCACGGCCCAGTCTTCGAAGCGGCCGTCAACGGTCAGTCGGCCGAGGGCTTCGGACAAGTCAGCGCCATCCGGCAGCAGAGCCGACGCCGATCGGTTTCGCGCGAGGATCTTCATCTGACGATCGAAGACGACCAGCGCGACGGGGAGCGATTCAAAGGCCCGTCCGACCAGATTCTCCAGCCGGCGCGTATCCGGGCTCGTGACCTGCTCGGTCCTGGTATGTGACGTGTTCATCACGTATTGAAGCCCCGTCGTGCGTCCCCCCGGAAGTTCCGCGGCCGTATGCTGCCTGGTCGGCGCGGGCAGGAGGATCGGCATATTGTGTATCGGTGACGTTGCGGCTCAATCAAGCAGAATGTTGCTTTGTCGCAACGTTACGAATCCGGCGCTGACAATTCGATCATTACCGGCCTATCGGGCAGAAATTACCGCGGTGCGCAATGCGATGTCGTACGCATGCGATTCCGGCGGATTCGGGAGATTCGCCGACCGGGCTCAACGTTGCCCGAAATGCGCACTTCCAATAGCATGTCTGCGGTCCGGACGCGTCCGGAAGAGACGTCGCCGGAATCTGATTATTCCGGAATGTGCAGCCAGGCGCAGAGGTGTCGAACATGCGCATAGGTGCGTGGGCGTCTTCTTACCGGTCGGCGGGGGCGCGGTTGGCAGCAACGCAGGTACGCATCGGCCATCCGGAAGCACCACTTTGGAGCACGTCTCCGGAGCAAACATCACGGGAGCGCACGTCATATGATCGTTGGCTGTGTCAAAGAGATTAAACCGGACGAGTACCGCGTTGGTTTGATTCCCGCGGGGGTTGCCGAACTGGCCCGCGCCGGGCACGAAGTACTCATCGAACACGAGGCCGGAGCGGGGTCCGGTTTTGTCGACAGCGAGTACGTTGCCGCGGGCGCCAGGATCGTCGCGACGGCGAAGGAGATTTTCTCCCGGGCGGAGATGATCGTGAAGGTCAAGGAACCGCAGCCGGTTGAGTGCGGTCTCCTGCGCGAGGGACAGGTCTGTTTCACCTATTTTCATTTTGCCGCCGATCGTGAGCTGACCGATGGCGTGGTGCGGAGCAAGTGCATCGCTATCGCCTACGAGACGGTGCGTGACAAAGCGGGACGTCTGCCGCTGCTGACGCCGATGAGCGAGGTGGCGGGGAAGATGAGCGTTCAGGAGGGCGCGAAGTACCTTGAGCGTCCGATGATGGGCCGAGGCATCCTGCTCGGCGGCGTGCCTGGCGTGGAGCCGGCGACGGTGCTCATTCTTGGCGCCGGCATCGTGGGCACGAATGCGGCGAAGGTCGCGGCGGGGCTCGGCGCGCATGTCATTCTCATGGATGTCAACCTGGAGCGCCTGCGATATCTCTCCGACGTGATGCCGGCCAACGTACAGCTTCTGTTCAGCAACGATGCGATGATTCGTGAACATCTGGCCCTGGCGGATCTGGTCATCGGGGCGGTGCTGATTCCCGGGGCGCGGTGCCCGGTGCTGATCCCGCGGGATTATCTGAAGCTGATGAAGCCCGGCGCGGTGATTGTGGACGTTGGCGTGGACCAGGGCGGTTGCGTGGAGTCGATTCGTCCGACGACGCACGCGGAGCCGACGTACATCGTGGACCATGTGGTTCATTACGGGGTGACGAACATGCCGGGTGCGGTGGGTCGGACGAGCACGTTTGCATTGACCAACGCGACGATGCCATATGTGCTTCGGCTGGCGAATCTGGGCTATCGCAAGGCAACGCAACAGGATGCAGGTTTAGCGGAAGGCGTCGACGTGCATCTCGGGGTGGTGACCAACGAGGCGGTGGCCAAATGCTTCGGCATGGAATATCAGCCGTACCGGGCTTAAAATCCCCTGTGCGCGCGGTGTGCTGAAAGGGCCTTGCCGCGTCGCCGTTGATCCTATTCGGCAGAGCAGCACGCTTCGCAGAGACAGGCAGAAGGCAACATGAACCGCAAATTGATCATCGGGGGCGGCATCGGGCTGGTCGTGGTCGTCGGGCTGGTCCTGCTCACACGGCGGAGCATCAGCAATCCGTGGCTTGACGGGGAGAAGGGTCAGGCCAAGCTGGGCAACCTAGTCATACCTGTCACGGCGACGGGCACGGTGCAGGCCAATAAGTTCGTCACCATCAAGAGTAAGGCCAGCGGCCAGGTAGATCGAATCCACGTGGTTGAGGGGCAGATGGTCGACGTCGGTGACGTGCTCGTCGAATTGGACCCGGTGGACGAGAAGCGGAATCTGGAATCATTCGCGGCAAATCTGGACCGTGCACGGTCGGCCTATGAGAAGGCGAAGATCGCGCTGGAGAATCAGGAGCGCGACCTGCCGCTGCAGACCCGCAGCGCGGAGGCGCGGCTGCGGGATGCGGAAGCACGATACAAGGAGGCCGCGTTTCGCTGGGAGAAAGTCAAGGGCTATCTGGAGGGCAACGTCGCGAGCGACATCGAGGGGATCTCGGCGGAGTCGGCATACCATGTGGCGCGCGCGGCGCGCGACCTGGCGGCGGTGGGGCTTGAGCAGGCGCGGAACAATGAAGAGATTCTGCTGAAGAGCGCCAAGCAGGACGTGGTTCAGGCCGAGGCGACCTATACCGCGGCACAGAAGGACCTCGACGAGGCAAAGCTTCGACTGGACGAGACCACCATCCGTGCGCGCACCAACGGCATGGTGTACAACATCATGATCCACCAGGGGGAGATGATTCAGAGCGGGACGCAGGGGTTTACGGGTGGGACGCCGGTGATGACGCTGGCCGACATCAGCGCGGTGTACGTGATGGCCCAGGTGGATGAGGCGGACATCGGCGCGATCCGAAAGATCGCCCCGGACTACGCGCGGCCGGGAAGCTCGACGAAGATGTCGGACGAGGAGTATGCTCGACTGGCCGAGCAGTATTTGAACGAGTTTGAAGGTCGGGCGGTGGAAGTGACGGTCGAGGCGTACCGCGGCCAGACCTATCGCGGGGTGATCGAGCGAATATTGCCGGAGCCGCAGCGGGTCAACAACGCTCTGGCTTTCAACGTGCGCGTCCGGCTGGTCGGTGACGATCTTCAGCAACTGGTTGGGCTTCAGGCGGACCTGGCCTTCACGACGGAAAAGCTGGAGGACGTGGTGCTCGTGAAGAACGAGGCGCTGTTTTCCGAGGGTCGCGATTGTTTTATCTATGTTCCCGTCAAGCTCAGCAGCGGGCGATGGGGCGAGGAGAAAAAGCCGGTGCGGATCGGCGTGACGGATGGCGCGTATACCGAGATCATCTCCGGCGTCGACGCCGGTCAGGAGATCTGGGTGCGTCGCCCGCGTCAGACGGAGCGTGAGCGTCAGGAAAGCGAGAAAGCCGGCCTCTAGCGCTGCGAACGTGGGAGGCCAAGGTCTGCGACGAGAAGCCCACGGGAGCTGATTCCGTGGGCTTTTGTGCCGAGAGGATGAATGAGACCGCTGATCCAGACGAAGGAATTACGCAAGCACTACGTCATGGGCGATACGACGGTGCGCGCGCTGGACGGCGTCGATCTCAACATTGATGAGGGTGAATTCATTTCGATCACCGGCGCGTCCGGGAGCGGCAAGAGCACGCTCATGCACCTGCTGGGTTGCCTGGATCGTCCGACGCAGGGTGAGTACTGGCTGGACGGTCAACTGGTTTCATCGATGTCGGATCGCCAGCTCGCGGTGATCCGCAACCAGAAGATCGGCTTCGTCTTTCAGACGTTCAATCTCATTCAGCGGACCAGTGCCGCCGACAACGTGGCCGTGCCTCTCTTCTACGCGCGCAAGGCATGGACGCGCGAGGCCTCCCTTCGGGCGCTGGAGCGCGTCGGCCTGGCCCATCGGGCATCGCACACGCCGAGTGAGCTTTCCGGCGGTGAGCGGCAGCGCGTGGCCATCGCCCGAGCGATCGTCAATGAGCCGAAGATTCTGCTGGCCGACGAGCCGACGGGCAACCTCGACAGCCGGACCGGCAAGCAGATCATGGAGATCTTTCACGAACTGAGCCGCGCGGGGGTGACGATAATCCTGGTGACGCACGAGATGTCCGTGGCGCTTCAGGCACAACGGATCATCTGCATGAAGGACGGCCGGATTACCGAGGATGGAGCCGCGGATGCCGCCCTGCTGACGCGGATGGCCGGTGCATCGGGTTCTCCGGCGGAATCATCGAATGAGGCAGAGGTGCCGTTGCCGGCAGCGCCGATGGCGCGCCGCGCCGGGGTATAAGCAGAGTCGTTAAAGGGCGGCTGTCAAGCGGTCGTCGTATTCTATGTTTTTCCTGCGAATCATGATGATGGCCCTGCGGAGCTTGTGGATACACCCGCTGCGCAGTGTGCTGGCCACACTCGGTGTCATCATCGGCGTCGGCGCGGTGGTGGCTGCGATGGCGATCCTCCAGGGGATGGGCGAGGAAATCCGCGCCGGTTTCTCCACGATGGGATCGAACAAGATCTTCATTACGCCGAACGTCGAGCGGCGAAGCGGCCGCCTGGTCGGCAATTTTGAATCGCTCAAGCTTGAGGACTCGGCCGCAATAGCAAAGGAATGCCCCGGGGTTTCCGCGGTGATGCCGCAGGTCCGTAACAGCGGTCTGGTGAAGTATTTTTCCAACAATACGACGGCGGACATCCTCGGGGCGACGCCGGAGTACCCGCAGATCAGCAGTCACAATCTGCTGGAGGGTGAATTCATTTCGGAAGTGCATGTTTCCGGCGGCTCGCTGGTGGCCGTTCTGGGCTCCAAGGTCAAGCGCGAACTTTTCGGCGGTCGGCCGGCGATCGACGAACGGATCAAGATCAGCGGGGCCCTCGGTTCTCGAACGTTCACGGTGATCGGCGTCATGGAGGAAAAGGGCAACGTGGCGTTCACCGACGTCGATCGGCAGGTCATCATTCCAATCACAACAGCCATGGACAAGCTCTGGGGCATCAAGGCCGTGCACACGATTATCGCCGAGTCCGTCAGCCCGGCAGACAAGGATATCGAGGCCGCCAAAGGGGAGATCAAGAAGCTGCTCCGGCAGCGGCACAAGATCCGCGCCGGCCAGCAGGATGACTTCCAGGTGCAGGCCCAGAAGGAATTCGTGCAGCAGTTTTCGACTTTTCAGAAGCTCATCGGCGTCGTGCTGGGCTCGATCGCCGGCATCTCGCTGGCCGTCGGCGGCATCGGAATCATGAACATCATGCTCGTAGCGGTGACGGAGCGGACGCGGGAGATCGGCGTGCGCATGGCCATGGGGGCACAGCGCTTCGACGTGATGCAGCAGTTTCTCGTGGAGGCGAGCATCGTCTCGCTGCTCGGTGGCGCCCTGGGCGTACTGGCCGGCTGGGGCCTGGCGACGACGATCGAGCGGATGACGCGTGTGATCACCACGGTGACCACCACCTGGGCGATCGGCATGGCGCTGGCGATGGCCACGACGGTGGGCATCATCAGCGGCATCTATCCGGCCTGGAAGGCCTCTCGCCTCGATCCTGTCGAAGCATTACGATACGAGTAAAACCGGTGCACGGCAGTCGGTGCTGCCATGCGGCTGCTACCCGGTGCACTGTCGAAGCCGAGCATTGCATGGTCAATCACACCCCCAAGACTGCGGTCTTTGCCGGCACCTTTGATCCGCCGACGTACGGCCACATCGATATCATCCAGCGGTCGCAGCGGATATTTGCCCGAACGATCGTCGCGGTGGGTCGTAATCCGGAGAAGCGACCGCTCTTTACACAGGAGGAGCGGGTGGAATTATTGCGTCAACTGGTGGGCGGGATGCCGGGGGTGGAGGTCGAGGCCTACGCGGGGCTGACGATGGACTACGTTCGACGTCGCAAGGCGGATGTGATCGTCAAGGGCATCCGGGACAGCGACGACCTGCGGAATGAACTGCGGCAGGCGAATGTCAACATGATCGCCGGGGATGTGGAGACGGTGTTTCTGTTCACCACAGATACGACGGCGTTGATCAGCGGTACGCTGATCCGGCAGATTTGTGAGCTGGGCGGACTCGACAGCACCAACATGAACCGGCTGATACCGCCGCCTGTGATCGACGCGCTGCGGGCGAAGCTTCAGGCCGGCGAGGCGTCGAGTCGAAACAAGCGAACCTCATCGAAATAAATCATGATCGAATACGAAGTAACCCGATCGGCAGGAACATGCTCGGTGAGCGGCAGGCCCATCGTCGAAGGCGAGATATTTTACACGGCGTTGTTCGAGACTGCCGAGGGCTTTGAACGACGGGATTTCTCCGAGCAGGCATGGCAGGGACCGCCGGAAGGGGCGCTGTGCTTCTTCAAAACGCGTATGCCGAAGAAGCAGGAGGCCCGGCGGACGTTTGTCGATGACGACGTGCTGCTCAATTTCTTCCAGCGTCTGGAGAATACCGACGATCCGTCGCGGCAGCGATTTCGCTTCGTGCTCTCGCTGATCCTCCTTCGAAAGCGGCTGCTCAAGTACGAGCGGACGCTGCGCGAGGGCGGCGCGGAATACTGGGAAATGCGCCAGATGCGCGACAAGACCACGCACCGTATTCTCAACCCGGTTCTGACGGACGAGGAGATTCACGAATTGACCGGTCAGCTCGGGAGCATTCTTGCCGGATACGTTCCGGAGGACGAAGCCGACGATTCGTCGGAACGTGCGTCCGAGGCATCCGCGTCCGTCGACGTCGCGACTGCGCCGATCGACGGCACAGCGGATGAAAGGCAGCGTGGCGAATGACGCCGTCGGCCCGCGCGGCGTCTATAGGTCTACAGCATGTTCGCCGCGGCCGAGTTACCCGGTTGATCGCGCCACGGGGTATGCCTTTCCTGCTGGCGGTCGCAGTGCTGACGGCGGGGTGTCCACCGCGTGACGGGGCGAGTATCCACTCCGGCGGTTCGACCGGTCCACCCCGCTCGCAGCGCGAGATCATCGAGCAAATCCAGTCAAATGCCGCAAAACTCGATGCGGCCTTGTGGTCGAGCAGTGTCACAGCAACGGCACGACTCATTGATGATCGAAAGCAGTTGCACGTCTTCAACGTAGAGGGCAATCTGCTGCACGTGCCGCCGCGCGGTTTTCGAATGGATCTGCGGCACGGCATCGGCCCGACGGTGATCGGGCTCGGCTCAAATGACGATACGTTCTGGATCTGGATCGAGCCGGAACTGCACGTCATGCGCTGGGGGCATCATCGCAACGCCGGGAGGCCGTGCTGCGCGTCGATGCCGGTGCGGCCGGATCAACTGGTATCGGCGTTGGCGCTGGGCGGGTTGCCTGGGGCTGAACCGGGGCTTTCGGGACCGATCCTGCGGGCCGGTCGTAACTATGACATCCTGACCTACACGGTCGCATCTACCGGTGAGATCCGCGAATATTATGTGGAGCGATCGCCGCCGCATCTGGTGCGTCTCGTTCGTTTTCGCGATGTGTCGCGTCGCGATGTGCTCAGCGTGTACCTGGAGGAATTCAGGCCGGCCTGGCCCGACGGACCGCTGCTCCCGCACGCTGCGAGCGTTTTCTGGCCGCTCGATGATGCACGGTTTGTGCTACGCATCGGCGGCTACCAGCCGCGATCGCTCGCGCAGGTCAGCCCTCGGGCCTTCGTGATGCCGGATCGGGAGACCCTGCCGGACGGCATTCGGGAGATCATCCAGATCGATGCGGATTGTGAACCACTGAAGGCACTGTCGGATGATTGACCCGCCACGGCCGCCCTCGAATAATCCACCCATGCAACGAACCCTCCTCCTGAGCATTCTGCTGTCGGCATGTCTGACTGCATCCACGCAAGCTGAGCCGTGGCAGGCGACGCGCGTCTGGGTGGCGGCGAGTGATGAGCATACCTGGGTGATCGGCGCGGCGGACACGGCGGAGTCCTCCATGGCGGTCCTGCAGATCTGGTACGCCGGCAAGGCGACGCAGAGCACGGTACCGGCGCTTCTGCCAACACTGCCGCCGATCGAAGGCAACCCCAACTCGCTGGCCGCTGATGCCGAGGCGCTGCGGATTCTCTACGCAGACCTGAATCAGGTGGATTACTTTCCGAACAAGCCGCTGGCTCCCGGTGCGATGTGGAAGGATCAATGTCGCCGGTCGCCGCTGGCATGGACCGGCGATACGGTGCGACCGATCATCTGGGCGATTGTGTCCGCGCACGACCTCGTGACACCGACGACTCAGGTCGCGGATGACGAGGCGGAACCGGGCACACAGGCAACGACTGATCGCAACGAACTCCAGCGGGCTGTTGCGCCGATTCTGACGACGCCGCCGACATGGGGCCACGTCCTGTTGCGTCAGGAAAACGGGGTCTGGGCCCGCGCCTCGAACATCGACATGGCCGAAGGGGCGGATCGGTTCTGGCTGGCGGCGCGCGATGGGGTTGTACATCTTTTCTGGAAACGCGATACGGATGTTCTTCTCAGCACGCTGGCAACTGCGATCTCTGATATCGGTGACACGGAGGGCGCCACGAAGGAGTCGTCGGGCACCGCCGTCCGCCTCGCCTCGGATGCCGGCTGGAGCAAGTCGGAGGTCGTGCTCAAAGGCGTGGACGTGCGCCATGCGTGGGCCGGTGTCACACCGAAATCACCGATGTTCGTCGTTGCCGTGGCCTCCGGTGATGGCGACGCTTCGCATCTGCATGTTTACGCCGGTGACGAAGCGGGGCGCTGGTCGCGACAGGCCATCGTGCGCGAGAATCTGGAATACATGCAGGTTGACCCGTTCCGCGTGAGCGTGGCGACGCTGTCGAAGGAGCTGGCGATTGCCCGAATCGCGACGGGCGGCATTGTGGAATACGGCGTGGCGGACTACGAGACGTGGTCACCGGTTCGTTGTGAGCCGCTGTCGATGCGTCGACCTGATCCGGTTCGTCCGACGGGCTGGCGCGAGTCGGTCTCGCTGGCCATCGCGCTGGCGGTGCTGACGCTGGTGATGTGGACGCGCCGGCAGCAGCTGATGATGCAGATCGAGCTGCCTGCGGGGATCATACCGGCGGCGATCTGGCGGCGCATCATGGCGACGCTGCTCGATTTTGCGCCGGCGATGCTGATCCTTTCTCCCTTGGCGCTCCGCGCCGTGCCGGAGCTATCTCAGAGTTCCGACTTGGCCATGCTGCGGGAGATCCTGAACGATCCGCAGACGCAGGCCCGATTGCTACCGATTCATTATGCGACGGTACTGGTCTATGGCCTCTGGTGCCTGATCTGGGAAGCGTTGATCGGCACAACGCCTGGCAAGTACCTCTTCGGCTGTCGGGTGATCAGCGTAGCGGAGGCAAATTATATTCCGGCCGAGGCGGTTGATGATGATTCGGAAACGAAATCTCCTGCTTCAGATTCGGACGATCGCCGCATGAATGAGCAAACTTCCATGGTGAGATCGATCACGGGAACGCGGCCGAATTTTCGGCAACTGCTGGTGCGGAATTTCTGTCGAGTGATCATGGTGAGCATCGGCTCTCCGGGGTGGATCATCACGCTGATGATGATGGGAATGCTCAGTCGCAATCGACAGCGGATCGGCGATCTGATGGCGGCGACGATGGTCGTCGAGGAGAGCGCGCCGGTAGAGGAACGGCCTTCTTCCGATGAACCGCGAGACGGGCCGTTCGAATGACGCGCGAAATTTCAGCAGCTACAGGCGCCGACGCATGGTTTCATGATGCTCAGGAAGCAAATCGGTGACGGCTGAGTATCTGATAGATTGAGCCACCGGGCGACAGGGTGGATTCGTAGAGCGTCAGTCCGTGAACTGATTGCGATCCGGCGGAGAATTCGGAAGCTTCTTCGACGGTCCGGCGCAGTGGACCGGAGGCGGCCGTTGACTTGTTTCGGGCGAGAGTAAGATGTGCCGAGTACGGCCGGCGCTCGCGGGGATAACCCAGAGGTTCGAGCACGGCCTCGCATTGACGCTGAATTGCGAGCAATCGCCCATTCTCGTCCTCGACTCCCACCCAGATGACGCGGACCGGGCCAGCCGGGGGAAAAACTCCCAGTCCGCGAAGTTGAATGTCAAACGGCCGGCACTGTGAGCAGAGCTGATCGAGCGTTGCGGCGATGGACGCAATCTTTGCGGGGGCGACTTCGCCGAGGAACTTGATCGTCAGATGCAGGTTCTCCGGACGCACCCACTGCACTTTCGGGCATGAAGGGCGGAGCCGATCGATCAGCCGGTTCAGGTCGCGGCGGATCGATTCATCAAGATCGACGGCGATGAAACAGCGCATCGGTCTGCTCGGAGAGCGGACGGGTTAATCGAACGACAGCATGGCCTTGTATTGCGCCAGTCGCTCGGCAAGCGTCTGGGGCGTTGCGGCCGTCAGCGCCGAAAGCGAGAAGGCCTCGATGGTGATGGAAGCCACACAGGCCCCGCGCGACATGGCGCCCTTGAGAGCCGCGGCATCGAAACGGTCGATGGCAGCGAGGTGCCCCATCATGCCGGCGGCGAAGCTGTCTCCCGCGCCGGTCGGGTCAACGACCCGGGTTGTCGGATACGCAGGCAATACGTAGACCTCGTCCGGTGAGACGAGCATCGCGCCGTGTTCGCCCTTCTTGATGACGGCGAAGGTCGGGCCGAACTTGAGGACTTCGCGCCCGGCACGGATCAGGTCTGACTCGCCGCTGAGCAGACGGGCCTCGCCGTCGTTGAGGATGATTCCATCGACGAGGGCCAGCGTCTTGAGCAGGTCCTGGCGCGTTTCGTTGATCCAGAGATTCATCGTGTCGCAGACGATGAGCTTGGGCGAGAGGAGCTGCTCGATGAAGCTTCGCTGGACGGCCGGGTGTGTGTTGGCGAGAAAGACATAGCCGGCGTCGCGGAAGTGCTTGGGGATGGTCGGCGGCGCCTCGGCGACGACGTTGAGATCAGTGCGCAGTGTCTCGGCGCTGTTCATGTCACCGACGTAGCGCCCCTGCCAGCGGAACGTCTTCGCACCTTTGCGAATCTCAAGGCCTTCCAGGTCGATCGGACGCCCGCGGAACATCTCGCGAAATTCCTGCGGGAAATCTTCACCGACGACGCCGACGAGACGAACGGGGGTGAGCAAGCTGGCGGCGAAAGCGAAATAGCAGGCCGAACCGCCGAGCACGCTCTCGGCGCGACCATGAGGCGTTTCGACCGTATCGATCCCGATGGTACCGGTGACCAGCAGCGACATCTTGAGCTCCACCCCCCTCTGACAGGGCCGCGCGTTTTCTGCACGGCGCTGTTCATTCCACTCCATGAATCGGGGCGGGAATTGTGCACTGGCGCATTCTCGCGGTCAACGGCACGGCGCGCTCGCGAAAAACATGCGGCATGGAGCGTCCAGAGCACATCATGTCGGATGCTGTCTGGTCAGGGCGGCGTTGACAGCCCTGCCTGAGAGGCGACAATCGATAGAAGGGGCGATCGGGGCGGCTGGAATGTGACTGTATCAGGGTATTCCCGGATTGCGACGATTCAGGCGGTACATGTTCCTGCGATGCTCGATCTGGCTGGCGATGGGCGTACTGGTGATTTTTCCGGGGTGCGGCGATCCGTCGGCGACGACGCAGCCCGGCGATGCGGCGTCGACGGATCGGCCCGTCGGCCCGAGCTTACCCACGGCGAGAGCGGAGGAGTTGGTCGATTCCGGTGCCTTTCCCGGCCGGACGCACTGGGTTCAGACCGGCGAGACGTTGTACAGTCTGGCGAGGCGGTATTACGGGGACGAGAGCCAGTGGCGAAAGATCTACACCGCCAACCAGAGACGCCTTCGAGATGCGAACAATCTCCCCGTCGGGACCAAGCTGATCATTCCTCCCTGAAAGTGACGGATCGGGCACGGCCGAATACCGGCGCGAAGCTCTCGTTGTCCGACAGTGTGCAGTTTCTTCCGGGTGTCGGTCCACGGCGCGCCGAACTGCTGGCGGGCGTCGGCATCCGCACGGTTGCCGATCTGATAGAATATTTCCCCTTGCGGCATGAGAAGCAGGAATCGCGCCAGATCGAAAACCTCGAAGAAGGCATGGTCGCAACGGTCGTCGGACGAATCGCAGCGGTGCATACGCGCTTCAGCCGCCGCGGGCCGACCGTTTCGGCGACGCTGCAGGACAACACCGGCCGTTGCATGCTCTCCTGGTTTAACGCCGGTTGGATGGCCGAGCGCCTCTGCAAGGGCATGGCTGTGCGGGCGACCGGCCGCGTCGGTGTCTATCGCGAACTCGCGCAGCTCACGAATCCGAAGCTGGAGGAACTTGGTGCGGATGCCGGTCCGGTCGATGAATCCGCTCCGGCTCGTTTCGTCGCGGTATACCCTGCGACGGCCGAACTGCCGAGCCGGGCGCTTGCCAGACTGATCGGTGACAACCTGCCTCGGCTGCTGCCGCTCGTACGGGAATGGCATGCGCCGGACTATTTGCGGGAACGAAAACTCGTGGGCCGGCGGCAGGCCATTGCCGCGATGCATCGACCGACGTGCGACGCTGATCTGGAGCAGGCCCGACGTCGCATTGCTTACGATGAGCTACTGCTGATGCAGATTGCCGTGATGCTGGCCCGGCGAAATCTTCGCCGCGGCGTCGAGTCGCACGTTCTGACCTGCACCGAAGAGATCGACCGACGAATTCGGCGTCGGTTTCCGTTCGCGTTGACAGCCGCGCAGGATCGGGCGATTCGGTCGATTGTGACTGATCTGGCGCGTCCCCGGCCGATGAATCGACTGCTTCAGGGTGACGTGGGCTGTGGAAAGACGGTGGTGGCGCTCTATGCAGCGCTGGTGGCTGTGGCCAATCAACGTCAGGTGGCGATCATGGCGCCGACGGAGTTGCTCGCCCATCAGCATTTTCGCTCGATCAGCGCGCACCTTACCGGCAGTCGCGTGCGCATCGCCCTGCTGACCGGTCGACAGAAGGCCGGCGAGCGGCGCCGGATGCTGGAGATGATCGAGGCCGGCGAACTGGACATCGTCGTCGGAACGCATGCCCTGATACAGGAAGGCGTGCGTTTCGCGAAACTGGGTCTGGTGGTCATCGATGAACAACATCGCTTCGGCGTGCGTCAGCGCGCGATGATCCGCGGCAAGGGGCCTTCACCGCATTACCTGGTCATGACGGCGACGCCGATTCCGCGGACGCTGGCGATGACCGTCTTCGGTGATCTGGACGTGACCACGATCGACGCCCTGCCACCGGGGCGCGCGCCGATCGTAACGCGACTGGTCCGACCAGCCGAACAGGGATCGGCATGGGACTTTGTCCGCGCGCGGCTGGCGCTCGGTGAGCAGGCGTATGTGGTTTATCCGCTGGTGGATGAATCGGACAAGCTCGAACTGCGGGCGGCGACGACGGAGCTTGCCCGTCTGCGCGAGCAGGTGCTCTCTCGCTGGGAAGTCGGACTCTTGCACGGCCGGATGGAATCAACTGAGCGCGAGCAGGTGATGGGGGATTTTGTCGCCGGCCGGGTGCAGGTGCTGGTCGCGACCACGGTCATCGAAGTGGGCATCGACGTACCTCGGGCGACGTGCATGGTCATCGAGCATGCGGAGCGTTACGGGCTCTCGCAACTGCACCAGCTTCGAGGCCGGGTGGGCCGGGGCGGATCGCGCGGCTATTGTTTCCTGATGACCGGCTTCGCAGCGGCCGAGGACAACGAGCGGCTGTCGGTGCTGGTCGGCACGACGGACGGCTTTCGTATTGCCGAGGAAGATCTGCGGTTGCGCGGCCCCGGCGAGATGCTCGGCACGCGGCAGCACGGCCTGCCGGAGCTTCGTGTGGCCGATCTGGCCCGCGACGGGGAACTGCTGCGTATGGCGCAGCGCGATGCTGAGAAACTGGTACGGGAAGATGCAACGTTGCGTCGTCCCGAACACGCGCCGCTGCGGGAGGTGCTGGCGGCGCGATACGAGTCGACAATCGGTTTTCTGGGTGCGGGATGATCCGGCGAGTAAACCGCAGGGAGGATGTAACGGAGATGATGGTGCGACGGATAGGTATTTCGGCGGTTCTTGCCGCGTTGCTTGCCAGTAGCGCGATGGCACGAGGCGACGCCGGGTTTGCCCGGGCGACGGTGTTTGTCGAACTGGAGGTACGCCCGCCGGAGATTCGCGGGACGATGTGGATCGACCGCGACGCTGTGGAGGTCAAGTTTCCGATCGATCGAGATGGCGACACGGACTACACCGACGCGGAGCTCTACCTGACGCGTGGCCCGCTGACGGACTACGTCAATCAGAGTTTTTTTCTGATGTGGAGCGGCGCGGTCCATCCGATCGTGCTGAACGACCTGACCTACGATGTGCGGCCAATCTCGCGGAACAAGTGCGTCAAGCTCTCCTTCGCGGTGCCGTCGTTTGCGAAGGATGCCGATCTCGTGCTTTACTCGCGAATCTTTGCGGAGATTTCGCAGCGTGCCCGCACAATGGTTCGTATCGAGCGGGAGGGATCGACAGAAATCTGGGTGCTTGGCCCGCAGGAGTATTTTGACGCGCGGCTCAAAGAGTCGGATCGCCCCGCACCGGCAGGGCCCGCCGGTCGGACCGCGCCATCGGGTTCGCGCTTCGGTTGTACAAAGTTGTGCCTGGGTATTGATTTGACCAAGCCGCCGGCGAAATGTCCGCGTTGCGGAGCGGCCATGGCGCGGTTGTTCGGTTCGCCGGTTCCCGGGAAAGGACAGATCGGTCGGCTCGGCGGCACGTCGATGCCCTTCATGCCGGGGCAGTATCGCGCCGAAGCGCTGCTGGCGTCGCCGGAGGAATTTCGCTTCTACCTGAACACGGAATCACTGGAGGCGGCGCCGATCGGTCGCATCTCCGGTACGGTGCAGGTCTGGACCGAGGACATGCTGCAGACCACGTCGCACAAAGAGACGCTGAAGGTATCCAAGGACGGCACCTATCTCTGGGCTTCCATCCCCAAGGGGATGATCATGCCGATCCGGGCCCGCTGCATGCTGGAACTGGGCGACGGACGGGGTACGCGGATGGTGGATTTTTTCCTGCCAAGCGTGGTTGAGGTGAGTGAGTAGTGCGCGATGAAGCGGTCTGCTGGTCATCCCCGGCCGGCGAGGACGCCGGCCGCTACGAGAAAAGAGCCGACCGGAGGCGGGTCGCTTTAAGCTGACATCACCTTGTCACTTCGACTTGAGGGCCTTGGTGATGATCTCGGCGATCTCCGATTCCTTATCCGGCAGGAAGCCGGTGCTGGCGTACAGGATTCGTCCGCCGGTGTCGATGATGTAGAACGTGGGCAGACCTTCGAGCTTGTAGGACTCTGCCACTTCGTCACCTTTGAGCAGCAGGCCGTAGGTGTACTTGCCTTCTTTCATGTAGCCGGCAGGATCGGCATCCTTTCGTTCCCAGGTGCTGATGCCGTAGACCTTTACCGGATGATCCTTGAATTTCTCGTGCAGCCGCTGGACGCCCGGCATGGCGAGCTTGCACGGCCCGCACCAGGTCGCCCAGAAATCGAGCACGACGACGTTTCCACGAAGGTCCTTCAGGGAGACGAGTTTGTCGTCGGGGGTTTTTAACGAGAAATCGGGAGCCGTGCTGCCGACCGGCAGGAGCTTGTCCTGCATACCCATCGTGAGGTCGGCATCGAAGAAGCGTTCGACGTAGTCGTCGGGCTTCTGCAGACGGAAGGTGTCATTGTCAATGGCCGGATTGGTGTTCAGGTTCGAGATGACGAGGACCTGGGCGCTGCCCTTCGTATTCGCCAGGATGCGGTCCACACGCCGGGGGAGATAGTCCTCTTTTCCAAAGTACCAGCGGGATTCGCTGTTGTTGCGGTAGATGACGTAGATGACATGACAAGCGACACCTTCGACCTCTTTCACACCCTCGTATTTCGTGCTCTTGGCTTCGAGCTCATCGCTGAACGGAGTCGGGTGGATGAATTCGAGCATAAGCAGGAGCCGGCCGTGGCGAAGCAGTTGCCGCGCTGTGGGCAGGGCACCGCGCGTGTAGGTCTTGACCAGCGGGTCGAGCCGATAGACCGAGCGGCCGTCACAGGCGATGACGAATGGAAGCCATTCGTCGGCGCCGGGCAGGCGGGCTTCTCCTTCATAGCGCACGATTTCCGCCGAGCCGCCGAAGATATTGCTCATCAGACTGCGCCGGCCTTCGCGGGCGATGACCTTGCCGCGAGCGCTGAAGATGCGCTCCACGTCGGCCGGGTCTCCCTCGCCGAAGAAAGAGGCGTCGTAGCTGACGGCCTTGACGGCCTTCGTGTTCGCGTCGGCCTTACGGAGGATTTCCTGTACGTCCGGCGGTTCTTCGGCGCGGGCAAAGGTGCCAGGTAACGTCAGCAGGCCGAGAACTGCAAGCGATCTGACAGACACGGGCATGGACAACTCCAGGGGGCCTTGTGGTTGCAACATCGCAGGTCGGCGGCCCCATGCGAGGCGAGGGTCGGCGACGGCCCCATTCGGTACATACTTTAGAACGGATTGCCGGCGGTGACCATTCACCCATTCACGGCGGCGGGCTGGTCGGAGTCGGGTCGTCGGACCGCCGCCAGCGGCGGACTTCCAGCGCGGGGGTGTCTGGTCGAGAAGCATTGACAGGAAACGTGGCCTCGATTCGTCCTGCGCCAAAACGCCCCGCCAGCTCGATGACCAGCCCCTCGGCGTCCGGCGGGAGCTGGTTGAAAGCCGAGAGGAATGCTGCGGTGAGCTCGGGTGTTTTCTCCGGCTCGCGTGGCGGGAAGTAGTATTTTCCGATCCGGTTGATCTGGTGAAATCCAAGCAGGTCAGGTCCGCCCAACTTCGGCAGATCGACCAGCTCGCGCGGCGGGATGGGTGCATAAAGCAGCGCGTAGATGTAGGGCTGGTTGAACCACCTCGTGACGAGGATGAAGTCGGCATCCTGCTGATGTCGGCCGACGTATTGCATGGCGCGCACGAGCTGCGTCTGGTAGCCGATTTCCAATTCGCGCGGCATACGCCGGAAGTAGACATCGACGAAGTAGGCCGTGTTCAGCGCGAAGGCAGCGAGCGCGGCGGCGCGCAGACGAGTCATATTTCGCGCGGTCGTGTCGGCATTCAAACGGATCTTCAATCCCTGCCAGCCCATCGCGGCGATGATCGGATACCAGAGCACACCTGCGACGGTACGGAAGGAATGCGGATTCCAATCCGCACAGATGACGGCCGGCAGGGGATAGAGCAGAAGCCAGGCGACCAGCAGCCGATTCCAGCGGTGCTGACGAACTCCGGCGAATGTGAGGATCAATCCGACGACAAAGAGCGGCGCGGTGACGAGCAGGTGCAGGCCGATTCCGTCGAGGTCAGTTCCGGAGAGTTCGTCGAAGCGAAGGTAGAAGTAGCGCGGCGACAGGTTCGAAGCGAAGTTTGCCGCCAGCATGGAGATTTTTTGGGAAAGGGCAAGCTGCTCCTGTGCAAAGAGCGTAACCCGGGCGCGCGCCGCGAGCCGCTCGGGGTGGGTCAGGGCCGTCCACCAGAGGGGAATCGCGCCGACGACCAGTCCGAGCGATGCCGCCATCAGGCGTTTTCGAGCGAGCTTGTCACGATGCCATGCGCGGCCGTAGATCAGGCAGAGGGCGATGAGAAACAGGGGGGTAAAGAAGCGCGTTGCCGGATAAACCCAGGTGTGCAGCGCGAGAAAGACGCCGGCAACTGCTGCCCAGCAGGTTCGTGCCGAATGAAGACTGTTTGAATGAAAGTCCTGCTGCAGGTCGCCATCGGAGGTTCGATCGACACGCTCATCGGCGAGCAGACCGCTGTGCTCGAGGGCCAGCAGGCCGACCATCAAAAAGAATGGCGCGAAGCCCGACTCGTGTCCGGTGCGGCAGAGACTGATGTGCCAGGGGTCGGTGGCGAGAATCAGGGTGCCGGCCGTCGCGGCGCCGTTGCCGAGACGACGCCGAAGATAGCCGTGCAGCATCAGGACTGTGAGGACGCCGAGAATCGCGTCCGGCAGACGGATGGACCACTCATTGGCCCCGAGCACCGCTACGAAGGGTACGGTGAGGTAGGTAGTCAGTGCCGCGGTCCAGTCCCCCTCGCCGAAGCTTTCCAGAAAGAAGGGCCGCTTCTGGCCGTGGCGGTCGGCACCGGTTTCGAGAATGCACCATGCGTCGTAACCGCGGGAGGCCTCATCCTGATAGAGTGGCGGAGGCGCTGCATCGAGAGCGGCAAGGCGCAGCACGGCGGCCAGGATTACGAAGACCGGCAAGGTGTATCGTTGCATGTGCCGCGCCGTCAGTCGGAGAACGGGTCGCCTCGCACCCTACCACGGCGGTGCGATTGAGCATGTCGCCCGGCTTTTTATTCTGCGGCCTTTTTCCTGGCTTCGGTCTGCAGAATTTCCTCGATCAGCTTCGCGAGCGTTTCGTCCAGCCCGGGCTGCCAGCCCGAGACGGACCAGGCGATCTTACCGTCGGGCCCGATGACGTAGAGACAGGGAATGCCGCCGACGCGATAGTCTTCGGCGACCTGGTCGCCGTCGAAGACCTGGGTGTAGGTCAGGCCGAGGTCGGCGATGACTTTGTGGGCGTCGCAAATTGGCGCCTGGCGCTGGCGGCAGTTGATGCCGACGACTTCGACGGGCTTGCCTTTCATTCGCTGGTGCAGCTTCTCAATGCCGGGCATGGCGATCTTGCAGGGGCCGCACCAGCTAGCCCAGAAGTCGAGCACGACGACCTTGCCGCGAAGACTCTTGAGTGACACGGTGCGACCGTCGGCGGTCTTGAGTTCCCATTCAGGTGCGGGGTTGCCGGCGGCGAGGAGATTGTTGGTACCGATCCTGGGCTTGGGTGCGAAGGTGTCGGATCGATAACCTTCCGGAGCACTGAAGGAGAAGGTGTCGCCGTTGATGGCGGGCGACGCACTCAGGTTGCTTGTGCTGAAGATGATCCTTCCGACCTGCGGCCCGGGCTTTCCAGGGATTCGAAGTTGCAGATTGTTCTCCAACCGGCGGAGCAGATGATCCTTTCGGCCGAACCAGTAGGTCATGGCCAGCCGATTCACCGGATCGTAGATGATCTTGAGCTTGTCGCACTCGACACCGTCGACTTCCTCAACACCTTCGTGGATGACTTCGGATACAGTGATGTCCGTGCGAAACGGCGCGTCGACGAGGTACTTGGGCGGCAGCAGGGCGTTGAGTTCCGGACTGACGGCGTCGGTCGTATTACCGCGCAGGAAAAGTCGACGGGCCTCCTCGATCCGGAAGGCCTCGTTGCCGTCTGATGCGAACTTGACCTGTGTGGGGGTGTGCGATCCCGGTTCGGCCAGTTGGCCTTCGATGCGTACTTTCGGGCGGTCAGGCGTTTCGCCGCGCTGGGCGATGATCCTGCCCTTGACGGTCGGTATCTGGTTGGCGATGGCGCCTTCGCCGCGGAATTCCGCATCGTAGGAGACCGCCGTCAGTTTGGCGGCCGCCTCGTTGGCCTTGCGCAACAGCTCGCGGGGATCGGGCCGGGCGGAATCATCCGCGATTGCCGGAACAGCCGATGCGGCAATGAAACAAAGTACCCATGCGATTCTCATAACGTCAGACTCCTGCAAATCATGACCACGGGCCGAGGCCACCGACCTCGTCCCGCTGTCGGATTGCGAACTTCAGAGCGATGCTCGCCGGAACACCACATTATAACAGAGATCGTCCCCCAGGCGACGGACTTTCACGGCGGCAAGCGCCGGCAGTTCTCGCATATTTCGCGGACCACGACCCCGCAGCGGCCCCGGTGCCTGTTCGCCTCCGATAAGCTGCGGGGCGACGAAGATGCAGGCCTCGTCGGCCAGGCCCGCGTCCAGAAAGCTGCCCAGCACCCGGCCGCCCCCCTCCACGAGCACGTTGGTCATTTGCCGGCGATGGAGTTCCCGCAGGATCGCCGCGGGCGACACGAGCATTGGCTGTGTGCGGTCGCCGGACGTCGATCTGAGACAAATCACTTCGCAGCCGGCCCTCTCAAGTTGCAGGCGATTCGACCGGCGGGCCCAGCCCGCTTCCGTGGTACAGATGAGCGTGGGTGTCGTGCCGGCGGTACGCACGATCTTTGCCGACGGCGGCGTACGCAAGCAGGAGTCCATCACGACGCGCAAGGCCGTCCGCCGTACGGGTACGCCGCGAGCCGTCAGCGCCGGATCGTCCGCGCGGATTGTGTCGACACCGACGAGGATGGCATCGACGCGGGCGCGCAAGGCATGGGCGGCTCTGCGGCTGTCCGCCGACGTAATCCATTTTGAATCGCCGCTGCGTGTGGCGATCCTGCCGTCGATGGACTGGGCCCACTTGAGGATGACGTACGGCCGGTGGTGCTTCTGGAAGGTGATGAACGGCGCCAGCAGTGCCGCTGCCTCGTCACCGAGCAGACCGACTTCGACGGCGATGCCTGCCCGGCGGAGCTGCCGAAGACCCTTGCCGGCGACGAGCGGATTGGGATCCCGAACAGCGACGACGACGCGCGCGACGCCGGCAGCGATCAGGGCGTCCGTGCAGGGCGGCGTCTTGCCGTGGTGGCAGCAGGGTTCCAGCGTCACATAGGCCGTGGCCCCGCGGGCTCGGGGGCCGGCGGCGGCGAGCGCGTTGGGTTCGGCGTGCGGACCACCGAAGCGGCGGTGCCAGCCCTCACCCACGACACGGCCGCTTTTTACAAGTACACAGCCGACCATCGGGTTCGGCTCGACGCGGCCCAGACCCCGACGCGCCAGCAGAAGGGCGCGTTGCATGTGTCGACGATCGCTCCGAGTCCCGTTGGTCATAAGTGATTCTGGTTGCGGCTCGGGTCGGGTGATATGGGCGTCCCGCCCGTCGGTAAGAGTCTAGCGAATGTCGTATTCCTTGATCTTCCGGTAGAGCGTACGCGCACCGATGCCAAGTTGCTTGGCCGCTTTTTCGCGGTTTCCCCCGTGCTGGACGAGGGCGTGCTGGATGGCCAGTTTCTCCAGATCGCGCAGCGTCAGATTCATCGCCCGCGGCTTGAGCGGCACGATCTCAGTCGTCGCGTTGATCGGCGGCGTCGAGGGCAGGTCCTTGACGTCCAGCATCTCCGTGTCGCTGAATACCACCATCTGGTTCACCACGTTCTGCAGTTCGCGGATGTTGCCGGGCCAGCGGTAGTTTTCCAGCAAGCGCAGGCACTCCGGGCTGATGCCGCGGACGTTCTTGCGGTGCAGCAGGTTCGCCTGCTGGATGAAATGATGCACCAGCGGGGCGATGTCTTCCCGGCGATCGCGCAGCGGCAGCAGGTTGATGTCCGCCTGGTTGATGCGGAAGAACAGGTCCTCGCGGAAAGTTCGCTCCGCGACGGCCTGCTTGAGATCGCGATTGGTCGCACAGACGACGCGGACATCGACCTTGATCGGCTTGCTTGAGCCGACTCGAACGATCTCGCCGTTTTCCAGCACGCGCAGCAGTTTGGACTGCATGTTCTGGGGCATGTCGCCGATCTCGTCGAGGAAAATCGTGCCGCCGTCGGCCGCCTCGAAGAGACCGGCGCGGTCGGCGTGCGCGTTCGTGAACGATCCCTTGACATGGCCGAACAACTCGGATTCGAGAATGCCCTCGGAGATTCCCGCGCAGTTCACGGGCACCCAGGGTTTCTTGCGCCGGTCGGAGTTATTATGAATCGCCCGGGCGATGAGTTCCTTGCCGGTGCCGGATTCGCCGTAGATGACCACAGTGAGCTTGGTGTTGGCGAGTCGTCGGGCGCGGTCGAGGGCGCTGCGCATGGCGCTGCTGACGGCGATGATGCCTTCGAAGGAGTAGGCCTTGTTGAGCTGTTCGCGCATCAGGTGGTTTTCGCGCAGGGTGATGGCCTGTCGGGCGGCGCGGCTGACTGTGCTGCGAAGGGCCTCCAGGTCGAGCGGCTTGGTGAGGTAGTCGTAGGCACCGCCTTCGATGATGGCGTCCCGGGCGAGGCGCTCGTCGCCGTGGGCGGTGATGAGGATGCCCTGCGTCCACGGGCTCATCTCACGCGCCTTCTTGAGGACATCGAGACCGGTAAGCCGGCCCCCGAGCCGGAAATCAGAGATGACGACATGCGGCATGCGGGCCTTCATGGAGGTGAGGGCTTCGTCGCCGGACTCAACGAGCCGGCAGGCATGGCCGCTGCGCTCGAGGCCCTCTTTGACGGCCTCTCCGTGGGAACGCTCGTCCTCGACAATCAGGATGAAGGCGGTGTCGGACATTGGCGGGGTATTGTGGACGGAATGGGCGTCGTCGACAACGCCGGTCAGATCGTGGTGCGGGGCACGCCATTCGGCGTGGCGAATCGGCCGCAGCGGCGGCGGTCTGCGCAAACGAAGGGTACTCATGGATAATTCGCAAGATCACGGTGAACAGGTGGAGCCGCGCAGGCCCACACGATGATCCAGTGATCTTGAACTTCGCGTAGACGTCTCCAGGCGTCCTGCTCTTTCAACCTCGAGAGTGGTCGAGGCGTCGGACGTCGATTGAAGGGGCATGTATCCGTCGCAGCCGTGAAAAAGCACGCGGCAGTTCGCGAAGATTCTGGCGGCCACTTTTTCCCGGGGGCCTGCTCGTGGTCGATAATGCCCCGATCCACCTGCGCAGAGCGGCATATTCAAGGTACTGTCGGCGCGCCACTCGCGGCATCGAAAGAGTACCGGATGGCATGACATTTGCAGGATCATCGTGCGGCAGACGGTAGCTATGCAGTCGTGGGCCGTGCGGCTGGAGCGCGGCGCTCTGCAACGAGGTGCGATTATGAAAGTCTTCATTGCCGACAAGTTTGAACAAAACGGTATCCATCGGCTCGAACAGCTTGGCTGCGAGGTGACCTATCAGCCGGGGACGGCCGGCGAGGCCCTGACCGATGCCCTTCGAAAGGGCGGCTACGGCATTCTGATCGTTCGTTCCACACGCGTGCCGCGCGAGACGCTCGAAGCAGCCCCGGACCTGCATATGGTCATCCGCGCCGGTGCGGGGACGGACACCATCGACGTGGAAGCCGCGAGCGAGAACGATATCCGGGTCTGCAACTGCCCGGGGATGAACTCCGTGGCCGTGGCGGAGCTGACGATCGGTTTGATGATCGCCCTCGACCGTCAGATCGTCGACGAAACAGACGATCTGCGGCATCGCGTGTGGAATAAGAAGAAGTACAGCCGGGCCCGCGGTCTCAAGGGTCGGACACTCGGCATCTGGGGCTTGGGTCGAATCGGCGCGGAGGTAGCACGCCGTGCAAAGGCCTTCGAGATGCGATTACTCTACAGCGATGTGATCGAGCGGGCAGACCTGGAGCGCGAACTGGGTATCCGTCGCGTCTCCACCGAGCAACTGCTCAGCGAGTCTGACTTCCTCACGCTTCACGTACCGGGCGGAATCCAGACGAAGCACCTGCTTGGCGAGGAGGAACTGGCGATCATGAAGCCGACGGCCTATGTAATCAACTGCAGCCGGGGCGGCGTGGTTGATGAGCAGGCCCTGGCGCGGGCAATTGCGAACGGGACACTCGCCGGTGCGGCGCTGGATGTGTACGAGATCGAGCCGGGCGCCGACGAACGGGAGTTTCGCGATCCGATCCTCTCCGTGCCCGGCATTTACGGCACCCATCACGTCGGCGCGTCCACCGAGCAGGCCCAGGCGGCCGTAGCTGAGGAGACCGTGCGGATCGTGGAGGCCTTCATGGATCGACGCGAGTTCCTGCACTGTGTCAATCCGCCGAAGCACGCCTCGTCGACGCTGCGGGCATGATCCGTGCGTCCGCGACTGTGCGGGACTTAAACGCAAGACAGGGTAAATCATCCCGATATCTCATTCGACCGGATGGGCGTGATTGAGTTGCGCCGCGACCGTCCACGGAAGTCAATTCTTTTGGCAGGATGACCGATGCCATATAATTCCGGATTTGCCGGGGCACGCACGGGCGACAGCGCCGATTCGGTGAGATGGACGAAACACAACCCTCCATGTCGAAGCAGCCCCGGCGCGGCCATCCGTTTCTGCGCGAGCTGGCAGCCGGTCTCCTGCGTTTTTCCGGGCTACCCTGGCTGATCCGTCATGTCGTTGCCCGTCGCCGCGTGACGATCATTCTCTATCACGATCCCTCGCCCGATGTCTTCGAGGCGCACATGCGCTATCTTTCGCGGCGGTACCACTTCGTCGGCATGAACGACGTAGCGGATGCCATCGAGCGTGCAGACTGGTCCCGCCTTCCGCCGCGGAGTCTGGTCGTGACGTTCGACGACGGTCACAAGGGCAACCACCTGCTCCTGCCGATCTTCCGACGCTACGGCGTCCGGCCGACGATCTACCTCGTCAGTCGGGTCATCGGCACCGATAGGCATTATTGGTTTCAGCATGACGGCGTTCATTCCTGGTCGCTCATGCCGCTGCCCAATGCACAGCGGCTACGCGTCCTCGAGGAGCGGTTCGGCTTTACACCCACGCGCGAATACCCCGGCGATCGGCATGCCCTGTCCGTGGACGAGATTCGGGAAATGCAGGACGTGGTGGACTTTGAGCCGCATACCTGCTTTCACCCGGTCCTGCCGAGCTGTGAGGACGAGGAAAGCCGGCGGGAGATTGTTGAATCGAAGCACGATCTGGAGAAACTGCTTGGCCGTCCCTGCCGGTCCTTCAGCTATCCGAACGGGGACTACGGTTCGCGGGAGATCGCGTACGCGAATGCGGCGGGCTTTGTCTGTGCTCGCACCATCGACGTGGGGTGGAACGGTCCGGCAACGGATCCGTTTCGATTGCGCATCACCGGTGTCACGGACGACGCATCGATCAACATCCTGGCGTCACAGTTGTCGGGCATCACGATGTACTTTCGCTATCTTCGCCGTGGTGGTCGTGGTGGACGCTATCCGCAGGTGCAGGTGGAGAGGGCCTCGACGTGAGACTTGTGCTGCTAGCACCGTCGGTCCTGCAGGCCTTCGACCTGCGCGTGCTGGAGTACGTATTTGCCTGTGATCGCATCGAAATCGTCGGCGCAGTGCTGGATGCCCGTCCAGGCAAGTCGCGGACGCAGCGAATCCGCGAAGAGCTGCGCAAGGGTCGCGGCGGATATGTGCTGGTGATGGTGGTGCATGATCTGCTGCGTCGCCTGCACAGGCCGCAGCGTGAAGACGCCGCCGCTTACTTTGCCGCGCGCGGGGTGCCGACACTTTCCGCCCGGAAACTCTACGCGGACGAAACGCTGGATTGGATTCGCGCCTGCCGGCCGGACGCGCTCTTTCGCAGTGCCTTCGGAATCATTCGTGAGCCGATCCTGTCGATCGCGCCGGGCGGGGTGTTGTCCTATCACCACGGAAACATCCGGCGGTACCGAGGTCAGCCCGTCGCCTTCTGGGAGCTGTACCACGGTGAACGCGAGATGGGTGTGACGATCCAGCGCCTCAACGCGGGCCTCGACAGCGGCGCGATTGTGAAGGAGATCGTCGTACCGATTCATCGAACTGACAGTTGGGCCACGTTGTACCGCAGGGCATACGACGCTTCGCCCGCACTTTTGCGTGATGCATGTCTGGCGATGGAGCAGCCGGGATTCAGCCCGATCACGATTCCCGAGGAGCAGCTTGGTCGGGTGTTCACCTCGCCGAACTTCCGGAAGTGGTTATCCCTTCAGCTTCGGGTAATGGGCCGAAAGCTCCGTGGCGAGCCGAAGTTGTGAAGGGTGGTTGCGGGTCGGCCTAACCACGCAATTCGAGCCCGCGTGCAGCCAGGTAGTCCCGGAAGCTGCCCTGAAACTCGCGAATATCCTCATCGCTGAGCGTGCCGTCGTCGCGGCCGATTTCGGCACGGAAGGTCAGACTGCGGCGACCCTGCGGGATTGAACCGCCCTGGTAGGACTCGATGAACTCCAGTCGTCGCAGGCGCGGATGGGTGAATCCGGCCAGCTCCCGCTGCACGTCAGCGTAGCGACGGGCTGAATCGCAAAGCGTGGAGAAATCCAGCCGGACGCGCGGATACTTCGGCAGAGGAGCGAGCTTCTCATGGCGGCCGGGCAGGTCCACGACCTTTGACAGATCGATCTCGCAGAGCGCCATGGAAACAGCTCGAAGCCGCTCGTCGATCCGCTGCTTGATCGACAGGGGCAGGATCGTCACGCGGCCGATCGATCGGCCTTCGATGGTAAGTTCGGCAAGCCGGGATTCATCCTCCCATGGGTACCGGGCCGAAGTCTCTGAGTATTCCAGCCGTCCTTCGAGGACCTGCATCGACCAACCGTCGAGCGATGATCGAAGCCGATCCCAAACGATCGCCTCGGCCCGGGCACCGGCCTGAGCCGTCAGCAGCGCCATGTTGCGATGCTGCGCGTTCTCGATGACTTCAACACCAGGAACGAAGACGCTTCCGATTTCGATAATGCTGAAGCGTTCGAAGTGGTGGCGATTTCGCTCGGCGATCGCCAGCAGCCCGGGCACCAGGGTCTGCCGCAGGCGTGCGCAATTCTCCGAGGCGGGGTTCCTGAGTGTGATGCAGGTGTCAGGATCGAAGCCGAGTTTTCGGATCCAATCGTCGTCATACCAGATGTAAGCATGAACTTCGACGAACTCGCCACCCACGCAAAAGCAATCGAGCGTGCTTTGTTCGAGGGTCAGCTCCGCGGAGGGCGCGAAGTGCCGCGCCGCCATCCTCGGCAGGGTCGGCTCAATGTTGCCGTAGCCGACAAAGCGGGCGATTTCCTCGATCAGGTCCGCTTCGATGGAGACGTCCTTCGTCGCGCGGTAAGTCGGCGGCGTGACGAGCACCTTCGTGCCGTTGCGCCGACAGGTGAACTCCAGCCTGGTCAGGATGCGCGTGATCTGCTCCGGCGTTACATCTCTGCCGATGAAGCGAGCGGCGAAGGCAACGTCCAGCTCGATGGTCGGCGGCTTTTTTGGAGCTGGGTAGCAGTCCGACAGGGCGCTGGCCACTTGCAGCGCGGGCAGTTCGGCCGCCGCGAGCTTGTGAAATCGGGCGATGCCCAGCACGGTGTTCGCCGGATCGAGTGATTTTTCGAATCGCGCGCTGGCTTCTGTGCGATGGCCCATCGCCGTCGCCGCGCGGCGAATCGTCGCCGCGTCGAAGTTCGCCGATTCCAACAGGACTGTCTCCGTCTTCGGGCCGACTTCGGTCTCCGCGCCGCCCATGATGCCGGCAATGGCCACGCTCCGGCGGTTGCACTGGATCATGAGCGCGCCGGGAGGCATTTCTCGCGTCACGCCGTCGAGCGTTGTGAACTTCTCGCGGGGGGAGGCCGCGGCGACCTGGATGTTCGTCAGCTTTGCACCGTCGAAGGCGTGCATCGGCTGGCCGAGTTCCATCATGATGTAGTTGGTCAGATCGACGAGCAGATCGATCGGCCGTTGCCCGCACCGGGCCAGTCGCGTCTGCATCCACAAGGGCGCCGGTTGCGCCGAAAGTCCCTTCATCAGCAGCGCCGTGTAGCGTGGGCAGCGACCGGCGTCGTCGATCTCGATCGGAATCACCGGCAGGCCGCTTGGAAGCTTGTTCAGATCGGTGACCTCGTATTTTCGCAGCGGCAGATCGAGCATCGCCGCCATCTCGCGGGCGATGCCGTAATGTCCCCAGCAGTCCGGCCGGTGCGTGATCGACTTGTTGTCGATCGCGATGATCCAGTCGTCGAAGAGTGCGGGGTCGATCGGTGATCCCGGTGCAGTGGTTGGCGGGAGGAAGACGGCATTGGCGCCGACGAGGTTCAGCCCCAGCGCCTGTCCGGCTACGATCATGCCTTCGGACGGTCGGCCGGCGGGGTCGGTGACGCCGAAGGTGTGGCCTGCAACGGAAGCGCCCGGCGGGGCGAAGATGAGCATCTGTCCGGCGAGCAGGTCCGGCGCAGCCGAAAGTGTCGTGTAGGGTTTGTCAGCGACGACGGTGACGCGCCGCAGCTTTGCCTCGCCGTCGACGCGTTCGACTTTTTCGATGCGGGCAGCCAAAAGGCCGGCGAAGTCGGACGCGTGGTGTTCGATGCCGTCCACTTCGGCAGTGGTGATGGTAAACCGCTGGGCCAGATCCCGCGGATCGATGTCGGCGGGAATCTCGACGAAGTCACGCAGCCAGTTCAATGAGATCAGCATTCAGCGTACTCGGCATCGCACTCGGGCCGCAGCCGTCGGCGCGGGGGCACATTCTGGGGGTTCGACGCGAAGTTCGCAACCGGCGCGAAGCGAGAAGCGGAGGTTTCAGGATCGGTGCAGTGTCGGTCGTGATGATCCGGCGACCTGTTTACTCTGCAATCTGCTTTTCAAAGATGATCAGGTTCTCGGTGCGGTCCGGGTCCCAGCGCACGCCGACGATGTTGAAGTCCATCTTGATCGCCATGTGCAGGATGGCGCGGTGGGCGTTGTGGCACTCCATGCGGATGTGGTGATAGCCATGCTCCAGGGCCCAGGCCATCTGGGCTTCATGTAGCTGCGAGGCGATGCCGGACCGGCGAAAATCGGCGACGATCCCGGTGAGCCAGGAGAAATACACCGTCGGCTTGAGTTCGAAACCGGTCGAGAAACCGACCGGCCGCTTGTCGACCTGAGCGACGAGCAGGAGAGGGTTGTAGCGTCCGACCAGACGCCGGCGGAAGAACTCCACGTCATGCGGTGGGCGGAAGATGTCGTTGTACAGGTCGGTGATCAGCGGCAGCTCGCCGGGCCCGACGATAACGACTTCTGCATTGGCCATGGAGGCTAACCTCTGGAAATTGCAAATCACGACTTACGAACTACAGGAACGGGTGAATCTCCGCGTGCACCTCGTCTGGTGATAGGTAAATCGTCATTCGCAGTTCGGCATTTTACCCCATACCCGGCTGGGGAAGCGAGCTGCCGGGAAGACCGCCGGGCAGTTCCGGGTCGGGCCGTGAGACGACCGGACGAGCCGCCTGACGGGGCGGCGCATTCTCATCTGCGAGGATGCCCGAGAGACTGGGTCGATCAAGCGTCTCGCCCTGGCAGAGCCGGCGTACTTCGTCGGCCTCGAGGGTCTCATGCTTGAGCAGCGCCTGTGCCACGGCTTCCACCTTGTCCCAGTTTTCTTCGAGAATCCGCCGTGCGTCGCGATAGGCCTCGTCGATCAGTCGGCGGATTTCGTCGTCGATGACCTTGGCGGTGCTGTCGGAGTAGTTCTTCTCGGTGATGAGCATTTCGCGCGAGGAGTCCGCGGCATACTTCACGAAGCCGAGCAACTCGCTCATGCCCCACTCCAGCACCATGGCCCGGGCGATGCGCGTGACCTGCTCGATGTCCATGGCCGCGCCGCTGCTGACATCGCCGCTGAAGCGCATCTCTGCGAGGCGCCCGCCGCAGAGCACGCGCATGGTCGATTGCAGCCAGCGCAGGCCGAAGCCGTAGCGGTCTTTCTCCGGGAGGGACATCGTGGCTCCCAGGGCGCGGCCGCGCGGGATGATCGTGACCTTGTGGAGCGGGTCGGCATCGGGCAGCAGCATCTGCAGCACAGCATGGCCGGCCTCGTGATAGGCCGTCGCCTGGCGCTCCTTTTCCTCGATGACCCGGCTCTTGTTGGAGCGGCCGTAACGCACCTTGTCGCGGGCCTCTTCGAGATCGTCCATCTCGATGAGGTCCTTGTTCTGCATGGTGGCGAGGATCGCCGCTTCGTTAATGATCGCCGCCAGTTCGGCGCCGCTGAACATGGGCGTGCCGCGGGCAAGCTTCATCAGATCGACGCGCGGCGAGATCTTTACCTTCTTGGCGTGGACCTTGAGAATTTCCAGACGCCCCTTCACGTCCGGCAGCGGCACATAGACTCGGCGGTCAAATCGGCCCGGCCGGGTCAGGGCGGGGTCGAGGATGTCGTCGCGGTTCGTCGCGGCGATCACAATGACCTGGTCGGAGGTATCAAAGCCGTCCATCTCGACGAGGATGGCGTTGAGGGTCTGCTCGCGCTCGTCGTGACCGCCGCCGCTGTAGGCCGCGCCGCGGCGCCGCCCGACGGCGTCAATCTCGTCGAGGAAGATGATGCATGGTGAGTTTTCCTTGGCGGACTTGAACAGATCGCGCACACGGGACGCGCCGACACCGACGAACATCTCCACAAAATCCGCGCCGCTGATGGAGAAGAACGGCACGTCCGCCTCGCCGGCGATGGCCTTGGCCATCAGCGTCTTGCCGCAGCCGGGCTCGCCGACCAGCAGGACGCCGCGCGGCACGCGGGCGCCGAGACGCTGGAACTTCTTGGGGTTCTTGAGGAACTCGATGATCTCACCGACTTCCTCCTTGGCTTCGTCCACGCCGGCCACATCCTTGAACGTGACGTTCGTCAGCTCCTTGTTGCTCACGCGATGGCGGCTGCGGCCGAAGCTGCCGAGCATGCCGGCGCCACCGGCCGAGGCCCGCAGGTGGCGGAAGATCATGAAATAGACGAAGCCGAAGATCAGAATCCACGGGATGATCCCGATCAGCATGTTCATGAACGGAGCGCTGGACGGCTGGTAATCAACCTTGACGCCCGGGGCGATCTTGCGGATCTCCGCCTCCACCTCGGGCATGCGGCCGACGGTGTTGTAGGCAACTTTGAAGCGGCGGTTGACCTGGCCCTGCGGCAGACCCTGGGCCGTGGGGGAATACTGCCCGTTGATCTCCGTGTCCATGATGGTGATGGTCTCGAATCGCCCCGCGCGGGCATCCTTCCAGAAGGTGTCGATGGAGATTTCCTTCGGAGGGGTGTATCCCTGGGAGACCACGAGGGCGATCATCATGGCGATGAGCAGAAAGCCGATCCAGCTCATCACGCCGCGCGACATGCGCATGCGCGGCGGCGGCGGCGCTCCCCGTGGCGGCGTGCGCCGGGGTCTGCTGGAGCCGTTGTCCTGCGGGTCTTCCAGATTGGGGTCGTTCTCAGGCATCAGTAACCCAGATTCACGGACGGGTCGTCAGGATTCGTTACGAACACGCGGGCACGGAGGGTCACGCTTCCTCTATCGGATTATAGTAGGATGCTCCGCATCACCAATTCGCGGTGTACATCTCCTCGATCATCCGCTCGCTGAGGCGGTCCATCACCCGCTGGCTCGCGTGATAAAAATCTTCCCCCAGAGGCCGGACGTAATCCACGGTCTGAACATAAGTTGGACGATCCAGCAGCACCTCGCCGGTGCGAAGGTCCTTCCACTGGAAGCTGAGCACCACGGTGCAGGTCGTTTCCCGCGGGCGGACCGTCCGGAAATCGCGGCCGATGGTCGATTGTCTTACCTCGCGGATGACTCCTGTGATCAGGGTGTCGGCCCGCTCCTTCTTGGCAAGCTTGAACGGCGTTTCCGATTCAATCCGCTTGGCGAGGGCTTCGGCCAGTTGCAGCTCCAGGCCGCGGCGGAATTCCTTCGATTCGAAGATGTCCACGGCGACGGTTCGGATGCGGTCGTTGTTCGCGTTCTCCGTGCGGAAGGTTTCCTCATGGCCGACGGAGTAACCGCATCCGGCGCTCAGCCAGCCCGCCATCAGGATCGCCGCACAATGAAACGACCGCACGCGAGACATCCTGTCACCTCATGGTTCACCGGCATCTTGCCGATGTGGCGCCGACATCTTGCCGGTTAGCATGCGGCATGGGCAAATCGTTCGTCACGCCGCAGGCCGAGGGCCGCAGACCCGAGGGCATCAACGCCGCACCACGACGACAGGGATTATACCCCGCCCGCTGCGGCAGGCAATCGCAAAGGAGATCTCTCAAACAGCCCGAGGCGTTGCCCTTTGTCGACGGCGATCGCGCCGCATTTCCCTCGCCTGCGCATCGGGCTGGGACGGCGAAGCTCTGCTTCGTCCACGCCCGATGGGGGACGGCGAATTGCGGTGAGGGTGCCGTGTGCAGCTCGGCTCAACGGGACGCGTAGTCGCCGGCATACGCCGGGGGTTGACGCCCCTTGTCGGTGGTTTCGTGCAGCAGCGCCGCTACGAACGCGGCGATATCGGTGGAATCCACTTTCGACGCGCCCTCAGCCGTTACGTCGCCGGTGAGATTCGCCAGATAGCGCACGCAGTCTGACTCACCCTCGGGCTCCAGCATCGCCGCGACAAAGATCGGCACGTCGGAGAGATCGATGACGCCGTCGCAGTTCATATCGCCGGGCGCGCAGTCCGGGCCCCAGCGGGCGTAGAAGAAATAATCTGAATGTTCGTCGTCGTTGATGCCCCAATACGGAAACCTTCCGCCAAGGTGAAGTTCACCGTTAAACACCTGAAGACTGAGCCCCTCACCGAAGGGATCTACTCCGAGCAGTTCCCATTCCGCTCCCGTCCATCGCGCGAGACTGCGGGTCGATTTGCCGTCCGGAGCGGAGAACCACCCTGCGGCGTAGAGGTCGCCATGAACGATCTCAAGATCGTTCAGCTCGTACCCATAAATCACCGAAGTCATCGGGGACCACTCTGCGCCGTTCCATTTTGAAACCTGAATCGAACCATACACGCTGGCAGGGCCCAGCGCCAGCAGTTCGCCGTTTAGAACGGCCATGGGTCCGCCGTAAGCGTTGTTGTCCGAGCCGCCGAGCGGCTGCCACTCTGTACCGTTCCATCGCGCGATGTACCGCGCGGCGACACCGCCCGCGGTGGTAAAGCCACCTGAAGCGATAAGTTCATCGTTGAAAACGATCAGATAGCCGACGTATCCGTTGAAGCCCAGGCCGAGCGGCTGCCATGCCTTCCCATCCCATCGGGCGATCCGATTGACGGCGACCTCTCCCGCCATGGTGAAGCTGCCGCCGGCGATCAGTTCGCCGTTGTAATTCACCAATGCACGTACCGTGTTGTTGAATCCCGAGCCAACCGATCGCCATGTTTCGCCGTTCCATCGGGCGATGCGCAATGCGTCGGCTCCGCCGATTCTTTGGAAGTTTCCTGCGGCAATCAGTTCGCCGTCAAATACTTCCAATGCATCTACTTGGCTATGAATGGAGAGCGGTTGCCCCAGTGAATTCCACGATTCTCCGTCATGGCGAGCGAGATAACCATCGAAAAAACTTTCATTTTGTTTCCCGGCGGCGATCAATTGACCATTGTAGACAGTCCATTCATGCACAGCGCCGATCAGCCCCTTGCCGGTGGCATTCCAGTCGTTGCCGTCCCAACGAGCGATTCCTGCGACCAAGAGATCGTAAATCGTTGACATTCCGCTGACATAGAGGTCTCCGTTGTAGACTTCCAGCCGATTGGCGCGACTCATATCCCCCGGATCGCCCGATCGGAGCGCCTGCCAGGTCGAGCCGTCCCACTTTGCAACGTTAGGCATGGCCGTCCTGCTGATGAGTTGAATGTTTCCCACAGCGATCAGGTAGCCGTCATACAGGGTCAAGTCAAAGAGATGTGTAGATCTTGACGTATCCAAGCCGCTGTCCATGGCGTTCCATGCGCTGCCATCCCATCGGGCGACTCCACTGGCGAAGATTCCGCCGATCTCGTAGAACGTTCCGCCGACGATCAGATCTCCCTGATAGACCTCCAGTGCCTCTGCACCGAAGCTCGCGATGTTATTTCCCGTTCCGAACGGGTGCCAGGACGATCCATCCCAGCGTATGATCTGGCCCGATTGTACGCCGTCCACCCTACGGACATTCCCCGCAGCGATCAATTCTCCGTTGTACTCTTCCAACGCTTTGATGATGGGGACGGGCTCGAATGTGTTCGTACCCATGGACTGCCAGTTGTGGCCATTCCAGCGTGCAACCGAGTTGGCCGCGACGCCTTCGATGGAGGTGAAATAACCCGCGGCAATCAAGTCGCCATTAAAGACTTGGAGCGTCGCTATGTAACCATCGTGGGGCCTGTCGATCCTGCCAATCGTGTGCCACTCGTTTCCGTCCCAGCGAACGATGGCCACGTCACTGAGAAACGGATCCGACCAACCGGCCGCGATCAATTCACCGTTGTAGACTTCCAATGCAAATACAATCAAGAATGGATTCGTACCCACGGGGCGCCATGCCTTGCCGTCCCAGGCCGCGACATTCTCGACGCGTGTGGTTCCGGCAAGCGAAAAACTGCCGCCGACGACAAGCAGCTCCGGCTCAGGACCGTCTCCGTCCGGATCCCACAGGGTCATGGCTTCAATGGGTCCGCTTACTCCCGGCACGCCGTCGGTCGGGCGAAGCTGAAGGGTACATTTGTCGGCGGCCTGCGATGCGGATGAAAACAGGATCGATAGACCCAACGCAACGAGGAGCAGTACGCCACCCAATCTCGCCGCTTTCGTCTGATCGCTCGTCGCGTGCGCGGACCTTCCACCGTACCATTTCCTGCTTCTGATCTGACTTGTCATGACTTAACTCCCGCTGCCCCCAGATACTGGACCCGCTTCAAACGATCGGGGCGCAAGCCCCACAATGAATGGACCCAGGAGCTGACAGCGAGATGCGCGAATGGATAATTATAATAATGGCTGGCTTTTCGGCCCAATCGAAGGATAAAAGGATGGCTGGGCCGCACTCCTGCCGCTGGCCAGGTCCGACACAAGTATAGGCCTTCACGCTGCATCCATCAAGCGATTCCGCCCTGTATTCGTCACGAGGATTCCCGCGCCACGTCCTCGCAGATTCCCGATTGCCCTGCAACCGGCCGAAGGTAGAATCCGCTTTTGACCGTTCCGCGGCGAGGAATCACTTGCATATTCGAGGCATCGCCATGAAGCATGGATGCACACCGGCCGTGTCAGTTCTGTTCGCCACGTTTGCATTCGGGGGGATCTTCACCATCGCGCAAGCGAATCCCGGTTCGAACGATCCGCAAACCTATCACGAACGATTGGAATACGACCCGAAGACCGGTGAATGGCGCGAGATCGCCCCGCCGATCCCCGGCACGGAAGACGGCGATCTGGCACTGGCGAGGTCACTGCTGGCTCGCAGCGAGTTCAAGGACGCGCGAAAGGCGTTCGCTGCCTGGTTCAAGACTTATCCCGGCTCGGAGTTCTGGCCCGAAGCACTCTTTTACGCAGCGGAAACGGAAGTCTCTGCAGAAGATCTGGAGCCGCGCTCCGGTCATCTCATCAAGGCCTACGAATGGCTGGAAGAGCTTCTCGACGGCTGGCCCGGCAGCGAGCTGGCAGACCGCGCCATCCGTAAAGAGATCATCATCGCCGAGCTGCTGCTCTTCAAAGGCCGCAAGCAGCGCGTCTGGAAGGGTATGTTCTGGCTCTCCGGGCAGGAAGAAGCGATCGCGATGCTGGACCGGATCATCGACGACCGCGCCCGTGACACGCCGATCGCCGAGCAGGCCCTGCGGCTGAAAGCCGACTATTACTATCTGCGGGGAGATTTCGAGGAAGCCGAACAGGCCTATGCGCGATTGATGCGCGACTATGGTCGCGGCCGTTATGCGAAGTTCGCCCTGCTGCGCGCGGGAGAGTCGGCGATGGCCCGGTTTCCGGGGGTGGAGTTCGACGACTCCGATCTGCTGGAGGCGGAGGTTTATCTTCGCGACTTCGAGCAGAAGTATCCGCAGGACGCGGCGGAGGCGATGGTTCCGCAGCGGCTGGCGCGGGTGAATGAAAGCCGGGCGGAGAAAGATTACCGGGTGGCGCAGTACTATGAGCGCACGAAGGCGATCGATGCTGCGGTGTTTTACTATCGCCTCGTGGAGCACGACTGGGGCACAACGATGTGGGCTGCGCAGGCGCGCCAGCGGCTGGTCGCGCTCGGGGCCATCGAGCCGGACCCCAATTATGATGAAGATGACGAAACGCAGCCGGCGGACGACGATGCGTCAGAAGCAGTTTCCCGCGCGGACGACGACTAACTCGATTCCGCTCGTTCGAGCATGACGCCGCAATTCGACCGCGATGCATGCCATCCGGCCGGCACGTGGATGGCCATCTCCGCTTCGTGAAGGTCGGTCGGCCCCGGGATCGGCGGGCCAGCATGCGGGATTGATCGCCATGACATCGGCGGCAGCGGCGTCGGGATTTTTTCGATGGTCACGTTGATGCAGGCGGCAAGGATGTGTGCATCTGGCGGCGCGGGGTGTCCGTGGCGGTGCAGGAACGATTCGCGATATTGGTCGAGCATCTCACGAAGATCGACGAGCGATCCGCACTCAATTTCAAACGGCTGATCATTTTCTGTCGAAGAACCCACTTCGACATAGCGTCGGCATATTGTGTCGTCGATATCGCAACCTTCGAGGGTGACGGCTCGCGCGGCCTCGTCCATCAGTCGGGCGAAGGCATAGCGCAGCTGGGTTGCATCCTTCGTTTGCGGCGGGAGGACCTCGCGGAAAATCAGCACGCGATCCATCAACAGCATTCCCACCGCGGTGAGCGATGCCGCGTAGTCCGGCACGAGGACACGTCGCAGTCCTGCGGATTCGGCCATGTCGGCCGCCAGCGCCGGTCCCTGGTCGCCGAATGCGACAAGCGGCGCAGGGACTGTGGCGACGCTGCTAGCGTCCGGATCGCTTACGAAAAGAGCTCGCAGCAAGTCGGCTGGATACGGTCCAACCTTCGTCATGTCGTCGTTCTGTAAACCTTCGCCGGATTGATGCACTGTGATTTGCCCGCGACGATCCATCACGCCGCACTGCCAACGTCGCGCACCGATTTGCAGAAAGGGTAGCTCGCCGACTCGCAACCGCGGCAACAGTTCGTGAAGCATGATCCGCGCCGGATCGTGTCGGTTATCTTGTGGGACAATACGGATGCAAGTCGCGCCGTGTGAGCGTGCCAAGGCCTCGATCTCGGCGGCCATGCCGGCGTCCGTATCGGTGCGAAAGACGACCTCGTAAGGCGCGCTCAGTGCAAGCCGAGCGATCCATTTCGGCCAGCCCTTTCTCGGCGGCTCGGCCGGTAGTCTGGCCGTGCGCAGCGCGTCGCCTTCCCGGCAGGCCAGGTGGACATGCGCGGCGTTCAAATCGATTCCAATGATCCTCTTCATGGCAAGCGGCGATGGTCGGGCGAAAATCGCGACCCTGCACAAGGGGCCCATCCTATGCTACAACACTCAGCCAAAGCGAGACACACGAATCGAAGATTACGCAACATCGAGGCGTCATGAAATGCATACGAGCATGAATCACAGCGGCGAGAGCCCGCCGACGGCCACCAATCGACCGCTGGCCATTCTGATCGTCCTTCTGCTGGCGGGCTGGCTGCTCCGTACAGGCGGCGTCTGCCGGCCGGTTGAAGCGGAGCGCAGTGTCCATCCGGGAATCAACCGGGAGTACCAAAATCCTGACATCCCGCGCTGGATGGGTCGCTTTGAGAGCGAGAGTCGGGAGATTTACGAGCATCGTGATCGTATCGTGGCGGATGTGCTCGCCGGTCCGCGCGGGCTTGCCCTGGCCCGGGGCGAGATCGCCATCGCCGACATCGGCGCCGGCACGGGCTTTTTCTCGATGTTGTTCGGCACGGCGGTCGGATCGCACGGCCGGGTGTATTCCGTGGACATCGTGCCGGAGTTTCTGGAGCTGATCCGCGAACGAAGCGAAAAGGAGGGACTCAACAACATCGCCACTGTCCTTTGCAGCGAGCGGGACGTGCGCCTTCCGCCGGAGTCGATCGACCTCGCCTTTGTTTGTGATACTTATCATCATTTTGAGTATCCGCGGAGCACGCTGGCGTCGATCTTCCGCGCCCTGCGTTCCGGAGGTGAGTTGGTGATCATCGATTTTCATCGCATCGAGGGTGTGAGCAGGCCCTGGATCATCGAGCATGTCCGCTGCGACCAGCAGACGGTCATCGAGGAGGTTATCGCCGCTGGCTTTGAACCTGACGAATCGCCAGACGCGGACTATCTCGAGGAGAATTACTTTCTCCGCTTTCGCAAGCCGTAGGACACCGGTGGCATGTGCGAATCGCCCCTCATCGTGAAGACCGTCCGCGACGTTCGCGAGTGCGTTGCGAAGGCCCGCGCCGACGGACGCAGCGTTGGTCTTGTACCGACGATGGGCGCGCTGCACGCCGGCCACGTCAGTCTGATCGAGGCATCGAAGCAGGACGGCTGTTACACAGTGGTGAGCATTTATGTGAATCCCACGCAGTTCGCCCCGACGGAAGACCTCGCCACGTATCCGCGGACCCTGGAAGAAGATGTTCAGAAGTGCCGCGCCGCCGGAGTTGAGCTGATCTTCGCACCGGACAATTCGGAAATGTATCCACCGGGTGATCAGACGCGCGTGTGTCCCGGCCCGCTGGCGGATAAGCTCTGCGGCGCGTTTCGGCCGGGGCATTTCGAGGGTGTCTGCACGGTGGTGGCGAAACTGCTGCAGATCGTTCAGCCGGACACCGCCTACTTCGGGCAGAAGGATGCTCAGCAGGCGGTGATCATCCGACGGATGGTCGAAGACCTGCGCATGCCCGTGTGGATTGAAGTCTGCTCGCTGGTGCGGGATGCCGATGGGCTGGCACTCTCCAGCCGCAATGCCCGGCTTCGTCCCGAGGACCGCGCCCGTGCCCTCTCGCTTTATCAGGCATTGTGTGCGGGGAGGAAGCTGCTGGCGACCGGCGAGCCGTCGATGGGGCGAGTGATTGCGGCGATGCGCGCGGTGATCGCCGCGCACCCTGAGGTACGCGTGGATTATCTGAGTCTGGTTGATCCGGAAACACTGGAAGACGTGCAGAAGCCGCACGGGCGGGTGATGATTGCCGGCGCAATCCGAGTTGGAGACGTACGGTTGATTGATAATATGATCGTCGATCTGCCGGTGAAATGAAGTGCCGGCCGGCCCGGTGAGCACGCGATTCTGCGACCGCTCGCGAGGGCGTGCCGTCGCGCGGGTCATCGCGTAAGATCGCCGTTTTGCAGCGGAGCGACCATGTATCCGACGATGTTCAAAATCCCCTATCTGCCGGAATGGCTGGCCGACATCAAGAGCTACGGCGTCATGATGACGATCGCCTTCCTCTCGGGCATCTGGATGGCCTGCCGCCGCGCCGACCGCAGCAAGGCCAATGCCGACATCGTCCTGAACGCTGGATTCATCGCCCTGATCTGCGGGGTCGCCGGTGCGCGGGCCATGTTTGTCCTGCATTACTGGGACACGCGATTTGCCACGCAGTCGAACCCGTTTCTGGCGATCTTCGACATCCGCGCCGGCGGGTTGGAGTTCTGGGGCGGGCCGCTGCTGACGATTCCGGTGCTGGGGATTTATCTTCGCTACATCGCCAAAGCGTCGGTGAGATGGTATCTGGACATCACCGCGCCGTCGCTCGCCTGGGGGCTGGCCATCACGCGAATCGGCTGCTTCCTCAACGGCTGCTGCTGGGGAGCGGTCTGCGTCGATCATAAGGACCCGACAGAGCTCAAGGCACAGTACCCGTGGGCCGTTCGCTTTCCTTACGGAAGCGCCGCTATGGTGCAGCAGTATCGCTTTGGTCAGCTGACGCTTCCGAAGGAACTCATTTACCTGATCGAGCCGGTCGGTGAGGGCATACCGCTGCCTGCGGAGTGGATTCAGGCCGCCGTCCATGAAGGTCCAGACCATCGTCGACAGCTCGAGCAGCGCTACCAGCAGGCCTTCAACGATCTCAAGGCCGCGCATTCGGCCGGCACCGAAGGGCCGGCCTACCAGGCCGCCAAGGAGAAGGAACAGGCCGCACGTGCTGCCCTGTCCAGCTACAGCGAAACGATGGCGGGCCGGGTGGACCTGCACTGTCGCAGGAACACGATGACGCTTGATGAATTGGCGCAGCTGGCAAGCATCTACCGCTCCCGGCCCGTGCATCCAGCGCAGCTCTATGAGACAATCTCGGCGCTGCTCATCTGCTGGCTCTTGATCAAGCTGTTTTACTATCGCCGGCGTCACGGAATCGTGCTGCCGTGGTTCCTGATTCTGTACTCCATATCTCGCGTGCTTCACGAGGCCATCCGGCAGGACAACCCGCTGGACGTCGGCGGGCTCACGATTTCCCAGGCGATCAGCGCGGGAACTTTTCTGGCCGGTGTCCTCTGGTTGTATATCATCTATACGAGGATGCCGATGGTCAGCCCGCGCGTTGTGCCCTTCGAGTATCCCGAAGAGCCGCCGACGGCAACCGCTCGGAAACGGTAACGACCGCTACCGTCGATAGGATGGTTTCTGCGCGATGCAGGAATCCGCGCAGCCGCGCGCTGTGCAACGGGGAGGAACTCGCCCGATGCCGCTTAATCGCAGCTTCACACTGATCGCCGCCGTGCTGCTTGGCGCGTCGGGTCCGGTGCAGGCGCAGAAGCGCGATGAGATGCTCTTTCGCAACAACCTGCTGCCCGGCCAGCTCACCGAGCATGTGCTTATTCGCACAACTCAGCGCGTTACGCAGAAGCCACGGCATGCAGAGACCCTCATCTGGCAGCAGCAGGCGCGAATCGTCCAATGCAACATTGATGAATCCACGCCCGGCAGCGTGATGGTTTATCAGATGGTGGTCGATCGCCCGCCGCAGGTGATGCGCGTCCTGCATGGCGATGTGGAAGTCAAGCCACTGCCCAAGGCGGCGCTGTTCAATCTGCCGTCGCGTTCGACGCGGCTGCACAGCGCGACCATGACGGCGCGGGATGCACCGATCCAGGTGCCGCTGGCCGATCGACTGAATCGCACTCTCGTTGAGATGGTTCTCGATTTCGCGCACTGGCCAGCCGCGCGGGTGGTTGCCGGTCACCGCTGGCAGCACACGATCAAGCTGGAGGACTTCGCCGGGGCGCAGACGCTGGAGTTCGTCGGGCTGACGCGCGAAGGCGGTGAAGTGGCCGCCCGGGTGAAGATGTCGCTGCGGGGCAAGTTCACGGGCAAGCTGGAGCGCGATCACGTTTTCAACAGTGCCGAGGCGGAGTTTCTCTGGTCTCGGCCGGATCGCACGCTGCTGCGGTTAGAAGCCCGCGTGCAATACGAGCGGCGGCGCGAACCGGTCAACGAGACGTTTGAGACGCACATCGCAGCGGCCCTGACCGATCTGCGGCAGCTTGATGAAAACGAACAGGAACTCGTCAAGGTGCAGCTCACACAGTTTTCCGGGGCGATGAAGGAGCTGCAACGAGGGCACCAGGTCGAAGCCCTGCGACGCTGCCGGGACTTTCGCGAGCGATGGCCCACTTCTCGCTGGCTGCCTGCGGTCGCCCAGCTGGAGTCGCAGGCCTCTCCGAAAGAAGGCGGGCGCGGCAAGCTCTCGCTCCGGCAGCTCAAGACGCACCTGGCGCAGAGCATCATCGTCTGGGAAGCTTCGCGCAGCAGCGACGAACACGACCTCGCAGAAAAGACGCAACGCACTTTTTCAAAACTCGCCGAGGAATACGGTGAACAGCTCGTTGCCCTGTCGCGCGAGCAGGACGACTCTGTCCGGGCCAGCGCCGCATTCGCCCTGGCCTTCAGCGAGCGCCCCGGCGACCTGGATCGTGTGCAGCGCCTGCTTCGGGACGGGTCTACGCAGGTGCGGTCCATGGCGCTGGCCGGGCTGGCGGCGCGCCGCGCCGAGGGGATCAAGCCCGCCGCCCTGCTCAAGCTGCTGGAGGATCCGGAAGCGGCGGTGCGTCGCCGTGCGTGCCAGGCGATCGCCGCTTGCATCCCACCGGAGCATTTTTCGATTGTCGATGTCGTGGAAAAGATCGATCGGGTGATGATCCACGATGACAAGGAGATCGTTCGCCGAGAGGCCGTGCGCACGCTGGCGGTCATCGGGGCCCCGGCGGATATCCCCAAGCTCGAACAGGCCCTCAGGCACGAATTGAATCACGCCATCCGCAAGGAGATCGACGCGGCGATCGAAGCGCTTCGTTCGAAGGAATAGTTTCGTAGCGTGGGCGCTTGCCCGCCGACCTGCTCGAGGGCGTTAAGATTCCACGACGACCTTGAATCCTCCGCAGGCCATTCGCTTGCAGTCGAAAGGCATCGGCTGTGAACACATCTTATGAATCTGCGGGTCCTTCATGATCTTCGCGTTGACCTGATTGCGGTGAGCCTTGGACTTGTACACGATCCACGCGAAGACGACGGTCTCGCCGGGCTTGACCTTGGCCATCTTGGGGAATGGCATCATTCCTTTGATGTTCAGGTCGTCGCCGATGCACTCGCGGTATTCCAGCGCTCCGTGCTTGCGCCAGATCTTGCTTGCCTTCGCCGCCAGGCGCTTGTAGGCGGCGAGGTTTTTCTTCGGAACCGGCAGGACAAATCCATCGACATATTTCATTTCATCGCTCCAGTGGTTGTGGTCGAATCCGGCGGCGCCGAAATAAACGATGACGCCGTGGGTTCCGGCCCCTTGTCTGAACACCGTCCGCTATCATCCAGCGCTGGTCCGCGGATGACAAGCGATCAGAATAATTCTTTGCGGGCGTAATGTCCGTTTTGTGTCGCAGGGCCCGCGTTCTTTCATGCTGCACGTCATGATTACCGCTCCGGATGCAAATAACGTTGCGAAGCAGGGCGAACTCGCACGATGGCTACGATCGTGTGAGCCGGGCAAGCTGCGTCCCAGATTTGCCCGGTGAGAATCGCAATTTTAACTTTAGTCCGGATGATCGCACCGCCGGACGCTGCAGGAACATCACGCGGCAAGAGGCACGAAGAAGGGGGATTTCGACATGGCACGCAACCACGTTTCAACGATCTGCACAATGGCGGCGATGACGGTTTCGTGGTTCGCCGCCGGCCCGCCCGATGCGGCCGCCGAAGTGACGTTTCATCTGCATCGACACGGGACGGAGACCGACACCGGTCACCCCGATTTTCTCGCCGCCCTGATAGACGGCTACGTCGAAGACTTTGAGCACCCGGACATGATACCGAATGAGACCGAAGTGCCGATGTTGACCTTCGGCGGAAATGAGCTGCACTTTGCCGGCGAATGGGACGGCCCCTTCATGCCGTACATCGGCTACTCGACAGCATTCAATGTCCAGGGCCGTGTGTACCGCAATGTGCTCGTGAGCGGCTACCAGTTGACCATCACACCGGGTACGAACACGCACTTGCGCGCCCTGGGAATGTGGATCTTTGACGATCGCCGCGCGCTTGATTCCGCCTATCTGATCGAAGTGGTCGAGACCAACGGCACGGTCTGGACAGCCGTTCTGGAGAACCAGATTCCTCGGAACAGCAACGGTCACGAGATCGAGGGCTTTGCCGGGGCTGTTTCCGACGTCGGCATTGCTTCGATGCGGATCGTCGCCGTGAATCCTTCCACGCTCGCACCGCACAGTGACTTCTTCGAAATCGATCATCTGTTGGCTGACTTCACTCGGCCTCCGGTTCAGGAAGCACCGCCCGAGGAGGCCCCACCGGGCTTTGGTCCGCCGTGGGGTCCTCCGGAGTTCGTGAAGCTCCCACCCCAGGCGCAGGCGGCCCTGGAAAAGGCCCGTCAGCAGGTGGCTGAGAATCAGAATGCGAGCACGACGAATGAGCCGAATCGGCAGCTGGGCCTGGAGAAGGCCGCGGCCAACGTCGCGAACAAGGGGAAGAAGTAAACAGCCCTCGAAAGCAGAGGGATGATGATTCAGGTGATCCTGAGTTCGAGCGGCGGACTCTGGCCGAGGTTCTTGATGCTGACCTGGCCGGCCAGCCGGCGGACGAAGGCGAGGATCGCGTCGCGCGTGGCCTCGTCCGTTTTCTCGAAACAGTCGGCGGGCGTGCCGGCGTCGCCACTGGTGCGGATTCCGACGTTGATCGGAATTTCACCCAGGAAGGAGACGCCGACGCGCTCCGCGGCTTTTCTTGCGCCGCCGCGTCCGAACAGGTCGTATTCCTTTCCCGTATCCGGTGCCCGGAAGTAGCTCATGTTTTCCACGATGCCGAGGATTTCCACGTTGAGCTGCTGATACATGCGCAAGGCCTTGATGGCATCGAGCAGCGCGACTTCCTGCGGGGTGCAGACCACGACGGCCCCGGTCATGGGAATGGACTGCGACAGTGTCAATGGAACGTCACCTGTGCCCGGCGGCAGGTCGATGATCAGATAATCCAGCTCACCCCAGTCGACCTGTTCGAGAAACTGGCGGATGACGCCGTGAACCATCGGTCCGCGCCAGATGACGGCCCGCTCCGGTTCGACCATGAATCCCATCGACATGACCCGCAGGCCGTGGGTCTCGATCGGCAGGATCTTTTCGTTGCGCACACGGGGCTTCTCGAACTCGATGCCCAGCATCTTCGGGATCGACGGGCCGTAGATGTCGGCGTCCATCAGTCCGACCCGTGCTCCCTCGCGGGTGAGCCCCATCGCCGCCAGGACTGCGATGGTCGACTTGCCGACACCGCCTTTGCCCGCACCCACGGCGATGATGTTCTTGACGCCGGGTAGCTGACCCGCGCGGTTCGGCGCGGCCCGGACCTGGGCGCTCCATTCGATGCGCACATCACTCGCGCCGAGCGGAAGGATGGCTTTTTCGATGTCCTTCTGAATCTGATCCTTCAGGGGGCAGGCCGGCGTGGTGAGTTCGATTCCGAGTTGGACCACGTCTCCGGAGACCTCGACGTGTTTGACCATGTTCAGCGAGACGAGGTCTTTGTGCAGTTCGGGGTCCATAACGCCACGGAGGGCAGCAAGGACGCTTTCGTTTGTCAGAGGCATAGGGTTCGAGTCCTGGGTTAGGGTCTGAAGGCCGGCGTCGTGCGTAAGTAAAAAACGCTTCCGAAGTATAGAGGCGCGATGACCGGCCCTGCCATGTGTCATGGCGATATTGGATGCGACGAGTTAATCCGCTGCATCCTCCGGCATATGTGGCAATCCGGCTTCACGCGCCAGGGCCTTGAGTCGCTGATAGTGCTCGGCGCCTTCCTCGGCCAGTTCGTGGAACAGGTCACGGAGCGTCGCGTCGGGCACCAGTTTGCTGTGATGGGCGTAAAATGCGGCCGTCTTCCGCTCGGTCCGCAGGATCATCCGCATCGCCTCGCGAAAGTCGTCATCGTTGCGAATTTCCAGCAGACGCGTGCCGGTGACGACCAGTTCCTTGTCGTCAGAGGTCAGCACAAAATCCGCCTCGGGATACATCCGGGCAAGCAGCTCCTGAAGCCGCTGTTTGTGGCCCTGTTCCTCGTCAGCCATGGCGGCGAACTCCCTGCGAAAGTGTTCGTCGGGGGCTTTTTCGGAGAGGACGAGATATCGATAGGCGGCGACCATCTCGCCATAGGCCCCGATGGCGAGTAGCTTGTCCGGTCCGCGACCGGCGGCGGCGTCTGGCGTAGGCTCGTCGCTCATGAGGACATTCTGAGCGGGAGCATGATGGAATGCAAACCGACGACGTAATGCAGATCACACCGGGTTTTGCGGGTTACGGTGCGGTTTGGCCGCGCATGGCCGTGTAGGCGGTCGATGCTGACTTGCTCGGGCCGGCGCGCTTGAGTGCATCGATCAGGATGCCGGGCGTCAGCAGTTCCGGGAGGATTTGCGGCCGGTCGGGCTGATTCGGTGCGAAGACCAGATAGAGCGGAACACCGGCGCGGCCGTAATGATCGAGCATCTCCTTGATCTGCGGATCGCGCCGGGTGTAGTCGGCCTCGAACGGAACGACGTTCAACTCGCGCATCACGCGCCGGGTTTCCGCAATATCAATCGATGACTTGAGATTCGCCTTGCAGTTGACGCACCAGTCGGCGGTGAAATCGACGAAGACGGTGTAACCGGCGCGAACGAAGCGCTCGACCAATACTGGATCGTACGGCACCCAGGGAATCGAACCGCCCTTTTCATCCCAGGCGGCGGGATTCCACGAGACAGCATCGGCACCGGATTCGCTGTCCGCGCCGCGGGTGAGCTGGATGGTTTCAGCAAGGGCCAGCATGCGGACATGCCGGGCCTGCGCCGCTTCAAGATTCTCCAGCGTGTCCACCCATCGGAAGGGAACCATCCAGGCGAACAACAGCGCCACGACGGCCAGGCCGTTGATCGCCAGCTTGCGAGCTGGAGGTTGGTGGAACTGCACCTTGCCCTTGATCCAGACGGCGATGCCGACGCCCAGGAGATACATAAGCGTGAGGTAGAGTCCCCAATCGCCAAGCTGACCGCGGATCGGATAAAGCAGCCAGATGACCGTGCCGAGCAGAAGGAAGCCCATCGCGGCTTCGAAGACGCCCATCCACGGACCGGGACGGGGGACGAACTTCAGCCATGCCGGTTGAGCGGACAGGACAAGAAAAGGAAACGCCATTCCTGCGCCGACGGCCATGAAGATTCCGGCACCCTCCTGCGGTGAAAACCTGCTTGCCGCACTGACGGCCGCACTGAGAAATGGCGCCGTGCAGGCGGTGCCGAGGACGGTCGCCAGTACACCGGTGAAATAGGCCGAGGTGAATCCTTCCTGCGCCTCGGCCTTCTCGCCGAGTTTGTTCACGATTCGAGGAGTAAAAAGCGCAAAGACGCCGAAGAGACTCAGCGCGAACGCCGTTACTACGCCGGCGAGAATCAGCACGACCAGCGGCCGCTGAAAGTGTTCACCCCAGCCCGATCCATGCTTTGCGAACAGCCATGCAATGAGCCCGAAGAAGCTCATGATGCCGGCGCAATAGGCCAGTCCGAGCAGAAAGACACGCCCGCGGGATTCCTGCGCCTGACGGACGAAGGAAAGGACTTTCAACGAGATCACCGGCAGGACGCAGGGCATGAGGTTCAGGATGAACCCGCCGATCAGTGCAAGTGCGATGACACCGTAGTAGCCCTTCTCGATGAACCAGTTCTGTAATCGATTGAGCCAGCCCTCGTCGATGCTCGATCCGGCGGACGTATCCGCTGCGGGATCGCCGACGGTGACGGGCGCTGCCTGTTCGGCATTCACGGCGTTTTCTGATGCAGGCGCGACGGAAAACCAGTCTGTCTGCGATGGCATGGGTTTGGCTGCTGGCGTCTGGCCGGAGGAAACGGTCTGATCGACTGTATCGGCGGCCGCCTGGTCATCGCGCTGCTCGGTTACCGCGCTGGAGTCCATGGCTGCCGGCGCCGGTCCGCCCTGCATGTGGATCGGAATCGCCACCTCGATCCACTGCGGCGGGTAGCAGGTGCCACTCTCGTTGCACACCTGATACTGAAGCAACCCGCGAATCCATCGGGGTGCGCTGTCCGCGTCCTCCGCGACGGTCACGGGGATGCGAATCTCGACTTTGCCGCCGTACTCGCTGAGCTTGCCCAGGACCGGATCCACACGATCGTGTGCCTTCGGGTATTCCAACTCGCCGTATTCCAGCCCCATCGTCGGTTCGAGATACAGGACCGTGGGGATGAATTCTTCCTGTGACGGCTTGCGAGATTGCATATGGTGCTTTGGTGCGATGTCCAGCACGAGGGCGGCGGTGAAGGATTCGCCCGGTCGAACCTGCTCGCGATCGAGACGGTGGTCGATCCGGACGTGCTTCGCGGCAGAGAGCGGCTCCGGCAATGCGCGGCGGGCTTTCTTGAAAAGCGCTTCGTTGGCGGGTTTGACGGCTGTGCCGCGGGCTGCGACCGGCAGTGTCAACGAGAGTTCCACCTCGCCGGGAATGCATTCCTGCTTGCATGCGAGGTAGCTGACGTTGACCGTCAGGGAAACCTTCTCACCGGGTTTGACGGACTCCGGAACGCGAATCGTGACCGGGAAGATAGATTCTCCGGCAAGGACGTACGAGTCCTCCTTGAGAATCTTGTCGTACTTAGTTTTGGGAATCGGGAATTGCACGCGGCCGACGTGAAAGCCAGTGGGAACTTTCCAAGTAATCTCCGTCGGCAATCCTGCCATGCCGCCGGGGCTGCGCCAATAGACGTGCCACTCCTTGTCCGGTGTGAGGACGACTGCGACCTCGAAGTCTTCGCCGGGCGTGATCGCTTCGCGGTCCGAGAACACTTGAACGGAAACGTTCGCATCACGCTTCGTCGGACTCGCAGTTTCGGCCGGCGCGAACGACGGCCAGCAGAGAAGGGAAATCAGTCCTATCAGCCGGAACAGTTGCATTGGTTGACTAGAGGTAATCGTCATCGTCTAGGAGACCCTATATCTATACCGCGATGCTCCGATGCAAATCTCAGCAGGATTTGGACTTAAGATGGTCCGCCGCGTATAGCGGTGACACCGTGCCGGACGATTTTTCTCATTTTAGCGTCGCCGTGCATCGAGTGTGAATCACGGTGCGGACAACATTCAATACGTTCAGGCCGAAGGCAGGATCGTCGTAAGGGTTGATTCTATCAAAACTTCGAGCCGTCCTGTTAGGTTAATCGAATCTTGACGCCCGTGAACCTGACTTTATACTGGAACGTAGAAAGAGCGATCTGTTAGCTCTTTATTCAAGCGTACTTGGCTTGTTTTATTGTCCTGCGGGCCACGAGTCGGGCTCTTTGCGGAAATTGAGTTTCTCGCCTGAGTCGATGGGCCGCCAGCAAAAGGAGTCGAGCTACCCCCTGCAAGGTTCGTGGAGCCCCAGGGGCGGCTGAGAGGTTACCGATTGGTTTTGACGCAGCGACCGAAACACGGGACGCGCGAGAAGGGCGCCGTGCAATTCCGGCGGCTGTTCGATTCATGCGTCCTCGATGATTTCAGGATGACTCGGTCGTCGTCGTGTCGACAAGACGTTCACGTGTGGCCGGGCAGTGATGACGAACTGCCCGTGATGAGCCGCTAATGCGTATCAGAAAGTATCGAACGTGGGTGAGTCCAGGATTTCATTCGCCGTAAGCTGATCATAACGCTGGAATTACCCGTCGACATGACGAGAGGTGAGCGATGAACCGCTGCGAAGCGCGGCGGTGTGTTCGCATCTTTCGGCGCTGTCTGTCTGAACCTCTCTTTCGCGCCTTGATCTCCATGCCTTCAGCAGGGAACACGTGAGTTGTTCAATGCACCGGTCGGGCTGCGCACGAACGTGACCAGTGGATGCTGGCTGAGTTCTCGGGTTCCCCGGTGAAGGTTTGTGGGTCATGCCGATTCGGCAAATTGGAAAGGTGAAACATCATGGGACCTCTCGTACTGGCGGAGGTCTCGACCGGTTGGGCGCTGTTCCTGGCGATCCTGGCCCTGGTCATTGGCGGCGGTCTGGTGCTGCTGGTGCAGGTGCTTCAGGGCAAGTCGATCAAGGCACGGGCCGAGCAGGAGGCGTCGAGGACGATTCGCGATTCCCAGGCGAAGGCCCAGGACATCGTCCGCGCTGCAGAGGTCGAGACCAAAGCGACATTTCTGGCAAGGCAGGAGGAGTTTGAAAAGCAGACCGGCATCACCCGGAACGAGATCCGGGAGGCCGAGAAGCGTCTGGACAAGCGTGAGGATCAGCTCGAGCGGCAGATGGATGCGCTGGGCATCAAGGAACGAAACATTGAGAAGGCCGAAGCGCAGATACGAGAAAAGAAGGCGGAAATCGACAGAAAGGCGGCGGAGATCGACGAACTCCTGAGCAAGCGTCGCAACGAGCTGCTTCGCGTCTCGCAGTATTCCATGGACGAGGCCAAGCGCGAGCTGCTCAAGCAGTTGGAGCATGATCTCGAGCAGGAATGCGCCGAGATGATCCAGAAGCGGCTGACGGAGGCCCAGGACGAGGCCGAGTCGCGCTCGCGCGAAGTCGTCATTACGGCTATCCAGCGATTTGCCGCCGGCCACACCGCCGCTTCCACGGTCAGCACGATCGACATCCCCAACGACGAGATGAAAGGTCGGGTCATCGGGCGCGAGGGGCGGAACATCCGCGCATTTGAGAAGGCCACCGGCGTGGACATCATCGTGGACGACACGCCCGGCGTGATCGAGATCACCTGCTTCGACCCGGTGAAGCGCGAGATCGCCCGCCAGGCGCTGAACAAACTCATTCACGACGGACGCATTCACCCGACTCGGATCGAAGAGGTAGTCGCCGAGATTCAGGCGAACATGGAGAAAGAGCTTCTGGAGATCGGCAAGAAGGCGGCCGTCGAAGCGAACGTGCAGGGGCTGAATCGCAAGCTGATCGACCTGCTCGGCCGGCTCCACTTTCGCACGAGTTACGGGCAGAACGTGCTCCGGCACTCGATCGAGGTCGCCTATCTCTGTCAGATCATGGCGGATGAACTCAAGCTCGACGGCGCTCTGGCCCGGCGCTGCGGCCTGTTGCACGACATCGGCAAAGCGGTGGATCACGAAATCGAAGGTGGTCACCCCGCCATCGGCGAGGAGATCGCGCGAAAATTCAGCGAGCGGCCCGAAGTGCTCAACGCCATCGCCGGCCATCATGGCGACGTACCGTCGACGAGCCCGTACACGCCGCTGGTCGCCGCGGCGGATGCCATCAGCGCGGCACGACCCGGCAGCCGTCGCGAAGCGCTCGAACGGTACATCAAGCGGCTTGAGCAACTCGAAGGCATCGCGATGAGCTTCGATGGGGTTCGCCAGGCCTATGCGATTCAGGCCGGTCGCGAAGTGCGCGTGATTGTCGACGCCAACAGCGTGGACGACGCCAACGCCTTCCGCATTGCCCGGGATATCGCACAGAAGGTCGAGTCCGAAATGACCTACCCCGGGGAGGTAAAAGTGACGCTGCTTCGCGAAGTCCGGGCGGTGGAGTACGCGCGGTGATCGCCTGTCGCGCACAGCGACGCTACAATCCGCCACCAGATGACGTTGAACTCCGACAACCGCAGCCAGCCCGCAAAAAAGGGCGGGCCGCTGCGCGCCCTTGTGGACGCCTTCGACAGCGTATGGCTCGGCGTCTTCTGGATCGTCCTCATTCTCGTCTACGGCACCCTCGGCTCGGCCGTGCCTGTCTTCCGGCAGTACTTCGAGCTGACCGAATTCGCCTATTTCAATCACTGGCTTTTTGCCACGATGATCGTCATGTTCTGCCTGACCCTGACGGTCACGACCCTGCGGCGGATCCGCTTTAACCTGCGCAACCTCGGCGTTCTTACCGTCCACACGGGTCTGATCGTTCTGTGCGTTGGCTCGGTCGTCTATTTCGGGCGCAAAGTCGAAGGCGATGTCTTTCTGGAAGCCCCGCGGATTCGCGTTCTCTCGGTCGATCGCGCCCAGACCGATCCGGATCGGGCAGATCTAGCGTCGATAGCCGCCGTTGAGGGTCGGAAGTGGGAGACGAACATGCCGGCCCTCGGCGGCCGATACCGCATCGAAGTGACTCGCGTCACGCATCAGGGGTTGGTGACCGCGCAGAGGGTGGAGCTGCTTGCGCAAATCGGCGACGAACCACCCCAGCGCATTGAGCTGGACCAGAGCGATCGCCAGAAGACCTTTGCGAAGCTCGGTGAACGAATCGCGCTCTGGCTGACGCCTGCGAACATCGGCGATTCCTTCTATGACGAGTCGACACCCATCCTTCTCGTCGAGCATCGCGGTCATGTTGAGCGGTTCGGCCTTCCGATGCTGCCGTATTACAAGGAACGCATCGTGCAGATCGGCGAACCGATTCTGGATTCAGCCGGGAATCCCGTCGCGCCGGATCGCAATACGGCGATTCGGCCGCTCGAGTACTGGCGGATGCCGATCGACCTGCACGATCCGTCTCGGGCGATCAGCGACGACTGGCCCGTGACCTTTGCCATCGACGGCTATCTGCCCTATGCCCGACTGGAGCCGCAACCGAAAACCGGCGGCGAGCGCACCATGCCGATCGCGAAAGTGCGCCTCGCGGCGTCCGGTGGCGTCCGCGAGGAGTGGCTGGTGGCCCAGCTACCGGATCGGGCGACGCTGGAGACGGACGGCGGACCCAGCGCCGAGTTTCGCTGGATCGGCGAAAGCACCGAACTCGACCCGGAATGGACGCGCCCACTCAGCGGCCGGCACGTTCTCGAAGTCTACGTCAAGGACCGGAACGTCCGGCGGACTTACGACATATCCACGGGGATGAAGATGGAGGTCGAGGGCACACCGTATGTCCTGACCGTGGAGGAGCTAAGACCGAACTGGCCGCTGATGACCGCCGGCTTTCAGAATGCGCGCACCCCGATCGCGCTCGTCTGGGTTGATTCACCGGATCAATCCTTTCAGCGGAGCGTGATGCAGCGATTCCCGGAGCTGAATCAGGACCGCGATCGCGCCGGCAGTCGTATCAGCACGGAGAAAAACCTCGTCGATGAAAACCTGGAACTGCGATACTTCGACGCATCGCACGATCATTACATGATCGTGGCCGGCAGCATGCTGTCGCCGACGCTGATTCATACCGCCGTCGGCGGGAAGCGGTCAGTTTTCGTTCCCGAGCTCGGCAAGACTTACGCAACCGAGAGCGGCGGCTCGATGACGCTGGTGAGTTACATCGAGAAGCCCACCTTTGAAATGCTGCCGGTCGTCGTGCCCGAGCGCAGTCGTCGATCGTTCGGTACGGTACGTCGCGGCGAGTCGCTCGTCCGCGTGCATCTGCGATCCAAGGAAGGTGACTGGGAGCGGCGCGTCTGGGTTCCGTTTTCACTCTACAATACGAAGCACGACGGCACGCAGCCGACCGTGGTGCGCGAGGTACCGGGCCTGGGCGATCTGCGGCTCGTTTACGGCCGTGCGGAGGTGCCGCTGCCGGCGCGGCTGGCGTTGGAACGACTCCAGACGGATTTTTATCCCGGTCGTCAGCAGGCCAGCGGGTGGACCAGTTACTTTCGCTTCCAGACTCCGGATGGACAGGTGCAGCGGACGAAGGCGTGGCTGAACAACACGGCGAAGGTCGGTGAGTGGACGTTGTTTCAGTCGCAGGCCGCCGGCGATCATGAGTCGTTCACGGTATTGGGCGTTGGTAATCGCCAGGGCGTCATGACCATGCTCGCCGGTTGCGTGCTGATCACGCTGGGCATGGCCTATGCCTTCTGCGTCAAGCCGGTTCTCGTGCGACGGAGACGGGAGATGATCGAACGCAACCATTGCCAGACATTGCCTCCGAATCAAGACGATGATTCTCCGCCGTCGGCTCCGACCGATTCGCGCGAGCGGCGCGATCGGTCGCTCACCACTGCCGCACTGTTGTTCTTCTGTTTGGCCATGCCCGCCGCGGCCGCGGAAAAGAAGGACACCGGCCGGATTCCGGAATCGGCAGCGGCGCTGCGTTCCATTCAGGATCAGATCGATATCCAGCGGCTCGGCGCGCTGGCAACGCAGTACAGCTGGCGATATTCCACTGTCGATTCCTGGGCGCGCGATGCCGTCAAGAACATCCACGGACCCGCGGCCGGCAAGCCGGGCCTCTTCGGACTGGATCCCGTCGTGGCGGCCTTCGAACTGCTCTTCAACGGCGATGCCTACGACCACGAGCCCATTCTTTTCATCAAGGATCGGGCCCTGCGACAGGAGCTGACGGCTGATCCCGTGCCGATCGATGAGAAAGAGCAGGCCCGTATCCTCCGTACGGGGATGGTCAGCCATGCCTTCCTGTCCCTTCCGGTGGTCAGCGAGCGGATTCGCACACTGAGCATGGATTCGCTTCGCAAGACGGCGATGGATCGACTGGGCATGGCCCTGGGCTACTCCGAAAACCTCTCCGCGACCTGCATGATGATCCCCACGCCGGACGGCGAGCATGACACACCGTGGGTGCCGCTTTCGGCGATCGAGCAGCATGCGGTCGGGGCGCACCCGCCGGATGCGGACAATATCTTCTCTGCTTACGCAGCGCTAAAGCAGGCATGGCTGGCCCGGGATGCCGATCGCATCAACGCGAGTATTGCCAGGTTCGAATCGCTTCTGCCGAAGCTGGCGCCGGACGGTCTCTATCCATCGCTCGAACAGCGCCGCGCCGAGGTGACCTATCGCCGGCTGAATCTCATCTGGTGGGGCTGGGCGTGCTACATCGTCGCTTTCTTCATCTCCATCTTCGCGCTGGCCAGCCGATACGGCTGGGTGCGGGTGCTCGGCCTGCTCTTTCTCATTGCGGCCGTCGCCCTGCACGGCTACGACCTGGCCCTGCGCTGGCGGGTCATCGGCCGTGTGCCGGTGGCGAACATGTACGAGGCCGTCGTTTCCTCGACGTGGGTCGGCGCGGTCTTCGGACTGCTGCTGGAATTGTTCTCGAAGAAGCGCGTTTATCTGCTGGCCTCGGCGATGCTGGGTTTCTTTGCCCTGTCACTGCCGGAGCTTCTGCCGACGGTCATCGACAACAAGCTCGGCGGTATGATGCCGATCCTCGATGACATCATGCTCCGCATCCATACGGTGCTGATCATCTCCAGCTACGCGGTGATCACCCTCGCCTACGCCGTCGCCAACTGCTACTTATTCGTTGCCGCGTTTCGTGATCGCTCGAAGCTCGCCCAGGGCACCATCGGTGCGCAGCTCGGCGCCATCGGCTGCCTGATGGCGGCGAAGTTCGGCTACTTCGCCGGGCGGGAAGCCCTCGATTTCATCCTGTACATGGCGGCGGCACTCCTTGCCGGAATCTTTCTGGTGATCGGCGCCTGCGGGCTCCTGCGGGGCTCGCCTGCCACGGCACAATCGGCGTCCGGCCCAGTGCCCACGCTCTTTCCGGTCCGGCGCGGCCTCCTGGAAGAGTTCGACATGTCGCATCGCGTGCTGCTCTACACGGCGATGATCTCGCTCTTCGTGGGCATCGTGCTCGGGGCAATCTGGGCGGATTACTCATGGGGCCGGCCATGGGGTTGGGACCCGAAAGAGGTTTTCGCCCTTAATACCTGGCTGGTTTATGCGATCCTGATTCACGCGCCGTTCATGGTCAAGAGGCGTGCGCTCGTAACGTCGGTCCTGAGTGTCGTCGGATTCGCGACCATGCAGTTCAACTGGTGGGTTGTCAATTTCTACATCGTCGGCCTGCACAGCTATGCGTAAGTGGTGATCGGCTGCTGATTTCGGACGCATGCCGGCAATCGATCTTTAACTCGAATGGCGGGTGGTGTTGAACAGGCGACGTCCGATTGCCTTCTTCGGTAGATCCTGGTTAAAATGGTTTGTAATCGGGCTGTGCGAGAAGCGGCCTGGGTTGCTTCTTCGTTTCGGGGCCTACCCATGAGCGAACGATTTCGACGACCAGCGATCCGCCTCGGGCGACTTGCCGTCCTTCCGCTTCTAGCCCTGCTGATTTCCACGGCGTCGGGCGATGAGCCGGCCGCTCCTCCAGAAAAACCAACCACCGGCCAGGCCGACGGCTCGGGCGACAAGTCTGCGACGAAGACCTCGCGCCCGACCCGTAAGGAATCCAAGACGCCGTCTTCTTCCGGGTCGAAGCCGCGTTCGAATAAAGTGGATATGTCGCCGGTTCCGCCGAACAAGAAGGCGGAGAAGAAGGACCTCAAGCGACTCGGTGAAAAGTTCAAGCTTCGGCAGACGGCCCATTATTCAATACTGTACGACACGAGCGAGGAAGACGTCAAACTCTTCGCGGCAGCCATCGAGCGGACCTACCGCTCCTGCATGAACTACACCCAGCGGCTCGGTTTTGATGCACACCCGCCGAAGCATAAGCTTCTGATTTATTACTTTGAAGAGCACGGCGACTACAGCAAATTCTCCGTCAAGCTTGGCAAGGGGCAGCGGGAGCAGTCCAATCCCGGCGTCTTCTTTCCGGACATGAACCGCAGCATGTTTTACAACTTTCGGAACCAGGAGAGCTACCGCCAGCTGCGCGAACAGGCGGAGCAGCGCATCGCCCAGCTTCGCGAGCAGCTCAATCAGCCCGGTTCCAACCGTCGCCAGATCGCCCAGGAGATCGCCCAGGCCCGGCGACTGGCGAACTTCAGCAACGTTCAGGGCGGCGACCAGAATGAAGCCACCATTCAGCACGAGGTGGCCCACCAGGTGCTCTGGAACATCGGCTTCCACAATCCGGACAACTTCTTCGCCAATCCTCGCTGGCTCGCCGAAGGTACCGCGATGCTGTTCGAGCCGGTGAGCACGGGCAAGAGTGCGAACTTCGGTGCCCTCAACAAGGAGCGTCTCAAGGAGTTCCAGGAACTGGTCCGGCAGAATCAGTTGATCCCGCTGCGCGACTTTATTTCCACGCATGGTTACTTCGGTCCGCAGACCATCGGCATCGCCTATCCGCAGAGCTGGGCGCTGACCCACTACCTGAACCGAATGAAGAAGGACAAAGTGCGCGAGTACGCCGAACTGATCAACAAGCGACCCAAAGACTTCGAGACAACCCCTGAGAAGGAGATCGCCGACTTCGAGAAGGTCTTCGGCAAGGTGGATGACAAGTGGGTGCAAAGCTGGCTCAACTGGATGAAGACCGTGCGTTAGGGCAATGTCGAGGAACCTCTCCCCGGGTGCATAGCGATCGCATCGCCAACTGTCCCCTGAACCGCCTGCCACCGGATTGCCGATAACTGTCGTACGGCAAAAGGGATATGTACTTCCGAAGAACTCGTTCATGGACACAGGCCGATTTTAAGTTAGAGTAAGATGGAGAAGGCGTCCCGTCCGCTGTCCCGGCGGCCGCCGAATCCCTCCTCGCGCAGTTCACAGAGGATTCGCACTTATGAAACGCAGTTCCGGGCTCCGGTCCGTACCACTGTTGGTGGCGGCATCGATTGCGTTCTGCTCGACTTCGAGCCATGCGGGCGTGACCGGCGTGGCCGGCGAGTCGCAGGTACGTATCACGCAGTTTCACGGCACGACCGCCGTGCAGTCAGACTTCAGTACCGAAATCGTCCCGAGCACCAAACCCGAGCCCCCGGCGATCGCCCGCGGTCGGCTGGATCGCGTCCTGGCGAACAACGACGTGGTGGCCGCCGGTCAGGGCGTGGCCATCATGTACGCGCCGAATCTTTCCGGCTCGGGCAATCCCAATGACATCGGGATCGATGTCGGTGCATTTACCGATGGTCCGGACAAGAATACAAGCTGGGTCTCCACGGCCACGGTCAAGCAGACGCGCTCGCTGCTGGTCAGTCCCGGTGAACTCGGGTTGCAGTTCGGCACGAGTTCGGCGCGCATTCGCAATCGCATTCTGCTCTCCGGGATCATGATCGTTTCTTCGGAGGAGCTGACGCGCGATCTGACCGGCGTCGATGTGCATTTCGCCTTCAACCTCTTCCGGCGTCAGGACGGCCGGGATGTTGCCATGCCGATCTCCGGAGAGATCGCGCTGGTCGGCGGACCCGGCGGCAGCGTGACCGTTCAGCGTCGTGCCGGCGCGTTAAACAACATCGTCATCCCTGTGATAGATCTCAACGCCGCGATTCCCAGTTCGCCGCTGGTCAAGGCCATTCTGTTTGACGGCGCGGAGCTGTTCTATGAATACGACGTCACGCTGAATCAGCCCTACGAGTTGGAACTGTCCGCGACCGCGACGGTCAAGACCGTGCCCGGGGGCGTCGGCGCCCTGGCGACGTTCGGGACGCCTTCGGAGGGTCTGGCGTCGATTTTCGATCGCGTCAAGAAAGATGACAGCGGCCAGCGGCTGATTGCCGCGATCAACCAGCGCGTCGATACCACAGGCCTGAAGTATGTGAACAACCCTGCGCCGTTTCCGGGGCTATCTTCGATGTGCGGCTCGATGGGCACCCTGACGATTTTCCTGATGTTTGTGGGCGGCTGCACTTCGGCTGCTCGAATACGGCGTCGGCGGCGATCACGAGGCGGATAGCACACGCGTGGCGACCACCGGTACGACGGCACCATCGGAGGCCATCTTCTGGGGACTGGTCCTCATTCTCTCGATCGTCGTGCTCGGTGTGTTTGTCTGGATGGTGCGACGATGGGCATTCCGGCCGGCCGACGCGGAACCGGAGGAGGCCTGGTCGTTGCAGCATTTGCGCGAATTACGGGCTGGCGGTCAGATCACGGATTCAGAGTTCGAGGTGCTCAAGTCAAAACTGCTCAGGGACCTGCGCGGGCCGATGGAGCGGAAAGACGCCCCTGCCGGGGTATCGCGCAAGATTGACGCGGAAAAACGATGAAATAAAGACCGTCGCCGATGAGCGTCGATATCTTGCCTGCCGGATGATAGAATACCGCGGCAGAAGACAGCCGCCCGCGCGTGGCGATCAATGGCGATGAAACGACCCGGGAGGAATCGGGCTTGAAGAACGGATCGAAAGGCAACGGCGGTTCAGGCGGAGATTCAGGGCGCGGCGGCATTCCCACCGGCGGCGTGAAGCGGCGCAAGACCAGCGCCTGCAGCTTTTGCGGCAAGACGCACCGGGACGTCGGCCCCATGGTCGAAGGTCCGAACGACACCTTCATCTGCTCGAACTGCGTCGATCTGTGCCACAATATCATCCGTCAGGAGAAGCGCCGGGCCAGCGGGCTGCGGCCGCTTTTTCACAAGATTCCGACGCCGTCGGAGATCAAGTCGTTTCTCGATCAGTACGTCATCGGCCAGGAGCACGCCAAGAAGGCGTTGTCCGTCGCCGTACATAATCACTACAAGCGGCTGAGCTATTCCGACCGAGCCGACGTGGATGACGTCGAGGTCGAGAAGAGCAACATTTTGATGATCGGGCCGACCGGCAGCGGCAAGACGCTTCTGGCTCGCAGTCTGGCGCGGATTCTCGACGTGCCGCTGGCCATCGGCGACGCCACGACGCTGACCGAGGCCGGCTACGTCGGCGAGGACGTGGAGAACGTCCTGCTGCGCCTCTTGCAGTGCGCCGACTTCGATCTGGAATCCGCCCAGCGCGGCATCATCTACATCGACGAGATTGATAAGATTTCCCGCAGTGCCGGTAACGTAAGCATCACGCGCGACGTCTCCGGCGAGGGCGTGCAGCAGGCCCTGCTCAAGATGCTCGAAGGCACCGTGGCGAACATTCCGCCGCAGGGCGGCCGCAAACACCCCGAGCAGCAGTACATCCAGATGGACACGACGCACATCCTGTTCATCGTCGGCGGCACGTTCTCCAACATCGAGGAGATCATCAAGCGGCGCATCGGCGGGCAGTGCATCGGTTTCTCTACCGAGGAGCGCGGCGATCAGGACGACGTCGACGCCCGCACCGAGCTGCTGCGTCAGATCAGCCCGGAGGACCTCGTCGAATACGGCATGATTCCCGAATTCGTCGGCCGCTTGCCCGTGGTGGCGGCGCTCAATCCGCTCGATGAGACGGCGATGGTCAAGATTCTCACCGAGCCGAAGAACGCCCTTTGCCGTCAGTATGCCAAGCTGTTTGAAATCTCCGGCAGCACGCTGGAGTTCACCGATGCCGCCTTGCACGAGATTTCCCGCCGGGCCCTCGAGCGAAAGACCGGGGCCCGCGCCCTGCGCGGGGTGATCGAGGACCTGATGCTGGACATCATGTTCCACCTGCCCGAGCCGGACATGCAGGGCCGCTACGTCATCACCGACGCCGTCGTCCGCGGCGAGGCCAAGGCGTTCATCCCCGAAAAGGAACTCCGCAAGGAATCGGCGTAGTCTGTTGGTACGCCCCTCAGTTGGCTTTTGCAGCCCGATAAACAGCGGTACTGCTGCACCCGGATCGATTCATCCTGTATCACATTAACATCCACGGAAGCGTGTGCCGATAGATGGACTGCCCTCCGGACGCAATCGACCCGATCGGCTGTACCGGAACGCGAGAGCAAGCGAGGAGTTCGTGCCGTGGATGCTTCGAGCACATCAACCGATGGCAGCGTCATGATGATCTGCCCGAATCTCAAGTGCCGAAAGGTACTTCAGGTGCAGGAGAAGTATCGCGGCAAGCAGGTCAAGTGCCACTATTGCAACACGCTCTTCATGGTGCCCCTGCCCAGCAAGCCGAGCGACGAGCAGCCGACTTAATCCATCTACTCTCACGATTGCCGCGTTTCGTGCGATGAATCTACGCGCCACAGGCGGTACTTACATGCCGCTGACCTGCGCCGCTGTCCTGAGCAGTCGTGGGCGGTGCTGCTTCAGCAGGGCGTCGAGCCGCTTGCTCAGACCGGGGTGCGAGCCGTCGAACTTCAGCTTCGCCGGGCTGGCGGCGAGTGCGACGAACCACTTCACCAGATTCTCAAAATCGCGCACGTCGATGTATTCCGGTCCGATCTTTCTGCGCTCCGTGTCCATGTTGTGGTAGTTGCCCAGCGGCAGGCAGATGCCCGTCGCGTCGTAGCCGTAGTGGCAGTAAGCGGTCGATTCACAGGTGCCGCCGTCCATCAGCTTCCGCTGGTAGCGAAACGATTTGTCCTTCGCCGCCAGTTCTTCGGCTACGACCTGGCAGTACGCCGTCGCTGCGGGCGTGAACACACTCGCCCGATCGCCGACGCGCAGCACCGGTCCGTCACCCAGCGCCACCCCCGCAATCGCCTTGCTGCACTCGACGGCGACGACGATTGCATTTCGCGGGACGGTCTTCGCCTCCACCGCCGCGAGCGCGCCGGCAAAGCCGACCTCCTCCGCACGGGTGAAGAAGGCCATGCACGGCACACGCGACTTGCCGCGGCAGAGTTCATCCAACATGCACAGGATGCCCGCAAGGCCGGCGATGTCGTCGCACATTCGTGCTCGCAGTTGATGACCGCGGACGACAGCATCCCGGATCGCCCACATGCCCGGGCTGCCGGGTTTCACGGGCTTCACTACGCGAACGATGACCGCGGCAGGGGGGGCTTCGGCGCCGAAGGATCGCGCGCTGGCCACGGCGCGGCGCTGCTCGGCGCTGATCGGTTTCTGTCGAATGACGTCGACGATCTTGCCCGGCACCCAGCGGCCGTTGGTGAAGAACTGCACACGCTCATTCGTGAAGTAGCTGCCCATGACCCAGCCGCGCCAGTCGGCGTGTACGTGTCGATCGTCGAGCATCTTCGTGGCGCAAAAGCCGGGGTGGTCCATGTGGGCGGCGAAGAGGATCGGCCGTCCTTGCAACCGGGCATTTCGGCCGGGGTTGTATCGCACGAGCAGGTTGCCAAAGCGATCCGCGGAGAACTTGAGTGCCGGACGGCGAGCGATGAAGCGCCGGATGAATTCTACGACGCGTGATTCGCAGAACGGCGCGGTCGGCAGATTGACCAGCTCGGTCAGCAGCGAAAGATGACGGGTGCGGGACATTGGCATGCGCTCCGGGGTTGCCGATCAGACGTCACATTCCAAGGAAGTTCGCCAGCAGGCGAGTGCCTTCGACGGTGAGAAAGCTTTCGGGGTGAAACTGCACACCTTCCAACGGTGCTGTCCTGTGCCGCAGGCCCATGCATTCCTTCTGGTCGGTCCAGGCGGTGATTTCGAATTCACGGCTGAGCGTTGTCGTATCGATCGTCAGTGAGTGGTAGCGCGTTGCCGTGAACGGGTTGGATAGTCCGGCGTAGATCGTCCGCCCGTCGTGATGAATCTCGCTCGTCTTGCCGTGCATGATGCGCTCGGCGCGGACGACGCTTGCTCCGAAGGCATGACCGATGCACTGGTGACCCAGGCAGACGCCGAGCACCGGAATCTTCCCGAGAAAATGCCGGACGGCGTCGTTGCTGATGCCGCCTTCGGCTGGTGTACAGGGCCCTGGCGAGATGACAAGATGCGTCGGCTTCTTCGACTCGATCTCGTGCAGCGTGACCTGATCGTTGCGGTAGACGACGATCTCATGGCGCAGGGCGTGATCCTCCAGCCCGATCTCACCGAACCGCTGGACCAGGTTGTAGGTGAAGGAGTCGTAGTTATCGATGATGATGAGCATTGCAGCAGCCGCAGGCCAGTCGCTGATCACCCGGAAGCCAACTCCGAGGCGCCGGGAACATCTTCCGGCTCCTATGCAAACATCCTCCGAACAGCTTCGTTACCTGCCATTTTGATCCTCCGCACGCACGGCCGTAAGATGGTGCGGCGCCTCAAGAGGATAAGCGGGCGCAAGCCGGGAGTATAGCTGTGCCGACGGATCCATCACGCAGACCGGGCGTTGAAACGCTGTGCATACACTTTGGCGAGGACCGTGAAGAGCGCCATGGCGCCGCCGCACCGCCGCTCTACCAGTGCTCGACTTTTACCTACCCCGATTGCGAACAGTTCGTCGGCCGCACAGGTCCGGAATGCGATCGCTACGATTACACGCGTGTCTGCAACCCCACGACGGAGCTGCTGGAATGCAAGATCGCCGAACTGGAGTGCGGCGAATCGGCGCGGGCCTTCGGCTCTGGCATGGCGGCGATCTCGGCGGCCGTCCTCTCCTGTCTCAAGTCCGGTGATCACGTCGTTTGCATCGATACCGTTTACGGCCCGACGCGGCGGCTGCTCTCGGACTACCTGCCGCGTCTGGGTATCGAGACGACGTATGTTCGCGGAACCGATCCATCGCATTTCGAGGCCGCCCTTCGCCCTCAGACGCGCTTGATCTACCTGGAGTCGCCGTCGAGTCTGCTTTTTGAACTGCAGGACCTTGGCGCCGTCGCGAAGCTCGCCCGCGAGCGCGGCATCACGACCATCTGCGACAATTCCAACGCTACGCCGCTCTATCAGAACCCCCTCGCGCTCGGGGTGGACCTCGTGGTCCACAGCGCGACCAAGTACCTCAGCGGCCACAGCGACTTGGTCGCCGGATTCGTCGCTGGCTCACGTCAGCGATTGACGGCCCTCTCCTCGCGGGAAGGCGAGTTGCTGGGTGGAATCCTTGATCCGTTTGCAAGCTGGCTGCTGCTGCGCGGGCTGCGCACACTTTCCGTCCGGCTTGAACGGCATCAGAAAAATGCGATGGCCTTAGCCCGGCTGCTGGAGAGCGACCCTCGCGTGGCGCGAGTGCTCTACAGCGGTCTGGAGAATCATCCGCAGGCAGCGCTGGCCCGGCGGCAGATGCGCGGCCACAGCGGCATGTTGAGCTTCGAGCTTCGCCAGGGCAGTCGCGAAGCCACCTTCGCCGTGGTCGATGCGCTCAACTTGTTCGGCATTGCAGTCAGTTGGGGCGGCTATGAGAGTCTTGCGATTCCCGTCGAAGTGACAGACCCGGCGGACGGCCGTAAGAAGTGGTTGATCCGCCTGAGCGTGGGGCTTGAAAGCGTCGAGGATCTCAAGGCCGATCTCTACCAGGCGCTTTCGCGAGCGTTGGCCTCGTAGCGCAGTTTTTTGACTCTTGTTTGCACATGACGATGCGTAACTCCTCCGTTGTGAGGCCGGTTTTCCCGGGCTACAATCTCCATTAAATCATGGTGCGGCAGTGCCGACGTTCGGGTCGTGGGCCTGTTTCCACGCCACGGCCGCTGCGGCTGGACGACGAACCTTGCCATTTATCAAGCTGCTGATTCTTGACGTCGACGGGGTCCTGACCGGCGGCGAACTGCCCTACGATGCGGGCGGCAATTCCTTTAAGTCGTTTCACGTGCAGGACGGCGGCGCGGTGCGGCTCTGGCAGAATTCCGGCGGTCTTGTCGCCGTCATCAGCGGCCGATTATCGCCCGCGGTGGAGGCCCGGGCCCGTGAGCTTGGGATTGAGCATGTGGCCCAGGGCGTGACCGACAAACAACCGGCGTATGAGACTTTTCTCCAGCGTGCAGGTGTGACAGACCCCGAAACCAGCGTCGTGGGTGACGACTTTCTCGACATCCCGCTGATGCGGCGCTGCGGCTATTCCATCGCGGTTGCGAACGCCCTGCCGCTGGTCAAGCGGTCGGCGCGCTACGTCACTCGACGGCGCGGAGGGCAGGGGGCGATTGCCGAGGCCGTGGAACGATTGATGCGATTGAACGGAACCTGGTCGGACGCGGTTCGCAAATGGACTTCAAACCCGCGCTGATCGCTGCGCACGAAGAGGCCGCCACATGATCCGTATCACGGATGGTTTCACGAAGAAACTTGTGCTGATGGGTGTGACGTTCCTCATGGCCGTCGGCGCCTATCTGGTCTTCACGCGCGAAGACCAGGCGACGCGCGTTGCGCCGAAGCAGGATGCCACCGAGGTCGTCCGCCGATTCGTCACCCGACCGGTCACGTCGCAGCCGGTCGTTCAGAGCTTCACCGAGGCCGGTCTGAATTTCAGCCCCGGCGATCAGACCCGCGTGAAGATCTACGACGAGATCACCGGCCGGCTCAAGTACATCTTCGAGGCCAAGAGCTGGGAACCGGTTTCGGAATCGGACTATCGCCTGAAAGACCTGTCCATCCAGATTTACATGCCCCGCGGCGAGATCACATACATTAACGCGGATGAGGCCGAGGTGACGCTTGCCCGGAAGACCGGCTCGCGCGTTGATCCCAAGCGCGGTCGCCTGTGGGGCAATGTCACCGTGACGATCGATCGCACGACCGCCAAGTGGCGTGAGGAAAATCCCGAACTTGCTGAGCGCTACGCACACGCGGACGACCTGATTCACATCCATCTGCCGGAGGCCCGTTTCGACATGGACCGTGCCGAGCTGAAGGCCGACGGCGATGTGCTGGTGGACAGCGTCGAGGCCCGCATCGAGAAATGCCGCGGGCTTCTCGTACAGTGGGACCAGGTGGACAATCGGATTGATCTGCTCCGCTTCGAGCACGGCGGACGAATGATGCTGCGACGCGGAGGGCGCATGGTGGATTTTGCCATGCCCGGCACGGTGCGAGAAAGCCGGTCCGAGAGTGCGAAAGCAGCCGCATCCGGGGCACCGGGTTTTGCGCCAAAAGCCCAGGCGATGAAGCCGCTCTCCATCGATGCGATCTCCACGGCTGAAGCGGCGGCGGAGATTCGACTGGAAGGCGGGCTGGTTTCCGCGAACCAGCCGAAGTCGATCAGCACCGCGGCGCGCACTACTCCATCGACCGAGCGAACGGTCTCATCCACTGAGCCCAACCAGCTTCGAAGCGAGAAAGAGCTGGCCAGCGCCGTCGGTGAGCTGAAGCGCGAGGCCCGATCGGCGACCTCCGGTGAACCCAGGGCACAGTCTCTTGTGGACGACGCCCTTGCCCGATCACACGGCCGTGTGCATACATATCGCGCCGTTTTTGAGAATCAGGTCGTGGTCGAGCAACTCGACGGACTTCGAACCATCGGCAAGGTCGAGGCCGATCAGTTGGAGGTCAACTTCGATTTCGGCAAGAAACAGCGCGGCATGGCCTCCGGCAGATCGCCCTCGCAGGATGAGAAGCCCGAGGGCGCGCCGACGGACCACTCCGTGACTGCGAATGCTTCGCAGGTTGATCCCTCGAAGGCGGCAGGCGGTCGGCCCGCGGCGTTAACGCCGTCACCTGCTCCGTCTCTGGCGGACGATCCCACGAAGCTGGTGCTCACCTGGAACGGTCCGCTCGAGATGCGCCCGATCTGGTCCGCAGGCGGAGAGCCCCCGACAGGCGAGCGATTCGACGTCGTCGCCATCGGCAACCCGGTACGGCTCATGAGCGCGCAAGGCACGCAGAGCAGTCCGGGCAAGGTGGCTCGTGCGGCCTGCGATCAGTTGGTGTATCGCCACGAACGCAGACAGGCGTGGATGGCCGGACGGGACGATCGACCGGTGCAGATTCACGTGGACGACTCCGGTCGTCTCGTCGGCCGCGAGGTCTTCTTCGATCAGCAGCGCGGGCTCGGGCGCGTCGAGGGGCCGGGCACGATGTCTGATGACCGCGGTTCGGATTCCGACGTCGGGTCGGATTCGACGATCTTCGCGGCGACTTCCGATCTGGTATCAAAGGCATCGGGCGAAGATGGCTCCGTCCGAAATCGCGACCCGGTGCTGATCAAGTGGTCGCGCGGAGTGGACTTCGAGCTGGGCTCTCGCCGCGTCGAAGCGCTGAATGCCGCTACGGGAATGCGGGAAGAGAAGAACAAGGAGTTTCTCCGTCGGGCCTGGTTCCACGGTGATGTGAGCATTCGACAGGGGGATGAACGACTCGTCGGCGACGAGGTTGCGGTCACCTTCGGCTCGCCTCGATCCGGTGAGGACGTCGCCGATCATATTTCGCACCTGAGTATGAGCGGTAAGGTTCGCCTGGAACGCGGCGACGACGTCCTGGCCGGTGAGCGGCTCGATGTACAGATGACCGTCACGTCGGACGGTAAAAACCTGCCGAAAGTCGTGGACGCCGCAGGTGATGTGTTGGCCCGGCAGGCGGATCGGGAAATCCGCGCGGAGGAGATGCACGTTGAGATGACGACCATCATGGGCGAGCCGCGACCATCGCCGGATGGAACGACGATGCTTCCGGGACGTTCGCGCGTCGGCATCGATCGCATGGATGCCCGTGGTGACGTGCTCGTGCGCGACCCTTCGCAGAATCTCAAGATCAGCCGGGCCGAATCACTGGTTGCCTCCATGCGCAACGGCAATGAACTTGTGCGGGCGACGATCCTGGGCAAGTCGCCGGAGGGCAGGGCTCGCGCGCGATTCGGTGATGTTGCCATGCACGGTCACCGTATTGAGATCGACATGGACGAGCAGGCCATCGAGGTGCCCGGTCCCGGTGTGGCTTTTTCACGTACGACTGAAGACTTCGGCGGCCGCAAACTCAGCGAGCCCACAATCGTGCGCACAACATGGCGGGATCGCATGGAGTTTCACCTGGCGAGGAACTACGGCGTCTTCCTGGGAGGCGTGGTCAGCCGCACGGACAATTTCTCCCTGACCAGCAGCAAGCTGACCGTGCGTTTCGCAAAGGCGCCGCCGGCAGCGCCGCGGTCAAAATCGAGGGAGTTTTCCCCCCTACGTCTGATTGCCGCCACTCGCGAGGAGGCGGCCTACGTGGACGCTATTGCATCGCCGAGTGTGGTGGCGGCTTACACGACGATCCGCCTTCTCTGGGGCATCCCGCAGGGCCGGCTTCTTGGCAGATTTGCCGGTCTGGGTGACGAGCGCAAAGGTCGTGACTCGATTGCGTACGCCTCGATCAGCGGGGAGCGCAAGCAGCCGGTCTATCTGGTTGCCGAGGGCAATGCCGAGGCGCTCAGTACAGAGCACGGACCACGCACGCGTCTCGGCACGCGCGGGCGACTGCTCTCGCGCATGCGCATCGCGGCCGACCAGATTGCCGTGGACCTTTCCGCGCAGCAGATGAACATTCCCTGTAAAGGGTCGCTGCTCATCGAGGATTACCAGTTTGACCCGCGCGAGCGAAAGGCCGAATCCATGGCGTCCAGCGCCGCGGGTTCTCCGATGATGAGCAGTCTGCGCAGCGAAGGGCCCAGCCAGACGGCCGTCACCTGGACCAACTCGATGGATTACTTCGTGGATCGTAATCTCGTCGTCTTTGATCGAGACGTCACCATGGCCCATCGCAGCGGACGCGAGATGGTCATGCAGGGTGAACTGGCCACGGCGATGGGTATCGATCCCGACCAGATGCTTCGCCTCGGTAAGGGCCGTATCGCTACGCTTCGCGCGGGCAACCTGCTGCTGGAATTCAAGACCCCGCGCAGCCAGCGCGGCAAGGAGCGCGGTGCCGAGGACACCATGCGCGCCACCGATCTTCAGCGGCTCATTGCCAAGGGCTCGGTCTTCATGCGCGAAGACACACGCAGCTTGACCGGCGAGCATTTGCAGTACATGGCCGAATCCGGCGAAGTGCGCGTCGAAGGCGGGCCGGGTTTTGAAGCGACCATCATGGAGGAAGAAGAGACTGCCGGCCGCTTCATGATGTGGCGGGGGCCGGTACTCACGTGGGATCGCATCACCGGTCGAATCGAGGCACCCAAGGCGGCGGTGCGCACGAGTCGTCGCTGACACGTCAACAGGCGAGCGGCGACTCGGCTGGAGGTCGGCGCACACGCTTCAAAAAACTCCGCGCCGGGACTTGCCTTTGCGGTCCTCGGGGGAAGAATCGTACGAGAGGCCTGAGCCGGACCGGGAAGTCGCCGGGCACCAACCGATTGCGTGTGCCGCTGGATTCTAAGTACGGCGACTTTCAGAACGGTCCGGCACCTGTCGGCAGCATCGCCTCTGGCGATGCTGAGGGCAACGGGCACTGCGGCGTTCTCGTTCGAAGCGCCGCAACCATGAGCGCGGAACTCGCACTTCGCAAGCTCAATGTGTCCTCTTCATTCAGCGCTCGTCACAGCCGAACAGCGGCTGCTGCGGCGCGTTATTCGAGATCGAAGCGGAGCGGGTAAGCATGAAGCGGCGGCGGTCTTGCACCACGCCTGCGCGAAGTCTGCATGCCGCGAGAGGATGATGATGCAATTCGGCAAACTTCATCATGTGCAACGGATCGGTGGGGGGCGCAGTTGTTGGGCTTCTTTCCTCCGATCGGGTGGTCGCGAGATGTGGCGGCGGATCGGTGCGGTTCGTGTTGTGGAGTGGGGATCGACCCGCACCAGCCGTAAACATCTCGCGACCCCTGGCAGGAGGGCGATCATGAACAGGCAGGGAGGGGAGCCAGCGTGCAACGGCGGCGGGAGCGAGGGGTACAGGGGGGCTCCCGCCGCCCGGAGATACCGGCGCGGGGCGTCCGGAGAAAACGCAACCGGCGGTGAAAGAAGCCGGCCGGCGTCGAAGCGCGACCTGACAATGGCTCGCCCGCGCTTCGAATGAGTCGGCATTCGGCGCTTTCCGCGAGGGGCGAAGGCCGGTTGCGATAACGTGAAGCCGCGTTTGACTTCGGGGAGAGGCAACGCGACTTCACCGGGCAGGCCGTGGTGGAACGCGGGAGTTCACCACGGCCGCCGCTATTTTTACGAAACGTAGCGTGTTCGTTTTTACACGCTGCAAGATTCATGCGTTGACGAATCGATTGGGCTGGACGATCTGCCGAGTCAGGATAAGTACTTCACGAACTCAGCACGGGCCTGGGAGAACTCTGCGACGGGATTGCGGCTCGTCGTGCGCGTCAGAATGATATCACCTGAAAACCCCGCCTCGATGAGGGTCGCCAGAAATACGGCTGGGTTGAGCTGCCCCTCGCCCAGCGCGACTTCGTAACCGACCGTGCCGGCCGCGCCGGCGACGGCGTCACGTGCCCGGACAAGTCCGATCCGCCCCGGCAGGGCCTCGGCGACGTGATGCGGGTCTTCTCCCTGCATGATCATGGCGCCCGAATCGCAGCAGGCCTTGAGATAGGGACAGTTGATCTCCGTCAGGATTCGATTGAGCACCGGAGACGCGATGCCGGCGCTTTCAATGCAGACAATAATCCCCAGTCGATCCGCGTCGTCGGCCATCTGCGTCAGGCACTCGCGGAGGCGCTCACGGTCGCCCACCGAGGGATCACGGGCGATTGGCCCAAACGTAGTGGAGACGACGGGAACATTCAGATCGCGGGCGAAGCCGATGATTCGCCGCATGGAGTCGAGGCGTCGTTCGCCTTCAAAGGGGTCATGGTAGCCCCGCCCGCTCGACGGACCTCGCAGACTGGCCAGCCGCAGGCCCAGGTCTCCCAGGTGTTTGAGCAGATGTCTTCGGCCGGTGGAACTCAGTTCGGACGGGCTGATCGGACCGCTGACTGCCGAGATGTCGATAGCGCCGAAACCCAGCGTCCGTGCCTGCTGCATCGCCGCCTTGGGCTCTTGCCTGAGATCGTCCAGACAGATGGCAAGTTTGGGCTTTTCCATGCGTCGTGCTCACCCGGGAACCGGGGACCAGAATCGGGTTCGCTGCCTTCCGGCCGTCGATCGGTGGATTGTACCACACGGCATGCCTGTGGTAGCACGCACATCCCCGTGGTGAGTCGGCCGTTGACAGGCAGCGGGAGGCCGCAAGAATCGATCTGGTTTTTCGTTGTTCTCAGGGTACGGGTGATCGCGCCGGCGACTGCCCTTTATGCAAGGAAGGAGTTACAGATTATGTCCGAAACTCGTATTTCACGTTCAAAGGCATGGTTCATCGTCGCCGCCGTGGCCGTTACGGCTGCGGGAATGCTAATGTCCGCACAGGCCCAGTCGCCCGGCGCCGCCGGCAGCGCGGCGCCTGCTTTCAAGCCGGCGCAGCCGCTCGAACAGATGATGGAGGGGCAGAACAAGCTTTTCAAGGAAGTTCGAGCAGGCATCTTGGAACAGACCTGGAAAGAAGCAACGCTCTCGGCGTGGATTCTCGCCGAAATGGCAAACGCGAATCAGTATCAGCATGACGATGCGGAGTACCGAAAAATGGCTTCGAAGATGTCGGAGCAGTGCGTGGAGCTGGCGAAGCTTCTGAAGAACAAGGATGAGGAAGGCGCGAGGCGACAGGTCAGTGCAATCGGCCAGACCTGTCAGGCCTGCCACGACAAGTACAAGAAGTAGTGTCGACGCATTCAGGCCACGATGCGTGCGCGCGCAGATCATCGTACTGCGAAGTCAAACTCAGTAACGGATCAGGGATCAGAGACTGGTCTTGCGACCGGGTGAATTGTTCACGGCGTCGTACTGGCGGCTGACCACAGCGGCAAAGAGCGGATCGTCAGCCGCGATGAACTGGCCGCGTGTAGCCGAGGAGATGGCCGACAGGTCGCTCTGGCCGGCGGCTTCGCCGAGTGCGATGACATTGACCACGGCGCCGGTCTGCTCGGCCGAGCGTACAAGCACGCGAAGTTCTTCCTGGCTGAGCTTCCTGGCGAGGACAAGGAAGAGTTGATCCGTGTACCAGCCAGAGGCCATTGAGAGGGCTGCGGACAGATCGGTCCTGCCTGCGGTCAGCTTCGTGTTGAGCGTCGGCATCAGATCGCCGGTGGGCTCCATGACCTCGTTCAGGTATTTACCTTCTTCGGCCAAGGCCTGAACGATGCCGACCCGCCGGGTTCCCGCAGGGATGGCTGCGTTGACCGAGTTGGTCAGGAAGGCGAGATTCTCGATGTAGGGCGCCATGGACTCGTGGCCGTCTACGACGTATGCGACGGTATTGCCGGTAAGGCGAATGCCGAAGTAGTGCGTCATCGGATCGGCCGTCAGCGCTGCAATGGCTTCTTCGGAGAGATGATCCGGCAGCTTCGGTGCGGGTTGCATGGCGACCGGAGCGTGGACAGAGGTCGGCGCTTCACGATAGAAGGCGACATAGAAGGCCGGTGCCGCAACCGCAAACACGAGGACAACCACGGCAGCGGTCAGACGCATCGGAGCATTCCATCGGCGAGCGGGCGACGCCGTCGCATGGCGGACAGATGGTGCAGAGACACGAGCCGCTACAGGAGTGACCTCATCGGCCAGTGGCGGCCGCGCGGGTCGAGATGCTCTCGAAGCCGCGCTTCGTTGCGCGTCGAGAGAAATAACACCTGAACTGGAGCCGGGCACCTGAAGCATGGTGCGACAGTGACGGCACCGGCAGTGCGCACCGGCAAACGCATCCTCGAGGACGAGGACTCGTCCGCATTGCGTACATTTCAGGTGCAGCGGCATTGATCCGCTCCCAACAGATACCACCCAGGACGAGACCTTCACCGTGCAGAACTGCACGCCGCCAATGGATTATACGCTGCAGCGGATGTGTCGGATCGCTGCATGCAATGAATTGCCGATGCGAAAGCCATGGCGGCAGATCGGCTTAGCTCATCCCTCAGACTGCCAAATATACAGGAAAACAGGCCTTTTTGTCCAGTAAAAAGGCACCTGTACATTTATTAAATTGATCGTCCAGGCACCAGGATGGGCGGGAGTCTGAGCGTAGATATTTGGCTTCCAGCCCAACGGGCGAATGTAACGGACGGTGTGAGCTGCCTTTATGTTCGCTCGAGATTTCGCTGCCTCGATTGCATCGTGGAGCGTACCGATCCGATCGATCAGGCCTGCCTCCAGGGCCTGTTCTGCAATGTAAACTCTTCCATCAGCAAGAGTTAATACCTTTTCGCGCGCCAGTTTGGGGCGCCCCGCACAGACGACATCCACAAACTGGCCGAAGAAATTATCCACCAAACCCTGAAAAATTTTTCGCTCGTCGGGTCGCATCTCGCGAAGCGGGCTGCCGGTGTCCTTGTACGGTCCGGACTTGATCGCATCGGCCGAGATGCCCAGTTTGGCCATCGTGTTGGAGACGTCGATCATTTGCATGATCACACCGATCGAGCCCGTGACGGTCGTTCGCTGTGCGATGATCTCATCCGCGGCGCAGGCGAGGTAATAGCCACCGCTGGCTGCAACATCCTGAAAATACGCCACCACGGGCTTGCCGGTCTTCTTCTTGAAGGCACTGATTTCTTCGTAAAGCGTGTCGCTGGCAGTCACGGTACCGCCGGGCGAATTGATCCGCAGTACGACGGCCTTGACGCGTGAATCCGACGCGGCTGCGGCGAGATTTTCGACCGCTAGCGAGACCGGATGTTCGCCTTCGGAGAAGAGGCGCGGTTCGTAGGCATTCATCAGGATGCCGGAAATCTCAATCAGCGCGATACGGTCACTCACCCAGCCCGGGTCACGCAGAACGACCTGCTCGCGCAACGTCTGGTCGGCGGGGATCGGCGTGATCTTGAACCCTCCTGACGGCCCACAACCGAAGTCAAGCCCGAGGAGGGCAAGCATCAGAGTCAAACGGAGCGTCATCAGCTTAATCTTGTTGAATGCTTTCACGTCGACCTCCCTTATTCTGAAATTAATCGAGCTTTCGGGATCATAAATAACGAGCATATCCGTTAAGATGAAGATTGTCTGCCAACGAAGTGTTCAGCCATCAATGGGGGGTATCCGACCATACCCGGGGATTCTTAACCACAGGCAGGAGTTGTCGATGTTTTCGTACTTGCGTCTGATCATTCGCGTCACCTGGACTACTCTGCTCGTCTGTTTGTCAGCATCTGCCGCCGAGCCGATTACTGCATCGAAGCTCGAACAGCCAAAGCTCGAGATTGCACCGTTCGCACAAGCAATCGTAGCAACGGATGGACCGGTTGTTCGGCTTCGACCTGATGACACTCAATTTCCGCTCTTGCGGGGCGCCAATCAAGTACGGTTGCATGGCTTACCGATCGACGAATCTCGATCGATCTCGCTCGATCTGCACCGGATCGAGGTATTTTCGCCAGGCGCACGGATCGTCCGGGGCACGGCGAACGGCGATGAGCCGCTACCGGTGCCTGAGGTCACCCTGTTCGGCGGTCGCGTTGCAGGCCGGCCGGACTCATCGGCCTTTCTGAGTGTCTCGTCGGACCATTGGCAGGGTTGGATCATGCTCGGACGAGAATCCTTCATCCTCTCCGACGGGCCGCATGGCAAGAGGGGCGATCTTGTCATTTATTCTCCTTCGTGCCTGCCGGAGGATGCCATCAGGATACGGCCATTCTCCTGTGACAGCGAACGGCTGCAGCTTCCCGATCGAGTTCTGCCGGGTGTCGCAGAAGTTGCAGGGACCCTTCCGCGCGGCGCGTCCGCACCGAGCGCCTGTCGTCGGGCCGATCTCGCAATCGAGACGGATTTTGAATACACAAACGATTTGTTTGGTGGCGACCTCGGTGCATCCGCCGCCTACACGGCGAGTCTGATCGGCGCCGTTTCCGAGATTTTCAAACGCGATTTCAACACCGAGCTTCGCATTGTCTACCTCCGCCTCTGGGATACGAACGAGACTCCGTGGGATCAGGGGAACACGCTCGACCAGCTCTTCCAGTTCCAGGACTTCTGGAACGCCGAAATGACACACGTGACACGAAACGCAGTGCATTTCCTCTCCGGCAGACCCCTCGGCGGCGGTGTCGCTTACTTGCCGGGGCTCTGCTATCCGGGTTACGACTACGGTCTGTCTGCCAATCTGGGCGGCGCCTTCCCCTATCCTCTGGAACACAATCACTGGCAGAACTGGGATCCGTTCGTCGTCGCGCACGAAATCGGGCACAAATTCAACGCACCTCACACTCACAACATGACACCGCCGGTGGATTGCTGCGGCGGCTGGGCCGGAGATGCTCATCCCTCCTGCGGCGGCTCGCAGGATTGCAGCGTTGTACCGGACGGGACGATTATGAGCTATTGCCATACCTGCGCCGGTGGGATGCTGAACATTCGCCTGGAGATGCACACGCGAACGGTGCAGGAGCGGATACTGCCGCTACTCACCAATCCATGGTTTTGCGACCTTGTCCTTCCCTGCGACCCCGTGGGAGACTGCAACGGCGACGGTGTGCTGGACCTGGCGGATGTCGAATGCTTTGTCGACGTGGCACTGGGCAACAACCCCTACAACGGACCGATGCAGCGCAGCGACTTACGTAACGACGGCACTGTCAACGGCCTCGACGCTCAACCGTTCGTTGAAGCGCTGACAGGTCCGTGAGCAGACGACGCAGGCCCGTACTCTGCGCGGTACCACTCAAACGCTTCGCGCATGCCGTCGTCAAACTTCACGATCGGTTTCCAGTCGAGGAGTTTTTGCGTGTAGTCGCAGTTGATTCGCTGCGGCAAACCCGTCAATGCGATGGCGGAGCGGCGCATCACTGCGGCGCGCGGCCCCTTCCTGAAGAGGTATTCCCCCAGCCAGCCGGCGATGAATGCCACGCGGTAGGGCACGGACTTTGTCACACGCGGCAGTCCGAATCCATCGGCTATGGCGTCGAAGTACTGGCGCTGTGTGATGTGCTCATTTCCGCCGGCGATCAGGGTCTTGCCGGCGGCGTCGGTGTTTTTGCCGGCAAGGAGGATGGCCTGTACGGCATCGCGAACATGGACCAGAGCCATGGGATTGGAGCCGTCGCCGAGAATGGTCATGATGCCGCCCTTCATGACCGGCTCGAGGTAGGTTTTCATCGTGCGATTGCGAGCGCCGTAGAGATAGCCGAGGCGAAGGATGGTCCATTCCATCTGCGCGGCCTGCTGTCGGACGATCTGTTCGGCATGGTACTTGGCCCTTGCGTAGGGGAACCAGCGCGGCGGTTCGGGCGATTCGGTGAATTCGTTGATCGTCACACCATGCGCCAGCAAACGGGGGTGGTAGATGCCGCAGGAACTGACAAAGACGAATCTTCGCACACCGGCGCGCCGGGCTGCGTGCAGAAGGCGGCGCGTGCCTTCGATCGTCGTGCGGTTGTACTCTTCCCAGGTGCCGACGATTTCGACGCGGGCGGCGCAGTGATAGACGACATCACAACCCGCGCACGCAGCATCGAGCGAATCAGGTTTGTCCAGGTCTCCGGTGCGCACGATCGCGCCGAGCGACTCAAGCATCTTGTGATCACTGCCGGGGCGACAGAGCGCGATAACCTCGTCTCGCTGCTTACGTAGCTGTTCGATGAGATGGCTTCCGACGAATCCGGTGCCGCCGGTGATGAAAGCACGCATGGTGGATGCCGAAGGGCCCTCGGTCCGGGCCGGTCACGGGTTTGAGTCAGCACGCGGCGGGCAAGGAAGCCACCGGGGTACACGGCGACAATACTCGACGTAACTGTCACCGAAGCGGTCTCGCAGGCGCGGCTCTTCGATGCGCGTCACCTGATAATGTGCAAAACCGATGCCGATGATAACCAGCCCGAAGATTCCCCACGAGCCCAGGAACACGGCTTCACCGAAAACGGTGACGATCAGGGTGATGACGACGGGATTGCGCACCCAGCGGTAGGGTCCGGTGGCTACGAATATCTTGGGCGGGTCGAATTCAACATGCGGCCCGCGCCCGTGAAAGATCAGCCAGACCGAGCAGAAAGTGTAGGCGGCCAGGCCGATGGCGAAGATAGCGACGCCCAGCAGGCGCTGAAAGCTGCTCCAGAAATCGCGAATGACCGTCGCCGCTTCTTCCGTGGAAGTCGGCCACATTCCCGCGAGGTGAAAGAGCGAGGGGATGATCCCAAGGACCATCAGGAGAAAACCAACGGTATAGACCGCGCTGCGAAGCGCGAAGGGCTTTTCATTCGCCGGTGGGTTAGGCGCTGACATGTTGGCGTTGGACGAATCGACGGAATCCGGGACGGCTACCATCGTACTGCGAAGCCCGCCGTCATCCACTTGCTCGACTCGACGGCGTGGACAAAGGCCAGTTCGCCGGACTTCAGTTCACCGGATCGCACCATCTCATCGAGGTGCAGGAGCGTGGCCGCGCCACCGCAGTAGCCGATCTTGCCGCTGCGGAACTTGATCTTGTCGCGCGTGATGCCGAGCCGATCCAGGAAGGCCGGGATGTGATCCTCGTACAACTGGAGCGTGGGGATCGACACGACGTAGTGATCAACGGTGCTGGGGTCGATCTTGAGCTGTTTGGTGAAGTTGCAAAGTCCTTGGAGCAGGAGCGGCGCGGCGTTGTCGTTGACCGCAGAGAAGTCCTGCCAGAGGTGGTGCATGCCGTCGTTGTAGAGTTCGGGAATCTGATGCTTGGACTGCATGAGGTCCGCGGCGGCACCGCCGGCGACCATGCCTGCGGGACGGCCTGCACCGACGGATTCGACAAACGTGCCGACGATTTCGCGACCGGGCGATCCGTTCTCGCCGGCCTGGAGGACGAGGGCGCCTGCGCCGTCAGCCAGGATCCACCGCAGAGCAGCGTGGACCTTGTCCATCTTCGACTGATTGAAGTAGCAACTCCGCAGGTAAATAGAGGAAAGCTGGCTGTAGGCGACGAGGGCCGTTCGGTAGCGGCCGCTTCGCAGGGCGTCGTAAGCGACCTGAACACCCTTGCCGACGCCGGTGCAGTTGGAGTGGATTTCCATCTCGGCGCAGTTCTGGATGCCGAGGCGCTCCTGAAGCAGCGTGCTTGTTGGCGGCGTGCTCTGGTCGTAGGACGGGCAGGAGATGATCAGCAAGTCGATCTGCTGCGGCTCCATCTTCGCCATTTCGAGCGCGTTGCGGGCAGCTTTTTCAGCGAGACTGCTGAAGTTGAACGTCATGTCGCCGGTTTCGGGATCCACGGCAAAGTGCCGCGTGCGCACTCCACCGCGATCGAGCATTTTCGGGCCGAGATTGTCGATGAAGCTCTTCACCTTGGTCGGCGCATCAGGCAACGGACCCAGCACGGCTTCAAGTCGATCATTCGGAACGGGAGGACCCGGCAGGAAGCTTCCGGTGCCGGCAATCTTTACGGGTAGCAGCGACATAGCACTCCTGGTCAATAAATCGCCTTCGAGGTTGTTGGTCACCTCAAACCTGGACCACCGTTCTGAGAACGGCGGCTGACCACGCCAGATAGCAAGTCGGGTATTCTAGCAAGACCCGCGCCATGTGGGCAGTCAACATGTTTACACGAAATCATCGGCACTGCCAACTGCCCCGGGACACCCGCTTTCGGGAGCGGCCTGCAGTCCTTCGAACAGTCCACATATACGTTATCTTGCATTAACCCTTATTTCACAAATAATTGCAGTCGTTAGACATCTGGCAGGCCGGCAGGAAAGGGCTCGAAAGCTGGTCCAGCGGCTTGACAAAGGGGCAGAGACGGCGAAATCGGGATCAGCCGGGCAAGGTGATTGGATGGAAATAAGCTGGCAGCGAATCTCTCTAAAAATGGCCGCTCCCTTTCGCACAGCCAAGGCACTGCGAACGGATAAAGAGACTTTGTGGGTGAAAGTCACCCAGGACGGCGTCACGGGGTGGGGAGAGGCCGCCCCGGTGGACACCTATCGCCAGACGATCGAATCGGCGGAGAAAACGCTCGCAGTGGTAGCAGCAGGGCCCGTGCGGGACGTCTTTGAGATCGAGCAGGTGCTGGATGCACTGCGTACGGCGCACGACGACCAGCTCGCCACCGTTGCGGCCATCGATGCTGCCATGCATGACTGGGTCGGCAAGAGGTTCGGCGTTCCCGTTTATCGCTGGCTGGGCTTGTCTTCGGGACCGATTCCGCCAACTTCTTTTACGCTCGGCATCGAAGAGGATACCGATCTGTTGGCCGAACGTATAAGGCGTACCGCGGAGTATCCGATACTCAAGGTCAAGCTGGGTAGGCCGAACGATGAGGAAATACTGCGGACTATTCGGCAATTGGCACCGAGGAAGGTTTTGCGAGTTGATGCGAACATGGCGTGGACGGTCGATGAAGCGCGATCGAAGCTGGCGATGCTGGCAGCGCATGGCGTGGAATTCGTAGAACAGCCGCTCGTGGCGTCGGACCTGGATGGACTGCGTCGACTGAAGGAGGCCCGGGTTCTGCCGATCTTCGCGGATGAGAGTTGCGTGCGCCCTGCGGATGTGCTTGCGCTGCGCGACTGTGTGGACGGGATCAACATCAAACTGAGCAAGTGCGGCGGGATTCGGCCGGCGATGACCATGATCCGACTGGCGCGACTGCTCGGCATGAAGGTGATGCTCGGCTGCATGATCGAGAGCTCGCTGGGCATCGCCGCGGCACTGCAACTGGCCTCGATGGTCGATTACCTGGACCTGGACGGGCATCTGCTTCTGTCGGAAGACCCATTTGATGGCATCGGCAGAGCGGGGGGGCGACTGACCCTGAACGATTTACCGGGGCTGGGGATTTACCCTCGAAAGCCGTGCTAAACGATTTGCCCTGCTCTTTAACCCTCGATCTCGTTGCCAATTAGATCATTCTTGAACCGGCGCATCCCTTCGACTTGACGGACAGCCATTATATGAAACAATAGAGGGTGAGCCGGTTGGGCTCTCGAAGGGTCATTCCCGCTCCCTTCGCTCTCCCACCGCCCGACGGGGCAATCGATTGCGTCTCGTCGTCGCGGCAGCATTTCCACCCGGTAGTTCAGGCGTTCGTTCACGCAGCGTCACCGCGCACGATTCGCGGTCCGTCGGGGCGTTCGTCTGAATGATTGCCTCGCTTAGCAATCTGGAGAACGTGGCCATGACGGAAGGCATATCGCCGCGCGTGAACGGGACCGGATCATCTTCAGGGAATCGATTGAGCTACAAGTTCCAGCGGCTTCGCGAACAGATTCGCGAGGCGATCGTGAACGGCGAGTTCAAAGGTCAACTGCCGGGTGAGCGGGAGCTGGGCCGCCGATTTCGGGCCAATGCCAAGACGATCAACAAGGCGCTTTGCGATCTGAGCAGCGAAGGTCTGCTTGTCCGCATCATCGGCCGGGGTACCTTCGTCTCCCACGGTGAGACGAGTTCGTCCGAATCGATCACGCAGACCTATCAGATTTTCTCGCAGAAGGATTTTGCTGCCTCTCCGCATCGACGGCAGATGTTCGATGCCTTACGCGCGGCGCTGGTTCTGCGTGGTCACACGCTCGAACTCGTTCCGCTGCAGGATGCCGCCGAGACAGCTCCGATACCGATCACCGCGTGGCCGACTGCGTTGCGAAGGCAATCCTCCGGGCTGGTTATTTATCCACACGATCCGCAATCAGCACTGGGAGGCCATCCCAGCGATGAGTTGATTGCCGAGGCCTGGCGGCGACATATTCCGGTCGTGCTGCTCGCTGCAGCGTCGAGCGGGCCGAAGGTTCATTCGGTAATGCCGGACTATACGAGCGCTGGCTTCTGTCTCTCGGAACATCTCTTCATGCTGGGTTGTGAACAGGTCGCACTGCTTCGGCATCGCGCAGAGGGGCGCGAGGTCGATCTGGTGGTCGGTGGGTGTCAAACGGCCGCGATGCGTCACCGGGGTTATGTCGTTGAACTGAATATGGAGGAGGGATCGGATTGGGTCGGCGGGCTGCTGGGGGACAGCTCGCCGGTCGCATCGCGCACGACGCATGGACCAACGCTGGGCCTGATCTGCGTAGGCAGCCGGGCATTGGCGGCGGCGCGGAGTGATCAGACCATCGCCGATCTGATTGCGCGCGGTGCGTTGGTCGTGACTTGTATTCTCGAACCGGGTGACTCCGCCGCCGAGGCGGCCGACGTAACGTCATTTGAGTTCGATGTAACGAAGATGGCCGGCTGGGCCGCACGGCTGCTCATGGAAGCCAGAGCCGGCCAGCGGCCGGTCGAGGTGATTGTCCCCGGCGAACTTCGCGTACGCGGCAGAATTCCGACGAACGGCCGATCGACGCGCGGGCATGCTGTCGGCTCCAACGGTCGCGAGCGCTCAAATCTGCGCGAGCAACTGGCCGAAGCCGTCGTTTGACCGCGGAACGCTGCAATGCCATTCGGGGCATGCGCCGGCGGCGCACATGTTTTCCTGCGCGCTCGTACTGGAAGAATCGACCCCAAGCGTGCCGGGATTGATTCTCCGTCTCCTGCGCTCCATAATGACGGGTCACCGTTGACGGCGGTCCGTGTCGACGGGTAGCGGCGTTTCTAGAAAGGATCCGTATTTCCATGGGAGCTACGCTCGAAGCACTGCATCGACTTCAGGAAGTCGAATTGCAGATTGCTGAGTTGCGAAAGGTGATCGATCGAAAGGCCCGCGCGGTTCGGCAGCAGGAAGCCCGCATTTCCGAGTTGCAGGCAAAATACCAGAAGGAGCACGATGCCCTGCGCAGCGGACAGATGGAGGCCGATCGTCTCGATCTGGATGTCAAGTCGCGCGAGGCAGAAATCGCCAAGCTCCGTACGGCCCTGCAGGGGGCAAAGACGAACAAGGAATACTCAGCGATCCTGACGCAGCTCAACACAAACAAAGCTGACAACAGCAAGCTGGAAGATCGTGTGCTCGCCCTAATGTCCGAGCTGGACAAGAAGCGACAGGTGCATGCTGAGTTGCAGGCGCAGATCAAGTCCGAGGAGGCCCGGCTTGAAGAACTCAGGCAGGTGGTTCGGGAGGCGGAGGACAAATCGCGGGATCGCCTCGAATCACTCCGCGCTCAGCGTATCGAAGCTGCCGCTGTGGTCCCGCCATCAGCGCTGGAGCTCTTCGAGCGCATTGCCCGAAAGAACGATGGCGAGGTGATGGCACGGGTCATACGCACGAATCCGAAGCGGGCGGAGTACGCCTGCGAAGGTTGCAACATGGCCATCACCATCGAACAGGTCAACGCGATTTTGTCGCGTGACGATGCGATCCCCTGCAACATCTGCGGCCGGATTCTCTTTCTGGACACCGCAGCCGCTACCAGCGTTCGATAGTCCCAATCACCCGGCCGTTTCTCTCCCTGATCCGGCTTGCAGCGGATCATTCTGATGGTGAATTGCCGACGACGTATGTTACGCCGGCTGGCTCTGCATACCCCTGCATCTGCGGCCGAGGTGCGATATGATCCGCACGTCACCGGTCCGCAGGGCGTTGCGGCGTTCAGGATTTCGACCCATGGACCTTCAGATACACATCGACGGCGGCGCACGCGGCAATCCCGGTCCGGCTGGAGCGGGCGTGGTTCTCACCCGCGGCGATGGGAGCCCGCTGCTCGAAGTCGGATACTACCTGGGTCGAATGACGAACAACGTCGCAGAATACACGGCCCTGCTTCGCGCGCTGGAGTCAGCGGAACAGATGGGCGCGAAACGGCTCGACATCGCTTCTGACAGCGAGTTGCTTGTGCGGCAGATCAATGGTGAGTACCGCGTGCGCAACGAAGGGTTGAAGGACCTTTTCGCCGAGGCCTGCGATCGGCTCAGTCGCTTTTCACAGTGGCGGCTGCGTCATGTCCGGCGCGAGGCCAACGCGCGCGCCGATGAACTGGCCAATCTGGCGATGGACGCAGGTGAGGATGTCGTCGTGCTGGATCGCCGAGGCGCAGGGAACGGCAAAGCCGACCAATCCACGACGAATGGTGCAACGGCGCGGGCACGCAAGTCGCGTTCATCCGCCGTGCACGAAGTGCGCGTTTGTTGCGTTCAACCGCCCAATGAAGAGGTTTGTCCGTCGCCTTGTTCGGCGGAAGCAATCTATTCATTCAGGGATGCGACGCCGGCGGGCATCTGCATCCATGCGGCGCCGACGATTCTGCAGGCGGTGTTCGCAGCGAGGGATGGATCGGGGAAACAGGAAGTTACCTGTGCCCGCAAGGGCTGCAGAGCGAGGTTCGTCGTCCAGTGAGTGCGAGCACGAACACCACCCTGCGACCGGAGTCGCTCGCGCGATCGCACGGTTCCACAGCGGATGCGTCGACAGCGTCGAAGGTTCGCGCCACGTCGTCATCCGGATCGAGGAATCCTCTCGCGCGATGGTATGAGCAGACATCCCGACCCTGGATCTTTCTGCTGCTGGTGATTTGTTGCCTCTATCTTCCGTCGCTGGGCGATGGGTTCATCCTGGATGATCACCGGGCACTTCGTGTGCTGCAGGAGTACGCCTCGGGCGAGCGAAGTTCGCCGTCGGTCTATCGGTTTCTTTCCGGCGATGCGGAGGCCAATCGCAGCGAGCGCGCGGAGGGCTGGTACCTGTGGTGGATCGCGGACGACCTGAAATACCAGCACATGCGGCCGCTGGCCGAATGGCTGCTGTACCTGGAGTACCGGCTTTTCGACCGATGGGCACCGGGCTATCGTCTGGTGAATCTGTTTTTGTATGCCACCGGTGTGCTGCTGGTTCTGCGGTTGTTCCGGCTGGTGTCGAGTGACGAGCGTATGGCACGCTGGGGAGCGCTGCTTTTCGCGGTGGCGGCCTCGCACGCCATTCCGGTGCTGTTCGTCTCCTCGCAGGGGGATGTCGTCGCGCTGGTCTGCGTCGCGGGTGCGATGCTCTGCGCGGGAACCTTCGTTGAGACCGGGCGGATCAGCCGACTGATGATGTTCCTGGGTCTGTTCGCCGCAGGGCTTGGCATGAAGGAAGCCGTGCTGCCGGTGGCCGTCGCACCGCTGATGTTCCATCTTTTCAAGCGTTCAAGCGACGGTCTGCGCCGCGGACTCCTGGGTACGGCGCTCTCGCTAATGATATCGCTTGTCTGGCTGTCGATGTACGTACGCGACGGTTTCGGCAGCAACACGTCGGTCATGCTGGACCCGATCCACGACAGAGCGGATTACTTGCGGGCCCTTCCGTTGCGGTCCCTGCTGCTGCTGTCGACCTGGGTGGTACCGGTCAATCCCTTCTTGTTTGAGTTTCAGACTGAGTTCAAGGCCTTTGAATGGATCTATGCAGTGCAGGGTGGCGCGACGCTGGCGATTCTGGCGGTGATGTACTGGCGATACCATCGGCGGCAGAACGGTGTCGTCATGATGGCGCTCTGGGTGCCGGCCTTCCTGCCGATCCTCGTCTGCACGCCGCCGGATGATCGCGTCATGATGCTTCCAAGCATCGGTCTGGCATATCTCGGCGCGGCCTGGCTGACGCGCCCCCGATCCGACGGCACCCTGCGGCTGCGCGTGATTCCACTGCTGCTCTTTGTCGTCTTGCAGGTCTGCACGGTCTGGATCACGGGCCGTCTGCTGGCTTATCTCGAATCGCAGTCACAATTGCACGTGCACTCGATGGCGGAGTCTTTCGGTCGGCCGATGGTCGAAGAGGACCACATCTTCGTGCTGAACAATCCTTTTTCGTTTGAGGGGCTGTTCATGCAGGATCGGCTGCGATCCCTGATGGGACCGTCGGATGGTCGGGCCGCGATTCTGTCAGACGTGCGAGATCCGTCGATTACCGTCGTCGATGAACGGGCGTTTCGGCTCGATGCCGGTGCGAAGCCGCTGCTGTCGAGCTTCCTCGGGAGAATGGGAACAACCCGGGCGAGGCCTCGGGCGACGGGAGATTCCCTCGCGGGCAGCGATTTTATTGCGACGATCCTGAAGGCCGACGCCGCCGGTGTGCAGTCGGTGGAGCTTCGATTCAACCAGCCGCTGACGTCGGAGCGGTATCGATTTTTCCTTGTGGGGGACGATGGCTGCCCGGTGCCTTGGCGAGCGGCTCGCGGCCACGGTCCGAGCGGGCTGCAAGCTGGCGACGGTGAGGACGCTGCCGGGCTCGAAATCGCAGGAGAACGTGCAAAAGAAGGGGTTTGAGGTGCTTTACACGCAGGCCATACTTCGGCGCATGCCTGCCTGATGCTCGATCGATAGCGAGGCCGATCCGAATGGACCTTCGAGAGATTCTTGAGAAAGTTCGTGTACCACCGGGTTCAAAGGTAAAGCTCAGCCGCTTTGACCCGGCGTGGCCGGGCACGGCAGAGATGAAGCATCTCTGCGGTGACAAGCTCAAGATGCGAGCGAAGCGCATGATTGAGCAGAATGTCCACGAGCTGGCCAACGCTCAGGAGTTGCTGTGGGCGAGCGACACGTACGCGATGCTGGTCGTCTTTCAGGCGATGGACGCGGCCGGCAAAGACGGGACGATCAAGCATGTCATGTCGGGCGTGAACCCGCAGGGGTGCGAGGTGGTCTCCTTCAAGGCACCAACGGCGGAGGAACTGGATCATACTTTTCTCTGGCGGGTGGCGAAGGCGTCGCCGTCCCGGGGGAAGATCACGATCTTCAACCGTTCGCACTACGAGGATGTGCTGATTGTCAAGGTGCACCCCGAATTGCTGGAGCAGTCAAAGCTGCCTCCGGGCAAACGAGGCAAGTCGTTCTGGCGGGCACGATACGATGACATCAATTCCTTCGAGCAGCATCTTCATCGCAATGGAACGCGGATCGTGAAGTTTTTCCTGAATCTCTCGAAGGATGAGCAGAAGCGGCGATTTCTCTCGCGGCTGGATGACAAGCGAAAACACTGGAAGTTCTCGATGGCTGACGTGCGCGAGCGTGGCTACTGGGACAAGTATCAGTCGGCCTATCAGGACATGCTTCGGGCAACGAGCACACGCTGGGCGCCGTGGTACGTGATCCCCGCAGATAACAAGTGGGTTGCCCGCGCGATGGTGTCGGCGATTCTGACGCACGAGATTAACACGCTGGAACTTCGCTGGCCGGAGGTGAACGACGAGCATAGGAAGGAACTGGCGGAGGCGCGAAAGCGACTGTTGAGCGAGTAATGAACTTATGTGCAACTCGTAGCGTCATGCCCGAGGCATGCGCGACCAGAGGGCTCTGGTCACGTCAACGGCACGGCGGCGAGTTTCATTTTCAGCAACGGTGAGCACCTGTCGATCGCGCAGCGTCCATTGACCTGCGACGATGACATGCCGGACATGATGCGACGCCAGCGCGAAGATGAGATGGCCGACGATGTTATCCGGGGTTAGGGGCGTCGCAGGAATGTAATCCGTGACCACCACGTCCGCGGCAGCTCCCGGGGCGAACTGACCAAGCTCCTTACCGAGCAGACGTGAAGCGGTACGGGCGGATCGGACGAGCATCTCAACGATGTCCGTCGGGGCGAGGCCCGCGCAGGCATCGCGCGACTTGAACCAAGCGGCGCGGGCTTCAGCGAACATGTCGCTGCCGATTCCGTCGGTGCCAAGCTGCACGCCGGACAGGTGATTCGTGGGGGCGTAACCGACCTGGTTGTTCATGTTGGATCGGGGGTTGTGCGCCACGGCGGCGACCATGCGAGACAGCCGCTTGGCATCTGCCTGCGAGAGATGCGTACAGTGGGCGAGGATGGATCGGGCCGCGACGCCGACGGATTCGTCAACGATGCCGCTGCGCGTGAGACGCTCCACGAGCGGTGCGCCATACTTCTCGCGGCAGAGCCGGTCATCGCAGGGGTCTTCAGCGACGTGGATATGCACGCCACTGTGATACTCAGCCGCAAGCCGTGTGCATGCGGAGAGCGTTTCGTTGCTCATGGTGAAGGCGGCATGGGCGCCGACCAGCGCGGCGAAGCGGCCGTCATTTCGCTGGGCGCAGCGTTCGAGGTAGCGGCGATTCTCCTTCAGCCCGGCCAGCGCGCCAGCCGCTCCGTTTCGGTCCGTCGTTTCGTAGCAGAGCACCGCGCGCAGGCCGACGGCGGCAATGCCGCGTTCGAGGTTGTCGAGACTGTTTTCGATCGAGTTGGGCGAGGCATGATGGTCGATCAGGGTCGTCGTGCCGCAGTGAACGGCGTCCAGCGCGCCGATCAGGCCGCACAGTTCGATCGACTCGGCATCGTGGGCACGATCGAGCCGCCACCAGATCAACTCGAGAATTTCATGGAAGTTCTTCGGCGCGCCCGACGGCGGGGGCATGCCTGTGGCCAGCGCGCTGTAAAGATGGGTGTGGCCGTTGACCAGACCCGGCAGGACGACGGCGCCGCCGCAATCGACGACCTCATCGCCCGGCGAGGGCTTCACCATCGGCCCGATGGCAGAGACGGAGTCGTTTTCAATTCGCAGCGCTCCGGACATGACGCCCGGTGGATCGAGACTCAGCAACGTGGCGTTCTCAAGTGTGATCGGCATGGTTGTACATTCCTGCGATCGTCATGGCCGTTCAAAGCAGCGGGTTAACCATACCTCACGGCGGTCGATTCTCAAGTCGGCCGACAGAGTTCTTCGTCGATGAGTGCAAGATAACGCTGGGCCAGCTCATCAGAAACCGCCGGGTGCACGTAAGTCAGACTCAGATTCAACCGATCACCGAAGCGCGAGAAGACCGGGTTCCATGCCGGCGGTGTCGTGGTCGGGCCGCCGCCCCAGATGTTCACGACTTTCGCGCCGCCGATGGTGCGAAGCGGCCGTTCGATTTCGCCGTAGTAGGAAAAGCCCGATGCGAAGATGTTAACGCCCGGCGGGAGCTTGAAAAGCAGACCGTAGAACCAGGGGTGAACCCGTGCCGCGAGTTCGAGCAGTGCCCATTGCTGCAGGTCGCCTTCAGTCGCAAGGAACGCCTGCAATTGTGAGAGTACATTTTCCGCGATCGCGGCGCGAACTTCTGCCTGCTCGCGCGTGCAGCAGATCGTCGGTGCCACGAGGTAATTTCCGATCAGAGGCCGTCGATGGAGCAGGTTGCTGCCAGGGACCGATGCGCCGACCGACATCGGAAAGGTAATGCAATATGCTCCCGTCACCACGTCGCGCTCGGTAAAGATGCGATGCAGTGCGCGGAGTACGCTGGCGGCAAGGTATCGCGCATGCAGCGCCGGGCCCGGCGGTGTGAGCTTACGCGCGTTCTCGCGGATGGTCGCGACTGGCTCCGATTCCCAGTGGCGATGCAGCAATCGAAACTCGGGCGTAACACCGGGCGCCGGATTGATAATGCTGCGAATCTGTGGCGCCGGCACAATCGCCCGCTGCGCTCGAAGTCCGCGAAGTGCCAGCGACCAGCGTCGACCGCGCGTGGCGTCGCGGAGCACGTTGATCGTTGCATCGTCCGGCAGCAGTGCATCATCTGCCGGCGGATCGTCGTCGAGCTTCGCGAGGAACCACTGCGCGCCGGTGGCATCCATCAGATAGTGCGGCCAGCGGAGAACCAGCCGCGTGCGTTCGTTCGGCAGGGCGTAGTGCTCCAGCCGCACCTGCGGTGGGCTCGATGGATCCCATCGGGAGTTGTATCGTTCCCGGCAAACGGCTTCGAGTCGTCGCTGCCAGTTCACATCGCTGCGTAAATCTTCAGAGTAGTATGCAGACCGTGCGGCGTGCTCGTATTCGCGCCGCGCGGCCGCTGAAACCTGCCAGAAAGGTTGCAATCGAAACGGCGAAACATGCAACGTTGACATCGTGACCGGATGTGCCGACATGATTCGGGACAGTGCCTTCAACACGGCATCCGAGTCAGCATGACCGACGGCGTCGACCATCATAAAGGGGTGATTGCCCTGACCGTGGGTGGCATAGCCCACCCGATCCTGCCCGTAAATGCAGTCGTCGCAGGGATTGAGTGGAACACGCAACATTGCGTTCATGGTCGGGAATCTCCCGAGAGCCGTTTCTTTTCTGACGCGCTGCCGTCATCAATCAGGTCGGGTAAATGCAGGTGAAGGCCCGTTGCGTGCAGGCCGCGTGGAAAGTGAAACTCCATCCGAGTGACGTCACCGACTGCATCGACGGCCGTTACAGTCGCCGTGAAGTGACGCAAGGAAAACTTCTGCCCGATCGTTGGTCGCCAGTCGTCGCCGCGTGTCAGGTAGTGCAGCGGAGCGCCGAGCAGCGAGCCGCTTCGTGCCTGCATTACCAGCGTCTTCTCGTCGGAGGCGGACAGATCCGCAGCCACACCGGGCGGATGCAGGTGATGCAGGCAGACGCCGCGCCGGCCGGTGAGATACTCCAGCCGCTCGCCGGCACAGATCATCTCAAACTGCGATCGGGCATCGCTGATGATCAGGACATCGTAGTCCTGAAGGGGCGGCGTGAGATGCGCGGTGATATCCTTGAGCCGTTCGCACGCTGCTTTCTCCGCGCCGGTCAGCACGAGCACAGTGCCGATGATGCATCCGATGCTGACGACGCCGTTGACCGCGAGAACGAATTGCCGAACGAGCATCGGTGTCGGACGCACTTGCGATTGGGTCGGCACGAGGATGGTCGAGATCAGATAGGCCCAGCCGATCGTCGCCGTGCAGAGCGTGCGTGCGCTGGCCGTCAGGGCCCGCAGGCCGGGCAGCGTGAAGAGGAGCAGCCAGAGCACGAAAAAGAGCGCGGCACTGTCGCCGCGCGTCGAGCGGCGCAGGTAGTGAATGGTGAGCAGCATCAGCAGACCACCTGCACCGGCGACCAGCCACGAAGTCCGGTCCGACGCGATGTGCAGTACATCGATCGGAAAGCCGAACGACCAGACGGCTGCGTAAAGCAGGAGCGTTTGTGGCAGTTGTGCACCGAGTTGGGTGGGCTCGCTCTCAGCACCGGCGACGTTGAACACCCAGGAGCGGGTAGAAGCGTAGTAGGCGAGGTATGCAGCGACGATTGCCAGCAGACCGATGACCGTGACCAGGACCATGCGCCGTGCGGCCCCCTCGGCGATCGATGATCGCGTGATCAGCGCATGCACAAGCACGACCGCGGCAAGGGCGACGGCGACTTCCTTCGAAAGCATCGCAAAAAGAAACCCGCCGAACGCGAGGAGGACATACCTCACGCATGGACGCTGCCGCAAGGATAAGTATGACCCCGCGGCGAGCGTGACACCAATGACCACCAGCAGGTCCTGCCGGTTGCACAGCCAGGTTACCGGCGGTGTGACGGTCTGTGAGATGCCGTAGAAAAACGTCGCCACGCCTGCCCGAATACGATCTCCGGTGTGCCGGCCGCTTGTACGGTCCGCGGTGGCCTGCATGAACATCCAGTGCACGCTGCAAAGCGCGACTGCGAAGATCGCCAGACTCATGAGCCGATGGCCGAAGACCTTCCTCCCGAAGAGCCGGACATCCAGCAGAAAAGAGGCCTCGGAGATTGGCCGGAGAAAGTCCAAACGACCCGTTTCAGGCAGCCACCACGGCAGGGTTCCTCGGTTTCGCAGTTCGTTCCACTGGTCGTCGTTCGTGGCGAATCGATACAGCCGAGCGTCGTTGGACTGGCCCGCGAGGAATCGCTCGGCCTTGAGCAACAGAAACAGATCGTCGCTGACAAACGGTTCATTCAGGGTACCAACGTAGAGCAGCAGTGGCGCGAACAGCCAGAACGCGCGATGTGGCGCGGCGGCACGGAGAAACACAAACGGCTGTTCAAAGAGGGACACGCGGCGGGATTATCCCGCGAGCGGCGGCGGAGTTCAAACGCATCTTGCCCTGAGCGGCTGAATGCGACGAAGAATAGACGGCGTCGAAATGCGATCGCAATGGCCCACCGCAAGTTTCGAATGATCTGTAGTGCGGCGCGATGCAGCATGCCAGCCGTAGAAGTTCGGTTGATTACATTCGAAAGACGCCGACGCGGCGTTCCGGGAATGGGGCATGCAGCGATGCGGCGATGGACAGGCCGAGGACCATTCTCGTGTCTGCCGGGTCGATGACGCCGTCGTCCCAGAGCCGCGCCGTGCTGTAGTACGCGCTGGATTCGTGGGCGTACTTTTCGAGCGTCGGTCGTTTGAATGCTTCTTCCTCCTGTGCGCTCATCGGCGGGTCTCCCCGGGAGGCGAGCTGGTCTTTCTTGACCGTCAGGAGCACGCTGGCCGCCTGTTCACCGCCCATGACGCTGATTCGCGCGTTGGGCCACATCCACAGGAAGCGGGGCTGGTAGGCCCTGCCACACATGCCATAGTTTCCAGCGCCGTAAGAGCCACCGATGATAACGGTGAATTTGGGTATGGCGGCGTTCGACACGGCGGCGACCATCTTGGCGCCGTCCTTGGCGATACCGCCGGCCTCGAAGGCCCGGCCGACCATGAAGCCGGTGATGTTCTGAAGAAAGATCAGCGGGATCGAACGCTGGCTGCACATCTCGATGAAGTGCGCGGCCTTGAGAGCGCTCTCCGAAAAAATCACGCCATTGTTGCCCACGATGCCCACAGGATGTCCCCAGATGTGTGCGAAGCCGGTGACAATCGTCGTGCCGTAGAGGGCCTTGAATTCGTGGAAACGGCTGCCGTCGACGATGCGAGCGATCACCTCGCGAACGTCATACGGTTTGCGGATGTCCTTCTGGATGATGCCGTAGATTTCGTGTGGATCGTAGAGCGGATCCTCAGGCGGGCGCATCGTCAGGTGGGTGCGCGGGCGGGGATTCAGGTGCTCAACGATGTGCCGCGTGATGGCCAGGGCGTCTTCGTCGTTCTGAGCATAGTGATCGGTGACACCGCTTTCGCGGCAGTGGACATCGGCCCCGCCGAGTTCTTCGGCCGTTACTTCCTCGCCCGTGGCGGCTTTCACCAGCGGCGGGCCTCCGAGGAAGATCGTGCCCTGGTTGCGAACGATGACGGTCTCATCGCTCATGGCCGGCACATAGGCGCCGCCGGCCGTGCAGGAGCCGAGCACGACGGCGATCTGCGGGATTCCCTGGGCACTCATCCGCGCCTGGTTGTAAAAGATTCGGCCGAAATGATCGCGGTCGGGAAACACCTCCGCCTGAAGCGGCAGGAACGCCCCGCCGGAATCGACAAGGTAGATGCAGGGCAGGTGGTTCTCGCCGGCGATCTCCTGCGCACGAAGGTGCTTCTTCACGGTGAGGGGGTAGTAGGTGCCGCCCTTGACGGTCGCATCGTTGGCCACGATGACGCAGGGCTGACCCTGCACGCGGCCGATGCCGGTGACCACGCCCGCGCACGGTGCCTCGTTGTCGTACATCTCCCACGCCGCAAGCGGGGATAGCTCCAGAAACGGGCTATCGGGGTCGATCAGCCGCTCGATGCGCTCCCGGACGACGAGTTTGCCTCGCCGGGTGTGCTTCTCCACCGCCGCCGCACCGCCGCCTTCTCTGACCTTGCCGATCCGCTGCTTAAGTTCTTCAACAAGGCCCTGCATGTGGGCCTTGTTTTCTGCAATGGTCGGATCGGCTGGGTTGATCTTGGTCTGTATCACGTCCATCGTGGAAACCAATGTACTCGGTGCCCGTCAAAAGGAAAACCGGGCGCTGCCGGCGGCTTGTAACGGTCAGCTTTCTTGAAATCCGCATTCTGCAATCAAGGGAGGTTCAGGTGGTCCTTTGGATATTGTTCTTTTGACGTCTCGGCGCTTTGGCGTTTCCATACGGGCCCATGTCTTCGCAATTCCGACTCGGCTGGCCCAACCGCATCAGCATCGGTCGCGTCCTCTTCGTCGCGCCATTCGTCATCTGTCTGCTCAATCTCAACCAGCCCGGCCAGTCCTGGCTTCGCTGGCTGGCGATCGGACTGTTCGCGGTCATGGCGGCAAGCGACGGACTGGATGGCTGGCTGGCTCGTCGACTCAGGCAGGAATCACTCCTTGGGGCCTTTCTCGATCCGCTGGCCGACAAGCTGCTGGTTACCGCCACGGTTATTATTCTTGCTATTCGCGGCGTGCTGGATGAATCCGACCCGGAGAACCTGCGGACGTTGTATCTGCCGAACTGGGTGGCGGTGACCGCCATTGGAAAGGACCTCGTCGTCTGCATCGGTTTCGGGGTTTTGCGGCTGACGACGGGCCGGCTCCACATCCGACCGCGTCACCTGGGCAAGTGGTGCACGACCGTGCAGTTACTGATGGTTTTGAGTATGCTGTTATGGCCGAGTTTACCAGAGCCGATGCGTGGTCTGCCGGAAATATTGTGGATCACAGCTACGATCCTCGCAGTCGCAGCAGCGCTGGATTACGTTCGCATCGGCAGCCGATTTCTCTCCGCGCCGGCAGGTAATGACGACAGGGAGCAAGAGATAAGATGAGCAGCCCCACCCCGCAGTTCTGCACGATTCCCGAGGCCCTGGAAGAGCTGAAGGCCGGCCGGTTCATCATCCTGGTGGACGATGCCGACCGGGAGAACGAGGGCGATCTGGTCTGCGCCGCCGAGCTGGTCACGCCGGAGATGATCAACTTCATGATCCGCAAGGCGGCCGGCAAGCTCTGCCTGACGCTGACTTCAGATACCTGCGAACGGCTGCATCTCTATCCGCAGACGAACGAGAACACCGCATCACACGGCACGGCGTTCACCGTGTCGATTGATGCCGCGCCGGAGTTCGGCGTGACCAGTGGCGTCAGCGCCGCCGATCGCTGCACCACCATCCGCCGCTGCCTCTCGCAGGATGCCCGGCCGCAGGACTTTCGTCGACCGGGCCACATCAGCCCGCTCAAGAGCAAGAACGGCGGCGTCCTCGTCCGCGCCGGCCATACCGAGGCGAGCATCGACCTGGCCCAGCTTGCCGGTCTCACACCGGCCGGCGTGATCATTGAAATCCTCAATGAGCGCGGCGAAATCGCACGGATGGACGAGCTGATGGCCTTCGCTCGCGAGCATCAGCTCAAGGTCTGCACGATTGCCGCGCTGGTCGAATATCGGCTGCAGCGCGAGCGTTCGATCCTTCGCATCGAGTCGATCCCGTTGGAAAACCGCTTTGGTCGCTGGACCCTGCACGCGTACGAATCAGTGCTCGACAGCGAGCCGCACGTTGCGCTGTGCATGGGCGACGCCCTGGGCGGAATCGACGGGGCTGGTGAGGTGATCAACGTCGAGCATCCCGTGCTGGTACGCGTGCACTCGCAGTGCCTTACGGGGGATGTGTTTCACTCGATGCGCTGTGACTGCGGCGAGCAGTTGGACCGGGCCATGGAAGCGATTGCCGCCGCCGGCGAGGGCGTCATCGTGTATCTCCGGCAGGAGGGGCGGGGCATCGGCCTGACGAACAAACTGCACGCCTATCGCCTGCAGGACCAGGGTCTTGATACAGTGGAGGCCAACGAAGAACTGGGCTTCCCTGCTGATAAACGTGACTACGGCATTGGTGCTCAAATCCTCCGCGATCTGGGAGTTCGACGGATACGCATCCTGACCAACAACCCGAAGAAGACCAATCGCCTTCAAATCTATGGGCTCGAGGTCGTTGAGCAATTGCCCCTTCGCGTGCAGCCGAATCCGCACAATCGTCGATATCTTGAGACGAAGCGCACCAAACTGGGCCACCTGCTGGATGAGCCGTGATGCAATTCGCCACAGAAAAAGTGCATTGGACGAGATGCGAGCCGGTGCTTTCTCCCTTTTCGCCGCAATATGCTTCGTTCGTTGCCTCATGGATCAGAACAGATACCGAGTTGCTGTGGCTTGCGCCGGGTACGCTTCCACCGCTGACGGCCGACAAAGTGCTCGCATGGGGGCGGGAGCGCCGTGAGCGCTTTTTACTCTGGAACGGCCGCGACGACGCGCCCATCGCATACGCCGAACTGAACGACATGCCCCATGCCCGATTCCAGATGTGGATCGGCCACTTTCTGCTCAGCCCCGAACATCGTGGCCGTGCCTGGGGCGTTCGATTCGCGCAGGCCCTGCTGACGCGGGCCTTCCGGGATCACGGAGCGACCGACGTGTTGCTGGTGGTCTTCCCGGAGAATGTTCGGGCCATCCATTGCTACGAGCGTGCGGGGATGATCGAGCTCGGCCAGGAGACGAAGTTTTTCAAATCGACGGGCAGAGAGCATCTCTTTACCCGGATGGGTATCAGCCGCAGCCGCTACCGGCGGCTGGTAGCGGCGGGAAAACTCCCAGCGGATCCGTTGCCGTTCCTGGCACGACCGATCCCTGTATCCGCCTGCGTGAGCTGACGACCAGATAATCGTTCCCAGAATCGGCCCTGCCGGGGTTGCCGGACCGCGTAGCCGGTGGGGGGTTGGATTTCAGGGCGACCGATCGCTTAGAATGATTTCATACCAAGCGGGCAGATCGGCAGTCGGAAAAGGGTATTGCGCCCGGCATCCGACTGGTTCGGGTAATGCATTCAGAGGGATTTCCATGAAGCGTTTGTTCGCGGGAACTGTATTGTGCTTGATGATGGCCGGCGCCGCTGTGGCGGAAGAGCCCTTCTTCAGCGGTAGCTTTGACGAGGCCTGCAAGCTGGCGCGCGAGAAGGGCAAGATCGTCATGGTGGACTTCTACACCACCTGGTGCGGACCGTGCCGCATGCTGGATCGACACACATGGCCGGATGAGAAAGTCCGTCAGTGGCTGGCGGACAAGACGATTCCGATCAAGGTGGATGCGGATCGGAATCGAAACCTTGCCGCGCGATTTCACGTTCGATCTTATCCCACGATTGTCTTCCTCAATCCGGACGGCGAAGAGATCGGCCGTACGCGCGGCTTTCAGCAGCCGCTGGCCTTTATCACGAACGCGGACAAGGTGCTTGAAGGAAGCCGCATGAAGACGGCGCTCCAGCCGGTGCCGAAGCCCGCGGCGAATCCCGCGCAGGAAACTCCTCCGGCTCAGGCCAAGGACGCTCCTGTCGTTTCTGCGAACGACGCAATTCTGGAACGCACGAATCGCGCCCGTCAGCTTGCAGCTTCGGAGCGCTACGAGGAGGCACTATCCGAACTGCTCTGGTGTTTCGATCAGGGAAGTCGCGAGGCGGGTCCGTTTCGCCTGCGCCTGACCGTGGTGCTGGCAGAGATTGCCAAGCTGGGCCGCGTGTACGAACCGGCGGCGCAGGCCATACGAACCCGGCGCGATCTGCGTCACCGCATGCTGATGGCCAGCGCGTCCGAGAGCGTGCCGGCGGATCAGCGAATGCCGATGTCGGACCTCGTCGCCATGGCGAACGAACTTGCCGCGCTGAATGCCGCGATGGAAGAACCTCAGCGGAATCTGGCAATGTTTCACCACCTCGGAAAACAGGGAACGGTAGGAAAGGAGCTGCAACAGGCGCTCTTCGACGACCTGCTGGACTTTTTGCTGGCATCCCGAAACTACCAGGACATTGTGAACTGCGCCGGCGATATCAACGGTCGGATTGATCGCAAGATTCAGCGATGTCAGCAGCTGACGGGTTCAAGTGCCGGCGTGTCGGACAAATCGCGCGACGATCTGACACACTACCTCCGCCAGCAGGTGGCACTCGAAGGCGGCAAGTTCTACGAGGCACTGCTCGGCGTTGGCCGACCCGAAGATGCGCGGAAGCTCGCCGAGCGGATTCTGGAATTCGACCCGGCGCCTTCGGTCTATGCATCCTTCGTGAGCCATGCGGTCAAGGCCCAGTCCTTCGATGCCGCAAGAGAACTGGTGGACCGTGCGGAGCACCGTCTGAAGGAAACCGATCTGACGCTGGTGCGGCGGGCCGCGGCCTCGATTCCACGATCGTAACAGGCCGGCTTCAGCGCAGGCGATCAATGGCTGCGCGCAGGTCTTCCTCGTTCGGATCGATCAGCCAGTCCGTCTCACCCAGTTTCGGTGTCACCACGAAGCGGACCCTTCGATCGCGTACTTTTTTGTCGGCGCCCAGTCGAGCGCGCAGTTCATTCGCATCCAGCGGGATGGCGCATCTGACGGGCAGGCCCAGCGCCGCGAGCAGGGCCTCCACCCGGCGCCGATCGACATCCGACAGGCCGCAGCCGCGCACGGATAGTTCCAGCGCGGCAACCATCCCCAGTGAGACGGCTTCTCCGTGGCGAAGGGAGTAGCTCGAAACGGCTTCGATCGCGTGGCCGATGGTGTGACCGAAGTTCAGTGCCGCTCGACCGACACCCTTCTCGGCTTCTTCGCGCTCGTCCTGTTCCACGTACCGCGCCTTGATCTGGCAGTTTCGCTCGATCAGTGCGCAGACCGTTTCGGCCTGTTGGGCTCGAAGATCATGCACATGCGTCTCGTGCCAGGCCAGAAAGGCCGGATCCGCAATGACGGCATGTTTGACGGATTCCGCCAGGGCGGCGGTGTAATCCCGTGGTAAGAGCGTCGACAGGCACGCCGGGTCGATGCACACAAGGCGCGGCTGGTAGAAAGCGCCGATCAGGTTCTTACCCGCTGCGTGGTTGATCCCGGTCTTGCCACCGACGCTTGCGTCGATCATGGCTTCAAGGGATGTCGGGCACTGCACAAAGGGCACGCCGCGCAGCCAGATGGCAGCGGCGAATCCGGCCAGGTCACCGACCACACCACCGCCCAGCGCGATGATCGGCTCATCCCGCGCGTGGTGATGGCTGGCCAGCACGTCGAGAAGTTGTGACAGTTGGTTCAGAGACTTCGATGCTTCACCGGCCGGGACGACGATCTGAGCGGCAGCGATTCCGGCGGCCTGAAGACTTTGGATGGCCGCATCGAGATAGAGCGGACCGACATTGGAATCGGTCACGATCGCTGCCCGCATGGCGGGACAGCGGAGCGCCACCTGCCGACCGAGATCATGCAGCAGCCCGTGACCGATGAGCAGGTCATAGGCCCGCTGGGGCAGGTTAATTCGCACGGTAACCGGTGAGGTGGACATGGTGAGAGATCATACGGGAAAAAGTCGACTGTCGAATGACAGATTACGGGAGAAGTCGCAACTGCGATCGACCGTTTGCTGCAATCGTACTGCCATTCCTCGGCCGCAATTTATCCATGTCAGTTTCACCTTCATCGCGGCAGGAAGCTCAGCGTCACGTGCATGACGGTCCAGTAGTAAAAGTTCTTGGAGCCGACTACCACGTCGAGCCAGGACTCTTTACCGAAACCGTAAACATCAATGGCGATGAGCACGGCGACAAGGGCTGCCAGTCCCAGGTGCAGTACCATGAACCCCTTGCGCGTCGTGCGCATCCACTGCCAGAGCCCCGCAGGCGGCTGCTTCGGCGGATTCCGACCGAGCAGGTAGAGCGCAAAGAGATACCAGCCGACGAAGTGCATCAGCACGACGATGTTGAACGTCCACGGCCCGCCGACGAGGGCGAGGAGCACGATGCCGACGGAAATGAGCTGAACGGCGAGGATCGGCCGATGGACGCGCCAGAGCCCGGCGAGCCGGTCGGGAAAGAGTCGGGCGATGCGCCAGAGGGCGTAGAGCGCGATCAGCACCATCGGCACAAACATGGACGCCAGCTTGAGGACAAACGGCCACGCTGCGGGGAAGAAGTTCTCCAGGATCGGATGCTTCAGCCGCCAGTGCGTCTGCGACATCTGGGCATAGGTCGGCCAGATCAGGGCCAGCAGCAGGCCGATGCCCAGGCATTGGAGCACAATCATGATGCGTTCATGCGTCTGAGCCGCTTCCTTCGGCATGTCTCCGTAGGCCTTGTAGAAGTAGGCGTCGTCGCGAAAGCCGTGGATCAGGAAGTAGAAGTAGAAGAGGAACATCAGGAACGGATTCAGGTGCGCCCCGAAGTGGAAGAAGGCGTAGCAAAAGACGGCGCCCAGCGCGAAGAGCCCGACAAAGTAGAGCTGATTCCGTCTTTCTTTCATCCTGCGGGAGGAGAGGACGAACATCAGCGCGATGATGAAGTGCGGCAGACCGAAGATGCGCATGGGCAGCTCGGTTGGGTTCTTGAACATGCGATAATCGACATCGCGAGGTGTCCCGAAGGTAAAGCCCCACTTGTCGAAGACGTAACAGAGTGCGCAAAATCCGACGGCCGACAGCGTCCAGAAGAGTGTTCGCCGCCAGTTGCGAAACGTGAGCGATTCAGTGAGCGGTGTAGGTCGCGGCGCAGCGTCATACTCCAGGACAGGTACCACGGATCCGCTGAAGTTTGAGGCGGTCAACCTGAGACTCCGTCTCCGGGGCTGCACGCAAGGAACGGTCGCCCACGGGTTTGCAAGGGTTTATCAGTATTATCGGCACATCTGAGACCGTCAACACGGTCGACCGGCGCATCCCGTCAAGCGTTTGCTTTGCGGCGGTCCGGCTTGTATGCGTCAATCGGAATCTCTATCATGGGGCGTTCCTGCCTTACGGCAACAACCTGCCCGGCACCGGACCAATGGCAATCCTGATGACTTACCACGAGGAGCTGACAACATGGCTGATCTGATTCCCGTCCACGGCGGTCTAGCTGCACCGGTGGATCGAACCGTTCCCGCGGATCGCATCGCGGAGTTCAAGAAGCAGGTGGCAACGCTGCCGGCCATTCGCGTGGACGATGCGGATCTGTCCAGTTTCTACCGCTTTGGCGACGGCGGCCTGTCTCCACTGAACGGCCCGATGAACAAGGAGCAGTGGCATCTGAGTCTGGATGAAGGCATCATCCGCTCGAACGGCAGGAACTACGCGTGGACAATTCCGATCTCGCTGCCGGTGACCGCGGACGAGGCGAAATCACTTAGGCCTGGTGCGAAGGTGCAGGTGCAAAACAGCAGGGGCGAACTTGTCGGTGCGCTCACGGTGAGCGACGTCTTTCCTTATGACAAGGCGAAGTATATCAAGAGCGTCTACCAGACCGAGCGCACCGATCACCCCGGCGGCAGGATGGTGATGAACGATGCCCGTGAGATGCTCGTCGGCGGCGAGGTCGAGGTTCTCCCGCAGCCGAAGCACCCGGAATACGGGCAGTTTGTCCTGAGACCGGCCGAGACGCGAAAGCTCTTCGCGCAAAAGGGCTGGACGCAGGTCGTCGCATTCCAGACGCGAAACCCCCTTCACCGGGCGCATGAATACGCTCTTGTCTATGGCCTGGAGACGCTCTGCCGCGAGTGCGACACGGCCGGCGCGGTGCTGAACCCGCTGATCGGCGAGACAAAGGGCGACGACGTGGACGCGGCGACGCGCATGCGCACTTACCGAGCCCTGATTGACAACAATGCGCTCGGCCAGGGCGACAGTGACACAGCCCTGTGGAAGTCCAAGAACTACACCCTGCACGACCGCGTCATGCTCCTCGGTCTCGACATCAAGATGTTCTACGGCGGACCCAAGGAGGCGGTCATGCACGGCATCTACCGGCAGAACTTCGGCTTCACCCACATCATCATTGGCCGCAAGCACGCCGACGCCCCCTACGACGACGGCAAGGACATCTGGGATGGCCTCGCCGCCCAGCGCATCTTCGACGCCCTGCCCGGTGAGCTGCACATCAAGCCGGTGAAGGTTGGCTTCGCGGCGTTCTACGAAAGCGTCGGCCGCGTCGAGTTGGTCGAGAAACACCCGGACGAGAAACCGGTCTCCATCAGCGGCCGCGAGATCCGCGAGCAACTCATCGCCGGCAAAATGCCCGATCCGCGGATCATGCGCCCCGAGACGGCGAAGATCCTGATCGAGAAGATGCACAAGTAAACGCCAAAAGTCTAAACGTCTAAAGTAAAAATGAAAGCAGTCGAGCGCACAAAATGCACAGGAGTAACCTGGGCGCGCTTCAGATGCATCTCATGGAGTAGTTGAATTCTTCGTCACGCTGATCGCGCACGGGGTCGTGCCATGGTGCGACGACGGTCGATCCGCTTCCTGATCGCCTGGCCCATGCGCTCGGCCGCGCGGGCCACGCCGGCGTAGATGTCCTCATTCGTCTCTTCAACCACGACACGGTGCGAGGGGCGGACGCTGGCCAGCATGCGGCACTTCTTGTCGAGGCCGCCGCGCGGGCCATTCACGTCTTCCATGTGTACGCTCAGGCGATCGATCCGATTCTCGAATCGACCCAGTGCAAAGTCGAGCTTTCGCTCGATGTGGGTCCGTAGCTTTTCGGTCACTCTCACGTTCCGTGCATGGATCTCAAGCTGCATAGGGACCTCCTCTTGGAAATGGAACTTCCGTGCTTCCTACGAATCGCCCGGGCGGTCGGTTCCCGGTGGTATGTAACTGCTGCGTAAAACCCGCGGCCATCGATAAACGTTCTAGCATTTTTCGGGCCACGGCAGCGATTTTTTACATCGAAGGATAGATCGCATGGTGTTTGCCGCATCGATTATCCCGATGTATCTTATCTTGGATGAAGTCACTGAATTATCACCATCTGCTTTATTTTTATGTCGTGGCACGAGAGGGCAGCATCGCCCGGGCCTGCGAGAAGCTGGCCCTCGCCCAGCCGACGATCAGCGGCCAGATCCGCGCGCTGGAAAAGAGCATCGGGGAAAAGCTCTTCGACCGCGTCGGTCGGCGGCTGCGTCTGACGGAGACCGGCCGCGTCGTCTTCCGTTATGCGGACGAGATCTTCTCGCTCGGCCAGGAATTGCAGGACATGATGAAGGGCCGGCCGGCGCGCACGCCGCTTCGGCTCAATATCGGTATTGGTGATGCCCTGCCCAAATTTCTGACCTATCGCATTCTGTACCCCGCGTTGAGGTTAAACCACCGCGTGCAACTCGCATGCACGGAAGGGAGCAACGAAGTACTACTGTCCAGACTGGCCATGCACGAACTGGACCTCGTACTGTCGGATTCGCCAGTCACGTCGATGACACGGGTTCGCGCATACAGCCATCTGCTGGGCGAGTGCGACGTGAGCATCTTCGGGACGCAGGAGATGTTCGAACTCTATCGGCGCGGTTTTCCGAAATCGCTCGACGCAGCGCCCTGGGTACTGCCGCCGGAACACACGGCCCTGCGACGCTCACTCGACCGCTGGTTCGAAGCAGAGGGCATCCAGCCCAGCATCGCCGGTGAGTTCGACGACAGCGCGCTGATCAAAGTTTTCAGCGTGTCCGGTCTCGGCGTCATGGCCTGCCCGACGGCCTCGGAGAAGGACATCCGCAAACATCTGGACATGAAGGTGATCGGCCGCATTCCCTCCGTCAAAGAGCGCTTCTACGCAATCACCGTTGAACGCCGCATCCGGAATCCGGCCGTCGCCGCCATCTGCGAGGCCGCCCGCGATCGCCTCTTCGGCTGATTTAATCGGGCTTGACTCAGTTTGCCGTTCGGCCTGACAATGTAATTCGGAGAGAAGGCAACTGCACATGCGGGTCCGCGATATTGCCGGTTGCATTACTTGTTGGCAATGATGAGGTATTGCATGACTGCTGTTCGAACTCTTGCAGACCTGACCGGGACGTTCGCCACGCGCCGTGGCGTGCTCCTGCGTGATTCGCTTCTGGTCATCGCCGGGAGCATGCTCGTTGCGATTTGCGCGAAGATTCAGGCGCCGACCGGGCCTGTTCCGATGACCCTGCAGCCCTTCGCGGTCCTGCTGGTTGCGGCCGCCCTCGGCAGTCGTCGGGGTGCACTGGCCATGCTCGCTTATCTCGCGCAGGGGGCCGTCGGCCTGCCTGTTTTTGCACTTCCGCCGTACAGCGGGCTTGCCTACCTGTTCGGCCCAACGGCGGGCTTCCTGCTTGGTTTCGTGCCGGCTGCGTACGTCGTAGGGCTCCTCTCGGAGCGCGGCTGGGATCGTCGCTTTCTCTCAGCTATTGCCGCCATGTCGATCGGTCAGGTGATCATTCTGGCAATGGGCTTTTTCTGGTTGAGCATCGGCCAGGGGACATCGCAGGCGTTCGCCACGGCCGTCGCCCCATTCCTGCTCGGCGATGTTTTCAAAATCCTGCTCGCGGCGTCGGCGCTCCCGCTTGTCTGGCGGTGGGTTCGTGACCCTCAATCGTCGAGTCGCTGACCAGTTGCGCACACCCAGCGCACGAATTGCCTTCGCCATGGCACTGGCCTGTGCCGTCATGGGCTGCCATCACGAAGGCGCGATCCGGATCGATCTCTCGACCGGGACTCCACGGTTCATCATTGAGCATCAGGGGTGGCCGCGACCATTCTGGACGCCTCGGGTGACGGAGTTCGCCCTTGCCAGCGAAGAGGACGGTCCCATCTGGCAGCTTGAGTCCATCGACAGCCGCGGTCTCGCGGCGAAGCATATCGTGATCGAATACGGTCGCGTCCCGGCGGGTTTTGCGCAGGTCTATCCGGAAGGAGGGCTGCGACCGCGAACTCTCCAGACTCGGCGCAATTACTTCGTGGCCGCCGGGGGGCAGCGTGCGGTCTATCGCATCGTCTTTGCCATGCCAATTACCGGATGGACGCCGATCCTGCCGAATGCAACGCCGAAGTTGCGCGAACCGGACCGGATGGATATCACAACGACTCAACCTGCGGGCTAAGCGTCGGGTTCGATGAGCGAATGCCGTACATCCGACGATCAGTACATTCATCTCCCACCTTGTGCGCTTGTTGCGTATTGCATTGCACGTCTTGCGCCTCGATGACGGCTTTATCAAATGACTTCAAGCGGCTTTTCACGCTGCGAGAATTTTTTTCTTCGTCGTCAACTTATGACGAATGCACGACTTAGCAAGTCGTGTGATTGATGTCCTCTGTTCTGTTCGAGCGAATGGCACGCCCGTTGCTTAAGCGGGCCGTCGGCATCTGCGCCGCGCGCAGGTGGCAGGGAGATTCGACGTGGAACTCGATCGCATGATGAACACGTTCGGTTGGTGTCAGACAGTGGACACTTCCGCAACGGCTTCCGGATGGGCCGAACTCGGTTTACGGATCAGCCGGGCAGCTCGGACCGCGACCGCGCTTCAACTTTGCCGTGAGCAATGGTTGGGGTCGCCCGGAGCCGGGCAGACGCCGACAGTCACCCAGGACAGACCGGTCGGAACGTACGACCTGTCCGTACGAGATTAGCAGCGAGCAGAAGGAATTAATGGTACACGGACTCTGGCAATCCGCCGCCGGCCTGCAGACCCAGGAGTATCGCCAGGCGATTCTGGCGAACAACCTGGCGAACGTCGATACGCCGGGCTTCAAGCCCGACCGGATCACGTTCCAGGAACGGCTTAACGCTGCCCAAAGTGAGGGCGCGACGAAAGTGCGCCATCCTGCGCTGCAGGCCCTGTCCGGCGGACTGTTTGAATCACCGGTTTACACGAATTACGCACAGGCCGGCCTTGAGACCTCTCAGGGGCCGCTTGACGTGGCCATCGCGGGCGATGGCTTTCTTACGGTACGCACGTCCGAAGGGACACGATACACCCGCGACGGACGAATGCTGATCGATCGCAACGGCACGCTGCTTCATGCCGCCAGCGGCTCGCCGATGGTGGATGATCGCGGCCGATCGATCCTGCTGGATCGCAACGCAGTGAACAAGATCACGATCGACGGAGAGGGCAACATTCAACAGGCCGGCGAGATCGTCGGAAAGCTCGCACTGGCGGATTTCGCGGATCGCAACCAGTTGAGCAAGACCGGCGGAAATCTTCTGGACGCCGGCGGCATGCGACCGGTGCCGGCAGACGGCTCGCTGAAGCAGTACGCCATTGAGGCGTCAGGAGTCGATCCGGTCTCATCGCTCGTGGAAATGATCGAAGCCACGCGCGTGTATCAGATGAACGCAACGCTGATCTCCATGCAGGATGAATCCCTGAGTCGGGTGGTCAACGACGTAGGACGTATCGGCTAGACGTGCGGCGGGATGAACGCCGCGGGATAACGACAGGACGTCGAGAGAAACGCAATCATGGGTATTCAGGCGCTCTACACGGCCGCGACGGGCATGAAGGCAATGGACTTCAAGCTCAGCGTGACGGCGAACAACCTGGCGAACATCGAGACCGTTGCCTTCAAACGATCGCGGGTCAACTTCGAGGACCTGCTCTATCGCACGCTCGAGCAGCCCGGCCTGCGGAATGGTCTGGAAACACCCCTGCCGCTCGGGCAGCAGGTCGGTCTGGGCGTCGCCGTTTCCAACACGCAATTGGATTTCACGCAGGGCGCATTCGACCAGACCGGACTCCCGCTGGATATGGCCATTGAAGGCGATGGCCTCTTCCAGGTGCAGGCCTTCATCGACAATCAGGAAAAGACCGTCTATACGCGGGCGGGCAATTTCACGACCAATTCCAACGGCGAGATCGTGCTCGGCAACACGATGGGTGCCAGACTCGAGCCGCAGATCACCATTCCACAGGATGCTGTGGAGATCGCCATCAGCCCGCAGGGGTTGGTACAGGTGCGGCAGCAGGGAGCCGTCGAGTTTCAGGATGTCGGGCAGATCCAGCTCGCGCGGTTCATCAACCCCGCCGGGCTCAAGCAGCTCGGAAAAAATCTGTATGACCAGACGGATGCCTCCGGACCGCCGATCATCGCCAATCCTACGCAGGACGGCACGGGCGCGATCCTGGCCAACACGCTGGAGCTTTCCAACGTGGAGCCGGTACGCGAACTGGTCGAGCTGATCCGTACGCAGCGTTCGTTCGAGTTGAACTCACAATCCATCCAGAGCGCCGATCAGACGCTCCAGACGGTCAACAACCTCAGGAGATTCTAACGCAGGAGCTGATCTGAGCGCGGCAGGCGTTGGATTGACAGTCGGAGGGACGGCGGAGACGTCACCATGAACACGTTGAGACGAAGACAACCTGCGGGAGTGCTTTGGGCGACGGCGATCGTCTGCACATGCGCCGCCGCGCAGGGCGAAGAACTGCGCATTCGACCGTCGGCGATCGTCGACGGCGAATCCGTGCTGCTGTCTCACGTTGCTGATTTAATCAACTTGGACCCCTCACAGTCAGAAACCCTGGGCCGCATTGTCATCTATCCCGCGCCGCGACCCGGTGGCGAGATCGTTCTTCATGTCCGAGACATCCGCGCGGCTCTCGTCGAGGCCGGCGCGAATCTGGCCACCATCTGCATGGTCGGTTCCGCGCGATGCGCCGTGACACGGCCACTGCCACCGAAGACGGTTTCACCGAAACCTCTGCAGCCCGAGCCCGAGCGTCCGAAGGCGCCGGTTCCATCGCAGGCAGCGCCAAAGCCCCAGCCGCGCGAAGTGCAGGTCGAACGAGATCGACAACTAGATCACACGCTGGAGGCCGCGGTGCGCCAGTTCATTGAAATGCGAGCCGCCGCGGTGGAAGGTCGCATCGAGATTCGCTTCAGCCCGGCAGGCAGCGAGGCCCTCGCTCACACGAGTCCACCTTACGAGTTTCGCGTCCGCTCGAAGGACGATCGCAGGATCGGCCTGCTCAGTCTGGAAGCGGATCTGTTGCGCGACGGGGCGATGGTTCGGACGGTTCCACTGGTGGCGGAGGCCTCGCTGGTACGCGAAGTCGTCGTCGCGCGGCGGGCCATCAACCGCGGTGAGACGATCGAGGGACGCGCCCTGAAGCTTGAAGCTCGACGGTTTACGAACGAGAGCGAAATCGGGCTGACCGATCCGACGCTGGCCATCGGCCGACAGAGCAGCGGCTTCGTCCAGGGCGGGCAGATGCTTTCATCTGCTTCCGTGCAGGACAAGCCGATGGTCACGCGCGGCCAGACGGTGACCATCTGGATGCGGCAGGGCGGACTGGTGATTCGTGCCAGCGGTAAGGCACAAGGCGCCGGCGGTCTGGGTGATCGGATCGAAGTCCTACGAGAAGGCACGCGCCGCAAAAGCGATCTGCTCGATGCGGTGGTTACCGGTCCCGGAACGGTCAGCGTCGAGCCGACGCAAGTGGCGCTTGGCGCCGGTTAGTCACCGGCCGCAATCGAGCGAGGTCGGCTTGCGGCGTGTCGAAGTGCAATGAAGGCAATGCAGGTCGGGCGCCGTGTAAGCGCCCGATTACGGGAAGTTGACATAATGCGAATGCTGCTGGGAATCCTGATGCTGGTGCTGACTTCGTCGGCCTGGGCCGCGGCGCAGAGTAACTCGCTGTTTCTGCACAGCCAGGCCGCGAAGGCCGAAGCCGAAGCAGCGACGACACAGCCCGCGGCCAACGGCGCCGTGCAGGCCAACGCCGGCGCAACACAGTCGACGGCAATCGTTCGCAACGCCGCTCTGGCTCAAGTCTCGCTGACGGCGATGACGCCCAGCGAGCCCTCGACGATCCAGGTGAACGACCTGATCACGGTCGTCGTCCGGCATCGACTGCGCTACCAGAGCGAGGCACGAACGAATCAGCAGAGCCGCTGGAACCTTCGGACGCGGCTGGATGGCTGGTTCCGCATTCACGATCGTAAGTGGACGCAGCAGGATTTTGAGCGCGGCACGCCCGACATACGCCTGAGAAACCAGAACGACCTGCAGAACCAGGGTCGAGCGGATCGCAAGGATGTCTTCGAGACGCGGGTGATGGCCAAAGTGATGGACGTCAAGCCCAATGGAAACCTGATCCTGGGTGCGCACTCGCGGGTGAAGATCGGCGAGGAGGACCAGCTCATCGTGCTTACGGGTGAGTGCAACAAGAGTGATATCGCACCGGATGGCAGCATCCTGAGCGACAAGATCTACGCGCTGGAAGTCATTACCGAAAACGACGGCGCAATGCAGGACCTGGCCAATCGAGGTTGGCTCAAGCGATTGGTGGATGACGTAAAGCCGTTCTGATCTTTTGCCGGAATTCGGTTTCGTGCTGGCAGGGAAGTGTTTCTGGAGATTTGAGTGTTCGAGTGGTCCGCAACGGCGGCCAACCGTGAAGCGAATGATGCAACGTCAGACTGACAGGAAAACTTCATCCCCTCGTCTGCGAACAGTCGCGGCGGTCGTCGCATGTGCGCTGTTCATCGCGACGCCGACGGCGCACGCGATCCGCATCGCCGACGTCACGCATCTTCAGGGGCGGCGCGGCAACACGCTCATGGGTTACGGCCTGGTCATCGGACTGCCCGGCACCGGCGACGGCGGCAAGTATCTGGCGTCGATCATGCAGCTTCACGCCATGTTGATGAAGTTCGAGATTCCGGTTCCGCCGGCGGCCCTGGCCGACACCAAGAACGTCGCCATCGTCATGATCGAGGCCACGATTCCGGAAAACGGTGCGCGCGAGGGAGATCGGATCGACGTTCGCGTCAACTCGACGGGCGTCTGCAAGAGTCTGCTCGGCGGTCATCTCGTGCCGACGCCGCTGCAGGGACCGGGGCTGGACCGCATCTTTGCCTTCGCCAGCGGGCCGATCCGCCTGGTCGATCCGAAGGTCAAGACCAGCGGGCTCGTCGTCGGCGGTGCGACGATGGAAGCGGACATCATCCACAACTACATCAGCGAAGACTGGCAGATCATGCTGGTCATCGAGGATGTTCATGCCAGTCATGCCATGGCTTCGGTCATCGCGCAAATCATCAATGAGAACGCCTCCGAGGTCGGGCAGCTTCGCCGCATCGCAACGGCACTGAATCCGAAAATGGTCCTGGTAACGATTCCCGAGGGAGATCGTGACCATCCGGCGGATTTCATTGCCCGCGTGGAGTCCACCGAGCTGCTGATGCCGCCGACCGAGGCGCGAATCGTCATCAATCGGGGAACCGGCACCATCGTCATTGATGAACAGGTAGAGATCGGCCCGGCTGTCATCTCCCACAACGGGATGTCAATCGTGACCACGCAGCCGCCGCCCAGGCCGACCGAGGAAACGCCCGTTGTGAGCGAGCAGTATGCGGCCTCCATCCATGTGCCGAATCGGGAATTTGCCGGTGCCCGGCTTCGGGAGCTGGTGGACGCCCTGAACCAGTTGAACGTTCCGTCGAAGGACATCATCGAGATCGTCGAGAACCTGCATCGCATGGGCAAGGTGACCGGCAAGCTGGTGATCGTGGAGTAAATCGATCGTGAAGGTATCCGCTGCAACCGAGGTCAGTCCGCTAAGCGCCATCCGGCCGGATGCCGCGAAGGTGGCACTTTCGCCTCCGAAGTCTCCGCAACTCAGCGGACCGCGCGCGGAACTTCGCCGGGCGATCGGTGAATTTGTCGGCAATACCTTCTACGGAACGCTGATCAAGCAGATGCAGGCCTCGAGCTTCAAGACGAAGTACATGCACGGCGGCCGGGGAGAGGATGTCTTTCAGGGACAGCTCGGCATCGAACTGGCGCAGCGGCTCGGCCGTTCGACAAACAACCCGGTGGCGGATCGGATGCTCACCGCCATCGAGCGCCGGCTTGGCCGCAACGCACCTTCGGATGCGACGACACAGCCAGCCAGGGAGGGCGGCGATGCCTGACAATCCGGCCATGCAACCCGTACTCGAATTATCCGCGCTCTTTGGCGAGTTGACGGCGCTGCAGGAATCTCTGCACGGCGTCATCACGATCAAGCTCGAAGCGATGCGTCGATCCGACGTCGACGGCATGCTTGCCGCCTCACACCGCGAGGGCGAACTGGCCGCGAAGGCCGAGCAACTCGACGAAATTCGGAAGCAGATCGTTTCCCGCCTCTGTATGGTGCTGGGGATCGCTCCGGAGGCCGGCGGCAGGCCGGTTCGCCTCAGCTCGATTCTCTCCCGGCTGGATCCGTCCCTGCGGCCGCGTCTGGCTCAACTCGCGGCGGCGCTTCGGGAGCGGATGCTCAAAGTGGCGGAAGCCAACCGAGTCGTGGAACTGGTCAGCCGTGAAATGCTGGCGCACTTCAAAGCGCTCTTCGCGGCGATGACCCAGGACGAGGAAAACGTGGAAGTGTATTCGGCGGCAGGCGGCGCGACCCGTACGGGCGGTCCGCGCGTCCTGGATGCCGTGGGATAAGACGATGGGACTGTCCTCCGCACTTAGTATTGGTCGCACGGCGCTGACGGCTTACCAGGCCGCGCTGAACGTCGTCGGCCAGAACATCGCCAACGCCGGCACGCCGGGTTACAGCCGCGCGTCGGCGCGCCTGTCGGCGCTGCCTGGTCCTGGGCTGACGGTCGGACAGATCGGCAACGGTGTTCGGCTGGATGCCGTGCGCCGCCATGTCAGCGAGACGCTCAATGCCAGATTGCGACTTGCCGGCTCCGATCAGCAGTCGGCCCTCGCGCAGCGCTCCAACCTGACGCGCATCGAAAGCATCTTCGACCCGTTGGGTAGTTACAACCTCGGCTCGCTGATGGGCGAATTCTTCAAGTCCGTCTCAAACCTGCAAAACACCCCGGAAAGCGCGGGCGCACGTGCCATCGTCGTCAGCAGCGCCCAGGCCCTCACGGGTCGTTTCCAGGAAATACGCGACCAGCTCGTCGGGCTGCGTTCCGAATTGAACGTGCAGATCGAGCAGCAGGTCGCACAGGCCGATGAACTGGCAGGCCGCATTGCCGAGCTGAACCTTCGCATCACGACGGCCGAGGCGTCGAGCGCCGGGTCCTCCGCGGCTTTGCGTGATGAACGCGACCGGCTGCTCTCGGAACTATCCGAGTACTTCGCGATCACCGTTCGAGAACAGCCCAGCGGCGCGGTAAACGTCTACATTGGGAGCCAGTCGCTCATACAGGCCGGGCAGAGCTTCGGGCTCAAGACCGTAAACGAAACGGACGCCCAAGGTCTTCTCGCCTCCGTCGTGCGATTCAAGATCGACAACGGACCGGTCATCGCCTCCAGCGGGAGCGTCCGCGGACTGATCGAGGCCCGAGACAGCCACGGCGGCGCGCAGCTACAGCGACTCAACACGCTCGCCGCGGCCCTGATTCGCGAGGTCAACACGATCCATTCCGGCGGACAGGGACTCAGTGGCTTCGCGACGCTGACAGGGCTGACCTACGTAAACGATCCTGCGATGCCGTTGTCTACGGCTGAAAACGGGATCGCATTCCTGCCGCGCACGGGATCGTTCTTCATCGACGTGAAGGATCAGGCCACCGGCTCGATCGTGCGGACGCAGGTCCACGTCGATCTCGACGGCATCGGTGCTGATTCCACGCTTAGTTCCATCGCTGCAGACATAACCACCAACGTGGCGAACGTCAAAGCCACTGTTCTTCCCGACGGACGTCTCGAACTGGTCAGCGATGATGGCTACCGCTTCACCTTCGCGGACGATACCTCCGGGCTGCTGGCTGCCCTGGGCATCAACACGTTCTTTTCCGGCGCCGATGCCACCACAATCAGCGTCAACCCGCTGATGGCGTCAACGCCGTCGTTCATCGCGGCCGCCCGATCGGATCTTTCGGGCGACGGCAGCAATGCCACGGCCATGGCCGCGCTGGCCGATGCGGCGCTGGCCGGTCTCGGCGGCGTCTCACTCAATTCGTACTACAACTCCACGATCTCGCAGATCGCGGTCAGTTCCTCCAGTGCGCAGAGTGCGCTGGAAGCCGGAACCATCATTTTCGATTCGCTGACGGCCCAGCGCGAAGGGGTATCCGGCGTCAGTCTCGATGAGGAAGCCGTTTCAATGATTTCGTATCAGCGGGCCTTCGAAGGCGCGGCGCGCTACATGCGCGTCGTCGATGACATGCTTCAGGTCCTGCTCGGCCTTGTGCGGTAGTGGATTTGCGTTCCCGGTAAAGAACCGGAGATTCTGGAGTAAGTTCGGCAATGGCGATACCTGGCGGCGGAATATCACGAGTCTCGCACGGCCTGCAGACCTTTACGCTTCTGCAGAACCTGCGCCAGAACTCCATGCGCCTCTTCGCCGAGCAGCAGCGCCTCTCCTCCGGCAAGCAACTGCTCTCAGTCAGTGACGATCCCATCGCCGCCTCGAACATCGCTCGACTGCAGAAGCAGCGCGAGAACCAGAACCAGATTCTTACGAACCTGCGCCATGCCGACGGTCAGCTCTCTGCGGCCGACAGCGCCCTGACCGATGTCGCCGACCTGCTCATTCAGGCCTCACGGATTGCCAGTGAACAGGCCGGCAGTCTGCAAAGCACCGAGGAGCGTGCGGCGCAGGCCACGGTCGTCGCCAGTCTCATCGATCAGCTTCGCAACATCGGCAATCAGCAGTATCAAGGACTCTTCCTGTTCGGCGGTCGGGGGACCGAGCAGAACCCATTCACGACGCAGCTCGGTCGCGTGACCTTCGCGGGCGATCTCGGTTCACGCAGCACGCTCGTCGGTCAGAACATGACGCAACCGTTCGATGTCAACGCCGCAGACATCTTCAATCTCAAGGGCGCGGTTGTCGGCGGATTGCAGGTCTTTGAGCCGCAGCTCGCAGCGGACACACGTATCAGCGAACTGGGCGGCGCCTCCGGTGCAGGTGTCCGGCTGGGTCGAATCCGAGTCGATCAGACCGGTCCGGCGATGAGTTTTGAGGTGGACTTCGCCGGTGCAGAGACCATCGGTGACCTGGTTGCCCGCTTCAACGATGCGGCGGCGGCCGCCGGCAGTGCCGCGACGCTGGGAATCAGTCCCGCGGACGGCCGTGCACTTCGTGTTAGCTCGGGCGGCGCAGCGACGATTCAGATCAGCGACGTCGGGCAGGGGGTCGCCGCGGCGGACCTGGGCCTTCGCAAAACCGCGATCGCCACGGACATCGAAGGCGACGATCTCCAGAGACGGGCCACGCTGACGACGAGACTCGCGGACCTTACGCCCGGCGGCATTTCGCTGCCCGACGGAGTGCGGATTACCAACGGAACAGTATCGAAGACGGTCACTTTCGCCGGTGCAACGACGCTGCAGGACGTGCTCAACGCCCTGAACGGTGCCGGCGCAGGGATTCGTGCTTCGATCAACGCGGCGGGCAACGGCATCGAGGTTCAGAACCTGGTCGCCGGCAGCCCGCTGGTCATTGGCGAAAATGGTGGTGTCGATGCTGCGACACTCGGCATCAAGACGCTGGACAATACCGTTCCCGTGTCGCGCCTGAACGGACTTCGCGGCATTCATCCGGTCAGCGGTAGCGATTTCCGCATCACCGACGCCAATGGGATTTCGTTCGAGGTGGATGTCAGCAGCGTACAGATCATCGGCGATCTTCTCCATGCCATCAATGCCGCCGCCAACAACGCGGGCTCGACGCTGTTCGCCTCGGTTTCTGACAGCGGAGCCGGACTTCAGCTCGTCGGGCCGGCCGGACCGGGCACGATCCTCGTCGAAAAGCTCAATCTTTCGCCGGTGGCCGAGGAGCTGGGAATCCTCAAGACTGGTAGCGCGACGCTGTTGAATGGAGACGACGTCGGGGCCTTCTACCAGACCGGTGTGTTCAGTGCCCTCTATCGGTTGCACGACGCACTCCTCGCGGACAACGCCTCCGAGATCACCGAGGCCGGAAAACAGATCAACGAAATGCAGCGCCACCTGTCGTCCGTTGCTGGTCAGGTCGGCGCCCGGGCACAGGCCCTCCGCGGCCGGCTTCAGCAGACGGAGGACGCCGTGACGGCCACCTCCGTCCTGCTCTCGGAGTTGGAAGACGTGGACTTTACGGAGGCAGTGACCAGGTTTCAGGAGGCGCAGACCGCCCTGCAGGCGAGTCTGCTGGCAGGGTCGAGAACGCAGTACCTGTCGTTGTTGGACTTCCTGCGATAGACGGAGTTATCGCGGGCGACGACAGGATGACATGGATGTCGTGTGACGCTTGTTGGTGATGGCCATCGCCGGGCCGGCCACCGGGACGTGGACGCGCGACGCGCAAATGGCCGCATGAGGCGGCCGGGAGTAATTGGTGATGATCATTGAGACGTCACGGTTTGGCGGAATCGACGTGGACGATCAGCGATTCCTGAATTTTCCGCGAGGCCTGCTGGGCTTTCCGGATGACAAGGACTACGCCCTGATTCAGACCGGCGAAAACAGTGCCTTCTATTGGATGCAGGCCGTGCATCGCCCCGAACTGGCCTTCGTGGTCTGTGATCCGCGGATGTTCATTCCCGACTTCCGGATCGCCATCAAGTCCGAGGACCTTGCGTCGGTCGGATTGACTGATACCCACGGCTCCCAGGTCTTCGTCATCGTCAACAAGGTGGACGACACGCTGACCGCAAACCTACAGGGACCGCTTGTGATCAATGTGGCTACCCGCGTGGGTAAGCAACTGGTTCTTTCCGAGAAGAAGTTCACGACGCGGCACCCGCTGATGCAGCTTCCGTCGCGTCAGGCGGCGATGAGCCGAACGGCCTGATACGGGTGTGGTCGATCGAGAGGATGATATGACGCTTTGCCGCGAAATACTTTCGCACGTCGCTTCGGCCGCGTGGCCGGGTACAGGCCTTCGCCTGCCCCTTGCCCGCCGACCGGGCAGTGAGCCGGGTCGCGCGCCGTCGTCCATCCGCCTCGATCAGCGGGAGCTAACACAAGGCCGGCCTGCTCGAACCGGCCTACGATCTCTCGGCGACCCCCGCGCGGGCGTCGACCGCCTCGGGCGGTTCTCGACAGCGCGGGAGCGTGTCGTCCGACGGATCGGGCGATCATGGATCGAGCACGCCCAGACACGGATGTCTCGGCGAATAACGGGCAATCTCGTTGCCAGAGCAAGGAGACAGGGATGTTGGTCTTATCGCGTCAGCGTGACGAGACGATCATGATCGGCGACGACATCGAGATCACGATCGTTGATATTCGTGGAGATAAAGTACGACTCGGAATCACGGCGCCGTCGCATGTGCCGGTGCACCGGAAGGAAGTCTACGACGCCATCCAGCGCGAGAACCGCGCCGCGGCGAACATCAAGCCGGAGGATCTGCCGTCGGAGGGCCCGGCTGTGAAGCGACGGGGTGAAGGAAATTCAGAAGGGCGAGGCCGCGGTGCCGAAGGAAATCGGGGTCGAGGGCCGGAAGGGCCCCGAGATCCGGGGCGCGGCGGAACGTAGCAACGTAGCACGGGAGAAGGACGAAGAGTCGAGGGATTTGTGAGAGCCGGACCGCGAACATTGGAACCACGCCGGAAGGTCGCCGGCGACGCCGACGCTGACCGAAATGCGTGAGATGTGACAAGTGAAACCCAACAAGCACGGATGCTTCGGCGCAGACCAGCGCCGCGATGACTCGGCGTTGTAGACGCCGACAGGCGAAAGAGGAGCTTCGATGCCCTTCTTCGCAATGATCAATCAGGGAGGATTGTGACATGGCTCGGATCAATACGAACACTGCCTCGATACTTGCGGCGCGCCAGCTTGGCCGCTCCAACGAGCAATTGAGGTCTTCGCTCGAACGGCTCTCCTCCGGTCTGCGGATCAATCGCGGAGCGGACGATCCGGCAGGGCTCATCATCTCCCAGAGCTTGCGCTCGGAGATCCAGGGTGTCCGGCAGGCGATTACCAACTCACAGCGGGCTTCAAACGTCATCGCGACGACGGAAGGCGCGCTCAACGAGGTCTCTTCGCTGCTGAACGACATCCAGGCGAAGATCGTCGAGGCCGCCAACGCAGGTGCCGTCTCCGAGGACGAGATCCGGGCGAACCAGCTTCAGATCGACTCGGCGATTGCCTCGATTACGCGCATCGCCAACACGACGACCTTCGGCGGTCGAAAGCTGCTCAACGGATCGCTGGGCTACATCACCAGCGGCGTCAACATCTCCAACATCTCCGACCTGCGGGTCCACGGCGTGTCGTTCGGCACGGCGAGCTACGTCCCCGTGACGGTCAGCGTCCTGCAGTCGGCACAGCACGCGGCCCTCGAGTTCCGCACCAGCTCCATCACCGCCGACGTGACCCTCGAGCTGGCCGGCCCCAACGGCGTGACGGGTCTCCCGCTCCTTGCCGGCACGACCGCCAGCGCGATTGCCGCGGCGATCAATCTCGTCAGCGACGCGACCGGTGTGAGGGCCTCGCTCATCAACGACGCAAACGCCGCGAGCGGCATCGTGCTCTCGTCCATGGAGTACGGCAGTAACGCCTTCGTGCAGGTCACCGAGATCGGTACGACACCCAACGTCTTTTCCACCGTGGACGGCGACGGTAACACGGTCAACCGCGACATCGGTCGCGATGCGACGGTCACCGTCAACGGCACCAGCGCCCTGGGGCGCGGTCTCGACGTTTTCCTCAATACCACCGGCCTGTCGCTCGAGCTACGGCTCCAGGAATCCTTCAACGTGGTCGGCTCGACGACCTTCGCCATCACCGGCGGTGGGGCATCGTTCCAGCTCGGACCGGGCGTCGACTCCAACCAGCAGGTCAACATTGGTGTCCAGTCGGTGGCGGCCTCGCGGCTGGGCAACGCCGGCGTCGGATACCTCTCCGATATCGCCAGCGGCGGTCCGTCGAGTCTCGTCAAGGGCGAAGCGGCGCAGGCCTCACGCATCATCGCCGAAGCCATCCGACAGGTGTCCATGATTCGCGGACGCCTCGGCGCCTTCGAAAAGAACACCGTCGATACCAACGTCAACCAGCTCCAGATCACCCTGGAGAACCTGACAGCGTCGGAATCCACCATCCGAGACCTCGACTTTGCACGCGAGACCAGCGAACTGACCCGCGCTCAGATTCTCATGAACGCGGGTACCAGCATCCTCGCGATCGCCAACCAGACGCCGCAGACCGTCCTGTCGCTCTTGCGATAAGCTCGCGGACAGGTCGAAGGGCGATGAACGAATCGGGGCCCGGAGCCGCGTGAATCAGCGGATTCCGGGCCCTTTCTTATTCTGATCATCGGGGCCGGCCAGGTTCACCCCATCGCGGTTTTCTCCGTAAAAAGGAGCGTTTACAAGGGTACCAATGCCGCTTTCTACTCGTTATAATCATTATCTGAGCCGATTGGATTCTTACCCGCCGACCACGTTCGTTAGTCCGATTGATGGTCATGATGATTCCGCCGGGCAGCGTCAATGCCGCCCGGTAAAAACCGTCACCGTCCGCACGTCGATTACCGTGCCGCGACGACTTCAAGCGGTCTGACGTGATTCTCAGGTGGGGTTGAACTTGGAAGTGAGGGAGGTCTTGCGGATGAAAAGGATGATTCAGATTTCTACTTTCTCGAGTGCCGTCGTGCTGCTGTTGGTTCACGTCGTGCAGGCCCAGACGCCGCTGACGACCGTTCGGATCTATCCGCCGAATGCCAGCCCGACAGCACTGAACCGCCCGATCTTCGTGGCCTGCCCGCCGGGCGACAACACGCGGCTCTTCATTGTCGAGCAGCGCATCGGCAACTCGGTTCCCACCAACGCACAGGGTCGAATCCAGATTCTCAACATGGCCAATAACACCCTCCTTCCTACGCCCTTCCTCACCACGACTGGGCAGAACACCAGCAACGAAGAAGGACTGCTCGGCCTCGCCTTCCATCCCGACTTCTTTGCCGACGCGCCAAATCCCAACCGAGGCGCCTTTTTCATCTACATCACCCAGGGCGGCAACAATCACGTCCGTCGCTACACGACGACCGGTCAAGACCCCACGGCCAACACCGCGGACGCCGCCAGCATGCAACTGGTCCTCACCATCAATCACCCGACCAATGCCAATCACAACGGTGGATGGATCGGCTTTGGTCCCGATGGCTATCTCTACGTCGCCACGGGCGACGGCGGCTCTGGCTGCGATCCGAGCGGCAACGCCCAGAACATCAACTCGCTCCTCGGCAAGATGCTCCGGCTCGATGTCGCAGCCGACCAGGATCCGGGCAACACGACCGTCTGGGGTTATGTCAATCCGCCTTCGAATCCGTTTGTCGGCGTCGCCGGACTTGATGAAATCTATCACTACGGCCTTCGCAATCCCTGGCGCTGCAGCTTCGATCGCGCCAACGGGAATCTCTACATCGGTGATGTCGGTCAGAATGCCCGGGAAGAAGTGAGTCTCGCCCCGGCGGGCGTCGCCGGGATCAACTTCGGTTGGCGCACCCGCGAGGGTTTCGTCTGCTCAAACGCACCTTCAAGTTTCTGCAGCAGCACGTGCAGCACCGTCGGGCTTATCAACCCGGTCTGGGATTATCCGTGGACAAGCGGCTCCGCAGTCACCGGCGGCTACGTCTATCGCGGTTCACTCATCCCCGATCTGAAAGGCCACTACTTCTTCGCCAACTATATCCAGGCCACCGTCAGCGGTCTGTGGTCCTTCCGCTACACCGGCAGTTGCAACATGAGCACCGGTCAGTGCACCGCGGTCACCGCGGGCCAGGTCGTCAACCGTGCCTCGGAGCTGGTTCCCACCGGCCCGATCGGCGGACTGAACCTTGCCGGTCTCGTCTCCTTCGGTGAGGATGCCGAAGGCGAGCTTTACATCGTCAAACACGTGCCGGGCGAAATATACAAGATCATCGTTAACTGCTCCGGCAGCTCGATCAACATCAATACTCATCCGCAGAGCCAGACCGTCTGCGAAGGGCAAAACGTCTCCTTCACCGTCGCTGCTACCGGCATGCGCGGCCTGTTCACCTACACTTGGCGAAAGGACGGCGATATCGTGGGTACGGACAGCGCGCTGCTCAGTCTGACCAACGTCACTTCGGATGATGCCGGCGATTACACCTGCACGATCACCGACCAGTGCAATCAGCAAACCAGCTTGACGGCGATTCTGACCGTCGATCCGCTCCCGCTGGGCGATGTCAACGGTGATTGCAGCACGAACCTGCTCGACATCCCGCATTTTGTGAACGTCCTGATCGGCACCGAGACGAACCCCGGCTTCATGGCCCGCGCCAATGTGGACGGACAGGGCGATGCCGACGGCATGGACATTCAGGTCTTCGTGGATCTGCTGCTCAACCCGTAAGCGCGATTCAGGCAGCTTCTGGCAACCCGCGAGGCGGCGGAGTATCATCCCACCGCCTCTTTTATGTGCAGCTCCACCCGACAAAACGCGACCATCGCACACCGTGTTCAGACTGATACACGCGATGCAGTACCATCTGCTGACTCGCTCGGCCAGGTGCCGACGCCACGGAGGGTGGCCGATTGGATGACCGCATGGGCCTGTGCACATCGACCTCACCGCGTGTTGGAGCCGGCGATGGGCGAAGGCGTCTTCATTCACGCCTTGGAGTCCTTCTATCGCCGACGGCCCCGCTGGACGCGGCCGAGCATTCATGCCTGCGAGCTGGATCCCCGGCTGCCGGGGCGGCTCGATCGATCCGATCGGCGGTTGACCGTGCGCTGTCGCCGGGCGGATTTTCTTCGCGTGCGTTTCGGCCGGCCCTTCGATGCGGTGCTGGCCAACCCGCCCTACGTTCGCCACCACGAACTGAACTACGACGACGAGCTGCTCGGTGAGTTCGACCGGCTCGCCGGACGCCGCCTCAGCCGCATGATGAATCTCTACGGGTTGTTCATGCTGCGGATAGCTTCTCTCCTCGGGCCGCGCGGTCGCGCGGCGATCATCCTGCCTGCCGAATGGCTCAATGCCGATTTCGGCGTGCCGCTCAAGGCGTTTCTCCTCGAGCGCAATGTCCTCGACGGCATCGTACACTTCTCGCATCGGGTGATGATCTTTCCGACAGCGCTGACTACGGCAGCCATCCTGCTGCTGCGGCGCGGCCGCGCCCCGTGTGAGTCGATTCGGCTTTCCCGGGCGGAGGACGCCGGCTCGCTTTCGTCGAAGACGCTGCGAGATGCGCGCCGTGTACGCGCGGAAGATCTGTCGCCGACGCGCAAGTGGTCGCCGATCATAGAGTCGGATGCGCCGCTGCAAACGGCTCACCACCGGCTGGGTGAAGTGGCCGCCTGTTCGCGCGGCATTGCCACCGGGGCCAATGATTTCTTCGTGCTGCGACCTTCCAAGTGCCGCGAGCTCCGCCTTTCATCACGCGACGTGCGTCCGTGTATCAGCCGCGCTAGGCAGATCGAAGGACCTCGACTGACCGGGCAGGCGATGCGCAGGTTGATCGCTTCTGACGAGCCGCTCTACCTGCTCTCACCGCGTCAGATGCTTAGTCCAGCAGTTCAGGCATATCTGGGTGAAGGACGCAGACGTGGGATCGATCGCCGCTACCTGCCTTCGCACCGGCCGGTCTGGTTTCGACCGGAAGAGCGAAAGCCGGCGCCGATCCTGATTGCCGTCTTTGCTCGGGGTGATTTTCGCGTCGTGCTCAACTCGGCGGGTGCGCTGAATCTGACGGCCTATCACGGAATCTACCCGCGAAACTCAACCGCCGCGGTCGTCAAATCCCTTCATGCCTATCTTTGTAGCCCCGAAGGGCAGCGGGCTCTTTCGGCCCAGCGGCGGATTTACGGCGGCGGTCTTTACAAGCTCGAGCCGCGCGATGTGGAGGCCGTGGAACTGCCTGAAGCGCTGTGGCGGAAGTTGAGCTGATAGCAGAACCCGGCCTCAGGTCCCGTGTCCCAGGCCTTCTTCCTCACAGTGTTCCGAATTCAAGGTTCTTTCGAAATGATCGTGCGAAGATGCCGTGCAGGCGGGCAATGACGTAATTGCCGTAGTAGTAGAATGCCATGACGACGCCCCAGGCGACGAGCGCCAGCGCCACCTGGATGATGTTGCCCTCCTTCGCCCCCGCCACCATGCTGCCGACTTGCGGGATGAACCATTCAAAGACGATCGCCAGAAATGCCGCCGCGAACATGATGCCGTAAACACTCAGCAGAATCACAAGAAAAATATAGTGGACGTGTGTCCGGCCGATCGACTTGAAGACCCGCACCGGATTGATCGCCTGCACCACGGTTCCCAGCCCGAATCCGAGCAGGTTCATCGGCACGCCGATCGAAACGATGAACATCCCCACGCCGAAGGGCGTTCCCGCGTCCTTGATAATCTGCATCACATCGCCCCGGCGAATATCCTCGAACAAATCGCCCGGATAGGTCAGGTACAGCAGAAGCGAACCGGCCACGATGTAATAACCCAGCAGCACGAGGTAGCCGAGCACGCTCTTACCCCAGCTTGCCGGGCTCCATCCGAGATTGGGTGGCGCATTGTTGCCGATGACGGTCGTGCGGATCACATCAAGGAAGACGTGCAGGGCGACGGCCGAGTAGAAGACCACCTCCGCGGCGAAGATGGCTACGAGAATCCATTGCACACCACTGAGGTCGGCCTTCAACTGATCGTTGGGTACCAGCCCCACGTTCCCCATTTCCATCACATTCGCCAGTCCCGTCAGCACCAGCACCGGCACCAGCGCCGCCGCGATCGCTATGCCCGCTGCCGTGCCCAGCGATGCCAGCGCCGGCACCGGGTACGCGATGGCATTGGCCAGCTCGCCGTAAAACATCGTCGCCCCGCCCGGTCCGCCTCGCGCCCGACCGATCTTCTCCCCCTTGATCAACGCCGGAATCGGCTGCCAGCAATGTGAACAGAGCATCTCCGCGTACGGGTCCTCCACTTTGGTTCGCTTCCGGCAGTTCGGACAGGTGCGAATCGTCGGGTCGCCGCGCTGTGCTTCGGCGGCTCGTTCGGCAGCCACCTGCTCCTGCGCAGCGGCGAGTTCCTGCTCATCCATCTCCGAGGCGGCGCGCTCCAGACTGGCCAGCCCTTCGAGATCGAGCTTCGCCGCATCAAGTCGCGCCCCCGTAGCCCCGCCGTCACCGGCCGGCCTGGGAACCGTAAAGGCGCGCTGACAGGCAGGGCAGCGAATCGCCTTCCCCGCGTACTTGTCGGGGATGTTGAGCTTTTGCTGACATCGGGGACAACGGAGTTTCATGGAGGCAGTGATTGCTGAAGCCGATGGATCGCAACCCATCGGATCCCATCCGATCGAACGAACCCATCCACCTTGGTTATGAGGTGAATCGTAGGCAATACAATGATGAAGGGCAAATGTGAACGAATCGTGCCGGCGGGAGTACAGAAGTGTCGTAGCTCAGGGTGGTACGGGCGTCTCGCTCGCTTTTCTTGATGTAACGCCTGGTCGCTATGCCTTACCCACCGCGAACGCCCCGCGGATTTCCGCGATGAGCTGCTCCACCTTGAACGGCTTGAACAGCACCGCGCTGAGCCCCTCCTTCTTCGCCCGTACGATGCTGTGATTCGGGTCATACCCGAAGCCGGTCATGAGAATTACAGCAATGTCCGGGTTGCCCTCCTTCGCCGCGGCATAGACTTCGTAACCGTTCTTGTGCGGCATGCGAATATCGGCGAGGAGCAGATCGTACGGATGGTGCTGCAACTCCTCGATCGCCGCGGCCCCGTCGCAGGCCGTTTCCACGTCGGCCCCCGCCTTCCGCAGCACCCCGGCGATGGTCTCCCGGATCGTCTCTTCGTCATCGGCCACGAGAATGTGCTTGCCCTTGAGCAGCGGATCGACGGTCGTTCCAGTTCGTCGCCCCAGGATGCCGCCGCGCGGCCGGGCCACCTCGCGTACCTTTTCCTTGATCTCCGTCACATGGTCGCAGATCGCGCTGAGCCGATGCCGCAGATCGTCATTGCCGATGTATTCCTCCATCAGCGTCTGCGCCTCCGTGATGATGTCGTTCAGCGGTCCGGCGATCTCGCCGAGCACGTCCTCCGCCAGCCGGCCCGTCCAGTCGTTCCGCTCGACGATGAGCAGATCGAGGATGTTCAGCGCGATGGCGATGTAGCCCGCGAGGATCTCCGCGTACTGCCGATCCTCCTCGTTGAACGCCGCCTCCCGGTCTGACTCGATGTTGAACACACCGATGATCTTGTCGTGCAATCGCAGCGGAACCGTCAGCGAGCTTTTCGCCGATTCCAGACCGGGCAGATAACGCGGGTCCTTCGATGTGTCGTGGCAGATGTAGCTGCGGCCCGTGGCGGCGACGTAGCCGCTGATCCCGTTGCCCTCCGGCGAGGCAATGATCTCGTAGTCCCGCGAGCGAGGAATCATCCCGTGTTGCAAAACAAAATCCAGCCGGTTGGTCTTCTTGTCGATGAGCAGCACCGCAAAATTGTCGAAATGCAGCAGGTCGTGCATGTAACGCAGGATCTTCTGTTCGAGAAGACTGATCCGCTCCTCGACGTTCATTCCCGCGGTCGTTTCCGCGTCGAGACGTACCAGCTCTCGTCCGGCAAGGTCAATCGCGTCGATCTTCTTCTGCAATCGCCGATTGTGCGTCACGTCCCAGACCACTGCGGCAATCTGCATGACCTCGCCGCGGGAGTTCAGCACGGGCGTAATCGTGACTTCAAAGTGCTCGTCGCGCGGGCTGGTGATGCTGACACGCCGCGCCCGATGGTGCGCCGAGCGGCTTTGGCCGTTGTTAAAACCGAAGGACGATTTCCCCTCGCTGCCGGAATCGGCTCCGCTCGTGCCGAACGTCTTCACGCAGATACCGCAGACCTGGGCGATCATATCTTCGGGATAGCTGCGCATCTTCGGATTGGCCCAGACCAGGCGACCTGAGGGGTGCACGATGCAGACCCCCTGGCCGATGTTCTCAAGGATCATGGCCGACTGCTGATTGACCGCGGCGCGCTCAAGCGCGAGAAAATCCCCCTGATCGCTGATGACCACGTCAAAGGCAGATTCCCGCATGGCCGCGAGCGCCTCGTCGAACGTCATGACGCTGTGAACGTTTGCCCCGATTTCGGCGAACTTCTGGACGATCTCGTGTGCCCGGCTGCCGGGACGGCCAAGGAGAAGTATTCGCGGCACAACGTTCGGGTCCATTGTCAGTTCCCTGCTGTCAGATATTGAAGGTCTCCGCGCGAGAGGGACCGCGGCGTCGAAGCCGGGCTGTACGCGGTTGATGTTGCGGCATGTCGTGGCCTGCCATCGGTGGTAACGAACCCCCCTAGTAATCGGCTAAAACATTTTAGCGGCTTGGGCCTCTTTGGACAAAGGTCCGAAGGGGCTTTTTCAGACGCGCCGCGGCCGGTTTGGGCGGAAAACGTGCATTTTCATGCGCCGGCCCGCGACGATCAGCCATCCGCGATCAGGGTGCTGGCTCGCTCCGGGGCGTCCGGGTCGGAGATCGGCCGGCTCGGCCATGAATTGAACTCGATCACAAGTGGTGCGAGATAGTGTTTCACAAAGTTGCGATCGGACCAGCCCATGTGATCGCCGATGTGACCATAACGCTGCATGGTCGGTCGCCATTCCACCTGGTGGAGCTTGCGATAGAGGTCTCGCTCGGATGGATCAGAGGTCGTCGGGCGGCGAAAGCCCACGGCACCGGCGGCCATGGTGTGCTGGCGATCGATCGTTCCTGCGACACTGGTTCCGACGCCGAGCAGCGCCGCGTCGAGCTTCGAGTAATAATTGAAAATGCCGCCGCTCACGTTTCGAAGTGCCGGACGCAGGTCGTAGTCCGGGCTCAATGCCGCCGCCAGCAGGATGAGTGTTGTGATGCGTTCATTCTCCGGCATCATCTCTGCGGCCATGACGGCAATCCCGGCGCCGCCTGAGTGACCGATCAGGTGGACGGCACGCGAGGGGTTCGCTCGGCGATACTCCAGGATGTAATCTCGCAGTGAAGCAGCCATCGCTCGGTTGCGCTCGTAGTGAGCAAGGTTGATAAGCATGCCGCCGGGGATGCGCGTTCCCCAGTCGTAAATCTGTACGGAGTTTCGGACGCCGCCATCAGCCAGACCGCGGGCAAGGTTGTAATTCCACGGGCTGGGGCCTTCGATGCCCGGCAGGATGATGACGAGGCCGTTGTCGCGGCGCTGCGGTGTGTCGAGGTCTGCCAGCGAGCAGCCGACTCCGGACTGCAGCAGCCCGATCATGGCAAGGAGGGATGGCCGAAGCATGCGGCGATGAGGCGGGAACTTCGGGCGAGACGATCTGCGCTGGGAGCGGTTTGTGTTCATATTAGTAGATATCGGGAAAAGCGAGGAAGAAAGCCGCGATTCCGCGGGTGGATCGGCAGGCCGAACCGTCGGCAGCAATGGGAGCCGATCTCAGGCGAGACGCCTGGCGCGGCGTTCGGCCAGTGACTGGTGCATCAGCAGCGCCCACATGAGCGACGACTGCCCCGCGGCGATCACGATATAGACCCATGTCGGCAGGGCAGGGAAGCCGCCCCAGTAGATGAGGATGGCCACGCCGCCGAGGGTCAGGCAGGTGGCGAGCAGCACGGCTGCGGCGCTGGCGTGAACCCAGGTTGCAAGGTTCGAATCGTGCCGCAGGGCCCAGAAGCCGAAGATTGCCGCCGATCCAAGGAAAGTCAGCCAGATGGCGCTGGTGTGATGCTGCGAGTAACGCCACGCGGCAAGCCAGCCGAGCCAGGTTTCCGAACCCTTCGGCCAGACGCTCCACAGCAGAGTCCCGGCAATGCCCAGCGAAACCCACAGCACGCAGAAGGCGAAGCGACGAAGCGATCGGCTTGATGTCATCATGCTGACACCGGTAACCGCAATCAGGCCTGCCAGCGCCGCCGTCAGAAACATCCAGACCAGCGGCGTGATTTCTCGCACCGTGGCCGGCCGCTGAATGCTTGCTAATGCCCGCATCCGGGCCTCGTCCAGCTCACCGGTCGCGTCCGGCGTCACGGCTGGTCGAGCGACCGCCGACGTGTTCCGAGCCGCAGTCCCACCCACAGTTGAATCTTCGCCGCGAGGGGCCGGCTCATCGTCCACGGGCTCATTGGGATTCGGTCGTAAACGTTGCGTTGGCGCCGTCGGCTGCGGCGTTGGACCGATCGGCAATCCCCAGTTTGCCAGCGGATCCTGCGAGGCCTGCGTGGACTGCATGCCGGTGGACCGCGTTGCCGTAAAGCCCTCACTGGCCGTCCGCAGCAGTGACATATTCCCCACCGCGCCATAGATTCCGAGGCCGGCGATCATCCAGGTGAATGCGAAGGCGACGTTCAGCGCCCCCATTCCCAGTGACAGATGCAGCAGCACCGCCGCCAGCACGGCCAGCTCAACCGCCACCACCCAGCGCCAGGCCTCGACATTGCGGTAATTGACATCCTCGACGGTCGGTACGTAATCCTTCACCGCCAGCTCGGGGAAGGTTCGCACCTGCACGAGTCCCGAAGAGACGCAGTGCCAGGCCAGCGCGATGAGCATGAGAGCGATCAGCAGATGAACCGGCCGCGTGCGAGAAGAGGCGACTCCGATCGCCGTGAGGATGAGAACCGTGGCCCAGGTGCATTCGTCAGTCCACTCGGAGAGCAACTGCGAAGCCGTCGGACCGATCCACGAGGCCAGCGGGGTCCAGTCGTACCAGTTATGCATCGTGCCGAAACCGGCGACGGCGACAATGAGCAACCCGATGATTCCGCGAATGCTGATCTTCGAGTTGGCCGGCGATGCGTGGACAAGATAACCGAAGGCGGCGGCAAGAATCGCAAGAACATAGCGCGGCGATCCCGCTCCAAGCCATGCAGTCGCGACGCGCGAGAAGCGACCGGCAAGCAGCGAATCGCAGGAGAAGACCGTCAACGCGAACAGCACGCCGGTGACGATGACCGCGAAGGCGCGGGCACGCAACACAGAAAGCGCCGCAACGACAAGCAGACCGCTGGCCATCCATCGTCCCGTCTCCGACGACAAGTGCCGAACGAACGCGGGCAGATGAACCGGCAGCGTCAGGGCGTCGGCTGAACCTTCAGTCGGCTCAGCTACGACCGTTCCGGTTGACAGCATCAGGACCAGATTCGTCCAGGTGCGAATCGGGAGCGTGGCCAGCACGACACCGATCATCAGAATCGCCATGCCGAAGATCAGCATGGCCGGTCGCGGCGCGCGTGCCGGGTCCATGCCGGGTCCAAAAGTGACAGTCATCTGCGCAGGATGGACAACAGCGACAGTCTTGGGAGCGATGCCGTCAAGTGGCGCGATGGAGGCGTGGGCATCTCGCCCGCTCTTAGCAGGGCCAGACTCGGGCGTCGGATCGGGCGCAAGACGAAGGGGGCCGGCGCCGTTTTCATTCGCAGACACATCGGACATCAGGACATTCCGGAAGCATTCGTCGGGTGGGCATCGCCCACCGCGTTACTCGTCGCCCGACATTCGTAACGTGGGCACTTTCCAGCGTAGTATTACCCCGGCTGCGCAAAACAATTTCAATATCGGTATGTAAGGCGAGGTACGTTATCAGCGAAAGGACTTTATCGGTGGTTCCCGGCAGGGGCTACAGGCGCAGCGGTCCGGCGAAAAACGCCGAAAAACAGGGCTTGCAACCCATCAACCCACCAGGACCGCCTTCTCAGGCCAGTGGCGCGGTCCCAGACTGGTGAGTGCCCCTTCGCCGTTCATCGGCCATTTTCGCAGGTAGGCCCGGATCGAATCGGGCGTGACGGCATCAATGGCCGCGAGCCGTTCGGTGACATCACGCGGCCGGCCGAGAGCGTCGATGTCGTTGACCAGTTGCATCAGCCGGTAATAGGGGGCCTCCGCTTCGGTGGCCAATCCGGTCCGTGTGCGATTTCGAACGCGCTGCACCTCGTCGTTGGTGACACCCTTGTCGCAGAGCTTCGCGATTTCCGCGCGCATGGCGGCGAGCAGTTCATCGGCCCGCTGTGGATCACAGAATCCGAAGGCGATCATCATGGCCGCGTCGCAGTAGTCGATGCGCCCTGCAGCGACGTGGGCGGCGATACCTTCCTGGATGATGTTCCAGAAGAATCGCGAATTGTGCCCGCCGAGAATCGCCGCGAGGACATCGGCCGTCTCGCGATCGGGGTCCGTGGCCGACGGCGCCGGAAAGGCCAGGGCAACGGCCTGTTGCTTGAAACGCTCGACTTTTCGGCACCATGTCCCGCTGCGGAGTGTCGGTGGTGTGGCACGCCGTGGTCGGGGTGCACGGGCCTTCCAGTCGCCGCTGTGTCGGCGGGCCATCGCCAGGGCCGCGTCGGGGTCCACGTTGCCGGCGACAAGCAGTATCATGTTGCCCGGGTGGTAGCGATCTTCGAAGTAGCCGTGCAGCTCATCGCGCGAGAGCTTCGAGATCGTGTCCGTCGTGCCGAGCACGGGCCAGGCCAGCGGATGACCCACATAAAGCTGTTCGTGGATCAGATCATACACGCAGCGATCGATCTGGTCGGCCGACATGGCGATCTCTTCGAGGATCACCTTCTTTTCCATTTCAAATTCTTCGGCGGGGATGACGCTGCGCATCATGTCGGCCAGCAGCTCGATCTGCTTCTCGAGATCTTCGACGCGAACCCATCCAAAGTAGAAGGTGCGCTCCTTCGAGGTGTAGGCGTTGTAGGTGCTGCCCATGTTGTCAAAGTCGATGGTGATGCGGTGCCAGTCGCGCCGCGGCGTGCCCTTGAAGCACATGTGTTCGAGGAAGTGGGAAACACCCGCAAGTTCGGGTATCTCATCACGCGCGCCGGTCCGCACGAGATAGCCGGCAGCGGCGCTTTGCACGTGAGGCATGACCTCAATGATGACCCGCAGGCCATTGTCCAGCGTCCGGTCGACAAAATGGCTCGCTGCCATCTGCTTCATACCACACCCTCCAGCGGCCGCGGTCCCAGGGTCAGTACGCAGAGGCGATCTCGCGGATGGTTCCTGAGATACTTCCGCACGTCCTCAACGGTAACCGCCGATAGCTTGGCGTTCTTTTCCGCGATGCTGACCGGCCGACCGTGGAAATAGAGGTCGCTCGACAGTTCGCTGACCCGTGCCCGTGTGATGTCGCCGTGCGTCTGGGTCTTGGCGATGATGCTGATCTTGGCCCGCTCGATCTCCTCAGCCGTAACGTCCTCCTCGAGACGATCCACTTCTCGAAGCAGCGTGCGATAGGTCTGATCGCACCGCGCCGGCATGGTTGATGCGCCCATGAAGAGTCGCCCGCCGCTGCGTGGATGCTCGTCCCAGGCGCCGACCCAGTACACCAGCCCCTGCTTTTCCCGCACTTCGGTAAAGAGCCGCGAACTCATGCCTTCACCCAGAACGCCGAGGGCAATTCGCTCGACGGGATACGCATCGTCGCGCACGGCGACGCCCGGCCAGCAGATCAGAATGTGCTGTTGCTCCAGTTCCTTGTGATGATGGTGCGCTCCCGGGGTGAACTCCGCGGCGCGCCCCGGCGTGGTGCCGGGAGCATTTCCCGTCGAATCGTCCGTGCTATCGAAGCCGGTGAAAAGCTGATCAATTCGAGCGGAGGCCTTATCGATATCCACGGCTCCGCCGAGGGAAATCTGCAGGCGTCGCGCAGTGAAGTGGTGCTTCCAGTAGTCGACGACTTGCTCACGGCGGATTCGCCGGAGCGATTCCTCGCAGCCGAGTTCGTGTCGACCGAGTCGCGGCCCGTACGCATGGGGACCGATGAGTTTTCGCGCCAGCTCGCCCGGCTCGTCTTCGAGACTCAGCAGATCCTGTATCGCCAGCTCGACGGCGACTTCGCAGTACTCTTCCGGAAAAATCGGTGTGCGCAGCATCTCCGCGTGCAGGCCCAGGGCGTGATCGAGATACTCCGGAAGGCAACTGCATCGGAAGACCATCGACTCGCGGCCGACACCGGAGCTGACTTGCGCCCCGAGCGCATCGAATGCGTCGGTCAATTCCTGCGCGCTGCGCTGCTGTGTCCCCTTGGAGATGGTCTCCTCGACGATGCGGGCCAGGCCGCCGAGTTCCTCGGGTTCGTCGGAAATTCCCGCGAGTACGCGAATTTCGTAAGCGACCGTCCTGCGTCCCTCGAGTGGAAGGACCGCCAACTCCACGCCGCAAGCGAGCCGCCGGTGTTCAGTGGATTCCGTCGCCATCCCGATTTTATAGTCAGATTTCGCCTGCCTGGCCACAGGATGAATTTTGCGACTGGATGTGGACGAAAAGACAAGAAAGCACGGCGGACCTGAAAGAGCCGAACCAGATGGTTGCAGGTGCCGAGTGCCTAATTGCGAACCAGAACGACGTTGCCGAGCAGAATAGGTCCGTTGGGTTCGTTGCGCAGCGTCCCGCTGCCCTGGAGTGTGTCGCCGGCGCCGAGCATCAACTCATATGTATAAATGCCGCCGTTCGTGAAGCTGTCCGGCGAATCACTGAACGAAGCGAAGATTCTGAAAATGCCCGTATTGCCTTGCGCCTGTGCCGGTGGGGTCGAAACGAGCGGGAGGATGTTGCCGTTGCAGCCGTCGTCGATCTGAGTGATGCGCGAATTAGCGATCGTGATGCAGGTCTCGCGCAGTGTGCCTGATGCTGCATGCCGCCACTGCCCGTCGATGTTGATGCTCGGAAGCGGCGGCTCCGGGGCGGGCTCTTCTCCTGTTGGAGGCGGTGTCTGCGGTTGCAAGGCGGGGCACTGCAGCCCGAGGCACGACACGAGGCAGCCGCAGATCGCAAGGCCGATCAGTCTGGCTTGAAGTTTCATTCGGTCGTCCCCCGGGCAGGTTTTCGCGGCGGACCTGCCGGCGAAGATCAGGTACGTGAAGGCCACAATCGCACGCTCAGGACCGCCTACGCCGTTTCATCGGAAAGTCATTTTACGACACCGTAGCGAATGAATCAATCAACAACCGACCCTGCGTATGAAGAAAGCGGGGCGTGTCGTGGTGACACGCCCCGCGCAAATCAATTGACTCAGGGCGCTGATGCGCGGTGCGCGGGTCAGTTCGAGTGCACGAAGAAGACCGACCAGCCGATCTCATGCACGCCGGGCACGCCGTTGCCGAAGTTATCGCTCGGCGCCGGGCAGTTGATGTCGGGAATCAGGAACTCGTTGTAACCTGAACTCGGGACGATCGGCAGGATGTCACCGGCTCCGATCGGCGCCGGCGCCGGTCCGGGCACGTTCGGGTTCACAACCACGCCCTTGCCGAAGAAGGCATCCTTTCGGATCACGAATACGAAGCCACCTTCGCCGGGCGACGGGTTGAAGTGCTCATCCACGTTGGACATGTCGAGGAAGGCGTACGCCTTCGTCGGGAAACCGGCGCACGTCAGTGGGACGGGATGAAGCTTCAGGTTTCCGAAGGGTTCGCTGTTGGCGTCGAAATGGTCGCCGTTGACCTGCACCGATTCGAACGCGCCGTCATCGTGCGTGCCGGGCGTGTCAAAGAAGGCGGGCGGTCCGCCCTTGAGCGCGCCGGTGATGTTGAAAAACCGACCGCTGCGATAGGCGTTGTCACGCATGAAGGCCAGCCAGCCCGTCGGGCCGAGGAAGTTCATCGACGCAGTCGTGTTGGTCGGATTGAACTGGAAGTTGATGCCGGTCACCACGATGGCGACGTCACCGCCGGTCAGATCGATGAGACTCCGATTGGCGACCACGTCATCGTTCGACGGATAGTCGGCCTGACTGCCCTGCGGCGTCATGAAGTAGTCGTTGCCCGCGATATGACCTCGGGCACACGGATTGACCGCCCGCAGACTGAACTCGATCTGTGTGAAGAACTGCGGGAAGATCGGCTCCACCGGAACGCGCAGGGCCAGACAGTAGTCGGTATCACCGAGCGTGGCCAGCCAGTCGTACTCACTGGGAATGTTGAAGAGATTCGGCGTGAAGATGGCCGGCCCGCCGATCCGGCTCGGCCAGGGATCCGCACCGCCGCCGCCCAGCGGCGCGCAGCGCTGCTGAGCGCCGAGGCCGTTGTATTGCAGCACGTCCACGCGGAGCTTCTTGCCCACGCCGGTATCGATCAGCCGCGCCGCGTTCTGCCGTCCCTGCGACGCACCGAGCACCTGCACGTCACCCGCAGCGCCGCCGACGCCTCGCAGCGCGTCGCAGGCGCCGAGCGCTAGAACGCCACCGGCTACGACCGCGAGCGCCACAATGATCTTGCTCGAACCTTTCATATTCATCTTCCTCCCCCGTGTGCCAGTTGCGTGCAGGAGACCCTCGTGGCCGGGATACACACCGGCCGGGGTGCGGGTGGCCTGCCTTCACGCACGAGGATCAGATTGCAGCCGCCGCAAGCTGGTTCATGACCACGACGTGCGCCGGAGGAACGATCCTCTGGTTGTTGTGTTGTGAATCCCCAATCCCCCTCAGGCAATCGTAGGACCCCATGGCGCCGGCGATCAATCGAAAAAAATGTTCCGGCAAATCGCAACGGCGCGCGGCGGTAGTTATCGCGCACAATCGCACGCACACGAACGACGTTGCTATTGGTTATGAGACAGATGGAGAGGCGAAGCTCACATCGCGCGCGTCCGAAGATCAAGACACCGTCGAATGCGCGCGAGCGTGGAGGACTTGCCGAGCAGAACCAGCGTCTGACCGATGGCCGGACTTACGGGACGTCCGGCAACGGCGACGCGCAGGGGCTGCGCAACGTCGCCCATTTTGGCGCCGGACTGTTCGCAGTAGTCGCGGATAAATGCGTCGATTGTCTCGACCGTCCACGGCTCCAGAGAATCTAACTGCGGCAGAAGCGCCTGCAGCGTCTGATAGCCGCGGCCCTCGCCCTTTTCGAGCACTTTCTTGACCGACTCCTTCTCGTAAGAGACGGCATGATCCGGTATGAAAAGGACACCGGCCTTGGCTTCCAGATCCCGAAAGGTGCGAAACCCTCTGCAGGCGTCGAGCAGGTCAGCCGCGACGGCGTCGTCCAGCTTCGACAGTGCCGATCCGCTGACACTAGCCCAGTCACGGAAGGCCCCCAGCAGACGGTCCGGCGCGGCGGCCGCCACGTAATCCGTGTTCATCGCCAGCAGTTTCTCACGGTCAAATCGACCGGCGGTCTTGTTGATCGCCTCCAGCCGGAACGCCTCGATCATTTCCTGCCGCGTGAGAATCTCCCGGTCATCCTTGGGCGACCAGCCGATCAGGGCGACAAAGTTCACCAGGGCCTCTGGCAGATAGCCGGACAGGCGAAAGTCGTGAACGTCGATCTCGGGGATGACGACGCCCGCCGCGACCGCCAGGCGCGTGACCTGGGCCATGTCCAGTTCCGTGTCGGCCTTGTCGAGCCATTTATCGAAGGCGTCGGCGCGGCACTCGGCGATCTGTGCGGCCGTCTCTTTCGTCCACTGCTTCGTCTTGAGACGGTCCTTCACCGCCGTGCGAACCACCTTGTGTTTGTCCCGCTTGGACATCTTCGTGCCGTCGATGTTAAAGACCAGCGGAAGGTGGGCGAATTTCGGCGTCGGATAGCCCAGCGCACGCTGGATGAACACGTGCTTCGGCGTGTTCATCAGGTGCTCCTGGGCGCGAAGCACATGCGTGATCTGCATCTCCGCGTCGTCAACGACGACGGCGAAATGGTATGTCGGCCAGCCGTTCGATTTGACGATGACCAGGTCCTCGATTTGACCGGTCTCGAAGGACACATCGCCGAGTATCTCGTCGTGGACGGTGATCGGCGCATCCGGTGTCTTGAAACGCACCACTACGGGCCGACCTTCCGCCCGGGCCCTTGCCGCATCGGCCTCGGTCGGCAGCGGATCGGGCCGCGGATATTTGAAGCTCTCCTTCTTCGCCTCGGCGGCCTTCCGCATCGCATCAAGTTCTTCCGGCGTGTCGAAGGCATAGTAGGCGTTGCCCTCAGCGAGCAACTTCTTCACGGCCGCGTCGTAGAGGTCTCGCCGCTCGCTCTGCCGATAGGGTCCGAACGGACCGCCGACGTCCGGGCCTTCGTCGTAGTCCATTCCCAGCCAGCGCAGATCGTCGATGAGCTTCTGCTCAGCGCCTTCGATGTTCCGAAGGATATCGGTGTCTTCAATCCGCAGGACGAACGTTCCCCCGTGGCGCCGGCAGAAAAGCCAGTTGAACAGGGCGGTCCGCGCGCCGCCGACGTGCAGATAGCCGGTGGGAGAAGGTGCGAATCGGGCGCGGACACCACTCATATTCGTCATGGAGACATCTTGGAGCATGATTCAGGACAGAGCAAGATCGTGTCGAATCGAATCTGAGCTGAATGAAATGACGTACACAACGGCCTGCGAAGTCGATGCAATTGCTCGCCGCTTCAATTCGTGCCCATCATCGCCACGAACTGCTCAAAGAGATAATGCGAATCGTGCGGTCCGGGGGCGGATTCGGGGTGGTATTGCACGGCGAAAACGCGCTTCGACGCATGGGAAAAGCCCTCCAGACTGCGGTCGTAGAGATTGATATGCGTCATGCGGCCACCGACGGATTCGAGACTGGCGATGTCGACGGCGAAGCCGTGGTTCTGGCTGGTGATCTCCACCCGACCGGTATCGAGATTCAGCACCGGGTGATTGGCCCCGTGATGGCCGAACTTCAGCTTGTAGGTCTTCGCCCTCAGTGCCAGGGCGAGCAACTGGTTTCCGAGGCAGATGCCGAAGATCGGCAGGCGACCGATCAATCGGCGAAGCGTGTCGATCGCATCCGTCACCGTGGCCGGGTCGCCGGGGCCGTTGCCGACGAGCAGCCCGTCCGGCCTGGTGCGGAGGATCGCTTCGGCATCGGCGGTCGGAGGTACGACGCGCACGCTGCAGCCGGACGCAATGAGACGACGCAGGATGTTCTGCTTGATGCCGCAGTCGATCGCCACGACGTGATACGCTGTGTCGCTCGCTGCGTGCGATCGCGCTCCCTCCGCGGGCTCATAGAGCATTTCGCCCTCGGGCATGACGCGCTCAACGAGTTGAAGGCCCTCCATCGGAGCGGCGGCACGGGCCATCTCGACGAGCGCCACCGGATCCGCCGTCTCCGTGCTGATAACGCCGCGCTGGCTGCCGCGATCACGCAGACGCCGAGTCAGGGCGCGCGTGTCGATACCGGCCAGCCCGATGACGCCCGCCTCGCGAAGATACTCGTGCAGATCGCCTGTGGCGCGATGGTTGGAGTGCCGCCGGGCGAGCTCCCGGACGACGAAACCGGACAAGTGCAACGCGGACACGGGAGCTGTCGCTGACCGGGCAGCCGTCATGGACGATGAGCCGCCTGCTTCGCGAGCGGTCTTTCGTGGCAGAGATTCGATGTCGTCGGCGTTGATGCCGTAGTTGCCGATCAGCGGCATGGTCATGGCAACGATCTGCCCGCAGTAGGACGGATCGGTGAGGATTTCCTGATAGCCGCTCATGGCGGTGTTGAAGACGACCTCGCCCTCGGCTGTGCCTTCAGCGCCGAAGTGCTCACCGATGAACACCGTGCCGTCTTCCAGCGCGAGATGACAGGAGGCATTTTTCATTACAAACCGGCTCCGTAGTCCTGTAGCGCCTTGACGGCCAGCGTCTTTTCCGCGCCGCGGGCCTTCAGTGCGCGGATCGCAGCGACGGCGGCCTGGGCGCCGGCGATGGTGGTGATCAGCGGCAGATTGCGAGCCGTCGCGGCGGCGCGCCAGCGTCCTTCCTCCCACGCCGCGCCGTAGTGCACCGGCGTATTGATGAGCAGGTCGAGCACGCCATGATTGATCAGGTCGAGAAGAAATCCCTCCGGTGCGCCGGCCTGTTTGGAGACCACGACCGACGGAATACCGGCGGCCTTGAGCGCCTGGTGCGTCCCGAGCGTACAGAAGAGTTTGAAGCCCATCTCGCGCAGCTCGCGTGCGATGGGGATGATGCGCGGCTTGTCGGGGTCGTTCACGCTGACGAGCGCATTTCCGGAGACCGGAAGAGACAGGCCGGTGGCAATGGCCGCCTTGGCGAAGGCCAGGCCGAACGTCTCATCGATGCCCATGACCTCACCGGTGCTGCGCATCTCCGGTCCGAGCGTGGCATCGACGCCGTGGAACTTCTTGAAAGGAAAGACCGGTGCCTTGATGGCGGTCATGATTGGTCGCGGACGTTTCCCGACGCCATGGTCCCAGAGGACATCGCGGAGCGAACGACCGAGCATGACGCTCGTTGCGACCTTGGCCCAGGGCACACCGGTGGCTTTGCTCACAAAGGGAACGGTTCTGCTGGCCCGGGGATTGACTTCCAGTACGTACACCTCACCCTCGGCGATGGCGAACTGCACGTTCATGAGTCCGCAGACACCGATGCCGCGGGCCAGCAGGCGCGTCTGGCGCTCCAGCTCGCGGACCATCTCCGCGGACAGCGAGTGCGGCGGGATAGCACAGGTGCTGTCGCCGCTGTGGATGCCGGCGTGCTCGATGTGCTCCATGATGCCGGCCACCACGCAATCGCCGCGGTCGTCGTTGGGCCGCCGGTAGTCGGCGACTGCATCAACGTCGATCTCCGTGGCATCCAGAAGAAACTTGTCGATCAGCACGGGCGGCGCCGCGGAAGCCGCCGCAAGTCGGTCGGTTGCGGCAAAGGCCTTGCGGACATAGCGCTCAAGGTCCTGGCGATTGTTGCACAGCTCCATGGCCCGGCCGCCCAGCACGTAGCTCGGACGGATCAGCACCGGATAGCCGAGCCGCTCGGCAATCTCCGCCGCCTCGGCGACGCTGCGGGCAGCGCCGCTGGCCGGCTGGCGGAGGTTGAGCTGGGCGAGCAGCTTCTGAAACTCGTCGCGATCTTCGGCGAGGTGGATCGACTCGGGTGGCGTACCGATGATCGGCGCCCCGGCTTGCTGGAGTCCCTCGGCCAGGTTGAGCGGCGTCTGCCCGCCGAATTGCACCACCACGCCGCGCAGTTGCGAACCGGTGGAGATGGTGCGCAGAACGCGGAGAACGTCTTCCTCGGTGAGCGGCTCGAAGAAAAGCACATCCGACGTGTCATAATCCGTACTGACGGTCTCCGGGTTGGAGTTGATCATCACCGTTCGATAGCCGAGCCGGCGGGCTTCCATCGCCGCATGGACACAGCAGTAATCGAACTCGATACCCTGACCGATCCGATTCGGCCCGCCGCCAAGCACAACGACATGCGGCTGGGATGAGAGACGAATCTCCTGCTCCACGGCGGCGACGAGTCGACCGTCTTCGACGCGGAAAGTCGTTGATTCATGCGTGGAGTAGTAGTAGGGCGTCGCGGCCTCGAACTCGGCGGCGCAGGTATCGACCATGCGAAAGACGCCGTCATCGCAGACCTCCGCTGGCGGACGACCACTTGCCTGTTTCAGGGCGTGTGAGAGTTGTGCGTCGGTGTAGCCCAGAGTCCGCGCCCGGCGAAGCAGCTCATGGCCGCGAAGCGAGGACTCGCCGCGCAGCGCGGCACGGATATCGTCTGCGCCGGAGAGAAGCTCTGTCTCGAACTCAACCAGTTGAGACATCTGATCGAGAAACCAGGGATCGATGCACGTCAATTCGTGAACCTGCTCGACCGTCCAACCGAGCTTGAAGGCGTAGCGGATGTAATACGGCCGGCCCTGACAGGGTGTGGCGAGCTTGTCACGCAGGATCTCCGGCTCGATCGGCCAGTGAGTCGCTGACGATTCATCTACATCCGGCGGTGCCTCGCCCTGCCGGCTGCCGAGGATGACAGCATCAGAATCGGCGTCAGGTTCAGTTCCACCCTGCGCACGGGCGTTGGATGCGGATGAACTCATCGGCGCCGTTGTTCGAGCAGTTAAACTCTCGCCACCGGCCGTCCAGGCAAACTCCTGACGCCGCGCCAGTCGGTGGTATGCCGCGTGGTCGCCGACGGCATGCCGGTCGTGCGCCGCGGCGAGCCAGCGGTCATTCTTATCGAGGCCGAAGCCGGCCCGCTGGATTTCCATGCTGCGGATGCATTTCTGAAAGGCCTCTTTGAAGGTGCGGCCGATGGCCATCGCCTCACCCACGCTCTTCATCTGCGTGGTCAGCGTTTCATCGGCATCCGGGAATTTCTCGAAGGTCCACCGCGGCATCTTCACCACGCAGTAGTCGATGGTCGGCTCGAAGCTTGCCGGTGTGCAGCCGGTGATGTCGTTGGGAATCTCGTCCAGCGTGTAGCCCACCGCCAGCTTCGCCGCCACCTTGGCGATGGGATACCCCGTCGCCTTGCTGGCCAGGGCACTGGAGCGCGAGACGCGCGGGTTCATCTCGATGACGCATTGCCGGCCGGTCTTCGGATCGACGGCGAACTGCACGTTGCTCCCGCCGCAGTCCACGCCGATCTCTCGCATAACGGCTTTGGCGGCGTCGCGCATCTGCTGATACTCGCGGTCGGTCAGGGTCTGCGACGGGGCCACGGTGATCGAGTCGCCGGTGTGAACCCCCATGGGGTCGATGTTCTCGATCGAGCAGACGACCACCACGTTGTCCCGGCCGTCGCGGATGACCTCCAGCTCGTATTCTTTCCATCCGTACAGCGATTCTTCGATGAGAATCTCGCTGATGCGGGAGCGCTTGAGCCCCCGGGCAGCGATGTCTTCGAACTCCTCGATCGTCTTCACGAACCCGCCGCCTTCGCCGCCGAGGGTGTACGCCGGACGAATGCAGCAGGGCAGGCCGATCTCCCGAAGGATCGCACGGGCTTCTTCCATCGAGTGTGCCGTACCGCTGCTAGGCACATCGAGACCGATGCGAAGCATGGCCTCCTTGAAGAGCGTGCGGTCTTCTGCTTTGGCAATCGCTTCCGGCGAGGCGCCGATCATCTGTACGCCGTATTCCAGCAGGATGCCGCGCTCGTGGGCTTCCATGGCGCAGTTCAGACCGGTCTGGCCGCCGAGCGTGGGCAGCAGCGCGTCCACCGGCTGGCAGCGCGTTTGTTCCAATTCCAGAATCTTTTCGACGAAGTCCGGCGTGATCGGCTCGACGTACGTCCGGTCGGCCGTCTCCGGATCGGTCATGATGGTCGCCGGATTGGAATTGAGCAGGACGACGCGATAGCCCTCGGCGCGCAGCGCCTTGCAGGCCTGGGTACCGGAATAGTCGAACTCGCAGCCCTGGCCGATGACGATCGGCCCGGAGCCGATGACGAGGATGTTGTGGATGTCATCGCGCCGTGGCATTGAGGGCAGTGCTATGGGTTCGTAGTTCGCTCGGTGTAACTGTCAATCCTGGAAACCGATGGATTGCAATCCGTCGGCCTGCTTGTTAACCAGATGTCAATCCCGTCAATTGCTTTTCCACGTCATCCGGCGTCAGGTTCTCGCCGGCATTGAGTCGGCGAACGATCTCATCAATGCGCTGCTTGCCTTCTTCCTTTCGGGCATCGCTCAGAAAGCCGTCAAAGAAGTGCTCGCCGGACATCGCCCGGTTGATTTCGAATTCCTTGTTGTGTTCGTCGAGTTCGGTAAAGTAAACAACGCGGAATTGCCGTCCGTAGTCGGACTCGCGGTAGATTTCGAACATCGTACGGTCGCTGACGGCCACGAAAGTGCGTGCTCCTTCCCGATCCTACCAACGTGCTGACTGCCCGATCATCAGGATGATAACGGCACGCGCTGTGACCGAAAAGGGTTCGCATCGGCCGATCGTCATTTTTCTTGATCGTGCACGTCGCTTTCTGCATCGTGGGCGCCTGTCTTCCAGAAGTCGCCCGGTGTGTGAATCTGCCGGCGCTCATCGATCCGGCGAAGTCCCGCAGCGCTGAGGTAACCGACTTTGGCATCAAGAATGCGCCGTATGCCGCTGCTCTCAGCGGACCACGGGTAGGTTGTGAATTGAAGGATCGAGGCCATCGCCATCGCCGCGGCGAATCCGGCGGCGCGCTTCGGCGGGAGACGGCGATGAAGAAGATCGCCCATGAACCAGTAGGCCGCGGGAATCAGGAGCATGGTGTGGCCGGCCTCGCTCATGTGAATCAGCAGGAGAAAGGCCGTCAGCGGCGCCGTCCAGACCAGAAGCATTGTGCACGCCGGGCGGGTTGCAGTCAGCGGCAGGATCGGGTGGCCGGCGGCGGCCGGTGCGGTCCACACACCGATCAGGCAGATCAGAAGTGGTAGACCGATCGTCCAGCCGACGATGGCGGTCAGCTTAACCGCGCTGCGTGCGAGCCCGTCGATCAGCCCCAGTCGAAAGATGCTGGTGTTCAGGATGACATCCAGCGTGTGGCGTAGGTCCGGGGTCACTGCCGGTTCGGCCGCGCGGCCGTACAACAGTCCGGTCACGACGAGAAGGACGAGTAGGCCCGCCACAAGGACCAGGGCTGCACCAATCCGTGTCCGCATCGGGTATTGCCATGCTGCCCAGATCAGCAACGGGCCGAGCCAGAGGAGCAGGTCCGGGCGAAACAGGAGTGCGACGGCGAGCAGTGCGGCGGCCTGAATGAGTGGGAGAGAACGCCTCGACGGGTGGCCTTCGCCGGTGTAGTGACCCGCCGCATGTCGAGCCCGTAGACAAAGCAGGGCGATCCAAAGGCCGACCGCACAGGCGAGGGAGTAGTTCAGGGCCGTCGTACCGAGAAACCAGACCAGCGGACAGACCCCGAACGCCAGGGCCGTCCACCACGCAAGTCCTTCAGCGGCGTTCTGTTCACCGTGTAATTCTGCCGATCTTCGTGGTACGAGTGACCGCCGCAGTGCGAGGTAAAGCAATACCGGCGCTGCGACCGAAGCGAAGACTGACCATGTCTGATACGACGCATAGGGCGACAGGCCGAGACGAGCCAACAGCGTTCCCAGCGCGACCCAGAGCGGATATCCGGGGTGATGAACAGGGTACGCTGCCGGAAATCCGATCGCGGCGACGAACTCGTTTTCGTCGCCATGCACGGGGATCGGGTGGCCGAGCAGCGGCAATCGGGCCATGAGCAGGATGGCCGCGAGCAGCACGACCCGGCGTGCCGGGCCTGCCGGCCACTTCCCGGTGCCGGTCGAGCTATGCGGGGTTTCGTTGGAAGACCTGTGAAACGACATGATCCCTGCCTCGCCTGCCCTGCGAGCAAGCGCACCGGTGCTCCGGCGTGAGTCGGTACGGTCACCTCAAACCGCTCGACGCAGTGTCCGGTGCGACGTAGAGTAAACGCAGCGCGGAGTTTACACGATGGATGCCAAAGCGATCAGGCGGATCGGAATCCTCACCGGCGGAGGCGATTGTCCGGGAATCAACGCAGTCATTCGCGCCGTATCCAAGACGGCGATGTACGACCACGGCTGGGAATGTTTCGGCATCGAGGACGGGTTTCTCGGGCTGATCGAGAATCGGATTCACCCACTGCACTCGGCGGATGTCAGCAACATCCTCACGCGCGGCGGGACGATCCTCGGCACCTCGAACAAGGCCAACCCGGCGCGATTCGCGGTCGGCACGAACAAGCTCGGTGAACCCATCTTCGAGGACGTGCGCGAAAAGGCCGCGGCCCATTATCACGAACACGGTCTTGATGCCCTCGTGGTCATCGGCGGCGACGGCACGATGAGCTGCGCTGCGGGAATGATACCGCTCGGCGTGCGATGCGTCGGCGTGCCCAAGACGATCGACAACGACCTGATGCACACCCACATCACCTTCGGCTTCACGACGGCCGTGGAAACGGGTACCGAGGCGATCGACCGAGTCCACACGACGGCCGCCAGCCACCATCGCATCATGGTTGTCGAACTGATGGGGCGAAATGCCGGCTGGCTGACACTGTTCGTCGGCATGGCCAGCGGCGCAGACGCAATCCTGATTCCGGAAATCCCCTACGACATCGGGCGGCTTTGCGAATTCTGCAAGGCCCGCAAGGCCGAGGGCAAGCGGAGCACGATTGTCGCCGTCGCGGAAGGCGCCCGCCCGATCGGCGGCGACCAGTTTGTCCAGCAGACCATTGCGGACAGTCCGGACCCGGTTCGCCTCGGCGGCATCGCGCCAGTTCTCGCCCGGCAACTCGAAATGTGCAGCCACATGGAAGCTCGTTCGGTCATCCTCGGGCACGTCCTTCGCGGAGGCAGCCCGTCGGGGATGGACCGCATCCTCGCCACGCGTTTCGGTCACAAGGCGGCAGATCTGCTGGCGGCAGGGCGCTTCAACGAGCTCGTGGTCGTGCAGCACGGCGCGCTGACCAGCGTTCCGATCACCGATGTGGCTGAAAAGCAGCGGCTCGTTCCCGTGGAGGATGATCTCGTCCGCGCGGCCCGCGCCGTCGGTACCAGTTTTGGAGATTAGCGCACGTCGCGAATTCCGCACGAACTTCCTTCGTGCTATCGCGACTGAAGCGGCGGCCCGATGATCTCGCCCTTCTTCAGCCGTTCCTCGTATTGCTTCTTGAGCACGGGGTCGTTGATCAGCAGCTTGCTGCGCGTCAGCAACTGCTCACCCAGCGCCTGCATTTCCTGAGCGATCAATCGGGCATGCAGGGCCTTTTCCAGTTCCGCCCGGACGGAGTCCATGCTCACGTCGTCAGCGGGGATGAAACGCTCGACCTTGAGAACATGAAAACTGCCCTCGGCCTCGAAAAGACTCGAGACCTGGCCGGCAGAAAGTTCAAACGCCACTTTCGCGAAAATGGGTGGCACGGTGGGGTCTTCCTCTCGTGCAATCGGTGGCATGAGTCCGCCCTTTTCGCGCGTGAGGATGTTTTCACTGAAATCGCGGACCAGCTTTTCAAAATCATCGCCCCGGTCGATGCGCTCTTTCAGTGAAGGCCATGCACGCGGTGCGCCGAGCTGAATATGTCGTACTTCTACACGCGGGCCATGCTTGATCCGGTACTCGCGCTCGATCATCTCCGGCAGGATTCGGACGTGGCCTTCGGCGATCTTCCGGAGATGGGCCTGTCGCCGGATGGCGATGTCCAGCTCCATGCGACTGATGCCGCGCGTGCGAAGCCAGTCGGCGATGAGTTGCTCCTTGCGGGCCGGTGTCAGTTTGTCCTTGTCCTTTCCATTGAAGCGGTCGGCCTCGAGCGTCAGCTCGTATTCGTGTTCGATGTCCTCCGGCGTGATCGTGAGGTTCAATCGCCGGGCCTCCTGCTCTGCCAGACGCGCAAGAACGAGCTGCTGAAGCTGCAACAGCCCACGCGTCTCAATCAGCAGTGTGATCAGGTCACGTCGGGCGATTTCCTCGCCGTTCACCACGGCGACCGGTCGGCTGGGTGTACTCGATGATTCTGCCGCGGGCCGGTCGACTTTCGATGTACCTGTCGACTCAGCGGCATCGTCCGAACCGGGAGTTGAGGGGCCATCGCCGGCGGCCATCCGATCGCGGACCGAAGAGGCACTTGATCCTCCCGTCTCGCAGGCCGATAGCATGCTCAGGAAGATTGAAAGCCCGACGATGACGACTCGTCCCGGCTTGATGTTGCCACTTCGGTCCCACGTCATTCGAATTGCCTTTCTCATACCGGTTGAAACGGATCGACATCCCGACGGCTCACCACGACGGAAACGCCGGGCAGCAGTGCACGCAAACGACTCGACAGAGGCGTGAGCGCTGGTCGCTCGCTGGCCCAGTGGCCCAGCGCGATGGCACTGGCCCCAGAGCGGAGATACGCCAGGGCATCATGGTGGCGGATTTCTCCGGTGATGACCACGTCGCCGGGTCCGCAGGGACGATCAGGTATCTCGAACGGCAGTGATCCGGCTGCGCCGACGCAAACAAGCGCATGCCCAAGTCGTGGGGCTGTCATGCGTCGGCTTCCCGTCGTTCTGTGTGTCCTCGCCCCATCGAGAATCATGACGTTCCTCGCCCCGGTCTTTCTCGCCAGCCATCGCGCCAGAGCGCGAAGCGTCATCGGTCGTGCGAACCGACCGATCCGGCCCTGCCCGAGCTGCCGGTCGGGATGCCCTTGCAGCGGATAGATATCAAAGGCCGGCTCCTCATATGGGTGTGCCTTGCGCATCGCGGCTACGACGGCATCGAGCTTGTTCAACGGTACGACGAGTTCGATGCGTATCTCTTCAACGTGTTCCAAACGTCCTCTGCGGCCCACGGCCGGATTGGTTGCGTCCGTTCCGAAAAAGGTTCCCTGCCCGCGAACGCGGTAGCTGCATTTCTCATAATCGCCGATCCGCCCGGCGCCTGCCGCGAACATCGCTTCGGCGACGACGGAGACTTTCTCAACGGGAACAAAGGTCACGAGCTTCACCTCTTTGGAGGCACGACGAGCGGCTTCGAACGGCCGCACGTCTTTCAGACCGCAGAGGGCGGCGATGGTGTCATTCGTGCCGCCCGGCGCGCAATCCAATGCCGTGTGCGGCGAATAAATGGCGATCCCGCAGGTTAGTGCTGCCGACGCCAGTCCTTCGGTCGAACCGTGGTGAGCGACGAAAGACTTGATCGGGCGGAAGATCGGCGGGTGGTACGACACGATGGCGTCGGCCCGACCGAGAACGGCCTCCTCGAGCACGGCGCCGGTCAGGTCCGTCGTGAGCAGCAATCGTCGCAACGGCAGTTTTCGGTCACCGGCGAGCAGGCCAACGTTGTCCCATTCAGCGGCCGCCCAGGTCGGCGTGATCTGTTCCATCGCGTCGCAAAGAGCCGCGATGGTCAGCAAACGGGCGCGTGCACTGCGCACCGCCCCCTTGCCGCTGCCGCGTGAGACTCTTGCGTTTCGACGACTCTTACTCACCTGCCGGACACTCCTTCGATACGAGTTGCTGATACAACTCTGCGATCCGGCGCGTCATGTCACCGACCGAACCATCGCCGACCATGTGCCGTTCGATCGAGGTCACCGGCATGATCTCCAGCACGCTGCCGGTCAAAAAGACTTCCTGCGCCGCCAGCAGCATCTCGATGTCGATTCGCTTCTCTTCGATCGGGATCGAGTTGGCCTGCGCCAGCTCGATCACGCAGCTTCGTACCACACCGGGAAGGATCGGCGTGTCCGTCGGCGGCGTGGCGATCTGCCCCTGCGAAACGATAAAGACGTTGCACACCGAGCCCTCGGCCAGGTAGTTCTCCGTCGTGAACCAGAGCGATTCATTGCACTTACGGTCGGCGGCATCCTTCATCGCCAGGAGCCGCGGAAGGTAGGCAAGGGTCTTGTGTCCCGCCAGCGGATCGTACCGGCTCTGCTTGAAGGGACAGATACACACCCGCATGCCGCTGCGATAAAGCTCGGGAGGATATGCCTGCACCGGCGAAGCGGTAATCAGCACCGTCGGCGGCGGGCGATGTTCGATTGGCTGACCCGGTCTCGGCACGTCACCGGGCGTGATCACCAGCCGAATGCGGGCATCGTGCAGCTTGTTCGCTTCCAGCACGGCATGAACACCCTGCCGCAGGTCGTCCTTCGACGAGGGTACCTGGGCTTCGATGGCCGCGGGCATCTGCAGTTCCAGTGTCGCCGCGGAGCGAAACAACCGGTCGAGGTGCTGATCGAATCGCATCACCCTTCCGCGGTAGGCGCGCATCGTCTCGAACAGCCCGGCGCCGTGCGAAAAGCCCGCGTCGAAGACGGAGAGCGTGGCTTCCTGCGCCGGAACGATTCGGCCGTTGAGAAAGACGTACTCGGCCATCACCGCACCTCCGCGGGACACGGCATTGCCGACCGATCAGGTGCCGTATCCATGGCAGTCGATTCCGGCATCAGCGCGGCCATCATGCCGGCGGCCTTGGCCTCCAGTTCAGCCAGCTCTTCTTCGGGCACGGAATCGGCGACGAGGCCGCTGCCCACGAAAAGCTCGGCGACCTGATCGGCGATCGTCAGCGTTCGAATCGCGAGGTTGAGTTGCAGATCACCGTCGAGTCCGAGGTAGCCGATCGCCCCGCAATAGGGGCCGCGCGGTCCGGGCTCCAGCTCGTTGATGATCTGCATGGCACGGACTTTGGGGGCGCCGGTGATTGAGCCGCCGGGAAAGGTTGCCCGGAGCAGGTCGATCGCGCCTGCTTCGGGGCGAAGCATGCCGGTGATGCTCGCCGTTCGATGCAGAACGGTGGGATGAAACTCAATGCAGCCGTCGTCGAGAACTCGCACGCTGCCGTACTCGCAGACCCGGCCCAGGTCGTTGCGTTCCAGGTCGATGATCATGTTCAACTCGGCACGGTCCTTCACACAGCCGGAAAGCTCTTCCGCCGCGAGCCGGTCCGCGTCGGCATCGCCGCCGCGCGGGCGCGTGCCCTTGATCGGCCGTGTCATCACGCGCCGCCCACGAAGACTGAGAAAGAGTTCTGGTGAAGAAGACAAGATCGCTGCGCCGGGCATGTCGGGGCCGACAGACAAGTAGGCAGCGTAGATCGACGGATTCTTGCGGCAGAGCCGCTCATAGACCGCGATGGGTGCCTCGGCCACCGGTGCCTGATAGCCGCGGGCCAGGTTCACCTGAAACACATCGCCGGCGCGGATGTATTCGAGTACGCGCCGGACGCGCTCAAAATACAAATCCTGCGAATATGCCCAATGACCGGCCGGGTGTACCTTCGCACGAACCGGCAGAAACGAATCGGGCACGGGAACCTGTTCGCACCGGTCGTCGACGTCAGAGTTTGCGACAAACGATTCCGCGATATCCAGTCGATCTGCGAGCGGTGGTCGATCGGCAGGGCGCAGGCGTGCCGGCAACTCGACACCGGCTACATGCCATGCATTGCGCAGTCGATCGAAGACCACGACCGTGTCCACCAGCATCCACCGGGCCATCGGAAAACGGGACGTATGCGAAGGGTTGTGTCGGGCGGTTGGTTCGTTCCATCCGCCGCACTCGTAGGCCAGGTAGCCGATCCAGCCGCCGACGAACGGCAACTCCGGTGGCGAATCAAAGGAAGCGGCGGGACGCAATTGGTCTCGGAGGACACCGAAAATGTCTCGCTCGGATTCTTCCGCCGTGGAGATAATCCTGACTGCGTCCCATGCGTAGATCGAAAAACGGCCGAACGTCCGATCCTGGGCCACGGATTCGAGCATGACACCGTGCGGAGTGCCGGCGATCGCGCGACGCAGGGACGCGAGGTTACCGGGCGGTAGGATCGTCCGGGAAAGCCAGTGAATCGTGGAATCGGTGTGCATGCGGGTCATCGAAGACGGGCAGTATAGCCCTCATGTCCGCATTCATGCCATTGGCCCCCGGTATGGCTCGGCAGGGCGACCGCTTTCGGACGCGTGCGATCCCCTCAAATCCGCGAGTTCCCGGCGCTTGAGGGAGGTCGATCCGGCTGTATAATTCAAATGGGTAGCCAGCCAGGGGGAGATTTGCCGAAGGTACGTCTATGAACCAGGATCAGCACGATTCTTCCTCGGCGTATTCAACGCGCACGGTGACTCCCGGCGGGCAGACGGTCCTCTGGGTCATCGCCCTGCTGCTGGCCGTGATCGCGACAACGCTGCTCGTTCGACCGAGCGGCGTGTCGTTCGCACACCCGGCCTTCGCCGATTCGCCGATGACCGGCGCACGCGGCATCATGGCTTTTACCGGCCAGTTGGATAAGAACAGCTACGGCCTGTTCATGATCGACGTCGATGCGCGAACGCTTTGGATTTACCAGTACCTGCCCGCGACGAGGCGGCTGAAGCTGGTGGCCACGCGCTCCTTTGATCACGATCGCTATCTGAAGAACTACAATAACGAAACGCCGACCGTCGAAGAGGTCAAAGGCATGCTCGACGACCAGCGACGGGTGCTCGATCGCATGGAGCGCGAGGGCGTCGCCGAAGATGACGAAGCACTGAGCATCAAGGTGCCCGGCCTTCCGGAAGGCAAGGCCGCCCGTGGTGTCGATGGAAAGACGCCGTAACGTCGTCACGACTCCACTCCGGCCATCCGCGATCATCGTAACACACGCACGTGTGGACGCAGGTCGATGGTACCAGTGACGGGCGAGACGCCCGTACCACCCGGAAGCGGGCGAGATGCTCGTGCCACCGGTAGAGGGCGAGGGGGCCCGGGAGAGGGAAGCACAAGCCAGGATTCAAACGTGCCGCGTCAAGGCGGCCATCGCGTCCATCCGGTTTGCGGGCAGGACGTCGGAGGCCCCATGGCGGCAGGAAGCAACAGCCATGCAAAACGAATACTGCACATTTGAAGAAACGTGTGAACTGCTCGGCAAGTCCGAATCCGATGTTCGGGCCTTGGTTGCCGAAGGCAAGCTTCGCGAACTGCGTGACGCCGGCAAGACTTTCTATCGTCGCGACGAAATTCGTCAGCTCGCCGCGAAGGAAGGCAGCAGCATCGTCGATCTGTCGCCGCCCGAGGAGACCGGTACGGAGGAAGGCGCTTCCTTCTCCAGCGCCCTGTCGAGCTTGTCCGACGAATCCTCCAGCATGGGCGTTCTCGATCAGAGTCCGGCGCTGGCGGCGGAGGAGGTCCCCGACGTGGGCATGTCGTCCGGATCGAGCTTCAAGCTGGCCGACGACGAAGACGCCTCGCCACCGATTGAGTTGACGGCCGATAGCTTCCCGGAACATCTGCCCGCAGCAGCGCCGGAACCGATGGGCGAGGATGAGATGGAAGCGCCGACGGAATTGACCAGCGAGATCGACCTGCTCCCCTCCGCAGAGGACTCTGCGGTCGGGTTGTCGCCTCTGGGCGGCATCTCGCCGGACATCGGCTTGTCGCCCGCACCAGAGACGGAAGACGCCGGGGTTCAGGAACTGGAAGTGCCCGATCTCGGCCTCTCCGGTTCGAGCATTATCAGTCTGGAGCCGACGCTCGAGGATGTCACCCCGAGTCCCGCGAAACCCGCGGCGGCCGATGCCGGCAAGAAAGGCATCAGCGTATTTGACGAAGACGAATTGCAGATCGACGCCGATCCGATGGGCGAGACGCGCATCTCGGCCGGAATCGACGAGCTGGAGGCGGTCGGCAGCGGCAGCGGCCTGCTCGATATCACACAGGAAAGCGACGACACGAGTCTCGGTGCGGCCCTGCTGGATGTGATCTCTCCCACAGAAGTTGCCGGTGAGACGGCCGCCGAGGGCGAGCCGGAGGTGCTTTCGTCAGAAGCCGAGGAGACCGTTGAAGACAGCGGGGCAATCGTCGCCGAAGAGCCGGCAGGCGCGGCCTTTGAAGAAGTCGCCGCCGCACCGGCTGCCGTTATGACGGCACCGCGACCGATTGCCGCTGCGGCGATGGCCGGTGTCGTACCGCTGAACATCTGCATCATTACCGCGATCGTTTCGCTGGCCGTCGTCGGACTCGCCACGGCCGGACAGATTCAGGGCGTGTGGCCTTCTTTCCTCGACTTTGTCGCCAAGGACGTCCTCCACTACAGCGTGTTCGGAGGGCTCGGTGCCCTCGTGCTCGGCACGGGCATCTGGAGCATTCTCGCTGGTCGAAAGTAATCCAGCGGCCGGCGCGTTCCGGCGACTCAGATTTCAACGAAGGGTGGAGCGGGCTCGCTGCGGCGAGCCCGTTTTTTTTCGCCGCACGGCTGCGCGCTATGGTCGATGCCACTCATCGCACTTCGCACACAGCGGCACATCCGAAAGTTCATTCGCACGAATCTGCACGAACCGACGCGCGTTCCACAGATCCATCAACGCGGCGTCCGGCAACCGGCCCAACGACTGCGCACCCCGATAATCCTGATCGCAGGTCGTAACGTGACCGTCCGCGAGCACCACCATCCTTGAGAAGACGCGCTTACAGGCCGACCGCTGGGGCGGGGCCATCGACGTGACCGCGCGATGCGGTCGCTGACGTGCGTAGTGGCTGTGCCCGGTCACCAGAACCATGCCCAGCCGCCGCTGCCAGCTTTCGAAGAAGGGCTCCATCTCGTCGAGGTTCTCGTTGCACTTCACAAACGACGGCACAATTAGCGGCCGCGCCCTCCCCGCCGCCACGCGCCGCTCCAGCCAACGCTCGATCCGCGCCGTCACCTCGGCGAACGCATCGACACCGTGAAGCCGTGCATACGTCTCCGCCGAAACAGCATCGACCATCACTTCGACGATGTCCACGGGCGTTTCAAAGAGTGCATCCTCACTGGTTTGCAAATCGCCGCCATTGACGTGGTCCGCGCCGAATCGCGCGAAGGTCCGCACCGCCAGGGCCGCCGCGGCAGGCCGAAACATGCGGCAGATTTCACCGAAGGCCGGATGCGCGCAGGGCTCGCCGAAGCCCGCGAGCACAATTCGGACATCATCCCAGTCGCGAACGGCATCCGCGATGGCGCGCACCACGTCGAACGAGAGCAGCCCGCGCTTCGGAACCTCGCTGCCGCCGGGCCGCAGCAGATTTCCCTCCGCAGCTCCCGCATCCGTCGTCAGCTCGATCTCAATCTCGCTCGGCACCTGTTCGACCTGCGTCCGCGTGCGCTGCTGCAACCACGAACCGACCCGAGCGGCGTCCCACGCCTCGCCGCCGGCTTCGATCAGCTCCCGCACGCGCTCGAAACTTCGCCGCGTGTCGCAGATCAACCGCCCGCTCGCCTCGATGACTTCGCCTGCCGGTCGATAGCAGCACTCCTTGCCCGTCAGGTCCGGCGCCGCGCGATCCGGGTTGTAGCCCAGAATCAGCCCGATCGGCTCTGCCGTGGGCGCGAGTTCCTCGAGCAGTCGCCTGCTGACAATGAGCGGCGAAAGCCCCGGCGGCGTCTGAGCGAAGGTCAGCTCGAAGGTTCGCCCGATGGTCTCGAAGTGCGCGACCATGGCGTCGCTCAGCCGGGGATCGATCATCGCCGCCGCTGCTGGTGCCACGGTAACGGCATCCGCCTCCTGCCGAGCCGCCAGAGCAGCCAGCGCGCCGACGTTCGCATCCTCATCGAAAACGCTCAGCCCGCCCACCCCGCCGCGCCAACCGTCCAGTCCCCACCATCGACCGGCACGGATCAACTCGGCATACGGCGATGGTGGAAGTCGCAGGGGCTCGATCTCCACTCGCAAACCGCTGACCAGGGATTCCACTCCGCAGCGCTGCGCAGGCGTTGTCAGCAGATGAACGCTGCTGATCCGCGAGCACGCAAGGAGACGTTCGACCGTCCGGCGAAGGACGGGCTTACCGGCCAACGGCTCGGCAAGGCGGCTCCGTGTCCCGAGGGGAGCATGCTCCAGGTCGACCATCAGCGCGGCGATGCACTTCATGAAGCGCCCTCCGTCGCCGACGCACCGGCGATTTCTTCGTCGAATCGCCCGATGGACTCATCCAGAATGCTCGCCAGCGTGGTTGCGCCATCGAGGAGATTCTCAATGAAGTGCAAATCACGTTCGAGTTGCTGCGTTGCACGTGTTCGATCAGAACCCGATTCGAGAGCGGCGAGCTTGCGATCAGCCGCGAGCTTCTGAAGCTCGCCGAACTGGGCCACATCGCGAACCATCTGAAAGACTCGCTCGTGGTTCCTCACAAGGGTGCGCAGCTCATCGACCCGCACCACACAGGCGTTGAACCGCGGCGGGTCGTCAAGAAGCCCCTGCATCGTGGTGAGCAGTGATCTGGTTTCCTCGCAGAGCCGCTGGAAGTCGTCCACTTCCCGGCGACGGCTTGCCAGCTCCTCCCGCGCCTTCGTCAACAGGTCCGCCCGTTGCCAGGGGATGCCGCAGTACTCAAACGCATCCTTCGGCAGCGGTCGGGTGCAGTATCGCTCCGCCGCTTCCCGGAGCGTCATCACTTCCGCGCCGACCTTGCGGGCACCGCCTTCTGTCGCATCGATGATCCGAGCGCTGCTGCGGGCGAAGTCGCGCTCAAATTGTTGCAGGTAGGTGAACATCTGTTCATCGGTGTAGATTTCCCGGCCTTCGTGGTCTTTCACCTTTCGCAGAATGCTCCGATGTCGGGCAATGCGCTCCCATTCCTTCATCTCCAGCGTGCCGAACCTTCCCAGTTCCGAGCTCCACGCACGATGAATGGCCACCCCCGGCGCGTAGTAAACGTGTCCGTCGAAGCCCAGGTCCTGACCGACGAAAATGATGGGATCGCAACCGAGCCACTGGGCGAGGTAGTAGGCCAGATGCATCACGGTCGCGCCTGCTTCCATTGGCGCTCGCTTTGCCAGGGCTTCACCGACGCAGCGGTGGGCAAAGACGTTGTCGAGCAGGATGACGCGCCGCGGACCTCGCGCCGAAGCTGTCTCGCACTCGAAGCGACGATCGCTTCGCGCCGCTCGGAATGCGTCGACCACGTGCCAGGATGCCTTCGGCTCGGCGACGAGCACCAGATCGTCGGGTAGCTCCAGGTTCTCGAAGAACTGCCGGGAGGCATCGCTGAAATCCAGAGAGGTGACGAAGTGCGGCTGGATGCCACGCTCCAGCAGCGGGCGCAGTGTCGTCTGTGCGGCGATGAGCACCGCTCGATCCGACAGTGCTGCGATTTGCTCCATGTTCTTCGCCAGCGACGGCCCGGCGGCAACCAGAATTGCCGGCAGCCCGCTGAATCGGTTTCGCAGGATATCCGTCGGGGGTGTTGTAACATAGGTGGGCAGGTTGTTTGCGATGTTCCGGCAGGTGATCGCCGCATTGCGAACAAGCGTCACCAGCGACATCTTCGCGAATGCGGCGAAGTCGGTCACTGCCTGGCGGCACTGGGCGTGGAAATCGGCATGATGCTCGCGCGCCGCCGGCGGAACGGCCAGCACGAGTCCCAGCATCAACTCCGCCGCGTGCGGCTGCAGCCGATCATGAAGATGGGCCTTGTCCAGCCGTGTCAGGAATATCAACCGGCCGCTGGAGAGCGGAGCGGAGAGGTCCGTCGTCTCCATGGCCGTCTTGAGCGTTGCAACGTCCGGCTCGCTGATGAGAAAGAGCGTTCGCTCACCGAAGTGCTCCATCATCGCAATCAGGTGATAGCCCAGTCCCAGTCCGCAGAGCACCACACAGGCGGCCTCGTCGCGTTCGAGCCGCTGGACGAACTCACGCGCCTCGCGCTGGGGGTCGTATCGACTGTGAAGGTAGATTCGGCGGCCGTCCGACGTCTGCACGCTGGCCGTGAGCGGGCCGGCTTTGCTGGGCTCGGTGGTCAACCCGGCCTCAAAGGGAAGGTCGTCGATCTGTTGGGCGAGCCGCGGGTCCTGCCGCCACAGCGCCGCCATGTTGGCCAGGAAGATCGAGTTGACCGGCGTCTCCGTACGCACCGCCGCATTGTAACACCGTGGCCGACTTCCTGCCTGCAAACGCTCGTTCATCACCACTACGCCAAGAGTTTCCGATCGGAGCGGACTTATGCAGCTTTAACAACCATCAACCCGAACGAGGCGATGCGCTTTCGCGGGATAATCATTCCCAGGGTGCTACGCTTCGGGTGGTACGTCCAGGGGGGTACGGACGTCCCGCCCGTCAGTACAGGGCACCCTTACAGAGTAATTCTGGCGTCTCGCCCGTCTGCCCTTCGAGGACGAATCGAGTACAATCTGCCCTTTCCATGCGGTGATGGTCATTCGGATTGGTCGCTGCACCCGGACCGCCTTCCGGGCGGTTGTCGAACAAGGAAGGAGAAGCAGATGCATCGCCGAACTTACTGGTTGTCGATCTGGTCGATCCTTTGGACACCCGTCTTCGCCGTGGGCGAGCCCCAGCCTCAAGGGCTGCCGCCGGAGGCGGGCCTGCCAATCATCACCTGGAAAGATGCGGCTAAGCACATCGGCGAAGAGGTCATCGTGCAGGGGCGCATCGTCATCACTCGTAACACGGGCACCATCTGCTTCCTGAACTTCGATCGTGCCCGAACGTTTACTGCCGTCGTACATGAAAGAAATTTCAAAAAGTTCCCCACGCCTCCTCAGGAGCTTTACGCCCACAAGTTGGTTCGCATTCACGGCAAGATCACGACCTACCAGGGCCGGCCGCAGATTGAAGTCGCACGCCCGGAGCAGGTGACGATCCTCGACGACGAGTTGCCGATTCCCGATCCGCCCAAGGCCCGACAGCGCGAATTCGACGGCCTGTTGACGGTGGCTTCGTTCAACGTCCTCGACCTGTTCGACAGCTACGAAGACCCCTACCGCGGTGACGACGGATCCGAAGTCAAGCCGATGAAGGAGCTGGAGACACTCGCAGCCACGATCCGCAAACTCGATGCCGACGTCGTCGCCCTGCAGGAAGTGGAAAATCGCGGTTATCTCGAACGCTTTGTTCGGGCCATGCTTCCGGACATGGGCTATGAGCACGTCGTCCACTTCGAGGGCAACGACCACCGCGGCATCGACGTCGCCCTGCTTTCCCGCCTGCCGGTCGGACCGGTGACATCGCATCGGCACTTGACGTTCAGTGACGGGTCCGGCGAGCTTATGAAGTTCGGGCGCGATCTGCTGCGCGTACGTATCGAACCGGAGGGCTTCCCGACGTTCGAGGTGTTCGTGGTGCACTTCAAGAGCAAGCGCGGTGGCGGGGGGCATACCGAGCGTTACCGCGTGGGCGAGTGTGAGCAGACGAGAAAGATTCTGAGGGAGATATTGGAAAAGGATAAGAATGCGCTGTTTCTCATCTGCGGCGATTTCAACGACACCTGGGACAGCAAGCCGATGAAGATTCTCCGCGGCGAAGGTGCGACGGCGCTGCGAGACTTTCTGGCGGATGTTCCGGAGGGCACCCGGAGCTACAATAAGATGGACGCTCCGCAGATCATCGATTTCATCCTTGCATCCCCAGCGATGGGCAAGCTCTACGTCGAGAAGTCTTATCGAATCATCGATGGAACAGTGGAAACCATCGGCTCGGATCACAATCCGGTGGTCGCCCAATTTCGCCTCAGACCTCGGAAGTAGTCGGTCGGAAAAGAATTTTGCGATTTTTTTCACGAAGTTGGCCGCCCGATAATGCGGCGACTTACAGGACGTGGTATTGGTCCCGCAAACTGGGTGCCTCTCGTAGCGATTGAAGACAACTCACGATTCTTGCTCTCAAGATTTTGATTAATATAAAGTTAGAGATTTGCAGGATTTGCGCCTTCTTGGAGAAATCCGCCGACTTGGCCGTACCTGCGAACGCAACCCACGCTGCATTGGTCCGGTAATTGGCAAAAAAACCGCCTTGATTGTACTGAAAAGCTGTTGACACCCCGAACGAGGGCTAGCTAAACTTCGCCCTCTACATCGGGCGATAAAGCCTGATACGCCTCGTCCTTCAGGCGCGGCAAGGTCGAGGTCCCTACGGACTGTTCGGAACCGTTCCCTCCGTTCAGTTCCAGTCTGGGCCTCCTGTGGAAGTAAGCAACTAACCGGGAACGAGTGAGGTCATTCGAATGACTTGGGATATCGTGATTGCAGCGTTGATCGGCTTGATCGATCTGAACCCGCTCCTGGACCTGATCTTCACCCCGCTCTCCTGGGCGCTCCTGTTCTGGACCCGCTAAGCGAAGTGAAGTCGGATTGTTCAGTCGGGTGAAAGACCACCGACCATGGGGCGGTGGCACCCGACGGGGAGCAGTCTTCAACGAAAGGATTGAACAATGACTTGGGATATTGTGATTGCAGCTTTGATTGGTCTCATCGACCTGAACCCCCTGCTCGACCTCATCTTCACCCCGCTCTCCTGGGCGCTGCTGTTCTGGACCCGCTAAATCGCGGTCGTTCGGTTACATCAGTTCCACAGTGAAGCCGGTTATGGTCGACCACGGGTGGTGCTCCCTCCGGGAGCCCACTCTGGTATGAGGCAGCGGCCATGATCGGGTGAAGCGTGCCCGAGACACCTGGCTTGATTGACTTGTGGGCACGTCTGAGATCGAGTGCCTCGCTCGGCTGTCGCCCTCTGCGGCGATGGCCAATGACAATCTGCTTCTGCTAGCAGTTGCAGGACCTGTGCGTGGAATCACGTTCAGGTCCTGTTCCTTTTTTACGCATCTGCTGCCGCGGGCGATATAATAGCCCTCAATTGCATAGCCCGTGGCCCGAAGGAAGCGATCTCGCTCCCCGGCCGGTGATCAAAAACGTTTGCAAATGAGAGCCAACGATGGCGAAAGTCGAAGTACCCGAAGGCCTGTGGATGCGCTGCGACGGATGCAGCAAGATGGTCTTCAAGAAGGTCCTCGAAGAAAAGTTGCGGGTCTGCCCGGAGTGCGGCTACCACTACCGTGTTGACGCGCGGACGCGCGTGGCTCAACTGGTAGATCCTGAGACCTTCGAGGAGTTCAACGAGAACCTGGTCTCCAGCGATCCGCTCAACTGGCAGGACAGCATGCCCTATCGCCAGCGAATGGCCGCGGCGCGTGAAAAGACAGGTCTCGTCGAAGCCGTCGTGACCGGCAAGGCCTACATCAAGGGCCGACCGGTCATCCTCGCAGTCATGGATCCATTCTTCGTGATGGGCTCGATGGGAGCGGTGGTTGGCGAGAAGGTCACGGCCGCGATTGAACGGGCGACCGACCTGTCCATCCCGGTCGTGGTGGTGACCTGCTCAGGCGGCGCCCGCATGCAGGAGGGGCTTGTCAGTCTTATGCAGATGGCGAAGACCTCGGCCGCCGTCGCGCGACATGATTCGGCCGGCGGCCTGTACATCACTGTCATGACGGACCCGACTACGGCAGGCGTGGCCGCGAGCTTCGCCTTTCTGGGTGATGTGATCATCGCCGAGCCGAAGGCCATGATCGGCTTTGCCGGGCCGCGGGTGATCTGGAACACGGTAAAGGCCGAGCTTCCGGAGGGATTCCAGACCGCCGAGTTCATGCTGGAGCACGGCTATGTGGATCGGATCGTCGATCGGGCCGGCCTGCGGAGCGAGATCGCCCGCATCATCGATTATTGCGGCAAATAGCATGTTTCAGGACGTGCCGGCACTGGTTTCTCCGAGTCAGATACGGCTATAATCGAATGGATATCCGTCAGGCGACCGCGATGACATACCAGAGATCGCCTGAGACATGCCTTCTGTGCGAATGCGACACCGGCCCAAGGAGTCATCCATGCACGCGACGTTTTTCAAACGGCCCACGGGGCTGAATCTCGTCTGCGCGCTGTGCTTTGCAGTGCTGCTCGGGTCGGCCGTGCCATGTCTGGGACAGGGACGTGGTGGCGGTGGTGGTGGCATGGGCACGCCCCCGAAGCCGAAGGATCCGGGCGGTGATCAGCCCTTCGACGATCGACCCACCGATTCTGGTACCGGCTGGGTAATGAAGTATGTTCCGCCCAAAGAAGGCGAAGACGAGGACGTCCTCGCTTATCTCACTTTCAAGCCGGAAGGAAAGTCGGCACCGATCAAGCTGCGCATCATGCGTGAGCAGGCGGTAAAGTTCGACTTCCAGGACAAGAAGGAAGTCGAGCCGGAGGAATATCCCGAAATCCTGACGCGCGGCCTGTATTGTCGCTTCACCTGGAAGATCATCCCGCCGCCGGAGGGCAAGAAGGTGCCCGTGCGCCTTCGGCAGAAGGAGCTGACCAACGTTTCCTTCGACAGCTTCGAAATTTCCGGCACGCTCGACGAAATCCGTGACGACTATGTGGTCATCCGCGGCAGGCCGACGCATGATCGGCTCTGGCCGGATTCCGATGCCGGCACCACGACCCCCGGCCGCGGCGGGACGACGGCGAAGGCCAAGGCCGTTCCGATTCGAAAGGTTCGCCTGCGGGTGCTGGAGGGCGTGACGCGCTTTCTGGACGCGGACAACAAGTCGCTTGACGCCGCCGACTTCGAGCCCAATCACAAGGTCGAAGCGATGATCGTCTACGGCCGTCGCGGGGGGATTGCCCTGTCGATCAAGTCGCCCACGCTCCGAAGTGAGTCGGGCGAGGAAGATCGAAGTGCCGACGGTCGTGGCGGCGGGCGACAGCCACCGAGACCACCCTCTCCCGGTTGATTCCTTCCCTTCCTTGCTCAATCCACAGAGACGCCGCGCACTCGTGGCATTCGCCTTTCTAGACGTTCCTGCGATATCAGTGCTGATAACAATGATTTCGCGCATTGATCTGTGCCAAGTCGCCGTCACGAAGAGCGATGGCCCGTTCGGCAGTGCGCTGATAATGGCGAGGAAGCGGCCGACAGGTTGCAGCGTGAGTTACTTCCATCGTCCATATCCGGTGATGTTTCTGCCGACGTAATCAGATGGAAGACGGTTAGTTACGTCATGGTGCCGGTGTTCCTGCGACCGTGGCTGCGGCGGGGCGACCGACCGTAGGTCGACTCATCGAGGCCGAGGATGCCGGCTGCGAGGAATCAGCCCCTTGCGTATCCGGAATCGTCGGACAACGATTCACGGTTGACGCGTGCCGCGAGGTTGTCAGGGGCGGGTACAGGTGTCGTGATCGTGTGCGGTTAGCGCTGCCGACGAACGGCGCTGAAAGACAGGGAGGCAGAGACAGCGTTGCGTTCAGTCGAGTCACGAGTCGCGATCCTGCCGGCGTTCGCCGCCGCCTGTCTGCTCTCGGTCGCCATCCCGGAGCCGTTCTGCAGTCGAGCATCGGGCCAGATGCAACTGAATCCCGACGCCCAGACCCAGTTTATCACGCGGCAACAGTCCCTCATTCGTGAAAATGAAGCCCGGCTGCAGAGGAATCTGCCTGCTGCGCAGAAGATTCGATTCGACTACGGCGGCTGGACGAACTTTTACTTCTTTCTGTTCGACGACGGATTCGACAGCAGCCGGACGCTTCGACAGTACGAAATGCGGCTCTGGGCCTCACTCAATGCCGACCGCGGAATCCACCAGGGCTACGTCCGCATGCGGGCGAGTTATCTCGACTGGAACAGCGGCGACAGCTACACCGGCAACGATGACGATCTCGATGGGCCGAATCTCGAACGCGGCTGGTACGAATTCGACGTGGCCCGGGCGCTGCAGCTCTACGAACTGAATCAGACGCCCTTCGATCTGAAGGTCAAAATCGGTCGCGATCTGGTCAACGCCGGGACCGGCTATGCCATCAGTCTGCCGCTGGACCATGTTCAGGTGCAGGGAGGCATGCACGGTTTCGAGACGACCTTCATCTACGGACGCACGCCGTCGAGCACGCCGAACATCGATCGCAGCCGGCCGGTCGCGGATCACAGCGATCGCAATTTCTGGATTATCGAGCAGCGTTACAAGGGCTGGGACCGGCACGAACCTTTTGTGTACGTTGCCTGGCAGGAAGACCACACGCGGGAAGACCCGCCCAATCTCCTCCAGGACTACAAGTATGATTCGACCTACATCGGCTGGGGCTCCACGGGCGAGCTGATTTCGAACCTCCGTTACGCAACGGAGTGGGTGATCGAACGCGGCTCCAGCTACGGCGATCGTCGTTTTTTGCACACCAATGAGATCAAGGCCTGGGCCTTCGATCATCGACTTGACTACTACTTCCGGCACAAGAGCAGGCCGGTCATCTCTGGCGAGTACATGTTTGCCAGCGGCGATTCCAACCGCCTGGGTAGTCCCACAAATGCCGAAGGTGGCGTGGCCAAGACCTATGTCGATCGCAGCTTTGTCGGCTTCGGGTTCCGAGATACGGGTTTGGCGCTGGCCCCACGACTGTCGAACATTCACATCTGGCGGCTCGGCGGCACCTTCCGCCCGCTGCCGGACATAGAATTGGCGAAGGACCTCGAGCTCGGTTCCGACTTCTATCTGTTCTGGAAGAACAGACGGGTCGCCGCCATCAGCGACACCTTGGCGGATGAACAGGCCGGCTATCTGGGTTGGGAAATGGATTACTACGCCAACTACCGAATCCTGAGCGATCTGGCGTGGACCGTCCGCTTCGGCACCTTTTTCCCGGGGTCTGCTTTTTCGGACCAGACGACGAGGACCTTTCTCCTGACGGGCATTACATGGTCATTCTAAGTCGGATTCTGACAGCATGTTGTCGTTGCTTCTGCCCGGCAGGTGGAAGTCGAGGGGCCTTCGCGCCTACAATACGGGTGTCCGTTCCTCGCAAGTCTCTCCCTGGTCTGATCCTCGCTCAGACATTGGTCGTGGTGCTCTCTGGCTGTTCCGCTCCGCGCATGGAGCATCCGGAGGTCAACGCCGCGGAACTCGGCGACGAAGGGTTCCAGCATTACCTGGCACAGGTCGACGTCGTGACTGTCGATGAGGCCTTCCGGGCGATGCTGATCCTTGCGGATGGCGAGGACGGCAGGGCGACATTCGAAGAGCGGAAGGCGGAACTGGAATCCCGCGGAATCGCACGGCCGCAGTGGAAGCTGCAGGGCGATCATGTAATCGATGCCGGTTCAGTGGCCTACATGGTCTGCCAGGTCTGCAAGATACGTGGTGGGGTCAACATGGCCCTGATGGGTTCGTGGGGTTTCGGGGATCGACGTTATGCCCTGCGGGAGCTGATTTATCGCCAGATGCTCTCGGAGATGGTCGAGTATCAGTACATGACCGGTTCAGAACTTCACAACCTGATCCGCAAGGCAGACAACCTGATGATGCAGAAGGGGTTGTACGAATCAGAGAAGATTGATCTGACGGATGAGGGCGACCGCGACGAGCGCGGTAACCTGATCGTGCCCCCGCCCACGAAGTAAGTGGGGCAGTTCCTCGCAGATTGAAAACGTCCTTGCCGGCTGAAAAGGCCCGTTCCGGAGCGGATAAAACCGCATTTGCATTCCGAGACCTTTGTATCGTATGGTTAAGGGCTGGTATCGGCTGGTGAGCGAGGGAGACACACACATGCCACGAACCATGAAAACCTCCGTCGGGGTGCTGACAGGTCTGCTGCTGTTGATGCAAGGGGGGCTGGCCTTCGGTACGGAGGCCGCGGGCACGCAACCGGCCGCTCCAGACGATTCGCTCGTTTTCGAGGTCACCAGCATCGAAGGCCGCGTGCGGGTAGCGCCCAGCGGGACGGATATCCTGCGCGACGACGGCTGGACACTTGTCAAACTGGGTGATTTCATTCGTGCCGGTCAGCAGGTGCGTGTGCCGGTACGCAGCCGTGTGAAGCTGACGGCACGCCCGGCCGAACCGCCCACAGTCTTGCTGATCGAATCCTCCAGCACGGTCAATTTCAGTGAACTGGCGCTTCGTGAGGGTGTGGCTCGGCAGCGGCTTCAGATCTCTTACGGTGCCGTGAAGGCCGGTGTGGCCGAGGGAGAGGTCCGCAGCGACATGGAGATTGAGTCTCCGACGGCCACACTCTCAAAGAAGGGCACCGACATCTTTGGTTTCGAGGTTCAGGCCGATGGCCGCTTCACGATGTTCCTTTCACCGCAGGGCCGCGGTCTGGTTCAGGGCATTCTCAATCAGGCAGGCGGGTTCGGCAGTTCAAAGGTCCAGTCGCGTTTTCTCACCCCGGGACAGTGGATCAGCCAGCAGATGATGCGTGCGATTGAGAACATGCCCTTTGATCAGAAAGTGCTCGTCAGCGATCCGTACGGTCTCGTCGGCGCTGATCAGCTCTTCGCCCTGCTCAATGATCGCGGCGGTATCAGCTTCCTGCTGCCTGCCGGAAGCAGCCCGTGGAACATCCTCGGCGGACCCAGCCAGCGCGACGGCCTCACCACGACGCCGCAGACGTCGCCCACGGATCCGATTCAGAATCTCACCAGTTCGCTCTTCGGGACCGGCTCGGGACAGCCGCGGGCACTGCCCGGTGGAGATTTCGGCATCGGTCAGGGCGTGCTGCCGGGCATCTTCGGTCCTCCCCGGCGGATCAACCCGCTGCGTGAGATGATCACCAACGCCAATCCGAATCGGTCCAACCAGAAAATGGGGATGGCCTTTCGTCGGCGCTGACCGGCGCGGACGTGATCCAGGACCGTACGCTCATTGATCGTCGTTCGACTTCTCCCGGATGTCGACGACCTCGATCTCCAGTTGCCCCATGAGCGGGAACATCGCCATGATGGACTCGATCATCCCTTCGTCGCCGAGCGGCATGAGGGAAAGGGCGATGTGCGTCGGATCGCAATCCGTCTGGCGGAAGGCCGCGTCGATATCCACCCACTGACCTCCAATGTAAACCTGCGTCCACATGTGATAGCCGAAGGCCTTCACGCCTTCGGCGCCGAAGGGGCCCGCGGGAACCTGCACGAGTCCGCTGACGCCGCGCGAAGGAATACCGTTGGCCCGGGCCAGTGCCGCAAGCAGCACGGCGTGTTCGGTGCAGTCGCCGCTGCGCGTACGGGCAACCTCTGAGGCGGTGGCGAAGCCCACGTCGAGTCCCTTTTCACTGACATAGTCGGTGACGAATTTCCGCATGGCGTCCGCTTTGTCGGCGGGGCTACGCGCGGAACTGACGGACCTTCTGGCCAGTCGCTTGATGCGCCGATCGTCGATATCCACCATCGTCGTTGCGGAGAGATAGGGTGACAGGTTTCTGGATGCATCCTCACGAGCGGCATTCGATCGCAGGGCTGACCAGTCGATTCGCCGAACGGTCAGCAATCCCTCCCGGTCGCTGACGCGCTTGAACCGCTGCATCGTCGTATCGGGCAGATTGGGCAGTCGATGCTTGCCGCCAGGCGGGAGCTTCAGCCGATAGACGACTTCCTGCGCGGTCTTCGGCACGGTTCGATCCACGTGGATGAACGTGTTGATGAACATTTCCGGCGCGTCGTCGGTCGTGAGGGCTTCTTCCCGGCTGGTGCGATACAGGTTCACCTTCATGATGCCCATGTCGAGCGTGGCAATGACCGGCGTGGCGTCATCATCCACCCAGCTATCCGTGGTGATTTCCATCGCGCCGGCTGGCACTGCGGTTACGTCGCTCTTATCCTTCGGATCTGACGCAGTGCTTCCCGCGCCGGCCAGAATCGCAGCGGGGTCGAGTTTCATCGTCGAAGAAATGCGATACAGCTCCTGCGTCTTGCCGAGAACATCGACGCGCTCCTTCGCATGGACCTTGAGCGTCAGTGGAATCGCGCCGTCGGCCTTCATGCTCGGCTCGTAGATCTTGATCGTAAAGCTCGTTCCCGGCTTGAGGCCGCGCCGCCGCTGCTCCAGCAATTGCCCCCAGGCGAACTTCACATCAGGATCGAAGTCGTAGCTTGCTTCGCGCTTGAGACCCGACTGTTCGGTGATCAGCTTGACCTTGCCATCCGCGATCACGCCCTGATTCGTTACCGGCATCTGTCCCATCGACATGACCATGGAGAACGACAGTGGGCGGCCGTCGAGCGTTTCGCGGTAGCGCTGATCCGACGTAATCTCGAGTTTCGCGTCCGCCCGGGCGATCCTGAAGCTCATCCGCACACGCGTATGGATTTCATCGCCGCTGCGATCGGAGAAGGAGTGCATGTAGCCGCAGCGCGCGTCCTGAATCTTGACGACGTACCACTCCTCGTGCTTGTCGGGATAGGCGATTTGCGGCTCGGCAGCTTGCAGGCCGATCGGCCATATGAAGCTGATCAGCGCGACCGTCAATCGCATGGGAACAGATCGAAGCGGCAGGGCAACCGTGTAATGGTACATGTGAACTCCTTGACGATACATGCTCGAGGATTTAGCATCCTAATCCCATGCGAGCAGGGATGCGACACGTCGGTGAGGGGGTTCTTACCGTCGGGCCCGGGCGGGCCATATCGGTGGTCGGAACTCTCTTCGTGATGATCATAGTCAGCGGGTGTCAGCGGCCGGCGCAGCCGACTCAGCCAACGGCTACCTTTGTGGAGGCCGAAGAGCTGGACGCGCTCTGGGATGCCGCGCTTCGCATCCTGCGACGACACGATTTTCAGCCGGATCGGCAGGATCGCACCGCCGGCATCATCACTACGCTGCCCTCGACGAGCATGCAATGGCACGAGCCCTGGCGGCAGGACGTGGCCGACGGCTACGGGCTGCTGATGGCCTCTCTGCACACCATACAGCGACAGGTAACAATCCGCTTCATCCGGCAGGAGGGGTGGTCGATGGATGTCCAGGTGGACGTCTATCTGCTCAGCGCTTCGGATTACCAGATCACGAGCAGTTCTGCGGGCATTCGCAGCTTCAGCGGTGATCTGCCCACGGTCACCGGCGAGAGGGTCATCGCCGCCGACACGCGCCGCTGGATCCATCTCGGCCGGGATGCATCGATGGAAGAGCGCCTGCTCAATCGCATCCTCGCCTATTGATTCTTCGCTTCAATCGTCTTGCGCTTCGAGCGCCATCCTTTCAATCTGGCGGACGATCTCGTACCGTTCAATTCCGCGCGCCAGTCGCGGCCGCGCCGCGCGAAGGATGGCCAGTGCATCGGCCGCGCGGATGCGCCGCGACACCATCAGGTAGCACAGGACCAGAATAGCACTGCGGCCCCTTCCCGCCTTGCAGTGGACAAGCACTTTGCGCCCCGCGGCGATCTCATCCTTCATGAAAGCGACGCCCCGGAGGAGATGCTCGCGGCTGGGGCAATGGTAATCGAGCGTCGGCAGTCGAAGCTGCCGCAGGCCGCAGGATGCCAGTGCGGCGTCATCACCGGCGTATTCTTCGCAGAGGTTGACGACGGCACCGACGCCCTGTTCCGCAAAGCGACGCAGTTCCCCGGCCGATGGAAGACTGCCGATCGCCACATGGTCGTCGACCCAGTCGGCCTGTCGCCACAGCCCCGCGGCGCACATCAGTCGGTTCACCCAGAGTGACGGATAAAACGAGGTGCGGATCAGCAGCTTGAGGAGTGCGTCAGTCATCGAGCGAAGTTGTACCCGCCCTGATTGCCGAGGAGGAGCGCCGCAGCGGATCAGGACGATCATCCGTCGTAACGCCGACACGATCACCGTGAGCCGCATCCGCAGTCCGGAGCTGTGGCAGCAGACTTTCGCCATCAATCTTCGGCGGTGTCTGCAATCGGGCGGATTCTCCAAGCAGGTCCAGCACCGTCGGCATCACATCGACCAGCCGGCCGTGTGGGATTGACGCGCCGCGCGGCAGACCCGGCCCGGCAAAGAAGATCGGTATGCGCATGTCCTCATGCAGGCAGGAGCCGTGCTCGCCCGGCTCGGCCCCGGCGAAGACCCAGCCCTCCGCGCAGAAGACGACGATATCGCCCGAAGTGATCGCGTCGAAATACTCGACGATCTGCGGGACGAAGTCCGGGTGCCGGCTCTCCGCTGTCGCGGCGAGCCACTCGCGCGATCCATGCCACCCGGCAGTGATGAATCGCGACAATTCCGGCGTTTCGGCCAGCCCCAGCGGATCTTCACCGCCTCGCTCTGACAGGATGCGGTACTCACGCGTCGAGCCGGCCCTTCGACGTTCGATGATTGCCTGACCGTCCCGTGCGAACACCCGAACGCGATCTTCACCGGCCCGTGCGGCGACGAGTCCGACGCCGGGCTGTTCGTAGAGCGGCGCGCCACCATTGGGAATAGACTGCGCTGCCTCGGCCTGCCCGGTGATGATCTGCGTGATCCGCTCCTCGGTAGGCGACTCATCCCAGCCCTGTTTCCCGCGAACGTGCAGAAGGTATCGCCGAGCCGAACCATCAACCAGCATGAGGTCGTAGGAATCGAGAAACGCGGCACGCTCGGGATATCCCGTTCTCGGGATGTCGCCATAGTGGAGCCGCAGGCCTCGGTGCTTTCGGAGCCAGTCAATCAGATCGAATCGTTGCAGGTTGCGCGCATCGATCTGACCGTGGTCGCTGACAAGCACGAGGTGCGAACTATCGAGGAGGCCCGCACGTTCGAGTGCATCGATGACGCGGCCGATCTGATAGTCGATGTTGAGAATGGCCGCGCGGTAGGCAGCGCTGCCCGAGCCGTTTTGATGGCCGATCTCATCGAGGCCCGGGAAGTAAAAGGTGATCACGCTGGGCCAGCGCCCGGCCCGTTCGGCCGCCGGGCCAATCTGTTCGATGCAGGACGCGACGAACTGATCCACCTCGATGTGCCAGCCGAGAAACCATGCGATGCCGGTCTCGACCGGGTTGTCCAGGGTGTGGGTGACGCCGCGGTGCGTCGGACACTGGACGTTGACCGTGAAGTGGTCGGGTATGCGTTCGTAGAGCGTGGGGACGGCAAAGTCGTCGTTGACCTTGAGGTAGCTTTCGGCGGTGATGTAATCAACCCAGTACATGTTGCGGCGGTCGAAGAGCTGGTTGCCCATGATGCCGTGATGACCAGGGAAGACGCCGGTCATGAGCGAGACGGAGTTCGGATAAGTCAGCGCGGGGATGGAGTTGATCGCGCGCTGCACGCGTACACCGCCGCGGACGAAGTGCTTCTCGATGTTGGGCAGTTTGCCTTCGGCCAGCAAAGCGTCCATCCGCTGGACATCGAGACCATCCGGGAAGAACAGCACCACGGACGCCGGAGGTCGATGAACATCCTTCGAAACCCGCAGGTGCAGGGGCTGCCTTCCGCAACCGCTGAACAGTATAAGACTCGCTTGCAACAGCAGGATGGCACCTGCGGCAGGCAATCGGCACGGTGCCTTTCTTCGGCCGCCGTGTTGATTTTTTCGCATTGTGCAGGGTGGATCGTACATCGCCGATTCTTGTTCGTTATTCGTATCCGATCGCCTGGATCAGGTCGATGCGTCTCATCGCTCGCATCGGCAGCAGTGCCGCACCCAACGCTATGGCCACGGCAGCCAGGATTGAAGCTGCCATCGGGCCGTAAGGCAGGGCGAGCACCAGGTCGTAGCCGGTCGCCTTCATCGCCATCGGTGAAACCAGCAGCTTCACGGTGGACAGACCGATGGCGCAACCTGCCAGTCCGCCGAGAAGACCAAGGAGGAGTGCTTCACCGGCGAGCATGCCCTGAATCTGCCGGGTCGTCGCGCCGATGGCACGCAGCAAACCGATCTGCCGCGTCTGCGTCAGCACGGAGACAAGCAGCGTATTGGCCACGCCGACGCCGCCGATGAAGACCGCAAGGACCAGTTGGAGATTGGCCAGTGCGAACCATTCTGTCAGATAGCGGGAGGCGTGGCCCTTCATCTGATCGATGCGGTAGACGAACAATCCGTAACGCTCGGCCCACCGGGAAGTCAGTTTTGTCCGATAGCCCTCGAGGTCCGTATTCGCGTGCGCGCGAATGTCGAGAAACGAGAGCGAGTCGTCCTCCCAGTATTTCCGATAGACGGCGAGGTCCATGAAGATACAACCCCGAAACCACGAATAGTCCCGTTGAATCGTGTCGATTTCGAATTCGTGCGGGCCGGTCGGCGTTTGCAGGGTGATGCGATCGCCGACGGAAAGCCCTTGCAGGTGCGCCAGATTGTGCGAGATGTCGACCTTGCCGGATTGAAGCGCCTCGATGCGACGCAGGTCTTCTTTCAGGTTTCGTGATCGGCCTCGCTCAAAGCGGCCCTTCTGCATGATGTCCACTTCGTAGGCGGTGAGCATGACCTCATCGCCGCCCAGCGGAAGGCGGAGGATCCGCACGCCGTAGGCGTCGCTGCATTCCGGATCGCGACGCACTTCATCGAGCAGGTGCGCCGGCATGACCCCCGTCGGGTACGCGCTGGTGGTCATGTCGTTGGTCTGCGCGACGAGGTCGAAGGCAAACACATCGTCGATCCAGTACTCGGTTTCGTGCTGGAGACCGCCGACCATGGACGTGACCGCGACGACGAGACTGAGCGATCCGCCGAGGGCAAAGATGGTGAGCGAGCTGCGCGAAGGAAACTTGACGATGCTGTCCACGGCCAGTTGCGCCGGGATGCTTGAGATGCGGTCGGCGAGTCGGCGCGCCGTCGGCGTCAGCCAGACCAGAATCTGCGGACCGACGAGGGCGATGCCGAACATGCCGAACAGGATACCGACCGCGGTCCAGGTCCACTCCGTTCGCGGGTGCCAGACGAGCGCGGCACAGAGACACATGAGCACCATTCCGCAGGACATCCACAATCCGGCGTGGATGGCCATCTGTTGCTCGAGCTTGCCGGGCTTCATGGCATCGATCGGCGGCATGTTGGCTGCCGTACGAGCCGACGCAATCGCGCCGAGAATTGCGGCGACCATGCCGACAATCGGTGCCAGCAGCCAGACATCCAACGGAATGACCGGTTTTGCGCTTCCCAGTTCGATCATGATGGTCATGGTCGAAGCCGCAGCGTTGAGGGCCTTGTCCGAGACGGCGAAGCCGATGATCGCCCCGACAATCGATGCGAACAGGCCGAGCAGCGCCGCCTCAAAAAGGTACACGAGCAGGATTTCACCACGGCGGGCGCCGAGGGCCCGCAGCGTCCCGATCTCCCGTGAGCGCTGGACAACGGACAGCGACATCGTGTTGTAGACGATAAAGAGGGCGATGACGCATGCCATGAGATTGACGCAGACGAGAATCGTCTGGAACTGAATGTAGATGTATTCGAAGGTGGCATCTCCGGCGAGGGTCGGTTCGAGCTGCAGCGAGGCGTCGAGGTCGGAGAGTGCCTTTCGGACGGCATCAATCCGCTCCGGCGTGCTGAGGGCCATCTCGATGCGATCGAAGGCCCCGTCCCGCGCCAGCAACCGGGCCGCCGCGCCCACTTCCATAAAAACAATGTTCCCGTCCAGTGCCGCCGCCGCGCCCTCGGTCTTGAGCAGTCCGGCCAGGGTCAGCTCAGTGCGGCCGGAAGGCCCGGTGACAGGGATCCGCTCGCCGATGCGCCAACCGTGTCGCCGGGCCAGTCGCTCAGGAACTACGGCGGCATTGGGCCGAAGCAGCAGGGTAGGCAGATCGACCTCGATCTGATCGGTGAGGCGGTGACGTCGCAGGCGACTTTCCCGGACAGCGTCGATACCCAGCAGCATGACGGTCTGCCGTTGATGAGCCAGCACGATCGCATCCTGAACGACGGGTGCTGCGAGTACGCCATCGACGCGCTCCACGGCAGATAGTACGTCAGATCGGATCGGCGCGGCCGAGGTGACGCGATGGTCAGCACTGCCGGCGAGCGCGTCGAGATTGTCGCGGAATGCGTGGATGATGCTGGACTGGGTGATGCGCATGGAGACGAACAGGGCCACGGCAACGGCGATGGACAGGATCGACAGCGCGTATCGAAGCGGGTGGCGGCGGATGTGCGCCGGCGTGGTACATCGCATCTGCTGGAGAACGGCAAGCAGCGTCACGATGCCCCTGCCTCCGCGCGTGCCGCTTCCTTGATGTTGCGGCTCTGTGGGTCGACGGTCGTCGCTTTCGATTCACTCGCGGGACCGTTCGGCGGTGTGTCCGACACGGCACGACCGTCGCGGATGTGAATGACCCGGTCGGCCGTTGCGGCGATCTGCGGGTCGTGCGTTACCAGCAGCGTGGTGCGGCCGCTCTCGTGCGCAGTCTCACGAATGAGTGCCATTATGTCGGCACTCGTCGCCGAATCCAGATTGCCCGTAGGTTCATCGGCCAGCAGAAGGGCCGGCTCGGTCACCAGGGCACGGGCGATGGCGACGCGCTGCATCTGACCGCCCGAGAGTTCATCGGGATACGACCGGGCCCGATCGGAAAGACCGATCCGATCGAGCAGGGCGGCCGTTTTCGCGGCCGCCTGCGAGCTTCGCCGACCGTCGAGCAGAAGCGGCATGGAGATGTTACGTTCGATGGTGAGCGTCGGGAGCAGGTTGAAGAACTGAAAAACGAGCCCGATCCGTCGGCGTCGCAGGTTGGTCCGTTCGAGTTCACTGATGGCCGAGGTATCCAGCCCGTCGATGAGAACCCGCCCGCTGGTCGGCAGGTCCAGCGCCGCGGACAGGTGGAGCAGGGTGCTCTTGCCGGAGCCGCTGGGACCGACAATGGCGACAAATGCCCCGCGCTCTACGTGCAGCGACAGGCCGTCGAGTGCACGCGTGGCGATACCGCGTCGGTCGTAAAGTCGGGTTACTTCGTCGAAACGCAGCATGGCAGGTGTCCATCAAGCGGTCTATCGCCGCCGGACGGGGGCGAGCGGCTGCCATGTTAAGGGCGACCATGAGCAGTCCGCAACGAGCGGCCGAGGAGTCGGCGACGTGAAGGACCATTGTTTAACCGAATGAGCGGCCGGCAACAGGCATCTATAAAGTAGGTAGCCGATTTGCTTGTTTTCAGACCTGCCAGGGCGTTAAGATGCGTCTGGCGAGAAGTAAGGATTCGGAGCATTTCGGATTGGGGATTCCCACCATGACACGGCAGGCCGCGCGGTACAAAGGCACACCGCGGACGCACTCGCTGCGCGCCGCAATGATCTCGCAGATTATTGTTTGGAGTTTCCTCGCGATGGCGCGGCCCCTCCACGCCGGAGGCACACCGCTCACAACGGAGCGCATCGCCTTCGGCCTGTCACAGCCGCTCTATCTGACATATGTGCCGGGCGATTACGATCGTCTGTTTGTCGTGGAGAAGGCCGGGCGCATCAAGATCATCGAGAACGGGGTCGTGCTGCCCACGCCGTTTTTGAACATCAGCTCGATCGTCAATTCATCGACCCTGGAGTTCGGCCTGCTCGGCCTGGCCTTTCACCCTCAGTATGCCCAGAACGGCTACTTTTTCGTCAACTACATCGCGCTCAATGGTGACTCGGTCATCGCGCGATTCCGTGTGTCGTCGAATCCCAACATCGCCGACGCCGCCAGCCGCGAGACGGTCCTCTACCTGGCTCAGCCCAATTCCAACCACCGCGGCGGCTGGCTGGATTTTGGTTTTGATGGCTACATGTACTGCACCTTCGGCGACGGAGGCGGACAGAATGATCCGAGCAATCGCGCGCAGAATATCAACCTCCTGCAAGGCAAACTGCTTCGGCTGGATGTCGACGGCCCGGACAACATTATGGGCAACGCGGACGACGACGCTTTCCCCGCCGATTCGAACAAGCTCTACGCGATACCACCGAATAATCCCTTTGTGGGAATCGCCGGTGAGGATGAAATCTTTGCATACGGTCTGCGGAATCCCTGGCGGGCATCTTTCGACCGACAGACCGGACATCTCTACATTGCCGACGTGGGTCAGAACGCGTGGGAGGAAATCGATTTCATCCCTTCCGGCAGCCCGGGCGGCCAGAACTTCGGCTGGCGCTGCATGGAGGGCAACCACTGTACGGGAATGACCGGTTGCACCTGTTCGATGAATTGTCCATCGGGTTCGGGGCTGACCTGTCCGATCTACGAATACGGTCATGCCCTGGGCGTCTCGATCACCGGCGGCTACGTTTATCGCGGCTGTGCCATTCCCGATCTGAAGGGGTATTATTTCTTTGCCGATTATCAAAGCAGTCGCATCTGGTCGTTCCGCTACAACGGTGTGAGCGTGTCGGCGTTCGAGGAACGCACGGCCGAACTGGACCCTCCCGGCGCGCTACAGATCAACACCATTGCCTCTTTCGGTGAGGATGCATACGGCGAGCTTTATCTCGTCGATCTGGGTGGCGAGATCTTCAAGATCATTCCTGCCACGTTCGTCGGTCCGGACTGCAACGCCAACGCGCGGCGAGATGCCTGCGACCTGCTTTCGGGCATCAGCGCAGACGTGAACGGAGATGAAGTCCCCGATGAGTGTCAATGTCCGTGGTGTCGTGGTGATATGAACCATGACAACCGGACGGACAGCCGGGACGTGGCCCGGTTCGTGACCTGCTATCTTGGCGGCAGTGCGACGGCAAACGGATGCCACTGCTGCGACATGAACCTCGACGCGGCCCTGACCGATGCCGATGTGCTGGCCTTCGTTGACAAGCTGCTCGGTATCGGCGACCCGAATCCGTTGTGCCCGTAGTGAGGTCGTTGCGTTCCGCCCCGCTGCTTCTTACAGCGATTGCGGCATGTGTGCCCTGCGCGTCCGCTGCATCAATCACTCCGACGCGATAGAATCCAGTCATGGATCCCGCCGCACTGCGGATACTGGATGCCAACTTCAATCGTGCCCGTGAAGGCGTGCGCGTGCTTGAAGAACACGCTCGATTTGCCCTGGAAGATTCCGAACTGACAGAACGGCTCAAGGAGCTGCGTCACGATCTTGCAGAACTCGCGGGCGTTCTTGCCGGGCCGCGCGCCTTGGAATGCCGCGATACGCCGGGCGATGTCGGCACCACGATATCGACGCCGTCGGAGATGCACCGCGGCAGTGTCGCGGAAGTCGCCGCCGCAGCGGCCGGCCGGCTTTCGGAATCGCTCCGTTGCATCGAAGAGTACGGCAAGCTTGTCGATGCATCGGCCGCGGTTCGTGTGGAATCGCTTCGCTACCGGCTGTATGCGATCGAGCAGGAGATGTTCGTCACGTCGCCGCGCCGCCGTCGGCTCCGCGAAGCGCTCCTGCATGTGCTGATCACCGAATCGCTGACGCGCGGTGACTGGTTGACGGTTTGCAGGAAGGTGCTGGCCGCAGGAGCGGACGTCATCCAACTGCGGGAGAAGCAGCTTGCCGATCGGGAATTGCTTGATCGTGCGCTCCAACTGCGCGAGTTGACTCGCGCGCATGACGCGCTGCTCTTTATCAACGATCGCCCGGATATCGCGCGACTCGCCGGAGCCGACGGCGTGCATGTGGGCCAGACGGATCTGCCGGTCAGCGAAGTGCGTCGTATTGCCGGACCGACCATGCTGGTCGGCAAGAGCACGCACAGCGCCGAGGAGATCGCCGCGGCACTGGAGGAGAAGCCGGACTACCTCGCAGTCGGGCCGATGTTCGCTTCACCGACCAAGCCCGAAGTCAGCGTGCAGGGGCTGGCGCTTCTGGCGCAGGCGGCCCGCGTGACTGATCTGCCGATCGTGGCCATCGGTGGCATCACCGCGACCAACGCCGAGCAGCTTCGCGCGCGGCCTCCCTTCGCGCTGGCCGTATGCCAGGCCGTGGTCGCGGCGACGGATCCCGCCGCCGTGGTCCTGCTTCTTCGAGCCGGCATGAAGAAGCATGGCGGCTCCGCGGCTTGACATGCTTCGGACCGTCGTCTCTAATGCCTGGCTCAGAAATCAAGGAATCCCGGGGCCGTAGCTCAGTTGGGAGAGCGCTTGCATGGCATGCAAGAGGTCGAGGGTTCGACTCCCTTCGGCTCCATTTACCCTAAGGCTTGCCGTTATCAAAGGTTGGTACGACCTGCCGTCGGTCGGCAGCGCCGCCTGAAACGTAAAACCGCGCGGTCACTTGACCGCGCGCGCCGTTTCGGAGGTCGCCGATGGCCCCGCAAGTTCGTTTCCGCACCCGTATTCCCGCCTATCGACATCGTCCCGGCCGCTCGCAGGCCCTGGTCACCTTGACCGACTCCGCCACGCGGCAGCGCCGCGACTACTGGCTGGGCGAATACGACTCACCGCAAAGCCGCGAACTGTATCACCGCATCATCGCGGAATGGGAGGCCAATGGCCGGCGCTTCCCGACGATCAGCGCCACCCTCCCCGGCCCGCTCGAGCCTGACGTGATCACCGTCAATGAGGTGGTGCACGAGTACTGGCAGTGGGCCCAGGGCTACTACAGCCCCAGCCACCTGGGCATCGTCAAGACCATTCTGTGCCTGCTGCGCCGCTACAACGGCAGCACGCCGGCGGCGCAGTTTGGCCCCCGGTACCTGCGCCTGCTCCGCGACGAGATGATCCGCGGCGACCCCAAGGCAACGCCGCCACGCAAACCCTGGGCCCGGTCGTGCATCAATCTGCAGATGCAGCGCACCCGCCACATCTTCAAATGGGCCGCTGCCCGGGAGCTGGTTCCAGTCTCGGTCTATCAATCGCTCTGCACGCTCGAGCCGCTGCGCCGCGGACGCTCGTTGGCCCACGAGACGAAGAAGGTCGGCCCTGTCCCCCAGCACCTGCTGGATGCCACGCTGCCGCTGCTCAATCGGCCGGTTCGGGCCGTGGCCGAGTTGCAGCTCCTCACCGGCGCCCGGGCCGGCGAACTCCTCCGGCTGCGGGCCATCGACCTGCAGCGCGATGAGCCCTCCGGCGTCTGGACCTTCCGACCTGTCGAACACAAGACCGCCCACCACGGCAAGGAGCGAATCATCTACTTCGGTCCCCGCGCCCAGGAAATCCTGCGGCCCTTCTTCGTCGGCCGGTCCGTCTCGGCGTTCCTGTTCAGTCCGGCCGACGCCGAGGCCGATCGCCGGGCCAAGCTCCACGCCGCGCGCACGACGCCACTGTCGTACGGCAACAGCCCCGGCACCCATCGCCGCGAAACCCCGATGCGAAAGCCGCATGACTGCTACAACGTCAAGTCCTACGGCCGATCCATCGACTACGCCTGCGACAAGGCCTTCCCGCCGCCCGAGCACCTGCGAGCGCTTCCTGGTGAGACCTTCGACCAATGGCGGGCCCGGCTCTCGCGAAAAGAAAAGGCCGAACTGACCGTCTGGCGCAAGGAGCACCGCTGGCATCCCCACCAGCTTCGCCACAACGCGGCCACGAACCTGCGCCGCGAGTTCGGCCTGGAGGCGGCCCAGATCGCCCTGGGCCACGCCAGCGCCCAGATCACTGACGCGGTGTACGCCGAACGCGACTGCGCCAAGGTGATCGAAATCATGAGGAAGATCGGTTGACGCCGGGTCCGACGCAGCGATGCACTGGATGGCCGAGTTACCCATTCCAGCCATCCAGTTTTTTCTGGCAAGTATTTTTCATGTCGCAACCAAGCGGCCGGACGGCGGTTGCGCCAATTCGTCGCCTTCGGCGGGCGTGGTAACTGGAGTTACCGAGTTACCGCCTCAGATCGTGTTGTAAATCACTTGCATGACCAACCCAGGCGGCCAGAGCCGCGGGAGGATTGCATGCAAGAACAAAACTCCACCAACGCGCATCTGACGCTGACCGAGGCGGCGAACATTGCCCCCGGACGGCCATCCGCTAATTGCATCTGGCGATGGTGCCGCCGTGGCGTCAAGTCGCGCACCGGCGAGCGCATCCGACTCCAGCATGTCCGCATGGGCGGGATGATCTACACCACCGCCCAATGGCTGGAGGAATTCGGCCGTACCCTGGCCGACGCGGACGCGAAGTACTTCGACCTCTACCAGGCGGCGGCCGCCGCCGCCAGCGCCGGGCCTGCGCGCCGCCGGTGCGGCCGTCACACCCCCCGGCAGCTCGAACGCCGGCAGCACCTCGAAGAGGTCGGCCGACGCCTGGATGAGGCGGGCATTCGATGAAGCCAATCACCAACGAATCGCGCCCGCCTCTCGTGCGGGTGGGGCAAGCCGACTACGTCAAGGATTTCTACCCCTGGGACTTGAACCCTGAAACGCAAGGAGACGAACACATGACCAATCTTCTGAAACAAGTGCAGCGCGGCGTGCAGCCGGCTCCGCGGCGCGTGCTGGTGTACGGCACGCACGGCATCGGCAAGTCGACGTTCGGATCGATGGCCGACAGGCCCGTCTTCATCCAGACCGAGGATGGCCTGGGCGGCATCGACTGCGAGCGCTTGCCGCTGGCGACGTCCTATGGCGACGTGGTTAGCGCGCTGTCGGCACTGTACGCCGAGCCGCACGAGTACCGCAGCGTCGTGCTGGACTCGCTCGATTGGCTGGAGCGATTGATCTGGGCGAAGGTCTGCCAGGATCGCGGCGTCGAGTCCATCGAGGACATCGGCTACGCCAAGGGCTACGTCTTCGCGATTACATACTGGCGCGAAGTGCTGGCCGGCCTCGACGCGCTGCGCAATGAGCGCGGCATGACGATCATCCTGATCGCCCACGCCCAGATCGAGAAGTTCGCCAACCCCGAGACGGACACCTACGACCGCTACTCGCCTCGCCTTCACAAGCAGGCTTCGGCGCTGGTCCAGGAGTGGTGCGACGAAGTCTTGTTTGCCACGTACTCGATCCACACCAAGGCGACCGACGAGGGTTTTGGCCGAAAGCGTGTCCAGGGCATCGGCACTGGCGAGCGGATCATCCGCACGACCGAGCGCCCGGCCCATGTCGCCAAGAACCGGCTCGGCCTACCTGAGCTGCTGCCGCTCGACTGGCGCATCTACGGCGCATTCGCCAAGGGCGACGAGCAGGCCGCGCTGGCGGCGATCCGCGAATACTGGCCCGACTACGGCAAGTCGGAAGAGCAAGAGCAACCCGTTGAGCAAGGAGCGTAAACGTCATGTCCAACCTGAACGGATTCAATGCAAATGAAGTGGAGCCCGCCGTCGGTTTCGATCCGATCCCGGCCGGCAAGTACCTGGCGGTTATCACCGAAAGCGAGATGAAGCCGACCAAGTCGGGCGTGGGCAAGTTCCTTCAGCTCACGTTTCAGATCCTCGAGGGCGAATTCAAGGGCCGCCTGGTCTGGGCCCGGCTCAATCTTGACAACCCCAACGCGACCACGGTCAAGATCGCTCGCGCCGAGCTGTCGGCGATCTGCCGCGCCGTCGGCGTCATGGCCCCGAAGGACTCCATCGAGCTGCACAACCTGCCGCTGGTGATCACCGTCGCGCACAAGAAACGGCAGGACACCAGCGAGATCACGAACGTCATCAAGGGCTACGCGAGGAAGGATGCCGCCATGCCCAAGGTGCCGACCGCGGGCAACAACGGCAAGGCGCCCTGGAAGAAATAGTCGTCGCCCCTCGCCCAGGCGGCGTGAGGGATTTGCATGGAGACAAAAGGAGATCACGGATGGTCACCCTCACGCTGCCCTGGCCTCCCAGCGTCAATCACTACTGGCGGATGTGGCGCGGGCGAATGTTGATCAGTCGGAAGGGCCGCCAATACCGCGACGCCGTCGTCGCGATCGTGCGGGCGACGCAAGTCAAACCGCTGCTTGGGCCGCTGGCGATCCATATCGAGTTGTTTCCGCCCGATGCGCGGCGACGCGATGTAGACAACGCGCTGAAGGCCCTCAATGACTCATTGGAGCACGGTGGCGCTTTCGTTGACGATTCGCAGATCGTCTGGTTGTTGATCGAGAAGTCTAGCAATGTTCGGGGCGGCAAAGTGATCGTGCGCATCTGCCAGTGCGGCCCACCGCCGATCGTGCGAAGCGGAATCTCATGATGCAATTGCGGCCCTACCAACAGCAGGCCGTCGACGCCGTGTACGACTTCCTGCGCACGCGGGATGACAACCCGTGCGTCGTGATCCCCACCGCCGGCGGCAAGACGCCCGTCATGGCGACGATCTGTCGCGACGCCGTGCAGCTTTGGAACGTCCGCGTGCTGATCCTGGCCCACGTCCGCGAGCTGCTCGAACAGGCGGCCGAAAAGCTGCACCTAGCCGCCCCGGACCTGCCGGTCGGCATCTACTCGGCGGGGCTGAAGCGCCGCGACCTGGGCTACGCCGTCACCATCGCCGGTATCCAGTCCATCTACGAGAAGGCCTGCGACATCGGACCGGTCGATCTGGTCATCGTCGACGAGGCCCACCTGATTCCGCCGGACGGCGAGGGGATGTATCGCACGTTCCTGGCGGACGCTAGAAAGGTCAATCCGCGATTGCGGGTGATTGGCATGACGGCCACGCCGTTCCGGATGAAGAGCGGGACGATCTGCGCGCCGGAAAACATCCTCAATGCGACCTGCTTCGAGATTGGCGTGCGCGAACTGATCGTGCAGGGCTTTCTGTGCCCGCTGCGAACGAAGGCGGGATCGCAGCGCCCCGATTATGACCAACTTCATGTGCGCGGCGGCGAATACATCGCCGGCGAGGTCGAGGACTTGATGGACGAGGACAAGCTCGTGCTGTCGGCTTGCCGAGAAATCATTGAACACACCCAGGAGCGCAAGTCCGTCTTGATCTTCGCCTCCGGCGTCCGCCACGGTCAGCACATCTGTCGCGTGATGTCCGAGCGGCACCAGGTCGAGTGTGGGTTCGTCTGCGGAGAAACGCTGCCGTTCGAACGCGACAGTCTGCTGAAAAGGTTCCGCGACGGCGCGCTGAAGTATCTCTGCAACGTCAACGTGCTGACCACCGGCTTCGACGCGCCGAACATTGATTGCGTGGCTCTCGTTCGTCCGACACTTTCGCCAGGCCTGTATTACCAGATGGTCGGTCGCGGCTTCCGCCTTCACCCCAGCAAAACCGACTGCCTCGTCCTGGACTTCGGCGGCAACGTTCTGCGGCATGGCCCCGTCGACCAGCTCCGCGTCGTCGGCAACGGAGTCAACGGCAACGGCGAAGCGCCGGCCAAGGAATGCCCGCAGTGTCACGCGATCATCGCGGCCGGGTACGCCAACTGCCCTGAGTGCGGCCACGAATTCCCGGATCGCACCCACCGCAAACATGATGCCACAGCCAGCAGCGAAGGGATTCTGTCCGACCAGACCACGCGGACCGAGCACGATGTCACCGACGTCTTCTACAGCGTCCACATCAAGCGCGGCGCGCCGCCCGATGCGCCACGCACGATGCGCGTCGATTACCGCGTCGGCTTCAACGACTACGTCTCCGAGTGGGTCTGTTTCGAGCATTCGGGTTTCGCGCGCCAAAAGGCTGAGCAATGGTGGACGCGGCGGTCGAATGAGCCGGTGCCCAGCAGCGCGGATGAAGCGGTCGAGCTGGCGGACGCCGGAGCGCTGACGCCGACATCGGCGATCACCGTCGAGCGCAAGGCCGGCGAAAAGTTCGACCGCGTCGTGGCGTACCGCCTGGGCGACAAGCCGCCGCGTCTCGATTCCGAAGAAGGCCTGTCTGAGGAAATATCCGTCGTCGAAAACGAGGAGGTGCCGTTCTGATGGCAGAGGCTTCCTCGAATCTTCTCGACGCCGCGCGGACATACCTGCGCCGCGGCTTTCTGCCAGTGCCGATCCCCGTGGGCCAGAAAGGGCCGCGCCTGAAGGGCTGGCAGCGGTTGCGGTTGGCCGTGGATGAGCTTCCCGCGCACTTCAACGGGGGCGGCAACATCGGATTACTGCTCGGTGAACCCAGCGGAGGCCTGGTCGACGTCGATCTCGATTGCCCCGAGGCCCGAACGTTCGCAGCACAGTATCTACCGCCCACTGACGCGAAGACGGGTCGGCCCAGCGCACCGCAGTCGCACTGGTGGTACATCGTCGATGGCGCGATCACCTCGACGCGGCACCGCGATCCGATCGACAAGAGCGTCATCGTCGAGCTGCGCAGCACCGGTCAGCAGACGCTCGTCGGCCCGAGTATTCATCCGTCGGGCGAGCCGTACGACATGCTGGAGGGCGAACCGGCGCGCGTCGATGCAATCGCGTTGGCGGCGAGCGTAGCGGGGCTCGCGGAGGCGATCCTCCGGGCCAGACACGGCGACGCGCCCAACGTGGGCCAACGGGGGCCAACGGGGGGGCCACCGGGCGCAACGTCACCGCTTCCCGACGACGCCGTCGAACGCCGCGCCGCCGCCTACCTCGATGCCATGCCCGCGGCGATCTCCGGCCAGGGCGGGCACAACGCCGCGTATGCCGCCGCGACGGCGATGGTCCACGGTTTTGCGCTACCGATCAATGTGGCATTTCGGCTGCTGTTCGAACGGTACAACCCTCGCTGCCAGCCTGCATGGTCGGAGAAGGAGCTGCGCCACAAGGTCGAGAACGCCGCCGACAAGCCGCACGACCGGCCGCGAGGCTGGCTGCGGGATGCGGCTCTCGCAGCCGATGCTGGCGACATCGACCTATCGGCATTCAATCCCGCGCCGCACGAGCGGACCGATGACGGCGAGCTGCGCCGCATGGAACGCCCACCCGATCCGGGGCCGTTCCCTGATCACCTGCTGCACGTGCCGGGTTTCATCGGGGATGTCGTCGCCTTCAACCTGGCAACCGCCACGCGGCCACAGGCGGTGCTGGCGTTGGCGGCGGCAATTTGTCTGCAATCCGTCCTTGCGGCGCGAAAGGTCCGTGACGAGCGCGGCAACCGCACCAACGTCTATTGCATCGGCATCGCGCCCTCCGGCGCGGGCAAGGATCACGCCCGGAAGGTCAACAAGAACATCCTCTTCCAGTCCGGCCTGAATCAGCACGAAGGCAACGAGGATCTGGCCAGCGACGCCGGCTTGGTCACCGCCGTCGAGGCCCAACCCGCGATCCTGTTTCAGATTGACGAATTCGGTCGCTTCCTGCGAACCATCGGTGATCCCAAGAAGGCCCCGCATCTGTTCAACGTGCTGGGCGCGCTCATGAAGTTGTATTCTTCGGCGGACACGGTTTTTCGCGGCAAGGCTTACGCCGACAAGAAGCGCAACCGCGTCGTCGATCAACCGTGCGTCAGCATGTACGGCACGACGGTGCCGGAGCACTTTTTCGAGTCGCTCACCGCCGACAGCCTCAGCGACGGCTTCATCGCCCGACTGCTGGTCTTCGAGGCCGACACCACGCCGCCGCGCCAACGTGCGAAACAGACTGACATTCCCGAATCTATAGTGGCGGCAGCGAGCTGGTGGGGCAATTTCAAGCCGGGAGGCAACCTGCAAGCTGAGCATCCCGATCCTCACGTCGTCCCTTACTCCGAGGAAGCCGGCGCAATCTTTGACCGCATGGCGGCACTGGTCGATGCCGAGCTCTCCAAGCCCGATGGCGACGGCCGCTCCCTGTGGGCCCGCGCCGAGGAAAAAGCCTGCCGCCTCGCCCTGATCTACTCATGCTCGGCCGCCCGCGACTCGCCGGTCATCGACGGCGATGCCGCCCGTTGGGCGTGCGAGCTGTCCGAGTACCTGACCCGCCGCATGCTCTTCGTCGCCCACGAGTGGGTCGCGGACGGCCTGTTCGACGCCCGGCAGAAACGCGTGCTTCGCATCATCCGTCGAGCAGGTGGCCTCATCGGCCGACGCGAGCTGTCGCGCTGCACGCAGTCCATGACGCAGCGCGAGCGGCAGGAGGTCATCGAGAACCTGATCGAGACGGGTCAGATCGAAACGGTAGTCACGCCGACCACGACGAAGCCCAGGGTGAGTTATGCGATCCGGTGAAAACGTCAATATGTCAATCCGTCAAACAGGGTCTCTGTATATAGAAGGCGCGCGCGAAGCGTGTAACAGAGAAGAAGATGACATATTGACGAATCTCTCTCTTCTTCAACCATCACTGCGTCTCGACAGCACTTGCGCGCGTCGAATCCGTCAGGAATCCGTCACGATTCGTCAACGCGTCAATAGGTACTACCAGGGCGACGTTTGCAGCCGAGGCCCGCGGGAACAGCCACGAATATCGACTGAGTTTGTTGCGCTTGGCCGATCCCCGGCCAGGCCGCCACGGGGCGCGCCCTGTTGGGCCGTGGGCCAACGGACGCCGCCGGGGCGTCCCGGAACCACGACG
>CAADGE010000023.1 GCA_900696465.1 uncultured Planctomycetota bacterium
GCGGTCGCATCAGCATCCGGCCGGGCCTGCCCGCCGCCGAGGAATTCGCGGTGATCGCGCACGAACTGGCGCACGAGCTTCTGCATCGCGGCGAGGACCGCCCGGCCAGCAAGACCGTCCGCGAGACTGAGGCCGAGGCCGTCGCGTTCGTCGTCAGCCAGGCCGCGGGCCTGGACGCCGGCGCCGCCGCCCGCGACTACATCCAGCTTTACGACGGCAAGACCGATACGCTGGCCGCGTCGCTGGACCGCATCCAGCGCACCGCCGCCGACATCATCGCGGCGCTGCACGCGCCCGAGGAGCAGGCGCACGCCGCATGATCCGTCACCGCACCCCGGCGGCTCGCTCCCGCCGGGTTTTTTCAATGTTCAAGGCGTCGCGAGGTTTTTCGATCAAGCCCTGGACAGTTGTTGCAGGACCACTATCCTAGAGTGCATGAACACACCCACACACGATGATCGTATTCGGCGGCTGGAAGAACTGCTTGTCGGCCTTCTCGACGGTGTTGACGGCTACGAGTCTGAAACCGGCACGCTTGATCCGTACTGGAAGTCGGAAAGCATCGAAGCAACAAGGTCCTATCTGGCAGCACTGCCCGATCACGGAGCCGCCGCCGGATACTGGCTCGCGCGGACGACGAGGGCAGACGAACACTGACCGTCCCTAGCCTGTCAGCGAACCTGATCGACTCGATATGAAAGATCGCCGGTCGGTGCATGCACACTTACAATGTCACCGATTCGCCGGTGCAGTAGCGCCTTACCGAGGGGACTCCCGACGCTGACGGGAGAAATCGAATCGCCGGCCGGCTGATCATCCAGTGCATTCACGACTCGCACAATCTGGACAGAACCATCCGTCAGACCGGCAATCTCGGCAACGCGACCCGGTACAACCATGTCTTCGGTGATTTCCGGGACCATGCCTCCGAGCTGCGAGGCTGCCACGAGCAGATCAATCAGGTCCCGCAGATTCTTGAGCCTTCGGCCGCCGGTACCCTTCAGGTCGGACCATCGCTTGGTCGCGAAAGCTCGCACTTCCTCGCCGCGATGCCTGGCCATCCACTGCCGGCCGGTGAGCGCCTCCAGTTCCTCCAGCGTCCTCGTGTCGGAAAGGAATCGCTGACGTATCTGCTCCCAGTCCTGCGCAGCCGAATCCACTCCGGGAGACACGGATCGAAACGGCCGATCGGCCCATTCCGTCTCCCATTCACTCTCTACGCCGAAATCGTGTTCGCGGAACCGATCCCAGCATTCAGGCTTCTTTGACCATTCGCCAACGTTTCCGCAGGTTGCCGTGAGGTGCCGATACGCCGCCTGACACGCCAGCTTCAGCGCGTCCTGTGTCAGCGGCGGCACGCGCTGCCCGTCCCAGATGCGGTCAAGGTTGATCCGGTGCCCTGACCGGTGTGAAACCCAGGCGACTGCATATGCGACGGAGTTTGCGCGGTATCCCTCCAGTCCCATCGACGAGAATAACCGTTCTGCTGTGCGAAACAGAATGGCCTTGGCGATAGTGTGCCTGAAGTAGTTCTGGTCCACGACCGGTTCCCCGTCTTCCTCAAGCCGTTCCGCGAACGCAAGGAAGTTCTTCTCGGCACCTCTGCAAACAAGGTATGGCAACCCCATCCAGGCATGCTCGTGTTTCGCCAGGTCCGTCTTTGTGAACTTCCGATGCATAGGGTTGTTTGCTGACCACTCCCTCTGCCGGGCAGGGGTACCCTGTCTCGCCCTGTCGTCGAGATACGATCCGCGTGCCCTTTCGTAGTACCAGAGTGAGCCCCGGTCCATTCCGGATGCGGGCGGGGACCACACAGTCCTGGACAGCGCCTCCAGCTGTCGGTGGAAACGGCTGCTGGCTGAAAGGTCAGCCCCGTTCACCTTGTTCTGGCTGTTGGCGTACTTCGAAATCAGGGGCACGATCTCGGTGACCTTCTGCGGATCGCCAAGCACAGTCAGCTTGACCTGCACCACCACGTGCGAAACATCCACCTTCTCCTTCTTCAGTGCATGGAAGATTGATGCCGTCGTCTGTCCGCCATTCACAATCTGAAAGTCGGTGACGCGCTCCAGTGCTGCATGTCCGTCGCTGCCGGCCCTCAGCCGGACCTCTGCAGCCGTGCAGCAGAGGCCGTTGTTGTACGCGAGGAATCGGTGGGGTTCTTCTTTCAGCGTCTTCTGCAGCCCCTTGTTTATCTTTCCGCGTGCTTGGAGGAACGCACGGACGTTTCGCTCAAGAAGCCGCTGTCCGTGTTCGCCGTAAATGCGCGCGAGCAGCGGCGCCTTGACAAACGCGAGAAACGTCCGGTACTCCCCTGTACAGTCTGCCGTCTGGAGGCACGGGATGGCTCCGCCGTAGTCGTTCACGAAATCCAGCGTGATGGTTTCGCGATAGCCCACGCGAAGCCGGCTGAGCTTCTCCATGTCCCACAATACGTAGCGCACTTCCAGACCGGGAATCTGCTCCTGTTCAATTTCCAGTGACTTCACAATCCCGTCCGTGAGCAGAAACAGCCGAACGGTTGTCAGAAGGTCTTTTGCTTCATGAATGCGCTGGGCAGCCTCGAATGCTTCATGCGATTCGTCCATCTGAGTGTGGTGACCGTCACGCGCCCGACGCAGGAACCCGCGAAGCAGCCTGAAGTGATCGACGACCTCGCTCCGGGAAACCGTTTCCGGACGACCGTTGCCCCGGTACAGAACCACGAACAGATCGAGAGTTGCGCCATCGCCCGAGAGTGACCACGCGTTCACCTTGGCCGCGGGGAGTCTTCCGCGACTTCCCGCCGAGTGGTAGCAGACTTCGGCGCCATCCGATTCGTTGTGCTCGTTCAGCATTTCGAGCACCAGTTCAGTGAAAGTGTCCTCGCGCAATTCCGCGCTGGTGTCGTCGCCCGCCTTCAACTGCACCTCCTGGTAAAGGTCGGCGGCGAACTGCTCTGTGTGTGTCAGCGAATCGGTCATGGATGCACTAGTCAGGTCCCGTCTATTCAGTACGGTCACCGGCGCGGCGAAAACGAGCCGGCCGAAGGGAATCACTTCAATCCATCAGGTGACCGGATGAGCTTCTCCAGCGGCTGCCAGCATTGCCCGCAGTTCCTCCATGCTGAACGGCGGTTTTCTTCGATGAATCATGGAATGGCAGTTCGAGCATAGCGGCATCAGGTCGAGAGCGGGATCAACCACTGTGTCCGGCGCGATTCCCGAAACGGGTTCGACGTGATGCACTTCGATGAACCCGCTCCCGATACCGCCGTACACCGCACCGAAATCGAAGCCGCAGGCCTTGCAGATCGCACCGTGGATTTCGATGCACGCCGCCCGGTTGATCGTGCTTCGCTCGTACCGGTTCACTTCGATGCGAACGATGCCGCCTTCCTCCTCGCCCGCAATGTCGTGTTCAAGCGGCAGCAGGGAAAGCGAAAGTCCGAGCGCTCTGCCTCCCCATGTGATCGCCAGATCCTCGACCGCCTCAACGGCACTCTGATCCACGGCGACAGGTGACCGCACAACGCGGATCGAGACCGTCCGCCATCCGGAAGGCCATGAGCTTCCGATCGCGGGATCGACAGGCATGCCGTTGACGGCGAATGTGACCGCAGCACCGTCTCGCGTGCACGCGGCCGAAAACGCCGCAAATACCGAACGCTGCTGTGCCGACGCCCTCTCCATTTCCGCGACAAGCGCCGATGCGAAGTTGTCCGGCAGAAACTCCGCTTCGACGGAACGCCAGCCGACCAGCACGTCAATTGCGAATCCCTGGGTTTTCGCAACATGGACGGGCCAGATGCGCATTCGCGGGCCCTCCTCGGCGCGCCGCGACTCTCCGCGCACGGGCAGTCCGTAGCGGTCAGTCAGAATCCCTGCTATCCGGGCAGCATCCATCATTCGCTGTTCCCGCCGTCAAGGTCCGGGTCCGGCAGGTCTTCGACCAGCGCGCGCAGTATGCGCGAAACCTCGAATCGAAGCTCGCTGAAATGCTTCCGCGTGGCCTCGCTGATTGTGCCCAGTTCGGCTTCAGCGAGCGCCCACAGCAGCGAATCCATGCCCTGAATGGTTACGCCGGACCTGAGATTTGGCACGTATACCTTGTGGTAGTACGGGTGTCCTGTGTTGATCTGCACGGCATGGTGTCCCTCGATGAGCGTCGGTGACCAGAGAATGCCGTCGTCGAGCGACGGCTCGGGCTTCACATTCACCTGATCGGGTCCCGCGGGGGCCGAAAGAGGCAGCTTGAGCCGGATCGTTCCTTTCCTGTTCTGTATCTCGACTTCGCTCGTGCTGGCGTTCACGACTGTCACTTCGGCCGTCTTCAGGTCGTCTTCCTTCGTGCGTATGTTGGCGTTCGAGTCAGCATGCGCATTCTCAGCCTTCGCCTGCGCTTTCTTGCGTTCACCTTTCCGATACCGTTCATTTGCGGCGTTGCGCGGGGCAGGTATGAATTGGTCCCTGATCCAGTTGTAGAGTGAATCGTTCAGCAGTATTCGCGATTTCTTGATATCCACATGGAATGCGCTGTCCAAGCGGTGGTCGAATGAGAACTCCACACGCAGCAGCGTTGAGTGCGGCTCCTTGGTGAACATTCCGAGCCAGTCGTGAGGATGAATCAGCCGGTTTTCCCGGTAGATGTAGATTCCCTGCATGTGATTCGTGAGGCGAGCCTCGCGCGCCGAGGCCTCATCAGGAAACTGCTCCCGACGCGGAAGCACGAAGGCGCGGATCGAAAACTTGGTGACCTTGCCGTCTCCGATTTCCACATCGGGATTGTCCTTCGCAACGACTTCCGTTTCGTCAAGGCCTTCGCAGAAGGGGTCCCACGCGCTGACCTGCGCGCCGTTTACACGCAGCACAACGTTACGCGCGCGCATGTCCTTTTCGTCCAGGAATCGCTGATAGACCATTGCGGCGTGCTCCTCGAAGCCGCCGCGAATACGTTCAATCGCCTTTCGGGCGTGCCCGCCGCCGGGATTCTGATAGGTCGGAAGGAGCCGATCGACCTTTTCCCAGACGACAAGCGTTCCCGTCCCGCCGTTCGCAGTCCTGTCCAGAAGCTGGAGCTCGTTCTTCGCGGGCGCGTCGAGAAGCAGCTCCCACTTATTCACCTTGTCAACGTGATCCAGGTCCCACGTGGCTTTGATTGGTTCAGCACCTTTCGATCCGCGGGATATGACTGAGAGCCGCCGGGCAAACGCAGTTGATGCGGTCTTGAGGCCGAGACCGAACTTGCCCAGCCGGCTAGCTGCTTTTTTGCCCGTGGCGCCGTATGTCATCGCATCAAGTAGTGCATCCCGATCCATTCCGCAGCCGTCATCAGCCACTGTAACGACGACATCGCCGTCAACATCCATGTCAATATTGACATTGATTGCGCCCGCTCCGGCATCGACGGAATTGTCCACAATGTCGGCGAGCGCCGTGTTGAAGTCGTATCCGGTATCGCGCAGCCCTTCGATGAGCCTTGACGGTATCGGCGGAAGGTTGTGTTTCTCAGTCATGCTGTATCTCTCTCCATTCAGTCACTCCGCATCGGTATCACTCTCCAGGTTGAACCCAGCTTTATTCTGCCGGCAGTCTGCTGGTCGCCCGCCCTCCGGCAGGTGATCCGGTACGAATGACCGTCCCGGTGCAGCGTAAGCCTGTCTCCGGCCCGCAGGTTGTGCGATCGCAGAAACGGAGTCATGCAGGTCAGCCGGTATTCATTCCGGGTACCGCCGAAGAACCTGTTGTTATAGTAAATGAAGGCAAACGTCCATGCTTGCCCGGACGTGTCCGTGAACCTGATATGCAGACGGGGGTTGTATTCACGCGGATCAAGTGCGGGAAAGAACCGAAGTATCGCCTCATCCTTGGGAATCAGAATCCCGGCCTGGTGTCCGCCGGTTTCACCCGCGTCATTGGCGCTCAGTTCCTTGGTGATCGCCGCCGGACGTTCACTTGGCATGAGCGGCCTCCTTCCCGACGGGCGACAGATTGATTGCTTTCAGGATGTCGGCCAGGTCGTCCGCACCTCCCTCGACGCCGACGACGGCCGTTCCTGCAAGACTTCGCTTGCGGGCCATGCGGCCATCAATGACCTCTTCCACGGTGCGAGCGTGAAAGAGCCGGTGGACGGTGACGGGTCGGGTCTGACCGCGCCTGAATGCACGCGCGGTCGCCTGATCCTCGACGGCCGGGTTCCATTCCAGGTTGTAGTGAATAACGTGGTTCGCGGCCGTGATGTTGAGGCCCGTGCCGCCGGCCTTCGGATTCAGGACAAGAATCGCACCGCCAGAATGTTCCTGAAACCGGTCCACCAGCGGCTGACGCTCCGACACATCGGTGCGCCCGTCCAGAACCATGCACGGCACGCCGAAACGGCGCGGCAGGTCGGCCGCCAGGATGTCAGCCATTTCAGTGAAGGACGTGAAGATCAGCGCCTTCTCGCCGCAGAGAACTATCTCATCAAGAATTTCAAGAAGTCGGGCATACTTTGTGCTTCGCGGAAGCGGGTCCCCCGAGCGGCCGGCCACAAGGAACGGATGCGTGCAGAACAGTCGTAGCTTGATGATCGAGACCAGCGAGGCGGATGCGCCGTATTCGGCGGCAATCCGCGTTCGAATTGACTCGTATTCCGCCGCCCCCTCGTCGGAAAGATCGATCGCCTGCGGAATGTCGATCCGCTCCGGAAGGTCGGTCGCCACTTGCGCCACACGCCGTCGGAGAATCAGCGGAGAGACGAGCGGTTCTAGCGATGAGGCTCCGTCCGGAGAATCAGAAAACTGCCGCTCGAAATCAGGCTGTGTTCCTAGAAATCCAGGCACGGCGAAATCCATCAGCGACCACAGATCGAGCAGCCGGTTCTCGACAGGCGTTCCGGTCACTGCGATTCCAACGCGGCGGGGGATTTCCTTCATCGCGCGCGTCCGCTGCGCGGCAGGCGTCTTGATGGCCTGCGCCTCATCGAGAATGACCACATTCCATTCAATCATTTTCAGGAGCGACAGGTCCCGCATTGCGGTATCGAACGTGGTAAGGACGATGTCCCAGGTTCGCAGGTCGGCTGGAAATCCCGTCCTGTCGCCCCCGCGGTGCTTGAGCACCTGCATCGACGGCGAAAATTTCGCAAGCTCTCGCCTCCAGTTCTCCAGGAGTGTTGCCGGCGCCACCACGAGCGACGGTTTGCGGCCGTCCTCCAGTTCACCCGCAAGTACGGCAATGACCTGCACCGTCTTCCCGAGGCCCATTTCGTCCGCGAGAATGCACCCGAGGCCTTCGTCCGTGATCCGGCTGAGCCATACGACTCCGGCAGCCTGATACGGGTAAAGCGTTGCAGTGAATGATCGCGGTAGCGCAGGCGGCGCTTCCGTCCGGACCGATGGCTCCGGAGGTGCCTCAAATGAAACCAGTGAATCAGAGGCGGCACGCAGTGCCACGTACTGCCGCAGCGTGAGCGTTCCGGGCACGGAGATTCCGGCGAGCGAAAGGCATTGCTGCACCGCGCCAAGCGAATCCGCGGGAAGGGGGAGCCAGCGTCCCGCAGCAAGCAGGTGATCGGCGCCATTGACAATGTAAGCGGCGGTCAACGGCTCGCCCTCGTGCACCAGTTCGAGCCGGCATTGGGGCGCTACCGAAAGATCGGTCGCAGGAGGTCGTACCCGGATGCGGACATCCGGTGGAAATCGGCCGAATTCAGTGTCGGGCAGCGCCTCCGAGGGTCGCGTTTTCACTTTCTGGCCGCGGATTGTGAGTCTGCCCTTGAACTCCGCACCCACAACTTCCGAGGCAGCCGGAGCTATGTCAGTGCCGTCGGGGAGGCGCAGCCGAAGCTGGTTGTCGGCGAGGTACCACTCTGATGATGGGATTGCAGTCATCGCAGCTGCACTCCGTTCGCCGAGCGTAGAAACGCTGCAATGCGCCGCCGCAGCCGGCCGGGATCGGAAAGCCAGCATTCCCATATAACCAGGACCTCCCAGCCGAGCAGCCGAAGTTCCTTCAGATTGCGCCTGTCGCGCAGCACATTGGACCTGAATTTCCGCTCCCAGAACTCGACGTTTGTGCCGCACTTCACGCGGCCCAGCGGACAGCGGTGACGGTGCCAGAAGCAGCCGTGAACAAAAATCACTTTCTGCGAGGATCGGAATACGAGATCAGGCCTGCCCGGCAGGTCCTTTGCGTGAAGCCGGAACCGGAAGCCGAGCACATGCACGAGCGATCGCACCGCGCGCTCGGGACTTGTGTTCCGGCTGCGGATGGCCGCCATGTTGCGGTTTCTCTGTTCTCGCGTTAGCACATCCATCTTCAGGCCAGCTTCCTCTTCACGGTTCGAATGAATCCTTCGACATCAAGCAGATGCACGCCCCTGACGCGGGGATATCGGCTGTGCAGTTTTTTGGGCACGACAAGCGAGACACCGTGCTCGTGCATCTGCGTCATCTGCGATGCCGAAACGCCTTCCTGAATCGTCAGCAGATGCTTGTGCGCCACCCTCGGCGCCTCCTGCGTGACCTTCCACCACCGATCCTTACAGGTCGTCTTCACTCCCACCATGAACAGCTTCTGCGCCGGGAATCTCAGGTCTTCATACTGCGTTCTGCCCAGTATCAGTATGTCCGGCTCCCCCGGAAGGGAAGGGCGCACGTCGAATGGGATACCAGCATCGCGGAGCAGATAAGCGACATGGTTCTCCATCGACCGGCCGGCTCGCGACTTTCTGCGATTCATAATTGCCGAGGCCGTCTTCAGAAAATCATCGATATCCTTGAACAGCCGGCAGACCTGTTTAGTGCACAACTGGCGTTCCACCAGCTGGAACAGGCGGTACTCCGCTCTCATCAGTTCCATCAGGCGATCATCGGCGGCTCGTCCATCGAAATCCGTGATGCAACGGATTAATGCCTCTTTCGCTTTCTCCGAGAACACGCGCCCTGTGGGGAACTGTCGCACCGATTCAGCAAACTTCCGGAATTGCTGATCAATGCAGTCATCCTCCGAAAGCTCCGGCGGCTCCCGTTGTAAGTCATAAATTGCCCAGGTACCGATCGCCTCGACACCGAGTGCGGCCTGCACGTCGTCAATGTCCTCCGGCAGATCAATGATGTACGCAAGAAAGTTATGGTGGTCCTTCGGAATGAGCACCATCATGTCACCGACCATGTCCTCATTCAGATATGGAAACTTGCGACCAAATGAAGTAAGCCGGTACTCGCTGCGAGGCCTCTCTTTCTTGCCCTTTCCGTACCATGTCACAACCGAATCTGTGGGATACTCTCCCTGCCACACAATACGAACCTTCGATTTGTCGTTGCGGCCCTGTATTGGCGGAAATGGAGCGTACAGGTTCCATGCGGATTTGGGCAGATAGAACCCCGCCTGATTGCTTCCTGTCAGGCCGCAGTCGTTCGCGGAAATGAACTTCAGTATGGCTCGGCCATATTGCTGCGCTTCAAGAACAGCTTTTTCCGCGAATGGCGACTGCATATGACGCTCGGTTTTGTTTCATCGACGACTGCCGCCGGCCGCGGACTTGAGCAGGCATCGCCGGTTCTCGGTAAAGTGCCGGCACAACACCTTCACGACCTGTCGCGCGACGGCCGTCGATACGGCCGGGACAACCGCGTTGCCGAACTGACGATACGCCTGAGTGTCTGATACGACGATAGGAAGCTCGTCTCTGAAGCCAAGGAATCGGGCAACTTCGGCATCGAATCCCATCAGCCGCGCCGCCTCACGAGGCGTAAGCCGGCGAGGATTCTTTCGCTTCTGAGGAATCAGGATTTCCGATCCGTCCTTGTAGTAGCGAGCACTCAGTGTTCGCGTGATACCGTTCAGGTCCGCAAGTCCGAAGCCGAATCCATTTCCCTTTTCGGCATGACGCTTCGCGTATTCCTGCAAGTACTCCCAGAGGTGGTCGCTGAGCGTATAATGTTTCGGCGGGGAAGGCTCAAGAACGTCGCGCAGCCTAGGCGAGGCATTGATCGGTTCGGGGAATTCGAAAACCGGCGAGTCCCGGAATTCCTTCCGGTCGAAGCAGACAATGAAGACCCGCTCCCGGTGCTGAGGAACGCCGAAGTCGGCGGCGTCAAGCACTTTGTCGAAGACCCAGTACTTGAGCTCCTCCAGATTGCTCCTGATCACCTTCCACGTCCGGCCCTGATCATGCGACTTGAGATTCTTCACGTTTTCAAGCACCAGAACCGGGGGCCGCTTCACCTCGACAATATTGACAATGTCAAAAAACAGCGTGCCCTGCGTCAGACACTTGAACCCGTGCGCGTATCCGAGGCTGTTTTTCTTCGAGACGCCGGCAATGCTGAACGGCTGGCACGGAAAGCCGGCAACCAGCACATCGTGCTCCGGAATGTCCTTCGGCCTGATTTTCGTGATGTCGCCCTTCGGCTCCTCGCCGAACCACCGGTGATATGTCTTCTGCGCGTACTTGTTCCATTCCGAAGTGAACACGCAGGTTCCGCCTGCACGCTGGAAGCCGACGCGGAGTCCGCCGATGCCGGCGAACAGGTCGCAGAATGTGAACGGGATTCCATGAGGGAGCGGCAGAACCCGTGCGGCACCGTCAAACAGGGTGGGCTGGTTGCCATCGCAGGCGCGTTCCAGCGCCTCCAGCACGAATTCCTTCTGGCTCATCCGGCGCGTCCGCCGCTCGGACTCGATCCACGTCCGCACGCGGTCCGGAACGTCGCGTATCAGGAGCTTGTCGCCCATCGGTGCCTCTGGGTAAAGTTGCTAGCAGTGCTAGCAGAGTGTCCCAGGACCGAGGTTCTTGCAATATCGCCAGTATGGTGATATGTCTCCCGGACCGATGTGGCGAACATGCGATACCTTGCAGAACTCATCCGATCGCGCCGCGAGGCTGCCGGACTCCGACGCGCCGAGCTTGCACGGCTTGTGGGCGTTGACTGGCGCACACTCTGGCGGTGGGAGACGGGAAAGCGACAGCCCCGAGGTGACGTTCTTGAGCGCCTGCTTCGCGCGACCGCGGCTTCGACAGACAAGTCTGCGCTCCCGAAGACGCCGAAGGGCAGGGGCAACACTCGAAATCCAGGGACGCTAATCATGGACGAAACACGTGCGAAGATGATTGCCAAGGCGCTTCAGGCCGAGACGTGGCAGAGCGGAGGGGGAATCTGGCTTGTAATCCGGCGCCGTGCCGACGGACACCTTGTCGTAATATCCGAGGACACTATTAACGAATACGACAGTGAGGAAGCCTTCGAGGCTAGTGAAGCAGCCAATTTCATTTTGCTTGCATGAGCATCGCGAGCCGTGACGCTTTTGCATTGCGCGAGGATCAGACGGCCACTATGATTGGACAAACTAAGAGAGGCGCATGTCAACAACCTATTACTGGTATCGCCCGCGAGAGCTTGATTCCGAGGCTTTTCAGGCGTGGGCTGATGACTGCCGCAAGATAATCGAGGCGGCAGCCAAGGACCGGGGCGGTCACTCTGTTGCCATCCGCGGTGAGGACGGAACCGGGGAGCCGATCTTCTCGCGGGACCTCGTTGCGCTGAACGGCGATGCATCCGCCGGCCTTGAATTCGAGCCCTTCGTCGTGCCGCGGCTATTAAAGAAGGAGTTCCGCGACCGAACGGACGAGGATGGCCGTATTTTCAGATTTTGCAAGGTCGCCGGCAGGCCATACGAAAGTGTGGTGACAGCATGCCTAGCAGCATTCGAGCGGCGCTTTGGCTCGGCCGTGCGCATTGAGGCAGATGCATCAGGCGAGAAAGGACTGGCTGAAGCACGCGGGCGCCAGCATTAGCAGTTTGCCTGTCAACATGCGCCAATCATACGCAATGAGTCTAATCACTGGCGCGTTTGAGGCACGATGCGCAGGTGTTTGTGAACGCCATTTTAGCGCCATGAGCCATCACAGTTTCCGGCGAAACAGTTGAATCGACTGAATAACCCCCGGCACCTAATTGTGAGATACGGGAGCGGATGGGAAATCGAATCGCCCGAGCCCCTTCTGGAGTGGTCAAAAATGCGGTTTTCTGGGGAAACTTTGGCGGAAATCTTGATGGATTCCGCCACCCCTTTTCGTTCTGCGGCGTGTATATAATTACGGCAGGCGTTGGAGGTCGATTTATGGATTGTCGTCGTTGTGGCTGGACGTTTGGTGAGGATGACACCCGCTGCCAAAAGTGCGGCTGGCGCTCTGGCCGAGCCCACTTATTGGGCTTCGGAAGCAGCTCGTCTGACAGTTCGTCATACAAATGCCCGAGATGTCGAGACACCCGAAAAGTCCCCTCAACGGGAATGCGGTTTCTTACCAGCCTTTTCACTCTCGGTACGACCTGCGAAACCGAACCCTGCCCCGACTGTTGCCCTGGCAGCGATAACGACTGAACAATTCGATTGATCAGCGGCCGTGACCTGTCGGCTTTGCATCTTTCACGGTTTCACGGAGTCATTCCTACGCCGCCTCCGCGAAGCGAAGCCAGAAAATTGCCCGGATTGACCGCAAAATCAGCGTTCTTTCGCTATCCGGGGCATGTAGATGGCGGGCGTAGCGAGCCCCCGCTAGTAAGTATTTTATTTACAATGAGTTACATCTTGAGTCGCGTCTTTTTCGAGCCACTTTCTTTTCTGGTTTGAGTCTCGGCTCCTAAGCCGCGCTCCCCTCGTACTTTGGGGGCGACGGTTCTCAGAGGGCCCCACCCACTGCATTCATCTGCAAACCGAGAGGTTCGCGCGCGGCCTCTCACGCGTCGAAACGAGCGTTTATGGGCCACATCCTCTCTCTTCCAGCTTCCAGGCCGCACGGCCGCATAAGAGGTTAATTCGCTTGGCTGTGATCTGTCGGCGATTCGATGCAGTGCCACTTGCATGTCACTCGGAAAAATGTCGGATGAAAGGTTTAGCAAACGCTCGACTGACGGGCTACTTCGCTTTGATAGCCGTGGCCAGATCCCGGAACATCCCTGGAGGCCGTGCGACGGATCACGATTCAGGTCAGCAAGGAACTTCGATCCATTCCCGGCGTTCGTAATTTCGGTGCGCACATCGGTCGTGCCGAAGTGGCGGAAGAAGTGGTTGGCCCTAATTTCACCGAGTTGTGGATCAGCATCGATCCCGACGTGGACTACGACGCCACTGTCGCTCGAATTCAAGAAGTCGTCGACGGCTACCCCGGCCTCTACCGCGACGTGCTGACCTATCTCAAGGAGCGCATCAAGGAAGTTCTCACAGGTGCGAGCGCCAGTATTGTCGTGCGCGTCTTCGGTCCGGACCTCAACACGCTGCGTGCCAAGGCACAGGAAATCGGTGCCGCGATCAAGGATGTTGGCGGCATCGCCGACTTGAAAGTGGAGCCGCAAGTGCTGGTGCCGCAAATTCAAGTCGCCTTGCGGCCGGAAGCCGCGGCGCAGTTCGGGCTGACGGCGGGGTCCATACGGCGAGCCGCCATGACAGTCGTCAAGGGAATGAAGGTGGGAGAAGTGTATGATCGACAGATGGTTTTCGATGTGTCGGTATGGGGCAAGCCCGGCGCTCGTTCGGATATTGACGCGATCCGCGAGTTATTGATTGATACGCCCGGCGGTGGGCATGTACCCTTAAAGGACGTCGCTGACGTTTCCATCGTCGCTACCCCGAATGAAATCAAACGCGAAGGAGCATCGCGACGTATCGACGTGACCTGCAATGTCCGCGGCCGCGATCTTGGCAGCGTTGCCCATGAAATCGAGGATCGTGTTCGCAAACTCAGCTTTGAGCGAGGATACCATCCTGAATTCCTCGGCGAGTATGCCGCGCGCGTCGAATCCCGAAACAAACTGCTGCTGCTTTCCGCATTCGCGTTGGTGGGAATATTCCTGCTCCTGCACATGGATTTTCAATCCGCCCGGCTTGCGGGCCTTGTCTTCACCACGCTTCCATTCGCGTTGATCGGCGGCGTCATAGGCGCGGTGATCAGCGGAGGTGTACTTTCGCTTGGGTCGCTCGTCGGATTCGTGACCGTGCTGGGAATTGCTGCGCGAAATGGAATCATGATGGTCAGTCACTATCGGCACCTGCAATCTGAAGGCGTGCCGTTCGGGTTGAAACTGGTCCTGCAAGGCGCAGAAGAGCGGCTTTCCCCCATTCTCATGACCGCGCTGTGTGCCGGACTTGGGCTCTTGCCGCTCGTAATTGCCGGAGATCGCCCCGGGCATGAAATCGAACATCCCATGGCAATCGTCATTCTCGGGGGTCTCGTCACATCGACCATCTTGAATCTGATTCTGCTGCCCACGTTTTATTGGCTGACATTTCGAGACAGCACGGCGAGGTCGCTGAGCAAACCCCAAAGTCTGCCGTGATACAGATCAACGGCTTTGGATCCAGCGTTCCATTTTCACCGTGAAGGATCGCGCACTAGGCCGGGAAATGCAGCCAGAAAACAGCCCGGAGTGAGCGAACAATGAGGTTTGAGTCGTCTGGTTTAGCGCGACGGCGGGCGTAGCTGGCCGCAACTTGATCGACGGCCTTGGCGCGATCGCCAGGGCCATTCGAGATGGGAAAATCGCCTCCCGCTGGCTGTAATCTTTGAAGCAGGGGAAAAGCGGGCGTCAAAGACCAATAAAATCGCTCAGATACTCGAAGGCCAGCGGAAAATTATCTGAATATTTTAATCATGCTCGTTGGTTGTACAGTGATAGAATTATGGCTAAGAGGTGGATCGGAGGCCAACCGTCCATTGATCCTCTGACCGGACGGATCAGACTCGTCTCAATAACCGAATCGTAGAAGTCGAGTACTCCTTGCCTCGCGGAATCCCTACGGTGACTCGTCCGAGCCTGATAGTGCCGATGTTTCTTCGCCAAGTGAAATGGGAGCAGGTCGTTGATGAAAGTAAGAACTACAAAACAAGTGTGTGCGGCGGTGTGTTGCTGTCTTCTGTATTGCATCCGTGTTGAGGGAGCCGCCCATGTATGGTATGCGCACATCAATTGGACCCCCTATATGACTGGTGGGCCCGTCTTGAACGGACCGTCCTACGTTTATCCAAACAGTCTGATGCTGGTGATTATGAACGTTTCTAATGGCGCTACGCTTGACGACGTGTGGCACAGTACGCAGTACACGTTTAGCGACTTACCTCCAGTTTGTATTGATACCGGTATGTATCACGGGCTTGGTTTGACTAGTGATAATTATTTTTTGATCCGGGCGCCAGCGACGCCGGGGATCTACAGCATCAGCTTCCAGGCATTTACCGGGGAGGTGTGCGGAGCCAACCCCAGCAACATCGTCACACTGACGGATTGGATTAATGTGTGTCTCGATGTGGATAGCGACGGTGTGCTGGATTGCCTGGACAACTGCCCGAATGACGCCAATGCCGATCAGGCCGACGCCGATGGCGACGGCGTGGGCGATGCCTGCGATGCCTGCCCCGACACGCCGATCGGCGAGTCCGTCAGCACCAGCGGTTGTTCGTGCAGCCAATTGAATTGTGATGACGGCGATCCCTGCACGCTGGACAGTTGCCTGAACGGTGTCTGCTCCAACGTGCTACAGGACGCCGATGGCGACGGTGTATGCGATTTCAACGATCTGTGCCCCGGCACGCCAAACGGAGTTGCCGTGGATGCGCATGGGTGTCCCTGTGGTCAGTTGGACGATGACAACGACGGTGTCACCAACTGCGATGACAACTGTGCCAATACGCCGGTGGGCGAAACGCCCAATGTCAGCGGTTGCTCGTGCAGCCAGGTCGATTGCGATGACGGTGATCCCTGCACACTCGACACGTGCTCCAATGGGGTCTGTACTTCTGTCCTTCAGGATGCCGATGGCGACGGCCTCTGCGACGCCAACGACGGCTGCCCGGACGATCCCAACAAGTCGGCCCCCGGCGCATGCGGCTGCGGCGTGTCCGACATGGACTCCGATGGCAACGGCACACCGGACTGCAACGACGCGGACGACACGGACGACATCGGTGACAGTGGATTGCCGGTGCCAACCAACGAGGCCTGCGGGGTCATGTGCGCTTCCGGAACTGGTGCGGTCATGCCAATCGTGACTCTATGCCTGATAGGTCTGAGGCGATTGAGTCGGCGCAGAAATCGAACTTCCGCGGGCTGACATTCTCGTTGCATGATGATCGCGGTGTAAATCCAAGTGCGGCTCGCCGTCGGTTGATAGCAATCGTCTTCGGGTCTTTTTTTTCGATAAGCCATTACCGTCTTTCGGGATAGATAACCCACTCCTGGGTTTGTCGATAATTGCGTTGAATGCCTGTGCCAGGGAAAACCCGACGCGGCACTTCACACGAAGTTATTTCGCAATGTCAGAAAGCACCTGTCGTCGGTTAACCTTGCAGTTTTCACAGTCTCTTGGTGCCGAGATGTGACGCTGTTTCCGCTGGGCGGGCGATGGGATTCGAGCCCACGACGTGCAGATTGAGAAGACCTAGGGAACCCTGAAGCGAAACTATCGAAAACTCCCTTTTTCAGCAGCGTAGCGATCCCAATCACGTTTCGCGATCTTTCGCTCGGCATCACGCTTGTTCGAATTAAGATACGGTATCGAAGGCGCTGAACGGTACGAGGCGATACAACGATTTGATTGCAATGCCAATAGATCACAGCTTCGACGCGCTGTACGGCGGCATTGCAAAGGTCCAAATTTGCTCGCGCCAAGGCGGCATGCCGTTTGAATTCCGCGACCGGGTCGTTGCGTTCAATATCCGCTGATTGAATCGATCCGTCGGCACGCTTTCGTGCAGCGCCAGTTGGGCCACGTCGAAGAGATTCTCTATTTGTCGAAGTGGTTGATGTCGTTGACCCACACGCCGCCGGTCTGCCAGTGGTATAACCACCCCACGGTGGCGGTCGTATTCACAACCGTCGGCGGGTTGGCGTTGGCTGCTCCCCAGCCGGTTGAGCCCTTTCTGGGCCCGGTTGGGCAAGGCGGTATCTTCTTGATGTAGGGGCCGTATTTGTAGACCGCGGTCTTGTTGCTGGACATCGCCCCGGCCTCGCTCGTGTAACGGTCCAGAGCGGTTAGAGAAGTAGGGTAATTGCCCTTGTGCTCGAGAAAGTAAATCTCCATCGCCTTTCGCATGACGGTGGGGTCGTGTTGCAGGGTGGCCACTTCGGCATCCTTCGATGCGTCTGAAAGCATCGGCACCACAACGGCCGCGAGGATCCCCAGAATGACCACGACGATCAGAATTTCCACAAGCGTCATCGCGCGGGAAATGCAAATCGACGTCTGATCAGGCATATTCGTGTGGCCCGCAATCATTCACATTGTCTATCGGATTACGGGTGTGTGTGCTGGAGTAAAGCGCGCGATAAACGGACCGGTTGGGGCGTACTTCGACCCTGGAGCTAGCGCTTTCGATCATACTTCTTCGTCCTTAAGGTCCAGTAAGCCGCGGAAAATAGTCATCTACCCGTAGGAAGATGAGCATGGCGCGAACCTCCAATAATGACGTGTGTCGTTACCACCTTCCCCCATGTTTGGTCCAGTCTCTTTGTTAATCCAACACCGCTCGCAGCACATTCCGTGGGCGGGCAGTGTGGAGCGAGGGAACCGAACGTAGCGCAGCCTGCCCACGGCGGCGCGACCGACCCACCCCGCGAGCCATTCTGTTGGTTCGATATATCCGACGTCTCTACGCAGCATCCGACCTGTCTGACACGCCCATCTTGATCGACTAGGCCTCCGGCGCCGGCGGTCAATACCCCAACGAATTGTGTGGCCGCACTGTGTTGTAATGAACCCGCCATCGCTCAACCAGGATATTCGCCTCCTGCAGCGTGGAGAAGATCTCGCCGTTCAGCAACTCATCGCTCAGCTTCCCATTGATAATCTCTACGTACCCTTTTCCAACCGGCTGCGCGGCTCGATGAACAGCTTCTTCACGCCCACCCGATTTAACCAATCTCGCACCACCTTCGCCGTGAATTCCGGTTCGAAGCCGCCGACGGGGGCATGGTGCCTTGTCTTGCAGACGGCCATAGGCCGTCGGATATCAGCGATCGATGGTCGTCGTGGAGCGTCGCTCGGCGGCCTTGCGGCCCGGCGGTTTCGGGTCGATGCCGGGGGCCTGACCCTCCCACTCGCCGGTGCGGGCGTCGCGCCACTCCTTGGCGAGAACCTTGCCGCGCTCGTCGAAATGGATCACGACCGAGAGATGGCTTTTGTCATCCTCGTATTCCCAGCGGTCTTCGGAGTGCGCAGCGTAGTTGTCGCCAAGCGTCATGCGGACCTCGTCCTTGTTGGACAGGCCCTCCTTGATCATGTCGTAATTCTGACGGGTGAGCTTGTTTTCGGCGCAGCCGCTCCAGAGAAAGAGGACGACGGGCGCGACCAGAACGAACCATCTTCTCGCGTGCATGTTGGATACCTCCCCGTTGCATCGGACTTATGGTTCCGTCGTAAGGGCGTTGAGAATTTCCTCACGGACAACACGGAACTCAAACTCGTACTGATCGAAGAGACGTTCGCTACCGGGCGCCTGAAAGCTGGCGACCAGGATGTACTTCTGCTGCGGGGCGATCGGGCGACCCTCCCAGCTCAATTGAAACTCGTACGATGAGGTGATGCGCTCCCAGAACTGCTTCTGGTCCCGTGTGTTGAGCACCGGCTGTGTCCAACTCTGAATCAACTGACCCTTGCGATCACCGAGGGCACTGCGATAGGAATACAGCTCGAAGATGAATACGCCGTAGGCCTTGACCGGGTCGCCAGCGGCGTCCAGTGTGCGCAGGGAGACGGCGATGCCGTCGGGCACGGCGTCGCTGTCAAAGCTCCGCGGCTTGGTGAAGGGCTGAATCTTGATGCTGCGCGGGCTGTAGAAGGCGATCAGCTCCTCCGTACTCGGACCGTCGGACGTCTGGCCGATTTCACCGCGCTGACAGGCGGGCCCGGAGAGGGCCAGGGCGACGGCGAGCAGCATCCATGCAATGCCCGGTGCGACTGATCGAAGCGACATGACCCATCCCTTTGGTCAAAGGCCGGCGGCACAGGTGGTCCGCGCCTGCGGTGTCCCTACCCGATCGATGGGGCGGATTGTAGTCCTGCGGCAGGCAGCGTCAATACAGAAGCATACGTGGGCAGAATAGCGACGAACGACCGGGCGCGGTCCTACATCGGCCACACCCAGTAGATGATGATCGTGCTGACGAGCATCGAGAGAATATTCAGTGGCAGACCGACTTTGACGAAGTCGGTGAACTTGTAACCGCCGGGACCAAAGACCATCAGATTCGTCTGGTAGCCCATGGGCGTCGTGTAGGCCGCGGAGGCAGCGACGGCCACGACGATGGCGAGGGCGCGCGGGTCCTGAATGAACGGCAGCTTCGTCGCAGTGGCCATGGCGATCGGGAACATCAGCGCCGCTGCGGCGTTGTTCGTAAGAAACTCTGTCAGCACCGTGGTGCAAAGGTAGACTGCGGCGATGACGGCGATCGGCCCGAGCGTGCCGACGACCGAGGTGATACCGCCGGCGATGAACTGCGCCACGCCGGTCTTTTCCATGGCCGTGGAAATACCGAAAGAGGCGGCGATTACGAACAGCACGTCCCACTGAATATTTCTCCGTGCAGTGGCCGACGAGACGCAGCGGAAGATGACCATGAAACCCGCCGCGGCCAACGCGAAAAAGACACGGCCGCGATCGAAGAAGTCGCTCAGCCCTGTTCGTGCCACGGGAGCTGTAGCACCGGCCCGCGCGCGTACCGACATGAACCAGTCGAGCAGATCGGGGATGGCCATCATAACGACCATCAGGGCGAGGATCACCAGAGCAATGCCGGCGCGTTCGTGTCGTACGGGCTCAGCCCCGCCCACTTCGCTGACCAGGTAAAAATCGGTGTTGTTGCGATGGGCGCGGAGAAAGCCGGAAGCCGTCTGAAGCAGCAGCGTATCGCCGGGGCGAAGCACGATATCGCCGAGCTTCCCGCCGAGGCGGACGCCGTTGCGATGCACGGCAATGATGGCGGCGTCATAGACCGTCCGGAAATTGGCGCCGCGGATGCTCCGACCCACGAGCGGGCTGCTCTGGCTGATGACCGCCTCGCAGAGATGCTGGCCGAGGCGCTGGGTAATCGATTTAGTATCGAGTTCTTCACCGGCAGGTACCAGTCCCTTGATCTTCTGCAGATCGACAATCGTGCCGACGACGCCGACAAACAGCAGGCGATCGCCGCTTTTGAGCTTTTCATCCGGAGCGACCGGTGCGATCGACTCGCCGTCGCGCTCGATCTCGACGAGAAACAGACCTGGGAGCTGCCGCAGACCAGCGTCCTGAACGGACTCGCCGATCAGCGGGCAGATCGGCTCGACAAGCATCTCAACCATGTACTCGCGTTGCGAAGCGCCAATCTGCTCGATGAACTCCTTGCGAATCGGCAGTAGCTTAGGAGCAATGTAGATCAGATAGAGCAGCGTGATTGCAGCCAGCGGCAGGCCGACGGCCCCGATCTCCAGAAAGCCCATCCCGCGATAACCCAACTGCTCAGAACCAAGCATGAACCCGTGAACAACCAGATTCGTGCTGGTACCGATGAGGGTCACGATGCCGCCAGCAACGGACATGTACGAGAGCGGCAGCAGATATCGCGAGGGCGATAGCTGGTGTTTGCGGCACCAGTCCAGCACGACCGGCATGGCCATGGCCACGATCGTGGTGTTGTTCAACAGGGCCGACATCGCGCCGACCGGGCCCAGCAGCCGGACCATCGTGCGCCGCTCCGACCGGGGCAGCCCCAGCAGCTTTCGGGCGATGCCGTCGAGCGCGCCGCTGTCACGAAGGCCCGCCGCGACGACGAAGAGCGCGGCCACGGTCAGCATGCCGGCGTTGGAGAAGCCGCGCAGGGCCTCGGTGGGCGTAAGAATTCCGACAAGGCCAAGCAGCGTCAGCCCGCCGAGAAAAATAACATCCGCCAGATGCGAGAATCGCGTCAGCCCGTAGAGCATGACTGCGATCAGAATAAGCACGAACCAGCCGTCCCAGTTCATAGGCCCTGTTTTCTACCGCAGCCGGTGGCGCGTGGCCAGTCACAAGGTCCGCGCCGCCCTTTGATCACCCGCCTGTAAGCAGGATGCCCGGCGAAATCCGCTCTACCAGCCAGATCACCACGGGCGGAAGAAAGATCCCCGGCAGCAGATCGGCGACCGGTATTTTCTTTATGTTAAGAATCATCAACGCCGTGGCCAGCAGTACGACACCTCCGACGACATTCATGAGTTGCAGCGAGAGGTCGGGCAACATCCCTGCGAACCGCCAGGCGGCCAGCGCCAGCCCCCCTTGGAAGACCAGAACCGTCACCACGCTGAAGAAAACCCCCGCTCCCAGCGAGGCCGCCAGGGCCATCGAACAGAACCCGTCCAGAAAGGACTTGATGTAGAGCAGACTCGGGTTTCCATGGCCGCCGTTTTGCAGGCAGCCCAGGAGCGTCAGCGGTCCGACACAAAAGATTACGCTCGCTGAAAGAAACCCCTCCGCGAAGCGCCCGGCGGGTGCGCGACCGGCAAGCTGTGGACTCTCTGTGGCAGAAATCGCATTTGTGCCGCGCTGAGGCGCGGCCATCGCGACCTGCCTGGCATCATGCCCGCTGGCCCCGAGCCGAGAATGAATCAGGCAACCGAGACCTTCGATGCGATCATGCAGCCGCAGGGCCGTACCGAGCATCGCGCCGACGATCAAAGAACCGACGGTCACCATCGCCAGCCGCGCGCCGTACGTGGGAATCCCCTCGCCATAACGCCGGGCAGTCTCCGACATCACCAGCACCGAGGCATCGATGCCCAGGGTGATCGTGACCAGCCCGAGACAATTCAAAATGATCTGCTGATAACGATCAGGAATGCGCGCCGAAAGCAGCAGACCGGCGCCGGAGCCGACCGCGACAGTCAGTACATTCACGATCGTGCCGTTGAGTATGTTCCACATGGATGGGTGCCGGATTCATTGACCAACGCCAGCGGTCGGACGCATCGACCCGGCAGGGAACGTATGCGGCCGCAGGCATGAGGTCAACCAGACGATGCACGATCAATCCCCACTGCTGTCCAGTGACCGATGTGGTGCCTTCGTGCTACGATGGAACATATGCCGGAACTCCCGGAGGTACAGACGATCGTCTCTCAACTGGCTCCCGCCCTGAGGGGGGCGCGCATCGAGTCCGTCCACATCGAGCGAGAGGATGTGATCCGCGAGGGGCGCCGCTCGCTGGCCACGCAGTGCCGCGGTCGCAAGGTTGAGCAGGTCTCACGGGAAGGTAAGCGGCTCTGGTTTCGGCTTAACGGGCCTGGTCGGAATGACTACGCCGCTCTCGTGATTCACCTCGGCATGAGCGGTCGACTGACGCTGGACGCGCGCGATACTCCCCTGCTGCCGCACACGCATCTTCGCATCCGATTCGAGGGCAACGCGCACGAGCTGCGTTTTCGCGATCCGCGACGATTCGGCGGCGTCTGGTACGTGCCGCAGCCCACAGACGGCAAAACGTGTGCGTCGAAGAACTCCACTGCCGCGCGGACGGCGCCGGGCCTTGCGCCCCTTGGACCGGATGCATTGACGATCCGCGCGGACTGTCTACGCGAAATCACCCGTCGACGCCGCCAGATCAAAGCCGTGCTGCTTGATCAGCGGATCATCAGCGGCCTGGGAAATATCTATTGCGACGAGGCACTGTACCGGGCCGGCATTCACCCCGTCACGCCGGCGTCGCAACTCACGGACATGCAGGTCCGGCGACTGGCGGATTGCATCCGTGCAACGCTGCGCTCGGCGGTCGCCGCCGGCGGATCGACGCTGCGAGATTATCGTGATGCCAGCGGCGCGGAGGGCTGGTTTCAGGTCAACCATCGCGTCTATGGGCGCGAGGGCCAGCCCTGCCGGGACTGCGGCGCGATCATCCAGCGAAGTCTCATCGCCGGCCGCTCCACGCACACCTGCCCGAATTGCCAGACTGCAACGAAGGCAAAACCGACACGCAAGCGGGCGGTGCGGTCATGAGCGATTCACGGTCCGCACATGGCAAGACTGATCCACCCGCGACGCATTCCTCGCAGATTTCAAATCAGAAGGAACGGCAAACAGGCAGGCATCGACTCGGCCTGCTGGCCGTTGCGTATTTCGCGGCGGCGTTGCTCTTTGACCGTCTGGCCACGAGCATCGTCATCGGTGTGCTGGCGTATCTGTTCTACGAGATCATCGTCCGCCGAAATCGAAAAGTCATCGCGCTGACCATCAGCGCAGCGGCCTCCCTCGCGGCCTTCGAATACGCCGGTCGATATGTGCTCCGCGCGCAGTTCGGCAGATACTTCGACGACGGCGCGGACCATCGACTCAAGCCCAATGCGGAATTGGGCATTAATTCCGACGGCATCCGCTGCCCCGTCGAGCATGACGACTTCACCGACGAGACGTTCAACATCATCTTCCTCGGCGACTCGTTCACCTATGGCTCTCTGCTCGCGTTTGATGAGACCATGCCCGCCCAGGTCGAGCGCCTGCTGCGCGAGCGCTACCCGCAACTGGCCTCCCGCACGATCAATTTCGGCTGGATCTCTTCCTCGCCGGCGCCATCGCTGCGGCTGCTCAAAGACATCGGCGCGAAGTACAAACCCGACCTGGTCATCCAGTGCCTCGATGTCACTGACTTCCACGATGACCTCTGGATCCTACGCAAGGTTGGCTATTGGGATCGCTCGCCCACCGCCTTTCTGCTGGCACGGCTCGGGCAGTTGGCTGACATCAATATTCACGGAATGCTTCAGGAACTTTACGTCTCCTTCAGGTTGAACAGGTTCGCGCGAAGCCGACCGGGAACCGATCGACCCATACCCGCGCATCGCTTCTTCGTCGTTCTTCAGCCGCTGGAACAGAGTCTGCCCGACATGAGCGAGACGGAGCATCAGCTTCGCAAAACGCATCGCTACTGTCGCGACGTGCTGAGAGCCGAGTACATCCTCGTGATGTTGCCCCGGCATTTTCAATACAATGCCCGTGAATCACCGCGAAACTGGGAAAAAGGCAGTTACCCTTTGCTCGGGCCTTATGTGCACGAGCCGTTCAAATGGCTCGATGCCCTTCGACCTCGTGTCGATTTCCCCTGCCACTCGCTACTGGAGGACTTCGAGCGGACCAACGTCTTCCCGACCTGTTTCGAACACGATCCGCACTGGAATGCGGACGGCGCGCGTGTCGCCGCTGAAGGGATACTCCGAATACTCCGCGAGGAATCCGTCCTGAAGGATGACGCGAATCAAACCGCCACGCTGCCGCAGTGAACCGGTCGTGGCATGTTCATCGACAAGAACGAGTTTCATCGTACTTCGGCACTCTCCGGAGCCGCAGACGGTCCGCGCGTGGCGATGAAGATGCCGGCGAGAATCATCGCCGCGCCGATCAGTTGAGCCGTTCCGGCGGTCTCGCCCAGCAAGAGGTAGGCAAGGATGCCGGCGCCCACCGGCTCTGCCAATATGCAGACGGAAACGAAGGTCGCCGACAGGTGCTTGAGGGCGTAGTTCAGCGAGCCGTGCCCGAGCAACTGCGGAGCGATCGCCAGCGCAACGAAGCAGGCGTACGTCTGCCAGCGATAGCCGACCGCACCCACACCCGACAAAGAGGCCACCGCGCAGAGAATCACGGCCGCCACGCCGTACACGCTCACCATGTATGAGAACACGTCCACCTCAGCGCGAACCTTGCGGCCAATGAGCAGGTAGCCCGAAGCCGTCACCGCGCCACCCAGCGCCAGCAGATTGCCGTAGAGACCGTTTTCACTTCCGACGGAATGATCGGAGATGCTGATCAATACTCCGCCCGATGCGGCGAGACAGATTCCCACGATCAGCGCCGCGTAGATTCGCTCCCGCAGGAGCAGCCAGGAGCCAATGCCCACGAAGATCGGGTTGGTCGTCACGATGACCACGGAACTGAGCACCGACGTATGTCGCAGCGAGGTCATCCAGAAGAAGAAGTGCGCCGCCAGAAACAGGCCGCCGAAAAGGACGTAGCCGGTCAGCTTCGGCGGAATACGCAGCAACCGAACTCCGCGAGTAGCCGCCAGACCTGGAATAAGCACGATCGTGGCGATGCCCAGTCGGGCCGCGGCGATGACGACCGGCGGGGCGTCGTCGCACCATCGCACCAGAATCGCCGACGAAGAGATCGAGAGCATCCCCACGGCCAACAAAAGCGGAAGCAACATCCGATGGCGATTCATGACGCTCCATCTCGTGGTCCCGTCGCGGCATACTCACTCGCGTGTGGAAACCATGATCAACAACTGGCGCTTCGGCAAGCGTAGTTGAATAGCAGCAAGTCACCGTTCAGTACGACCAGAAACTGCCGTGTATCCGCATCCGTGGAGCGTGTCCGGCTTCCCACACCGCCTAAAATACTGGGCAATGCTGCCCAATGTTGGGTTATCAGGTCTATATCCCGGCATCGCTTGCCGAGAAGTCTAAATTACATAACTAAATTATTTACAATTACTTAAAACAATAAAACGGCGCCCATTCGCCCATTGTCTCATCCTTGGCACAGACAGTGACATGTACGGGGTGGGGTACTCCGGATTGTGCAGTCCGTCCGCAAGACTTCCTCGTGACAAATATGAGATTTCGCTGCGGACGTGCCGGGGAATTAGCGCGTACGTCTTCGGCCGCGGGAGCCGAATCACCAACGTCGAATTCGCCCGGCGGGTCCAGCGATATGACGCAGACCATGACTAGAAAACACGACAAGGCCCACGACGCCGCGACCGGCGAGGCGCGGTATCTCCTGGATCGCTGGGAGTTCTCCGTCTCCAGCACGGGCCTGCTCTGGATTCAGCCGACGCGATCCTCTCTCACCCCGGAAGAACTTGCGGGCATGTTCTCCCTGCTGGCGCAGGATTGTCAGAACGACATGCCGAGGATGATCAAGCTGGACCTCAGCGGCGTCCGAATCGTCGGCGAGCAGTGGACGACGATCGAAGCCATGATCATCGACTTCGCCCACCAGATTCGGGCGGAAATCCGACTGGCGCGAAGTACGCGAGGCCCGGCCTCGTCAGTGATCTTCTCACGACCAGTTGCAACCGGAAACGAGCCCGGCCCCCTGCCACCAGCCGCGTGATGTAAGTTCGCTCATTGACCCTTCTCGCAGACCCATCATACCGATCTCTCTGCCGATCATGACTTTGACGAAACGGCGCACCGGTCTTAGATTACACCGGTCATCATGAACCCGCCGTCGATCGCCATTCTCGATTTCGGCTCGCAATACGTGCAACTGATTGCCCGTCGCGTGCGCGAAAATCAGGTCCACTCGCTCATCTTCGCGCCGAATGTTTCCCCGGAGATTCTGCAGCGCCATTCGGTAATCGGCATCATTCTCAGCGGCGGCCCGTCCAGCGCGTACAACCACTCCGCTCCGCAGCCGCATCCCGGCCTGCTTAACATGGGCGTACCCGTCCTGGGCATCTGTTACGGCATGCAGGCCGTCTGCCAGCAACTTGGCGCCAAGGTTCAGGCAGCCGCCCAGCGCGAATACGGCCGCACGACGCTCGAGCGCACCGCCGATGATCCCCTCGTGCGGCACCTGCCCGCGCGGACAACCGTCTGGATGTCACATGGCGATGTAGTAACCGGCCTGGGCGAAGATTTCGTCACCCTCGCCCGTACTCCGCACAGCCCGTTCGCCCTTGTCCGCCATCGCAGCCGCCCGCTGTACGGCATTCAGTTTCATCCTGAAGTGACGCACACGCCGGAAGGTGCCCAGATCCTTCGAAACTTTCTTTTCGACATCTGCAACGCCCGGCCGACGTGGAATGCCGGCAACATCCTTGACCAGGCCGTCGAGCAGATCCGCGAGCGACTCCGCGGCGAGGCGCACGTGATCTGCGGCCTTTCCGGCGGTGTCGATTCCTCCGTGACCGCCGCCCTGCTGCATCGCGCCGCGCCGGACAAACTTACCTGCATCTTCGTGGACAACGGCCTGCTCCGTCTCCACGAGCGCGCCCGCGTCGAGGCCATCTTCCGCGGCCACTTCCGGATGGACCTGCACGTGGTCGACGCGTCAAAGCGCTTTCTGGAGCGCCTTCGGGGCGTCATCGATCCGCAGGAAAAACGCATCCGAATCGGCCACGAATTCATTGACGTCTTCCGCGAAGAAGCCGCTCGCATTCCGAATGCCCGCTTCCTCGCACAGGGTACCCTCTATCCCGACGTGATCGAATCTGGCCACAGTGCCGCAGGCACCGCCGCGAACATCAAGCTGCATCACAATGTCGGCGGTCTTCCGGCCGAACTGGGCTTCGAGCTGATCGAGCCGCTGCGCGATCTGTTCAAGGATGAAGTCCGCATGATCGGCGAGCTGCTCGGTCTGCCGGAGGAGATCGTCTGGCGACATCCCTTCCCGGGGCCGGGCCTTGCCGTGCGCATTCTCGGCGAAGTCACGCCCGAGCGTCTCGAACTGCTCCGCCCCGCCGATCAGATCATCATCGAAGAACTGACCGCCGCCGGCTGGTATCGCAAGGTAGCCCAGGCCTTCGGCGTACTCATGCCCGTCTCCAGCGTCGGTGTCATGGGCGACGGCCGGGCCTACCAGGGTCAACATGTGATCGCAGTCCGCTTCGTCGAATCCACGGACTTCATGACCGCTGACTGGGTGCACATCGATCCCAACGTGCTGTCGCGCATCAGCAGCCGTATCACGAATGAGGTGGCCGGAATAAACCGGGTCGTGTACGACGTCACGAGCAAGCCGCCGGCCACCATCGAGTGGGAATAACCCCTATGTTCGGCACCCAAATGGCCATTTGCCAAGTATCCGCGACAATCTTACAATCCATATCGTGAATCTTTGGACCGGCAGGGCTTCGACAGATCATGGCGAATCTCGTCCTCTCGACGTGCCTGTCAGAACATCAGCGTAATACGCATGAGGATGTCAGGCGTTGCCGGACCATGCGAGCGGGACTACGCTTGAGTAGGATTCAACGAATCGGGTGGAGCGCCGGGCCATGGCTGCACACGAGGGCGGCGATCGGTAACGCACTTCTTGAGTCGGCCCACCTGTTCGTGAAGCGAACCGAGCCGCTGGACGCGCGATCATGATTTACTCCGTCGGATGCGAGTATGCGATCCGCACGCTGATCAAGCTGGCCAGGAGCAATTCTGCCGGTGGCTTCGTTCTCCTGCGAAACCTCATTGATTCGGAAAACATGCCAGAGCACTTTGTCGGCAAGCTCATGCAGACGCTGGTGCATGCGGACATTCTGGTCTCCGCCAAAGGTCGCGGCGGCGGCTTCGCTCTGTCCCGCCCGGCCGGACAGATCACCCTTCGCCAGATCGTCAGCGCGATCGACGGCGACGAGCGAATCGATCGCTGCATTCTCGGTTTTGCTTCCTGCGATGAACTGCAACCCTGCCCGCAACACGACGAATGGGCCCCGATCCGCAGGCAGATCGGCGAGTTGCTCGATCACACCACGCTGCAAGACCTGATCAAAGCACTCGAGAAGAAGTACCACCCGTCGATGTGAGTGACCTGAACAGGTCGTGCAGACGCCCTGATGATCACGATCGGCAACTCGGCGTACGCATCACCCGCGACCTGCGAAGCTCGTACCGGGCTTGCGCGGGGACTTTGCTGCAGCGACATCTCCGCCTTGTTGCTTGACTGCTTTGAACATCTCCAGTGCTGCGGCACGTGCCTGTGCATGATCAACGATCGGCGCGGGATAATCCTTGCCGATGATGCAGCCGTAGCCGTTCTGTTCGAGGGCGGTTGCCTCCTGGGGCGCGTGGATCAACGGTGCAGGGTAGCGTGCAAGCTCCGGGACGAAGCGGCGGATGAATTCACCGTCTGCGTCAAACTTCCGGGACTGCAACATGGGATTGAAGATGCGGAAATACGGCTGTGCATCAGTGCCGATGCTCGCCGCCCACTGCCAGCCGCCGAGGTTCTGCGAGAGATCGTAGTCGAGCAGCTTCGATGCGAAGTAACGCTCGCCCCGCTTCCAGTCGATTCGCAGGTGTTTCGTGAGAAACGAAGCGGCAATCATCCGCAGCCGATTGTGCATGTATCCGGTCGTGTTGAGCTGGCGCATCGCGGCATCAACGATCGGGTAGCCGGTGCGGCCCTCGCACCACGCGGCGAATTGCTTTCGATCATGCCGCCACACGAGCGCGTCATAGGCGGATTGAAACGCCCGCGTCTCGGTGTGCGGCCAGTGGTGCAGAACCATGTTGTAGAACTCTCGCCAGATCAGCTCGTCGACCCACTTCTGCGCCCCGGTCGAGCCCTGGGCCAGCGCCTCTCGTAACAACTCGCGAATGCTGATGGTCCCGAAGCGCAGATGCACCGAGAGCCGCGACGTGCCCTCGATGCCGGGGTAGTCGCGATCGCGACCGTAATCGTCGATCCGGGAAAGAAACTCGTGAAACATCGCACGTGCAGCGCGGCGGCCGCCGGGCCATCGCAGGTCGGTCGCTTCAAAGCCCAGCTCAGAAAGCGTCCACGGATGCGACTGAACACCGGCAGGCGGCGGAGCGAGCTTCGCGGCCTTCGAGGGCGCATCACGCGCTTCAAGATCGGCATCGGTGAGCTTCTGGCGCCACGCGTTGCGATAGGGTGTATAGACGCGAAAGGGTTCGCCGGATCGACTGACGACTTCGTCCTTCTCGAAGACGACATGATCCTTGAATGTCCGAAGTGCGCGACCGTCGGCGTCGAGCGCCGCGGCCACTGCGCGATCCCGGGCGATGCACCTGGGCTCCTCATCGTGACTTGCATAGACGGCGTCGGCCTTCAACTCGGCCGCCAGCCGCGGAAGTTCTTCCCGTGCGCGGCCATGCCGGATGATCAACCCGGCGCGACGCCGACGCAGCGCCGCGTCCACCTCCGTCACGGATTGATGGATGAACTCGACACGGCGATCGGCCCGATCCGCCAGCGCATCGAGGATATCGCGGTCAAAGCAGAAGGCAGCATAGACGCGGTCGGCGGCGTTCAAGGCCTGGGTGAGTGCGGTGTGATCATCCAGCCGAAGATCGCGACGAAACCACACGAGAACGGTTTTCATGACACGGCCCAGATCTTCAGGTGGCTACGGCAGGGCTTGGCTTCGTCTGGACTGATCGGGAATCAAGTGTCCGGGCAAAGGCGACGAGATGCCCGAGGGTGTCGCAGTAGGCCGAGTAGCGGATTCGCTGACGGACAGGTTCGGTCAGCGCGCGACCGCCGACGACGAGCGCGGTGCCGACCTGAGCGGCAGTCTCATAGAGCTGACGACCATCCTCCACGAAGCGTTCGAGTGAATCGATCGTCGAAACGCTCAGCCAGAAGAGCCGCGGCCGCTGGTCACGAATGGCCGCGCAAAGCGTCGACGCCGGATTTCCGGTGCCATAGGACTCGGCGCTCCAGCCGATTTCCCGCAGGGTCAGCGCCACCATGGCCGTGGCCAGCGTGTATGGATCGTATTCCAGTGTCGCACCGATGGCACAGGGTGCGTCCGGCGGCGGAGGCGTGACAGCCGCCCGAAGCTGCCCGAGGACACGGTGGACGATCTCGCACGCCCGGCGCTCCCGGTACACCTCGATCTTCCCGTTCTCCCAGTTGTGACCGATCCGTCGAAAGTCCTCGGCGAAGGCCTTGTCGCAGATGTCGCCGATCGAATACCCGGCCAGGTAAAGCCCCATCACCAGCCGTTCGACCTGCTCTTCGTCTCCCTGCTCCAGCGCCGCCTGCATCAGCTCACGTACCCGCTCGATCGTCGCGTCGCCGTGGCCAGTCGTGGTAGGCAATCCAAGGACCTCAGGCCGAACGATCTGGTGGCCTGACTGTCGGAGAAACTCAAACACGCCGCTGATTGGTAGTCGCCGATGCCCGCCTGCAGTGCGCGATGCCCGAAGAAGTCCCTTGTCGCACCATCGCTTGAGTGAGGCCTCACTGACGCCGATGGCGAGAGCGACCTGTTTGGGGGTGACTATGTGCTTAATCATGAGTGAGCGATTCCTTAAACTTAATGAGCGTTTTGAATGATTCTATTGACCAAGCTGGCAGAATGCAACGTATTGAGTATAACTTATTTATCGGCAATGTCTTATGTAAGATTGTCACTGGGATAGAGCATTTCCTATCGAGCGGAGAATTGAATCGCTGGTGAAGAAAAGCTATAACCACACATACAATCCTCTGAACGTTATGAACGAATTGTACTAGCGTCTTCTCGCAATCGAGGTACAGAATTGAGACGCCGAATGATCTTGATCTCCCGGAGATTCTTAATCGCCATGACCACGCTTCCCATGCTTCTGATTGCTGTGTCCGGCTGCATGTGGCTGCCGCCGGCAGCCGTCACCCGAGCAGACCTCGGCACATCATTGCAGCGATTTGAGCAGGCCTACCGGAAGCACCCGCCCACAGGAGATAAGGTCGCTGAAGTCAATCGCGCCTTTGATCAGGCAACGCTGGCGTTCTTCCTTGGGAATTTCGGGGAAGTCATCAAGGGCATCGAGGCCGCGGCGGACATGCTCCGCGCTTCTGCAACGACGGATGCCCAGCGCGTCGCCGCATCGCTCAAGCTGCGTCTCACACCTTCTGCGGGAATGGCCGGAAGTGCCACGCCGCCCACTCTGCGACTGACCAGCATGTATGAGGTCGTGCTCTCCGAAGATCAGGAAATCGAATTGCGCCTGCGCGTCCGCGATCAGGCGGGCTTGATCGTCCATGAACAGCCGCTGCGCGTCATGGGTTCTGCATCGACACGGATTGATCTCACGGCCAACCTGGAATTAGACCCTGCGAAGCTGACAGCGCAGGACTATCGACTGGAATTGATCGCGGATGGTGAATCCTTCTTCCTCCTGCGCTGGCCGGTGACTACTGAATCGCTCACCCGCCTGCGCGCGGCAAATACAACCCGACTGGAAAAGCTGACCGCGTCAACACCGGCCCTTGAGCAGGCCCTGGCATCGACCCGGGCCAGAAACGCCCTGCTGCTTGATCCGCCGGGCGAGGATCGAGTCATCGAGTTCATCACCGAGCGCAGCGCGTTGGCAACTTCCGTAGCTAACGAAGTGGAGCGTTTGGAGGCAGAGGAGAACCCGTTCCTGTTGCGTAAGGGCAACTATTGGCGCGTCTTCAAGCGCGCGGGAGACGAGGTGCCGCTGCGCATTTACTGTCCGGAATCGCTTGATCTGAGCAAGCCGGTCCCACTCGTTGTTGCTTTTCACGGCTATGGCGGCGATGAGAATCTGTTTCCTGATGGGTACGGTGCAGGCACCATCCTGAAGCTGGCCGAACAGCAGGGTTTTCTGCTCGTCTGCCCGCTGACCTACCCTTTCATGAACAGCCCGGCGGTCTTCGATCGACTGCTCGAAGTGATCGGCTACGACTATCCGATCGATCTGGCCCGGGTGTATCTCATGGGGCATTCGCTTGGCGCGGCATGTGCGGCCAGCATTGCGCCGCGCCGTGCGGATCGCATCGCCGGGATGTGTCTCTTCGCCGGTGGCGGCAATCTGCCCGATGCCGACACACTTCCGCCGACGATTGTCTTCCTCGGGGGGCTTGATCTGGTCTCACCGCCATCGCGATCTCGACCGGCTGTTCAGCGTGCGATCGAGAAAGGACTGCCGGTCACTCTTCGCGAGAAACCGGACCTGGGCCACACGATCCTGGTCGGTGAATCCCTCGGCGAAGGAACCGCCTTTCTCATGGAGCGGCGTCTCGATTCAGCGCGTCGGAAATAGCGGTGTAGATCGATCGCCATGTACCGGTCAATCGGTAACGAATGATCCGGCTGTGACGAACGCATCCGCCCGATAAGGCCCCGGACCGCTGACGCCGACGGCGAGATCATCCTTCGGCGCTTCATTCTTTCTGCACTTCCGCCCGATGCTAAGGATGCCCGGAGCGGCCGGGTCATGCCGGGCAGGTGGGAAGCAGGCGTGCAAATCTTCGTGGGGCATCGGATTCCGCACTGCCTGGTGCAAGAGTCGACGTATCGGAGGTGGGACATGTCGCAGGTGCAGATGAATCGTGATCTGGATCAGCGAGGTCAATCGCTTGAGGCGACGTCCGGACGAATTTGCTGGCGGCGTGAGATGCGGGATGGGGTGTATCGCGGCTGGTTGAACGAAACCGGCGCCGACGGTTTGTCATTCATTGTTGGTGCCAGCGTGCAGCCCGAAGTGGGGCAGATCATTCGCGTTGACCAGCAAGCGACCGGAGAGGGGCGATTCCGCATCCTGCAAACGACGGCCTACGACGAACACCTTGTGCTGGTGGTGGCAGAGCGGGTGGGCCGGGAGGTTGCAATCGTCAACGCCGGCAGGCCGATCGTGCATTGAGTGCGGGCCGCGTCCGTAACGCCCGACGCGCGTCTGCCCGTCCAGCCAGTTGAGCAGCATTTCCACGAAGCTACGGCTATCCAGCGCGTTGTGGTGACCATCGTTGTTCAAATCGCCGATGCAGTCTTCGGGCGGAGCCGACAGGAGCGCCTGTACGAAAGACGGGATGTCGGCCGTCGTCACAAGGCCGTCGCCATTGAAATCCCCCGACTGACACTGGGACGGCGTGAACTCGTGCGCACCGCGATCCACGATCGGCGGCGAGCCGGCACCGGTGTCGACGATGGCGGGGATGTCCACGCGACGCGGCAGTCCGCCATAGTCCGAGACCAGTCCGATCGGCAGTGCCGCATTGTTGCCGGCGTCGATGGCCGGTGAGCCGGGGCGCAGACGCACATCGTCATCCTTCGTGCCGAGTAAGCCGTCGCGGCCGTCAGGGTCAAGTAGTCGCGGATCGAGCCCATTATTGCCAACACCGCCCAGCGATCCGGTCCATCCCTGAAGGATTGTGTGGTTGATGTAGGTCTGTCCGGCGAAGTTCCAGACCTGCTGTCCCTGGATATCACCGAAGTCGGCGACATTCTCCCAAAGGATGCAATTGACCACGCTCGGGCCGTCGGAATCGTTGGCGATGGCGCCGCCGACTGCCCCACCGTCGTTGCCGACCATCGTGCAGTTGACGATCGTGGGACTGCTGCCTGCGAAGGTGGTCATGGCGCCGCCGTAGTTGGCGACGGCGACGTTGCCGGTAAAGACGCATCCGGCGATGAGCGGATCGCTGGCGATGATGTCGAACGCGCCGCCGTGGAAGTCGGCGATGTTCCCATGGAAGCCGCAGTTGAAGTAGGCGGCATCGCTGCTGGGGCCGTTCTCGATGGCACCGCCGTAGGCGCTCTGATTGCTCACGAAGCTACAGCGCGAGAACACGGGGGCGCTGTCGTAGGTGGTGACCGCGCCGCCAACGTATCCGGACAGGTTCAAGCTGAAGGTGGAATCGCTGATCTGCGGGGCGCTGCCATCGAAGCAGGCCAGTGCGCCGCCGCCGGGGAAGTAGTCTGGATCTGCGATGTTGCCGGTGAACGTGCAGGACGAGATAACCGGATCGGCGGCCTCGCAGTAGATCGCGCCTCCGCTTTGTCCGGCGAGGTTGTTTTCGAAGTGGCAGTTCTCGATGGTTGGACCGGCCGCGAGGACGCGCATCGCGCCGCCGCGGATAAAGAAGAAGACGGACTCCACATCGGCATTGCCGCCCTGAACGATGAATCCATCCAGCACGGCCGTGGCGTCGACATCCTCAGCGACCACGACGTGCATGGTGTTGTCCGACGAATCACCAGACAGACCGATGTCGCCCGTGAGAATCGTCGGGTGTGCGACGGGGTCGCGCTGGGATCGCAAGGTTTCGTTGCCGGCAAAACCGCCATAGAGCGCGACGCCATTCTGCAGGCGAAAAGAAAGCTGCCTCAGCGCGGTGCCCAGGTCCGGTGTGTAGGTTCCCTGGGCCACCCAGATTTCCTGCACGTCGCCGCGGGAGCGCGCGGCCTGGCAGAGGGCGTCGTGCAGATCGTTGAATGCGGAGGCCCATGTCGTTCCATTGCCTCCGGGAGCTGCCGCCGCATTGACACGAAGCACCGCTGGGGCACCGATGACCGGCGACACGCGGTAATTGGCCACGATGTGTCGGGTCTGGTTGATCGTGAGCGCGTTGTTTGCGAAGGCGCTACCGGTGGGACGACCGGTGTAGTTCACATTCGGGTTGGAAAAATGCGGGATCGTCGGATTGGGCTGGAAGACGGCCATGATGGTATGCCACTGATTGAGCGGATCGACGTAGCCGTAGGAATAAGGGAAGTAGGCGTCGTTGAACGAGTTAGGCAGGTCGTGGGCGCAGCCGAGGTTGTGGCCGATCTCGTGAGCCATGGTGTACAGATCCCAGTTGTCCCAGCGCATCTCGTGAAAACCACTCGCGCCGGACGGATTCGTCGGCGCGAAGACGCGGCCGCCGACCTCCAGGTTGTTGACCCAGAGGCCGACCAGGTCGGCGCTGTATTGTTCCCGAAGGGTATGCGCGGGGGCCAGGGCACCAGCACCGGCAAGGAGCAGCGGACCGTCGATCGAACTGTCGCCGGTCTCAACGTAGGCAACTTCCGCGGTGTGTACGAGGAAGATGCTGGTGTTGATCTGGCTATTGGCGAAGGCGAGGTTGGTATCGGCCACGGCGAGGTTGATCAGGGTCTGAATGGCGGAGGTGCCACCTGCGGCGATACGGGCCTGGGTCGTGTAGACGATCAGCAGGTCGATGATGGTGCCGTCGTCGCAGCCGACCGGGACGGGTACGCCGCGCGGGGAGATCGTCGAGGAGCCCGAATCTGCTGCCGATTTCAGTGGTATCGGGTGAAGCTGACGCTCGATAAGTTTCTGTTCGACGGTGGACACGCCGCAGTGGTGTGTGCGATCTCGAACAAGTTCGATCACACGATGACGATTCTGCTCGAAAGGGAGAATTTGAATCTCCCGCTCGACATCCAATTGGATCGAGCCCGCCAGGAGAGCTTCGCGGCGGTAAAGTTTGAAGCGAAGGGCGGAATCGGAGTTAACCCGGCCGGTCACGATGTGTGTATCGATTGTTGATAGAGCGACATTTTCAATCAGAAGCTGGATGTCGACGTTCTGAAAGAATACGGGACGAAGCACCCTGCCGGGCTCAAAGGACGCGGCAATGAGCGGGTCTGCATGGAAATCAGCGGACCGGATGACCTTCCGTGTTGGTTGCTCGGCAGCGAAGGCGTGGGCTGCGGCGGCGACTGACAAAGCAACGCCGATGATGTGAAGCCCCATGCGGAATGGACGATGGCATCGAACGACTGCTGAAACAGAAAAGTCGCGCAGACCTCGTGTCAGGTGGCAAGTCAAGGGAATGGTCCTCCGGCTGTGCCAAGCGGGAGTCGGCACGGGCGCCATGATACCGGTAATGGCGGGTCGGATTCAATCGCAGGGTGAGGTGAGCAGGAAATGGGCGCGGCGACGTGTTGGGTGCATTGAAAAAGGCGGGTGGGACGCCCGTACCACCCTGATGCGATGGCTGCGACAACGGCAATGGCGGCGACCTCGGTGGGCTTCTCCGGCGACTTCATCTTCACATGGCCAGCGACTCGGTGCGGAGCAGGTACTGGCCGGACATCTCGCCGAGGAAGACGAAGATCATCGACAGGTAGAAGATGGCTGTGGCGGATTGCGTGGCCCGACGACGGACGCAGTCCCAGACCATCCAGGCGAAGATGGCCGTGCCGAGGACGCCGACGCCGAAGCGGATAGACATCAGCAGCCAGAACCACGTGTAGTTGCTCTGTGCAACGAATCCTCCTTGCCATGCTGGGTAGCTCGCGCCGATGACCCAGACGCAGCGCAGGGCGACGATGATCAGGTAGAGTCCGGCGAGGCGACGAAGCGGCGCAATCGACATGCCGGTGTCGGTGAGGTACCGATGACCGAGAAGCATGGCGGCGGTGGCGGTGCCGAGCAAACCTGCGCCCAGCAGGACGGATGCCGTCGCGGCGAGTCCGCGAGGGCTACCCAGGGCAATCGGCGCAGCGGTGCGGGCTTCTGTCGCAACGACCAGCGTATCGGGCATTGTTGCCAGCAGGACGGCCGCCGTGAGCCAGACGATTGCGCATGCGGCGGCCCAGAGTCGCTGCGAGGCGCGGACCGATTCACCCTGCAGGGCGTTAACGACGATCCATGCAAATGCGGCAACGACGCCGGCGGCAAGCAGCCCGATGACCATGCGATGCGGATCCGGCTCGCTGGCGATTTCGGCAACAGCGGATTCCCGATAAAGAAAGCCGATGGCCAGCACAGCCATCGCCATGCAGACGATGGCCATAAGCCGCAGGTACTTCCAACTTACCTGCCGAAGCTGAACGACTGCTACCGCAAGGGCACTTCCACCGGCGAGTTGAGCGAGAAACGTGGGCAGCATCAGTCCGACCTGCGAAGATAGTCGACGAGCAATCGAACACCGAAGCCGGTCGCACCGGCCGGGCAGAGCGGGGTCTGCTTCGTCGTGTTGGCCACACCCGCGATGTCGAGGTGGGCCCACGGCGTCTGGTCGCTCACGAATTCCTTGAGAAACATCGCTGCGGTGATGGCCCCGGCAAGACGCCCGCCGACGTTCTTCAGATCGGCGTCGGCGCCGGCGATCTGTTCGCGGTAGACCGGCCAGAGCGGCATCCGCCAGAGACGATCGCCGGTCAATTCACCGCTCTTGAGCAAGGCATCGGCCAGAGCGTCCTTCGTACTGAACAGTCCGGCGCACGCATCGCCCAGGGCAACGGTACACGAGCCGGTGAGCGTCGCAAGATCAATCATCGCCACGGGCGAGTACGTCTTCTCGGCATAGTGAAGGCAATCGGCGAGCACCATGCGACCTTCGGCGTCGGTATCGAGGACCTCGATGGTCTTGCCACTCATCGAGCGGACAATATCTCCCGGCCGATAGGCCTCGCCGCTGATCGCATTGTCGGCGGCACCGATGACACCGATGACGTGACGCGGGAGCTTGAGCCGCGCCGCGGCCACCATCGTTCCCAGGACCGCCATGCCGCCGCACTTGTCATACTTCATCTCGACCATGGAGGCCGTAGGCTTGATCGAGTAGCCGCCGGTGTCGTGCGTGATGGCCTTGCCGACGAGAACGATCGGCCTTCCCCTCGTGCGCGACGGCTTGTGTTCCAGCACGATCATACGCGGCGGCGTGGCCGAGCCGCCGCCGACGGCGAGAAACGCGCCCATGCGTCGGGCCTTGAGATGCCGCTCGTCAAAGATACTGCAACGGAGCTTATGGCGACGGGCCAGCTGCTGCGCGCGACGGGCCAGCGTGACCGGGTTGATGACGTTTGGCGGTTCGTGGCCGAGCGCTCGAGCGAGATTGACGCATTCGGCCACAACGGCCGCCTCCTCAGCAGCGCGGCGGGCGCGCGCGGTCATGCCGCGAGGCGAGGCGAGCACCAGCGTCGAGGCCGGTGGCCGAGAATCATCCTGAAGCTGTGAACGGTGCTCGTAGAAACGGAAGGAACTCAGGACGGCGCCTTCCACCCAGGCGGCGATTGAATCCGAACCGGCGAGTTGCTCCAGGACAGCGCTATCGAGAACAATCTTCGCGGCCCGGTGACGCGCGGCCCATTCCGCGGCGGCGGCGGCGGCGGTGCGCACGTCGGCCATCTTGATTGGCCGCTCCTCGCCAAGACCAACAAAAGCCAGTCGGGCAAAGGGCAGCTTTCTCGGCAGGATGACATCATCCACGCTGCCGGGCTGCTTTGCCCCATGATGCCGGGCGGCGAGTGAAACGGCGTGCTCCGCCAACTCGCGGGGCAGACCTTCGGTTGGCGGAGGGACGACCTTGCCTTGGCGAATGACGACCGGAACAACCAGAACATCGCCGCGCAACGCGCGATCAAGCCGGGCAAATCGAAGTGTAAGTCGCGGTGCTTGGGTACTTGCAGGCATTGAAATGGTGATCTTAGAAGTTTTGAGCGCGAGGTGCAACGCGGGAAGCGTGCGGTGCGGGAGACGGCAAACGGAATCCCCGCACGCCATTGGTGCAGTCGCAGTGTACCAGTGGCATCGTTGGCTTACAGGGTGCAGAGACGTTAGATTACGGGCAAGGTCGGCAGCAGCCAGCGACTACTGTATCAACGCCGATGGATGGAAACTGTCGGATTCGCGCTGCGTGCGGCGATCAATCTCTTTCTAAGGAGCGCAATGCGACTTCTCAGCGGCGTACAACCCTCCGGCAAGCTGCACCTGGGCAACTACTTCGGTGCGATGAAGCAGCACATCGAAAACCAGGAGCAGCACGAGTGCTTCATCTTCATCGCCAACTATCACGCGCTGACGACGATCCAGGACGCCCAGCGATTGCGCACGCTGACCTGCGACGTGGCGATGGATTATCTCGCGCTGGGGCTGGACCCTGCCAAAGCTATTCTCTTTCGACAGAGCGACGTGCCAGAGGTGACAGAACTGGCCTGGATCCTCTCGACGGTCACCGGCAAAGGACTGCTCGATCGGGCGGTGAGCTACAAGGACAAGGTGGACAAGGGGCTGCCCGCCTCGATGGGGCTGTTCTCGTATCCGGTCCTTCAGGCGGCGGACATTCTGATCTATCGCAGCGACGCAGTGCCGGTGGGTAAAGACCAGAAGCAGCACATCGAGATGGCCGCGGACATGGCGGGCTACTTTCACAATACCTACAAGTGCGAAGTGTTCGTTCTGCCCAAGCCGATGTTCAACGAAGCGGCGGTGGTCCCGGGCCTGGACGGCGAAAAGATGAGCAAGAGCTACGGTAACACGATCGACCTCTTCGAGGAGCCGTCAGCGGCGAAAAAGAAGATCATGAGTTTGAAGACCGACAGCACACCGGTGACCGACCCGAAGGACCCGGACAAGTGCAGCGTCTTCGCACTGCTCAAGCTGTTTGCGACGGCGGAAGAGACTGCGGAGTGGTCGCAGCGGTACCGCGCCGGTGGCATGGGCTACGGCGATGCCAAAAAGCGGCTGGCGGAGTTGTACGAAGCAAAGTTCGGCCCGGCCCGGGAAACACGAAAGAAACTCGCGGAAGATGCGCGGTACGTGGAAGATGTTTTGGCGGAAGGCGGCCGCAGGGCGCGGACCGTCGCCCAACAGGTGATGGATGACGTCCGCAAGGCGTGCGGGATCGTCGTGCGGAAGTAATCTCGACCGCAACAATCTCGATCTCCCGGGGGTTTTCTTTTCGTCGCGCGTCTCGCATAATTCACGGAAGGCACGAACCGTCGGACTGCCTGAATGCCCCGGGGCGAGAGCAGACCGCCGGACCGGCGCTGCGGATGGCGGTGCTTCTTCTCGCGATGACTGTGCAAGGATGCAAGGTCGACCATGACGGAATACGCAGTACAAACCGACGCCTACTCGGGTCCGCTGGACCTCCTGCTGTACCTCATCCGCCGTGAAGAGGTCGATCTTTACGACATCCCCATCGCACGGGTGACGGAGCAATACTGCCGCTACGTCGAGACCCTGGCGTCGATCGATCCGAACGTTGCCGGTGATTTTCTGGTACTGGCGGCGACACTCATGGAAATCAAAAGCCGGATGCTGCTGCCGCGGCCGCCGGTCGAGGAGGGGCAGGAAGAGGACCTGTCCGATCCGCGCCTGGAGCTGGTGCGGCAACTGCTGGAGTACAAGAAGTTCAAGGATGCCTCGCTGGAGCTGGCGGCCGCCGCGCAGGTGCAATCGCAACGTTGGCCGCGTACGCCGGTCCGACCGGCGAGCGCCGCCCCGGACGAACTCGACCTCGAAGACGTACAGATCTGGGACCTCGTCGCGGTCTTCAACAAGCTGATGGCATCGATCGGCGCCGGTGCCGCCACGCACGACGTGGTCTTTGATGACACACCGATTGCACTACACGCGACGGATATTCTCGATCGCCTCCAGAGCGAAGGCGGCGAACTCGGCTTCGAAGCCGTCTTCTTCGGCCGAACGCGCGCCGAGATGATCGGCCTCTTCCTCGCGCTGCTGGAGCTGATGCGCCAGCAGCGCATTCGCGTACTGCAGGAAGGGATGTTCGGCCCCATCCGGATCGTGCTGCTCTCTGCCGAGCCGATCACCGTTGGCGCTGAGTGGGAGCCGGCGATTCGCGAAGCCGTGCTCGGCCCGCCGCTTTCCGCAGATGAACATGCCGATCCGGCGGCGTCGACTGCGGATAGAAGCTTATCGAACGACGAAGCGGATGTCGGGCTGGACGATGAAGACAACCTGTCGTCGAACGCCTCTGATGACGATCTGGATGAGGACGATCGATTCGACGAACTGGACCGGATCAAAACCGATGTGGACATTGACGCGATCCTCAAGCACGGCGAGCTGTCGATTCAGCAGCCGGAAGCGCCGCAGGAGGACCCCGAGTCATGAAACCCTCTGAACGACTGGCTGATCTGAAGCTCGTCTTACCCGATTCGCCCGCCCCGATCGGGGCTTATGTCCCCGGCATTCGCACCGGCAATCTCGTATTCGTCAGCGGACAGTTGCCTTTTGTCGATGGGAAACTGACCTGTACGGGCAGAGTGGGCCGCGACGTGACGCTGGAGCAGGCGCGCGCCGCGGCACGCGTGGCCGGGCTGAATGCAGTTGCAATCGCCGCGAAGACGGCCGGCGGCCTCGATCAGATCGGGCGAATCATCCGTCTTTGCGTCTTTGTATGCAGCGCGGATGATTTTTTCGATCATCCAAAGGTGGCCAACGGCGCGAGCGACCTGATGGCAGAGATTTTCGGAGACGCAGGGCGACACGTTCGTGCCGCCGTGGGTGCCGCTGCGCTGCCGATGAATGCGAGTGTCGAAGTGGAAATGATGGTGGAACTCGTCGGCTAAAACGATTCATCACTCACCACCCGGACATCAGCCGGAAAATGAGCGACGAGCTGCCTTCGTCAGGCGCATTGAGCTCATTGAAAACTTTCAATTCAGCGTTGCAGGTTGAATGATCTGCACGAATGCGCAACATTACCTAGGCTCGCGCGATATTAATTTTGAACTTTTGATTTGAGCACTGCGACGCGTTTTGTTGATAATCTATTTATATGAAGAGTGGCGCAAGACGCGCGGGCCCATTGCTGCGATCGCGTCACGAGCCATTCAACGGCATTGGCCGGAAGCCGGGGCCGACGGGCTGCAACCGATGAGTTCCTGCAATTCGAGATGACGCGCTGATGGATGAATCTACAGAGTTTCGCGTCTGTATTCATTTCACGGATGGAGTCTGCGCGTATCGCGGCTTTCGCACACTCGGGGCCGCAGTGAAGTTCTACGAGGAGCGCAAGTCTGCTCAGGGCAACATTCACAAACTGGAAGTGCAGCAGGCGGTCCTGCCGGGCCAGTGGATTCTGCGGGAGGACTGGACGAATCCACAGGCATCATGCGGACATAAGACCCACTAACCAGATCAAGGAGCAAAATCTTGGAGCCGGCCGAGGGATATCATCCACCCGGCCAAGCCCCATTAGACACTCTGAAGGCCCGAGGGTCCATTTCCAGTGACGCGTCTCGCCATGCGTCGCGTGTAACAGCAATCTCAATTCGCGACGGAACGAGGTCGTTCGCTCCACATCGCTTCAAGCCGACTTCACGACCATAAAGTTACAATCAAGAAATCGTGCAGGGGCGCTCATGGAGAATATAGAGTGCAGGGCGATATATTTTATCTCCTTTTCTGACAACGCTTTATCAGCCGTAATTTCGCCGGCCGATAACGATGGATTCCAGGAATCCAGAGCGATGCCGCCTTGGCTTTTCCTGCTGCTTGGTTCAATGATGGCGACGCTGGACGACGTGCCCGTGCACCCGATCCGATCCCGATGCCAGAAAACGCCGGGGATTTGAATCGAGATCGACGCGCTTCTCGCCGGCACAGATTTGATCTCGATTCCCATTGATTCTTCAAACGCATCTCGATCTATAGATTGAGAGTTCGCGCGGGCAGCGCGCGTTGCGCCTCGTCATGGCGCATACCGCATTTCGCTTTTTACTCATTCAGGCACGGCGACTCGTGTGTTCCGAGCACGTCGGTCTGATTCCTGCGACGGTGTACATTCAAGCCAAACTTCTTGCAGCTTCTGCTGCGATCGCGATGGATATGCCTCAAGCAAAGGCACGGCGGAGATTAAAAAATCATAATCTGAAGCGTGACTTCGTTCGCGCCGTTTCCGCTTCGTCCGCTGAGCGCATCGATGCGTCTTGTTGTTTTAATAGAAGTGGAGCCGATGTGATCGACGCCGCGGCCGCCTGATTTCGGCACGATCATCAAGCATCCGCGCGAGTTTGTTTCGCGCGGTCATCGGCTTCGGACACAGAGACGACCCCCACGACAACCCGGACGGCGGATCTGCGAATCCCTGCCGCCTTCGACAGGACGGAGATTCCGCGCGCCGGGCTCGTCGCGGCTCGTCTCATGACGCGAAAGCGAGGTTACTTCATGACGCGAAGCAGCACTTTCATCCTCCTGAGCGTGGCGATTCTCTTCGCACCTTCATCGCTGCAGGCCGACGATCCGATCAACAAGAACCTGGCCTTTTCGATCCACGAAGAACCGAACGATCCGGAGACCCCGGTCGTGTTTGTCGTCGAGCTGGACCTTCGGGCCGCCGACGCCGACGGCGACGATGTCGGCTGGGAAGTGAAGCAGGCACGGTTCAAGAAGCTGGACGGCCAGCAGGTGATCAAAGAGTGGTTCATCAACTGGCCGATGTTCGACACGACCGACGGCCTGTGGTGGATTTCGCATGACGACGCCGTGAACCCGAAATTGGCGGAGTTTGGCATTCCTCCATTGCTATCAGGTACGGCGCAGCGAAAGAACGCGAGCGGACCGGGGCTTGAGTTTGAAATGGAGGGCGGTGCGTACACGCCGCCGCAGGGCGGCCCGCCATACCCGATGACGTCCTCGCTGACCTACATTTTCCAGGAAGTGGGCAGCTCCACGCCGGAAGAGAGCGGCGAGGAAGAACCCGTCGCGGTTGATGAAAATGAAGAAGTTTCTGGCGACTAGCCGGCTATTATCGTGTGAGCATGTTGAGCGAGCACCCGAGCGGTGTCCTGCTACTCGGGTTGCTCGCTCGATGCGCTTGTTTCGCGCTTCGCCAGAAGACGTGAAGCGATTCGCTTCTCTACGATTCGTCGGTTGACGTTCAACGCGTGTTCGAGTGACTGATAGTCTTTCCACTTGGTCTCCGCCTTGCGGGAACGGCAGAATTCGCCAAGCAAGTGCTCCGTCTCCCTGATCCAGAAACCAGCTGCTTCATCGTCGGCCTCTGTCTTCCGGGAAATGTGCCAGATCGTAAATTTGTTGATCGACGCAAGAATGCTCACCTGTCGCGCGGACGGCTCCGGATTAAGTCTTGCCAGTTCCTGACGGACTTCGAACGCATCCAGGTAATAGGCGAGCGCCGCCTGAGGTGATTCGAGCATGCTCGCATATTGGCCCAGGCGATCCAGTGAGCCGCCGAGCGATCGCGCGACCAGGTAGTTGTCGGGCTCGATTTCCAGGAGCCGGACCTGCAGGAGTCGCGCGGCTTCCTGCTCCTCGAAGGCACGCTCCCACTCCTTTCGCACTGCATGGATCGTGGCCATCGAATGGTGCGCACCGGCCATGTAATCAAGATCGCCGGGTATAAACTCCTGCGATTCGAGCAGCACCTGCGCCAGGCGCTTTGAGCGCGTTGCATATTCCTCCGCTTCGTCGTACCGCCCCTCATCGATTAGAACTCGAACCATCCGGTTGCATGTTCGAACCAGCTCACGGCGCCAGTGCGGGATGTCGGGTTCTACGGAGAGAAGGTATTCACCGATTCGCACAGCTTCCTTCAAGTGATTCTCGGCAATGGCGAGTTCAAGGAGATCCGAGTAGGCGTTGGCCGCATTGATGCAGGACAGGCGGTATTCGTGCATCAGCAGTACGTTCGTCGGATGGGCTTCGCTGAGCCGTCGACGCAGAGCAAGGCCGGTTTCAAGATCCGCGATGCATTCGGCCGCCATGCCCATGGCTGCACGAGCACGACCTCGAATCGCGTAGTAAGCGGCGAGAACTTCCTGGTCAGCGAAGCGTTCGCGAACTTCACCCGAACGTGCACGTCCGTGTAAGCCGACGTCTTCGGTAGCCGCTTGTGGCCGTTGGGATGATGCAGCAAGGACCGCCGATCCGGTACGTGGTGCGTCGTGCGATGGAACTGGCTCCTCCGCCTTCGCGTTCTGCCGCTGGCCCGTCGGGTTCGGTATTCCAGCCGGCTGCGCGGTGGATTCCTCCAACTTCTCAAGGACCGCAAGCGTGCCGAGTCACTCGGCGACGTCGAGCACTCTTAAGGCGTCGTCCGCACGGCCGTTGTTGACGCAGGCAGTGGCCATCCAGACCAACAGTTTTCCCTGATCTCGATGGACGTGTCGGTCGTCTGGTAATCGGGAAACGAGCATGCGACCGACGCGGAGACCCTCCTCGAACTGATCGAACTGGTCATCCTCCTTGAGACAGCCGAGCTTCGTGCGGATGCGCAGGTGGAGACGCAGCGCTTCGAGCGGCGCGGAGGCGGCCGGCGAAAATGGGAGCGATGCGAACGGACCCAGAACACCTGCACTTGAAAGATCGGACGTTGAAGCCCTCACATTGGCCGGCGAAGACGCCTGAGCGACGGATGCATCCTGCGCTTGCTGGCCGCGACGATTCTGCTGGTTGCCCAGAGCAAGCGAAAGTACCTGCTCGTAATGTTCACGGGCATCCGCATACTTGCCTTGGGTCGCTGCGATGTCGCCGCGCTTTTCGTAAATCTTCAGCTTCAGGTCCTGCATCTCGCTGTCGGCCTCGACGAGTTCCTGAAGCGTAACGAGACGGGACGCCAGACTGTGGAGATGTGCGTCGCGCACCGCCGAGCCGCCCGCCAGCACGCTCATGTCTTCCTCGATCGTGGTCGCCACCTCGTCGAAGAGCGAATGGGCGAAGGCGGCGACGGCCCGCGCCTGGTCGCGCTCCCGCGCGGCCCTGAATGCGTAATAGGTCGTAACGATCGACGCGACGGTCAGGGTGGCAGCGATGACGGCAGCCGCGGCGAACTGGATGCGATAGCGGCGCACCGTCTTGCGGAGGATGTACAAATTGCTCGCGGCGCGTGCCTGGACGGGCTCGCCGGCAAGATAGCGCTCCAGATCTTCGGCCAGCGCCGTTGCCGACTGGTAGCGTCGATCCTTGTCCTTTTCGAGCGCCTTAAGAAGAATTCGATCGAGGTCACCCTCAATGGGACCGACGGTGGAGCGACCCGCAGAATTCAGTCCGCGCAAGGCGCGGGAAGGCACCATGGGTTCTTCGTCGAGGATGCTGCGGCGGATGTCCTCGTAGTCACCGACGACCGGGTACGGGAATCGACCGGTCAGCAGCCGATAGAGGATGACCCCCAGCGAGTAGATGTCCGAGAGGACGTCGACCTCATCAGTCGCACCGCGAACCTGCTCAGGGCTCATGTATTCTAGCGTGCCGACGACCTGCCAAGCCATCGAGAGCATGGATCGCCCTTCGGTGTCGGCGAGTTCGATGTTCTTGGCAAGACCGAAGTCGAGGATCCGCGGGCGTCCTTCGAAGTCTACGAGGATGTTGAACGGCTTGAGGTCACGGTGGATGATGCCCTTTTGGTGTGCATGAGCGACGGCTTGGCAGACCGGCAGTAAGAGGCGCACACACTCGCGCACCGTAGGCCCTTCGCAGAGCAGATAATCGTCGATCGGGAGGCCATCGACGAATTCCATCGCGAAGTAAGGCCGTCCATCGACAACGCCGCTCTCATAAATGGTCACGATATTCGGGTGCTGCAGGCGCGCAATCAGCGCCACCTCGCGGGCGAAGCGCTCTCGCTGCAGGGAGGTAGAAAAAGGTCCATCATTCAGCACTTTCAACGCAACGGTGCGACCGGTGGAAAGCTGGATGGCTTTGAAGACAACGCCCTGACCGCCCTGTTCGATGCGAGAAAGGATTTTGAATCCCTTGAAATGGTCTCGAAGGAGGCGCAGGTCTCTCTGGTTTTCGGGGTCGTTCTCCTCGCTGGCCGGATCGCGCTCGGACGCGACTGACTGTTTCCGTGCGAGGAAAATCAATCGCGCGGTTTGAAGCCGCTCGCCCAGTTCGGGCATCAACTCAGGGTGACATCGGATGAACTGCGGATCGTCGGGTTCGACGCCGGCCTCCCAGGCCGCAAGGGCCTCACGCACGACCTGCTCAATTCGGGCGCGCCGGCCATCCGCGGGCTCCTGATCATTTGTGGGAGGCATGGCCCGTATCCTGCGGATCGTCCGTTGAGGGATCCGTCGTATCGCCGGTCAGATACTGCGACGAGCTGCCGAGCACCTCTTTCAACTGTCGAAGACCGTGGAACAGAAGACCGCGAACAGAGGACTCTGATCGATCAAGTAACTCGGCGATCTCACTATAGGACTTGCCATCGAAGAAGCGAAGCCGGATGACGTTTCGACGATCCTCCGGCAACGTGGCAAGCGCCGCCTGCAACTTGTCGTGGGCCTCGGCCAGAGCGGCGGCGCTGATCGGCGTCTTGCCCGGCGCGGAGACGATCTCCCAGAGCTGAATGGCGGAGGAATATTTCTCATCATCAAACGGGTGCTTCACGACCTGTCCGCCGCGCTTCTCGCAGCGAGCGGCCTTGATGACATTAATGAGATGCCGCTGGGCAATACAGGCAAGCCAGCGATCCAGCGAAACGTCATCACTGCTCTGGAGTGAGTCGAGACTGCGAAATGCCGCCAGAAAGACGCCTTGCAGGATGTCCTCAACCTGAATCTCGCTTCGAAGATTGGCCGGTATCCGTCCCTGGAGCAGGGCGCGAAGTCTTTGCGCTCGATCCATGAGCGCATTTTGCAACTCGATGGGCGAGATCACCGGAGCGCGGTCAGGGTTGAACTTGAGTACCGAGTCTGCGGCCTCTTCGCGCTGCTCCGGTCCGGAATCCCCTGATGGCAATGGTTCTTGTGACATTCCAAATCTCAATCCATCGCGACCAGTACGCCATGAGATCAGGTCAAACTCCAAGCGACCCGCGCCATACGGCAAATCGGACCGCTTCACATTCTACGCCGGCCGCCCGCAGGGCTTCTGATAGCAGTACCCAACAATTTGTAAGCAAATGTGATCCGGGCGGACACTCTCAATTCGTACATGATAACCGAGACGGTTCGTGTCTCACCCTATCACTAGCGTTGGCATGGACGAGCATCTGTTGTGACAACTCCGACCTGTCCGCAGGTGCTTTGTCTCAAAGAGGTTAAGGAGAGGAATGAAACCCATGCAGCTTCGAGAAAGCAGTCTGCATGCGGACAATGCCGATTCGCTGGGCCTTGTGACCCAGTATCGCGCGCGATATTACCCTCGCGTGCTTATGACTCGGAAGAAATGGGCTGCCGCCTCCGGAAAAATCGGCTGTCAGACCGGAAGCAACTGTGGGACATCGAATCGCAGCACGAAGCCGATTCGATCGTCGGCATCTCCATGGACGTTCATCTCGGTGCGGATCACGGTGGCGTAGCCGAGGGACTTGCCCAGCTGCTGACCAGCATTACGCGGATCGGCGGTCGCGCCGGCAATGCGGGCTTCGTAGCGCTGGCCAACGGCGAGACCGAAGCCGATCGGTGCGTTGGCGCGCAAACCGGCGTCGGAGATGTCACGCGTCTTGCACCGCAGAATCGTCTGCGACTGCGGATCAATCAGCCAGAGATCAACAGCGACCGGTCGTCGGGAATAGTCGCGCTGATCAAGTCGATTGACCCTGCGGGCACCGCTGCTGTATCGCTCGAAGATCGGTGGAGTGGCGACGTGCGAGCCGCCAAGGGGAATGGGGGTTGGCAAATGCGTGGACATGTTGGTCTCCTTCTTGCGAGAGGGCGCCTACGAGCGCTCGCGATGCCGCCGGAGCGGCATCATGCTACCGCAACGCGATTGCCTTCGGCGACGGCGAGTGCCATGCAGGCGTCACCGCGACGTGACGACGCCGAAAGCAATGCTCCTTCCCCTGCACGTACCCGCGTTCCGCGGCATCTTCACCCCCAAGCGCGGCCAACGGATGCGTTGTTGCCGTAACCCCTTCAACCGTGGAGCATTATACCCCAGCAGCGGCCGCCGTCAATGTAATAATGGCGTAACACAGACACCCGCAACTACTGTGCCCGGAATGGCTTATTACAAAGAATTGACAGCCGCGCGAGGGTCGCAATTCAGGCAACGGCGGCGGGTTCGAGACTGAAGCGTACCACACCCGCGACGATGGTATGGGTTGCCCTGCCCGACAGCTTCCACCCGTCGAATGGGCAATTTCGACTCTTGGAGCGGAACTCGCCGACTTTGACCGTCCAGTTCATCGCCGGGTCGATGATTGTCACATCGGCGTCGGTGCCAAGGCGCAACGTGCCCTTGTCCAACTGAAGAACGCGAGCCGGGTTGATGGTCAGCATCGCAATGAGCCGCGGCCAGTCCACGTGCCCCGGCTCGATGAGGGCCTTGGCAAACAGACCGAGTGCGATTTCCAGACCAATAATTCCGAACGGGGCCGACTGAAAATCGAGTTCCTTCTCCTCCTCGCCGTGGGGTGCGTGATCGGTTACGAGACAGTCGATCGTGCCGTCGACGACACCGGCGATGCAGGCATCAACATCTGCCCGCGAGCGCAGCGGCGGGTTCATCTTGTAGTTGGTGTCATAAGTGGCGCAGGCCTCCTCGGTGAGCAGCAGGTGATGGGGGCAGACCTCGGCGGTGACAGCAATGCCACGCTGCTTGCCTTCTCGCACGAGCTGCACGCTCCCGGCCGTGGACAGGTGTGCAACATGGTAGCGCGCACGGGTCTCGGCGGCGAGCGAAAGATCGCGCTGGATCATCATCTCCTCTGCGATGGCGGGAATCCCCGGCAATCCGATACGCGTCGCCGTGAACCCGGCATTCATGACGCCGCCTGCGGCCATGTCCGCATCTTCGCAATGCTGAATAATGGCCCGGTTGAACATGGTGGCGTACTGAAGCGCACGAAACATGACCGCGGGATTCGCCACACCGCAACCATCATCGGAGAAGCCCACGGCGCCGGCGCGGACCATTTGCCCCATCTCGGCGAGTTCCTTGCCCTCGCGGCCCTTGGTGATGGCGCCGATGGGATAAACATTGCAGAGCCCGGCCCGAGCCGCCTGGCGATAAACGAACTCAATCATCGCTTCCGTATCGATCGCGGGCTCGGTGTTGGGCATGCAGGCGATGCTGGTAAAGCCGCCGGCGACAGCCGCCGCCGCACCGGAAGCGATGGTCTCCTCGTCTTCATGGCCCGGCTCGCGAAGATGGACATGCATGTCAATCAGGCCGGGGCAGACGATTTTGCCGGAAGCGTCGATCTGCCTGGTTGCCTGGGACTTGGAACCTGAGCCGGGCTCCTGTGGCTCGATGGAGACGATGCGACCCTTTTCGATGAGGACATCGGCGATTTTGTCGATCCCCTGGGAAGGATCAATGACGCGGCCGGACTTGATGAGGAGTCTGTCGGTCATATCGTTCTCAACTCCCCTCCGCGGCCTGTTTGCAGAGGAACATGACGGCCATCCGCACGGCCAGACCGTTGGTCACCTGTCGCAGCACGGCGCTGTTGGCTCCATCGGCGACGCTGGCAGCCATCTCGATGCCGCGGTTGATCGGTCCGGGATGCATGACCAGCACGTCCGGCTTGGCGCGCTTCATCCGCTGGGCACTGAGTCCGAAGAGCCGGGAATACTCCTGCAAACTCGGAAAGACATTGGAGCTGATGCGTTCGCGCTGAATGCGCAGCATGTTGATCACGTCAAACTGTTCGATCACCCGATCGAAATCGTGCGCGATCCGAGCCCCCATCTTCTCGAAGGCCCGGGGTACCAGCGTCGTCGGGCCGACCATCGTTACCTCGGCGCCGAGCTTGAGGAGCCCGTGCAGATTGGATCGGGCGACACGGCTGTTGGCAACGTCGCCGACGATGGCGACCTCGAGCCCCTCGATGCGGCCCTTGACCTGCCGCATGGTATAGATGTCGAGCAGGCCCTGGGTCGGATGTTCGTGGCGGCCGTCTCCGGCATTGATCACGCAGCAGCCGACGTTGCGGGCGATCAGATGCGGCGTACCGGCGACGTGGTGGCGCACGATCAGCAGATCGACGCCCATGGCTTCGATGTTACGCACCGTATCGCGAATGCTCTCGCCCTTGGAGAGACTGCTGGACTTGGCGGAAAAGTCCACGACATCGGCCGAAAGTCGCTGCGCCGCGAGGACGAAGCTCGTCTTGGTTCGGGTGGAATCTTCAAAGAAGAGATTAACGACGACGCGGCCGCGGAGAGCCGGCACCTTCTTCACACTGCGGGTGGAGACATCTTCGAAGGCCTCTGCCGTATCGAGTATTAGGCGAATCTCATCGGCGGTAAGGTCCTCCAGGGCCAGCAGATGGCGATGCGGCCAGACGACCGACTCCCGCTCCGACGCGGCTGCGGCAGACTTCGCCTTTTGCACCGGATCGCCGGTCGTGCTCACGGCTGCACCTCCACCTTGTCCGCGCCGTCGATCGATTCCAGATATACGGTGACATGCTGACTGTCGCTGGATGTTCTCAGGCCTGTAAAGTCCGGCTGGATGGGATACTCGCGACCACCGCGGTCCACGAGCACCACCAGACGCACAGCCCGCGGTCGGCCCAAGTCGATGAGTGCCTGCAGGGCGGCACGAATGCTCCGACCGGTGAAGATCACATCATCCACCAGGATCAGGTAGCGCCCTTCGATGTCGAAGTCGATCTCAGTCGTCCGGACGACGGCCGATGGGCCGATTTCGGCCAGATCATCTCGGTAGAGCGTGATGTCCAGCGAGCCGTAGGCGACCTCGCGAACTCCGCGGGCTTCGAGCATGGGTAGCAGGCGACGCGCCAGTTCGTCTCCGCGGCGGCGGATGCCAATGACCCCGACCGGACAATTCCGCGGTATTGACGCACTGATCTCGTCGGCCAGACGTTCGAGCGTCCGGCGGATCCCTTTTTCATCCAGGAGCGTTTTCATGAAATCGTGCTTCGCAGGTCGTGAAGATACTCGGCGAATCACGTTGCGACAAGACAGTGGGAGAACAGCAGGCCTCATGGGTTACAACGGGCGACGAATCGACGCGATCCGCGCGTGGTCGCTGCCCTTGTGAAATCCCCTATAATGTAAGGCACTGCTCTGGATGGGTTCGCGGTGCATCTCATCCGGCTGCTCAGATAAGGCGGCTGCCGGACGCCCGCGCTATCGGATTCTTGCATCATCGGAGCGAGGCCCAATGGCCTGCGGCAGCCGGTTGATGCGACCGCACAATTTAAAACACGGTTTCGTCACGAGGTATGCAGTTATCCACCATGAAGACCATCACCCTGATCATCACGGCCGCCGTGATCGCCGGCGGCAGTTACTTCGGCTACACGCGTTTTTCCACGAAACAGGCCGCGGACGCTTTTGTGCTGCGTCCGCTGCAGCGCGGCACGATCATTCAAACCGTCTCGGCAACGGGGACCATCGAGCCCATTACCAAGGTCATCGTGGGTTCACAGGTCAGCGGCAACATTCTGCGCTGGCACGCCGATTTCAATGATCGCGTCACGGAGGGGTTCGTACTCGCCGAGCTCGATCCCGATCGGTTCCAGACGGCTTACAACCAGGCCAGCGCAGAGCTGGCGATGGCTCAGGCGCGTGAGGAGGAGGCAGCTGTCCGTTACAAGGACGCCGAGCGCGAGCGACAACGCATCTCCAAGCTCATGGACACCTTCACGGCGAGCGAAAACGAGCTGCTGGTGGCGACGGCGACGGCGGACGCGGCGATGGCGGCCTGGCACGCGGCGCAGGCCTCCGTGAAATCCGCCGAGGCGCAGCTCAACGCCGCCAAGGTGGACCTCGACCGGACGATCATCCGTTCGCCGATCGACGGCGTGGTCATCACCCGGAACATCGACATCGGTCAGACCGTCGCGGCCTCGTTGCAGGCGCCGGAACTGTTCCTGATTGCCAACAATCTCGAGCGGATGCAGGTCAACGCCAATGTGGCGGAATCGGACGTGGGGCTGATCGAGGAAGGTAAGCCGGCGACCTTCCGAGTGGACGCTTATCCGGATCGCGTTTTTGAAGGGAAGATTTCGCAGATTCGCTATGACGCGACGATTCTCGACGGCGTCGTGACCTATGTGACCATCATCGAAGTGAACAATCCGGACCTTGTTCTTCGGCCGGGGATGACTGCGAACGTGACCTTCGAAGTCGCCAAGGTGGAAAACGTGCTACGAATCCCGAACGCGGCGCTGCGGTTCAGCCCGCAGCCGTTTGATGCCGGCACCGGCGGTCCGCCGCGGCAGGGATCGCGGGTTCCTACGGTGTGGACGCTGGATGGCAAGGGAGAGCCCAGGCCCGTGGAGATCCGGACCGGCCTGAGTGATGGCAGCTTCACGGAATTGGTGGAAGGCCCGCTGAAAGAGGGCGATCGCATCATCACGGAGCGAAACTGGCGCGGACGGAGCAGCGGGGGATCGGGTCGACCGGATTTGACGCGGTCGATGCGGTAGAAAAGCCAAAGGGGGAGGCGGCGGAACGGCGGAATGCGGAACGTGGAACGCGGAATAAAGCACGACGACAGCGGTGGAAATGGTGATGCGCTCGTTGTGACGCGCAACGTGCGGAAGACCTACCACATTGGGGAGATTCAGGTGCCGGCGGTGCGCGGCGTGAGTCTCGACATCCGCGCGGGACAGTTCGTATCGATCATGGGGCCGAGCGGATCGGGAAAATCCACATACATGCACCTGCTCGGGTGCCTCGATACCTGCGACGAAGGCACCTATCGTCTCGACGGCGTCGAAGTAACCGATCTTACTCGGCGCGAACTTGCGAGGTTGCGCAATGAGCGAATTGGATTCGTCTTTCAGAGTTTTAATCTCCTCTCGCGGACGACGGTCCTCGACAACGTGGCCCTGCCGCTCACCTATGCAGGTGTGCGCCGACGGGAACGCAGGTCACGAGCGGCCACGCTGCTCGAGCTGGTCGGACTCGCTGATCGAAGCAGACATCTGAGCAACCAGCTCTCCGGCGGTCAGCAGCAGCGCGTGGCGATTGCCCGGGCGCTGGTCACGAACCCGGTGCTGTTGCTGGCGGATGAACCGACGGGCAATCTCGACACCCGGACAAGCATGGAAATCATGTCGCTCTTGCGGGCACTGAATCGGGGAACGGGGCTGACGATCGTGCTGGTGACGCACGAGCATGACATCGCAGAATACACGGATCGGGTGGTGATGTTTCGCGACGGCGTGATCAACTCGGATGCGATGAATGACAAGGTCCGCGAAGCCGTCGTGGCCTGATTCGCTGGCGCGGCTCGCGCGGCCGGCCCGACTTCGGACGATGGCCTTACCGTGGTCGAAGATGATCGCAGGATGATTCGAGAACCTTTGCCAGCGATCCTGTCATGACGGTGATGTATCCATCCCGGCTTCTGAAAGAAACGGCGATGCGGCTCGCGATGGGTGGGTGGATCATCATCATGATGGCAACCAGCGGCTTCGGCTGTCGGCGCTATCCCACTTCGGCAGACGCCATGCCCATCGGCCCGGAACAATCGACGACTGCACCCGCCACGACGGCCTCGGGACCGGGCGGCACCTCACTTCCCCGAACAACGGAGCGGCTCGAAGAACGACTGCGCATGGTCGCCAGGCAGATCGAGAGCCGCGGCGTGAAGGATGCGCGGGTCCTGTCCGCGATGCGAAACGTACCTCGACATTGGTTCGTACCGACCGCCTATCAGCGCGAGGCGTATGACGACGGACCACTGCCGATCGGCGAGGGACAGACCATCTCGCAACCCTACATCGTCGCCCTCATGACGGAGTCGCTGAAACTCAAACCGGGCGAGAAGGTCCTGGAGATCGGAACCGGCTCGGGTTATCAGGCGGCCGTACTCGCTGAACTGACTGACAAGGTATTCACCATCGAGATCGTCGAACCCCTTGGCCGCCGCGCACAGCGCATCCTTTCCGATCGCGGGTACGGATCGGTCCGGGTGCGAATCGGTGACGGTTACAAGGGCTGGCCGGAAGAGGCGCCGTTTGACGCAATCATCGTGACCTGCGCACCGGAGGCCCCACCGAAGGCCCTCGTCGATCAGCTCGCGGTCGGCGGACGGATGTGCATTCCCGTGGGCCCGCAGACATGGGGACAGGACCTGATCCTGCTGGAAAAGGATCCTGACGGGCAACTGCGCGAAAAGACTATAGCGCCGGTGAGGTTCGTCCCGATGACAGGAGAATCCGAAAAGGCGGAACACAAGGACCGATAATAAATTGATTGCCGATATTGAAAGTTGCGAATCGGACGATATTTTGAGAATTAGTTACTTGACGGGCAGCTCCGGGTTCATTTTTAATAGGACTCGGTAATTGGCGCGGCATTACTCGCCGAACGGAATCGGCGGCAAGAATAGTTTGTTCTTCGTAACCCGTTGCATCGATCGGTGGCAGACCCACCGAAGCCAGCCAGAAACGAGGAGAAACACCACATGCACAACCGAGCTTTCCTCGCACTCGCAGTCATCTTGTGTGTCGGAATAGTGTCCTCGGCACGAGCCGAGCAGGACGCTACCTACGCCATGAATCGATCCGACACGGTGCGGATCGAGCGCCCTCTGCCGCAGGATACGCAGACCGAGTCGTCCAGCACGGTGACGCAGACCACGACGACCACGAACGACTACCGATTCAAGAATGTCAGCGACTTCTACAACATCCGTGAGGCCAATCCGCAGATCGGCCAGGGCATGTGGCAGGTCGAGTTTGGCAGCGGCTGGGTCACGAAGTCCAACGGCCGGGATGATGACTTCAACCTTCCCGGTGCAAGCGTGCTCTACGGAGTCACGGACGATATGAACGTGACCTTCAAGCTGCTGCCGATGAACATCGGCGATGGTGACTGGCAAGGCAACGGCGACTTGGCCCTGCAACTGTTCAACCGTTTCCTGCGTGAGACGGAAATGCTTCCGGCCCTCGCTGCCTACGCGGAGATGCGAATTCCCAGCGGAAACGGCTCCTCCGGCGTCGATGGCACATTCGGCGGCGTGGTCACCAAGACCCTCCTACCGAACTTCCGCGCCCACATCGAGGGCTTCGTCAAAACGGTCAACGGTCGACGCGGCTATCAAACACCCGAGGATTATCGCCACTTCCAGTGGGGCGTCGGCCCGGGCTTTGACTACATGATCGACGAAAAGACCACGGCGATCCTCAACTATCGCATGACCAGCAGCGAGGAGTACGGCCGGCACAATTCGAACGTGCTTCAGCTCGGTATGGCCCGCGAGATCATGGACTCCGGCTCGATGGTTCACAACCTCCGCCTCGCGACCGACATTGGTCTCGATGGTCAGGATGAGACGCCGAACTTCGGCCTGAAGCTTCAGTACGCGATCGCTATCAAGTAAGCGCTGCGATCAAGCAACTTTCGTGCAATCGGCCGGGTCACTGCGACCCGGCCATTTTTTTGTTTCTACAGCGTGTTGACCCCGCTGCATATGTGCCGCCTGCTCGTCAGGATGAAAGACCGGCCTGTCGATCACGGAACCGTGAATTCTGCTATCATGTTGCAGCATTCCGGAGGTGCATGATGTCCAAGACCGTAGCAGTGCTGGGGGCTTCGTCGGATCGGAGCAAATACAGCAACAAGGCCATTCGTGCATATCAACGACAGGGTTGGACCGTCTATCCTGTCAATCCGAAGGGCGGTCAGATCGAGGGATTACAGACCTACGCCTCGGTTGATCAGATCCCCGGAAAGGTTGATCGGGTTACGCTCTATCTGCCGCCGGCTGTCGGCGTTCAGGCATTGCCTTCGATCGCAAAGGCAAGGCCCGACGAGTTCTACGTAAATCCCGGCGCGGAGAGCGAGGAACTGGTAGCCAAGGCGAAGGAACTCGGCCTGGAGCCGATCCTGGCCTGCAGCATCATCGAGATCGGAGCAACTCCGAGGGAATTCCCGGATGAGTAGGGAACCGTCCGGCAGGGTGGGCCAGCGGGCGCGGGTCAAGCACAGCATTATCGACCCCGCCATTCTACAAAACAGGTCTTGAACCGATTGCGGGGGATGGGCGTATAATGCCTCGTACTTGAACTTCTCCCCGCCAGCATACCGGTGCGAGGGAAGGATACGGCGAATGACTTGCCACGACGACATCTACACGCGCCTGGTGCTGAAGTGCAGCGACGCGGTCGTCGTGCGCGCCCAGCAGGCCTGCCCGCAGCGCCCCCCCCAGGGGTGACGCATTTGTTTTCTTCCAGCCACAGGACCGCCCATTCATCACGACCACCAAGCGTGTCGGGAAAGCCCTGCCGCGCCTGCAAGTTTCCAACTTATCCGAGTGAAAAATCGGGGGTGCCAACGCACCGAGAAACACGATAAAGTTTGCGCTTCGACCGCTCTTTGACGGCGGCCTGCGCAGGATGCAAGAAGGAATCACAAACATGAGTTTCGAGAATCGACGTTATGCCGCCATCAGCGAGATCGCCGCGCAACGCTTGCCGCCGCGTACGATTGATCCTGATGCCGATGCTGCAACTGAAATCTTCGGCAAGAACACATTCAATCTGGGCGTGATGCGTTCAGCGCTTCCGAAGGATGCGTTTCGGTCGCTGCTCAAGACGATCTTCGACGGCGAGCCGCTGGACCCGCTGGTAGCCGACGTGGTGGCCAACGCCATGAAGGACTGGGCCACGACGCGCGGCGCGACCCATTTCTGCCACTGGTTTCATCCTTTGACCGGCGCCACGGCCGAGAAGCACGATACGTTTCTGGTGCCCACCGGTGACGGACAGGCCCTGGTGCAGTTCTCCGGCAAGACGTTGATCCAGGGTGAGCCGGATGCCAGCAGCTTTCCTTCGGGTGGAACCCGTTCGACCTTCGAGGCCCGTGGGTACACCGCATGGGACCCGACGAGCCCGGCGTTTCTGATGGATGGTGTCAATGGAAAGACACTGTGCATCCCGACGGCGTTCTACAGCTTTGACGGTACGGCGCTGGACAAGAAGACGCCGCTCCTTCGATCAATCAATGCGCTGAGTCGGGCCGTGGTGCGCATGCTCCGACTGCTGGGCCACCGCGAGATTCGATTCGCCTCCTGCACGGTCGGCCCGGAGCAGGAATATTTCCTCGTGGATCGTCGCCTCTACTTCCTGCGCCCCGACCTGATCAACGCCGGGCGAACGCTCTTCGGTGCCCGCCCGCCGAAGGGACAGGAGATGGAGGATCACTACTTCGGCTCGATCAAGGAACGGGTGCTGGCTTTCATGATGGACGCCGAGCGCGCGCTGTATCAACTCGGCATCCCGATCAAGACACGGCACAACGAGGTCGCGCCCGGGCAGTACGAGATCGCCCCGATCTTCGAAAACATCAACGTGGCCACCGACCACAACATGCTGCTGATGGAGGTTCTCAAGAACACGGCGCTCAAGCACGGATTCAAGTGTCTCTTCCACGAAAAGCCCTTTGCCGGAATCAACGGCTCGGGCAAGCACAACAACTGGTCGATCTGCGACGACCGGGATAACAACCTGCTGGACCCCGGCCACACGCCGCACGAGAACATGCAGTTTCTCGTGTTTCTCACGGCGGTCATCCGAGCCGTGCATACGCACTCGAAGCTGCTGCGGGCGACAATCGCCACCGCGGGTAACGACCACCGTCTCGGCGCAAACGAAGCACCACCGGCAATCATCAGCATCTACCTCGGCGACAAACTGACGGAGGTCGTGCAGGGGCTGATCGACGGGCGCGCCGAGTCGGGTTCGTCGCGCGGCGGCGGGTTCATCAAGCTCGGCGTCTCAACACTGCCGCCGCTGCCGAGAGATGACTCCGATCGAAACCGTACATCGCCGTTCGCCTTCACGGGCAATAAGTTCGAGTTTCGTGCAGTCGGGTCGAGCCAGTCCATTGCCTTCCCGAACACGGTGCTCAATACGATCGTGACCGAAGCCCTCATGGGCCTGGCCGATGAGATCGAACATGAAACCTCCGGCGGAACAACGCTGGCAGCAGCCGTCCAGAAGGTCATCCAGGAAAATCTTCGCAAGCACCAGGCGATTCTATTCAACGGCGACAATTACTCGATGGCCTGGGAGCAGGAGGCGGCGAAGCGCGGCCTTCCGAACCTGAAGAACTGCGTGGACGCCCTGGCGGCGCTCGTGGAGCCGAATGCCAAGGCGATGTTCAGCCGGCACGGCGTGTATACAGAGATGGAACTGGATGCCCGCTACAAGATTCTGCTCGAGGCCTACATCAAGACGATCAACATCGAGGCCCAACTGACTGCGGACATGGCTCGGACGATGATCCTGCCGGCGGCGCTGCGCTTTCAGTGCGATGTGGCCGGCTCACTGCAGGCGACCAAACAAGCGTTGCCCGCGGCGGACTGCTCGGCGAGCGAAAAGGTACTCAAAGACGTAGCTTTGCAGACCGCCCGGCTCAAGAGCGCCGTGGACAAGCTGGATGAAATCCGCTCCAAGGCCGATCAGGGCGGCCACGACGCGGCTGCGCACGCGGCGTTTTACCGCGATCAGGTTCGTCCGGCGATGAACGATGTTCGCCAGGCGGCCGACGCACTGGAACTGGTCGTGGAAGATCGCTACTGGCCGATCCCGAAATACCGGGAACTGCTGTTCATGGTCTGACGACGCTCGTCTACGAAGGCGATTCCCGCCGGTCGAATAAAAAAACGCCTCCGTCCGAAAGCAATCGCAACGGATGGAGGCGTTCTGTTTCTTTACGACCGGCAACGCGCGGCGGATCAGTTCTTCCGCTGGCGGTAGAGGTTCTTGTCGACGACGGCCGTCATGGCCTCGATGTTGAGGCGGCCGCCGAGGAAACTGTTGATGGCGGCGATGTGCGGCGCTGAATTCTTGAGCATCGCGTTGTAGTCGACTTCCAGCAGATCCATGCTGGATTGCTTGTCGACCCAGGCGAGTACGTGCTCGACATGTCGGGCGAGCATGGATCCCATTTCCTCATCGCTGGGGCCGCCCTCCTGGTGAGTGCCGCGGCGGATCATCATCTGCCGTTGTGAAGCCAGTATCTCCGACATGTTGCGACGCATGAACAGGATTCGGTAGCGATAACCCTCCGTCGGCAGATCGAGCAGGAGCTGGGAGATCATCTTCACGACCTTGCCGCGGGCATCGGGAAGCCAGCTCTTGTCTTCCTTGATCTTCTTGACGCGCTCAAATTCGTAATAGCCCTTGGGGTTGTCTTCGTCGGCGGCGCGGATTCCGTCTGAGACCGGGGGAATGCCGCCGGCCTCCAGCATGCTCATCATCATGCTGGTGCCGGAGCGAGGAAGACCGGAAACAATCGTAATGACATCGGGATCCGTCATGAGGGCTGATCCTGCAATTGTGGGGTTATGCGTGCGGGTCTCTTGCCGACGGGATCATTCTACCGCAGGGCCCGAAACACGGCAAAGGATTGCGGCGCGTGCTTCGCCGGGCCTGGCGACCATCCCGGAAAAAGCGAACAGCCAGTGTCGCGGCACACGATGGCGCTCGCGACACTGGCTGACTCCTGAAGTCCACCCGGCGTACGGCCCGCAGGGCCGATGCATCCAGGCGGACGAAGATGGGTAGCCGTCGCCGGATTTACCAGGCAACGTAGCTGCGGCGCATCTTGCTGGACCGGCGAGCCATGTTGCTCTTGCGGGTCCGGCGGACGTTGCTGCGGACCTTGTTGCCGCGGCGGGCATAGCTGCGCTTGCCGTAGCGCTTGCGCGAAGTCGTCTTGCTGCCATACTTGCGGGTGCTCTTGCGGCTGTTCTTGCGCGAGTTCTTGCGCGCGCTCTTGCGGGTCGTCGAGGTGGTGAAGCCGGACGTGCCGGTGAAGCCCCGGGTGATCCATGTGCAGGGGCCGAAGCCGCAGCTGTTCCACTGCTTGCTGAACTGCTTGAGGTCCTTGACGATTTGGGCGGCTTCCATCTTCAGGAAGCTCTTCTCAACCGGGTTCTTCGAGACTTTGCATCGTCGCTTGAATCGGTTGAACTGATTCTGCTTTCGGACGATCTGGTCCTTGAAAGCGGCCTTGCTGAAATTCTTCATCTTGAACGTCATTGCTTGGTTCCTTTCGTGTACAACGAAGAGCCCGGTCCGGTACCAGGGCACGCCGGTTAGTTCGGCACGGAACACAGGCGGGTTGAGATAGGAGCCGTCAGCGCGGAAGAAATATTTCAAGTTTGCTCGCCGATGAGCGAGCGGTCCACCCGAGCTGCTACTCGTCTAAACCTCTACAAAATAAGCAGGTTACGATCGCTAATGGGGTCTTCAAAGGCCGTCGCGACTGCCCCGCAATCAATCCTGCCAATGGAGCTGTTTTTTTCGACGAATCATCGCACTTCTTGCCGCGAGAGTGCTCACACCGGGCTCACAACAGATCGTGCTCAAGCGCAACCGGGTGGTAGCTGCGGCAACAAAGAGTACCCGCGGATCGATCAGGGTTCCTGCGGATCATTCGTGTCGCTGCCGTGTTCCGCACGGACACGAAGATCATCCGGAAGATAGCTGGCCGCCATGGTACGCACGGCCTGATGTGCATCCGATTGGGCAATGTGCTCCAGCACCTTCCGAAACGCATCGCCCTGCTTCGCAGCGAACAGTCGAACGGCAAGTACGCGAATCAAGGGCCTTTCATCCTGTACAGACGGCGCTGCCGCGCGCGTCAACTCATCACTCAGAGTTGACCAGCCCGCTGCGACAATCGCATGAGCCCGGACGCGCTCATCTCGGTCACCGAGCAACCTGGCCAGCGCGCCCTGCAATTGTGTGACGGCCTCCCGCGCTGCAGGATCGCGGTCCATCGCCGGCTCACCGAATTTCCGCGACTGTAGCGCCGCAAGAACGCCGCCGATCGCATCCACCGCGCGCGTGCGGATGGCCACGTCTCCCGTCATTGCCTGATCGATCAGATCGGTGCGCGCCGTGCCCTTCCACTGGATCGCCTTTCGCGTCGCGCTGATCGGTCCGGCAGTGACGGTGCCCAATCCCGGCGCCAGCTTGCCTTCGTGGTAGACGGGATCGAACATCGCGGTCAACTCGATCGACAGCTCCTGCGTGGCCGTCAGGATCAGGTTTTCGCGGATCGGGCCGACATCAATGGCGACAGTCTTCTCCACGGCGTCCCCCGGAACGAGGACCGGCCGCTCGCTGAGCAGCACCTGGAGGTAATTCGTAAACTCTGCTGAGACGGGAGGCCCCAATCGGGCACTGATCGCCACCAACGGGCGAGCCATGAAGCCCTCGCCGAGGGTGATGATGAACGGCGCCGTGTTTTCAAGCCGAAGGACGACGTTCACCGGCCCGACGTGGGGCAGCTCACTGCTTTCAAAGCGCAGCGTGAACTTCATGAAATCCGCCGTGCGGCGGTAGTAGTCGAAGACGTCGCGCGGGAAACGATCCAGCGCGGCAACAATCTTGCTGTGCAGCGGGGGCTCACCGGCCTTCTCTCCGTATTTTTCGAGCAGATCACGGATGAGCTTGTAGGCGATACCGGAGTACTGAATGCTCGCCGCCTTATGCAGCAGGGTGATTCCCTCGGACTTCTCACCGCGCTGGATCATGCAGCGGGCCAGTTCAAGGGCCGCAAGCTGATCCGTCGCCGCCAGCGGGCGAAGGATATCCATTGCTTCATCCACGCGGCTGTTGGCGCTGAGCGCATAGCCATACGCCAGCTTCGCCAGGTCGCTCGGCGCGCGGGCTTTCATGGCCTTCTCGGAGAGCTTGAGGGCGCGTTCTTTGTCGAGTTTGTGATAGCAGTAGTACCATGCGATCTGGGCGGCTTCGCCTTCCGGCGCCTTCTCCAGCATTTCTTCCAGCCGCCCTTCGTAGGCCTTCTGGACGATCGTCTCGTCCTCGACCGCGGCCTCTTCATCACCCAGTTTGCGCCGGGCATGGGCACGAAGCAGCCGGGCCGAATGTAGCGACTCGTCCGCCTTGAGAGCTTCGTCGGCGGCCTCGACGGCCTTCGCGTAGTCCTCCGAGCAGACGTACGAGATCGCCAGCTTCTGCCAGAGGTCCGCTGCGATCGGCCCGGCCTCCGCGCGACGGTGTAGATCGATGGCCCGATTGTACCACTCCTGTGCTTGCTTGTGCAGGGAAATGCGGTCAAGAAACTCAGCCAGGTCCCAGACCAGATTCACCTGGCTCGGGTTGATGGAGATGAGCTGCAAGGCCAGTTCGACGCGCTGCAGTTCCGGCTCAGTCTCGCCGAAGAGTTCATAGGCCACCTCACGCGCGGCGACGTTCATCGGATTGAGCCGCAGGGCGGTTTCCACTTCGCGACCGGCCGGCTCGCGCTCTTCACGTTCGTAATGGTGCCGCGCCAGCCAGCCGCGCAGGGCACTCTCGTAGATGCGCGTCATCGGCTTCTGCTGAAGTTCATCCTGAACGAAGCGGAAACGGGCATCCGCGGTCTGACGCTCGGCGAGTTCAATGTCCAGCCGCTTAAGGCGAGCGCCGTCGTCCATCGGGGCCAGCCGCACGTAGCGCGACAGCGCGGTACGCGCCGCCTGGCTGCGCCCCATGCGAAGGTGCAGGTCATACAGCCAGTAGTAGGCCTCGGCACAATCGGGTGCGACGATCGTGGCACTCTCGAGCAGGGCAATCACATGCAGCGACGCACTGCGCGGATCGCTTCGGCCGACCAGATGACCCTGATGCCGGGCCAAGTGGACCAGCCAGGCGCCGAGGTCGGTCGAAGAATTGGCCGCCGTCGTCGTCGATGGTTGAGCCGACGGTGCCGGCGTCGACGGCTCCTCGATTTGCAGCGTCGCCTCGGCGGCATCCTGCACGAGCAACGGATCCAACTGTTCATCCGGCAAGTCAGAAACTTGCCCGAAGAGCAATATCCCCAAGGCCAGGAGCTTCGCGAGCATCACGTATCCTCCGATGAAAGTGTGCTACCACGCGAGATCGAGGTCTCCGTCGCCGCGACCGCACGCGACTGACGCCTCGCAGCCCGGTCGTTGCGGCACGGAACCCTCTTCGACATCGACACTTGTAATCTTCCGACAGAAATCTGGCAAGCCCCTGCGCTGAGCCAGTACGTCGGCTATCATGATGCCGCCGTCGTCATCGCTGTAGTCGCCGCGTGCGACCTGCTGAATCTCTGCGTGCGACGTGCCGAAACGATCTGTGCCACGGCCGAATCTCTGCGAGCGATGCAACGATGCCTCTGACGCTCTACTACGAAGCGGATGCCGATCTTTCACATCTTCGTACGAAGACGGTCGCGGTGCTGGGTTACGGCAATCAGGGCCGCGCCCATGCCCTGAACCTGCGCGACGCCGGTTGCCGGGTGATCGTCGCACAGCGGCCGAGCGGACCGGGGCATGACGCGGCCGTGCGTGAAGGATTCGAGCCGATCAGGCTGGAGCAGGCCGCCGCCGGGGCCGATCTGCTGATCTTCGCATTGCCCGATGAGGTGATGGGCGACGTGTACGCCTCTGCGGTGGCGCAGCAGCTTCGCGCCGGGCAGACGCTGGGGTTTATTCATGGCTTTGCCATCCGCTTCGGGCTGATCGTGCCGCCACCGGACGTTGATGTCATCATGGTGGCACCCAAAGGCCCCGGCGCGCTTGTGCGTCAGGCCTGCGAACGCGGTGGCGGTCTCGCGTGTCTCGTGGCGGTGCAGCAGGACGCGAGCGGCGAGGCCCTGCGGACGGCGCTGGCCTGGGGAGCGGGCATCGGCGGCGGACGCGGCGGGATGATCGAAACGACCTTCGCGGCGGAGTGCGAGTCGGACCTCTTCGGCGAGCAGACCGTTCTGTGCGGCGGTGTCATTGAACTGATGAAGGCCGCGTTCGACGTGCTCGTGTCCGCGGGCTATCCGGAGGAGCTGGCGTACTTTGAATGCATCCACGAAGTCAAGCAGATCGTGGACCTGCAATATGCCGCGGGGATCGCGGCTATGCGAAAGCGAATCTCCGCGACGGCGGCCTACGGCGGGTTGCTCGCCGGTCAGCGAATTGTCACCGACGAAGTCCGCCGGGAAATGCGGACGATCCTCGATGAGATTCGCTCGGGGCGATTTGCGCAGCGGTGGATCGAGGAAAATCGGGCAGGAAAGCCGGAGTTCAAAAAGCTTCTGGCTGAGGAAGCCGCACACCGCAGCGAAGAGGCCGGACGCCGTGTTCGAGACATCACGAGCCGGGCGAAAACGACCTGACGCTTGTGACCTGCGACGCCGCCCTTTCTGATCGCCTCGCAACCCCGGCGTTGCAATCCCCAGCCACAGGGATAAGATAAAGTCAAATTACGGGGACGTAGCTCAGTTGGGAGAGCGTCGCGTTCGCAATGCGAAGGTCGAGGGTTCGAATCCCTTCGTCTCCACGTCACGACGCCCGCAGTCAGCGATTGACGGCGGGCGTTTTCCTTTGTCACCCGCGACACTTACTGCGGTATCCGGCGACCTGCCATACATCTCGTGCCAAGCCACTCTGTCCTGCGCACGGATGCGGGTTCCCGCAATACTGGCTTTGCCGCCGCAATCGCCCGGGGTGATGCTCTCAATGTGGTTAGTGAGCAGTGCCATACAGCGCGATCCCCTAACCAGGATGGCACAAGACGGCACGTGAATCCAATCCATTCTTCCGCCAGGAACCCTTATGCTTGCAGCTTCTTGGCCTTCTCCACGGCTTCTTCCACGCTGCCGACGTACATAAATGCCTGCTCAGGCAGGGCGTCGTGCTTACCGTCGCAGATTTCCTCAAAGCTGCGGATGCAGTCTTCGAGTTGCGTGTAGTTGCCGGGGAAGCCGGTGAAGGTCTCGGCAACATAAAACGGCTGGCTGAAGAATCGCTCGATCTTTCGTGCACGGGCGACCAGCAGCTTGTCTTCTTCGGAGAGTTCGTCGACGCCGAGAATGGCGATGATGTCCTGCAGGTCGCGGTAACGCTGAAGAATCTGCTGAACGCGCTTCGCGCAGTTGTAGTGCCGGTCGCCGATGTACTGGGCGTCCAGAATGCGGCTTGATGAGGCCAGCGGGTCGATCGCCGGGTAAATGCCTTTCTCCGAGATCGACCGGGCCAGCACGATGAAGGCGTCGAGGTGAGTAAAGGCCGTCGCCGGGGCCGGGTCGGTCAGGTCGTCGGCAGGGACGTACACGGCCTGCACCGACGTGACGGCGCCGCGGCTCGTCGAGGTGATGCGTTCCTGCAACTCACCCATCTCGGTTGAGAGCGTCGGCTGATAACCGACGGCGCTGGGCATGCGGCCGAGGAGGGCTGACACTTCGGAGCCGGCCTGCGAAAAGCGAAAGATGTTATCGATGAAGAGCATCGTGTCCGCGCCGGACTCGTCGCGGAAGTATTCCGCCATCGTCAGTGCGGACAGGGCGACCCGCAAACGTGCTCCCGGTGGCTCGTTCATCTGACCGAAAACCATCGCCGTGTGTTCGATGACTTTCTTGACCTGGCCTTCAGCGGTCTTGAACTCCGCCTCCTGCATTTCCAGCCAGAGGTCGTTGCCTTCGCGCGTCCGCTCACCGACGCCGGCGAAGACAGAGTAACCGCTGTGCTCGCGGGCGATGCGGGCGATCATCTCCTGGATGATGACCGTCTTGCCGAGACCGGCACCGCCGAAGAGGCCGGTTTTACCGCCGCGGACGAACGGGGCGAGCAGGTCGATGACCTTGATGCCGGTGACGAGCTGCTCGGTCTTGGGTGTCAGCTCTGCGAAGGGCGCTGGCTCGTGGTGGATCGGCCGATGATCCTTGGCACCGACGTCGCCGCGGCCGTCGATCGGTGCGCCGACGAGATTAAACACCCGGCCGAGCGTTTCTTTTCCGACGGGAACCTTCACCGGCGAACCGGTGTCGACGATGTCCACGCCGCGCTGCAGGCCGTCGGTGCTGCCGAGCACGACCGCCCGGACACGCCCGCCGCCGAGGTGGCTGGCCACCTCGCAGGTCAGCGTTTCCTGCATGACGCGAGTGCCGACCTTTCGATCGACTTTGCACTGCAAGGCGTTGTAAATCCTCGGCAGACGGTTTTCGGCGAATTCCGCATCGAGCGTGGAGCCGATGACCTGAGTGATTTTACCGGTGTTCTGTGCGGTAGCGACCATGTTCGATATTCTCCGGTTCGTTACTTCAGCGCTTCCGCGCATCCGACAATGTCGAGCAGTTCCATCGTGATCTGTGACTGTCGGGCGCGGTTGAATTGACGAGACAACAGTTTGATCATGTCACCGGCGGCATCGGTGGCGGCCTTCATGGCGACCATACGGGCCACCTGCTCGCTGACCGCGGCATCGGTGAAACACTGGTACAGTCGGACCTTCACCGTCTGCGGCAGCAGGACCTTGAGCAGTTCGGCCGGTTCCGGTGAGAAGTCGTACTGAGCGGCGGCATGCGCCGCGGCCACGACCGGCGCGCCGGTGGCCTTCTCCTCAGAACGACTCAGGGGCAGCAGTCGCATGACCTCGGGAATCTGACGGCCGGTCGAGATGAATCGCATGAAGGCGACGTACACGCTTCTCAGTTCGCCCGCCTTGTAGCGGCTCATCAATTCCGTCGCGATGGGCTCGACCTGTTCGAAGCGCGGCCGGTCATCGATGTTGGTGATGGCGCGATCGACCGTTCGGCGCATGAACCGGAAGTAGGCGTTGCCCTTTTTTCCTACGACGTGCAGCTCGGTCGCCTTGTCGGTGTGATCGCCGAGGTGGGTCATGGCCTTCCGCAGGATGCTCGCATTGTAACCACCGCAGAGCCCGCGGTTGGATGTCAGCACGAGCAGCAGGTCCTTTGGTGCGTCGGGGTTATCCTCCAGCAGTTCATGGTGGATCTGCCCTTCGGCGGCGGCGGAGAGTTCTTCGACCAGTTGCGTGATCTTGCGCGTGTACGGCTGCGTCGCCGTCGCCCGCTGATACGCCTGCTGATAGCGCGCCGTGGCGATGAGCTGCATCGTCTTGGTGATCTTGCGGATGTTCGTCACTGCCTTGCGGCGTTTGACGATCTGTCTTGCTTTCGCCATTGCTTCAACTCAACATCGCAGCTCTTGCCGCATGGTCGTATCCGGCACCTTGGCCGAACGTTGATACTCGTATCGCTTTACAGTCGTCGTAACCTAACAATCCATTGCGTGTTGCCTGCCAGGTCGCAGCCAACGCATGCCGAACCGGCTACTTGCCGAATCGCGACTTGAACATTCCGATCAGTTCCTTCAGCTTTGTTTCAATCGCGTCGGTCAGTTCTTTCTTCTCGATCAGTTCCTTGCGGACTTCGGGATGTTCATCGTGGATGAACTTCAGCAGCTTCTCTTCAAACTCCGCCACGCGCGAGATCGGCAGATCATCGAGGAAGCCGCGCGTGCCGGCGTAGATGCTGATGACCTGGTCGGCCACGTGATACGGCTTGTACTGCCCCTGCTTGAGCAGCTCCACCATGCGGGCACCGCGGTCCAACTGCTTCTGCGTGGCCGCATCGAGTTCCGTGCCGAGCTGGGCGAAGGCCTCCAGCTCGCGATACGCCGCCAGGTCCAGACGCAACGAGCCGGCAATCTTCTTCATCGCCTTGATCTGGGCATTGCCGCCGACGCGACTGACGCTGATGCCTACGTTGATCGCCGGTCGAACGCCGGCGAAGAACAGGTCCGGCTCGAGGTAGATCTGTCCGTCAGTGATCGAAATCACGTTCGTCGGAATGTACGCCGACACCTCGCCTTCCAGCGTTTCGATCACCGGCAGCGCCGTGAGCGATCCGCCCGAAGTGGGGTCGACCGCGACCTCGTGGCCGGGGTGGTTCTTTACGTCGTGCTCGGCCTGATGCTTGCCCGGCACGCCGATGTACTTTTTATTGTTGACGCCGCCCTCCTTGTAGGGCTGGCCGGCCGGCACGATTGCTCGTCGCTCGGCCAGCTTGCACGATCGCTCAAGCAGACGGCTGTGGAGGTAGAACACGTCGCCGGGGTAGGCCTCTCGGCCGGGCGGTCGTCGCAGCAGCAGCGAGAGCTGGCGATACGCCTGGGCCTGCTTGGAAAGGTCGTCATAGATGCAGAGCGTGTGTTTGCCCTGCGTATACATGAAATACTCGGCCATGGCACAGCCGGCATACGGCGCGATGTACTGCAATGGCGCCGGATCGCTCGACGAGGCGGAAACCACGATCGTGTAATCCATCGCGCCGTATTCGCGGAGCCGTTCCACCGTGCCCGCCACGGTCGATTCCTTCTGGCCGACCGCGACATAGATACAGATCACGCCACTGTCCTTCTGATTCAGAATCGTGTCGATCGCAATCGCGGTCTTACCGGTCTTGCGGTCGCCGATGATCAGCTCGCGCTGGCCGCGGCCGATCGGGATCATGCTGTCGATCGCCTTGATACCGGTCTGCAGCGGCTGGTTCACCGGTTGACGTTCCGCGATGCCAGGGGCGGTATATTCGAGGGGCCAGCGCACATCGCTGATGATCTCGCCCTTGCCGTCCATCGCTCGACCGAGCGGGTCAACCACGCGGCCGATCATCACATCGCCGACGGGCACGGAAAGGAGATTGCCGGTCGCGCGGACCGACGAGCCCTCCTTGATGCTGAGATAATCGCCGAGAACGACCGCACCGACGGAGTTCTCCTCGAGGTTCATGGCTTGGCCGATGGCGCCGTTTTCATATTCGATCATCTCGCCGGCCATCACCTTGGAGAGGCCGTAGATCTGCGTCACGCCGTCGCCGACGGCGATCACCCGACCGACCTCGGAAACCTCCAGGGCCTCCTGGTAGTTGGCGATTTCCTGTTTGATGACCGACGTAATCTCGTCAACCTGAATTCTCATGCTGGTATCTATCCTTCCGTCACGAATCGATCACCGCCCGCCAGCAGATGCTGCTCTGTTGAGGCCAGCAGGATCGAACGAATCTTCCTGATGCGGCGGCGGATCGTGGTGTCATACAACTTGTCGCCGACCTGAACAGCCATGCCGCCCAACAGATCCGGGTCCACGGTTTCAAAGAGAACGGGCTCGCGGCGCGTCAGCCGGCGAATTTCCGCGCGGAGTTTCTCGCGCCGTGCGTCGTCCAGCGGCACGGCCGTGGACACAAAAACCGACTGCCGCCCGAGCTGGACCGCGAGCTTGCGCCGATAGCTGTCGCATACCGCCGCGAGGATCGAGGATCGCCGGTGCGCATTGAGCACCAGCAGCAGCTTCATGGTCAGCGGGCTCAAACGATCTGCGAAGATGCGCTTGAGACTATCCCGTCGGGCATCGACGTCGATCGCCGCGGAAAGCATCATGGCGGCGAAGCCGGGCTCGGCCTTCCAGATCGCGGCGAGGTCTTCCATTTCCTGGCCGACCGATTCGGCCTGACCGGCTTCGGTGGCCAGTTGCAGAAGACTCTCGGCGTAAATCGCCGCCGCGGCCTGCGAGATGTCAAATTCGGATGCCATGTTCGCTCGACTCAGTTGTTCAACTGGCTCAGGTCCGCCAGGGCTTCATCCAGTAATCGCTGGTGATCACCAATCGTCAGGTCCCGCTTGACGGCCTTCGAGGCAATGCTCGTTGCCAGGACGATCGCCTGATCATGCAACTGCTTGATCGCATCGTCGCGGGCGATCTGGATATCGCGACGGGCACGCGCGACAATGGCGTCGGCCTCGTGCTTCGCTTCCGCGTGGATGCGCTTCCGCACTTCTTCCGCATCGCGGCGACCTTCTTCGACGATCGCCGTGGCCTCATCGCGGGCCTTGTGCAGCTTGTCCGTGTACTCCGCCAGCAGGCGCTCGCTCTGCTCGCGCTCGTGCCGGGCTTTCTCGATCGAGTCGGCGATGAAGCGCTCGCGCTGCTGAAGTCCCAGCAGAATCGGCTTCCAGGCCGTCGTCCGGAGTACCAGGAGCAGCAGCACGAATACGACGATCGACCAGAAGGCGGTGCCGATGTCCCATTGAAGCAGCGCGGGCTTGTCGGCCGCGTGCTCACCGGGCGCCGGATCGCCCGCCAGCGCCGGCATCGCGACGAAGGCGATCGCCACAAGCATGAAGACAACGAGATAACCCATTCGCAATCGCATGACCGACTCCGCTGTATTCCACTCTCTCTACACCGGCAAGGCCGATGTTCGATCTTCGTTTATCCATCTCCGGCCAAGTGCCGGGTGCGGAACCGGTTGTCGGCCGATTCCGCACATCGGCGCTGACCTCAGATCTTGCCCATGATTCCGTTGCAGACGACGAGCGCGAAGAAGGTGAAACCTTCGATCAGCGCCGCCGCGATGATGAGCGAGGTAAAGATGCGGCCGCCCGCTTCGGGCTGCCGGGCGATGCCGCCCATCGCCTCACCGGCGAGGTGGCCGATGCCCTTGGCGGCGCCGAGCGTAACAATGCCGGCGCCCAGTCCGGCGCCGAGGGCGACCAGACCCTTGTCACCCATAAGCTGGGTGCCTTCCGCAAGAATCTCCAACATGATGCAACTCCTCTCAGGCGGCCTTTGTCGGGCCGCAACCCGGAAACCAATGCCGACATCGTCAAAGTATGGCCAGGACGTCGGCTGCCCCAACCGCTGTTCGTTTGACGTCCGGCGACACCTTCGCCGAGACGTGATCATTCAACATCGCGAACACGTACTCCCTGCAACCACGCCTAGTGCTCCGGTGAGACCGAGGCACCAATGAACAGCGTGGTCAGGAACGTAAACACATACGCCTGCAGGAAGGCGACGAACAACTCGAGACAGTTCAGGGCCGTCGCGCCGAGGGCGCTGATGACTCCCAGTCCGTAGTTCATGGCCACGGAACCTTGAAACGCAAAGATCAATCCGAGTATCGACGCCAGCACGACGTGCCCGGCGACCATGTTGGCAAAAAGACGAATCGCCAGCGCGAACGGCTTGATGACCGCGCCGATCATCTCCAGCACCAGCAGGATCAGCCACATGACGAAATCGAGAATCCAGAGCAACACATCGCCGATGCCGCGCGTCTGCGCCGGCTTGAAAACATGCGGGGCGAAGTTCCACACGTAAAGCACCGGAGCCACGAGAAATGCTGCCGGCGGCGACATGCCCGCATGGTGCGAATGTCCGTGACCGTGTCCGTGTCCATGGTCATGCCCGTGGGAATCGCCGTGGCCGTGGTCTTTGTCGTGATGATGATGTCCGTACGTCCCGGCAACGAGGGCGTGATAGACTTCCCGCGTGCCGGAAAAATGAATCATGACGAATGCGCAGAAGGCCAGCCCTGCGGTGATCATAATGTTGGCGGTGGCTGTTCCTCCGATGTGCTGCAGCTTCCCGCCGCTGGTCAGGTAGATGATCGAATCCAGCGGGATCATGCCCAGCAGATTGCAGATCAGGATGTAGAAGAAGACGGTCCAGAGAAACGGCATGAAGCGGTCGGTCTTGTCCGCGAGTACCGGCCGGGCGACGTTCTCCCGGATGAACTGCATGACCGCCTCGATCAGGTTGGCGAAGCCCGTGGGGACGTTGCGATCGGGACCGGCCGCGGTGATCGCGGCGTAGCGACGACCGAGCATCGGAAAGATCAGCAGCATGATCAGCGCTGCCACGATGGTCATCAGGATCTGGTTGGTGAAATAGGTGTCATGCGGGCCGATGGAGACGATGTCCAGCGGGGAGGTCCAGTTGATGCCCCAGTGTTTGATCGGCTTGCCGAAGCGATGCGGCAGGACGTGATCCAATGCGTCATGTGCTGCGAGAAGCGAGTACATCAGGCCGGAAACTCCGTGGGAAGTCGATGAGTTGCCTGTCCCCCGTTCGACCGCAGGGGATTGCGATAATGACGGCGGACAAGCAGCAGGTTGAAGCCGGTCTCCACTGCGAGCAGCAAACAGTAATAAATCACCGCCCAGAACAGAAACGACGTCAGGTGCGGCTTGTACATCACCTGGTAAATACCGGCCGCGCTCATGGTCAGAAGCAGGCGAATCGCCGTGGCCGCGACGGCGGCGTTGCCGATCTGGCCCGGCCAGCGGGCCGCGACCAGCGCGACCGGCAGAAACGCCGCGACGGCGGCGCCGAGACAGATCGCGCCCACCGCGTACATGCTGCGAATGCCGTCATCTCCCCAGCGCGTCGCGGTGTAGCCGTGGCCCGCAAGCGCAGCGCCGACGGCAACAGCAAAGAGGGCGATGATGCAGGCGGTGATGATTCTCACGGGGCTGATTCTGACTCCGCGTAGCTGCCGGCGGGTGCCACGGTTCTCAGGGTTTCCCATCCTGTTTATCGAGGCGCTGCAACTGCTTGAGCATGGACCACAGGCCGATGCTCATGCCCAGGAGGATGCCGACCAGCAATCCCCACGGCGACCATCCGTATCGTTCATCCGCCTTCGCGCCGATGAAGCCGAAGATGGCGAGCGAGATGGCAAACTGACTGGCCACGGCCATGTATCGCATGCCGCGAACCAGAAAGGTCGCCTGATTGTCACGGTCCGGGGGTTGCGAGGAATCCTCCATCGGACTTTGTGCCAAAATGGTACGAAGTCTGCGACAAAAAAAGGCGAAAGGTGCACTTCGCCCGCGCTCTCCGGAGGGATCTCGCCCAACCGGATCGGCGAGTCTAGCGACCTCGGGCAGCGGATGTCAACGGCATCGGGAGACCAAAAAGACGGGGGACCTGAAGGCCGGAGCCGCCCTCTCGTAACCTAGGATAAGCAGGCCAGTTGCCTACCCGGTACAATAAACTGATGAACGTACCCACGGCAGCTCTGGAGGCCCTTACTCAGCGGCTCTCGAAGCTCGCCACCCACTACGACATGACCGGCCAATGGCCCCGGGATTCCCTCGAACATCTGACCCGAGCCGGTGCATGGACCTGGATCATTCCTGCAGTCTACGGAGGGATGGGGCTGGAACCGGTCTCGCAGACGTGGGCCTACGAGGCAGTCGCCTCAGGGTGCATGTCCTGTCTGCTCATCCTCACCCAGCGGGATGCCGCCTGTGAGCTGATCGCGGCAGGCGAGAACCTCGCCCTGCGGGAGCAGCTCCTTCCGCGCCTTGCACGCCATGAGCTGCTCACCAGCGTCGGCATCAGTCAGCTCACGACCAGCCGCCAGGATGGCCGCCCGGCCATGACCGCCCGCAAAGACGGCGACGGGTACGTTCTCTCCGGCTGCATGCCCTGGGTGACCGGGGCCACGCAGTGCCAGATCGTTGTCACCGGCGCCGTTCTGCCCGACGGGCTGCAACTGCTCGCCGTCGTTCCGCTGGACCGGCCAGGCGTGATCATCGACCCGCCGATGCAGTTAGCCGCGTTGCAGAGCGCCCTGACCAGTGAGATACATCTGAAGAGCGTTCGCATCGAGCCGGAGCTGCTGATTCGCGGCCCCGTCGAGCATGTGCTGGCGACGCGCAGCCCGATCAAGCCGCTGGTCGTGGCCACGGCGGGCATCGGCCTCGCCGGTGCGATGGTCCGGCTGATGCGGCCGCTGGCGATGAAGACTACGGCGGCGCTCATGGAATCGTTCGACGATCTGGAGGCCCGGTACGAGGCCGTCCGTGAGCGGCTCTACGGCGTGGCGCAGTCGCTCTCGCACGAAGGCGCCGAAGTGCCGAAGACGCAGATCCGCGTCGCAGTGAACGATCTGCTGATGCGCTGTGCCGTGGGACTCATGACCTTCGCCAAGGGCTCCGGCTTCCTGCGGCAGATGGACGCCCAGCGTCTGGTCCGCGAGGCGATGTTCTTCCTCGTTTGGTCGGCCCCCGACGACGTCCGCGCAGGAACGCTGGCGAAGTTCCTCGAACGACCCACCCCGCAGCCAAGATCGATGGATGTGTAAGACCGCGGCCAAGTCCGACATGGCCTGCCGCTGCGAGGTTGAATTTTCGTAGGGTGGGCATTGCCCACCTTTCTTGCGTCACGGGGAATGCAAGGGTGGGCAATGCCCACCCTACCAAAACTGTGTCTGACAGAATTCGGTTGTTCTTGCTGCGTCTTCTATTGAACGGCCACATGAACGTGCTCCTCCTTTTGTAATCTGCAGGCTATGTCGTCGATTCGACGTCCCAGCGGCAACGCACAATGGTACACAACATGTTTCCCCGAGTTTGCGTCTTATAAAAACTGCGATTCCACACATCCAAATCAAATTATTGACGCCCTGTGACTTCCGCTGTTTTGAATCGTATAGTCCATTAAGAACAGATCGGGGGGTGGTCTCTGCGCGTCGCGGGGACCGGATTATGACTCCGATCTCGAAGACGAGCAGCAGGGGGAGTAGCAATGTGCCTGCGCGCAGGGATCATCGCAACCGTACTCGCGCTGAGTTCAACGGTCGCCGCCTGGTCGGCCACCATCACCGTACAGTACACGGTGGATGCCGGCGGCTCGAACAACAAGCCGCTCAACGGCCTGTCGGCGATGGCCACGTTCATTGCCAGTGGAAACCAGTTGAACGTTCTCCTGAAGAACACCAGCACGGGCTTGCCGGTCGGCTTCGACGTGTCCGATTCGCTTCTGGTCTCGCTGGGTTTCAACCTGCCGACGAACATCAGCATCGTCAGCGGCAGCGCCGCTGTGATCGGCTCCGGCTCGGTCGGACTCGGCCAGTGGAGCTCGCGCGGGCCGGGAGCCAGCGTGGCGGAAGAATGGGCATGGACGAACGGCACGGGTGGTGACCTGCTCTCGACCTATCGACAGATCATCACCACCAGCCAGGGCAATCACGGCTTGAAGAAGTTCAACGGCACGACGGGTACTGTCGGCGGGCCTTTCGGAGGAATCGCTGCCAGTCCGGTGCTCGCGGCCATCCCCGGACCTCAGCGGGCGGTGAGCAACTCGATTGAGTTCTCGCTGCTGCTCTCCGGCCTGTTGACGGAAGCGCAACTGAAGTACATGGCAGACAACAGCATCGTCGAGTACGGTTCTGACGTACGATACCTGAAGACGCCCGACTCGGATCCGCGAGTGCCGGAACCGGCATCGCTCGCCCTGGTGGCCATCGCCGCGGTGTCGCTCATGCGACGCCGACTTCGTGCCCGTGCGTAACGCGACGGCGCGCACGCAACACAATCTGACCCACGCCCGGAAAGATAGCCCGCGAGCGCATGTTCGCGGGCTTCTTCATGCGCGCGACGGTGCCGGTCCGTGGCCTATTCCGTCTGTTTGCGGTTTCGCAGTGATGTTTCCAAGTCCTTTTCAAGCTTCTCGTTTCGCAGGCCGGCGGCCCTGGCTCGCTGGATGGCCTCGTCGAGCGGGCATTTCCCGTCCGCCCCGAGATACAGGCCGTACATGGCCCCGGCACGGCTGCCGCCCGCACAGTGCACGAGGACGGGCTCTTTGTCGCATTCGCGCATGATGCGAATGAACGTTTCGGCCTGCTGATCGGTGAGTTGATCGCTCTGCATGGGCAGGTGGTAGTATGCCATGCCGCGCTGCCGCGCCGCTTCGGCTTCATCGCCGCAAAGTTCCTCGGACTGTCGAAGGTCGATCACCGTCCTGACGCCACGTGCCTTGAGGGCGTTCAACCCTTCTTGATTCGGCGTACCGCCGATGTAGATCCGGCCGTCCCGACTGAGGTTCTTCAAACCGGAGACATCCTCCACCTTTTTCGGGCCCTCCGGGCCGGCGCAGCCCGCCGCCAACCAGAGGGAAACGAAAGCAATCAAACTCTTGCGATTCGTGTGCATGGTCTTCATTCTGCGCTCCCGATGCGAAACACCATAACCGTTACAGCTTCTTGCGAGTTTTCTTCTTCTTTCGCGCTGCCGATGCCTTCGCCGACGGCCTGAGACGGGCCAGTTCGGCTTTCAGCGCATCGAGTTCCTGCCGCATTTCTCGAGCAGTGCCATCGGTCTCCGAGCTTGCGGCCTGCGGAGTCGTCTCGCGAGCGGCAGACTTGCCACTGCCGGGGATCAGCATGCGAACCCAGTCAAACGGCGCCGAGGGCGACAAGGCGCTGAAGCCCGAGCGAGACAGAAATTCGTCGAACTGCTGCCGCGATCTGGTGAAGGCGTCCATCGCCTGAGCGAAGTACTGCTCGATGAACCCGCGGATCATCTGCTGATTGCTCTGGATCGCCTGGTGCAGGAGCGAGGCAGGAAAAAGGTCGAGCTTGGGAGGGTCGTGCTCGAGGATGATCTGGGTAAGGACGACGTTGGTGATGTCCGCGCCGGTCTTCGAGTCGTGGACGACGATCTGATGACCGTCGCGGACCAGCTCGAAGAGATCGTTGAGGGTGACGTGCCGGCTGCGGGTGACGTCATAGAAACGCCGGTTGGGGTATTTCTTGATTTCGTAGATGCCGGAAGGGCTGGGGGGGCTGGCCATGGGATCCGCCTTTTCGCGTTTGCGTTATAAAAATAATGCTCCGGCAACACACTTACCGTCAGTTATTCTATAACTATCATATTTATAATAATTTACATTTCAACAAGTTTTTTGTGCATTTGCACAATTTTCTGTTGCCATCGCTACTTTTGGCCGATATACTCTGGTCGAAGTCAGTGGACCGCACTGATGCGAACTGGACCGTTTTCGCGAGGATATCACGATGACCGCACAAACAATGGACAAGACCGTCGAAACCGTCAAGAACCAGACCGAGGGCATGTTCAAGCATGCCACCGAGACCTTCAAGTCCGCCATGGACGCCGGCATCCGCTTCCAGCAGGACGCCTTCAAGTGCATGTCGGAAATGATGTCCCGAACGGACTCCTGCGAGAACTTGACGACCCGCATCGAGAGCGTTGCCGCGGACACGATCAATCTGGTCCGCAAGAACGCCGAGCAGGCCCAGAAGGCCTTCGACGAGGGCTGCAAGACCGGGCTCGAGGTCATCCGCAAGTCCTTCGACACCGGCAATGGCCATGGCAGCAAGGATGCCATGACCTACACCCGCGACGTCTGGCAGAACGCCTTCGACGCCATGCGGAACAACCTCGAAACCGCCAGCCGCACCAGCGCCCAGTGCATCGAGAACTGGTCGAGCTTTATGAGCAAGACGATGACGGTCGCTGAGAAGAAGGCCGGCAAGTAACCGACTCCACCCTTCGTGGCTCGGCGACAGGACTTCGCGGTCCGGTCGCCGAGCCCGAACCCATTCACGCCGGCATTGCAGATTGACACCGTCGCTTGTCTCTACACCGCGAGACACACCATGAAGCCGCAAGCGACAATTCGACGACGCACCATCAATGCCGGTGTGGTATACTCAAAGACCACGGAGTCGGGCCGACCCCTGCTTCGTGGTCTTTCTTTTATCCGATGGGGTGCTCGCCCGGCCGCCCGGCGCCTTCGAGAGACCGTGCTGACCGCCGGGCGAGTTATCCCGAACCAGGCAGCTTCGAATGTCCGACAACCATACACAAACCGCCACCGACCCCTTCACGCAGTTCTGGGGTGACATGTTTTCACGGATGAACACGGCCACGGGCGGCAGCAGCGCCGGCGGGCCGATGTCAGCCGAGGCGACGCGGCAGATGCAGCGGATCTTCCTCGACGCGCTGGCCAAGTACTTCGATGACTTCATGCGTTCCGAGCAGTTCCTCGGGATGCTGAAGGAGACGATGGATCGTTCGCTGGCCCTCAAGCAGCAGGTCGACCAGTTTCTGACGCAGCTTCATCGCGGCGTGCAGGCTCCGGCCAAGACGGACGTGGACGATATCTCCGGTCTGCTCCGGTCCATCGAAGCCAATGTTCTGGATCGACTCGCAAAACTGGAATCCAAGGTCGCAGCAGTGGAAGCACCACGACGGACGGGAGGCAGCGCCAGGGCGAGCCGGGCGCCGCGCCCGTCGCGTCGAGGTGGTCGTGCCGCGGCACCCAAACGGAGCAAACCAGGTCGCTGACAAGTACCGATTCACGCCCAGAGAAAGGCACCTGATCCATGGCCACCCGCGCCCCGAGCCCGAATCCCTTTCTGACGATGCTTCCTTCGATGCCGGCCTTTATGCCGAGCTATGAGGAACTTCAGGCGAAACTGGCCGCGATGCCGAAGGTCATGGATGCCGCTCGCAATGTGAAGGTCGGCGCCACACCGCGGGAAGTCATCTACCTCGAAGACAAGCTGTCGCTTCTGCACTATCAATCCGACGTCGAAAAGAAATATCGCACGCCGCTGCTTCTGGTCTTTGCCCTCGTTAATCGGCCGTACATTCTCGACCTGCTCCCGCACAAGAGCGTGGTGCAGCAATTCCTCCGCGCCGGCTTCGATGTCTACATGATCGACTGGGGCGTGCCCACCGAGGCCGACCGTCATCTGACCCTCGAGCACTACATTGAGCGGTACATGCACAATGTCGTGAACCACCTGCGGGAATACACCGGCGAGGACCAGGTCTCCCTGCTGGGCTACTGCATGGGCGGCACGATGAGTGCCATGTACACGGCGCTGCACCAGGAACTCATCCGAAACTTCATTCTGATGGCGGCGCCGGTGGACTGGTCCGACCGCGAAGCCCTGCTCTGCGTCTGGACAGACCCGAAGTGGTTCGACGTGGACAAGGTCATCGACACCTTCGGCAACGCACCGCCGGCCTGGCTGCAGGGCTCCTTCGCCGTGCTCAAGCCCGTGGCCAACCTGATCGAGAAGTACATGACCTTCTACGACAAGATGGACGACGAGAAGTTCCTCGAGGACTTCTTCGCCATGGAGACGTGGGTCAATGACAACATCCCCGTCGCCGGCGAGACGTTCCGCCAGTTCGTGAAGGATTGCTTCCAGCGAAATCTGCTCATGCAGGGCAAGCTCCGCCTGGGTAAGAAGCTGGTGAACCTGAATGAGATCACCTGCCCGATCCTGAACCTGATGGCCACGGCGGACCATCTGGTTCCCTGCGGGCAAAGCGCGCCGTTCAACGACGTGGTCAGTTCGCGCGATCGCAAGTCGATCACCTTCCCGGCTGGTCACATCGGCCTGTCGGTGGGCAGCAAGGCCCAGCGCGATCTTTGGCCGCAGGTCTGCCAGTGGCTGGCGGAGCGATCAGACCCGGTTCGTGGCGCGTCGATCAGGGGCGGTCGCGGGCGTGTCGAGTCCGCGGGTCGCCGCCGCCGATGAAGAGAGTGGAGTAAGAACGTGGCTGGCACGTTCTGGGGAGTGTCACCATGCAACTGTACGGAAAAGTAGCTGTCATCACCGGAGCGGCCAGCGGTATCGGCCGCGCCACCTGCATCGCCATGATGGACCTCGGCATCGAGGCCATCGCCGCGGTGGATCGCAGTTCTCAGATCATTGAACAATGCAACACGCTTAACCACGAAGTCGGACGCAGCGTGCTGGTTCCCTATGTCGGCGATGTCACGTCGGATGAATTCCGTCGGAGCGTCTTCGCGGACCTGCGCCACCGCTTCGGTGTGGTGCATATCTGCGTACCGGCTGCGGGCATCACCCGAGACCGTCTCGCCGTGAAACATCACAAGGACAACGGCGGCGGGGTGGATATCTATCCGCGATCGGACTTCGAAGATGTCATGCAGATCAACCTGATCGCGCCGATCTACTGGGCCCTGGAAACCATTGCCACCGTCGCGGAAGATCGGACCCGTCGAGGCATGCCCAAATGGGAGCCCTCGGAAGGAACGCAGGGCGGCGTGGTGTTCATCGGTTCGGTATCGTCGATGGGCAACAAGGGGCAGATTTCTTACGCCACGGCAAAGGCCGGGCTGGCCGGCGCTCAGGCCACGCTGGCCAAGGAAGCCATCTTTTACGGCATCCGCTGCAACATCATCCACCCCGGCTACACCGACACGCCGATGGTTCGAGCGCTGGGCGAGGACCTGATCCGACAGGTCATACTCCCGCAGACGCAACTCCGCCGTCTGCTGCGTCCGGAAGAAGTCGCCGACGCCATCTGCTTCCTGCTGCGAAACTCCGCGGTGAGCGGATCGCTCTGGGTGGATGCGGGCTGGCATCCGGCCGCCTGAGCTACGTCTTCAGCTCATCACGCGCCACTACACTCAAGCAGAGCGGCCGGCGCATGACCTGCACGGCGAACGCGTTGCATCATCCGGCAGCTTTTCGCGCGTGTGCCATGTGGTTCTCAAAACTCTCCCGGTAGGCCTGAAAAACGGATCGATCTTGCACGATCAACACGTTCTCCGCGTTCTTTTCCTCGGCGGCCTTGGTGAAGTTGTATGAACCGGTGATAACAACCCGGTCATCAATCAGCACGATCTTGCTGTTGGCCGTCTCATGATCGGAATCAAAATAAACGTTCACGCCGTCGCGGCGCATGGTGCGCCATGGACCGTAGGTGGCCTTCTCCTGGGACTTATCGAGAATGACCTCAACGGACACGCCCCGCTTGGCGGCCTGACAAAGTGCTTCGGCGATTCGCTTCGACGTGAAGATATACATCTGCACGCGAATCTGCTTCCGGGCAGCGCCGATTTCTTCAACGATCCGGCTCTCGATGCCGCCACCGGGGGAAAAAAGCGCTTCGAGCCGGTTCGCGCGAGACTTCTCCTTCGGCGTCATGGCCAATGCGGAATAGGAGTAAATCGCCGGCACCGCGAACGTCGTCAGCAATGCCACCGAGAAGACGGCACGACCATAAAAGAGATGCGATCGAACCTGCATGGGTTGGCCTTCGACATGAACCGAAACACCGGCCCCCATGGCGGAATGCTACCGAGAAAAAGGAAGGTTTGTCGAGCGCGCTTTCGTATCGCCGTCGACGGCCCGCAAGTTGCGAAAGGACATGCCTTACCGGCAGCTCAGTGCATCGCCTTGGAGATGGTGAAGATCGGCAGCAGGAGCGCCAGCACCAGTCCGCCGACGACGACTCCCAGGAACATGACGATGGCCGGCTCGATCATGCTGGTCATCGTCTTGATGGCGGCATTGAGTTCGAATTCGCAATAGCCGGCTACGCGTTCCATGACCGGTCCGAGCTGGCCGCTGCGCTCACCGGCGGAGAGCATCTTGTTGACCGCCTTGGGGATGCATTTGTGTTCGGCGAGGGCTTCGGAAACCTGCTTGCCGGTCTCCAGCCGCTCAGACACCTGACGCCACATTGCTTCGTACTGCTTGCTTCCGCAGACACCTGCGGTGAGCTGCACGCTGTCCAGCATCGACACGCCGGACTGGATCATCGTTCCCAGGGTTCGCAGACTGCGGGCAAGATAGGTCTTGTGAAATAAGGGACCGAAGATCGGCAGCGCCAGTCGGATAGATTCGAACTTCATCGCCCCGGCGGGCGTCCGGAAAAAGTAGACACATCCGCCTGCGACCAGCCCGAGAAAGCCGACCAGGTACAGGCCGTAGGTCATCAGATTGTCGCTGAAGCTCAGGAGCATTCGCGTAATGGCGGGCAGCGAATCTTCACGACCGGCATAGATCGCCGTGAACTTCGGCAGGACGAAGGTCATCAGGAAGATCGTGACTCCGATGGCGAAGACGAACATGACGATCGGGTAGGTGATCGCCCCCTTGATCTTCTTCTTCATCTCGCGCTGGGCCTGAAGGTGCTCCGCAAGTCGACGGAGGATCGGTGCCATCATGCCGGACGCCTCAGAGGCCTTGATGAGACTCACATACAACGCCGGGAAGACCTTGGGATGCTCAGCCAGCGCCGCGGAGAACTCACTGCCGCCTTCGACTCGCTCAATGACCTCGTCCAGTGCCGAAGCAAAGCGCGGCGAATTGCCATCGTGTCGGCAGGCCTCCAGCGCTTCCGCCATCGACACGCCGGTCTCCGTCATCACCGCGAGCTGATTCGTGAAGTAAATCAGATCATCCGGCTTGTACTTGTTCTTGCGGCTTGTAGATGCCGCGGGTTTCACCGAGGCCAGAGATGCTACGGTCGCCGCCGGCTTGCGCGTCGTGGAAGCGGCTTTACCCTTGGGAGCCACCTTGACGACGAAGCGGCCCTCGTTGCGGACGATCTTCGCCGCCTCGGTCGGGCTCGTCGCGGTAACGTCGCCCTCGACGAGCTTCCCCGCGCTGTCTCTCGCTACATAGGTAAAGACGGCCATGATGGTGATCCCGAATGCCCGACGCGACGTCGGACGCTAGTGTGACGATTCCGCCCAGGGAATTTCCGTCGTATGTGCGTCTTTGGGCAGCATCGCGGCGGTCAATGCGTCGTCCGATCGCGCGGAGATTCCCAGGATGCGAGCGAGCCGACCGCGATCGGTTGTAGCAGCGAGCGCCTCGTCGGTCTCGATGCGACCTGCCTTGACGAGGTCGGCTAATGATTGTTCCAGGGTGTGCATGCCATGCGTGCGACCGGTCTCGATCATCGAGTAAATCAGGTGGGCCTCGTTGTCCCGCAGAGCGCGACGGACGGCCGACGTGGCGACGAGTATTTCCGTCGCCGGCACCAGCGATTCATTCAGACGATCGCGCACGAGTGTCTGGCAGACGATCGCGCGCAGCGAGGCGGCAAGCTGCACGCGAATCTGCGGCTGCTGGACCGGCGGAAAGACATCAATAATTCGTGCCAGCGTCTGTGCCGTGCAAGATGTATGGAGACTGCCGAGGACGAGGTGACCGGTCTCCGCAGCGGTCAGGGCGGTGGAGATCGTCTCCAGATCGCGCATCTCGCCGATCACGATGACATCCGGCCGCTGACGCAGCACGTGTCGCAAGGCGGAGGCAAACGACGGGCTGTCATCGCCGATCTCGCGCTGTTCAATCAGACTGCGATGGCTGGTCAGCGTGAACTCGACCGGATCTTCGATGGTGATGATGTGCGCCGACCGCGTTTGATTGATGTGATCGACGAGAGTGGCCAGCGTGGTGCTCTTGCCCTGTCCGGTGCCGCCGGTGATGAGGACGAGGCCGTTCGGATAGTCTGCAAACGAAAGCACGTGACGCGGGAGGTTCAACGATTCGAAATCGGGGATGTCGGCCGGAATCGCGCGAAACGCCGCCGCCAGCGTGCCGCGCTGATAGTGCAGGTTGACACGGTAACGCCCGGCGTCCGGCAGCACGATCGCCAGATCCAGGTCACGATGTTCATCGAGCTGGGCCTGCTGTTCTTCGCTGAGCAGGTCGCGCAGCGTAGCGCAGAGCGTATGGGCGTCGATGGGCCGGTCTTCCAATGCGAGCCAGGTCCCGCTGACGAAACAGGTGGGAGGACAATCTGCCACGAGGATCAGATCGCTCGCTCCTCGAGCGGCAGCGCCTGCCAGCAGATTGCCGACGAAAGAGCCGCCGGCCGGACCGGCCTGCGTGTGGATGATCGCCGCTGGTGCGATGTCCGTCAGGCCATGCGCGCCTGCTGACGAGTGGTGTGCATGATTATGCGGCGGAGACACGGAACACCTCCTCGACGGTGGTAATGCCGGCTTTGACTTTTGCCATGCCGTCTTCATAAAGCGTGGGCAGTTTGAGAGCGCGTGACATGCGTCGCAGCTCCTGCAACGTGACGCCGTCGCTGATGGCCTGTCGCAGTTCTTCATCCGGCACAAACAATTCGTAGATGCCGATGCGACCGCTGTAGCCCGTACCGTGGCATCGACCGCAGCCCTGCCCCACGATGATTTCCTCGGTCTCCTGTCCCGCTTTCTGCAGGGCGCGGCGGACCGCGGGCGGCGCGGGTACGGCCTCCTTGCAATGCGGGCAGATCTTGCGAACGAGTCGCTGGGCGAGCACCGCGTCCAGCGCGGCGCTGATGAGGTAGGTTTCCACGCCGATGTTGTTCAGCCGGGTCACCGCCGACACGGCGTCGTTTGTGTGCAACGTCGAGAGCACCATGTGGCCGGTGAGCGCCGCCTGCACGGCCGTGCGCGCCGTGTCCTCGTCGCGGATTTCGCCGACCATGATGACGTCCGGGTCCTGCCGCAGCAGGGCACGCAGCACGGTAGCGAACTTGAGACCGATCTTTTCGTTAACCTGGAACTGGTTGATCCTACGCAGGTTGTATTCAATCGGATCCTCGACCGTGCAGACATTGCGCTCGGGTGAGTTGATCTCCGACAGGGCAGCGTAGAGCGTCGTGCTTTTGCCGGAGCCCGTCGGACCGGTGACGAGTACCAGCCCGTGCGGATGGGCCAATTGCTGGCGGAAGGCCTTGAGCATCTCGACGGAGAAGCCGAGGGTTTCAAGATTTGCCATCACCTGCGAGTTGTCGATGATTCGAATCACGACTTTTTCGCCCTGCATGTTGGGCAGCGTCGAGACGCGCAGGTCGATCGGTCGGCCTTCCATGAGGACGTGAATGCCGCCATCCTGCGGAAGACGTCGCTCGGCAATGTCGAGGCCGGCCATGATCTTGATGCGGGAGACAATCGGAGCCATCATCTGCGCCGGCGGCGTGAGCTTCTCGTACAATACACCGTCGACGCGGTAGCGCACGCGCAGACATGTATCATCCGGCTCGATGTGGATGTCGCTGGCGCCTTCTTTCACCGCGGAATAGACCAGGTAGTTCACCAGCTTGATGACCGGCGAGTCCCCTGCCATGCCTTCCAGACTGGTAATGTCGTCGGCCTTGGCTTCGATCAGCTCGAACGTCTCCGTCGACACATCCTCGATGATGTCGTCGATGACGAAGACGTTGGCGCTCTTGACGTACTGGGCGAGGATTGCCTGGATGTCCGCTCCGGAGACGGCCACGACCTGCACGAGGCAGCCCGTCGAGCGGGCCACTTCTTCGATCAGAAAGACGTTGGCCGGCTCGCTCATCGCCATGGTGAGGACGTTGTGCACCTTGAAGAGCGGCAGTACGCCATGCTTCTCAAGGAATTCGCGGGGCATCAACTCGATGACTTTGGGATCGACGAAGCGTGGTGTGAGCTTGGCATAAGGGACGTTGTAGGCCTCGGCAAGCGCTTCAACGACCTGATCTTCCGACGCCAGACCGAGCTCGATCAGCACCTCGCCCAGCAGCTTGCTGTGCCGGTGGGCCTGCTGCTCCTCAATGGCGCGCTCCAGCTGCTCAACGGTCAACACCCGCTTGGACAGCAGAATCTGTCCCAACTGCTTTCGTGTGCTGGTTGCCGTGGCCGTCGTCATGATTCAACCCATCCGCAAGTCAACTTCAATCCTGTGCTGGTTACCGCCTAGTAGGTAAAGCTGCGAACCGCACTCTCCAGGTCGGGCAGCAACTCGAACCTCCGGGCAAGGCGTGTGATTTCCAGGATCTTTGCACAGGTCGGGCTCAGCCCGCAGAGTTTGACCGTACCGAGACCTTCCTCACACTGCGCCTGCATGTCGAGCAGAACTTCCAGGGCGCGGCTGTCGAAACCATCAATCTCCGCGCAATCAACAACGAGTTCGCGTCGTCCCTTCCCGACCAGTTCCATTGCCTTTTCATGCAATACCTCAGCGGCATCCCCAAGCAGGTCCTCACTGGGCGCCAGAACGGTAACGTTTTCGTAGTTACTGATCTTTACGGACATCCTCGTCTCCGTTCATTCGCCGCGGCCGGGTCATTGCGTGATCTGGCGGTCGAGTACGGCATGCAGGGCGCCGATGTGGGCCATTGTGGCGTCCTGTCCGATGCAGGTTCTCGCTTCGTGGAAGAGCCGTTCGAGATCAAGCTCCAGAAAGAGCGACGCCAGCCGGGGATCAAACTGCGTCCCCGCGCACCTTCGCACTTCGCTGATCGCCGAAGCAATCGGCAGGGCCGCGCGATAGGTGCGATTCGTCGTCATGGCATCGAAGCAATCCGCAAGGCAGATGATGCGACCCAGCAGCGGGATGCCGTCTCCGGCAAGTTGCTCGGGATAGCCGCGACCGTCCATGCGCTCGTGGTGGTAGAGCACACCGGGCAGGAGGTCGCGCATCTGCCGGACCGGCGAGAGAATCCTCACGCCGATCTCCGGGTGTTTCTTGAGAGTTTCGAATTCCTCAGGCGTGAGCTTTCCCGGCTTGGTCAGGACGGCATCCGGTACGCCGATCTTACCGACGTCGTGCATCAGCCCTGCCAGATACACGCGCTCACATTCCGTCGGTGTCAGTTTCGCGGCCCGTGCCAGCGCCCGACTGAGATAAGCGACGCGCTCGGAGTGTCCATAGGTGTACGGGTCCTTGGCATCGACGCTGTTGACGACGGCATGCAGCAGGCCCATCAGCAGGTCGGCGAGGTCATCGTAGAGCCGTTGATTCTCCAGAAAGGCCGTCAGGCGATCGGCCACCGCTCGGAAAAGCTGCACATCCACGGAAGTAAAGTCACCCCCGTCGTTGCAGTTGATCGCCAGCATCACGCCGAGCAGCTTCTCGTGATGCCAAAGCGGGAGTGCCACCAGGTGTTCCAGCCAGTCGGAGGTCCAGTTCAGCTCGGGTCGGCTTGGTGCACTGTTGATCAGCAGGTGGTGCGGCGTCGAAACCGGATCGAGCTGCAGAGTTTCGGCGAGGCGCAGCAGGTCGATGGGCTTGACTCCCGCGCTGCCGGGCTTGCGGTCGCTGCTCCCACGATTGACCTGCACAACGCGATCAACGAGTGAGTTCGTCGATAGCGCGCCCGGGACATTGCGATCTGCACCGTCCGTGTCCTGCTCGGAGAGCACGAAGGCCACGACGGCGGCGCGGGAGATCGCCGTGACCTGAAGTCCGACTCGCGCCAACATGACCTGCGGCTTCTGTGGAAGGCTCATGTTCGCGCTGATGCGGTAGATCAGGTTGAGTTCTTCGTATGTATTCTCAAGATTCTGTGTGAGTACGGCAGATTCTTCGCATGCGACATCCAACTCACCGGCCTGCTCAACCGTGAGCCGCAGCAGGCGGGCGGTTGTCGATACGGAATCAGGCGTCCATCGAGGGACTGTCGCACTGAATCCGAGCATGGCCGAATGATCCAGTCCGCACGAATTGCAGAGCCGTACAAAGTCCTCACCGCGCAGATCAGAGGTCACGAACCCCGCAACAACAGCGCCGAGAACGCTCCGACGGCGCACGACCGGAACCACGAAGAACATCAGATCGGGTTGGTAGCAATCCAACCTAATGGGAGCGATGTTACGGGCCTCGTGATTCTCGTCCGACCGCTGTTCGCCCGAAATCCCGGCCGGGCTGGTCGAGGCGGAACGGATGACGCGTTGCACCGATTCGCCCAGTGATGCCGCCCATTCGTTGCGGCGACTTCCAAGTGAATGCCAGAACTGCGGCGCCTGTTCATCCCAGCGCACCATCTGGCCCTTGCCGTTCCACAGCGTCAGCCAGACACCGCATTCCCGCCATCGGCCGGCCAGTGATGCGAATCGCTCCGCCGAAATGGGAGAGATCACCTGCGGCGCGGGAATTCGCCCCTGGTGCTCCCGGGTCGTCGAGCAGATGGTCGGTTGCATTTCTGTTCGCTGCATCACTGTCACCTCGCGCCGGCAGAAGCCGCGCGTCGTGCTAGCCCAGGTATGTTCCGTTCGCACCGGCCGGGCATGCCGCCGGAGCGATCTCCTGCCCTTCAAGAATCTGCCGCGCAGTGGCCAGCACTTCCCGCGGGCTGAAGGGCTTGACAAGCACCTTGCGAATGTTGGTATTGGCCAGTTCCGAAGCGGAGAGGGAATAACCTCGCGCGGTCAGCATGACGGCCGGTATGTTCTTTGTGGTTTCGTCGCTGCGCAGCTTGGCACACAATTCAAGCCCGGAGAGCAGCGGCATCTGATAATCCGTGAATACCAGGTTTGGCCGATGGGCGAGCGCCAGATCAAAGCCCTCGGCGCCATCCGCGGCCGTGAAAACTTCAAAGCCGTTGTTACGCAGCTTCGCCGAAACCACGTGCAGAATGTGAGGTTCGTCATCACAGACCAGAATCTTGTAACTCATCACGAGACCCCCAATGAATGTTTGGATCCTGACCGTCCGCGACTAAGCCAGCGGCAGGATCATGGTAAAGGTACTTCCCTTGCCCACTTCACTGGCCAAGGTCAGTTCGCCTCCGTGGACGACTTCGACAATCTGCTTGACCAGATTCAGGCCGAGCCCCGTGCCCTTAGCCATCTGTTTGTTCTGTTCGACGCGGAAGAACTTCTCGAACATCCGCGGCAGGTCTTCCTTCGGGATTCCGGCACCCGTGTCGCTGACTTCGATTCGCATTGTTCGATTTTCTTCCTGCGGCGTCATGCGCAGGTCGATGCGACCCCCGTTCGGCGTGTACTTCACCGCATTGGACAGCAGGTTCAGGATCGCCTGGTAAATCAGATCGCGGTCAGCCAGCACCTGGTAGATCACCGGCGGCAGTTCACGGTTGAACGTTATTCCCTTTTCCTCGGCGGCAGGTCGCATCACGTCGGCCGCTTCCTTGGCTACCACGGCGATCGAAATCGCTTCCTTGTTGATCCGTACGGTTCCCGCTTCGATGCGGCTGATGTTGAGCATGTTGTCGATGAGACGCCCGAGTCGCTCCGCGGAGGTCTGAATGATCTCGTAGTACTCACGCCGCGTCTTCTCGTCATCCGCTTCGCCGTCCACCAGCATCTCGACGTACGCACGAATCGAAGAAAGCGGCGTACGCAGTTCGTGTGCAACCTGGGCCACGAATTCGCTCTTCATCCGCGCCGCTTGTCGATCTTTCGTCACATCCCGCAGGATGACGACGACCCCGTGGTTCTCCGGCGACGGCCCCGGCTCGGATGCCACCGGCGACATGGTCAGCGCGTATACTTCCTCGCCGATCTCATGCTCCGTTCGGCGACGCGCCACGCGGGCGTCGGCCTCACGGGCCTGGCGGATCGTCGCCACCAGCTTCTCGTCCTGAATCAATTGATCGATCGGCTGACGATACGCATCCGGACACCGGAATGAGAACAGCTCTTCGGCAGCGGGATTGGCCATCACCAGTTGGTCGTAGGCATCGGTGACGATGACCGGATCGGAGATCGAACGCAGGATCGCCTCGGCCTGTCGCTTCTGAACGTCGATGAGACTCAGCTCCAGCCCGAGTTCCTTGCGCTCGGCGAGCAACTCCTCAAGCTGACGCGATACTTCCGCGGTCTGGCGCTCCACGGCCTCCCACAGCGGTTTGAGCTCGGCGCCGAGGGGAGTTGATTCGAGATCAAGCGAACTTCGCCGGGCATTGGCCGCCAACTCCTCGCGCAGACGAGCCAGTGAACTGCGTCGCCCCAGCCACGCCAGAACGAGAATGACTCCGCTGGCTACGAGCAAGACAAGAACACCGGCGAGTGACCAGCGGCTCAACACAGAGTGGTCGGCACCCGACCTGACAAGACCGACAAGCAACCAGACACCGGCGAGTGTCAACGGCAGTACGGCCCAGACCGACCGGATCCGGGCCATCGAGAGCCGATGACCTGCATCGAACGAGACACCACTTTTCTGGCCAATGGTCGTGAACCGCGGCGTCGGCGCCGACTGTCTGGGCAACGGCGAAGACGCGGCCGACTCTGCCGCGTCGTCTTCGTCCACCTGAGACCAGGGTTTGAGTTCGCTCTGGATCATGGCGTCCGTCCGTCCATTCCTTCCCCACACGCGTCCTCGCCGACCCGGGCAGCGGCATCTGCCTGGAGCTGAAGCACATTGAGCCGCTGCTGCGCGGCCCAAAACGTCGGATCGAGCCGCAACGCCTCGGTGTAGGCCGAACGTGCATCGGTCAGATCACCCAGCGCCGCAGCCGTCTCTCCCAGCAGGAAATGAGCGGCCGCCAGCGAGGCATCTTCCATGATGGCGCGCCGACCGGCGTCCAGCGCCGCAAACAGATCTCCGCGCCGCAGGGCCACATAGCCGGCCAGCATCCACGTTTCCGCGGTCATCTCGCCGTGCTCCCTGAGCTTGCTCAGCGCTTCCGCCGCCGCCTCCAGATCACCTGTTCGCACACTCACGTGCGCAAAAAGCCGCCAGGACATTTGGTCATCCGGGCAGTCGCGCATCACGCGACGCAACACTTTCATGGCTGCTTCGAACTGACCGGTTTGCAGGTACGCACGGGCCAGCGCGCAAGCCGTGCTGGGCAGCACGCGCGACGCTGTGGCGGCGGCATCCGCTTCACCGCAGGCCATCCCCTCGCCACGTTCGACCTGCGGGCCGAGTACGACGATCGCCTCTCGGTATCGCTCTGCCCAGATCAGCGCCAGGCCAAGCTCGATGGCCAGTTCGGGAGCTTCCCGGCCGAGGCGAAATGCCTCACGCGCGTATTCGATGGTCGGCCCGCGCAACCCGAGGATCCGCGTGATGCGAGCTGCCAGTTGTCGCAGGGAGGCGTTCTGATCGAAGTCTCTGAGCCGCGGCTCGATCAACTCGAGCGCGTCGATCGGCCGATCCAGCGCGATGAGCACCTCGGTTTGAGCGACCAGAAAGGCCGCGTTCTGCGGCGCGAGCTGTGCCGCGCTGCTGTAATGTTCGTATGCCCCGGCCAGATCACCGTAACGTTGCGAAACCAGCCCGGCAAGAAACTGAATCTCCGGATCGTCGGTCTTTAACAGAGTGGCAAGCGTGATCGCCTGACGCGCCTCGCCGAGCTGACCTTGCTCGAGCTTGAGCTGTGTGGCAGTGACGTAGGCCTGCGGGTCATTCGGCGAGATTGACAGGGCCTCTTCGAGGGCGCGCTGCGCCTCTTCCAGCCGGCCGCTCTTGAGGTGTTGTCGGGCGAGTTGCAACTTCACGCCGCCACGGACCGTATCCCAGCGCTCCTTCGCTTCGTGGCGGCCACCTTTACCGAAGTGCGTGTTGAGCAGTTTTGAATTGAGCCCCTCGCATCCGCAGAGCATCGGTATCAGCAGCGCAGCGAAAGCAATCCGCTTCCAAGCGCAAGCGAACTTGAGCATTCGTGCAGCTGGTCGAAACTCGAAGGCAGGATGGAGTGCGCTCATGGCCGGTCATCCTCCGGTGAACCTGTCCGATGGCGCAACTCGACTGAACGAGCCAGACGGCTCGTTTCCTTTGGCTGCGTATCAAACCGGCTGATCGGCTCGCCCTCTTCGAGTCCTGTCGGACCTTCGATGCCCTCAGGCAGGGAGAACGGCGGTCCCGGTCGGCCGTAGGGCGGCGTGATCGGTCCGGATTCTTCCAGGATGCGATCGCGCATGAAGGTTCTTACGCTGGAGGCCTCGGATTCCCACTCACGCCGGCCGATGAGCTGTTCCTTGAGTTTCATGGCATGCACATGCTGCGGATAAATGTGCGTCGCGAGCTGCGCATCCCAGATCGCCTTCTCAGTATCTCCTCGGGCAAGATGATCCATCGCCCAGCGATAATGGGCCTGGCTGAGGCGCTCTCGGCCGAACCACTGCATGCCCTGTCGCGATCCATAGCGGAAGCGCTCAATGTCTTCGAGCATCTCCTCACCGGCCTTCTCGTCGGGGTCCCCTTTGAGGATGTGGACGGTCAGCAGGATGATGACTTCCTCGCGCGTCGTGGAGTCGCGCGTCCGCCGGAACAAAGCGCCGGCAATCGGAATGTTTCCCAGAAAAGGTGTCTGTCCGCGCGTCGCCGTGCCCACTTCGCGGAACAGTCCGCCGATCAGAATCGTCTTGCCGTCTCGCACCAGGATGTTCGTCGTCACTTCCGTCGTTTGTTCAAACGGCAGGTTCGCGTCGGTCAGGCCGCCGGTCGAATCCTTCGGATGAATCTCCATGCGGACCGTTCCGTCTTCACCGATGAACGGGCGGAACGTCAGCACGGTACCCGTCTCGAGGAACTCCACAGTCTGAATGGCGGTCGTTTCGGTGATCGTCGTGGTGAGATAGCCGTCGCGGCGGCCGACGATGACCTGTCCGACCTGCTTGTTGAGCGCAAGGAGCTTGGGATTTGCCAGGATGTCAGTATCCGTGATCTGTTCGAGGGCACGCACGAAGACGCCCACCTGATCCTTGAGAATGCCAAACGTGAAACCGCCGTCCGGCAGGGCGCCGTTCAGATCGGTCCGCACCGTGAAGTTCGTATTGTTCAGTTCCGCGTTGGGGATGATGCCCGTCGTCACGGACTGCGCGCCCGGACTCACCGATGAGAGCGTGGCAAAGTCCACACCGCCGACGGTGGTGAAGTCGATGCCGAGGGCGTTATCTTCGTTGAGCGTCGCGCGGAGGATCGTCGCTTCGATCAGCACCTGACGGGGGCGGGCGTCGAGTTCCTTAATGACTTTGTCGACCTGTTCGAGCACGTCTTCATAGTCGGTCACGATCAGCGTGTCGACGGCCGCCGGTGCGTCGCCTTCGGTGTCGCCGATGCCCGATGTGCCGCCCAGGCCTTTGCTCGACGGCGGCGTGGTGGCGATCTTTCCGGCAATCGGACTGCTGCGGGTCAGCATCGGCTCGATCAACCCTTTGGCCGATGCGGCGTTGATGTAGGTCAGGCGGTAGACGCGCGTGGCCACGCGGCGCTTGGATTGTTCGATCCGAGCCAGCTCCTCAAGCACATGCACATAAATGAATTCACCCTCCTGCCGATAGCCGAGCCCGTTGGCAACCAGCATGGCATCGAGGGCCTGCTCGAAGGAGACGTTGTACAAACTCGCCGTGACCGTGCCGTCGACACCGCCGGCAAGAATGATGTTCTTTTTCGTCGGCTCCGACAGCATTCGCAGCGCATCAGCAAGCGGCAGACCGGAAACGTGCATGGTCACGCGCTGATCCAGCCCGACTCGAACGAATTGTTCACGTGGTGCTTCACCGACATCGGCGGGCCGTGCCGCAGCATCCTGTACCGGCGGCTCTTCGCCGCCGTCGGCCGTCGATGCGACGTGCTCGCGGCCGGCGTCCAGCATCAATTGTATCTGAAGCGGTGACGGCGCATCGATCGGCTGCGCAGAGGCCAGTGTTGCACCACAGGTCGCAACCATCGCAATGAAGCATCCGGCCGATCGCCGTGGCGCGCGTGCAGATCTCGGTGACGGCGCAGCGGCATCATCGCCAGGTGATGTACCGATCCCTGGCAAGAGTCGAACGAGGCATAAGCGGACTAAGGCAATATCCATACCGACTCCGGACTGATTCCCGGATATCAATCGGTTGTCGGACCCAACGGGTTGTGTTCTAAGGCATGCGCAGGACGCGGCGAATGCCGGATTTCTCCAGAATCACGCGACGATCCTCGATTCGTACGACCGAAAACCCATGAATGGAGTCACCGGGGTGAACCACGCGTCCGGAAATATGCGCCAAGGGTACGGCGCCGGTCATGGTTGAGAGCAGCGCCAGCTCGGAGATCTCCTGCTCGATGCTTTCGAGCAGCCGTCGACGCTCCTCCTGCTGTTCGCTCATTCGCTTCCCGAGTGTCGACCAGAAGTCGTCTTCCTCACGCTTCCCGCGCAACGGATTGGCCTTCGGCGCCTCCGGAAGGATGGCCGGCGGAAACTGCGCCCAGGCCGACGTTGCGAAGAGATCACGATGAGGTGAGCGAGACATGCCTCGCGTGCTCACGATCTGCTGATTCTCTTCATGCTCCGGCGCTTCCTGGAACTGCGCAACGGATTCCGACGCAACCGCTTGACCCGACAACTCGTCAGCAAGAGCCACGGCGCTGGCGGCTGGACGTATGAGTTCCGTCGAAGACGGCGCCGGAGCCACGGCCAGATCGGCGGCCTCAGTTGCATTCGGTGCGGTATTCGAACCCGAAAAGCCCTTGATTGCGGCCACGATGAGCAGCACGACGAAGAGCACACCCAGCACGGCGGACTTCTTCTTGTCCGCCATGAGTTGCTCTCGAAACCGCATCCAGATGGCCGTCGACTGTTCGTTCATTGCTTCCTCGTGCTGACCGTCCGCATCGTTTCGCATGGTTGCTGAGCACCATGCGCTCCAATCGCTCAGTTCTCCGGGTGATAGTAGGTGTGAATCATCAGTTCTACGCCGATGCGGCCCGGTTGCGACTCGCGGTTGACCATCTCGATCTTCTCGACGTGCGAGAGTCGCGGCAGATCTTCCATCCGCCGGATGAAATCCACGACGGCCTCGAACCTGCCCTCAAACACCACACGCACCGGCAGCAGCACCGTACCGCGTACAATCTTCAGTTCTTCCGGCAGCCGGCTTTCATCAATGTCCATCGCGGGACGCGGCTCGACGGAATAGTTTTCGATCTCTGCCAGGCGCAGATGCTCTGCCAGCTGATTCAGAAATTCGCCGAACTCGCGCCCCTCCGGCAGGCGCTGGCGAAAATTAAGCATCCGTCGATTGAGTTCGACGATCTCCGCGTACAGGTCCGCAATGTTGCCGACCGCTTCCTGCTGCGTGCGAACCTGATCTACCTCGGTGGAGAGTAGCTCGCGCTGTTCCTCCACTTCTCGGATGCCGGGACGTACAACGGCCAGGCCAAAACCCGCCGTCAGGAAAATCACCGTGCCGATGGCGATCAGGTTCAGCTTTGTCGAACTCATCGTTCGTCTCCCCGTTGATCGAAAAACTGGCAGATGATGACAAAGGCCTGACCTCGACGGCCGGCCCAGACCACCGAGCCCTGCTGTTCCAGTTGAACCTGCGAGATCAGCCGAGATTCCTCCAGCTTCTTGACGAAGCCGATCACCTCCGGAGTATCTGTCGCAATGCCTTTGAACACTGCACGCGCCAACTGGGGGTATGCATCCGAAGACGAAGCCGCCGCGCCGGCTCCATGCATGGACGAGCTGCCAGCCGTCGGGATCGCCGCAGCCCCGTTGGCCGATTCCGTCTTGACCAGTGGACGCGCATAGAGCGCAACCGACGGACTTTCAAACACCACCTCCGTCAGAACCACCCGCTCACCCATGCAGCGGCTGACTTCAGTCAGGATCACCGTCGGAATGGCTCGCATCTTCAGGTGGTGCAGGAGCTGCTCGCGTGCGCGGAGTCGGGCCTGTTCGGCCTGCATCTGTGCTTTTCGCGACTCGTGAATGCTCACCTGCTCGCGCTGCTGCTGAACTTCACAGAGCATCGCCTGCGCCGTGGCGATTTCGTTGCGATTCGCGACCACCCACAGAACCATGATCACCAGCATCGTCGCGATCAGCGAGGCGCGCAGCCGAATCGCGCTGCGCAGGCATCGCGCTTCGTGAAAATTCGGAGGTGTGAAATCAAGGTCCAGCATCGGGTCCTCTGTCGTAAATTATCCGACGACGGCTGCCAGTCGATTCTGCGAAGCCGCGCCGGCCGGCCGACTCGATCGAATCCACGGTGAGCCGCGCAGGGCCAAACCCATCGCCACCGACCACGCCGGCTGCAGCGTCTTCTGCTCGCGGGTGGCGGTCAGTTCCGCCCGCCCCACGCCGCGAAGCGGATTGCCGATCGTGCAGGGGATGTCGACCTCTCGTGTGAGCACATTCATCAGCACCGGTTCGTGCGCCTCACCACCGATGAGCGTCAAGCTGTCGGGCCGCTGACCTCGGAAAGTCACCGCGAAATAGCGCAGACAGAGCTGCACGTCGCGACTGATTCGCTCGGCAAGCGGACGGAGCGCGTCCTGAACCCGCGCCTGGATTTCCGATGAGGCCGTATGCCCAGGGTCGCCCTTGCGACCCGCGCTGTCCCGCATGATTCGTACGCGCAGTTCGGCGGCCTCGGTAGCGGAGAGCTTCATCGCCCGAGCCACGGCGGCGTTCATCTCGTCTCCGCCGATGTCGATCAACTTGATGAAGACGATCTCCGTGCCCCGGGTGATCACCACGCACGAACCGCGCCGACCGATCTCCATGAACACGTTGACCGCAGAGGCGTCTTCGCTGCGGCGGAGATAGCGAATGAAACTGCGGGCCACGGCGCAGGGCGTCAGGTCGATGGCCACAGGTCGCAGTCCCAGCTCCACGACCTGGCCGAGGCGCTGTGCCACCAGCTCATCGCGAGCTGCGAAGACGATGACCTCTTCCTTGACCTCATTTCCGTGGCGAACTTCACCGGCGGGAAGGTAGCGCAACTGGGCCGCGCAGTCGCCCAGTTCGAAGCGATCCTGGGCCTCGAACTGCACAGCGGCCTCCATTTCGTCGGGCGGCATCTTCGGCAGGCGGATGTTCTTAAGTTGAAACTCTCCCGTACCAAGCGCGATGACGACGTCTCGCCCGAAAAAGGGTTGCGACGAGAGGGCGTCACGAATCCCTCGAAGGATGAGTGGCCAGCGCTCCTCCCATGATTCAACGGCCGACGGAAACTCAAGATGCGCCGCCGCCTGCACGGCCGGCTCGCCGTCACGGTCGGCGAGTTGCAGCATGCGCATGCCCGTCGCGCCGATATCCAGACCGATGTGTGTGTATCTCCCCTGACGTCTGATCACCTGGACATCCCCCGGGCCGCGGCGATGAATTCACTGATCATCATTTCAGTTGCAGATCAATCGAATTCATAAAAATATCTTCTCCGACATCGTCATCATCGTCTTCAGGCGCTTCCGATAAGCTATTGAGAACAAGTGTGGTCGTAGCCGTCTCCGCGAGCAGTTTCGTGAACTTGTTCGTGGTATTCGTGGTACCGGTCACGGGCTTGATCGTAAGCTCCGATTTTGCGTTGTTTGAGGCCAATTGAATGACAGCATCACCTTCTTTGGTGATACCCCCGCGGCCGTCGAACTCAATCACGCCGTTGCTGCCGGTGTCCGCAGCTTGGAGCACAACGCGCTCCATACCCGGCAATCCTCCCTCGCCGAACTGAACCACGTATCCGTTCTTGTACTCATCACGATAAAGAAAACTCGGAAATCGGAATCCGCCGTGCGGATGCTCCAGCGGCTTGCCTTTGTCGCTGCGCTTCGCCAGCCAGTAACGGTTCTTGGCGGTGTCCACCACGATCACAGCCGGGTCGTCAGGCCGGGCAATCGAGTAGTTTCGCGCGAATTCAACATCGGCTGCGAGGCGGGCCGTGGCCTGCTTCACCGGCCCCTCGTCCGCCAGAATCGCCGCGGTGTTGCGATCGGGAAGGGCGATCATGGCCACAACCGCCAGCACCACGAGCGTGATAAACAGTTCGACAAAGGTAAAACCCCGTCTGCAATGCATTCTGCACCCCCCTGACTAGTTCAGCTCCGGCTCACGCTAAAGCTGCCCACCGCGCCAGCACGAAATCCTTCAGTGTCCGGACGACCGTTTCACAGCGCCGCCGGACCTCGGGTTATCCCTTTCATCGGCGGCTATTCGCACCTGAATCGGCTTGGATTGCAGATGTTTAAGGATCTGTTCCAGTAACTCGTTGGTCCGCTGGCCCTCATCGAGAATCTGCTTACGCTGCATGGCCGTGTCCGGTATCTGGGCATGCGCCGCAGGCAGATCACTCGGCCGCCCGGCCCATAACTCGAAGGCAATGATCGTGAGCAGGACGACCAGAGCCGTCAGAAGCAGCCGAGTGTATCGATCCAGTGTGACAGTCGTGGCATGCATGATCCGACTCTCCGTTATTGTTCCTTCCAGCTCAGAACCGTGATCGGCAGCGGATCGCTCTCCAGATCCCAGAATGTGCTGTTGACGCTCTGCTTGATGTCAATCCTGCCGCTGTTGCTTCCGGTTCGAATGTTGATGAAAGACCCGGTCTTAATCAATGGGCCGTTGATCTCCAGACTGGCATTCCTTCGAGAATCAAGATCGAGGTCGCCGACACAGAGCACCGGGCCGTTGACGACAACAGACACGTTGTCACTGCTGAGTTTCAGGTTCTGCGAGAGGATCAGCGCCGGGAAGCCCTCCACTCCATTGATAACATATGTGCCGGCATCAAAAAATTCCAAATCACCGTTCGGTATGATCAGTGAACCGTTCAACGCCACTGAGCCGCTGTTGGCGCGCAGTCTCAGACTGCCGCCCTTGTAAGTAATGAAACGTCCAGGATTCGTCGACGACATGTCCATCGAGTTGATCGCGGCCGCGTTGGGCTGGTTCATCGTGCTGCTGCCGTAGACGTATGCGGAATAGTATCTGCCGTTGAGAACATAATTCTCATACTTCGATGCCTGTCCTGTAGGAATGATGAACGCCGCAGTGTTGCAGAAATGCTTCGCATTAAGGCAGCTGTTCGTGAAGATATTCAGCACCAGTTCGCTGCGTATGCTACCCGTGGAAGAGACGCTGCCGGAGTAGTATGATCCATAGTGTAGGTCCACATTGCCGTTGGCATGAATGTCACCCGTGACGCTGACCCCGGAAATGACATTGAGCGCGTCACGATCGAGCAGGGCATATGGTATCTGCCACTTTCGTTGCGGTGAAACGACGACCTCGGTAACGAGACTCCGCTTGGCCAGAACTTCACCCTTGGAAGCATCCCGCACCACGCCGACCGACGTTATGCGATAGAGATTCAGATCTGTTTGAGGTGGGGACCATGTGTCGGATCTCGCCACGGTCACGCTCGCATAATCCGAACTTGCATCAACAGCCAGCGCACTGTCTCCGGTGTAGTACGAATTCTGAGGCACTCCCTGAGGCGGGTACATCAGAAAGCGCTTCGCGATGTCCACACCGGATTCCGCCACATAATTCGCCCGCGCGGCCGCGGCACGGTTCTTCGCATCGGGAATCACCATGCTGTACGACTCGAGAAACGTCAGGCCCATTCCTGTAACGACCACGGCAAGCCCAAGCACGACGAGCAGGATATAAGCCCGGCGCGGCGCCGCACGACTTCGACCGACGTCGTGCCGAAACATCACCGCTTCATTCGACTTGATGCTGAATGTTTTCATCGATCTCGCTCAATCCAGACCCGTCCACTTTGAGATTTTCTTCCGCACTTTTCGCGTCGAAGTCGGCGGTGGAGATTCGGAAGCCGTGGGGCTGAACAGGTAGTCCGCCGACGCCTTCGGGCTCATGGCGCCACGGAAGTCCAGCGATCCTCCGCCTGTCTGGATGGTGAATGCGATCTCCGCGATCCGCGTCTCCGTGTAGTTCGGGTAACCGGTGAAGTTGCACTGCGTCACGTCATCCGCCCAGATCACGGTCTTCCGGTCCGTCGTCCCCATCGCTGCATCGAGCGACGCCGTGTTCTTAAAAGTCGTATTGTTGACCGTCGTAGAGGGCGGTGGCTCGGTCGCGGATTGCAGGTATTCGAAGCGAAGCTGCTTGGCGGTCGTGTCGTATCGGATAATGCCACACTCATAGAGATTGACTTGGTCGTCGTTGTTGGCGTCCCTGAGCCACAGGCCGATCGAATTGCTCGTCACTTCGCCGATGCCTCGCGACTCACTCACCGTTCGGCTGACATTGGCCAGCGCGAAGTTTCCCGTCGTGCGAATCTGACGGAAATCCTTCGTCTGGCTCGATGCATTCGACACCGCAACAGTCATCGTGGTGGCGGCCGTGGCCACCAGGGCCGTCACCGCCGCGGCGATCAGCATCTCGGTCAGCGTAAAGCCAGGTCTTCGCAACATCGGCTCATCCCTACGAGCTTCCAGTGTTTTTTCTACTACTATCACGGCTCATTGTCGTCCGACTCATGTTTGAAAAACTTTACCGCCGGTGGTCGCACACCTATCGACTAGTCCTCCCGACTGGCAATACGGGTTAACTCCAGTAACTTTTCAGTTCCGGAGAAAACCCGAACGCGGATGCGAACGAACACATGGACCTCACCCGCTGACTGCTTCGGAAAGCTGATGTACTCCACAGACACGTCCCGCCAGAAATCCTTGGCCCCCTCCACGGTGAACGGCTGATTTTTGTAATTCCGCAGATCACCCGGTGTCTCCGCGTAGCCGTGGAAATCGTCGATGTTGTCAAACAGGTCGCGCGTCTTTCCGGCATCCGGACCGGGCGATGGTGTGCGATCATCCGGCGTGAAAAACGGTCGCGCGAGGATTTCCTCCATCATCGCCTGCCCGAGAAAGCCAGCCAGCTCGAGGCGCGCCGCCTCGTTGACATGCTGCATGCCGGATGCGAACGGAAGCGTCGCGGACGCGGCGACGACCGCTAGCAAGGTTGATGCCACCAGGGCCTCCACGAGCGTCAGCCCGCGAACATGGTGGCGTGCCCGTCGTCGATGGTTTGCTTTGCAGGCGTGTCCCATCATTCATCCGACCTCCGAAGGCGGGAGCAGCAGTCCGGATAAACCGAAGCGGTCCGGACGTGACCCAAACCGATCAGGGCGATGCTGCGTCGGTCATTACCATACGATTCAGTCAGGTCGCATCCAAACACAGCGTGATGTGCGACCGGAAATATCCCGCCAAACGACAAGGACCGAACGGAGTCGGCTCCTCCACCAACTCCGCCGGTCCCTGGTGCATTTCCCCAGTCCGCTCGATGAGGACCGGTATCACGTCAGCATTACATGCTGTCGTGGGCCACGCCGTTGGTCGTGCCGCCGTCGTTGGCCTTGAATTCGCCGGTCGCCTCTGTGTAGTGCCATGCCTTATTGGCCGCGGCGGCCGTGTTGGTCACGTCATTGCCCGTGCCGCCGACGGTGAACGGGTTCGTCGGAATCCGCTGGAGGTAAGGACCGAACTTGCCGGTCGGGCTGACGGTGCCGTCCGCGTTGGTCTTCTGCGTCATCTGAGCAGCGAAGTTGGCCAGCGTAGGCGGAGTGCCGTTGTGCTGGTGCTTGTACAGCTCGATCTGGCCGCGGATCGTCTGCAGGTTCGTCTGCAGCGAGCTCAGCCGGGCATCCGTGCTGGCATCGGAAAACTGCGGGATGACCACCGCGGCGAGAATGCCGAGGATGATCACCACAATCAGCAACTCGACAAGGGTAAATGCACTTCGTTTCATTGTTTTTCCTCCAAGTGTCCGATCGATTCTTCGGCGGACGGTTTCCTGTATTTCTTCCCTGGCGGATGCCAGACACCTGCGGTCTGCGGCCGCAGCGTTTGCGGTCCGTTGTGGTGGACCTATCGGGTCGTCAGGGAATGTCCTTTAGGAGGCAGACTGAAGTTAAGAAATGTTCACACGGCTGATCATGCAGGTTGCGATAATAGCAGCCGTCGGTTCCGCGACTGGGTCCGCGAACCTCATCGGCACAATGCCGGTGCGTCGAATTCGATCAAACGCCGATGTCTTCGTTCCAGAGCTGCGGCTTCTCAGCGATGAAACGCTCCATCAATTCTATGCAGGTCGGATCGTTCACAATCTCCAGCACGACGCCGCGACTTCGCACGTAGTCCTCCGGCCCGCGGAAGGTCCGATTCTCTCCGATGACGATTCTCGGAATCTTGTAGAGCAGCGCCGTGCCGCTGCACATATCGCAGGGCGATAGCGTGGAATAAAGCGTCGCTCGCTGATAATCGCGCGCCGTGAGACGACCGGCATTCTCCAGGCAGTCCATCTCCGCATGAAGGATCGTACTGCCCTTCTGCACGCGCCGATTATGGCCGCGCCCGACGATGCGGCCGTCAATCACCAGCACCGAACCGATCGGTATGCCGCCCTCGCTCTGTCCGAGCTTCGCTTCTTCGATCGCCGCGGCGAGAAACGGATCCATACGTCAACTCCTCAGTCTACCCTGCTCCGCGCGACTCGCGACTCGATTTCTCTCGCCCCCTCGGGCCGCCACGCATCATGCAGCACGGCCGCATGCCGCACTGAAAAGCAGTCTGTAGCGAATTGTCACCCCGCCGCCGACCGGTTAATCTAGCCGCCGACGCGATGAACCACACTTCCCCCGATGATAATCGAAAACCCTCCCGGACGAGGAAGTATCTCTCCCTGCTGCTCAAGTTCGCCTTCTGTGCCGGCGCCGTCTGGTACCTGAGCGACAAAGTAACCTATTACGATTACGTGCGCCTGAAGGATGCGCCCGAGCTGCCCGTCCGCCTGATTTCGGAAACCGGCAACGAACTGATCGTCGCCGACGGCCCCGACGGCGCCACCCGGTGCGTGTCGCGCGACGAGCTTGCCCGCCCCGACCAGCTCACCAGCGGCCAGCGCGACGTGGAGCGCGGAATCCGTTCGCTCGCCGTCGCCGTCGACTGGACCTGGGCGACGCTGGCCTTTCTCACCCTCGGTCCGGTCACCTTCCTGATCGCGTGGCGACTGCAATGCCTTCTGGCCACGCAGGAGATCGGCCTCAGTTACCGCGATGCTCTGCTGCTCACCTTCGCCGGAAACTTCTTCAACTTCGCCATGCCCGGCACGACCGGCGGCGATATCTACAAGGCCTACCACATCGCTCGGATCACCCACAAGCGCACCGAGGGCATCACCGTCGTCCTGCTCGATCGTGTCATCGGGCTGGTGAGTTTCCTCCTCCTCGCCGCCGGCACGATTCTCGCCCTCTGGCGCACCGACCTGATCGGCTTCTACGGCCGCTGGGTCGGCTACCTCACGATCGCCTTCTTTCTCTGCTTCGGGCTCTTCTTCTCTCACCGGCTCCGGCGGCTGATCCGCTACGATGACTTGCTCAAGCGGCTGCCGCTGGCCGACAAGATCAAACGCATCGACGACACCACGTTCAGCTTCCGCTATCACCGCAAGCCCGCCGCCCTCTCGCTCCTCTACACCGTCGTCAGCCACTTCCTGGTCGTGACGGCCATGTACTTCACCGCCCGTGGACTGGGCATCGACAAATCCACGCTGCACGAGGAAATCCATCTCTACTGGGCCATCCTGCTGGCATCGGTCGTTGGCTTCCTCCTCGCCGCCGTGCCGATCAGCATTCAGGGATTCGGCCTCCTTGAAGCGGTCTTCTACAAGGTGCTCGTCGACGGCGGCTGGTCCACACCCTCGCAGATGCTGGCACTGACCCTGGGATTCCGACTCATCCAGATCACCTGGTCCCTGCCCGGCATCGTCGTCCCCTGGCTCGGCTTCGCCAAGCCCGCAACATCGGGCGCAACCGCGCTACCGTCCGACACTCCCGCGCCGGATGATCCCGTGCCAACGAAACAAACATCGCACAATACACGGCACGCATGAAGCGCGGCCACCCGGAGCCGGTCAACGTGAAGAAGCTCTCATGTGTCACCATGCCTGCCGACTGCCGCCGAAGGCATCGTCGCCGATCCATACCTGCGACGATCCTGCCGACAGTCGTCGGCGCGGCGCTCTGCGGCTGTCTGGCACCTCAACCGCCCGCAAAGCTTGAGCGGCGCGGTGACGAAATCGTCGCCTGCGGACAATTCTTCCATATCGGCGCGCCGGTCGTGCTCTGGCTCGATCCGGGCGGATACGACGCCTACCGCATCGAGTGTCGATTTACCCCCGATCAGATGCTGCCCGTCGATGCGCCGGAAGGCGCTTCACTGGCGCGATACGGCACCTTCCGACGCCACCTGCCGGAGGAGGACGCGGCGATCGTTCGCTCACGCGGGTGGGACCTCGACCTGCTGGCAAAGCACGTCGATCTTTTCGTTCTGCATTACGACGTCTGCGGCTCGGCTCGCCGCTGCTTCAAGGTGTTGCACGACATCCGCGGCCTGAGCGTCCATTTCCTGCTCGACGTCGACGGCACCATCTACCAGACCCTCGACCTCAAGGAGCGCGCCTGGCATGCCGGACCAGCCAACGACCGCAGCATCGGCATCGAGATCGCCAACATGGGCGCCTACGAAGATCGCGCCAAACTCGATGACTGGTACATGCCCGATCCGCAGGGACGCATCCACTTCGTGCCACCGCTGACCGACGGCAGCACCGGCATTCGCACGACCGGCTTCATCGCCCGACCGGCGCGAAACGAACCAATCCTCGGCACGATCCACGGCCGCACGCTCTGGCAATACGATCTAACAGATGCGCAGTACGAATCGCTCATCAAGCTGACGGCCGCGCTGGGACGTATCCTGCCGCGCATTCGCATGGATGTCCCCCGCGCACACGATCGCTCCGTTCGCAGCCATGCGCTCTCTCCCGACGAACTCGCCCGCTACAGCGGCCTCATCGGTCACTACCATCTCACAAAGGAGAAGATCGATCCCGGCCCGGCTCTCGATTGGCACCGGCTGCTTGCCGGCATCGCCGCGCGACCCTGAAAATCCAACTCAATACTGGTGTGAGGGAGTTTCGCCTGTCTCATGCTAAGTTGGTATTGGCATCTCGCCTGTAGATCAAATATGTGGTACGGCTGTCCCGCGCTTGATCGCACTTAGCCGCGTAACCCGGGTAATCGACCTGACAAGTTTCGTAGGGTGGGCATTGCCCACCTTTCTTGCATCACGGGGAATGCATGGGTGAGCAATGCCCACCCTACCAAAACTGGGACGGCATGAGTCACGACATGACCACGACGGAACAAGCCGCCCACGAGCCGGGCATCGGGTCGTTTGATTATGCGGAGAGCGCCGCCAGCTACCGGCATGGCGACCAGATCGGCTCGACGCGGGCAATTACCGGCGAGGGTAGCATGGGCGTCCCGCCCGTGACCGGCCGGATCGTCTACACCGCCTTCGGCGAGCGCGTCTGGTCGGACGGCACGATCGGCACGCGCTACCAATACGTGGGATCATGGGGCTATCAGAGCGACATGTATGACGACGCCAGCGCCTTCAGCTGACGCATCCCCCAATAGCTCTTGTTCTCATCTCGCCTTCGCAGGCGCGCACATGGAGCAAGACTCTGCCGGGCGACCATGCTGCGCGCCGGTTCTGCGTACGAGATGCAATGCACAACCGGCCTCGCGTTTTTCCGGATTTCTCAGTACTTTTCAGGAGCGCGCCCCGCTTTTTCAGCCCCCGGTCGATGGTCATGGCCGCAATCGGTTGTCATTCCCGCAGCCATGTGAGGCCGCGCTCACGCACCCTTACGATACATCACCGTCACCGAGTGTCGCGGGCTGTACCAGTATCCAAACAGCCCGTGCAGCAGCAGGACCGGCGAGCGGAGGATGAGCCCGACGCGCGGCGGCTCGACCAGCGAGTCGATGCAGTCGTCCAGCCGCGACAGGTAGGCCCGGCAGAAGGCCTCATTCATCCCGAATAAAGGCGTCTCCGCGTAGTAGCGGCGATACGTGGCCATGGCGGTCAGGCCGGCCTCGCGACCCAGGTCCACCAGCGCCTGCCGCGTATACAGGTGCAGATGGTAAGGTGCATGAAGCTGGTGCAGATGCTTGCGTGTATCTTCCAGCACGATTTCATCGGCGCTGGGCGTGCCCACCATCAGAACGCCGCCGGGCCGAAGCAGCGCGGCCAGTCGTGCCAGCAGCTCGCGCGGGTCCTCCACGTGCTCGATGACATCCTGCAGCGTCACGAAGTCGTAGGCCCCCGCTTCGAGCAGCGCCGGGTCACCGGATGCGGCGGGCGAGGCGACGGAGTCCGGCGCGCGTCGGCTCGCGGAGTCGGTCCGCGTCGATCCGGCCTGCGATTCGCCAGACTCGGCCGGTCGATACGGGTCATAGCCGACGGCGCGATCAAAGCCGTGCTGTCGCAGATACATCACCAGGTTTCCGGAGCCGCAGCCATAATCAAGCAGGCGATGCGAAGGCCGCAGGCCGGCTGCGCGAAGTCGCCTGGACAGCCGCGAGTAGGCCAGCCGCGAGAAAAAATCCAGCCGCTGATCCTTCGTGCCATAGCCCTCGTAGTAGCGCGGCAGGTCCACGATCTGCCGGCAGTGAATGCAGCGGCAGCGCGTACATCGCCAGAGATCAAAAGTCTCACGGGCAAATCTGCGGATGTTGCACCGCACCTCGACGAGGCGATCCCGCGCCGCGTCGAACAACGTGCCACATACATTGCACACACTTCGCTCACCGATCATCCGCCACCATCCGCACGCCGTGTCTCACCAGGAGCTGAACCATGTCCGTTGCCGACGTGGGTGCCGGCACGGCTCCACGGAAACCTCAGCAGTTCTCCGAACACGCTTGCCGTCGCCGGCCGCCGCGCTGCTGATCCAGCATTACGCCGAACAGACACTGAATATCCAACTGTCATAAGCGCAGTCGTGGCTGTAGTCGAGAGCAGGCCCGACGAACACGACTTTTCCCCCTGGTTGAGCACCGTCGCCACGTGAGTCCAACACCGGCCGCAACACACGCCGTGGGCGGGCGCAGTCTGCCCTCGGTGGCGCGGCCGGTCCATCCGCCATCTATTCTGTTGGCTCGACAAATCAGACGTTGTCGACTCAGCAAGCGAACTGTTTGATACGCCCTGTGCCCCATTCAGACGTGACGTCGCCTCCGCATGGTGCCGTCGCATCATCCGATGGTGTCCGAGACACCCGCGAGTCCGCCAGCACTTCCGGACAGTCTATAATCCTCCCGTCGCAGGATATACTCTTATGCATCAACTCCGCCGGGCGATGGGCGGAGCGATGATCCGCTGGTACATCCGACCAGGGAGGAGATTCATCATGACTACGCGACGTAACCGATTCGGCTGTGCACTTCTGATTGCAACCGCCTGCATCGGGCTGCCCGGCTTCTCGGGGACGGCACGGGCCACCACGAGCGATCTTCGCGAATTCCAGCACACGGAGCGCCAGATGCTCAAGGACTACCGTGCGGGCCGCTTTGATAAAGCGCTGGACACTGCGAACAAGCTGCACGAGATGCGACCGGAGGATCCGTCGGTGATGTACAACATCGCCTGTCTCCACTGCCTGCTCGGGCATAAAGATAAGTCCTACGACTGGCTGGAAAAGGCCGTGCAGGCCGGCTACCGCGACGCGGACCACATGCAGCGTGATTTTGATCTTCGAACGATCTGGGGAGAGGATCGCTTTCGATCCATCGTCCGCCGCATCCGGGAACAATCGGCGACGACGGGTGTCGAGAAAGCCGAATCGGACAGGTCTGCAACCAAAGAGAACGGTGAAGCCGCGCAAGACGAAGACAGGTCCAAGGCGGACGCACCGCGTAAATCCGCGCCGGCCTCTGATCGCGAGATGATTGCAGAGATCGAGAAGCTGACCGATCAGGTCATCCATCGCGCGGAGCGGAAAGATTATCGCAAGGCGCTGGAGTTTGCGAAACAGGCCGCTGAACTTGCGGAGAAACTTGGTGACGCCCGCCGCAAAGCGCTGACCAGGTACAACATCGCCTGCATGGAATCGCGGCTCGGCAATGCCGACGAGGCCATTCGGCAGATCTCTGAAAGCATCTCGCTCGGCGGCTTCCGGGACGACATGGCCCGGCAGATGGAGGAAGACGGAGACCTTGAGCCCCTCCGAGCCGATGCACGTTTCAAGGAACTCGTCGAGAAGGCCCGACGGCTCAAAGATGATCGCGTCGAACCAGCATTCAAGGTCGTGCTCCCGAAACGATATGACAAGGACCGTGCCGCACCGCTGCTGGTGGTGCTTCATCCGTGGGGGGGCGACATGAACGAGACCGCCGAGCGCTGGAAGCAGGCCGCCGATCGGATCGGCGCGATCCTGCTGGTCCCGCAGGGCACACTCCGTGTGGCCGATGGCGGTTATCGATGGGACGAATCCTTCGCAAAAGTGGAATCACAGGTGATCGAAGCGATCGAGGAAATCAGCCGCAAACACAAGATCGACGAATCGAAAATCATCGTTGCCGGTTTCAGCCAGGGCGGCTGGGCGGCCTTCGGACTCGCACGGAAGCACCCGACTAGGTTCCGGGGCGCGCTAACCATCGGCGGCAAGTTCGATGACGAATTCGCATCCGCATCGCGCGACAAGGCCCTGAAGAAACTTCGCGTGGTCATCATGATCGGCGAGGAAGACGAGCAGGAGATTCTTGAGTCGAATCGCGCCGCCGAAAAACATTTCAACGAGGTCGGCTCAAAGGTGCGAAAGCTCTCTTACGAAAACCTCGGGCACGACTTTCCTCGAAATCTGAACACCGAACTGGCCAAGGCCCTTGATTTCCTGCTTGAAGAATGAACCTCGCTCCAGACCGATAAGGCCCTGATAAGATATCGCCAACTGCAATTTCGCATAGTCATTGATGGCCTGAATTAATCCCCGTACACGAAACGACCGAAAACACTCCACAGCGCTGCGATCCTGCCGGTGGCGGCTCATCGGCGATTGCAGGATGCGAAATCTCGCTCCATTCCCGCGATCAGGAGTCGTGTCGTGCCTTCTGCCGCGCAACATGAACGCGTCGAAACCCCGAGTGCAGAGGAACTGAGCGCGTGGCTCCGCACCCCCTCGGCGTCATCCGATGCGTCTTCGAGAATAGTGCCATGGCCTCGGCACAGAATCGCCCGGTCAGACCTGCTGCTGGCCGCTGTCTTCTTCGTTCTGGCGATCGCCGCCCGCTGGCCGCTGATCCATCGCGGTGAGACCCTGCTGCATTCGGATGAAGCCATTGTCGGCCTCATGGCGCAGGACATCTCGGAGGGCCGCCGGTATCCGATCTACTTCTACGGCCAGCGTTACATGGGCGCGCTGGAGGCCTACGTCATCGCGGCGTTGCTGCCGTTGTTCGCAGACCCGATTCACGCGCTTCGAGCCGGCCCGGCCATTTTTTTCGGCGCACTCGTCGCCGTTCAGTACCTCATGCTCACGAGATGGTTTACGCGGCGCGGCGGATTGATCGGCGCACTGATGCTGCTCGCCGCCCCGCCCATGTTCGCGCAGTGGTCAATCTCGGCTCGGGGCGGGTACATCGAAATCCTGCTCGTCGGCTCGCTGTTACTCTGGATGTATGGCGAGTGGTTCGTGGGTTCTACCTCAGTGGCAACTGGCCGCGAATCGACGAGCGCACGCATGCTGAAGCGAATGCTCTTCGGCGTGATCCTCGGCCTCGGACTCTGGATCAACCCGTCCATCGCACTGTTCGTCCTGCCGATCGCCGCGCACGCGTCGTTGCAACGGCTGCCATCACGATTTGCCGATCGCTCGCGACTGGGTATTGCGACGCTTCCGCTTGCAGTCATCGCCGCCGTCCTGGGGATGAACGGCATCTGGACGGTCCACGTCGATCAGGGCCGTGTGCATTCAATTTTGCTGCTCGGCCTGCTTCCGAAACCGCTAGCCGCCGTGGTCATCATCACGACCTTGGCCGTGCTGGGGATTTATTTGCAGCACCGATTCCAAGCACTCGCCCGACTTCGTCGTGGACTGCCCGTTGCCGGGCCGATGATTCTCGGCATCCTGATCGGCGCGAGCCCGGCGCTGTGGTACGTGATGCGATCGGCGCTCGGCTTGCGAACACTAGAGCCGGCCCTGCCACTGGGCTTGCGGCCATTGTGGACAATCGACGCGACGCTGACATATCTCTGGCACGGCCTGCCGCTGCTCTTCGGTGCAGACATACGGCCGTTTCTCGAACTCGTCACCATCGGACGCCCCTCGTCAATCCGGCCGCTGGAAATCTTGACCAGCGGAATGTCGTCCGGGGCAAACTGGCTCGTCCTCGGTGCCGGCATTACGGCGACGATCGCCTTGATCCTTCATGGTCGCTATGAACTCGTTCGGCTGCTCCGCATGGAGCCCGCACAATACAGTCCGACCATTCTGCTCGTCATAGGTGCCGTTGGAATGACTCTGCTTTTTCTGCTGTCCGGGGCCACCCACGACTTCAACACCATTCGCTACCTCATCCCGCTCTGGGCGTTTCTGCCGGGCCTGGCCGCAGCGATCTTCACGCAGTCGAAGCTGCGGCTCGCCGGACGTGCGGCGCCAATCGCCCTTTCACTTGCATGGGCCTTCGGTCAATATGCCCTGTGGCTGCAACTGGGCAGCCCGCACCCCCTTCGCCCGCTCGCACAGGAAATGATCGCCCGACGGATCGACCCTGCCGTCGCCGAAATCTTCGATGCGCATCTGCTCTCTTATCTGACGCAGCAGAAGTGTCGCGTGGCGGAGTTCAATCCATTCTGGTCGCGACTTGCTCATTACGAGCCGATCGTCCGGTCAGGCGAGCGGATCACCTTCATCGTCCGTACAAACCTTGATGAGGAATCCGACGTTCGCTCGACCTGGCGATTCCCCGGTCCGCCGCCGCCGGAGCTGCATCATCCGCTATGGACGCACTTGCGCGACGCCTTCAAAAACGATCCATCCATGCCGGTGGATCGAGACCCGCTCCCCGATGGCTACGAACGAATCGTGCTTCGCAACGAGCGACCTTCGCGATAAAACGTGAACGATAAGTAAGAGTTGGCCGGCTGCTACAGCTTCCGGATTCGCTCGATCAGGTCCGTCGTGCTTCGCCCTTCAAGCAAGGGCACGAAGAGCACCTTGCCTCCGTACTTCTCGACGAACTCCTGACCGGCCACCGGCCTGCCCGCCCAGTCACCGCCCTTCAGAAGTACATCCGGCCGAATCGCCTCGATCAGCTTCTGCGGTGTGTCGTCATCAAAAACGACAACGTAGTCGACGTCGGCCAGCGCGGCGAGCACGGCGGCGCGATCCTCCTGACCGACGATCGGACGATTGCCGCCCTTGTTCAGCGCACGGACGGATGCATCCGAATTCAGTCCGACGACAAGCACATCGGCCTGCTTCCTGCAAAAGGCGAAGTTCGCAATGTGGCCGGCGTGTACCAAATCGAAGCAGCCGTTGGTGAATGCGATCTTCTCATGCCGGGCGCGTCGGCGCGCCAGTTCGGGCAGCAGTTGATCCAGCGTTCGCACTTTGCCGAGCGTCTTGTGATGCTCAAGTAGAATCTCGCCGATCACCTCCTCACGGGTAATCGGCACGCAGCCGAACTTCTCAACTTCAAGGCCGCCGGCCACGTTGGCCAGTGCCGCGGCCTCGCGGAGCGTCGCTCCCGCAGCGACGGCAACTGCCATGGCAGCGAGCACTTCGTCGCCCGCGCCGGTCACGTCATAAACGTCTCGCGACTTGGTGGGGATGTGCTCAAACGTTCCGCCCGGCTCGATGAGTGCCGCGCCTTCGGCATCGAGCGTCACGCAGACGCACTTTGTCCGGCAGCGGCTGAGGATCTCGGAAGCGGCCTCGCGAACCGCATCCAGTGAGCGCAGCCGCCGACCGATGAGTCGCTCCGTCTCTGTCCGGTTAGGGGTGACCACCGTGGCGCCGGCGTAGCGGCTGTAATTATCGGTGTTGGCGGGATCGACCAGGACCGGCACACCGCGTGCGCGGGCCGCCTCGATGATCCCCTGGGCCAGCCGCTCGGTCACCACGCCTTTGCCGTAATCTTCAAGGCAGACGGCGCGACAGGTGTCAAGTAGGCGGCACGCAGCGGAAATCAATGCGTCGGCCGTTGCGTCAGAAACCGGATCGGCATTTTCATCGTCGATGCGAATGAGCTGCTGCCGATGGCGGTGCTGCGCCATACCCACAAGCCGGGTCTTGCGCGTGGTCGGTCGCTCGGCAACGACCGTCAAGCCGCCGGTATCGGCCCCGCACCGATCGAGCAACTCGCGCAGCCGTTCGCCGTCGGCATCCCGACCGGTGATCCCGACACAGTGCGGCACGGCACCCAGCGCTGCGATGTCGGCGGCAACGGAACCGGCGCCGCCGAGCGCTTCCTCCTGACGAACGACCCGAAGCACCGGCACCGGCGCCTCCGGGCTGATACGCTCTGCATCGCCGTAGAGATAGCGATCCAGCATGTAATCGCCCACCACGAGGACATGCCGGCCGACACCTGCGTCCAACAATTCACAAAGCCGTTCCCACATCTCGAAATCCGCCCAAACCCGTCGCAGTTCATCAATGACGCGAAACGCCGAATGGTACTTCTGCCGCCTTGCTCCATCAAGAAACCGAACCAATCACAATGGTCAGGTACCCTGCATAAGTCCGCTCACGCAAAACTGATTTAACTTTATACTGTTCCGAAGTTTGAGTGCGTATCTCGTCACAGAAAAGTGTTCCCTTTTGTCTGGAAGCCCGAGGAGTTCGGCAACAAACTGCCTTTTCAGCGCTGGAAATGCCACTTCGTCTCATAACTCCTCAAGAATTCAACGTTAGGAAGCCGAAGACCGATTATCGGGTGTTTACGACACTCCCCGGTCGGCCGGCGGTGGCCGCCAGTCAGCCGGGGCGCAAATTCTACGTATCGTGCCAGAGGATCTGAACGATGAGGATCATCGCGATCGCGAATCAAAAGGGAGGATGCGGAAAGACAACGATCGTCATCAATCTGGCGGCCTGCCTGGCGCGCGAAGGCCAGCGGACGCTCGCCGTAGACCTCGATCCGCAGGGACACTGTGCCCTGGGCCTCCTCGTCCCGGAGGAGCAGGTCGAAGTCAGTGTCGCCGATGTCCTCCTGGCTCAGCAGGACCAAGAACCGGTCGACCTGGGCCGCGTGACATGGCAGATCTCCAGCCACTTTGACCTCATTCCTGCGAAGATCGATCTCTCCAAGCTCGAGCAGAAGCTTGCCGGCGTGCCGGGGCGCGAACAGCGGCTGGCCCGTATGCTCGATCAAGTTCGCGACAAGTATGACTTCGCCCTGATCGACACACCGCCGACCGTCGGCTTTCTGACGCAAAGCGCGCTCGCCGCGGCGGATGAAGTGATCGTCCCTGTCGACACCGGTTACTTCTCGCTTCATGGGCTTTCCAAGCAACTCGATACGATCCGCGAACTCCGCGCGGAGACGGGGCGGCATCTGTCCGTGCGCATCGTCGCCAACCTGTACGATGTTCGCACCAAGCTGGCCCGCGAAATCCTCGCCGAATTGCGAAAGCGCCACGGCGATGCGATGTTCGCGAGCTTCATCAACTTCAACACCAAGCTCAAAGAGAGCACCAGTCTCGGTCAGCCGATCACCGAGTACGACCCTGCCAGCAGCGGCTGCCGAGATTTCGTCAAATTCGCGCGCGAGCTTATCGCGCTGGGCAACGGCAAGTCAGCCGCCACCATGCCCGCTGCCGCACTGAGCACAGCGAATGCGCTCGACACGATCACACCGGCCACGCCGACGCCGTCCATTGGAACGGCCGCTGTCGCCAGCCCGCGCAGCGCTCCTGCCGCTGCGGCCTCATCAAGCGGCCAGCAGGTCCTGCTCGAACGCGCCGAGGCCCTGGCGGCCAACGCCAGCAAGCTCCTGGCTACCACTGAGACGCTCCTGGGACCCGGCCGCAAGAGCGGCTTGCCGGCTTCGACAGGCACCTCCGCTCAGCGTACTGAGGAAAAAATCGAGTTGATCTACGGGCCTCGCGCCGTCGAACACGGCGTGGTTTTCGTCGTGGCTGCAGCCGGTGCGAACAGCGTCCGCATCGCGGGCGACTTCAACGACTGGAATCCCGATCGCACACCAATGCAACCGCTCCGCGACGGCGCCTTCTTCGCCAGACTTCCGCTGGGTCCGGGTAGATACAACTACCGCTACGTCGTCGACGGTCACTGGATGCGCGATCCGGCCAATCCGCGAATGGAAATGAATCCCTACGGCGAGATGAACAGCGTCCTCGAACTCGTCTGATCCGGCCCCATTCTCCAATTGGAATGCAACCGACACATCGGTCATCGCGCCGTGATCGCCACGCCCGCTTCTTGTCCGTTCACACCGTTATGCTTGTGCCATCGAAGCGAGTGAACGTAAAGCCCTCGAACGGCTCGTTATAGCAGCCGCGCTGATCCTCCAGCAGGCGGATGGCGACCATCTCGCCGAGCTTCAGCGACTCCGTGGCGTCGGATCGCCAGTGAACTCCGGCGATGTTCCGACCCATCGCAACGTTGCTGGCGAGTTTGTTCAACTCTCCGCCGACAGTGAGCGGCGGACCAACGTAAGGAATCAATTGAGTCGGATCACTCGGATTCGGCATAACGGGATTCGGAATGACAAAGCTCTCGTCGAACATCGCCTTCAGAATCGTCACGCAGGCGCCGGCCACCGTCGCATGACCCGCCCCATAAGCTGGGTGCATCGGTGATCCCTCCGGAAACTCCATCGGCAGCAGATAGCTGCCGTACTGGCTGAATACCTGATGCACGGCTTGCGCATTGAGCGCCTCGGAATGAATCGGATAGCTGGCAAGACCGATCAGATGATTGTGAATGCGCCCTGCGAACTCCTCCGGCCGAAGCTTGCGATGCACGAACCACTTTTGATACCAGACGGTCTTGAGCGCTCGCGTGGCGACTTCGCACACAATGGTCTTTATATACGGCGGCCCAAACGTGCCGAATCCTTCCTGCGTCTGAGAAACGAAATAGGGATTACCCGGGTTGACCGGCGCACCGATGCCGCTGGAGAGAGGATCCACGCCGGTGCCGACCGGCGTCCCGAGAATCTGGCAGGCATGGAAATACGCCTGAAACAGAACGTCGATATGAACCCACTGGCCCAGGTCGCGACCGTTGAAGATGAATCGTCGCACCGGATCAAACAATTCCGGCTGGGAGGGCACGCAGCCGTTCTGGACATTGAGCCACTGAGCATAGTGGGTCATGTAATTGTGCCCGGCTACATGAGTTCGCATCCGCTGCTCAATGTAGGCAGCGCCGAACGGACAAGGTAAGTACAGAAACTGTGAGATGTACGGCCCGGTATGGTCACCAGGCGTAAGACCTCGGAATAGCACCTGAGGCGTTACCTGTCCGCCGATCTTCGGGCCGCGGAAATCCGACAGACCCGACAGTTCGGCGCATGCCTGCTGTGTGAGCGGGTTTGTTTCGTAAGTATGAAAAGGCACATCGCGACACAGGGCCATCCAGTAATTTTCGACGATCTCCGCGGCCTGTTCAGCGCTGGCGAATGCGGGCGCCGGCGTCTGTGTGAGGTGCTGCGCGTCTGCGCCTTCCAGATCAAAGGCCAGCCCTGCCTGCGGATTGACAAGCCGTCTGCGAAAACTGGGCGTCGAACATCCAAGCGGTATTACCTCAAAGTCCGCCGGGTTGCCGGTGGTCAGCGCATGGAGAAACAGATTGTAAGCCGCAGGATTTACTTCTCCTCGAACGTTGTGCGGCAGTCCCTTCGTGTAACTCCCGATCCGATTGGGATACAGCGCCTCATCCCCGTTGGAAAGATGAACCGGCAGCGGACGATCTCGTTGATTCTGCGCCGCCTTGGCGCGAACGGTGAATGCCTTGTCGGCACGCAACTCGGTATCGCCGCTGCGCACCTGAGGCGCGGATGCATTGTCACCCGACTGCCCCGAATCAGTATCTCGGTGGGAGACGCCCGGTAGTCGTTCGATTGCCGGCGAATTTTCGACGGCACCCGTGACCACGGCTGCGGCCGTCGCACTGAGAAAGGCGCGACGGGTTAATTCATTGAAGGATGCACTCGGGGAAGCGCCGGATGCGTCAGTCGGCACGAGGGGCGGGGATACCTCGGGCTGTGAGTCGGATGGATGATCGGCTCGTCGAGACATGGTTCTACACGGAGTAGAAGGTCTCTTGCTGTCCCCTCGCGATGGACGGCACACTTCCCATCATAACGAACGAGGGCTGCTGAAACAAGTCGATCGCTGGCATCAGAACCCGCATTGGAGGCACTGTGGCCTTGAATCTTACGTATTAAAATTGGTAAGATTTACACTCGTTATGTTCCCAGGAACCGACTCTTCTACGGGAACGATTCATCGAAACAGCGCGCGCCTCGCGCCGCAGTTGTGTTGGGCCATCCTCCTTATCGTCACCCTGCCTGCCGGCACATTTGCAGTGGACAGCGACGGTGACGGCATCCCTGATGAATTCGACGCCTGCCCGGCAACGCCTCCTGGCACAATGGTTGATCCATCCGGTCGTCCTGCGGCGGATTTCAATCACGATTGTGTCGTTGATGCGATGGACCTTCACGGGTTCGTGCAGCAATTGCTGACGCCGCCGGGTGACCCCGCGCCAGTCATGTACCAGACGGGTTCGCCAACAGCAGAGATCTCGGGATACTTCGGAATCACTCTCGCCGGCGTTCCTGACGTAGACGGCGATGGACTGACCGACCTCCTGGCAGGTGCCAAACTCGAAAACCCGTCGGGTGCTCCGAACGACGCCGGCCGAGCCCATTTGTACTCCGGCAGAAGCATGACGCTGCTTCGGAGCTTCGCGTCGCCCAATCAGCAGGCGGATGGTCGATTCGGCTGGGGCGTCGGTGCCGTGCCGGACATCGACGGCGACGGCTACGGTGATGTCATCATCGGTGCGCCGCTGGAAAGCCCTGCCGGCTTTCCTCCGCAGAGTGGCCGTGCATATCTCTTCTCGGGAGCGACCGGCGCGCACCTGCACACGCTCGTCTCGCCGACTCCGAGACAGGGCGGACTCTTCGGTTACGCTGTTGCCGGCATCCGCGACCTCGATGGCGACGGATTCGGCGATGCAATCGTGGGCGGCTGGCACGAAAGCCCCACCGGCAGCCCGATCGATTCGGGCCGTGCGCACGTCTTCTCTGGTGCAACAGGCACACTGCTCTACACGATGGCTTCTCCGCAACAAACGGTAGCCGGTTACTTCGGCATTTCGGTCAGCAGCGTTCCGGATGTCAACGGCGATGCAGTGGACGATATTGTGATCGGTGCCCCCGGCGACCCACCGGGCTTCATCGGCGCAGGTCGGGCCTATGTCTTTTCCGGATCGGATGGCTCCCACTTGTCGACCCTGATTTCCGTAAACGCGGAGCCGCTCGGAAACTTCGGCACCAGCGTGAGCGGTGTTCCAGATGTCAACGGCGACGGCAAAGGCGACGTCCTGGTCGGTGCCTCTCAGGAGACCGCCGGCGGTGTGCACGACTTCGGCGGGCGGGCCTATCTCTACTCCGGCGCGACCGGCCTGCCGCTCAGGACGTTTCAGGCCCCGACTCCGCAGAGTTTCTCGCTCTTCGGCAGTTCCGTCGCAGGCGTGGCGGATATCGATGGTGACGGATCGGGCGACCTGATTATCGGCGCGAGTGATGAGACAGCAAGCGGCAGTCCGGCGCAAAGCGGGCGAGCGTATGTCTTCTCCGGGGCGACGGGCGCTTTGATTCGCGCATTGACTTCGCCCAACGCCGATACCGCCGGTAAGTTCGGCTTCGCCGTTGCCGGCCTCGCTGACGCGACAGGCGACCGCCGCGGTGACGTCGCCGTCTGCGGATTGTTCGAGAATCCCGCGCCGTATCCGAACGATTCCGGAATGATTTACCTCTTCAACCTTGCGGACTCTGATGTCGACGGCGTGCCGGATACGAACGACGTCTGCGCCAACACGCCGCAGGGTACGCCGGTCGATCGGTTCGGCCGACCTGCCGCGGACTTCAGCGGTGACTGCCTCGTCACGCTTGATGATCTCGAAGGATTCGTCAATCTGCTGCTGGGGCTGTAGTCCTCCGCCTCATTACCTGACGGCCACGCGCTTATCCCAGCGTCGCGCTACTCATCCATCCTCTTCACGACCAGTCGCCGAACAGCGGGTTCCCACGGCGATGCAGCAATATCATTATTCATCGTCATTGGGGTATTTCGTCTCCGCAGGCTTCAACTCCCGTCGCCATCTTTCAGCTTTCGCATCGTGGCCGGCATTCGGATCGGATTCATGCCATGCCTCGTAGAGCGCGATTCGTCGCTCGATCAGCGCAGCACGTTGCTCAGTCGACAAAGAGTTACTCTGTTCATCATCGTCCAAGACGGTACTCAACAAGCTCTCGGCTTCGGCAAACTGCTGCCGCGAAGTCAGAACGGTCGCCAGGTTCTTCTGCGTCGTGATTGTCGCGGGATGGGTGCGACCGCTGACCTTGCGACGCAGTTCGAGCGCCTCCCGAAAATCGGGCTCGGCTTCCTCCCAACGACGCTCCATCATCAGGGCGAGCGCGACGTTCTCCATGGCCGTAAGCGTCAGAAGGTTCTCACTGCCGTAATTGGCCCGCAGTTTGTCCCTCGATTCGCGAAACAGCACGATGGCTTCATCGCGACGGCCTTTGCGAAACAGGAAGAAGCCCATGTTGTTGATCGAGGCGAGCGTATGAGGATGATGATCGGACAAGAGCTTACGCCGCCGCTCCAGCACCGTGCGATAATAATACTCGGCTTCATCCAGCTTGTTCTGCTCGCCGAGCAGGGCCCCCAGATTGTTCATGGCCGTCATCGTATTAAGATGCGTATCGCCGAGCACTCGGCTCATCAGCTCCAGCGCTTCGCGATAGTACGGTTCGGCTTCGGTGAGTCGACCTCGCTGCTTGAGGAAGTACCCGAAATTGCTGATCGACTTGAGCGTGTCGTGGTGTGTCTCACCCAGGACGCGCCGGCGTTTCTCAAGCACCTCCCGGTAGAGCGTCTCGGCCTCGGCGTACTCGCCCATCCCCTGGTGTACCGCCGCAAGATTGCTCGCCGCGATCAGCGTATCGACGTGCGTTTCACCCAGTACTCGCCGGCGGATTTCCAGACACTGCTCGAGATGCTGGCGGGCCTCGCCGTACTTGCCCTGCGCATCCAAGATCGTGCCCAGGTTGGCCATGCTCCGAAGCGTCTCCGGCGCCTCAGCGCCGCGCGATCTTGATCGCTCCAGTGCTTCACAAATCAACGACTCCGCCTCGCCATGCCGCTGATTGGCCGACAGCAGGATGGCAACGTTGTTCATGGCCCGGATCACGCGCGAATCGCCTGTTTCGAGAAGCTGCCGTCGAACGGAAAGCGCCTGCTCCTGCAGCGACAGGGCGACGTCGTGCCGGCCGAGTTTTTCATAGATCAGCGCCAGCGTTTCGCGAAGATCAGCGGCCACGAGCGGCTGGTTCTCGAATTCCTGATCGATGGCAGCAATCGTCGGCTTCAGGATGGCATGATCGAGCATATCGGAGGCCGCGCCGGTAAAATCGATCTGCCCGAGCTCCCTCTGAAACTGCTCAAGTCGCTGCGACCGACGGGCCTCATCCAACCCCGTACGATCGAACGCGGCTTCCAGCTTCGATATCATCTCCTCTCGCAGGTGCAGCCCCAGTTCCATTGGGACCACCTGCTCCAGAATCCTCGATTGGAATTGGGAGACCTGTCGGGCCTCGGCCTCTCGCTTCTCCACTAGCTGGCGCTGCGCTGCTTCGACCAGCCGGGCGTTCTCGGCTTCTTCCCGCGCGGCGATGGCGTCGCGCTTTTCCTGGCCAGCCACGTAGGCCATGCCTGCCGTTCCGATCATGCCCAGGACCAGCGCACCAAAGGCCGCCGCGCACGCCACAACGCCCGCCCGGTGTCGCCGGACGAACTTTCGCAGCCGATAGCTGGTGCTCGGCGGACAGGCGAGCACCACTTCATGATTCAGATAGCGTCGAATATCCGCCGCGAACTCCGATGCGGACTGATAACGACGCGCTGGATCCTTCTCGATGGCCTTCATGGTGATCCAGTCGAGTTCGCCTTCGAGCTGGCGCCGACGCAAGGACGTATCCGGATGGTCACCGAGTGAAACACCGGACTTGGATGTTCGACTCCAAGAACCATCAGCAAGGCATCGAGCACTGGGCCGCGGCGGATCGTCTTCGCGAATCATCCGCAGCATCTCCGAATGACCCAGTTGCCGGAGTTGCCGGGAATCGAATGGAAGCTGATCGGTCAGAAGCTCGTAAAGGACCACCCCCAGTGAGTAGATGTCCGTTCGTGTATCGACGGCCGGTCCCTGTCCCGCCTGCTCGGGGCTCATGTATTCGGGCGTGCCGACGAAAACACCTTCCAGCGTTTGTAGCGTGGAATCCGTCAGCGGCTTCTCGATCGCCTTGGCGATGCCGAAATCAATCACCTTCGGCAGCGGACGTGCCGCATCGACCGCGACGAGGATGTTCGAGGCCTTCAGATCACGATGGATGATTCCCTTCTGGTGTGCGTGCTGAACGGCGTCGCACACCTGCAGGAAAAGTTCGAGCCGATCGTGATAGTCAAGACGCTTTTGCGTGCAGAAGTTGGTGATCGGCACGCCGTCGACATACTCCATAACGAAGAACGGTCGCCCGGACTCTGTCGTGCCGGCGTCGAAGACGCGAGCCACACAGGGGTGCTCCATCAGCGCCAGGGCCTGTCGTTCTGCTTCGAAGCGAGAGACGATCTGACGGGAATCCATGCCCGGCTTGAGCAGCTTGAGCGCAACGCGACGCCGAAGCGGCTTTTCCTGCTCCGCGAGATATACCACGCCGAAGCCGCCCTCACCGAGCTTGCGGCCCAGGTGGTAGGCGCCGATCGACCGACCGGTGTGGGTATCTTCCGGGAAACGGGAAGCGCGTTGCGAAACCACGTCACACGTTGATTCGCGCGTTGCCTTGGGAGATGGTCCGATGTGCTGCAACAGATTCCGGATCCCCCGCACGCGATTCAACAGGTCATCGTGTGCCGAAAGCATCTCGGAGCTGCGGCCATCGCATATCTGACATTCCTTAAGATGTTCGCCGAATCGAGCCGCGGCATCGCCGTCCAACTCGCCTGCGTGGAACCGCAGAAGATCGTTGTCCGTAAGACACGCCCCTGGAAGTTGCATTGCAGACTCCAACTTGACCCGAATACGACCACGGGACGTCTCGGGCAAGTAAAGACAGGTCACATTCAGCATACCAGCCACGCCTGCCAGGCACGAATCCGTACCCGGAAGGGCAATGTTTCTTCCAAATTCCACGCTCGAACCGGCCGGGAGGCGGGTTATCTGTGGAGTAAAAAACAGAAAAGCAGCGGAAGAAACTCCGAGTGGCGGGGTACCCCTGCTGTCAGGCGTTCGCTGGACGCCGCCGGAAACAAGGAACCCAGACACGGGAGATAATCATGAGATCGCTCAAGACAACGCTGAACTCACTGACCAGTAAGTTGGTCGTCTGTGTGGCCCTGCTGGGGCTCGTGGCCGGCACCGGATGTGAGATGGATGAACTCGAATATGTAACCGGTTATAGCGATCCCTGGGGCGTCGGGTCCACCGGTTCCGGGAGCAACTCGGTGCTCTACGGCTGGGGCGAGTACACGAACAGCAACAGCGGAAACTCGTTCACCCTGAGCAGCGGGACGAATATCTCTGAATCGCTCGACAACTACTTCAGCAGCCAGTGGTAGGAACTTTTCTCACCGCAACAACCACCGCAATCGCCGCGGGGCCAGACCTCCGGCGGTTGCGGTTTACGTTTTATTCGGTGAAGGTCTCCCGGACCTACTCATCTTCCCCGATGAGATTCTTCAACATCTCTGAAAGCCGCTGCGTGAGGCGCCACTTGATCTTGTAAAGCTGATTAGCCGTCAATTCGTACTGCTTACAGACATCTTCGACCGGTTTGTCATCTATGGCATATGCCGTGAAAGCGGCATAGGTCGAATCCCCTACTTCCTTGTGCAGCGCTTCCATGGCATGTCGCAGATGCTCCTCCATCCACAGTTTGTCGAAGGCCTCATCCGGCGATGGTTCTCGATCCTGGCTGCGACGGAAATCCTGCGTCTTGGCCTCATCCTCATGGCGGTCGCGGTGCAGGTTGCGGATGCGATTGTTGACCATGGTTCGAAGCCAGGACTTGAAGCGCCCGCGGCTCGGGTCGTATTCAAAGCTGCGGATGTGCTGATGAACGGATGCCATGCAGTGCTGCACAACGTCCTCGGCGGTCGAATCATCCAGCCCGCGGAGGGTCGCGAAGCGGTGAAGCATCGGCCGGTATATGGCGTCGAAGTCCCGCCATGCGGTCGCATTGGCTGGGTCCTTGATCCGCATCAGAAGACTGGCTCGCGTCGTATCCATCGGGGGTTTCCGCCAGAAGATCAGATTATCCGCGATCGGATACCGCTGCAAAGCCGGGTGAGGGGGGGACCGGACGACGCTCCAGGTGTTCGCCCGTCGTGACCGCCTCGCGCCCTGTTGGCTGCTCAAGCCGGGCCTTTGAAAGGAATCCGGACCCATACGTCGGCTAACCGGCAATTTTCTACAGAATCCGCGGCAGATTCTCTCTGTCGGGGTGTACCCCTGTTGTCTGTTATGCCGCGTGGCATCGCAGCGAGCAGAAAGGACCACCCTGACAGACACGAGAGGTGAATCATGAACGCGAACAAGAACACACAACGACTGAAGAGTGGACGAGCCCTGAAGCGAGACCATTCCCTGGCCGTGCTCGCCGCGGTCGTGGGACTGGGCCTCTCCGCCTCTGCGGCGTTCGGCCAGTACTATGTTGATCCCGAGTTTCCGGGATGGGTCTTCGACGCGTACAACGGCGTGTGGATCTACGTCGGTGAGACGAACACGCAGCAGCCACCGGAACAACAGACGCAGCAGCCGCAAGCCCAGCAGCAGCCGGTGGGCGGCGGCGCGCATCGGATGGTCGCCGTCGGCATCGACAACTACCTTCAGGCAAGCAGTCTGCCTTCGTGCATCAACGACGTGGACGGCTTCATCGCCGGTCTGTCGCAGGATACCGAGCGATGGAACAGCAGCAACATCTCCCGGCTGACCGATTCTTCGGCGACCAAGCAAGGCATCCGCACCGCGCTCTACAACATGGCACTGTCCGCCGGCAGCGGTGATGTCTGCGTCTTCTTCCAGTCCAGCCATGGCGGCCAGGTGCAGGGAACCAGCATGTTTCTGAGCACCTACGACGGTCAGTACTCAGACACCGAGCTGGGAACCGACCTGGCGAACTGGTTCCGGGACGATGTCACGGTCGTCGTCATCGTGGATGCCTGCTTCTCGGGCGGCATCTTCAAGGGCGATCTCAGCGATAAGCAGGCGGCGGCACGGGCCTTGAGCAACTTCAGCCAGAACGTCCTGGCGGCCATGCAGAACGTCAAAGCCGGTCAGGTCGCACGCTTCGGCGATGACCCGACCAAGGCCGCTGGCTCGAACGTCGGCTTCATCACCGCCAGCGACTTCGACGAGACCTCCGCGGCCGGTAGTCCATACAGTCTCTTTGCCGGCAAGATGATCGACGCACTTAAGGTGAGCGACAGCGACACCAACGGCGACGGCAAGCTGAGCTTCCTTGAGCTGTTCAACTATGCCGCTCCGCGTTCCGGCACCCGCCAGACGCCGCAAGTCGCAAACGAGTCGCTGTTGTCAAGCACGATCGCGACGATCCACAAGCCGACGGGCTCGTCGCTGACCGGTGTGTCCGGTGGTGTGTGCGGGCTTGCCGGAATGGCCCCGATGCTGGCGTGCATCGCCATGATGTCAGCCGCTGCCGGCTTCAGGCGAGCACATCGCCGCCCGCGCTGAAGCGGCCTACACACGGTCAATCGGATCACCCTGAGACTCGGACGAGGGTTGTCGTACCATCGACGACCCTCGTTTGCTTTTTGCCGGATGATTGCACGGCTGGCATTAACATGCTGACGGATGAGATGGCCGCCTCGATGCACTCACGAAACCCCCGGCGGTAGGGGGATGCCAAGACGTGCCATGACCATTTTCAAATCCGCCCAGGCCTTGCCTTTCTCCGTCGGGTCGCGGAGCAGATATGCGGGGTGGTACGTTGGCATGACCGGAATCGGTTCACCGATCATATCCGTGCCGCTCGGGTAGAAATCGTGCCAGCGCGAGCGCAGCCGGCCGATGCCTTCGCGCGTGTTCAGCAGCGTCTGCGCCGCCGGCGCGCCGAGGGCGATGATCACCTGCGGGCGGATGATCTCGATCTGCCGCAGCAGGTAATCCTTGCACGCGGCGATCTCGTCGGTCGCGGGGTTGCGATTGCCCGGCGGGCGGCATTTGACGACATTGGCGATGTAGACGTCGTCGCGCTTCAGCCCCATGCCCTTTTCGATCATGGCGGTGAGAAGCTGACCGGCGCGGCCGACGAAGGGAATGCCGCTGGTATCCTCATCCTGCCCCGGGCCTTCACCGATGAACATGATCCTGGCAGTCGGATTGCCGACGCCAAAGACGGTCTTCGTGCGCGTGGAATGCAGACCGCACTTCGTGCAGCCCTTTACTTCGTTATCGTCGATGACCTGTAGCGAGATGCGGCGCGATTCTGCCTCTTCGGCCGTGACATCCTGCGTTGCCACAAACGGCGGGAGCGCTGCCGCGGGCTTTGACGCTTCGGATTTCCCTGCTTCGAGTTTGATCGGCAGCTCCCGCGCGCCGAGGATCGCATCGGACTCGAAGCGATCGCGCAATGCTCGGACAAGCTCGATCTGTTGGGTGTCGGTCATCATCTGAAGTCCTACTGCGCGCGGGCGGATTCATCAAGCGCAGGTCGCCCGGGCTGTGAAATGCAATGGCGTGATTCAACTTGCCCGTCGGTAAATCTTCGAATCCACCGGGCGAATGTCAGAGTATTGGTCGAGACGGCCCGCAGCGGAGCGGTCGTCGATGAGCAGCCAGCCGCCGGGGCGGAGGGCAGCGACGATGTTCGCCAGACCGGCGTCGGGATCGTCGAGCCGGCAGACGACATTGAAGACGCTGATCACGTCGGCGCTCTCGGGCAACTTCTGGAACGAGATGTCAATACAGTAGCACTTCGCATCGGGAAGCTGCCGCGCAACGGCCGCGAGGATTCGCTGCGAACGATCCATCACGACCAACCGATGCGGCACAGTCAAAGCCGACTGCAATTCCACCGGCTCCAGCGTGCGCAGCGGCATACCGGGAATCCGTCGCAGTACCTGATCGCTGTAGCGTGCCGCATCCCCGATGAGCTTCCGCAGGCGCGGGGCCTTTGCGGCGGCGTCATTGAGCAGCCAGCTCGCAGGCACGGTCACACCGCCGGGGCCGACGACCATGACGGTCGGTTCGGCCGGTCCGTGTGCATGCAGAAGCTCATTCAGCCGACGAAAGCTGGACAGATGACGATTGTGCCAGGAGGTGGAACCGACCGGGTCAAGCACGCCGCGACTCCGATCACGGCAGCATCTTGAACTTGGCAAAGTTGCTTCCGATCTTGCCGCCGACGACATCCTCAACCTCGACCTTCATTACATATTCGCCGGGGCCGAGCGTCTTGGGAATCGCCAGCGGGCCGATGGTCAGAAAGAAATCGGACCGCCGCTGCCGCGACAGGTCTTCGATGTTCTCGTCGCGCATGCTCCAGATTTCCTCGCCGCTCTTGTTGAGCAGACTGGCCCGGACCGACATCAGCGCGCGATACAGACCGGTGGACGTCTTCTCCGTCTGGAAGTTGTCCACCTCCATATAGACGATAACCTGATTTCGCCCGCCGACGGTGAACTGCGGCGGCACGATCGGCTCGTATCGGCCGAAGCCATCGATCGCGCTGCACAACTCGACACGAGGCACGCGCAAATCGGCCTGTGCACGAACCAGGGCGCGAAGGTTCTCGATCGCATCGAGCTGGCGGTTGGCCCACAGCGTGGGATCGCGCTCCGAGGTTCCCCGCGCCGTCATCAAAGCGGCTATTTGCCCCCGGACGATCTCCTGCATCTGAGAATTGAGGCCGGGAATCGGGTCGGTCGCCCGGTCGTCCTGACCATCGATCAGATACATGAGCCGCAGGCGGAACTGCTCCTCGAGATTGTCCGGCTCGCGGGCTACCAGCTTCTCCTGCTCGGTGATGCGGGCCTTGATCGCATCCGCCGTCGAGATGGGCGTCGCCGGAATCGCGTTAACGAGTGCCCGTTCCGAACTTTGTGGCGCCGCATTGTCCGTCGACTTCGGTTGTGGACCGGTGGCACTTTCCTGCTTGGGGGATGCCGGTTCAATGCTGATTTCAGAAAGCACCGGCGGCTTTGCAGGCGGAGTCGACTCCGTCGAAGCGTTAGCCGATTCCGTTGAGCTCGATTCGGCCGTGCGCTCCGGCTCCGATCGAGTCGGCAGCTCAGAAACCTCCGATTGCGTTCCATCACCAGCCCGTGAACTGTGTGCTTCGAACGGCTTCTCGTGATCTCGCGCTGCCGCAGGAGACTCGTTGGCGTCGCCCGACACGGTCGGCTCTTCTGTTGAACGCGACACCGGCCGGGCGCCGGCATACCCTTCAGATGCACCGGACGGCGGAAAGTCCGACGCGGATCCTGAACCTCGCTCCGACGGAGTTTCGAGCGATGAATCGGGCTCCAATGGCGGACGGTCGCCGCGGGCCCGTGCCGCCGTCTGTCGGATTCGGTTCGCACGCTCCGGATCGCTCTGACGCTGAATCTTGGAATTCAGATCGCCCCGGACATAGCCCGAGTCCGACTGGGTGTTCATGGACTCGACGTATCTGGCGACCTGTTCATCCACCTCGCGCACCCGCGAATCGTCCGCGGATGATGCGGTCGGCTCCTTCGGACGCGCTGCCGCCGTGCGCGTCTCCGCAGGTGCGGGCTCGGACCGCGTGACCGGCTTATCGCGTTTGGCTGTTGCGGAACTGCTTCGACCCCAATTCCAGTCCATTTCCGAGCAACCCGACATAGCGAGCGCGCCGACGACACTGAGTGCCAGGTATGGCCGCATCATGATCCTTCTCAGCATGGTTATCCCTAACCTTTCGCGGCGGCGATCGATCGTCAAACCCGCCCTTTCCGGGATATTGTCAGGGACGGACGCCCGGGCCGCCAGTCCCATGTAATTAACCGCCATTGCGACCACCGAACTGCGACTTCGATCAACCCGCAAGACGAGGCCGCGTCGCGCTTCCCGCACAAAGCGAGACGATGAGCTTTTCGATCGCCTCCCGCGGACTGGCCAGACCGGATTTTGCTCCGAGGTCGATTTCGAGAAGACGCTTGAGCAGGTCTTCCCACTGGGTCAACGTGAATCGCTGAAGCTGCCGGCCGAGTCGATTGGCATCTGTAAAGAAACCGAATCGACGGGCAGCTTCCGAGACAGCCATCCCGCGCTCGACCGATCTCTTGGCCTCGGCGAGCCGGCGAAGACTGTAGGTCAGACCACCCACAGCGCGCCATTCGGCATCTCGCTCCAGCGCGACAAGCTGATCCCATAACTCGAGTGCACGTCGTGCGTCTGCGTCGCAGATGGCATCGGCGATCTTGAAGACCGTCTCGGCGCGCGAGGCACCCACGAGTTCTTCCACGTCCTGCTCGGTAATCTGCTTTCGCGGGGAGACATAGACGGCGAGCTTGGAAAGCTCCATGTTCAGCACGCCGAGCTGTCCGCCGACCAGTTCCACGAGCCGGCGCGCGGCGGCGGGATCCATCCGACAGCCGTAAGCACCCTGGCAGCGCGACGTGACCCAGCCGGTCACGGCATTGCCCTTGAGTTCGTTGCAGGCGATGTTGCCGCCAAGCTGATCGACGATCTTGTAGAGGCGCGTCGACGACGCCCACTTCGTGCACTCCAGCACGAGCACAGCCGTCGTCGAAGGGGACTTCGCATATTTTTCAAGTGCTTCGCGATGGTTGGAAATAAAGTCATCGGCATCCCGGACGATCACAAGTCGCATCGGCGCGAGCAGTGACGCCGTTCGACACTCATCAAGCACGTCGGCGAGATCGGCATCCGGCCCTTCATACTCAGCCAGAGCCATCTGCTCGCGCTGCGGCCCGAGAACATCCGCCATGATCCGCGCGAGCGCTTCGGATCGCAGAAATTCCTCGCTGCCGAAAATGGCATAGACCGGCGAGTGCCGGCGGGTTGTGTTGTCCTCTGCTGCGCGACTCATCTTACTTGGAACGAGCGGGCTCCGCGGTCCATTCTCCACTGTTGCCGCGATACATCTCCAGACGCGTCCGGGCACGCTGCCTGAACTCGTCGCCGGCGCCTTCCAATTCGTCGATCTTCTGCCAAGCCGCCAGGGCCGCAGGTCGATCGCCTGTGAAGAGGGCCATGTCGCCAAAGTATAACCAGGCCTCCGGGTCGCGCGGGTCCACGAGCAGCAGTTTTTGAAGGGTCTCACTCGAGGAGCGGTACTCCTTTCGTCGGGCCTGTAACAGAGCCAGAGTCTTCAGGGACGCTCGATGATCGGGTTCCGCACTCAGAATGCGGCCCAGTTCCTGCTCGGCCTGTTCGATTCGTCCCAGCAACAACAGAACCGCCGCCAGGTCATGTCGGGCCGCGTGCAGTTGGGGGTCGATCTCTACGGCCTCCCGGTATCGGGCAATGGCAAGGTCGTATTCTCCCCGCAGACGATGCCAGGTTCCCTGCTCGTAACGCGCCTGGGCCTGTCTGGCAGCGGCATCATCAAGGGTCGCGGGAGCGGCATCCGGTTCGCCATGCAGCCATGTAACAGTCGGCGGATGGGAGCCCGTTTCGCCCGATTCAGACTTCTGAAGGGCACTGTGATTTGTCTCCACAGTGCGGTCCGCAGTGACGACGGCGCGGCCATTCGTTGTGATTTCATCAATACGAAGCTGATCGTAAACCGCGCTTCCCCGATGACCGGCGAGGTCGGTCGCTACGACCTTGATCGTGACACGCCCGTGAACACCATCGGGGACCGTCCAGCAGAAGGCACCGGTCGGTTGCTGCAATTCCGCGAGCGATCGATAGCTGCCGGTCTGCTCGGATCGGTATTGCACCGTCACGGGCCGCTCTGGCAGATGATCGCCAATCACGTTCCAGCGGATGGTCACCTGCCGATTGCGATCGAAGCGATCATCCGGACGGACAGCCGTGATGCTGACCAGTGGAGCCGACGTCACCACGCGGACCCATTGCATCGGTCGCGTACCGGGTTCCGGCGGCTTTGCCGACGGACCGACCGCATTGTGCAGAACGATGTAGAACCCATACAGCCCGTCTTCCTCCGCACGAAAAGTAAGCTCGCGCTGCGCCCTCATCGCATCAGCGAGCGAGGTCTTACGCTCAATGTCCGACACCTGCGACCAGGTCTTGCCCTCGTCGCGGGTGTACCAGAGTTCCGCACGGGTAATGGGACCGCCGGATTCGTCAGCGTGATAGCGGACGGCGAATTCCTGCGTGCCGACAGTTGGAATCGTTCGCGGATCGATCGCAGGCAGCACCATGTCTCCGCTGGCCACGCCCGCTGCACCGATTGCGAGCAAGAGGGCCTGCACAACCTTGAAGCGCCAACCAAATGCTGCGGTATGTCGTTTCATGCGGCGGACCACCTCCGAGGATGGATCGCGCGCAGCGGTCTGCGGCGCGCGGATTGTTCGGCTGCGCTGATTATCGGGCATATCGACCGCAAAGAGCGCCAGGCTTCACCCTGCCTTCGCCTGCAAGCGAAAGATGCAATTTTCAACATCAGGATGCTTACTTCGATCGCGCGGTCTGCCAGCTAGCGGACCTGGATTTGCCTCTGGGCGACTCTGTTTTCAATACTGAAAGCGGCGATAGCTCAGGTCGACGTTCGCGGTAAACGATGTACCGGTGCCGCGCGGCCCCAAGTGGGCCGTTGCGGACGGAGGGGAAAGAAGCAAGTTTTTCGTGGGGGGACTGTGTCGTGACCGCTTCGCGCGTGCTCCGGCGACTCGGCCGAACCTTGTTTGTGGGCGCCGCCGCCGTCCTGATGACCGGCTGCGGAATCACCTCGTCGCAGATGGGCGATGCCTCGCCCGCGGTCATGCCACCGCCGCCCCCCTATCGTTACGAACGCAGCTACCGCAGACCGGAAGCCGCGCCGCCTTATAGATACCAGCGTTCCGTCATCCCGCCGGATCAGCCCGCCAAGCCGGTCGATGCCACCGAAGAGATGCAGGAGCGACACCCGTCGATGTGGAAGCGTAAGCTCCGGGCGATGTACGCATCGATGTGATGGATTGCACGCACAGTCACGACAGGCGGTCGGGCTCGTGCGTGATAACTCACCCAATCAGCTCTTTCGAATGACGATTGTCTGCCCGCTGATGTACCGACAGGCGGGCGAGAGCACCAACTCCACGAGGCCGGCAACCTGATCGGGCTCCAGACGCTCGGATGCCGGAAAATCCGGGAAGACACTTCGCAGCATGTCTGTATCCACGGCGCCGGGGGCAATGCCGTACACGCGAATGCCATGCGGCTGCCCCTCGACGGCCATGGCCTTCGTGTACGCATTTACGAACGCCTTGGCAGCACCATATGCAGCGAAACCCGGGAAAGGATCCTCCGCGGCCACGGATGAAATGTTCACAATTGCCCCGCCGCCCCGCGCGCACAAATCGCCCCACACGGCCCGGGTACACAGATAAACGCTACGAATGTTGGTGCGGATGATGGTATCGAAGATACCCGGCTCAAGTTGCTCGATCTTCGCCAGCGGTGCGATGCCCGCGTTGTTGACCAGCAGGTCCACGGGGCCAAATGCCGCGTGGGTTTCGTCGACCAGGCGCTCGACCGCGTTCTCATCCGTCACGTCTGCGACGACCGAAAGTGCTCGGCCATGATCCCGCTCGATCCAGCGCTGGGTCTGCTCGAGCTGCTCGGCCGTGCGCGAGGTGATGGCTACCTGGGCGCCCGCAGCCGCCAGCCGTCGCGCTATGGCGCTGCCGATGCCCCGGCCCGCCCCGGTGACGATCGCCGTGCGGCCTCGAAGTCCGGATGATGTCTCCGCCTGGTTGGACATGCACTAAACTCTGCTCCGGTCATCTCAGCAAATCGCTCAATCGGATGCACCGTCCTGCTGCGATCAGCGTTCCTGCGGTGAATCAGCACTCGACGCATTGGGGAGGCCGATCGACAGAAGCTCAATCCGTCGTCCCCGGCGATCGGAATCCTTCACCCTTGAATGACTGCATTCACAACCACCCGCACAGGCCGTACGGGTGCCGATGCACAGACTGCGAATCATCCGGATCGCGAGATAGACAACCGCGGACGCAACCGCGACCAGCGCGATAATCGTTTGAATCATGGCATGGGATTCTAGCGTGAGAATGGATTTGCAGGAACGGCGGCCTCGTGCGACTACCCTGCACGTTGACTTCTATGCAGATTGAGCAGCCGGCTTCCCGCCGCCCTCCGCGGCCTTCGCAGAGCGCTTTGGCAAGCGCGCCTCTTTTGCCTGCAGGATCAGCCCGAGCAACCAGATCGCGACAATCGAACCGAAGGTAATTCGAGGTTCTGCGAAGACCGATGCCCGCAGGTCCGGCCGCTGTGCGCACAAGAGCGTCGTGGCGCCGAGTACGGCAAGGATTGCACCGAGCAGCCCCATCCAGACGACGCTGAAAACGCGAAGTGCCCAGTAGGCCAGCACCGCGCCGAGGATGCAGCCGGCCAGCGGTATAAGCCAGCCGACCGGACCGAGGGCCTTGAGTTCCTCCATCAGCTTTTCTTTGAACTTCTCGTACTGCACGGCCGCCTGGTTATGCAGCTTTTTCACCTGGTCCTCGGCCGTCGGCAATTCGGTGATCATGCCGTCTTCGATCCGCTGACTGCCCTGGTCGTTCGCCGGTAAGTACCGTGTCAAATCGCCGCGTCCCAGCTGCAGGGTGACCGCTGCTAAAAAAAGCACGACCACCGATCCACCGGCCAGCCAGATTCGATACGTTCGGTAGGCGAGCACGGTCAGCAGCACACCTACCACGGCCATGCTGATCGGTCCCGGCGTACCAATCCATTCCGATGCCCGCCAGCCGATCCAGCCGCCCAGCAGAAAGGCGAAACACGAGACGACCATCCGCTCGGACCTGGCACTGCGAAATGTGAGGAACAGCCCCGCTGCGATGGCTGCGATGCAGCTCACGACCAGAGGCGCCGCCAGCTCGAGTGGCGGCACATAGTAGTGCAGCAACTCCTGCAACGTCTGTATCCAGGCCTTGTGATCGACCGGCGTCGTCATGCTCTTTCAGCCCAGCGCCCGTACTGCTCCGAAATCCGTCTGCAGACAGGACTCCGTCGCCCTGCCCGTAGAGTATTACGAGGAGCGGCGTCAAAGATTTCGGGCCGATGCCACGCCACGGTGCGTTTGCCCCATCTGGGCGTCTTAGAATAGCTCCGGCCAGTGGGAAATGCCAATTTTCGCCACTGCTTTCGCTGCCCCGGAGGCGGCCCTAGCCACGCAGCAGGCGGCTTTGAGCGGGCGTCTGCATGACGGCGGGCATGGCGACGCGGTCGGGCCAGGTCATGATGTTGACGTAGGAGCGGTTCATGTCGATCCGGCCCCACTGGCGGTACATCGTCTCCAGAAGGGTGATTTTCTGATCGGCCGTGATCTCCGTCCCGAACTCCTCGCCCGGGGCGCGGCCCCACCAGATGCGACTGGTCTCCAGCTCCGTGCTCAGCTCGATGTACGGCTTGCTGCGATCCTTCCTTCCGTTGTGATTGGCAACGATGACACTCGATAGCTGGTGACGGAAAGGCCGATCGGTCAGCAGCGCTGCCAGCTTCAGCGCGGATGCGAGGTCTGCGCCTTCCCATGCTGCGCCGACCGGAGGCGGGTCTGCGGCGACGCCTTCGACCAGCAGCATTCCGCCGCCCCGGCAATCCGCCAGGTCGTAAGTGCCCGGCAAGCGTACGCCCTCGATATCTACAAGATAACCATGTCCCTGATGGCGAACCCAGGCCATCGGCTGACGAAACTGACACTTGATCGAGACTTCGCCGTTCGGTTCGACCCGCACGCGCTCGACCGCTCGAACCCAGCCCACGCGCGGATCCGCCAAGGCAGCCCCAAGCCGCTCAGCAAGATTGCGATCGAGAAGGCGATCGGTGGATTGCAGGTTGATCCGCTGTGCGAGCGCGTCGAGCACATGGCGGTTCTCGGGAATCCGCAGCCACATCGGCAGATCAACCCACTTGAGCATGAGGGCCCGATCGTAGCGCGGCTGCGCGTGGACATAACGCTCCATCCGGGCGAAACCCATCGAGAGCAGCACGGGGAGCAGAATAATCGAACACAGCGCCACCCATCGAACGGCGGGCCATCCGGCCAGAACCGCCCCCATCCGCGCGGCCCCGCTGCGTACAGCGGCAACGAGTATGTTCTCAGCAGTCGCGTCTGTTTTCTTCGATCGTGCCAAACGATTGATCCTGGGCCAAGGGGTTCTGGCTCTCTGTTGCGAAGCCATGCCGGCGTTAATGCTCACGCGCGCTCTTCGGAAACTTCCGGCGCATCGCCATGTCCACGATGTACTGACAAAGGTACGGAAACGACAGACCATCCCGTGCGGCGGCCTTGGGCAACAGCGAGTGGTTGGTAAAGCCGGGTATCACGTTGACCTCCAGCAGGTACGGCTGCATGCGGCTCGTATCAACTCGCCAGTCGGCACGGGAAAAATCCCGGCAGCCCATACCCATGTGGGCCTCCACGCTCATCCGCATCATGTGGTCGAGCAGGTCCTCCGGCAGGTCGATGTCGAAGACATACTCCGTATCATCATCGACGTACTTGGCCTGGTAGTCGTAGAAGTCCCGACGGGTGCGAATTTCGATCGGCGAAAGGGCCTGCTCGCCGAGAACGCCAATCGTTATTTCCCTGCCGGGGATGTATTCCTCAATCATCGCATCGCCGTAACCGGCCAGGACGGAATCGACCGCCGGTCGGAACTGACCGAAGTCGCGCACGAGGTGACAGTTGAGACTGCTGCCCTCTTTGACCGGTTTGACGAAGACCGGCAAGCTCCAGCAGGCCATGGCCTCGCGAACCGTCTGCGGCGTGGCCACCGTGTAGCGCGGCGTCGGCAGACTGATCGCCTCAAACTTCTTCTTGCAGAGATACTTGTTCATCGCCAGACTGCAGGCGTCCGATGGTGAACCACAGTAGGGAATCTGGCGTCGTTCCAGGATTTCCTGCACCTGTCCATCTTCACCGAAGCGGCCGTGCAGGGCGATAAAGACACAATCAACGTTGCGCGCCAACGCACCAAGATTGTCCGGGCCGATGTCTTCCAGATACACACTGTGACCAAGCGATTCGAGCGCGGTAGCCACCGTCTTGCCGCTGCGCAGACTGACCTCGCGTTCGCCGCTCGGCCCGCCGGCCAGCACCGTAATGGCCAGCTTTTGAAAGACGGTCGTTCGCGTGATCTTGCTCGCGTCAAACCGGGTTGTGGTGAGTGTCACGATCGGACTCCTTTCCGGACAGCCCTCGCTCGGGCCGCGGTCTCGCCGCAATTCCTCACACCTTCGCGGCCGGTGTGCACCGAACCGAATGTTTCCGGCGGCTCAATGCGTCGGCGGGCCCGCCGGTCACTTTCTCCAGCTCGTCGGACCAGATCTTAACCTCCGGTTCCAGCCGAATGCCGCAATGTTCCTCCACCCGCTGCGTAATCAGTTGAATCAGGTCGATCACGTCCCGCGCCTTACCACCGGGATCCGCGAGGACAAAGTTCGCATGGCGATCCGAAACATAAGCACTGCCAAGGCGCTGCCCCTTCAACCCGGCGGCGTCGATGATCTGACCGGCAGAGCGTCCATCCGGATTTCGGAAAATGCAGCCGACGCTCTGGGCGCCGAGCGGGGGCTGCGTGTTCTGTTTGTACATCCAGATTTCCCGAAAGAGTCGATCCAGCTCAGCCGGGTCGATCGGCGTCAACTTGAAGGTCGCACCGACGACGCAGTCCCCATTCAAGGCACATTGACGATACTCAAATTCCAGATCATCCCGGTCGCGCGTGTAGGCCTGACCATCCGGGCCGATCACATCAACCTGCTCCACGGCCGTTGCGATCTCGCCGTACTTTCCGCCGCAGTTCATGCTGATTCCGCCGCCGACCGTCCCGGGAATGCCGGCCAGATGCTCAAGACCCGAAAGCCCCTCCCGCACAAGCCGCCGCACCAGCTTGGTCATATCCACACCGGCGCCGGCGAACACGCGCCTGCCGTCGATCTTCACATCGATAAAGGCCGGCCCATCGAGTCGGATGACCGCGCCGGCAATTCCCTCGTCGGCGACGATCACGTTGGCCCCCAGGCCGAGAAATCGGATGGGCATTCCCGAGTCGCGGCAGCATCGAATGATCGATGCCAGCTCCTCCGTGCTGCGCGGAGACATCAGGTACTCCGCCGGGCCTCCCAGCTTGAACCACGTCAGCGGTCCGAGCGGAGCGCGGCGGCGACAAACGGACTCAGGCAAGTCGTCGAACCAGCTCATCCGAAATCTTCCATACGTCGCCGGCGCCCATCGTCAGCACCACGTCGCCGGCCCGGGCATGGGTCATTACGTGGTCAACGATCTCTTCGTGGCTCGGCAGGTAAAGCGCATCGCAGCCGTTGGCGCGAACCCGGTCCACCAGGTGGCTGCTGGAAATCCGTGCCTGGTCGGCCTCGCTATCGCGCACGAAGTAGATGTCGGGCACGAGCAGGTGATCGGCCTGACCGAAGCTGCGGGCAAAGTCCTCGAGCAGGAAACGCGTCCGCGAGTGCTGATGCGGCTGGAAGATCACCCACAGCCGCCGCCCGGGATGGTGTTCGCGGATGGTGCGGAGCGTGACACGGACCTCGGTCGGATGGTGGCCGTAGTCGTCCAGCAGGAGGATGCCGCCGACTTCGCCACGGAGCGTAAGGCGGCGATCAGCGCCGGAAAAACGACTGAGTGCCGCCTCTATGGCATCCGTTGAAACCCCGGCATGATCGGCCAGGGCCGTGGCCACGAGTGCATTGCCCACCTGGTGCCGGCCCGGTAGCTGATCCAGACAGGCCCGCAGCAGCCGCACACCGTGCTTCAGCACGTCAAAATGATAACAGCCGCGTCGCGCCTCCAGGCCGACGGCCTGCCATGTGGCCGCGGATTCAACGCCGAAAGTTTCAACCGGCGCGGCGACCCCGCGTACCGCGCGGGCCACGTTCGGATCGTCGGCGTTGGCGATGATCGCGCCGTCTTTCGGCACCTGCCGTGCCAGCGCCCCGAACGCGTCAACGATGTCATCCATACCTGAAAAGTAGTCGAGATGATCTTCCTCGATATTGAGGATGGCGGCGTAGGTCGGTGAGAGATTCAGGAACGAACGGTCGTACTCACAGGCCTCGACGACAAAATGCGGGCCGTCGCCGACGCCGCTGGAACCTTCGAGCTGGACGACTTCGGCGCCGACCACGAAAGTCGGATCCAGCCGGGCCTGTCGAAGAATGTAGGCCGTCAGGGCGGTCGTCGTGCTCTTGCCGTGCGTGCCGCTGATAGCGATGCCGGTGCGAAGCCGCATGACCTCACCGAGCATCTGGGCATACGAAAAGACCGGCAGCCCCCGCCGCTTCGCCTCGCCGTATTCCGGATTATCCGGTTTGATGGCCGCGGAGGCGACCACGAAATTGCAATCCGTGGGGATGTTGATCGGCGCCTGGCCGATGCGAATGGTCGCACCGAGATCTTCCAGCCGCCCCTGCGCCTTGAAAGACGCGCGATCCGAACCACTGACGATTGCACCGCATCGAAGCAGAACGCCGGCCAGACCGCACATGCCGGACCCTCCGATGCCGATCAGGTGAACGCGCTTGGCAGCGTAGGGGCTGGTCCAATGCTGACCAGCAGCGCTGTGCACGCGTCGCGTGGCAAGGAGGGAATCCGATTCGAAGGCGATCCGCGATGATCCGATCAAACTCGACATGCAGGACTCACCTCCGTGTGAGACCGTACCGGTCCGCAATCGGCGATCCAAGGTGGTTCTTAGCCCGTCCGGACTACCAGCGATCCGGCAAAATTTGCGCCCCCGGCGGCAGTCAGCGGCGCACAGCTCCATGGGCCGCATCGTACCCAGATACGGTACCCCATCGCAAGCAGTTCAAGGGTGATTTCACCCCCTTTTCGAGGCCCAGGCGAGCAAGTCCTGACTTCCTCGCGCCACCGTACAGGTATTCCGGACGGACAGGGCAGCGGCAGGAACGGCATTTCAATCCAATGATATCGGGTGAAAATCAGGCATTCCTTGAAGGTGCGACAAGGCGATCATCGGCCGCGCAGGAGCGCCGAAATGGAGCATACGAAGCATGTTCGTGTGTCGAGAATCAACCTTCAAGCTGAACGCTGGCCAGACCGCTGGGCACGTCGTCGCAGAACTCGAAGATCTTGTCGAGGCCGGTCACGAGGAAGACGCCCCAAGCCGAAGTGCTGATGCCGCAGAGCTTGAGTCGGGCGCCGGAGGTGGTCATCAGCTTGCGAAGCTTGAGCAGCTTGGCGATGTTCGAGGAGTTGAGATAGTTGACGCCTGAGAAATCAAGCACCACGTGAGTGCCCGGCCGACGCTCGGCCGTTTCCTGAAGCGTGTTCAGGTCATCGGAGAAAAGGGGATCATCCTGCAACTCCCCGAGAAGGATGTTCTCTGACCAGTCCTTGATCGACATGATGCACCAAGACCGCCGGGCGGTATTAACTGGGAAGGTCACACCGGGCCACGGCTCACCGACGGTAAGCCCCTGCTGATGTCGGTCCTGCATCCTGCCTCGCGAGGCACACGCACCGTCCGACCAGCGTCCGACACCCTACCGACCGGGCGGAACGTTGTCAATCAAATCCGTCTTTGGCACATCATCAAAGCGCAGAAAGGGCGAAATCCGCTGTACCGTGCGCGGGCCGATTCCTTTGACCTGGGTCAGGTCGACTGGTCGTGTGAAGACGCGACCCGAGTCTTTGAGCTGGTCGCTCCTCCTTGCGGACTGCCGCCGTGCGAGATGTTCTTCCCGGTGCTCCACCAGGTGCCGCGCTGTCGATTCTCCGAAACCCGGCAACTGGGCAATCTCGTACCATTGCGCTGAGTTGGGATCGATCCGTGTCTGCACCCATTCTCGATCGGTGGATGGCAACGCTGCCGGAACCTGCGACAACGAATACGACCAGGTCAGCACAAAGAACGCCACGACGAGCCCGAAAGTGGTGCAGGCCTGCCGCAGGACATGCGGGTCGGGTTCGCGAGTTGTTGCGTACAGTCCCATCATGAATCGTCGCGTCTGATATTACTTGATCGGGCGACGGTCGCACCAGCATGGTTTTAATCCCGCATGCGATTTCTGCGCTGCACAGAGCGAAAATGAACCGCACAGATGTTGCTAACCATTTGTCAGACAAAGGGTCTAAACTCACCGATGGATCGAGTACTGCGCCTGATGAAGCGAGCGACGATCCTTGCTTCGCATGGCGTCAAAATCTATCATCGAGACAGCATCCGGATGACGGGGGAATCGAGTTCGCGAAAGTCCTGAAAGATGTCCATCGTGCAGTCCATGACCGGCAGTCTCCTCTTTGGCCACAATGCGTCGGCGGTTCGGGAACACTCCCCGGTTGCCAGCCATGATGAACCCACGCACTCGCGCGAACCTCTTCAGCTCGGACGGCTCGGTCCGGAACGAACACATGAAGTGTTCTGCAAGGTGCTGATTGCGATCGGCCTGGCTGTTCTGATCGGCTGGCTGGCGATGCAGCGCGGTACCGTGGATCGCTGGTTTCGATGGCCCGAGACCCATTGGGGTAATCTGTTCTGGATTCAGTCGCTCCTCTTCGGCGGGATGATGTACGCGGCGCTGGGCTGGCGCCTGGCCCTCTGGCGGCGCTACCGGCCGATGGCCGGCGTATCCGACGCACACCTCCCCTCGCTGACGGTCATCATTCCCTGTTTCAACGAAGGCCCGCTGGTGGGCGACGCGATTCGTGCGGCGGCGGCCAGTCGATATCCTGCGGACCGACTGGAAATCATTGTCATCGACGACGGCAGCACGGACGACTCGTGGCGGCACATTCTTTCCGCGTCGCGGGAGGTTCGCGATCGCGTGAACATCCTGACGCTGCGCCATCCGAAGAACCTCGGCAAGCGCCGCGCGCTGTACCTCGGCTTCCAGCGCGGCAGCGGCGAGATCGTCGTCACCCTCGATTCCGACAGCATCCTCCAGCCCGACGCGCTGCGAAATGGCGTGGCCCCGCTGGTGCGCGACCGCCGCATCGGCTGTGTCGCCGGCTGCGTTGAAGTGCTCAACCCCGACGAAAGCGTCTTCTCGCGGTTCCTCAAGTGCAGCTTCAGCTTGTCTTTCAAATTTGTACGCGCCTATCAGAACGAGTTCCGCGGCGTCTTCTGCACCCCTGGAGCATTGAGCTTCTATCGTGCTGTGGAAGTTCGCCACGTGGCGGATGCGTGGCTGAATCAGCGCTTCCTCGGCTGCGCCTGCACGACGGGCGAGGACCGCGCCCTGACGAATCTGTTTCTCGAGCGCGGCTGGCTGACGGCCTATCAGCAGAATGCGGTGGTCCGCAGCCGGATGCCCACGACCTACGCGGGGCTGTGCGGCATGTTTCTCCGTTGGGCGCGGAGCAACGTCCGTGAGACGGTCGTGCTGTTCCGGTTCATGTTCACAAGGTTTCGAAGGGAATATCTGCAATCTTTTCGATTCAACATGCTTCTGGCGACGATGGCCCTCGTGCTGCCGCCGTTGTTGATCGTCAACAGCTTCATGATGCTCCTGACGCGCGACGACTACCTGACGCACCAGATCGGGATCGTGCTGACCTATTCGCTGCTCTTCGCGTTGATCTACTACGTCAACGAGCGCGACAGCGACTGGCTCTGGCTGATTGTCTATGAGTTCTTCTGGGTGACGTGCCTGTGGTGGATCCTGCCGTACGCATTTCTGACGCTTCGCAATACCGGCTGGCTCACCCGCCGCGCCGACGTCGGAGTTGGGAATCCAAGCCGGGAACGTTCGAATCCTGAGTCCTGGGTCCCGGGGCTCGGGACCTGAGGCGCGAGCGACGGGTATCGGTCGATCACGGCGCTCACTCGTCGTCGGCAGTGGGCCGGGCGCTGGCGCTTCCGGCTCGGATGGTGCTTAGTTTGCAGCCGGGAGGGTGAGGGTGAAGGTCGTGCCTTCGCCGACTTTGCTGTCGACGCGGATCGTTCCATCCTGTTCAGTCATGAGTTGCCGGCTGATGTGAAGCCCCAGGCCGATGCCGCCGCGCTCGGAGCGGCTTTCGTACTTCTTGGTGCTGAAGAAGGGTTCGAAGATTTTCTCGAGATGCTCCGAGCAGATACCGCAGCCCGTATCGCGCACCTGGATCTCGATCCGGCCTTCGTGCACCGGCCGGGCTGAGATGCTGAGCCGCCCCGGCCTGCCGAGCATCGCCTGCCGGGCATTGAGCACCAAGTTGAACAGCACCTGCTGAAGGGCAACCGGGCTGAAGCGTGCCTTCAGGTGATCGTCGACGTCGATCGACAGCGTGATATCGTCCTTCGAGAGATCGCGCACCAGGCAATCGATGGCATCCTTGACGACCGGCGCGATCGGCGCGACCGTCGGTCCGGCGCTGTCGTCTGCGGCCATGCCCAGAATCTTTTCGCAGAGGGTGGCCAGTCGCAGTCCGCTGCCTGCGGCGCGCTCGAGGGCCGTTTTCATCTGCTGCGGTTCACATTTCTGCAGGGCGTACTGGGCGTGCGTCACGAGCGGCGTGAGCAGGTTGTTGAACTCATGTGCCAGGACCGCCGAGACCGTGCCCAGTGTCGCGAGCCGCTGCAGCCGCTGGACCTGCTCGGTCAGCGCCGCGAGACGATGCTCCAGTTGATCCAGGTGGAACTGCACCTCGTTCTGGGTGTCGGAGAGATCGATGTTCATCGACGGATCATTCGGCATTCGGAGGAGCCCCGCGTCCGGCACGACCCCGGGCCGGAAAACGGCCGGGCCGGTCTGCCTACGAGCGTGTTATCGGCAGACAGAGCGAAGCCCTTGACTGCAAAGCCCGGCGGAAAGCGGCCTTCCCTGATCCCGATCTTACCGGGAAAATCCTGCGCATGGACATACAGGCGGCTCTTGATGAGTTGATCCATCTTGCTGAGCAGATCGGTGTCGACATCCGGCGCGAGGCCCTGGGCGGCGAAGGCGGCGGCCTGTGCGTGCTTCGCGGTCGGCGCGTGCTGTTTATCGATACCTATGCCGACCTTCAGACCCGATACGACAAGACGCTCGCGGCACTGGCCGGACTGCCGGAGATCGAGGCGCACTACATTCGTCCCGACCTGCGCGATGCACTGGAGCGCGCACGTCGGGAAGCCGGTGATTAGAAACACTCTCGGAATTGCCGTGGCAACACTTCCACGCTGACTATGCATGGGGCGGGACGCCTGTACCGCCCGTACCATCCAAACCTGTCGCATAAAGAACAATCCTTCGAGCTGCTCGCGGCGGTGTCCTGCTGTGCGAGAAGAGGATTCGATGTACAATCTTAGCTTTTGAGTGGCAGGACCTGTGAGCTTCCGCCCGAGCGCGGACGGCCATCGAGGAAAAAGCAATGACGCTGATGATGAGCGTCTCGGGTGTGCGAGGGATCATCGGGGAGACGATGACCCCGGAGCTGGCCGCCGGCATCGGTGCGGCCTACGGTACGTTTCTGGGCGGCGGAACCGTCGTGCTGGGCATGGACTCGCGTCCTTCCGGCGAGATGGTCGAGTCGGCGGTCAAGAGCGGGCTCCTGGCCGCCGGGTGCCATGTTGTCGAGTTGGGTATCGTCACCACGCCGGGGACTGCGCTGATGGTGACACAGCGGCGAGCCCGCGGCGGCATCGTTGTGACCGCCAGCCATAACCCGATCGAGTGGAACGGAATCAAGCTGCTGACAAGTCAGGGGCGAGCGCCGTCCGCGAATACGGCCGAAGAGGTTTTCTCCCTCTATCGAGATCAGCGTGCCCGTTACCAGGGCGTCGATCGGATCGGGCGTCTTGAACGGGACCTGAGCACGAACGATCAACACGTGGCGGCCGTGCTGCGCGTGGTGGATGCAGCGGCCATCCGCCGCCGCCAGCTTCGAGTCGTGCTCGACAGCGTCAACGGTGCCGGCGGGGCCAGCGGGCGCATGCTGCTCGAGTATCTCGGATGCAAGGTCACGCACGTTCACGCTGAGCCGACCGGACAATTCACCCATCCGCCGGAACCGACTGCGGAGAATCTCAAGGGCCTGTGCGAGATCGTCTCGAAGCAAGGCGCCGACATCGGATTTGCCCAGGACCCGGACGCTGATCGACTGGCCATCGTGGACAACACCGGACGCTACATCGGCGAGGAATATACTCTGGCACTGGCAGCGAAGTTCGTTCTCGGAAAGACACCCGGCGCGGCTGCGGCGAATCTTTCCACCTCGCGGATTATCGACGACATCGCCCGCGCCGCAGGTTCGGGCTGCATCGTTCATCGGACAGCCGTGGGCGAGGCCAACGTGGCCGACGCGATCGCGGCGCATCGGTGTGTGATCGGCGGTGAGGGCAACGGCGGGGTGATCGATCCGCGTGTGGTCATGGTGCGCGACAGTCTGGCGTCGATGGGGCTGGTACTCAACCTGCTGGCGGAAGACTGGCGACCGCTCTCGGCGATCGTGGATGAGCTGCCGCGGTACGTGATGGTGAAGGTAAAGTACGAAATGGACCGCAAGCAGATAGATACCTGGCTGCAGCGCATACGCCTCGATCCGCACGGCGGAAAGACCAACGATTCCGACGGACTGCGTATCGACTGGCCGGACGGCTGGGTACATGTGCGGCCGTCCAACACGGAGCCGATTGCCCGGGTAATTGCCGAGGGGCCGGATGAGGAATCGGCACGAACACTGGTAAAGCGGGTTGCAGATTTGCGATGAAGAAGCCCGCCTGCTGGCTGATGAAAACGGAGCCGGAGACGTACTCGATCGACGATCTGGCGCGAGACGGACGCACCTGCTGGGAGGGCGTCCGTAATTATCAAGCACGCAACTATCTGCGCGACGAGATGAAAGTGGGCGATCTCGTGCTGATCTATCATTCCAACGCTTCACCGCCGTGCGTCGCCGGTGTGGCCAGGGTCGTCCGCTCTGCCTACCCTGACCCGACGGTGCTGGATCGAAGGAGTCCTTACCATGATCCCAAGGCGACAGAGGATAACCCGATTTGGATGATGGTGGATCTGGCCTTCGAGGAGAAGTTCGCTCAGTTCGTCACGCTCGACGCACTCAAGAAGGATAAGTCGCTCACCGACATGCTTGTCCTGAAGCGCGGGCAGCGATTGTCCATCATGCCCGTCTCAGCGACTCATTTCGAAGGTGTCCGATCGATGGGCAAGAGATAACCGGCATCCTACTTACATTGCGCCGTCCCTGCTGAATTCGCAGCCGCATGGGTGCCTCCTGACTGCCCATGACGCACTTGACACATCTGCGGTAAACTCCGCAGTGATGAAGGACGACGCGACGGAACTTGAAACCAGCCAAGTCGGCACGGCTGTAAAGGCAGCCGAATCGAACACGGGCGACGGGCCGTCCGCGACCGGCAGCACCAGCGCTCCAACCGCATCGGGCCATGCGGGGGCTGCGACTTCTCCGTCGCCGGTAACGATCGCAGCGGGTGAACGCTTTCGCGCACCGTCACGCCTCGTTGGGGCACAGTCGAAGATTGAGAGCGGCCGTGCGCTGCTCCTGCTGACGGCGTTGTCGCTGCTGCTGTGCTGCCTGATCTTTCCTGATATCGGCTGGTGGCCGCTGGCGTACGTCGCACTGGTTCCATGGCTGGTCGCGGTTTGCACGGCGCGTCGGGCGAAGCTGGTCTATTTCACGAGTCTGCTGCTGGGGCTTGGCTACTTCCTCATCAATATCCGCTGGCTGATTCCAGTAACCTTGCCGGGCTACTTCGCCCTGTGCTTTTACTATGCAGTCTTTTTTCCACTCGCCGCGTGGCCGATCCGCCACATGTACCAGCGTCACGGGGTCTCGGTGGCCCTGACTGCCCCGATTGTGTGGGTGGCCACGGAGTACCTCCGCTCCATCGGACCGCTTGCTTTTCCGTGGCTTCTGATAGGTCATTCGCAGTATCAGTTTCTCACGCTTATTCAGATCAGCGATCTGGTCGGCGCGTACGGGGTGAGTTTTCTCGTGGTGATGGTCAGCGGCTGGATCACCGATCTGCTCATCCAGCCCATCCTGATCTGGCGGAGCGACCAGGCCACGCGACTGCCACTTGGAACACTCACCACGCTGACGCTTGTGCTGGGGGCGCTTATCTACGGCAGCGCACAATCATCGCGTCGGTACTTCGTCCCCGGCCCGAAGATCAGCATCGTGCAGCACGATTTTCCACTTTACGTCGATCTCGAGCAGGCCGCGCGAACCTCGCAGGATTCAATCCTGCAGGGCTACCTCGAACTGACGCGTCAGGCGGCTGAGACACGATCGGACCTGATCCTGCTGCCGGAAGCGGCCATGTACGGGTCTATCAACACACAGTTCATCGAGGCCACGCCCGATGATCTCGCTGAGATGCAGCGCCGGCGATACCCGCCCACGTATCAGGATGGCTTTCTGCTCTGGCTTCAGGGACACAGCCGTCGAGTACGCGACAGCTTTCAGGCGATCGCCGATGCATCCGGCGTGCCGATCGTGCTTGGTTCGTCAGCCATGGAGTGGAAGCCGACGGCCATTCCACCGCGGGTCGATGCCTACAATTCGGCCTTTCTGTTGATGCCCGGCGAAAAGAAGCCCGTGGCGCGATACGACAAGATTCATCTCGTGCTGTTCGGCGAGTATGTGCCGTTTCGTTTCTCGCACCGCTGGCTGTATGAATGGCTCAACGGCATCACGCCCTGGGGGCGGATGGGCATTGAGTACTCGCTTTCGCCGGGATCGCAGTACACGGTGTTTGAGTTTCCCGCGGCCTCGCAGGAAGGGCGACGTTATCGCGCCGCAACGCCTATCTGCTACGAGGAAATTATCCCGTACATTACGCGCGATTTTGTGCGCGGTGACCAGGCCGACGCCGATCGCAAGAACATCGACCTGCTGCTGTCGATCAGCAACGACGGCTGGTTTCTGCACTCCGCCGAGCTGGAGCAGCATCTGGCCGGCGCGGTTTTCCGTGCCGTGGAGAACCGCATCGCCATTGCCCGCAGCGTGAACACCGGGGCCAGCGCGATCATTCATCCCAATGGGAAGATTCACGATCGCGTCTCCTTTCCGACGAATCGACTCCAAGCAGTGGACAATCTTGCCGGCTCGATGAATCGATTGCATGAGTTTCTCCTCCGACTCCACGAACTCGTCGAACTGCCGGAGAAGTACACTCCCCTTCGGCAGGAGGTGGGTCGCTTTGTGGCCATGGATATCCGCAAGGATCTGCAGGAGCTCGGCAACGAGTACCTGTTCATCGCTGAGCGACTGGAGCGGATGACCGTCTCACTTGGCGGGATCAACCCGGAGCAACGTGCTCGGGCCGTCGCCGATCTGAAGAGCCAGGTTGAGCATGATCTGGACACGATCGAGCGATGGAAGTCAAAGCCCCACACGGCGCCCGGTTTTCGAACATCGCAGATTCAGTGCGATCCACGAATCACGCTCTATACCCGATGGGGTGACTGGTTCGCCCAGGGCACCGTCGCCCTCCTGGGCATGATGCTTTTGGACTGGTTCCTGCGTAGAATCTGGCGCGCACGGACGCACCATCGTCACAGGGAGGTCGTGGCAGATGCATGATGCAAAGAGACTCGTCAAGGAATACGACGCCGGCCGGCAAGCGATACTCGCTCACTTTCGTACCGCAGTAAAGCGCTGCCTCGCATCCGCGCGAAGCAAACGCGCGTGTTTCCTCTTCCTCCTTCTGATGATCTCACCGATCGGTTGTGTCTCCCCGCAGCGAGAGACGATCTCGCAAGAACAGGCCGTGAGCTTTCGCGAGGATGCGATTGCCTTTCTCTGCAAAGCCGCCCTTTCAGACGAGCCATTGCTGCGGATGCAGGCCATCGAGGCCTTTCAGGATGTCGCGCCCCGCGAAGGGATCGCCTACCTCGGAGAAAACCTCCGCAACGGATACTCTGGCATTCGCTTCGCGGCCCTGATGGCCCTGGGGACCATCGGCGATGCGAACTTCATTGAGCAGATACGCACCAGCGCCGAGACCTCCGACGCCAACGTGCGCATCGCGGCGATTTACGCGCTCCATCGACTCGGCGATCGCCGGCGCACCGGGGAATTGGCAGAGATGCTTCTGAAAAGCCCGGATGCCCGCATCCGTGCGAATGCCGCGCTGGCAATCGGCCGACTGGCAGAACCGCAATCCGCAAAAGTCCTGCACATGGCCCTGCCGCGTGAGAAGAAAGATGTCGTCAAGATGCAGATTCTCGAGGCGCTGGCCATGCTGGGCGACACGAACGGGATCGAGCGCCTCAGCTTCTACGGCTACAGCGCGGTTCCGGATCAGGCGGCACTTTCTTTGATGTTTCTCGCCAATGCCCGTCCGGCGGAGGCCGAGGAACTTTTCCGATATCGCCTCGACGTGGCGGATCATCCCGAGATCAAGCTTCAGGCGGCGCGCGGGCTGGGTCGGCTCGGTTATGACAGCGGCATGGACACGGCCCTGGCATACCTTTTCTTCAATTCGCCCGACCGCAAACGTCAGAACGACCCACCGGAGCAACAGATCGTCCGCATCCGTGCCCTATCAGCGCTGGCGCTGGAAGCAATCGGCCGACCTGACGCACTTGGTCCGCTGCGCCGAGCGTTCGATCAACCGGGTCAGCCCGATCTGGTTCGCATTGCAATTGCCCGAGCGGCGATCTGGATCATCGACCATCGACCGGATTCGCCGCGGCTGAACCATGCCACGCGCCGGGCGTCGGCCGAGCCGGAAGAATTGCCATGAACACAATGACCCGCGAGATGAAATCAACGTAGACAGTTTGATGACTGATCCGGATATCGACGGCGGCGGGGGTGCGGCTATCCGCCATCGAGCCGGCCGAACCCATCGACCGAAAGATGCGCTGGATTACCTTTGCCATCGTGGTGTATCTGATCCTGGCGCTGCAGGGCGCGGTCGCGCCCTACCTGGCCCTGCACACTGTCTGGCCGGACTTTCTGGTGATCGTCGGCGTCTATTTTGCCCTGACAGCCCGGGCGCCGGATGCGATGCTCGCCTGCTGGATCATCGGACTGATGACGGACCTGGCAAGTCTCAGCTATGGCAACAGATCCAACATCGGCATCCACGCGCTGTGCTTCGGACTGCTCGCCGTCGGCATTGTTCGAATCCGTGACTTGACCTTCCGCGAGAGCATCTGGAGCCAACTTTTCTACACGTTCACCGTCAAGCTGCTGCTGGCGTCGGCCGTCGGGCTTTACATGCTGTATTCGATCGGCGCGCTGGATCGATTCGGCGAGGTCTTCAACCGGAGTTTCTACGAGGCGGTCTATACGGCAGCCCTGGCCCCGTACGGTCACTGGCTGTTGCGACAGTTTCGCGGTCCGCTCGGCATTACCGCTGTTGAACGATGGGGAGTAAGATAGACGTTCGTTGATCAACCGCGGCGTTGATATGAAATCATCCGTGGATCCGACGGTGACTTCTCGTCGGCTGCGCCTGCAAACCACCAACCCCCGATCACTGCTGTGTTCGAGCGTCGTCTCAAGATCATCCTGGCCATCCCGATCCTCTGCAGTGCAGCCATTGTCTGGCGTCTGTACGAGCTTCAGATTGTCCGGGGACCCGATTTCGTCGAGCGAATGGATACCGCCCTGCTTGCACCGAGGACGTTTCTGCCGCCGCTCCGCGGTCAAATCCGCGATCGCTACGGGCGAACGCTCGTCTCCGACGAACCGGCGCACGACGTGACGATCCACTACGGCGCTCTCAGTATGAACGAGGCGTTCCTGTCGCGCGTCGCGGCCGTCCTGCGGCGCCAGGACCCTGCGCTGGCCACGGCCGACGCCTACACCCTGCAGCATGAAGTGCACCAGCGTATCGCACGGATGTGGCTGACCCTTGAGCGTGTCAGCGGCGTCCCACTGATGGAGCTGCGCCGCCGTCGCGACGGAATCTGTCGCTCCGTCGAAAATCTACGACTTCACATCTGGGAGGCGCGAAAGCGACAGGGCTTCGATGAGCCGGTCGCAAAACTGCGCCTGCGCGAGGAGGACCAGTTTCATCCGATTCTCTACGACGTGCCGCCTGCTGTGCGCACCCGCATTGAGATTGAGCTGTCGAACCTGCCCCTTGTGCGAATCGAGCCGTCCGTCCGCCGAGTCTGGCAGCCCGAGGCCCAATCGCTCTGTCATGTTCTGGGCCGTCTCGGGCAGGTCTCAAGCGAGCAGATTGAAAACGACCCCTGGGGACAGGATCGACTCGCCGGCTACCGGCCGGGCGATCTGGTCGGCGTCGCCGGCGTGGAGCGCCTGGGAGAAGCGATGCTCCGAGGAAAGCGCGGCTACGAGGAGCGTTATCTGGACGGTCGGATTCGAAGCGCCGCACCGCCGATCGACGGGCTTGACGTACAACTGACGATCGATCTCGATTTGCAGCAGCGTGTCACGGATATTCTCGTCGACGCCGTTGCCGCTCAGCCGCCTTCCACCGGCGCAAGCTGTGTCCTGATCGACGTTGAATCCCGGGAAGTCGTCGCCATGGTCAGCGTGCCGACGTTCGACCCGGAACAGCTGCGGACGGATTACGCCCGCCTACGTGATGATACCCGCCATGTACCGCTGCGATTCCGGGCGGTCGGCGAGGAGTACCAGCCCGGATCGATCCTCAAACCGGTCTCGCTCCTGGCGGGACTGGCGGCTGATGTGACCAGTCCCGCACAGACGGTTTTCTGCGACGGCTCCTTCATTCCAGGGTCATCTAAATGGCACTGCTGGACGCACTGGCGCGGCATGGCCGGGCACGGCGACATCCGCGCAGAGGAGGCCATCCAGCACAGTTGTAATGTTTACTTCTACTGGCTGGGTCAGAAACTCGGTGCCGCTCGCCTGACGGGCTTTTATCGCTCGTTTCTCTTCGGGCCTGTCGGCACCGGAAGCGCGAAAGAAGCAACGGCGACAGATGCGGGGAAGATCCGCCGCGGAACCGGGCTGATTGAGGAGCGCAGCGGCATCATTCCGGATCGGGCCTGGATTCGACAACATGCCCGCCGCGACTTCCGCCCGGCGGACGGCCGCAATTACTCGATCGGCCAGGGCGAGATTCAGATCACGCCGCTGCAGGCCGCGGAGATCTTCGCGACGCTCGCGGCAGGCCATTACCGCGAATCGACCCTGATCGCCAACGATCACCGCGAGCGACCTGCGCTGACCATACCCGGCGTCGAGCCGGGCGACTGGACACTTGTCCGTCGCGGTCTTTTTCGCTGCGTCAACGAGGAAGGCGGCACGGCGTACAAGTATGTACACATGCACGAGGTCGATATCTGCGGCAAGACCGGCAGCGCTCAGTGCGTGCCTCGCGTGACCCGCCGCCGCTACACCTTCGAGCTGGCCGACGGTACGACGAAATCCATCGTCGCACCAACGATCGAAGCGGCACGCGAGGCGCTCGAGGTCCCTGCGATGATGAAGCCGGTACGCCGGGAGATCGTCGAGACCTGGCCGCCGCGTCATCCGGACAAGGGCGAAGTTCCCACGCATGCATGGTTTGCTGGATACGCCCCGTACGACAAGCCGTCGATCGCGATGGCCGTGGTCATCGAATACGGCGGCGGCGGTGGAGCGACGGCCGGCCCGGCAGCCCGTGCGATCTTTGAGGAACTGCTTCGCAGTCCGCGCGGTTATCTGACATCGAAGTCCATGCGATCACCGCGAATGACGAGTGCCCGACCATGACGCGCAGCCACACGCCTCTGCTACCGGCCATCGGATGGCCGATTCTGCTGTCCGCCCTGATGCTGACGGCCCTCGGTCTGCTGGGTGTATATGCAGCGGAGGTCGACGCGGAAGGACCGGCCGTACAGACGACCCGGCAGGCGATTTACCTGGTCGTCGGTGTCATTGGACTGTTGGCGATACAGGCCGCGGCCTATCGTCGACTCGGGCGATGGTCGTATTTCATGTTTGGCGTGACATTGGTCTTGCTGGTCCTGCTTGTCGTGGCGCGATACGTCCCGATGGCACCACTGATCACGGCACGACGGAGCACCTACCGCTGGATCGACCTGGGGCCGGTGAGTTTTCAGGTTTCTGAATATGCCAAGGTCGTGTTCATCCTCGCCCTCGCGTACTACCTGCGCTTCCGCACGAATTACCGAACACTTTCAGGCCTGCTGGTGCCCTTCGTGATGACGCTGGTTCCGCTCGGGCTGATTCTCAAAGAGCCGGACCTGGGTACGAGTCTGCTGCTGCTGCCTACGCTCTTCGTCATGCTTTTCGTCGCCGGCGCGAAGAAGCGGCATCTCGCTTCGATCGTGGCGCTCGGTCTGGTGGCCGCTCCGGCCTTTTATTTCTCGCCGCTGATGAATGAGTATCAGCGTGACCGCATTCGCGCTGTCTTCCGACAGGACGAGACCGACGAGAAGTGGCGTCTGAACGCCGGCTATCAGCTCAATCAATCCAAAATCGCCCTCGGCAGCGGCGGGCTGACCGGTCAGGGCTTCGCCTATGGCGCCTTCTTCAAGCATGATCTTCTGCCCGAGGAGCACAACGACTTCATCTTTGCCGTCATCGGCCATCAATGGGGCTTCGCCGGCTGCATGGGAGTGCTGGCGTGTTACCTGGTCATCATCGGCTGCGGACTGACGATCGCCAGCATGACCACCGACCCGCTCGGGCGGCTGCTCGCCGTCGGCGTCTGCGTGCTCATCGCCGCGCAGGCGATCATCAACATCGGCATGACGGTCGGTCTGATGCCGATCACCGGAATGACGCTGCCGTTCGTCAGCATGGGCGGCAGCGGTCTGGTGGCCAACTACCTCGCGATCGGCTTGCTCATCGACGTGGGCCGCCGACGTCCGATCGACATGGGCCCGAAGCCATTTGAGTTTGATGACGAAGATACCTGGTAAGGGAAAAGGACTGCTGTCAATGATGCAGTGAGAAAACACCCAAATTTTTGACAATCGGATGCGCGAAACGATATGCTTGAAAGAGTCAGCGAGTACAATGAGGCAGAGCGACTAAGTCATGAGCATTCAACTCGACATCGATCAAGAACGCATCGTGGCCTTCTGTCGCAAGTGGAGGATCATCGAATTTTCCCTGTTTGGATCGGCCCTGCGCGATGATTTTGGACCGGACAGCGACGTGGACGTTCTCGTAAGCTTCGAGCCGGACGCGCCGTGGAGTTTGTGGGACCTGATCGACATGAAATACGAGTTGCAGGATATCTTCGGCCGTGAGGTCGACCTCGTGGAGAAGAAGGCCCTTCGCAATCCGATCCGTCGGCGTGCCATTCTTTCAACCCATCGGGTGATTCATGCCGCCGCCCAAGGATGACCAAGCCTACCTCGCGGATATGTGCACTTATGCGCGCGACGTAGTGCGGGCCGTGCAGGATGTAGACTTCTCTGCTTACCTACGTGACGACAATCTTCGCCTTTCCATCGAACGCCGAATCGAAATAATCGGTGAGGCGGCGCGGAATGTTTCCGACGAGTTTCGCGCGGCCCATCCCGAGATACCTTGGCGCTCGGTCATCGGACAACGGCATGTACTGGCCAACGCCTACGGTGAAATCGACCACGAACGCATCTGGCGGCTTGCGATCGAAGGATACCCGAACTGATCCGGCTTCTCGAACCATTGATGCCGCCTGAACTCGAGCCGTAAGGGTCGTGAAGTGCACCTCAAACATTTCACGTTCGCCAGTTGATCTCGTCGAGCGGAGGCGAGCATGTCCAGGAAGAAAAGCCAGCACCTCTCCCACATCGATGCCCGCGGGAAGGCACAAATGGTGGACGTCTCCGCCAAAAAGGTCACGCGGCGTCGCGCCGTCGCAACCGCCGAAGTGCGGATGAGGGCCACGACACTGGCACGCATCGCCTCCGGCAAGTTGCCCAAGGGCGACGTTTTTTCCGTTGCCCGGCTGGCCGGAATTGCCGCCGCCAAGCAGACCGGCCTGCTCATTCCGCTTTGTCACCAGCTCCCGCTGGATCATGTGGACGTGCAGATCGAAGCGTGCCCGCCGGATCGCGTCCGCATCCGTGCCGAGGCCGTCGTTCGTGCCCGAACGGGTGTCGAGATGGAGGCCCTGACGGCCGCGGCGGTCGCGGCACTGACCATCTACGACATGTGCAAGGCAGTGGACCGCGGGATGGTGATCGGTCCGGTCTGCCTCGAAGAAAAGTCCGGCGGCCGATCGGGTCGATGGCAACGGACGCTCGTGTCCTCACCCCCTCGCAAGCGAAAAACGTAAGTCACCGGCACCACTTCCTTCCGCTTTTCAAATCCGTTGAAAGTCCGAACGGATATTGTGTCGCGTGCGGCGCGGCCCTTAGAATCCGGCAGCTCAGCGGGTTTCTCCATGCAGACACGAACGAATACGCTCTCCGACCTGACCAGCCCGATCGCTTCTGCGCTCGACCGCGTCATCGAAGTTTTCGATGCTGAGCTGCGCACCGATCTTGGCTTCGTAAACCACCTGGTCGAGCAGGTGCGGCGCTACCGCGGCAAGCTGCTGCGTCCGCGACTGTTGCTCTTGGCGGCCCGCGCAACGGGTGATCTTCGCCAGGAGCACCTCGTGCTGGCCGCCGTCGTGGAGATGGTTCACATGGCGACGCTCGTCCATGACGACGTGCTCGACGAGGCCGATGTCCGCCGGAAGGGCGCCACGGTCAATCGCATGGTGGGCAACGAGGCGGCCGTCCTGCTCGGCGACTACCTGATCTCCCATGCCTATCACCTGTGCAGCAGTCTCGGCTCGACGCACACCTCACGGCGCATCGCCGCCGTGACGAACACCGTCTGCGAAGGCGAACTCATGCAGATCGCCCATCGCGGTAACTGCGAACTGACCGAAAGCGATTATCTGGAGATCATCCGCCGGAAGACAGCCGTCCTGACCGGGCTGTGTTGCGAACTCGGGGCCTGGGCATCGGGGGCAGCGACGGAGACAGTCGAGCACCTCGCCGCTTTCGGTACCGACCTGGGCATGGCCTTCCAGATCGTCGACGATCTGCTCGATCTGACTGCCACGGAGAACGAACTCGGCAAGACCGTGGGGCGCGATGCGGAACTGGGCAAGTGGACCCTGCCGGCCATTCACTATCGTGATCATGCCGACGGTGAGGATCGCGCGAAGATCGTCGCTGCCATGAGCAAACCCGGTGACAAGACCGGGCGATTGCGTGCCATTCTCCTGAACGAGAGCGGAATGGTAAAGGATGGAGAGCGAGCGTCTGCCGCCGGTTCGATCGACTACGCCATGGACACGGCGCGGTCGTATGTGCAATCCGCCCTGGCGCACCTGGCCGATCTGCCGTCGAGCGATGCCAAGGATAGTCTCACCGCTGCGGCGGAATACATCGTCACGCGGCGAATCTGAACTGCGGGCATCACTCCTGCCGACTGCTTATTAACCCTGATGACATCTGTGGGACCGCTCTCCCGTTCGGTCTGAAGAACTGTCCTACATCAGTTCTTTGAGAGGTACTTACATCATCCCGACGATCAGTCGTGTGCACAGTCGTTGCCCGCCGCCGCGGGAAAGGCCAGGGCCAGCGCATCAAGCCGGTGCCATTGTTCGGCAATTCGCTCACGAATGTGCTTCAGATTGACCTGGCTGCCGGTATAGCGCCGTTGCCTGGCTGCGTATTCCTCCAGCGGCGTGCCGTCGGGACGTACGTTGATGCGGTATCGCACGCCGTCATAGACCTCGTACAGCGGGAACAGGCCGCAGCCGACGGCGTGGCGCACCAGGTCGACACTCTCCTCGGCTTCGGATTTCCAGCCCGTCGGACAGGGCGAAAGCATCAGCAGGAAGCGAAAGCCGTGCATTCTCCTCGCGGTGCGCACCTTGCGCAGGAAGTCATCGCGATGTGCGACCGACAGCGTCGCCGCGTAAGGAATTGCATGGGCCGCCATGATGCCCATGATGTCCTTTTTGCGCTCCCCCTTACCGAACGGTGACGTTGTTGTGGTGATGCCCTCAGGCGTGGCGCTGCTGCGCTGACCGCCGGTGTTGCCGTAGATCTCGTTGTCATAGCAGATATAGATGAGGTCTTCGTTTCGCTCGGCCGCCGCGGACAGAGTCGCCAGGCCGATGTCGTAGGTGCCACCGTCGCCGGCCCAGCAGATCACCGGCGTGTCCTGGCCATTGAGCCGCTCAATGGTGACGAGACCGCTGGCGACCGCAGCGCTGCTGGCAAAGGTCGTTGCCGCGACCGGCGCACCGTAGGCCGAATTCGGGAAGGCGCCGGCGGTTACGATGCCGCAGCACGCCGGAATCGCCAGCATCGGCCGCTCCACCCCGAGTGCCTGGTTGAGAAGTTGCAGTCCCAGCGACATGCCGCAGCCGGCGCAATTGGTGTTGCCGCAGCGCAGGAGGTGCTCACCACCGATATGCCACGCCTCGGCCGGGTCTTTCTCCCGATCGGCGCACTGTTCGAGCCTGATCGGTGTCACAGTGCCACCTCCTCCCAGACGGGCTCGGCCTCCGCACTCCGTGATGAGAGATCATCGGCGATGCCGCTCAGGCAGTCCTCCGTGACATCGCCACCACCGAGACCTACCACGTAATCCTGAAGGAGCAGATCGCTCCGGCCGCGTAAGCTGGCAGCGACCTCCTGCCAGAAGATGCCGCCCGAGCCGGGCGAATGGTTGCGATCCAGTACGCCGACACGCTGCGCAGTTGCCGTGGCGTCTCGCATCTCCTGCCTCGGGAAGGGTCGAAACAGCTTCACGCGGATCATGCCGAGGCGTTCGCCGCGCTCCCGACGATGTTTCACGAGGTTTCGGAGCGTTCGAGCCATCGTATTGCAGGCGACCATGATCGTGCTCGCGTCCGTCGTCTCGCAGGTCTCCAGTGCACCGACGGGCCGCCGACCAAATAACTTCTCGAACTCGTCGATCGCTTCGGTCAGCACCTCCGGCACGCGCAGCATCGCCTCCTGAATCTCGTGCCGCATGTGCGCCGTTTCGCGCGGCCAGGTCAGCCCTCCGAAGGTCATGGGGCGTCCGGTGTGGAGTCGATGGGGGACGTGACACGGCGGGAGGTAGGCGTCGACCTGCTCCTGGGTAGGCAGATCGACCACCATCTGTGTATGCGAGATGACAAACCCATCGAGCGCCACCAGCGCCGGCAGGAGGATGCGGCGGTCTTCCGCCACGCGGAATGCCAGCAGGATCGTATCCACGAGGTCCTGATGCGAGTCGGTGTAGAACTGCATCCACGCCGCATCGCGGAGCGCCAGACTGTCACCCTGGTCCACCCAGATGTTCCACGGAGGACCGAGGGTGCGATTGACCGCGAGGAGCACGATCGGCAGTCGATAGTAACCCGCGGCGAAGACGTTCTCCGTCATGTAGGAAAGACCGTTGGCGCTCGACGCGGTGAATGATCGTGCTCCGGCCAGGGACGCGCCAATACAAACGCCCATGGCACTGTGTTCCGACTCAACCGGTACGACTCGTCCCTTGCTGAAGGAGTGTGCACTGAGGTACTCGATGATCTCTGTCTGCGGGGTGATGGGGTAAGCCCCGGCGCAGCAGCCGCGCGCCGTGCGGTTCGCCTCGCCGGCCATGGCCAACGTGCGACCGGCTGCTTGATTTCCTGTCACCAGAACACGAGGCATGTCGCTTCCGCCTTTTTTCGCCGTCAGAGTTCCGCCATGTAGATAACGCCGCGCGGACACTCGCTCGCACAGACGCCGCAGCCCTTGCAGTAGTCGTAGTCGAAGTTGTATCCGTCTCCGTTGCGCCGCAGGATGCCCTCCGGGCAGTACGTCACGCATCGGTCACACTGGTTGCACACGCCGCAGCTCATGCAGCGCCCCGCCTCCTGCACGGCTGGTTGCACGCCGGAAGTAGAATCCAGTCCGAGCCGGACTTCCTCGAACGTTCGTCGTCTGCGAGTTGCCGGCAGGTGCGGCGTACGTCGCGCCGGAGCGTGCGTGAAGATGTGCATGTGCATCCGCTCATAGCCCGCGACGGGGCGCTCGCCGCGCGGGAACAGGTCCTCACCGGTCAGCGTGCGATGGATATGCCACGCCGCACGACGACCGCTTCCGATGGCGGCTGCGACCGTGCCGTCGTTCGTGGCGAAGTCTCCGCCGAGAAACACCGGCGCGCCCGAGAGACCCAGCAGCCGCTCGCTATCTCGAATCTCGGCGCCTTCCGGAAGGATGGACAGGTCCGCCGACTGACCGAGCGCGAGGATGACCCGATCGCAGACCACGTCGAAGTCGCTGTCTTCGGTCTCGACGGGCACGGGGGTGCGGCGCCCCGATTCATCCGGCGGACCGAGCATCATGCGCCGACAGGTAAGCAGCACTTCGTCACCCACGTGTCGTAGATGCAGCGGGGCAACAAGCTCTTCCAGTTGGATGCCCTCTTCGATTGCCTCCTCGATTTCCTCACGAATGGCGGGCATTTCGGCGCGCGACCTGCGGTACAGGACTCGAACGCTTCGCGCGCCGACCCGCAGGGCGGAGCGCGCGGCGTCCATCGCCGTATTGCCGCCTCCGATCACCACCACGCGCAGCCCGCGGAGCGAGACTTCACCTTGCCGCACGCGATCGAGGAAATCGATACCCTCCTCAACCACGCCGGGCCGCAGACTGCCCAGCTCCAGGGAGCGAATCTGCTGAAGACCCGTGGCAACGAAGACGGCTTCAAACTCTCGTGTAAGCGCGAGCAGACGCGTCCGGTCGATGAAGCATCGCGTCTGCACCTTGACGCCATGCTGAACGATGTAATCAATCTCGGAATCGAGAACCTCCGGCGGCAGCCGATACGCAGGAATGCCGGTCCGCAGCAGGCCACCGAGTTCGTCACCGCCTTCGAAAATCGTCGCTTCGTAGCCGAGCAGGGCCAGGTGATACGCGGCGCCGAGACCAGCGGGACCGGAACCGATGACGGCGACTCGTTCATCTCGCCAGGGCGGCGTTGGCGATGGCCGGCGCCCGTGGTCGGCGGCATAGCGCTCCAGATCGCGAATCTGTATGGGCTCGTCGAACAGACTGCGATTGCAAGCTTCCATGCATGGAGCAGGGCACACACGGCCACAGACGCCGGGGAGTGGAGTGGTTTCGAGCAGGATTGCCAGGGCCTCATCCGAGCGTCCCGCCGCGACGGCCTGAACGAATCCCTGTATGTCGTTGCCGGCAGGGCATGCGCCGGAACAGGGCGAAAGCAGATTGCGCCGATGGGGTCGCCTCGTGGCCCAGGAACCGGTGCGTATCGGCGAAGGCCGACCGAGGTCTTCGTCGAGAAGGTCGGGCGGCGTCGCAGGTGCCGGCTTCGTTTGAATTACTGCACGCTCACCCGGAAGCTCCGCGCCGCGCACCCTCTCATATGCCTCGCGGGCGGCCTTCAGATTGCCGCCGCTGAACTTGAGATCCGCCAGCGCCGCCTCCACGGCCTCCCACGGCTCGTTGAGAACCTTGAGCACCGCGCCAAACATCGTGGTGTTGACGATCGGCACGGTTCGTGTGCCGAGCGAATGAGCGAGCGCGATGGACGTGGCATCGACGGCGGCCACGCGTCGGCCGGGAAACATCGAAGCCAGCGCCTCCGGCGGCGACGACGCATTCAGAATCAGCCAGCCGTCGGGCTTGAGATTCGACGCCACGCTCGGAGCGATGAGCGTGCGGTCCAGCACGATCACATGATCCGGCTCACGGACCTGATTGTGATTGGTGATTTCCTCGTCATCGATTCGGATGAAGGCCTGAAGCGGCGCCCCGGAGCGCTCGGCGGCATAGACACCGAACGCCTGCGCAAAACGGCCCCGGAGGAAGGCCGCCGTGGCGATCAACTTGGCCAAGGTCACGCCACCCTGTCCGCCCCGGCCATGGATGGTCATCTCGATCATGCGGCACCCGCCGGCGCGGCCGGTTTGCATGCACGGCACGTTTCCCCGCCCGCGCCGCGAAGGAGGACAATCCCTGCTGCCGGATAGCAGCACGCGGCGCGGGTACCAACCAGCGCCCACCTTCTAGCAAGAGTCGTGCCGTCGAGGCCGATCGGGTGCGGATGATGGACGCTCGCGATTGCGGATAATCGAAGGTATCGCGGATTCGGGCTGCCGTTGATGCGGAGTTTTCCCCGTTCGGGATGATGGGTCCGGAGTTACAATCGCATCGAATCGTCCTGCGACGAAATGCACCATTGCGGTCCGGAGTCCTTGTCCATGAATCTTCCTTCGTCCGGCGGCGGCTGGCCGGCCATCCGATACGTGCTCTCGCTCGCCGACAAGGTGGGCTGGCGACGGCTCTGGAGGGCCATGCACACGAAAAATGCCTGCAAGACCTGCGCGCTGGGCATGGGCGGTCAGCACGGCGCGATGAGTAACGAATCCGGCCACTGGCCCGAAGTCTGTAAGAAATCCTTTCAGGCCATGGCGGCCGACATGCAGGACGGGCTTCGGGCCGAGTTCTTCCGGCGCTACGGGATCGCCGAATTGCGAACGATGTCGCCCAGAGAGCTGGAGTCCGCCGGGCGGATCGTGCAGCCACTCCATGCCGCACCGGGCGATACACATTTTCGCGTCATCGACTGGGACCAGGCCCTCGCGCGAATCGTCCAGCAGCTGCGAGCCACGAATCCGAACGAGGCCTTTTTCTACTTCAGCGGCCGGTCATCGAACGAATCGGCCTTCCTGCTCCAGCTTTTCGCCCGGCTTTACGGCACCAACCAGGTGAACAACTGCTCCTATTACTGTCATCAGGCGAGCGGCGTAGGGCTGACGGACACCATTGGCACCGGCACCGCAACGATCACGTTGGAGGATGTAGAGCACGCCGACCTTTTCTTCCTCCTCGGCGGCAATCCGGCATCGAATCATCCGCGGCTGATGCGGACCCTCATGCAGCTCCGCCGCCGCGGCGGGCAGGTCATCGTCATCAACCCGATGCGCGAGACGGGCCTCGTGAATTTTCGCGTGCCTTCGGATCTGCGCAGTCTCCTCTTCGGCAGCGAGATCGCAGGGCTGTACGTCCAGCCGAACATCGGCGGTGACATCGCTTTGCTGACAGGTATTTCCAAGGCCGTCGTCGAACGCGGCGGCGCCGATGAGGGGTTTATTGCTTCAGCCACCGACGGTTGGCCTGCCTTTCGTGAACACCTGCAGATGACCAACTGGGATGACATCGTGCGAGCTTCCGGCGTCGATCTTTCCACGATCCGCCGTGCCGCCGACCTGTATCTCGCGTCGAAGAATGCCGTCTTCGGTTGGACAATGGGCATTACGCATCACGTTCACGGTGTCGAGAACGTCCACGCGATCGTGAACCTCGCCCTGCTGCGAGGAATGATCGGCCGACCGCATGCCGGCCTGCTGCCGATTCGCGGACACTCAAACGTGCAAGGCATCGGCTCCGTCGGTGTCACGCCGAAACTCAAGGATGCCATCTTCGATCGATTGCAGTCGCATTTCGGCGTCAAGCTGCCCACGATGCCCGGCCACGATACCATCGGCTGCCTTGAGGCGGCCGCGCGCGGCGAGTTTCGCATCGGCGTGTGTGTCGGCGGCAACCTCTTCGGCGCGACACCGGACGCCGCCTTCGCCTCGCAGGCGCTCGGCGGGATCGACACGGTCGTCTATCTCAGCACGACGCTTAACACCGGCCACGCCTGGGGTACGGGCCGAGAGACGCTCATCCTTCCGGTCCTCGCCCGTGACGAGGAGCCACAATCCACGACGCAGGAGTCCATGTTCAATTTTCTACGCTTCAGCGACGGGGGCGTTCCGCGGCATCCGGGTCCGCGAAGCGAGGTGGCGATCATTGCGGAGATCGCCCGTGGCGTGCTGGGTGATGCCGGCCCGGTCGACTGGCGATCGATGCAGCAGCACCACACGATCCGTCAGGCCATCGCCAAGATTATTCCCGGCTTTGAAAAACTCGCGGAGATCGATGCGACGAAGCAGGAGTTTCATATTTCCGGTCGCATTCTGCATGCTCCGAAGTTTCCGACGCCAACAGGCCGGGCGCAATTCCGCGTGGCGCCTCTCCCGGAGCTGCCGCAGGCCGATGGCAAACTTCGTCTGATGACGCTACGCAGCGAGGGACAGTTCAACACCGTCGTGTACGATGAGGAGGACATCTACCGCGGCCAGGAGCGGCGAAACGTGATCCTGATGAACCAAGAGGACATTGAACGGCTCGGTCTGCGCGTGGACCAGACGGTGATCGTTCGGAGCGAGACCGGTGAGATGTGCGGCATTCTCGTCCGTGCGTTCGAAATCCGCGCCGGCAATGCAGCGATGTACTTCCCCGAGGCAAACCTGCTTGTGCCACGCGCGGTGGACCCGCGTTCAAGAACTCCGGCGTACAAATCAATCGACATCGAGATCGTGCCGCAGCTTACAACGGCGGTACCTCTGACGATCGAGCGGAAGAACTCACCACCCCGGCGAGAACTGCGAGCGTGCTGAAGATGCACGCGAAGCCCGAGGCGGTATGGCCGGGTGGATTGCTAAGGCGATTATTCAATTCGAGTTAGAATCAGCAGCCGACGACAGTTCTCGGACGCTAACGCTTTACTTTTCAACCCAGTTCAGATAAGATAGAACACCTGCAAGGGGAATCTGGCAGCCGTACTTGTAAGCGGAGGGGAATAGATGTCGTTATTGTCTGTTCGTAACATTTGCGCAGCATCTCTCGCTATCGTTCTGATCAGCACGACCGCGGTCCATGCGCGACCGGGATATGGCAACTCGTGCATCCAGTGTCATGGCAGCGGCGGCTTCGGCAACTCCGTCATCGGTACGATGCTGAGTATCGAAGGAACCAGTTTCGCTGAGATACCTAACGACGCTTTCGGTGATCCCGATCGGGGCGAAGGACCTCTGCCGACATACACCACCACGCCGGGCAGCACCTTTGAACTCGTGATCCAACTGGCTGATCCATCTGGGTCAGGATTCACGCCGAGTCGTTTCGCCGTCGGCATCAAGAATATCCATCGCACCGACCCGGATTTTCAGGCCGGCGACCCCGATCCGTTTTCCTGGCGGGACAATCAGCTCCTGCTCGTCGGAGCACCGGATTTCGGTGATGTCTGGCCGGATGATCCCGCACCGCTGCCGACGAACGCGAGCGAATGGACGCTCTATACCCACTGGACAGACGTGCAATACTACGCATCCACCGGCGACGGCGGACACGAGTGGAACGGACCGGTGACGTTGACTCTGAGTGTCACCGTCCCGGGCGGCGTGTTGCCGGGCTGGTATGACATCGAGGTAACCACCGCGGGGTGGGACTACGAACACATTTCCGGCCCCTTCGCTTTCGTGGATCAGACCAACTTCTATCTGAATGTCATTCCCGAACCGGGGACGTGGCTTCTCGCTGCCAGCGGAGTGGTTCTGCTTCTCAATCGACGCCGCCGCTGATCATCACCGACATCGGCATCAACGCGATTGTCCCGCGAAAGCGGGATGGGTGCGCTCAGACTTCAGCATTACGGAAGCTTCGTATCCCAACCTTCATCGCGACCAGTCCGGCACCGAGGCCGATCGCGACAATACCCGCCAGCACAAGTACCGATAGCGGATCGAACCGGGCCAGATCGCCCTGGCCGACCAGCCGGTAGCAGATGGTCCCCATCAGGGCAACGTTGACCGTCACGAGGATCACCGAGGCGATCAGATTCACCGTGCCACCGAGTCCGGATGCCACTCTTCCGGCACTGGATTCATGGAAACTCGGGAGCCGCGCGCCCAATCCGACGGCCAGCCCGCACAGGCCCGCGCAGGTCGCCAGCGTTGCCGCCGCCTGGACGATCGCCATCGCCGGCGGAAGATCCAGCGCCCGAATCGAAAGAATCGTCACGATGACCGCCGCGAGTCCGCATACGGTCACGGCATAGATGAACTTGGACCACAGAACCCGGCCGCGCGGCATCGGCCACAGTCCGACCAGCCACATCTGCCGGCCTTCCAGACTGATCATGGGAAAAACGAACCGGCTGGTAAAGGTGGAAAGAATGAGCGTGACCGCGCCGTTGTTGAGGAAGCAGATCAGCGCCTGCCAATGCAGACTGAAGCCCTCGGGCCGGCTGCGCGGCAAGTAGAGCAGGTACAGCCCGAGCAGACCGAAGAGGATGACGAGTTGCGACCACTGGGCCGGATCCCGAAGAAAGTGCCGCATGTCCTTCAAGACAAGCATTCGCATCTGGAGCGGCAGGTAGAAGAAGAACAGGTTCGTGATCTTGCGCGAGGCCCGGCCTTCGATGGATCGCGAGCGCCCACCTGCCGTCTGGGCGCTTGCAAATGCCGGAAGTAGATATCTCCCTACACAGGTCACCGCCGCCCAACTTAAGAAAAGCCCGGTCGCCGCGGTGACGCCGAGATAGAAGAAAGAATCCGCCGGACGGTTCTCCATGGCATGGCGGATCGTGTTCGTCACCCAGGTTGACGGCAGGAGCGCCGCCTTGAGGTACTGCATCTCTCCAAGAAACTCCTGCAGCCAGGTCGCCGAATCCCGCGATGAGATTCCCCAGAGTCGTCCCCACCACAGAACAAGCAGCCCGATGACCACGACGCCCGCTGCGAAGAGCGTGCGGCGCGCCAATCGGGGCAACCAGATGGCCACGACGAGCGCCGTGATCAGCCCGATCGCGCCGGGGATCGGCACGAATGCCAGAAACGACAACACGAACAGGGCGTAGAAATGCCACGGCAGGCCGAGCACGTTCCCGATCGCCAGCATGAGCGGCAGACCGAACAGCACGAGCGACCAACTCGCGAAGAAGAGCGACTCGAGATACATGATGATGACGACATGGCGCGGACGTGCCGGGGTCGTCAGCAGAAAGGACGGCTCCTGTCGGGCGAAGAGCGCGCTGTAGACCAGCACGGCCGCGGAAAACGCCAGCAGCACGGTCATGGCCAGGACGAACACGTGAAACACAAGCGGTATCGCCACGACGGCCTGCTGCTCAAACCGTCGCATGAACGTGAAGACGTAATCGAAGACGGCGTACAGCGAGACCCAGATGACCGCGAGGAAGAGCAGAACCAGCATCAGTCGCAGCGGCGACTGATCGGCCAGTTGCCGCACGCGATTATGCAGAAGGCGAAGCTTGAGGCGCACGAGCAGTCCCAGTGAGCCCGGACGACTCCGGTCCGTCGCTTCGAACGTCATCGCGGTAATGCTTGCCGGCAGGTGGGTCATGAAATCACTCACGCCGTCAAGCCCATGCGCTGGGCTTCGGCGTCCGGATCCGGCTGCGTGAGTTCGAGGAAGATATCCTCCAACCGATGCTCACGCCGAGCGCGGGCTTTCAACTCTTCCAGGGTGCCGCAGGCGATGATCCGCCCGTGATGGATGATGGCAATGCGGTGGGCGATCGTCTCCGCGATGTCGAGTGTATGGGTGGACATGAAAACCGTCAGCCCGGCCTCGGCTCGCTCGCGGAAGAGTTCCTTCACGATCCGGACGGTCCGCGGATCGAGCCCGACCATCGGCTCGTCGACGATCAGCACCTTCGGCTCATGCAGCAACGCGGCCGCAAGAACGACGCGCTGCTTCATGCCGTGCGAGTAACTCTCGGCGAGCTGATCCGCGAACGGCGTAACCTGCAGGCGGTTCATGTAGTGCCGCGCCCGGGCTTCGATCGTCGGTGCGTCCAACCCGTACATTCGCCCGACGAAATCGAGGAACTCCCGTGCTGAGAGTTTCTCGTAGAGGTAGGGCTGGTCCGGCACATAGGCGAGCTGAACCTTGACATCCTGATCGTCCATCGCCATCGGCCGGCCGCAGACCTCGATCGTCCCTTCATCCGGTGCGAGCAGTCCGGTGATCATCTTGATCGTCGTCGTCTTGCCGGCCCCGTTGGGCCCGAGGAAGGCGAAGACCTCTCCCGCGCGCACTTCGAAACTCACGTCGTCCACGGCGCGCAATCTGCCGTAGCACTTGGTCACGCGGTCAAGCCGGATGGAAATCGCCTCAGTCATGCGCCTGCTCGTCTTTCTTCGTCGCATGAGGGCCGTTCGCACGGCCTGAAAACGGAGAATCCCCGCCGCGGATGCGAATGATCGTCGTGCGCATCCGCTCTTTATCGAACGGTTCATCCTCAATGCGCCAGCGTCCCAGAAGCGGAATACGCACCTCCTGCACCAGCACGCGCCCCTGATCGTCCGCCCATGCCGTCGCACCGTCGGTCTCGATGCGATAACACTCCACCTCGCGGCCGCCGATCCTGATCGTCTCCTGTCCGGTGACAGTCACCAGTTGGGTTCGAAACTCCACCTTGCCGCCGGTCATCATGGCAAACGGATCGAGCAGCCGAAGCCGCCAGCGCTGACCGACGTGCAGATTTTCCAGATGCGTAAAGGGGCGAAGCAGTTCACTCAACCCCTCGCTCAAGCGCCAGTCCAGCGGCAGTATGGTGGTCACTTCACCGATACGCGCCGTACAGGCGAAATCATGCCCCAGCCGCTCACCGCTGACCTCGATCGGCATGCCGGCGCCGTGGAGCTTGAACTCGAACTCCATCAGACCACCGTTGTGCTCGTACGTCAGATTTGTGTCGACGAGCAGCCGGCCGGCGGCAGGGAGATAGCTGCCCAGCCCTGCGAGATCGATCTCCGTCACGCTCTGGACTGTAACCAGCTGCGGGCCGGGCGTGTGCGTGACCCAGGTGGTACCGATTCGTTTCCCGGCCTCGTTGGAGATTCCGCACTGGTATCCACCCGCGCGGCTCCATTGGTTGGGCGCGTCCTGCGCTGTCCAGTACGGCAATACATCGCGCCGAACCAGCGCGGCCATGGCTATCAGCCAGATCACAGTGATCGTAATGCCGAAGAATCGATTCATGCTTCAAGGGGCGTTCCTGTGGCGGCCTGTGACCGGCATCCAGGCGGGATGAGGGTCTTTATCCAGCGGCACCGATTTTATGGAGCCGTCACACACAGGGTCAATTCGACCCGTAATCTCCACACGCAATCATCACTTATCATCGACACGTCTGAATCGCTACGCGAACGATTGGACCAATGCCCGACGGATCGGATACCCTTCGCCACTGGTGGGCGTGATATCGACCCTCCGCAGGAGAGCACCAGCCCGCGAGGATGATCTTGCCGCTTACAAGCCGTCCATCCAGCCAAGCAGCCACCATCGCGTCCGGCGACGGGCGACCATCGGCGCTGCGGCGGCCGTTTGTCTGTGCGTCGGCCGGTATCGGCCTCGTGCTTCTGCTGATTCTTTATACCCTGATGCGAACGCCCGGTTGGTATGCTCCGCCGGTCATTGCCCCGGAAGAGCGTCAGGCCGTCCGAAACAATCTCATCGACGCCGAGCAGGCCTTCACCGAGAGTGTGCTCAATCTCGACGTGCCGTTCATCTACCACCTCTATCAGCATGATGTGAATCGCTGGATCGCCATGCGCCGGGAAATCTATCCGCTGATTGATGAACTCGCCCCGCCGGTCCTGCAGGAACCCTTTGTCGTCTTCGAGAAGGACCGAATCACGCTCGCAGGTCGCTACCAGACCGCAGGCGTCAGCATGGTCCTCTCCTGCGACATCGAAGCCCGCTACGATCACGATGCAATCGTGCTGAAAGCCCGATCCGTCCGCTGCGGTTCGATCCGCATGCCGATCGGCTTCGGCCGCCTCGGACTCTCGCACGCGATCGAACGCCCGGCCGGCAAGACCTGGCCCGGCAGCCCGCGAATCTCGGGAGACTTTGTCAACGGTCTGCGGATCGACGCACAGGCATGGTGGAAGAACGGCGGTGTCGACTATCGCGTGGTCAGCTTCGAAGTGAAACCCGGACAGATCGACTTCGGAATCCAGCCCCTGGGGCGTCATGCCTCACGGCAGCGCAGCGACCAGCCCGATTTCTGATCTTCGTCGCGGACAAGCTCAAAGCGACCTCGCAACAACCGGCCGCAAAACTGAATGCACCATCGCTCCACCGAATCGCTCAGCTCGGCCGGCTCGCGGTCGTAGGCGACCGGTCGATCGACCCGGCAGGTACCCTCGTCGTGGCGCGTCACGTGGCCACGATCGCCCGAGACGGGGCCTTCGTAGGTGAGATATGCGCGTCGATGGTCTCCGATACGCCGGCCATTTAACACCGGTGGCCAATGAAGTGACGACGCGGCGGTAGCGCCGGCAGAAACCGATTCGGGCGCAGTTGGAAATTTCCACGTCGCCAACCGCTCGCCGGACTCGATCATCAGATCGAAATGCAGACCCTCCCGATCTTCGTGGCGTAGGACCACGAAGCGCCGTTCGGATCGATCATCGTTGACTTCACCCATCATTCGCTCATGTTCTGCTGCGGACGATCAGTCGTTCGATGTCGCCCAACTGAGTCGGCCGCATGGCCATGATCGCCCTCTTGCCTGCCATGCCCGCCCAGCGGTAGCATCCCTGCCAGTAAGGGGTATGTGAATTGATAGCGCCAGAACCCGGATTTCGCCGATCCATGATTACCATGCCAAGACGCTCGACCGCACGCATGTTCATCCTGCTGCTGGCCCTGATTGTATCGGGTTGCGGCAAGCCGCGCGCTGAGTTTGACGAGATCATGGCCACCGGTCTCCATGACTACGAACAAGGCCGCTACCACGAAGCGCTGAGTATGTTCAAGCATGCAGCCGAGGTGGACCGCGAGCGTCCCGAGCCGTCGTACTACTTCGGCCTGTGCTACATGGGCATGGCTGATCAGCATTTCAGAAATGACAATCTCCCTGCGGCCCTGCGCTGCTGCGATCAGTCCGTCGCCGCATTTGATGCCGCCATCGGCGCCTTTCCCGGCTTCAGCAAGGCCGTCCAGGGAAAGGCGGACGCGCTCCGCCTGAAGGGCAAGCACCGTGCCGCGCTCGATATCGCCAACTGGGCGGCCACCCAATCCGGACCGCAGGCCAAGATGCTCATCCTCAAGGGTCGCCAGCTCGCGCAGGCCGGTGACATTGATCGCGCCGAACTCTCCTTCAAGCAGGCCACCAGCGTCGAGCCGGAGAATGCCGCCGCCCACGCAGAACTGGGACTCTTCTATCTCCGCTGCGGCAACGATCCGGCAGCCATACGTGCCTTGCAGAAGGCCTACGATCTGGACCCGGGGGCGCCCGGTGTCGTCGCAGCCCTCGCCCGCCTCGGTGCCATGCCGGAAGAATCGCCCGCACGCTGACTACGAATCCTCGCCATTCTCGCTCGAACAGCCCGCTTATCGGTGCCGGTACGCCTCGGAAGTCGATATGGCCAGTTCGATTTTCTTCCAGCAGCCGATCGCCGTGCGTTACAATGACCCTGCACGGTTCGATGAAACCATCGAAACGTCGTCGGACGGGGAATGGACGATCATGAAGCGGCAGCGCGCAACCCTCGGCAACTGGCTGGTACTTTGCGTGGCCGCAGCCATGTTCAGTGCAGCAGCATCCTTCGCCTGGTCGGACGAAATCCCCCTGCAGCAAATCATCGTTCAATATCGCATCGGCACCGACCTGAGCGGACGCAGCGCCGCTCGCGGTCCGGATCGCATGAATGCCCTTCGTGTGGCGACTGATACGGAACTGACGTACTATCGCGAGATGTCCGGAGATGCCCATGTGCTGCGCCTCCCGGCGCCGTTGCACGCGGATGAAGTCGCCGCCATCGCCGAACGGATCGCCCGTTTACCGGATGTCGCCTACGCCGAGCCGGACGGCGTGATGACGCTCGCCATGAGCCCTAACGATCCTGAGTACGGCAATCAGTGGCACTGCTTCGAGACCTACGGCATGAACGCGCCGACTGCCTGGGATATCACCACCGGTTCGACGAACATCCGTATCGCCGTGCTGGACAGCGGGATCACCGAGCATGTTGATCTGGCCGGCCGCTGGATCGGGGGATACGACTTCATCTCCAGCGCAGCGTGGGCCAACGACGGCGACGGACGAGATGCCGATCCGCGAGACCCCGGCGACTGGGTCAATGCCAACGAGTGTTTTCAGGGATCGCAGGCACGTTCGAGCAGCTGGCACGGCACACATGTCGCCGGAACGATCGGCGCGGCGGGGAACAACGCCCTCGGAGTTACCGGCGTGAACTGGAACTCGACCATCATTCCCGTGCGCGTCGTCGGAAAATGTGGCGGGCTCATCTCCGACATTGCCGACGGCATTCGGTGGGCGGCAGGCCTGACGGTCAGCGGTGTGCCCGACAATCCGCACCCCGCTCGCCTGCTGAATCTCAGTCTGGGCGGCCCCGGCGTGTGCAGCCAGACTTATCAGAACGCGATCGACGCGGTCAATGCCATCGGGGCCATCGTGGTCGTGGCGGCGGGCAACAACGCCGCCAACCTGAATACCAACACCTACCAACCGGCCAATTGCAGCGGCGTCATCACGGTGTCGGCAACCGATCGCAGCGGAGATCGCGCGATCTACAGCAACTACGGCGCCATTGTAAAAATCGCCGCGCCCGGTGGTGAGAACATTCCCATTCTGCAGGATGGCGTGTTGTCCACTTCCAACGCCGGACCGACCTTCCCGACGACCGACTCGTATCGTTACTCTCAGGGAACCAGCATGGCAGCGCCACATGTATCCGGGGTCATTGCGCTTCTGCTCTCCCTTGATCCGATGTTGACTGCATCCGAAGTCCTGTCGATTCTGCAGACGACCGCGCGCCCTTTTCGTGCCGGCAGCGCCTGTAACACGTCGAATTGCGGAAGCGGCATGCTCGACGCCGGATCCGCAGTCGCATTGATCGCCCCCGAATGCCCGAACAACTGCTCCGGCCACGGTGTCTGCATGGCCGGCAAGTGTGTCTGTGAAACCGGCTGGAGCGGCGTGGACTGCTCCAAGCAGGTTGTACCCGTGCCTTCCGCATCGACATGGGGTCTTGCGATGCTCTGCGCGATGGGTATTGTCTCGACCATCCTGCGATCATGGCGCAGGATCGAAGCAACGTAACACGAACAAACTCAGTGCACCTGAAGATACCTGTGGTACCGGTCTCCTGACCGATAGGAAGATCTGTCCCACAACAGTTCTTTGGGAGGATCATAATATCGTGGCGACTTTCACCCTGCCGGTCTGGCAGCGACGCGGGCCGAGGTCTATACTTCTTTCGTCCGCAGAGTCTCGGCGAACGAAAGTCCATCGCAACGGGATTCGCGCATGTCGTCACTCGATGCTTCAACACGACACACGCTGCTTCAGATGGCGCGTGAGGCCATCGCCTCCGATCTGTTCGGCACGCCACCTTCCGACCGGCTGATCGTGCCTTCCGACCTGCCCTGTTCCGGAGTCTTCGTCACGCTCCGAAAGCAGGGGCGGCTGCGCGGCTGCATCGGGACTTTTGAATCGTCATCAGACCTCGCCCGAACCATTCGCACGATGGCCGTATCCGCGGCTCACGACCCTCGCTTCATCGAAATGCCGATCGGGGCCGACGAGATCAGCCGGCTGGAAATCGAGATTTCCGTATTGTCACCGCTGAAGAAGATCAGCGATCCGTTGGATTTCGAACTCGGGCGGCACGGCATCTACATCCGGCGGGGCTTTGCCAGTGGCTGCTTTCTGCCGGATGTGGCTACTGAACACGGCTGGTCCCGCGAGGTATTTCTGTCGGAATGCTGCACGCACAAGGCGGGGCTGGAGCCGACGGCTTGGAAGGACCCGACCACCGAGATTTTCGTCTTCACCGTGGAAAAGTTCTGCAGCGATGCGTGAATCAGCAGCGCCAGGGGCAGGATCAGGACTGGTTCTTCTCGATGCCGAATTTCTTGACGCGATAGCGAAGGTTGTCGCGGGAGATACCCAGGGCCCGCGCCGCTTTGGATTGGTTCCACCCGCTTTCGCGCAGGGCCTTGACGATGAGGGCTTTCTCGTAGCCCCAGAGACTTGATTCGGACTTGTTGTTCTCGGTCAGTGGTTCGTCGCCGACGATCTCCCGCGGCAGATGGCTCGGCGAAAGCGTGGCCCCGTCGGCCAGGAGCACGGCGCGGTCGATGACGTTCTGCAATTCGCGGATGTTGCCCGGCCAGTGATAACTCGCCAGAAGTGCCATTGCATCGTCACCAACGGCCGGGCGGGGACATCCCAGTTCCATGCTCGACAGGTTGATGAAATGGTCGACGAGCAGCGGGATATCCTCCCGGCGCTGCCGGAGCGGCGGCAGATTGATCGGAAACACATTGAGCCGGTAGTAGAGGTCCTCGCGGAAGGTGCCCTGCTCCATGGCCTCGCGGAGGTTTCGGTTGGTCGCCGCGATGATTCGCACGTCCGTGCTGATGGTCTTGGTGCCACCGACGCGGACGAACTCCTTTTCCTGCAGGACGCGCAGCAACTTGACCTGCGTGCTCATGGAAATGTCGCCGATCTCGTCGAGAAAGATCGAGCCGCCGTCCGCCAGCTCGAATCGGCCCATTTTTTCGGCATGCGCGCCGGTAAAAGCCCCCTTCTCATGGCCGAACAGCTCGCTTTCCAGCAGCGTCTCCGGCAGGGCCGCGCAGTTGATGGCGATAAACGGCTTGTCTACCCGCGGGCTGGCCATGTGAATCTGCCGCGCCGTCACTTCCTTTCCCGTACCGGTCTCTCCGAGCAGCAGCACGGTGGCGTTGCTTCCGGCGACACGGTTCACCATGTCCAGCACCTGCCGAAGGGCCGCCGAGTGACCAATGACCGGCGATGAGACTTTGAGCGTCTCGCGCAGGCCGCGATTTTCCTTGACCACCTGCTGATGCTGCGTGGCGTTGTAGGCCCCGCTGGCGGCCAAGTTGGCGAAGATCTGAAGCAGGGCAAGGTCTTCGTCGTCATAACCGGCACCGCCGATCTTGTTCAGAACTTCAACCACGCCGATCACGTCGCCCTTCCAGATCAGCGGCGCGGCGATCAGACCACGCGTCTGGAAACTGCTCTTGGCATCGATGCCCCGGAAGAAGTCCTTGTTATCTCGCACGTCGGAGACCACGACCGGCTTGCCCGTCGCCGCTACTTTTCCGGCGATGCCCAGCTTGGCGTCGAACTCCTCACCGATCAGTGCTGGACCCCTGTCACCGACCGCCGCCATGAACACCAGGCGATCGCGCCGACGATCCAGCATCAGGACGCTCGAGGCCTCCGACCGAAGCACGACCGCCGCCTTCTGGGCGATCGCCTGGAGCACGTCGCTCAGATTCAGCGATGCGTTGATCGCCGCCGACGCCTCGACCAGGGCCGCAGTCATGCGTGGATTCAGGGAACGGTAGCTTGGGGAATCTTGCGCAATCACGTGAGTGTTTCGATGACAATCCGCACTGGGGCGGTCCGGAAACGACTGCGGGCACGTCCGCAAAACATTGCAGAAGCATACAGGCAACCGGCTGTGTCGTCCGCTCAGTGCCGTAACTTCTGTAATCAACAATACTTTTGACCGGGTGGGGTTGTCAAGGGTAAATTAACCCACGCTGCCGATACTTTCGGGATTCGAGCCAATACAAGACCGGTAGAACATGCTGGGGCCTATGTGCGTAAGAATGGCAGGTAACAGGTGAACCGACGAGAAGACCGGAGTAGCAGCGCTTCGGATGAAAGCTTGCTGGCCGATTTCCTCGCGGGAAGCCAGGCCGCTTTTGAACGGCTGGTTCAGCGCCACAGCGACGACCTGTTTCGGTTCGTGGGGCGGTTTATTCGAAGTGCCGCCGCCGCCGAGGACGTTGTGCAGGAGACCTTCGTTCAGGTCTTCCAGTCGGCGTCGGGTTTTGATTTATCCCGACGATTTCGACCGTGGCTGTACACCATCGCAGCCAACAAGGCGCGGGATCACCTGCGATCAAAGGTGAGGAAGAAGGAGTTGCCGCTGTCGCCGGCCGGAGGTTCTGACGACGCGGAAGGTGCGAGTTATCTCGATTTTCTTTCGGATGATTCGTCACCGCCCGAAGCGGCCATGGAGGTGGAGGAAACACGCAAGCGCGTCGGTGAAGTCGTCTCCCGGATGCCCGACAACCTTCGGGAGGTCCTTCTGCTGGGATACTTTCAGCGATTCGCTTACAAGGAGATTGCCGACATCCTCTCGATCCCCCTTGGCACGGTGAAGAGTCGACTGCATGCCGCCGTCGCCCACTTCGCCGAGCAATACAAGCGGCTCGAAAAAGAGGAAGGCCGATCGATCCAGCGTTAACCCGGACGACCGGCTTCGGCAGATGAAACGAGAACCATGACCACACGATCCGACGGCATTCAGGAATCATACGACCCGCGACAGCCCGCGGAACTCATCGGCTACGCCCTCGGGCTTTGCGACTCGGACGAACGACGGCGCATCGAGGCCGCCTTCACGCAGCCCGGCGAACTGGACAAAATCACCGCCCGCGTCCACCGGCTTCTTGCCCCGCTCGATCTGGATCCCGAACCCGCTGTCCCAACTGATCTTTCCGCACGCATCCTCGCCCGAATCGACCGCGAAAGCGGCATCCTCAAATTCCCTCGCGCTGCACAGTTGCCGTCCGCTGCGGAAGTTGCCGGTGGCGGCCCGCTCCTGCCACTTCGTGAGCTGGTCGGCCTGGCCGCTGCCATTCTGCTCTTCATCGGTATCCTCGTGCCCGGCTATCGCTCGGCGCGAACCGCCGCCCAGCGAACCGTCTGCGCAAACAATCTGCGAATGATGGGCACCGGCTACGCCGCCTATGCCGAATCGAACGCCGGCCAGCTTCCTTTCACCGGAGCGATTCCCGCCGGCTCGGCGTCATGGGCCCCGTCAGACCGCACCGGCATCCCGCACATCAGCAATTCGCAACACGCGTTCCTGCTGGTGCGTGGTCGGTTTGTCTCGCCGTCGGCGTTTGTCTGCCCCGGCCGGCCGAACGACTTCGCCGCCGACGCCGACGCCCTCGATCACTTCGACAACTTCCCCGACCTGCGAAACAACAGCTATTCGCTCGATCTCGTGACCGGCCCCTGGCGGCAGAACGAGTTCGAACCCGACATGCCGCGGGCCGCCGACATGAATCCGCTGGTCAACGATGATCGGCGACTGATCTCCACCGGCCAGGCGCCGGATAATTCCCAGAGCCACGGCCGGTTCGACGGGCAGAATGTCCTCCGCGCCGACATGCGCGTTAACTGGTTCCGCACGCCGCGAGTCGGCATCGACAACGACGACATCTACCGGGTCGTCGGCGTTGAGCGCTACACGGGAACGGAGATCCCCAGCTTTCGCAGCGATGCCTTTCTCGTCCCGTAAGCACACGACAAATATTCCTGCCGCATCACGATTTGAAGCCGATGGATTGCAGTCCTTCGGCTGCTTCGCTTTAATCCGTTCGCAGGGTTTCAATTGCGGAGCGCAATAATGTCCACGGCATGGGTCTGGGAACGAATCGAAATACGCGAAGGCGACCTGACCCGAATCGCCTGTGATGCCATCGTCAACGCCGCGAATACCTCGCTGCTCGGTGGCGGCGGTGTCGACGGCGCCATTCATCGCGCTGCCGGCCCGGCACTGCTCGCCGAATGTCGGAAGCTCGGCGGCTGCCCGACCGGCGAAGCGAGAATCACCCGCGGCTACGATCTGCCTGCGAAGTACGTCATTCACACCGTGGGCCCGGTCTATCACGACGGCCGACACGGCGAGCCGGAGCTGCTTCGGTCCTGCTATGCCCGATCGCTGGAGCTGGCCGCGGGGCACGACATCCGCACGATTGCCTTCCCGGCGATCAGTTGCGGTGTTAACGGCTACCCGCTGGCGGATGCCGCGCGGATCGCCCTGACGACGACGATCGCCTTTCTGGAAGCGGATACGCGGATTGAGAAGGTTTACTTTGTGTTGTTTCTGCCGGAGGTTTTGTCCGCGTACAAAGCCGCGTTCTTGGAATTGCGAGACGAGCAGGTCTCGAAATGAAGATTGCAGCGACAGCGGAACCGGATGTTTTCTCAATCCTGGCCGATCAGTCGCAAGAAATCTGGTTCAGTTAGAACTCTCACCCCCAACTCCCGCGCCTTCTCCAGCTTACTCCCCGCGTCCTCACCGCAGATGAGGAAGTCGGTTTTCTTGCTGACGCTGCCGGAGACTTTTCCACCGAGGTCTTTGATCAATCGTTCGATCTCGCTGCGGGAATACTTCTCCAGCGTGCCGGTTACGACGATGGTCTTGCCCGCCAGGGGCTGTGCGCCGCTTGTCTTTCGCCGCGGCTGCTTCATGTTCACGCCGGCGTCGCGGAGGGCCTGCCAGGCCTTGCGGCCGGCACTGCTGGCGAAGAAATGGCGAATCGACTGTGCGACCTCCGGGCCGACGCCTTCGACCTGTTGCAATTCCTCCTCCGACGCCTCGGCAATCTTCTCCATGTCACCGAAGTGCTCGGCGATCACCTCCGCCGTGCTCGCGCCGACGTGGCGGATGTTCAGCGCCGCCAGGACGCGGGCCAGCGGTTGACTCTTACTCTTTTCAATGCCTTCGAGCAGCTTGGCGACGCGCTTCTCGCCGAGCTGCACCGTCTGCTTTTTCACACCTTCGTCCGTCTTACGCTCCTGCTCGAACGTCAGCCCGGCAAGCTTTTCGCACCAATGATGCTTCTTCTCACTCGCCTCATCGACGAACTGGTACAAATCGGCGAACGTATGCACCCAACCGCGATCGACCAGTTGCTCGATCAGCGCCTCACCGACGCCCTCGATATCCATCTGATCCCGACCGCAGAAATACTTCAGCCGCTCCTTGATCTGCGCGTCGCACGACGGGTTGATACAACGGATATAGACGCCGCCTTCGTCCTTCTCCACCGCGCCGCCGCAGACCGGGCACTTCGTCGGCGGCCTGATCGGCTTCGCGTCGCGCGGGCGCTTCTCCTTCACGACGCGCACCACCTGCGGGATGATCTCCCCGGCCTTCTCCACGATGACCGTGTCGCCGATGTGAGCGTCCAGCCGCGCGACCTGATCGAAATTGTGCAGCGAGGCGTGGCGCACGGTCGTGCCGGAAAGCTGAACCGGCTCCATCACCGCCCGCGGGGTGATCGTGCCGAGCTTGCCGACCTGAAAATCCACCGCCAGCAGCTTGCTCTCGCCCTGCTCGGCGGCGTATTTGTAGGCGATGCACCAGCGCGGGTACCGGCTCGTCGCGCCGAGCATGTCGCGCTGATCGAACCGGTCGATCTTGATGACCAGCCCATCGGTCTCGTATTCCAGCGCGTGCCGCTTCGTCTCCCATTCATGCACGAAGCGCACGACCTCGTCGATGCTCTTGCACATCTTCATGTGCCGGCTGACGGGGATGCCCCACTCGCGCAGGCGATCGAACAGTTCGCTCGCCCGCGCGAACTTCGCCCCGACGATCTCGCCGAAACCATGAGCCATGAAGGCCAACCCGCGATCGGCGATGGCCGCGGAGTCGAGCGACTTGAGCGTGCCGGTGGTGGCGTTTCGCGGATTGGCAAACGGCTCTTCGCCGGCTTTGACGCGCAGCGCATTGTGGGCATCGAAGGCCTTTCGCGGCCAATAGACCTCGCCGCGCACCTCGATCACCTCCGGCCAGCCGCGGCCGCGCAGCTTGAGCGGGATCGCCCGGATGGTGCGGAGGTTCGCGGTAATGTCGTCGCCGGTGCGGCCGTCGCCGCGGGTCGCCCCGAGTACCAGCGCGCCGGCTTCATAGCGCAGGGTCGCCGACACGCCGTCGATCTTCGGATCGACCAGGTATTCATATTTCGCCCCCTCGAGCCCTCGGGAGACTCGCCCGTCGAACTCGCGCAGCTCGCCCTCGCTGTAGGTGTTGTCGATGGACATCATCGGCACGGCGTGGGTGACGTGTCGAAAGCCCTCAATCGGCTTCTCGCCCACGCGCTGCGTCGGTGAGTCGGGCGTAATCAATTCGGGATGCGCCGCTTCCAACTCCTTGAGCCGGGCAAAGAGCTTGTCGTACTCACGGTCGGAGATGGCGGGCCGACCCTCGACGTAGTAGAGGTGGTCGTGATGGTTGATCTGCTCGCGCAGTTCGACGATCTCTTTCGCCACGGGGGTCACGGTGTGCTCCGTCGCTGGTTCCTGTTTGCGTCGCACCTCAGTACTCGCTCTCGGGTCTCGGTGGCGGCACCACCTTGTACACCAGTCCCGAGTAGCCGTCCGGTGTCTGTGCACCTTCGCGGATCATGGCGATGCACTCCAGACCCTTCGGCGGCTTGTTCGGCTCCATCGCCAGGCGATAAACCATGGTCTGGACGATCTCCGGGCGATAGCGCAACTCCAGATGCAGCAGGCCCCGCGCATCGATTGACTCGACCGGCGGGTCGTAAGAGCGAAGCTCACCGAAGGCGATCCGCTCGAAGTTCATCAGTTGCTCATGTGCCCGGAAGGGAACCACCACGTAGCTTGCGGACAATTGCTCCAACTGCTCTCGGGCGATGACCTCGTTTCGCTCGGCGTAGTATCGCGCCGCCTCCACGATGCCTTCGATCGTGCGATGATACGGCGCGGCCACGATCGGCAGCCGCGTGCGATAGAGAAGCATCGACCCTTCGGCATCGTCGCAGAGGATGGCCCGCGGTGCATCAGGGGCATGGCCGCGCCCCTGTTCGTACTCCAGGATGCGCCCTGCGACGATCGCCGTTCGCAGGTCGAGCGGATGCGGCCCCTGCCGGGTGATCTCGCGGACGGTATGAAATCCGGGATATGCCAGGACGGCGCAGACTGCCGCGCATGCGAACCACCCGGCCGCGCCGCCTTCCGTTGAATTCGCGGAGCGTATCCGGCAGAGCAACGCCCACAAGCCATAGACCAGCACGATCGACAGCCCGAGGCCGGCATGATCCAGCCATCGACGCTGGGCAATGGCCAGTGCGGTAAAGCCGATCGCCAGCAGCGCCACCGTTAACTTGACGCCGCAGGACATCTGCCTGCCGCGAAGAAAAAACGGAAGCGCTAGCAGCAGGCCGTACGGCATCCAGCCCAGCCAGTCGTGCATCGGCGCAAGCGATAGCTGATCACCCGCGCGGGTCCAGAGTGGTTGCAGCTCGACGATGTGCTCCGACCAGCGGAAGAACTCGGGCTGAGCAACGGGACCGAAGACTTCGTCATATTCGAAGGCCAGCCAGACACCAAGTACCAACATGCCCGTGGCGAACCACAGCCATGAGCGAATCGCCGGCAGCCAGCGTTTTGATGCGCGCGGCATCGATCCGTATGTCGCGCCGGAGGGTAGCATCAATGCCAGTAGCGCAAGGGCTACGTGAAACGCGCTGATTCGGTCAACGGTGGACGTGACCAGCGCCGGCCAGTTCTCGACGAGGTAGCCGATCAGCACCATGAAGAAGACGCCGCAATTCCACTCGAAGCGTCGCAGTGCCCAGCCGGACCGCTCATCGCGCCCGGCGTGATAGGTTGCATACGTCGCTCCGACCAGAATCGCCAGCCAGACCGCCATCGCCTGCGGCGCGATCCAGATCGCCAGCCCCGTGCAGAGACCGCTGCACATCACCGCCGCGAAGGATGGAAGCCCACGCCGACCGTCGCTGCCAGGCATCGGCAGCCAGAGGAGAACGGCCAGGGCAAATAGAAACTCCAGCAGGCAGTGGTGGTCAGGGTGCCCCAGCGCGAAGGCCCGGTGGAAGGCAGGCGAAACAGCGAGAAGCAGACCAACCAGCACGGCGGGTGGCCATCCGCCGGCACGGGTCAGCAGCCGCATCACCAGCGCGAGGTAGATCGCCCCCAGTGCGACGGGCAACCACGCCGCTGTCCGGTCCAAACTCGACTGTGGATCCCCACCGAAGAGAGGACCAGCTACACGAGCCGCAGCGACGAGGAGGTAATCCATCGGAGCCGTCCAGTGCAGCCGCCCGCCGAGAGGATGGTTGATCTCCGGCATGAAATCGATGCGCCGCTGCCGGCCCTCAAGGATCTCCCTCGCACGATGCAGCCGCATGTAATCATCGGGATCGATGAACAGGATGCCGGAATCAGTGAAGACCGCTGGCGATCGCAGCCCCTCGATCCGCACCCCCAGCGCGACGACCAGCAGCATGAGGATGGGACCGACGAAACGGTGCATTTCAAACGGCTCTGGCTGTACGGGGGTAGCTGTCCACCAACGGCAGTGACTCGATGCTCCAGTTGCAGCATAGTCTATCGCGCGCGAGCGGGCCGTGCGCAAAAAGAAAGCGCCGAGATTCGCTAGGAATACCCGACGCTTTCCGGAGGGGAAAGAAGCCGTGCCTCTTTTCGGCTCCTGATTAGACAAGGGCCGCTCGCCCTCGTTAGGTATGATCCGATTTTCTCCATGGCCGGCAGCACGGGCTACCGGCCTGCCACGATTCCGCTAGCAATGCGCGTAACCGCAACTGTGGCACTTTGTGCAACCCTCGCCGGTATCGAGCACGCCGCCACACTCCGGACACTTGAGCTTGTAGGTATCTCTCGGGGCATCCAGGCCGGCGATTTCCTGAAGTCGGTTGGCCGCCGCAAGGGTGCGATCTTCACCGTCGCCGTGGCCGCCGTTGCCATGATCGCCGTTTCCATTCCCGCCGGTTCGCTTCGTCCGGCCGCCTTCCAGCTCGCTCGGATCAACTTCGCCGAGCAACAGGGACCGCAGACCGTAGCGCTCCTTGGCGCGAACGTACTTCTTGAGTCCCTGGGCAAGACCGTCGCCGAGGGACATGATCCGCCCGTCTTTCGTGGGGATCTGCAGCGACGAACCGATGCCCGACAGCTGCTTGATGACGTGGTTGAGCCGTCCGCCGGCGCGGAGCCAGAGACTGATCATCCGGCAGATGGCCTCCAGATCACTCGTGGCGATGTCGCCGCCCTTGCCGAGCTGGGCGAAGACTTCCAGCTCGCGCTGCTCGTGCGGATCGACGGTGATCTGAATGTGCATGTTGCCGAAGGGTGTCTGCTGGCGAACGCGGATGCCGCTGGTGATCGACGGCAGCTCGCGCGGCTCCAGCAGCGGGGGCTGCTTCTTTACTTCCGTCACCCGCTCACCGAAGAGGTTCGTCTCCGTCGTGATGCGGGTGTGTTCGCCTTCGTTCTTCACTTCGATCACCTCGCTGACCGGCAGATCGGCCTTCGCCGTCATTTCCTTGTGTTTCTTCTCGGAGTCGGCCAGGGCCATCGGCTGGCTGGAGCGACACCCGTCGCGGTAGACGGTGACGCCTTTGCAGCGCAGGTCGTAGGCCATCCGGTAGATCTTCTCAACGTCGCCCGGATCGGCGTCGTGGGCAAAGTTGATCGTCTTGCTGATCGAGGAATCGCAGTGCTTCTGAAAGGCGGCCTGCATCCGAATGTGCCACTCCGGCGTGATGTCGTGGGCACAGACGAAGACGCGCTTCACGTCCTCCGGCAGGTTGTCAATATGAGCGAGGGTGCCTTCCGTGGCGATCTGGTCCATCAGTCCCTCGCTGTAAAAACCCCGCTGACGAGCGACCTGTTCGAAGGTCTCATTGATCTCGATCATGGGGGACTTGCCTTCTTCCTGTCCCTTGAGGACGTTTCGATAGAAGGCAAGACTGAACATCGGTTCCACGCCGCCCGAACAGTCGGCGATGATGCTGATCGTCCCCGTGGGGGCAACCGTCGTCACGGCGCTGTTGCGCATCGGGCGGTGGAACGTGGTATCCCAGATGCTGTTGGCCCAGTTCGGGAAGCTGCCGCGCTCCACGGCGAGCTTCTCGGAGTAATTGTGGGCCTCGTCGTTGACGAACTTCATCAACCGTTCGCCCCAGGCGATGCCCTCGTCGGAGTTGTAGGCCACGCCGAGCTTGTAAAGCGCGTCGGCAAAGCCCATCACACCCAGGCCGATCTTGCGGTTGGCCTTGCAGATGTCGTCGATCTGCGGGAGCGGGTAGTTGTTCGCATCGATGACGTTGTCCAGAAAACGCACCGACTCGTGCACCGTCTCACGCAGCGCGTCCCAATCAACCTGCGCCTCGGGGGTGCAGGAATCCTTCACAAACAAACCGAGGTTGATGCTGCCGAGATTGCACGCTTCGTACGGCAGGAGCGGCTGCTCCCCGCACGGATTCGTCGCTTCGATGCGTCCGACGTGCGGCGTCGGGTTCGCCTCGTTGATGCGATCGATGAAAACCACGCCCGGCTCGCCGGTCTGCCAGGCGTGCTTGATGATGATGCCCCAGATGTCCCGACGGGTGTAGACGGGCGACTTGCCGTCGTACTTCTCGACCGGGATCAGGTCCTTGATGCTGTAGGCGTGGATGTTCACATCCCGCGGGATGTAGAACTCCTGCCCGTTGCGGGGATTGCGGGTCAGATGCGGTGAATCGGCATTCTTAAGGAAGCCGTTCATCCACTCGTCCGTGATCTTTACGGAGATGTTGTAATTGGTGAACTGGGTCAGGTCCTGCTTGGCATACAGGAACTTCACGATGTCAGGATGATGAACGTACATCATTCCCATGTTCGCGCCGCGACGGAAGGCGCCCTGCTGGATGGCATTGGTCGCCTCGGAAAAGGCCCGCCAGAAGGAGATGGGCCCGCTCGTGGTGCCGCCGCTGGACTTGATGAAGTCCCCCGTCGGGCGCAGGGCATCGAAGGCGAAGCCCGTACCGCCGCCGGCCTTCTGGATCAGTGCGGTGTGCTTGATCGAATCAAAAATGCCGTCGATCGAATCGGGCACGGGAAGGACGAAACAGGCGCTGAGCATCCCCATCGAGCGGCCGGCATTCATCAGCGTCGGGCTGTTGGGCATGAACTTGCGGGAGGTCATGAGCCGCTTAAATCGCGTCTTCCACTCGCTGCGGCAGGCCTCGTTTCCGCCGTACATGACTTCCACATCCGCCACCGTACGGGCAACCCGCTCGAACAGGGCGTCCGGCGTTTCGGTGCAGCGGCCGGTCTCGTCCTTCTCCAGGTAGCGGGCGCGCAGAACGCGCGCGGCATTTTCCGTCAGACCGTACTGGTCATAACGGGAAGATTGAGCGACCTCCGTGTCGCGAAGGGTGATTCGATCCGTCGAAAGCGTTACCATAGTTCCCACCGATTTCCCGAAAAATGCCACCGGTACATGCCCGGCGACTGCGCCACGCAAAAACCAGCCGCCGACGCCCGTGCCATCGAACACGACTGGAGAATTCCAAACTGCCCTGCGATTGCGACCTCGAAACGGCCAACGATTCCGACAGCCATCCCCTTGCGGCTAGGCCTCATGCGGCCCCGCATTAGTGCAGGCGTCGGAAGTCAATTTCGGGTCGTCCCCAACGACAACTTGAGGACAAGTTGTTTAATACCCCAAGATGTAGTGGGTGTCAACCAAAACTTATCGAAATATTGTAGTTTCGTTAAGATCAGCTTTCCTGACCGCTTACGGTCAAATCGCCCAGTTGCTGCGGATTTGAGATCGGTTCTCTCACAAGTTGCGTCGTCGTTTGACGTTGTCCTGCACGGAGATTCTCGGACGTAACCGTAACGTTCTGCATCATCCCGGAAACGCTCGAGTTACAGTAAAAAACGTGTGGGATTCTCCGGCAATTGGAGTGCAATGACGCCGTTGCATGTGCAGCGGTGGAGGCCCGGCCGACCACAGCGCCGAGGACAATGTGCCGACGTGACTCGACACGACGACAACAATCGCGAGCCCTGTCCCCTGTGCGCGGAAGTGGCGCCGCGATTCTTCCGGCGCGAGGAGCGCGCGTTTCATCTCTGTCCGTGTTGCGACCTCGCGTATGTGCCACACAGATGTCACTTAAGCCCCGACGCCCAGCGTGCTCGCTACGCCGCGCACCAGAACACGCTTGACAACGCCGGGTACGTGGCGAGATTCGAAGCATTGCTCGATCCGTTCGCCCGACACACCCGCGATGTGCGGCGCGTGCTCGATTACGGCTGCGGCCCCGGGCCGGTGCTGGTGGAACTGCTACGTCGGCGGGGATATGACGCAGAGGGCTACGACCCCTACTTTGCAGCACAGACGGATCTGTCGCGACCCTACGACGCTGTGTTTTCCACGGAAACCTTCGAGCATCTCGCGGATGTTGATGGTGAAATCCGGCGAATCCTGGGGCTGATTCGTCCCGGCGGCTATCTGGCGGTGATGACAGAGCTTCATCGGGGACCGGATTCGTTCACAGACTGGTACTACGCCCGCGACCCGACGCACGTCGCCTTCTATTCGTCGAGGACATTCGAGTACATCTGTAAGCGCGATTCGCTGGTTTCGTTGTTTCGGAACGGGCGGAACATACTTCTGTTGCGAAAAAGGGAGGTTGGTCCTTCATGAAACACGTGACGCAAATCATCCCGAACGGCACGCTGGCGATCGCCTGCGTCTTCCTCTACGCGTCCGCACTGCGCGGCGAAGACCCTTCGAGCGTCAAGTCCGCAGTGGATTCTCCCGCTCTCGCAAAACTGCATGAAGAGGCAGCAGCAGTCCGGCCGCTGTCGAAGTCACGTGTCGCACGGGACTTTCTCGCGGCTGTCGAGCATCTGACTCCCCCTTCGCCTCGCAAACTGTATCGCGATGAAGCGCGCCAGTTCCATTGCGAGTCATCCGCCTTGAAGCTGACAGCGCCGGAGCGAGAAAAGCTGGAAGAAGTGCCCTTCACGGACCTGCTTTTTTACTACACGAAGTACGGCACGCCGCTGGCCTACGTGCGTCCGCTGGAGTTGCTGGGAGAGAGCGGCATCAAGACCATCCGGGGCAAGCGCATTCTTGACTACGGTTACGGCACGGTCGGCCACTTGCGGTTGCTGGCTGCCTGCGGCGCGGATGCCGTGGGCGTCGACGTCGATCCGTTTCTGCGTGCACTCTACAGCCGGCCGGACGATCAGGGCAAGCTTCGTATCGACGGAAAAAGTGTCGGAAGCGTGACACTCGTGGATGGCCGATGGCCCGGTGACCGCGCCGCGCGCGAGTCCATCGGCATTGGCTACGACCTGATCCTTTCCAAAAACACGCTCAAGAACGGCTACCTTCATCCCGAGCGAGAAGTCGATCCGCGGATGCTCGTCGACCTCGGCGTGAGCGAGGAGGAATTTGTTCGCGCTCTGTATGCATCGCTCAAGCCCGGCGGTCTCGTGATGATTTACAACCTCAGTCCGGCTCCTTCTCCGCCGGACCAACCGTACAAGCCCTGGGCTGACGGTCGTTGCCCGTTTCCGCGCGCAATGCTCAGCGAAGTCGGGTTTGAAATTCTGTCGTACGATCAGGAGGATTCCGCTGCCGCTCGCGCGATGGCGCGGGCATTCGGCTGGGATCAGGGCCAAGGGGGAATGGACCTCGAAAACGATCTCTTCGCTCACTATACCCTTCTGCGGCGTTCAAAATAGACATCTACCAGCGCAATCGCTGGGCTGTGAAAATAATCCCAAGTGGAAAATCCGGTTGGAATTCACAGGCCAAAAGCCCCATAATATCGCTTTCGGGAGGGGGTTCTTCCCGATTTCATCTTCTTGGAAAGGGGTAAAGCAAATGTCGATTCCGAACCCGCGTTTCTATGAACGTCTCATGAAGGACATCCGCTACGTTCTCGGGCACTTTCCGACGCGAAACTTGGTGCGATTGCGCGCCGAGGTGAGACAAGGCGGTGTCATCCGTCATACCTATACGGACAATGATGGCCGCGGCTGCGTCCTGAACGTGCTCTCTCGGGGGATGCCGCCGGGCATGCAGATCACGGACAAGCCGTCGCTCGTACGGTTCTTCACCGGTGGATTCAGTGCCGCTCACATGGGTCTGCCGGAGTACCAGCCCGCGAAGTACCTGGTGAAGATCTGGGACGGCAATCCGGAGGCCATCGAGCGTTACGGTACCGCCGTCCCGCTCTCGGAGGAGGTGCTGATCGAGATTCTCAACCAGGTGATTCGCGAGCGAATCGCACTGCATGAGCAGGAGCGACAGGTCCGCACCCGGGCGCTGGAGCGCCTTCAGACCAGGTCGGCACGAGTCGAAGATGGAACGCGCATGAGCAATCCGGGGGGCATCTGATTCGATCGGGCGCTGTGATTGAATCGGCGCTAAGCATGTAAACTTTCAATACGGCCCATGGCTGAGGATCACCTGGTCATGGGCCGTTTTATTATCGCGTGATCTTCGGCTGCTGCTTCATTCAAGCATGCCTGCCGAAGCTGTCCTGAAGGCCGAGGTTCAGGATTTTCTGGATGAGCTGGTCGTACCGAATGCCGGCTGCTTCCGCGGATTCGGCAAAGTCCTCTCCGTATGCAATGTTGGGATTGGGATTCGATTCGAGCAGGAAGACCCGTCCATCCGCAGCCAGTCGCAGATCGAGCCGCGCGTAGCCGCTCTGTCCGAGGATGTGATAGGCGCGCCGGCAGAGCTTGCGAACATAACGCGCAGTTTCCTCGGAAAGATTCTCTGCCGCAGCCGTCTGGATGCCGCGCTCCTTCTGATAGCGCAGATCCCACTTGACCTTGTCGGTGGCGATCGGCAGGGCGCCGTTGGCCAGATTGGTGAAATGCATTTCCCAGATCGGCAGCGTCTGCAGACGATGATTGCCGATGACACCGACATAGAGCTCGCGTCCGTCGATGTATTCTTCCGCCATGGCGTCCGCCTGCAATTGCTCGTGAATAAAAGCCACGCGCTCGCGCAGCTTGTCATCGTCCTGAACCACCGAGGCCTGCGAAATACCGACGGATCCGTGTTCGGCGACGGCCTTGACGATCAGCGGAAACGAGAGGCGGGCGGGCCTGCGAATGACCTTTCCGCGCGGGAAAACCGCGAAATCCGGCAGCAGGATACGATGATAGCGCAGGAGCTTTTTGGTCAGGGCCTTGTTGTCGGAGAGCACGAGGCCCCGGGGGTTGCAGCCGGTGTAGGGCTGGCCGGTGAGTTCGAGGTACCCGAGAACGTACGGGACATAGGTCCCCAAACCGCGGAATTCTTCGAGGAGGTTGAAGACAATGCTCGGCTGGAAATCCTTGAGTGCCTCATCGATGACACCGAGCTGGCTGCCCACACCGAGCGGTAGCGTCTCGTGCCCCAGCTCACGGAGCGTGGTGAGCACGTCGTATTCCATCTTCCAGGGCGACATCTCCTTTTCGCTGATTCCCTCAACCGACGCCGGAGGAATCAGGTCCTTGTCCATCAATGCCAGGACGCGGAGCTTTTTCATCGTCGTTTCCGCCGGTCGCCACGCTACAGGGCGATCTGGTGATAGCCGCTGTGCAGATAATTCATCGTCTGAACAGTCAACAGAATCGCAGCTTCCATCCGCGTCTGGTCCTCGCCGCGGGCCACGCGGAGCTTGAGCTCCCGGCAGCGCCGCGTCATCTCGCCGAGGACCTGGTCGATCCGATACTGGTATTCCCCCGTCCAGCGGGCTACCAGTTTTCGGAGCTCTCTTCGGTTGCGACGCAGGAATCGCACGGCCAGTTCGTTGCCGGCATGATCCGGCGCATCGGTGAAGAGCCGCCGCAGATCGCGGTCGTAGAAATCCGGATAGTCCGTCCCGTAGCGAGCGCGTTTCTCGTCGTAGTGCTCCTTGAGCGTGGTGCGCAGATGACGAATGTGATCGACCTGTGTGCGGCGCCGAAGTTTGGGCTGCTGACCGCCGACCTGCTTCATCAGGGCATCGACGTATTCGAGCTTTTTGAGCGCCGGCCAGCCCTTGTAGCGCGTCCGCCAGTCGAAACCGGGCGTGAGCCAGACGGCAAAAGTCTCAGCGAAGTCCTCCACGGGATGGCTCTGGGCATACCAGGAATCGAGATGCAGCACGTAGCGCTTGCTGAAGGGCTTCGGCATGTAATACTCAGGATATGGTACGGAGGCCTTGCCGAAGACCTGCCGCCAGCTCTTGAGCCGGTGGAGCCGGTAAGCGTTGTCGATGGCGTGCCCGACCTCGTGGCGCAGGATGCGCATGCACCAGTCGCGCGTGCCGCCTTCGACCTCCAGCATCATCCGTTCTTCGAGTTTCATCAGCCGGGGATGGGCCAGGTAGAATGGAATCGCCACGCCGGCGACACCATCCGGTGTGAACCATTCATCCGACAGCCAGAAATGCGGGCGGAAGACCAGGTTCTGTGCGGCCATCTCCGCGTACAAATCGCGGACATAGTCTTCCAGATCAGAATTGCGTATGCTCAGGCCCAGATCGCAGAACCGCATCTCCAGCAGTTGCTCATCGGAGAAGCCGATCCAAGGCGGCTCGTCGCCCGTGCGACGGCGCCGTCGCGAAGGAGCCGGCGGCGAGCTGGAGCTCTCCGAGGTCGTCGTCACCACAGAATGCTCCATCATCCAGACCCACGATGTGATCGATTGTGCCTAGGAGCGCGAGACCAGTGAGCGGGCGGCTTCGTAGGCCGCCTTGTTCGGTTCGGTGAACCCCTGAATGCCCAGTTGCTCGCAGAGCTTCGCGTTGTTCTTCGCTTCGTTCAGCAGGTACTTTCGGAGCTTTTCGACGGTTTGCGGGTCGGCCTTCGGACCGGCCACAATTACCATCTCCGGCACATCGATCGTGTGTCCGACAATCTCCAGCTGATCCTTCGAAGGACCGGTGATGGGATTGCCGCCGGTGTCGGGCAGTCTGGAATATACAACCTCGTCCACCACGCCGGCGTTGATCGTCAGGTCCCAGACGACGAGCGTGGGAACGCGATCGCCGGCGTAAAGACGGCCTTCAATGGGTACCGCAACAGTGGTCGGCACCAGTTCGGGCAGCAGCTTGTTGACCGGCACACCGCCCTTTTCCAGCGCATCGCGAACGGCCCAGTCCGTGACGGCGTCCCGGTGGTGACCGAAGGCAAAGCGCTTGCCGGCACAGTCTGCGATCGACTTGAGATGACTCTTCGCGCGGATGACAATGTGCCCCTGTCGAGTCGTTTTGCCCAACGGATTGATCGCAGTGGCCAGGAGGGTGAGCTTGCTGGTGTCTTCGATCTCGGCGTACTCGGCGGCCGAAAGAATGGCAAACTCGATGTTGCCGTGTTCAAGCTGCACGCCGATCGCACGACCGTTTGACTGGGCCGGAAAACTGATCGGGTAGTCCAGCTCCTTCTCCAGTGCCATGTGCAGGGCTCGATACTCCGCAGGAACACCAAAGAGATCGGCCTTGGTCGTGCCGAATTCGATCACTTCCGTCTGCTTCTCGCAGCCGACGGCCGCGTGCATCAGGAACACCAGCGCGAGGAACGTGCAAGTGCTTCGCATGACAAGGGTCTCCAATTGCAGGTCCTGCGGAGGAACGCCGAGCACCCGGGGGGGGCAGGGCGGACACAGGCCTGTCACGATCCGGCAGTATAGCTGTGGACGTGGGGAGTGCTCAAGCAAGCCGAGTCGATCAGCAAGCGGCACGATCCAACTGAACCAGCGAGAAAAACTCACCAAAGCCAGTCCGCTCGGCGGCTGCCGTGGAATGGGGCCATTTCATCAGAACCTGCACGTCCCTTGCGAGCGTGGCGGCGCCTTGTTGAGCCGCGGCGGGTGCGGGATTGAGCGACACCCGATCACCACCCTCGATCGAAGGCGTCGAGGCGCTGGCCGTAAAGTTCAGAATCTCGCCGGCATCGGTGAGGAGCGTCCCCTGGCGGGAGGCGGGACGATAGACAAGGACATAACCCTGCATGAAGGCGTACTCCGGAGTGGTTCCTGCAAATGAGATTGCACCAGGAATCCATTCCTCGTCGCGCGGTTCGGCGAGATGTGGTCCGCGCTGCCTCCATGTCGAATATGTACCCGAAGCAGGATACCTTGCCACGAACGGAATGCACGCAAAAAATCGGGTTGATGCAGCACCGCGCGCTTTGCGATCATGTAATGCACGGGCAATTTCCGGGATCAGCCCTGTCACTGCTGGTCGGCCAGGATTCAGTTGATTATCAGACCCCCAGATTGCCGGGGCTTGAACCGGCCATGTTGAATCACTAGGATAGATGTTGTATGAGCCACCGCGAAGTACTCATGTCAGCTCGAACGCGACCCGCTTCCACGGGGCTCGGGACGAGCGCGCCGTGGGTGAGCTGTTGCTGCTGTTGTTGTCGATACGGCAGAGGAGGAACCTCCTGAAGACAGCCGCACAACTCTGAAGTTCGCCTCGTAGCGGACGAAGTGTTTTAAAACGGCTCTCGGGAAGGTTCCTGAGGGCCGTTCTTTTTTTATATCGCACGACATCGTCGTGCATGGAGAAGGAGTCGTACCGGTGGGACTGCCCGTACTTCAGGGTGCACAACGTCCCCGTGTCGGTGAATCCAGCCATCCGCAGGAACTGGTGGAGTGGAGCTTGAAGCACTTCGCCGGCCGACGGATGGAAATGAGCACGTCTTTCGGCATGGAGGGCTGCGCGCTGATCGACATGTACGCCCGACACGGCGTGCCGCTGGTCGTTTTCTATCTCGACACTATGTTTTTCTTCCCCGAGACGTACCGGTTGCGCGACCGGATGATCGAGCGTTACCCGAATCTCGCTTTCGTCAATCGTGGCACGACCCTGACGCCGGATGAGCAGGAGAAACTGCACGGCCCGGAACTGTGGAAGTCGAACCCCGATTTGTGCTGCCGTATTCGTAAGGTCGATCCGATGTACGATGCACTCGCCGGGGTCGATGTGTGGATCACGGCGTTGCGCCGAAGCCAGTCGGAGACCCGGGCGAACATCCGGGTTCTGGACTGGGACTGGAAGTATCACGTGCTCAAATTCAGTCCGCTGGCCGGTTGGAGTCGCCGTGATGTCTGGAGCTACATCCAGACGCACGATGTGCCGTACAACGAATTGCACGAGAAGGGCTACCCGACGGTCGGCTGCACCCATTGTACGATCCCCGTGGAGAATCTGGTGGCGGGCGAATACAGCCGCGAGGGTCGGTGGGCGGGATCGGCGAAGAAGGAGTGCGGATTGCACGGCGAGGGGATCTGAAGGTCGAAGTGCCGAAATCCCGCAAATCGAGTTTTTAGTCGGAGCGAGCAGGAATCATGGCGGATCAGGACGCGAAGAAGGAATCGAAGGTGGAAGCAGTCAAGCGCGGCAGTCGTCACCTGCGCGGCACCATCAAGGAGACGCTCGCCGGGGAGGCGACGCACTTCGACGAGGCCGATGCCAATCTGCTGAAGTTCCATGGCAGCTATCAGCAGGACGATCGCGACCAGCGCCGTGCGCTTCGCGACAGTGGTCAGGACAAGGCATACATTTTCATGGTGCGACTGGCCATTCCCGGCGGCGTGGTCACGGCCGATCAATATCTCACGCTCGATGGATTGGCCGACAGCCACGGCAACGGCTCGCTGCGCGTCACGACGCGACAGGGATTTCAGTTTCACGGCGTCCTCAAGAAGAATTTGAAAGCCACCATTGCCGCCGTCAACAAGGCGATGCTCACCACGATTTCCGCCTGCGGCGATGTGGAGCGGAATGTGATGGCCTGTCCCGCGCCGCTGGATGATGAGCCGCATCGACTGCTTCGGGAGACGGCCCGCGAGATCGCCGTGCAGCTTCGACCGGCGAGCCGGGCGTATTACGAAATCTGGCTGGATGAGGACGAAGTCGTCAACACGCAGGAGGAAGAGCCCTTTTACGGCGACACGTATCTGCCTCGGAAGTTCAAGACCGGCATCGCGCTCGACACGGACAACTGCGTGGATATCTACTCGTATGATTGTGGCCTCGTCGCCATCGTCGAGGGCGGCCGCGTCGCAGGGTATAACGTTCTCGTCGGCGGCGGCATGGGCATGACCCACGGAAAGGCGGATACGATGGCCCGGCTCGCGTCGCCGCTCGGGTTTGTATCTTCTGAGCATGCAATCGAGACCGTACGGACGGTCGCTGCCATTTTCCGCGATCATGGCAATCGCGCAGACCGGCGACATGCGCGGCTCAAGTATCTCATCAACGAATGGGGGATGGACCGCTTTGCTGCGGAGTTTCGCGGTCGGGTGTCGTTTGCGCTTGCGCCGTCGAGGCCGTTACCTCCGCCGGCCTATCACGATCATCTAGGCAGGCATGCGCAGGGCGACGGCAGGTTTTTCTATGGGGTGTTCGTTGAAAACGGTCGAATCGTCGATCGCGACGGCGTGCAGACGAAAACGGCCTTGCGAGAGATCGTCGAGAAGCACCGGCCGGGCATGCGGCTGACACCCAATCAGAACGTTTTACTCACGGACCTGAGCGAAGCGGCGATCGACGACATCGAACGCATGCTGGCTGACCACGGCGTGAAGCTCGTGAGTGATCTGTCCGCCGCGCGGCGCTATTCGATGGCCTGTCCCGCGCTGCCAACCTGCGGACTGGCGATGTCGGAGTCGGAACGGCTCATGCCGTCGGTCGTCGATGCGTTTGAAGCGGAACTCGATTCGCTCGGCGTTCGTGACGTGCCGATCACGCTGCGGATGACGGGATGCCCCAACGGCTGTGCCCGGCCGTACACGGCGGATATCGCCTTCGTCGGTCGAAAGCCGGATGTGTATCACGTTTATGTCGGCGGCGGGCTCGGTGGTGACCGCGTGGCGGACCTCTATGCGGCAGACGTGCCCACGGATCAGCTCGTGCCTGCGCTGCGACCCTTGCTGAAGAAATGGGTCCGCGAGCGAAGCGGTGACGAAGGACTGAGCGATTTCTATCAGCGCCTCATTGGACACGCGGCACCCCGCGAGCACATCACTGGGGCGGAACAACCGACGGTCGGCTCGCTGTCGCTGACGGTGCTGCCATGATCGAACGGCTGCTGTACCTCGGCGCGACGCACAAGACGGCAGCGCTGACCGTCCGCGAGCAACTGGCCACGGGACCGGAGCGCGTGCCGGGATTGCTGTCGGAATTACGTCACCTCGCCGATGAGGCGCTCGTACTCAATACGTGCGGGCGTTTCGAGATTTATCTCGTCTCGTCGTTGTCACGGCAGAAAGACTGGCCGGCATGGCTCGGGGCGATCCTTCGTCAACCTGCGTCATCGCTTCTTGAGCATTTGAGCATGCGTACAGGTAAGGATGCTGTCGGACATGCCTTGCGCGTCGCCGCGGGGCTCGAATCACGCCTCATCGGCGAGGATCAGGTTCTCGGCCAGGTACGGCGCGCCTTCGATCTCTCGATGCGACAGCGCGCCGTCGGCCCCATGCTCTCGGCGCTTTTCCGCGCCGCCATTCATGCCGGCCGGCGCGTGCGCACCGAGACCGAACTCGGCCTCCAGAGCCGGAGCTTTGCCCGGCTCGCTGTTGAGGTCGTTCGCAGCGAGCTGTCGCGTGAACCAGCCCGATCCACCGACGGGATGATTGCAAATGCAAGAACGATCCTCCTTCTCGGCACGGGGAGTCTGGCTCGAGACGTGGCGGAGGAATTGAAGCGAAACCGGTACACGCGGCTGCGGTTTGTCAGCAAACATATCGGTCGAGCGCAGCAGCTCGCGGCGGAGTATCACGGGGAGGGCTACGGCCTTGACGCCCTGCCGAGTTTGCTGCGGACCTGCGATGCGGTCATCGCCTGTGCGTCGTCAAGTCATGCGTTGATCGCGCCGTGGATGTTCGAAGGCGCGGGCGTGGTCACAACCGTGTGTGCTGAGAAGTGGTCGGATCGCACGGCGCCGCTGACCATCATCGATCTCGGCGTGCCGCGAAACGTGGACCCGGCCGTAGCGGCGCTGCCGGGCATTGTGCTCCGCGATCTGGACGCGATCCAACCTCCGGAGGCCGAATTCGAAGATTCCGTCAGCGCTGCGGAGCAGATCGTCGATCACGAATTGCGTCGTTACCTCGACTGGTTGCGCGGTCGGGCCGCTGCACCGCGCATCACACAGTTACTATGTTCCGCCGGCCCGGCTGCCGACACGTCGGATCGCGCGGTACGGCGCGCGTTGCATCAGCGCATCCTGCAGCTCAAAAAGGAGGTCGCCGCATGAGACGCACGGCGCTGATTCTGGCAGCCCACGGAAGCCGTCATGAGCCGACGGTCAACGCGCTCGTGTGCGAATGGGCTGCGTTGCTCTGTTCGTTTCGGCCGGCGGGGACGCAGGCCACTACGTGTTGCGCGGCGTTTGATGAAGTGGTCGCCGCGTTTCATCAGGGAACGCCGACGTTCGCGCAGGTTCTGGATGACCTTTCCGCCGAACGCGTCGTGGTTGTGCCGGTGATGAGCAGCGAGGGGTATTACTGCAACGAGTTCCTGCCGGCGGAGCTGGCGAAGAATCGGCGCTATGCCGAGGTGGAGTTGACCATCACGAAACCGGTCGGCCTACACCCGGACATGGTCGGGCTGGTCGAGACGCGGGCGCTGGAACTGGCGGACGAGTTTGCCGTGCGTGCGGGGACTTCATCGCTGGCTGTCGTGGGGCATGGTACGAAGCGCAATCCTCAGAGCCGCGTCGCTACCGAGCGCCTGGTCGATGCCCTGCGACTTCGAGGACAGTTTGCCGAGGTTCATGCGTTTTTCCTCGACGAGCCGCCGGGCGTGGAAGAAATCCGTCTGCGCATGTCCTGCCGCGAGATTCTGGTGGTGCCGTTTCTCATCAGCGGAGGACCACATGCAACGAGGGACATTCCCGTGCGGTTCGGCGCTGCTGTCGATCCAGAACAAGGCCCGCCGTTTGCTGTCGATGTAATGGGGCGACCCATCCTCTGTGACACGGCCATCGGCACGGATGCCCGAATGCTGAAGATCATCTCGTCACTTGCGTCGGAAGCATTGTCAACGGAGCTGCACGATGCGAATCACTCCTGTGCTCCTCCGAAACTGACTACGCGAAGCATCCCGCGACGGGACCACGTAGCGATGGTCCTGGGAACGCGCGGCAGCAGACTCGCACGGTGGCAGGCCCAGCATGTGGCAAGATTGCTTCACGGGCTGGGCGCAGCAGTTGAGATTCTCGAGCTTTCCACGCTGGGCGACCGCGTCCTCGATCGGGCCATCCGCGATCTGCCCTCCGACGCGCCATTTACAGGTGACATCGAAGAGGTACTTCTTTCCGGCGAGATTGATCTCGCGGTTCACAGTCTCAAGGACCTGCCGGTTGCCAAAACCCCCGGCCTCGCCATCGCCGCCGTCCTGCCGCGCGGATCAGTGACGGAGTCACTTGTATCGCACGATGGACTGACTTTGTCGCAGTTGCAGCCGGGCGCCACCGTCGGCACAAGCAGTCCGCGGCGCGTGGCGCAATTGCTGGCAGTCCGACCAGACCTGGTCGCGCTGCCGATCCGCGGTGCCGTCGATGATCGCGTACGTCAGGTGCGAGGCGGAGCTTTCGACGCGGCGATCCTCGCCACGGCCGGCCTCGAACGACTCAGCATGCTGGATGCGGCAGCGGAAGAATTGTCGCTCGATGCTTTTCTCCCCGCTCCCGCACAGGGAGCCATGGTCGTTCAGTGCCGTTCAGATGACACCCGGATGATCGACTTTTGCCGGGCGGTGGATGACAGCGCCACGCGGTCAGCGGTCACGGCGGAGCTTGAATTCCTCCGACCGTTTGAGCACAGCGAGACATTTGTCGCCGCGGCGCTGGCAAAATGCGAAGGTGCTCGTATTACACTCCGAGCACGGTTGCTGTCGTTGGACGGACGGTTTCGACGGGATGTTGTCGTAAGTGGAGTTCATCCGATCGAAGCCGCGCAGGCGGCGCTCGCGCGCTTTGACGAGATAATCGAAACACATCCGGAGCCGCAGCGATGAAGTGCGATGCAGGAAAGGTCTATCTCGTCGGCGCTGGGCCCGGCGATCCGGGATTGATCACGGTCCGCGGGCTCGAACTCCTGCGGCAGGCGGATGTCATCCTCCATGATCGGCTCATTCCGCACGAGCTGCTACGTGAGGCACGGGCCGATGCAATCATCACCGATGTGGGAAAGTTCCCCGGCTCGCATCGTCTCGCGCAGGACGAGATCAACGCCCTGCTGATCAATCATGCACGCGCCGGGCGATGCGTCGTGCGACTCAAGGGAGGCGATCCCTTCGTATTCGGACGCGGGTTCGAAGAGTTGTCTGCGTGCCATGATGTCGGCATCGCGTGTGAGGTCGTCCCCGGTGTTTCCAGTGCCGTGGCAGGCCCGACTGCGGCGGGCATTCCCATTACCCATCGCGGCGTCGCTCGGAATTTCGCCGTCGTCACCGCGCGCACGGGTGAATCGGACGATGCATCTGATCTGGACTATGCGGCACTTGCTCGCATTGACACGCTCATCGTCCTGATGGGCCGGGGCAATCTGCGCGAGGTTGCCGCCGGGCTGACTGCCGCGGGGCGCGATGCTTCAACGCCGGTCGCATGCATTGAGCAGGCCACTACTTCGGCGCAGCGCGTCGTCGCCGGCGTGCTTTGCGACATCGCCGATCATGTCGATGAGGCCGGCCTTCGTCCTCCTGTAGTCACGGTCATAGGCGAGGTCGCGCGATATGCCGGTTCGACGGCCTTGCCTGGCTCAACGAGCGAAGTCCTGTCCGGGCGAGTCGTCGCCGTGACTGGAACGAAGACGATCAATCAGCATCTGCGGGCCTCCTTGGAGCCGCGCGGTGCGAAGGTAATCGAGTGCCCATTGATCGACATCGAATTCGAGGCCGCCGATAAGGCAGCGGAAATGCTGTCGCATTTGCACAAATACGACTGGCTGGTCTTCACGTCCGTACACGGGGCGCGCGGCTTTGTAAGTGCCATGCAGCGATGCGCGATGGACATCGTAACGCTGAGAAGCGCGCAGATCGCTGCCGTCGGCCCGTCCACGCGAGACGAATTGTCAGCATACGGTTTGCGCGTTGACTTCATGCCGACGAGATTCTGCGCCGCCGCGCTGGTTGAACAGCTTGGCCCGCAGGTATCCGCCCGGCGCGTGCTGCTGCCGTGCGGCGACCATGCCCGGCCGGAACTTGCGGAAGGACTCTCCACGGCCGGTGCATGGGTGGATCGGCTGCTTGTGTACCGCAACGTGCCGCATCGGCCCGCGGCGGAAATGCTGGAGCAAGCCGGCGCGGCGGATATCGTCGTGCTCTCAAGCCCGACGGCTGTGAGACAGTTTATCGAGGTGGGGTTGGCGGCGCGCGGTGTGAGCATCGCGTGTCTGGGTCCGACCACGGCCTCGGCAGCACGACGCGCAGGTCTTCCTGTCAGTGTTGTTGCCGAGGACCATCGCGCCGAAGGTATGGTCCATGCGCTGGAGGCGTTCTTCAGTTGTTGTGAGGTGTTGCCATGAGTGAGCGAAACTCATTTTTCTCGGCCGGCGGGGACGCCGGTCGCTACGAAACGTCGTCCGGCAGCTACAGTCGAAAGCGGCGTATTCGCGGGAGGGCGGGCCTGCGCGACATGGTACGAGAGACGTCGCTGTCGGTGCGCGATCTGATCTGCCCGATGTTCATCGCGGAGAATGCCGCGGACGCCGGACCGGTGGCATCAATGCCAGGCGTGGTGCGACATCGGCTGGATGATCTGGAGCGCGAGATCGAGCAGGTGGCCGCGCGGCGCATTCCGGCGGTGCTGCTTTTCGGGATACCATCGCACAAAGACGCGCAGGGCAGCGGGGCGTACGACAGCAACGGCGTGATTCCTGCGGCGATCCGGCGGATCAAAGCGTCACGAGAGGACCTGATCGTCGTCGCGGACGTTTGTCTGTGCGAGTACACGGATCATGGCCACTGCGGCATCGTGCGCGAGGATCACATCGACAACGACGAGACACTGCCGCTGCTTGCAAAGGCGGCGGTTGCTTATGCCGACGCCGGGGCGGACGTGGTCGCGCCCAGTGCAATGATGGACGGCCAGGTCGCCGCGATCCGATCCGCGCTGGATGCGAACGGCCGCCACGAGACGGCGATTCTTTCATACGCGGTCAAATACGCTTCGGCGTTGTACGGCCCCTTCCGTGATGCGGCGGCCTGCGCGCCGAAGTTCGGCGACCGACGCAGCCATCAGATGGATCCGGCCAACGTGCGCGAGGCACTGGCCGAAGCAGAAGCGGATGTGGCCGAGGGTGCGGATCTGCTCATGGTCAAACCGGCTGGGGCCTATCTTGACGTTATCGCGGCGGTGCGACAGCGATGCCCGCAGGTACCGCTGGCGGCCTATCAGGTCAGCGGCGAGTACAGCATGATCAAGGCGGCGGCGGCCAACGGGTGGATTGACGAGCGGCGTGTTGTGATCGAGACGCTGACGGCCATCAAGCGCGCCGGTGCGGATATCATCATTACTTACTTCGCGAAGGATGCGGCGGAGTATCTGCATTCGTAATCTCATGATGACGCGCAATGACGAACTCTGGCGGAGTGCTTTATCGCTGATGCCCGGCGGAGTGAGTTCGCCGGTGCGCGCCTTCGGCAGTGTGGGGGGCGTCCCACGGATCATCGAGCGCGCACAAGGTTGCCGATTCTACGATGTCGATGGCCGCGAATACATCGACTACATCGGCTCGTGGGGGGCGATGATCCTCGGTCACGCGGCCCCGCAGGTCGTGTCTGCGATGACGGAATGTCTCATGGGCGGCACCTCGTTCGGCACGCCCTCGACGATCGAGATCGAGCTGGCGGCGGAGATCACCTCGCGGATGCCGTCGATCGAGAAGATTCGCTTTGTGAGCAGCGGCACCGAAGCAGTCATGAGTGCCATGCGCCTGGCCCGCGCCGCCACCGGTCGCGAGCACATTATCAAGTTCACCGGATGCTACCACGGCCATGCAGACGCCCTGCTCGTGCAGGCGGGCAGCGGCGTCGCCACCCTTGGCCTGCCGGATTCTCCGGGCGTCACGCGCGGCAGCGTCGAGACGACCCTGACGGCACCCTACAACGATCTTGCCGCGGTGAAAAAACTGTTTGACGCGCATCGCGGCCAGATCGCGGCGGTCATCATCGAGCCGATCGCGGGCAACATGGGCGTCGTGTCCGGCGACGACGAGTTTATTCACGGCATCCACGAATTGACGACCTCTCATGGCGCGCTGCTGATCTTCGACGAAGTGATGTCCGGCTTTCGCGTCGCGCCGGGCGGTGCACAGGCGCACTACGGCGTCACGCCGGACCTGACCACACTGGGCAAGGTCATCGGCGGCGGTCTTCCGGTCGGAGCGTACGGCGGGCGAGCAGAATTGATGGACCTCGTCGCACCGGCCGGGCCGGTCTATCAGGCGGGCACGCTCTCGGGCAATCCGCTGGCCATGACCGCCGGACTCGCCACGCTCAGGGCACTCGATGATCAGGCGTATGCGGCGCTGAGCGGCGTATCAACTGAACTACAGACCGGGCTGGAGCAGGCACTTCGTGCGGAACACGTCCCGGGCATCGTGCAGCGTGCCGGGTCGATGCTTACGCTCTTCTTTACCGATCAGCCGGTGCGCAATTTCGCCGACGCCCGGGCCGCGGATCATCGACGATTCGCGGCTTTCTTTCACGCCATGCTCGAGCGCGGCATACATCTGCCGCCAAGCGGCTACGAGGCGTGGTTCGTAAGCACGGCGCACGATCAGGGTTCGGTCGAAAAGACGCTGATTGCTGTGCGAGCGGCATTCCGCGACATCCGATGAGGCCGCGACCATGATGCTGCGTGATTACAGGTACCGCCGCGCCCAGTGTTCAAGAAAGAGAATCGCCCAGAGCTGGCTGCCGAAGTCGATCCACGGTCGGCGCTGTGCCCGCAGCATCCAGCGAAGTCCGCGGGCGTCGAAGATTCCGTGTGAGGTGAGCGCCCCGCCATCGAGCAGTGCTGCCGTTTCGTCCAACAGACCGCGCTTGAACCAGCGGCGCACGGGAATCCGGAAGCCCATCTTCGGTCGGTAGAGCAGTTCGCGCGGTACGTAGCGTTCGGCGACCTTTTTGAGCAGGTACTTTCGCACGCCGCCGCAAATTTTGAGGTCCGTCGACAACGAGGCAGAGAATTCGGTCACCGCGTGATCAAGCAGCGGCACGCGGCATTCCAGACTGCACGCCATGCTCGTGCGATCCACCTTCGTCAGGATGTCGTCCGGCAGATACATCCGCAGATCGACGTACTGCGCCGCTTCGACAGCGGGCCAGCCGCGAGCGACGGCATGTGCCCGATGTTGCTCGAAGACCTCACATCGCCCCATCGTGTCGGCGCGGTAGGACTCCGTCAGTAGACGGTGCATCAGCCACGGGCTGCAGAGCACCTGGTGCTCCTCGTGCTGATGCAGCGGCGCATGCGACGCATTGCGAAAGCGTTTGAGAAACTTTGCCTCGGGCGAGAAGATCGCGCCGGACGATGCGACGATCGCCCGATTCCGCAGTCGGCGAAGCCGCCCGCCGTCGGCAGCAGCTTCGAGCACTTCTTCGTATCGACCGTAGCCGGCGAAGCTCTCATCGCCGCCGTCGCCGGTCAACACCACCTTGACGTGGCGCGATGCAACCTCGCAGACACGATAACAGGCCAGGGCGGATGAATCGGCGAAGGGCTCATCGAACTGTCCGACCAGCTTTTCGATCGCCTGCATCGGGTCAAGCCGCACGTGTTCCTCGAAATGCTCCGTTCCGTACTTGCCGGCCAGCACGCGGGCGAAGGGGAGCTGATCGAAACCGGCTTCTTCAAAACCCACGGAGAAGGTCTTGATGGGTCTGCCGGAGACCTCGCAGGCCAGTGCCGTGACCAGCGAGGAATCGACCCCGCCGGAGAGCAACGAGCCGACCTCCACGTCAGACTCCAGATGGCTCTTCACCGCGGCGCGCAGGATCGCATCCAGTCGATCGACGGCCTCTGACTCGTCACGCAGTTTCGAGCCCGAGTAATCGGGCTGCCAATAGGACGATACATCGACCGACAACCGATCGTCTTCTCCGACCCTTCGAGCGATCAATCGATGTCCCGGTGGAAGTTTGTAGATATCTTCAAAGATAGTCAGCGGGGCCGGCACGTACTTCCAGCGAAGGTAGGTACGAAGGGCTTGCCGACAGATCGCCGGTCGGGTCGGCAGGATTTCCAGGATCGCCTTCAGCTCCGAGGCGAACAAGAGCGAGTGCCCATCCCGGTAGTAATACAGCGGCTTGATTCCGTTCCGATCCCGTGCGAGCGTCAACGCGCCGGTAGATTGATCCAGTATCGCAACGGCGAACATCCCGGCGAGCGATTCGACGAAGCGCGACGCATCTTCCTCGTAAAGATGGAGGGCAACTTCACCGTCGCTTCGGGTGCGAAACGAGTGCCCTCGCGTCTGAAGCGATCCACGCAGCGCGCGAAAATTATAGATTTCTCCGTTGTAGATAAGAAGCAGGTCGCCGGTTTCGTTCGCAATCGGCTGATGTCCGCTCGCCAGATCAATGATGCTCAGGCGTCGATGCCCCAGAAATGCGCGACGATCATCCGCAAGGTAAGCGCCGCGGTCATCCGGACCGCGATGCGACAGGCAATCAATGGCCCGATCCAGACGCGCCTTGTCTTCGAGAAACTCGAATGGCAAAGTCGATATTCCGCCGAGAATGCCGCACATGCACGTCGCTACCAGGTTATCCGACGAACATCCATTGACGCCGATCGCCGGGGATGGTAAGTCGCCGCCGCACAAATGAGTAGGCCGTCATCCATCCTTCCGATTCCACGAACCGTAGCCCTGACGGCCGGCACGCGCCGATGGCCGAAGCGGTTCGAGGTCGATTGCCGCACCGAGGCGGCGCGGCCGTTGGCCGACGCCTTCGGGAAACTGTCCGGCGGCGGCGAGGGCGCGATCCGTTTGACACTCCGCGCGAGCGACTCTCCCCTCAGCGCGCAAAGTTACACGCTGCTACTCGAAACCGACGCCGTGCAAGGACAGGCGAACGACATCGCGGGCTTTCGACACGCCCTCACCACTCTTGAGCAACTCCTGTCAGAGCCGAACATGCCGATCGGTCGCATCGATGATGCCCCGGCGCTGAAGCTTCGCGGCTTTCATCTGAACTTCGAAAGCTACCGTCGTATGGATTTCGACACCGCCCTGCGCTTCATCGAAACGGCCACGCGATTCAAGCTCAATGCGTTGCTTGTAGAGTACGGCCCGCGCTTTCCTTTGGAGGCGTACCCGGACCTGCGAGACCCTGCCGCGTTGACGCTGCAACAGATCGCTCGGCTCAACGAAGCTGCGGCCGCGAGTGGCATCCAGCTCATTCCGCTCCAGCAGAGTTTGGCCCACCTTGAATACGTCCTGCGACACGAACGCTTCGCCCATCTGCGAGAACGGCCACCGAAGTTCAACCTGCTCTGTCCGATGCACGACGAGAGTCTGCCGTTGATCAAGTCCCTCGCAGCGGAGGTGATGGCCGCACATTCCTGCGGCGATTCAGCATTTTTCCACCTCGGCGGAGACGAAGCGCGAAAAATCGGGGAGTGTCCACGCTGCCGACCGCTCGTCGAAAGGGAAGGCGTCGGTGCGGTCTATGGCCGCTACATGGGGCATCTCGCACGCTGGGTCCTCGAGCGGGGACGGCGACCGATCATCTGGGACGACGTAGTCTGTGCGCATCCAGATGCGCTGGATCATCTTCCGAGGGAAACAATCATCCAGTACTGGGATTACATCGCCGTCGCCGACCCGACGCCGGTATTGATCCCGAGGATGTCACATACACAGGGAGGGCCGCGTGTCGCGCACGACTGGTCGTGGAGCGTACCAGGGCGACGTAAAAAACTGCCGACGGTCGTGCAGGATGTGATGCGAAACTACTCAAAGCCGTCACGGCTTCGGGCGTCTCTCGGCGACGACTTTCTGAAGCAGTACGGGACATACCTCGGACCCGGTTTCCCGAAGTTGATCCGCGCTCTGCCCTATCTTGAGTATTACCAGGACCGCGGTTTCGACGTGATCACCAGCCCCACCGGCATGGGTAACGGCGATACGGAAGACGGCACGCCGAATTTCGATCGCTTTGAAGCCAACATCCGTACACATGCACAGCGTTGCAACAGGAACGGTCGCGCCCTCGGCATCCTCGCCACGGCCTGGTACGACGTGCCACCGGAATTGCTCTACCAGCCGCTTGTGCGCACGGCGATGTGCGGATGGACGGGTCGATGAAACGAGCAGGCGAGCAATAGCACTTGAGTCGGCCTGACGATTCGTGTACGGCTATTTCACGGCGGCCGACAGGTCCCGATGCAGCAGTCGGTGGAAAAGCTGCTCACCGGCCTCGCGCCGTGGGGCAAGACGGCCGGCGACGTAGGCCCGGGAGCCGAGGCCGCGCTGGACGGCTTCGCAGATGTCGATGTCTTCGTGCTGAACGCGCTCGCCGACGGCGATGCTGGCGCGGTTGCGCGCCTCGGCTGAATCACCCAGATCATCAAAGTAGAAATCGAAGATCACCTCGCACCGGTCCACGGCAAGCGGACGAACGAGGTTGGTATCCATGATGCCTTCGTACCAGTTGATCATGAAATTCGGATACACCCACCAGTAATAGGCCGCCTCGCCTCGACGCACCGCCGCGGTCTTCTCGTCCTTCCCGGCTTTCATCGGGCTCCATTGCAGAACCGTCCGCCCGAAGCACTCGATCTGATAATCCTTGTAGTCGAGCACCGTGTTCAGTGACTTGTGCAGGTAGGGAACGTGATAGCCGCCGTCGAGATAATTATCGACGTACACCTTCCAGTTGCAGTTGAGCGTGTAGCTGCGCCGTTCGAAAAATCGCAGCTTCTCTAATTTCAACGGAGCGACCCGGGAGACGACGTCGCCAAGATAACCCTCCAGCGAACCGCCGGCTGCTGATCCCGACAAGTCGACGAATACGAAGTTTTCCCAGACCGCCGTTTTCACCGGTACAAGGCCGTACTGCGATTTGTCAAAATCGCGCGCACCATCGAAGTCCGGCGTGACGCGCAGTGCGCCATCGAGTCCGTAGGTCCAACCGTGATAGGGACATCGCAGCGCGTCACAGTGGCCTGCCGCATCCGTCGCCACGGCAGCCGCGTGATGCCGGCAGACGTTGTAGAAGCCGCGAAGCATGCCATCTGCACCACGCACGACCACGATCGGCTCGCCTGCCACGGTCGTCGCTACGTACTGTCCTGTTTCGCGAAGCTCATCGAGTCGGGCCGCCACCTGCCAGGTGCCGCCGAAGACGGCCCGCCGCTCCAGCTCAGCGATTTCCGCATTCGTGTACCACGGCGCAGGAATCGTCAGGGCCTGCTCCAGCGGGACATCGGCGTCGTACGAATGAATCAGCGACTTGATGGTTTCCGCCATGCGGACATCTTAACGCGGACGTGACGCGATGGTCGAGTGGATCGGGACAGAACGCGGGCACCTACCACTCGGTAATGAGGACCCGGGTGCCTTTGGCCGTTCGATCATAGACCTCGATCACGTCGCGATTGGATAGGCGAACGCAGCCCATCGAGGCGGGTGTGCCGATCTTGTCTTCGGCTGGCGTGCCGTGGATGTAGATGTAGCGTTCCTTCGAGTCGATCCCTGGCCCCGCGTTGTGTCCCGGTTCGAGCCCCCGGAGCCAGAGGATGCGCGTCAGGACGTAATCCTTGTCGGTCGGCTGTTCGGGAACCCAGACTTTGCCGGTGAACTTGCGCTCCACGAAGATCGCGCCCAACGGCGCGCCGTCGCCGATGCGATCATCGATTTCATGCCAGCCGGTCGGCGTCTGATAGGAATTGACACGCGAGCCCAGCCCCTTGGACGCCGTGGAACAGGGAAAGACGAAGGCGACTCGGCCGTCTTCAATTCCTACGAGCTGCTGCTTCGCGGCGGATACCCAGATGCCAAGTTCGCGGCCGACGCGCGACGGCCAGCCGGCGTCGTCCAACTGGCGGGCGATGCTCTCCGGCAGCGGGCGGCCGACGATCAGGGCCGAGGAATCCTTCGTCTCCATGTTGCGGCAGACGACCTGAGAGCCGGAAAGCACAAGGAAGGACAGGATGACCAGAGCGCTCCGTCGCATCATTACGAAACAGATTCTAGCGAACCGCCCGCAACGATTCAATCACAATGGGTCGTTCACACACCGTTGCCACCCTGCGGCGAACTTGCAAGCAATCGACGAGGTGGGCGGTCGCGTTTCCAGTTCACGGGTGGCTCGAAACGTGCTTTTGAATTATAACAGCCGCCATCAGCCCCGGATGATATATTACTTCGACGACATCGCCTGTTCGTCCGAGGCGCGAAAATGGTCGCACAGCCAGTTACATTCATCGTACTGGTGCTGCTCGTGCTGCTGATCGGCGGCGGCTGTGTGTTGATTCGCAGTGCCATGCGGCGCGGCGCGGCGGCTGCATCCTCGGTCGCCTGTCCGAGTTGCCGCCATGCAAATCCGGCGGATGCTCGATTTTGTGCTCACTGCGGAGCGGCGATGCGGTAGCCCCGACGCCGCCCGTGCAGGATCGCTCGAGCGGCCCTGAGGCCGGCCGCATCGCTGAGACTTATTAACTGCCGCTTTGGTTCATCCGAGAAAGGAGTGCCAACATGTCTGAGCAACCTGCGAGGCCGGTTCGCATACGGCCGTCGATTCCCGGACCGGCCATTCCGATCAAGAGCATGCTTGCCGCATCCCTGCTGGCGCTGGTCGTCGGAGGACTCGCCTTCGTCTGGTTCGTCCTGCGCGTGGAAGTCGATGCCAACGAAATCCTCGTCCTCGTCAACAAGACCGGCAGGGACATCCCCCGGGAGCTGCGCGACGAAATCGGCGACCAGGTCATCCTGTACCCGAAGCTCGTCGAGCGCATCGCGGCCGTCACCGGAGAGAGCGAGGAAGACATCCGCTCCGGATACAAAGGCATTCAGTACAACGTCTACGCCGAAGGTCGCTACTTCTTCAATCCCTACTTCTACAAACGGCTCAAGGTCCCGGCGACTTTGCTCGACCAGGGCGAAGTCGGTGTACGCATCCGGCAGTACGGCAGACCGCTGCCCTTCCCGAAGACCGTTGCCACCGAGTCGGACGAGCGCGGCCCGGTCGCTGAAATCCTCGGGCCCGGCCGGCACAACGTGAACCCGTTCGCCTATCAGGTGCAGCGCTTCAAGGCCGCGTTAATCCCTGAAGGCCACGTCGGCGTCGTGACGCTGCTCTCGGGCATCGCGCCGAAGCAGTCGAATACCTACACCGTGGAGCCCGGGGAGAAGGGGGTGCAGCGCCGAACCCTGCCGCCGGGTCTCGAGTACTACAACCCCTATCTGATGCAGATCGAGATCGTGGACGTCCGCAGTCAGAAGTATGACATGCTCGCGGAAGAGGCGATCTTCTTCCCTTCCGGCGACAGCTTCACGATCACCATCGAAGGCACGATCGAATGGGCAATCCGCCCCGATCACGTGGCTGAGGTGACCGTCGCCTATGGTGACAAGGAGAACATCCTCGAGAAAATCATTCTTCCCAACGCTCGAAGTATCGCGCGCATCCAGGGATCCAAGCTCAAGGCCCGCGAGTTCATCAGCGGGCGGACGCGAACGGCCTTTCAGGACAAACTGCTGGCGGAGCTTCGGCAGGAGTGCTGGTCGCAGGGTATCGACATCCGTGCGGCTCTGGTCCGAGACATCCATCCGCCGCAGGAGATCGCCCGCCTCATCAGCCAGCGCGAGCAGGCCGATCAGGAAATCGAGCGCTTCACCAACCAGATGAAGGAGGCCATCGCTGAGGCCCAGCTCGTCGAGCAGCAGGAGTTGCAGAATCAGAACAAGGCCATCGGCGAGATGCGCCGCGACGTGGTTACCGTGGTCAAGGAGGCCGAGCAGCGCAAGGGCGTAGCCATCACCCGGGCCAACCGCGAACTGGAGGTCGCCCGCCTGAATCTCGAAGCGGCGGAAAAAGAAGCAGCCGCCATTCGCTCCCGCGGCAAGGCCGAAGCCGATGTCGTGCTGTTTGAATATCAGGCCCGGGCCGAGCCGCTGCAACGCGCCGTAGCGGCCTTCGGCGACGGCGTGGCCTATGCACAGCAGTTCTTCTATCAGAAAGTGGCGCCTTCGATCCAGACGATCCTGACCGACACCGAAGGCCCCTTCGGTGATGTCTTCCGTGAATTGCAATCGGTACGCAGATCACCGCAGCGATCGGGAGGTGAGCGATGATGCGACGCCTGATACCACTGCTCATCGGTCTTGTCTTCGTGGCCACGGCCGCGGTGCTGGCCGTTGTGTGGTTCACCTGCCGTGTCTATGTCCCGGAGGACATGTGCGCCGTGCTGATTCGCAAGATGGGTACGCCGCTGCCGCCCGGACAGATGGTCGCCAGTGAACCCGGCCAGCGCGGCATTCAGGAGGAAGTCCTCGGCCCCGGCCGCCATTTCCTCAACCCGATCGTCTGGGACTGGGAACTCAAACCGCTGACGGTCATTCCCGCCGGCGATCCGAACACCTGGGAATGGGTTCACTCCCACAGCCAGCGACATCGGGACGCCTCGCGCGCAGGAAACTACACCTTCAAGGGACAGTTTCCGCAGGTGGGCGTCGTGACCCGGCGTGTCGGCAAGACCCGCCCGCCGGGACAGGTCGTTGTCTCGCGCGAGTCGGGCTACGAAGGCATCCTGGCGGAGTTGCTCACGCCCGGTACTTACAAACTCAATCCGTACATCTACCAGATCGAGCTGCATCCGGCCGTGGTCATCCCGACCGGTTTTGTCGGCGTGGTCACCAACATGTTCGGCGAGTCGACGAGTTCTCCACCGACGCCCGGCATCCTGACCGGCGATCGAGACGATGCCGTCGGCAAAAGTGAGCCCGACGCCGAACAAATGGTCAGTCTGGTGCCGCCGCTCGCCCAACCGGGGGAACGCGGCACGCTGCGCGACGTGCTCCAGCCGGGTGTCTATTTCATCAACCCGCGCGTTCAGAAAGTGACCCTGATCGAGATCGGTTTCAACGAGTACTCGCAGGACAAGATCAGCGAGACCGAGGACTTCCGGCTGACGTTTCCATCCGACACCGGCTTTCTGATCAAAGTGAACGTGACAGTCATCTGGGGAATCGATCCGGCCCACGCCGCGGAGATCATCAACGAGTTCGGCAACGTGGACGGCGTCATTGAGAAGGTCATCGGTCCGCAGCTCCGCTCGATCTGCCGGAACATCGGCTCGACCTATGCGGCTCGCGACTTCATCCAGGGCGAGAAGCGCGAACTCTTCCAGCGCGACATGACCCTCGAACTGCAGCGCATCTGCCGCGGCAAGAACATCGAAGTCCTGCTCTCGCTCGTGCGCGAGATCGAGGTCCACAGCCCGGAATCCGCGCCCGGGTCGGATTCAATCACCGAAGACCTCAAGCGCACGATTCAGCAGAGCTTCATCGCCATCGAGAACCAGATCACCAAGGAGAAGCAGCGCGAAGCCGCCACGGCCAAAGCCGAGCTGGAAGAAGTCAAGAAACGCGTGGACATCGCTCGTGAGACCATCCGCGCGGAGACCCGCGTGAAAGTGGCGAACATCCAGGCCGAGGGCGACAAGCAGGCCGCTGAGACCGACGCTCAGGCAGCCCTGGCCGTGGCCACGATCCAGCAGCAGGTCGCCGAACTCGAAGCCCAGCGCACCCAGATTATCGGCAAGGCCAAAGCCGACGTGGTTCGCATGAGAAACGATGCGGAAGCCGAAGGATATCGCATGCTTGTCAACGCGATGGGAAGCGCCGCGGCTTTCAACCTCTACACCTTCGCCGAAAGCTTTGAGCCGAAATCGATCCGCCTCATCTTCGCCGGGCCGGGCACCTTCTGGACGGACCTGTCGCGTTTCGAGGAAATCGGCGCTGCTCGTATCCTCCAGGATGCGCAAGGCAGTCGGTCGCCGGTGCAGAGCAGTGCGCCGAGGACGCCGCTGTCATCGGCAGAGACAGAGTAGATCGGTGAAACAATGGCACCGGCAGGTCGTTTTCCGGAGAATTGAGAATGTCGCTGCCGGTCGTGCCGCCGGATCCATCGCCCGATCCGAAGATCGCCCGTGATCTTCGGACGCTGGCCCAGTTCATCCGGATCTACTGTCGCCACAAACATCCGGACGCGCCGAAGCGGCCGCCGCGCATCCGCGGGTTTGACCTTGATGCGCTGCGCATCCGGAAACTGGAACTCTGCACGCCCTGCGGCAAACTGCTGGCGCATGCCTTCGTGAAGCGCGCACACTGTCCCTATTCGCCCAAGCCGGCATGCAAGCACTGCCAGACACACTGTTACCAGCCCGACTACCGCGAGCAGATACGTCAGGTGATGCGATTCTCCGGCCGCAAGCTGGTGATGTCCGGCCGGCTTGATCTGCTGTTCAAGCTGCTCTTCTGAAAGAAGCCCTGACAGCGTGAAATCTTTCGCCTCGCGGCGATAATAATCTCACGGGCCGCGAAGGCCACTCCGGAGCAAGGCGCCCATGAGCATGATCTACTGCCCAACCTGCGGCCGACATGTTTCGAGCCGTGCCCACGCCTGCCCCGGCTGTGGTGAACCGATCGCCCGGCGCGTCGCCGCGCGCGGTCGTGCTTCCGACGATCATGTCTACCCCGTCACGCCGACGCCGGCGCTCTGGAGTCCAGGTATCGCCGCCGTGCTGAGCTTCTTCATCCCCGGTCTGGGACAGATCTACAAGGGGCAGATCCTCAACGGTCTGCTCTGGATGCTTTTCGTGCCGATCGGTTATTACTTCCTGTGCATCCCCGGCGCAATCCTCCACCTCTGCTGCATCTACGGTGCGGCGTCGGGCGTTCCGCCACGCTGTCGCTGAGACGGCCGCGCGCGTTCGGCAGTGTCCATGTGCATCGAACGATCCACGCAAACATTCGCCGTCCGCCGGGAGGCGTGTTAAGATACGCCCCGATTAATCGGAATCTGGATGGTTCTGTATGTTCTCCGGCATTATCGACGCGATGGGTAGAGTGGCGGCCTCCCGTGAAACGCCCGGCGGCTGCGAACTGATCCTTCGCGCAGAAGGATACTGGCAAGGTGTATCAGCTGGCTCCAGCATCGCCGTGGACGGTGTCTGTCTGACGGTGACGCGGATCGAAGGCCACGAGGCGCACTTTGACGTCATCACGGAGACGCTGCGCCGTTCCACGCTCGGTCGGCTGCGACCGGGAAACTTTGTCAATCTCCAGAAATCGCTCAAGGCCGGCGATCCGATCGACGGTCATTTCGTCCAGGGGCATGTCGACGCCGTAGCCACGATCGTGCAAACCGAAAAATCCGAGATGGAATACAAGTGGTGGTACACGATGGATCCCGCTGCGATGACTTACATCATTCCCAAGGGGTCGGTAACCATCGACGGCATCTCGCTGACCGTCGCCGACCTTGCGGGCGATCGCTTCAGCACGGCGCTGATTCCTACGACGCTTGAGCGCACCACCATCGGTCGGAAACAGGAGGGCGATCCGGTCAATGTCGAGACCGATATCCTCGCCCGCACGGTCGTGCACCATCTCCATTCGCTCTCCGGTCGAGCGGAGATGACGGCCGGCAGGGGATATAATCCGTAACCGGCGATCAACCGGCCCGACGATGATGGATACGGTAGGATCGCCGGCGAACGACACGGGGCGCGCAGAATAATGACATCGGCGCAACGGAGCGAACTTTGGCCAATGGCGAACCCTGCCAGCTTGAGCGACCGCGAATCGGCATCACCATGGGTGATCCCGGCGGGATCGGCGCCGAGGTCATCATCAAGGCCCTGGCCGATACGAGTCTCCGCGCCCGCGGCCGATTTGTAATCTACGGCCTGCTCGAACCCCTCACCTACGCTGCCGACCTGGCGGAACTGTCACCCTATTGGCACCGACGCCCGCACGAAGAAGCCCGTTCCTTCGACGCCGAAGTAGTCATTGCCGACTTCGACGAACTGAACTACGACGGCCGATCGGCCTCAAAACCCTCGGTCGATGCTGGCAGGGCCTCGATGCGTTTTCTCGATGAAGCCATCGCCGACCTTCGTGCAGGACGACTGGATGCCCTCGTCACCGGGCCGATCGACAAGACCGCCTGGCAGTTGGCCGGTTACGAGTTTCCCGGTCACACCGAGCTGTTGGCTAAGCGGTTTCGCACTCGTCGTGTCTCAATGATGTTCGTCGGCGGACCGCTTCGGATTGCCCTGGCCAGTATTCACGAACCCCTTTTCGAACTGCGTAATTCCTTCACCATCGGGATGGTCTTCCAGCCGATCGATCTGCTGCATGAAGCCCTGCGGGACTGGTTCGGCATCGCCGAGCCGAAGATCGCCGTCGCCGGGCTCAATCCGCATGCCGGTGAAAACGGCCGCTTTGGAGACGAGGAAATAAGAGTGATCGAGCCGGCCATCGAGATGGCGCGCCACGCGGGTATCAACGCCGTTGGCCCCTTCCCCGCTGACACACTCTTCTATCGCGCTGCCAACGCGGAATTCGACGGTGTCGTGGCCATGTATCACGATCAGGGACTGATTCCGATCAAGCTGCTGGCCTTTGATCGGGCGGTCAACGTAACGATCGGGCTGCCTGTCATTCGCACCAGCGTGGATCACGGAACGGCCTATGACATCGCAGGGAAAAATCGCGCCAACCCCGGCTCCATGAAAGAAGCCATCCGACTCGCCATTGATCTCGCGAGGATACGCTCGCGCGGTCCACGCGCGGTCGAATCCGACCCTCCGCGCGCTTGAATCGCGTGGCCGCACGCTATCCGCCGACCGGATCAACCCACTTCAGGGCAGCATGCTGTCGAGGAACGGCTGCACGTCGAGGCCGTCGACCATGCCGTCCAGATTCGTGTCGGCCGCGCAGAGCGTGGACGAGGAGAACCCGAGCAGGTGGTCGATGAAATCATTGACATCCAGGAGCGTAACCAATCCGTCACCAGTGAAATCACCTGGGAGGACCGTGAGCTGGTAGCTCTGGGTGTCGCTGGTGGCGCAGCCGCCATCGACCTTCACGGTGATCGTGTAAGCCGAGTACGACGCGATCGGATTCGGCCACGACACGACGCCGTTGCCCGAATTGATGGTCATACCTGCCGGTGGAGAACCGTCGAGCGACCAGGTGAGCGGCGGTGTGCCGCTGGCCGTCGGCGTGGAAGACGCGTAGGCCGTACCGCAGACCGTGCTCGCATTCGCGATCGGGTTGATCACCGGGTCCTCACAGGCCGGGATCACGCTGAGATTCAGATCGTAGTGCTGCGTCACCGTGAAGGCGTTACCTGCATAGACACGAACGTAGTAATCACCCGCGGCGGGGAGCAGAACGCCCGACAGCGTCTCTGCCGAGCCGATCGGCGCGCTGTCGCCGGTCCCCAGTACGGTAGAGCCGTTGGTATCGAGAATCTGAACATTGAGGTTGCCGACGGTCAGCGAGTTGGTATCGCTGCAGCAGGCCGGACACGAACCGTTGGCATTCTGGGCCTGATTGTCGTAGGTGATGCCTCGCGGCGTGATCACCACCGTCGCCTCCCGCGGACCGTTCACCGTGAAGCGGAAGAAGTCCACCTTGCCGCCACCATCGAGACTCAAACTCGTCGTGTTCGCGGGGTTCAGACCGGTCGGAGGCGGCGGAAGCGCGCCAACGAAAATCGGCGAACCCTGTTCGACTGCGCCGATGTGTGTCGCAGCACCCGCGGAATTGTCATTCTCAAAACTGTCACCATAGTGTCGATGCATTCCGCGTATGTCGTCATGCCGAGGACCATCAAAGGTCTCCTGGAGGAACGGTTCGAGCAGTTGTTGCGAGTTGCCCGAGCAGACGTGCTGAAGGCCCAGGCAGTGGCCCAGCTCGTGCATCACCGTATTTCGAAGGAACCGATGCTGATTAGCTGAGCTGCCCCAGCTCTCCGCCATGTCGATCAACATGTCGCCGGTCTGCGGAAGATAGGCATAGGCCAGGGTTCCGCCGACGCTGAGGGTCCGACCGCAGATACGAATCTGTCCGCGATTGGCGGTGCCGCCGTTGCCCGGCCAGCTTGCGCCGTCATCCCAGTCGTTGCCGCCGAAGGTAATTCGTGTGAACGTCAGCCCGGAAAGCTCCTCCCAGCGATCAAAACTCTGCTGGATGCGGTTGATCCAGGTGGCTCGACCGCCCTGCGCCGCGAACTTGGAATCCATCTGGGCGAAGAGATTGCTCACGCCGCCGGTGGAATCGGTAATTGATGTACCATCGGGTACGAAGCTCCAGGTGATGTTCTGGGCATTTCCCTGAATGCCGGTCCAGCGCGATCCCAGAAAGTAACGCGGAAGACCGTCGCCCCCGAAAACCAGTTCGTGATAGAACTGCATCTCTTCAATCGGCGTCCCTTCCGCGAAGCAGAATTGGAGCTGTTCGATCAGTTCGGGTGGGTTCATCGCAAGGACCGCAGGCGTCCACTCGCCGTCGGGAACGCCCGGATGCGCCCCGGCCAGATAGAGATCATCACAATCCTCGGCGCTGGTGACGACCGCCGCGTGTGCCGACTGTTCAAACTCAGCCATTGAGGCAGGGGTCATTGCGTCCTGCGTTGTCGGAACCAACCAGAGACCACCGGCGGCTCCGATGCACACCAGACTCAGGACACACGGCCAGACACACTTCGAAAAACGCATCACATACCTCCAGACGATTGTGCTCAAGCTCTTGCGACGATGCCCGCTGCCTCCAGTGAGGACGGACCCTCGACCCACGATCGAGAACTAAAAAACAATTCGACGACTCCACACATGCCTCGCGGACGACGTGGGAGTCGTCGATCCTGAAACGCCGTTTACTATTGCACGAACCACCACCGGATCGTGCCGAAATTCGCGCTGCAACTACTGACACTCACAAGTCAGCCAGAAAATAAACTCCATGATGTCCAGCGCATCGGTCTCGCCGTCGAAATTCAGATCCGAGCGTTCGATGCCGCCCGGCGGATCGGTATCCACACCCAGCAGCGCGTTGACAAAGCAGGCGATATCCTCTTCCAGAATCAGCAAGCCATCGCCCGTACAATCGCCGAGAACAGGGAATGTCGTGACCTCCGTCACCTGGCTGTAGCCCGTTTCCACGCCATTCTGGTTTCTCGCCTTCGCGCGGAACTGGTATGTCGCGCCGGGCGTCAGACCCGTTACCGTTACCGTCGTAGTCTGAACCCAGGTTTGAATGCCTCCATTGCCGCCGGGCGTGAGCGATTCAAAGTACAGCCCTGACATACCGACCCCCAGATTCGTAAACGTACCGGCGGCGATCAGGTCCACGGACGTCGCTGAGAGATTGGATGTCGCCAGGAAGTTGGGCTGCTGAATGTGTGTGACCGTCGAAGATGCCTCGGAGTAGTTCGTTTCGTTTCGTTCCGGCGATGCGTTGTCACGTGCCTTGGTCTGGTAGATATACTGCGTATTGGGTGTCAGGCCGCTGTCGACGTAGGACGTGATCGACTGCCAGCCGCTGTTGTTCGCACCCGGATTACCCGTCGTTTCTTCGAAGTAATACTGAACCGGTCCGCTGGGGTCGGTGGCGACGGTTGCCGTCATCGTGATGCTCGAAGTCGACAGCGCCGTAGGCACGGACGAAAACGTCATCGGATTCGGCGTTGGCGGCGTCACGTCCGCAGGAACGGCGGGGAAATCCCAGCCGATCGCATCGAGCATGTCCTTGTCGGATGCTCGGAGGAAATTGGGGTAGTAAGTCGTACCGGCACCGATCGCCGGTACCATCACGCCGTTGACACCAGGGCGAAAATGGCTGGCCTGCCACGGATCGCCATCCGACATGCGATACTCAATGGAAATCAGGTCGGAGTTGTGATCGTCGTCCGGCGAGTTGAAGGATACCAGACGGGCAAAGGTCTGAAACTCGGCGTTCGACGAAGGATTGTTCGCCGTCCGCTGGAAGCGATACACGTCCAGCATCTCGATGTCCGCCGTGCGGAAATCGGCACCAGAAGTGAACCCCATTGCGTGGGCGATCTCGTGCACCGCAACCGACTGGAAACAGGTCGTGCCACTGGTGATGCCGTTGCTTGGATCGAAATCAAAGTCAAAGTTCGAGTTGAAGGTAATCGTCGCCACGGAGCCGGCGGCGTTGCCGATCGCCGCCTTGAAGTTTGCCCGGGTGACGAAGACGCGATTCTCGTTCGTCACAGTCAACGACGCGTCGTATCGCACGGGAATCGTCGAGCCCGACGGGACGAATGCCTGAATGACGTCATCCGCGTCCATGCCGTTGATCAGGCCGTCCCGCACGGTCGGCCAGGCCGTCTCGATGTAGCTGCTGCTCGTGGCGCCGATCACATTCGACGGCAGCGACGCGAACGTCACGCTGATCGGCACCTGGATCGGATCTGCAAACTGCCCTTCGATGTAGTTCGCCACGGTCTCCAGCGCCGCTGCGGCCAGGGGTGGCGGCGAACCGCTCAGGTTGATCACGATGTCGAGTCCGACGCCGCGCGGCTGACCTCCGCCGCCGATCACCTGCACCGGCTGACCCGGCTCGAATGCCTTTCTTCCCAATTCAGCCCACTCGGCAAGCATGTCCTGCGTCACGCCAGTCAGATCGCTGCCGCAGTGCACCCGGGTCAACGTCTGTGTCTGCAGCACCAGCTTCTCGCCGGTTGTGTAAAGCGTCACTTCGACCGGATCCGCTTGCTCCACATAGATGAATGCGTCCGGCCGAAAACCGGGCACTGCGTGCTGGACCTCTGCCGTTGGATGTCCCTCGTGGCCAGACACGGCTGGCGCATGAATGAGCATCACGAACAGGACAAGGGCCGGCAGAACTCGAACGATCAGCGAAGTCATGAATCGACTCCAGAACGCAACACGGGCGGCACCGCAGCCATTCCCTCAATAAAAACCGCCGCGGACCTCAATTTATTCGCACAGAATTAGCCCGGCCTGAGGTCAGACAGGCCGGACTCGGCTCGTCCCCCGGTCGGAAGGGATGTACGTCGGACGGTCAGGTTGCGTGAGCAACAGCAATTTATCCCATTCACGCAATCCGACGCCCTGGCAGGTCGGATCACTCAGTAACCAAGCGGCGGTCTTCACTGAAGATAAGATCACCCTCACGACCGCAATCGGCCGCAAACGCTGATCCTCGCCGTCAAGATTTTTCGCTCTCTCCCTCGGCTGAAAATAGCCGCTCCATCCGGTCAACAGATGCCAAACCGGTTCACTCTATTGTTTCGGTTTTCGCATCCGGGGTCAAGCCGATTTTCACATAATATCGGACTCTGGATGGCTGTAACTTACTTTTTCACATCGATTTGCCGCAGGAACGGACTTGGAACTCGACATTCGTTCGCATGTTGCTGTTTCGGGGCGTTTCCATGGTCTTGTCTCGGCTACGGCACGAACTCTTCAGGTTGGTTCGACATCGAAGCTCGCCAAAAGAGTTCGATGGATATCCGGGCCCGCCGCGAGAACCTGCAGACTCTGCCCTGTGTATCGGTCGAGTGCCATCGGCCAGAGCGGATTGCCGCGATCATCTGTGAAAAGGCCCCCGGCTTCCTCGATAAGCAATGCCGCTGCGGCGACATCCCAGAGTTTGCAGTCGATTGAAAATGCGGCATCGACCAACCCCGCAGCTACCGCCGCAAAATGAAGGCAGGTCACCCCCTGATTGCGCATGTGATACCGCTCCATCCAGCCGCGTACCGCCGATGGCATCGACTGCCTGCGAAATGAACCGACCGCGATGATCGTGTCCGGCCCGGCCGCATGATTCGTAACGTGAAGGGGCATTTCGTCCAGCGTAGCGCCACCGTCACGAGATGCGGAGTAGCTCGAGCAGCTTCCGACGTCATAAATCGCCCCGGCCACGGGGCGCCCTCGATGAAGAACGGCGACCGACGTGGCAAACAGCCGAGAGCCACGCGCGAAATTGCGCGTCCCGTCGATCGGATCGATCACCCAGCAATGGGGGCTTTCGTCCAATCGGGCGTGACACTCCGGCTCGTGAACGATCTCTTCTACGAGAACCGCGTGATCCGGATAACGTTCCGCCAGCGCTTTCAGTATGACTCGCTGCGCAACGTGGTCCGCCTCCGTGACCGGGCTCTGATCCTCTTTCCGCGTAACGGACACTTTGCCGAACAGACGGTCGGCGTTCTCGCCCCCCAGCCGGGCCAGTTCGACGGCGAAGCGTCGCAACTCGAGTGGATCACATTCCGCAGGCATGGAGGCACATTCTCGCAACAAAGCGCAGCGATCGCAATCGGCACGGCATGCCGTTCACGGTTGATCAGTCACACCGTTGTGGGAATGACTCAGGCCGTCTGCTCGATGGCAACCGGTCGGACCACGGTGATGCGGTCCTTCCCGCCGGCCTTCGCCAGATAGAGCGCTTCGTCTGCCAGCTGCAGAAGCACGGCCGGCGTGGTCGGCTGATCGCGCTCACGACTGGCCAGACCGATGCTCAGCGAGGCGATGCTCGCTTCGGGCAGCTCACGGATCACGTCATTGCGAAATCGCTGAAGCAGACGCTCGGCCGATGCCCGGGCATCGTCAGGCGACGTTCGTGGCAGAAGGATGGCGAACTCGTCTCCGCCGTATCGAACCGCAATGTCAGATTCGCGGATCGATTCCAGGATGGCCCGTGCGGTCAGTTGCAGCAACTGATCGCCGGTCTGGTGACCGAGCGTGTCGTTGACGCGCTTGAAGTTATCCAGGTCGAGCATCATGCACGTCAGGTCGGTCTGGTACCGCCGCGATTCCGCGAACAACTGGGTGAGCAGATCGTTGAAGTGCCGGCGATTGTACAGCCCGGTCAGGGAATCTCGCGCGGCCACCTCGCGGAGCTGACGGTTGGCCTGTTCGAGGGCCTCGGTGCGCTCGCGAACGCGTCCTTCGAGTTCTTCGCTTTGTTCCATCAACGCGCGATGAGTTCTGGAAAGTTTCGCGGCCATCGCATTGAAGGCCCGTGAAAGATCGCCGATCTCGTCACGACGGTTGTCCGCAACATGGATATCGTGCTGACCGGAGGCCAGAGCATTCGCCGCATCGGAGAGCCGGTTCAACGGCTTCACGAGGTGCCGAACGATTTCGTAACCCAGCGGGACCATGAGCAGCGCGATGCCGACCGAAAGCCCGATGATCTGCCGCGTGATGCTTGTCAGTTGACTGCCGGCTGAATTCAGACTCACGCCCAATCGCACGAAGCCCACGGTCGGGCGAACCACCGACGGCGAGGGGACATCATCCGCAGCCAGGATGGGATACACGACGTCGATGTGTGGACCCGCCGTTGCACTGTTCACCAAGCGCGGATGATTGATCGGCTCCACGGAGATTTGTTCGGTGCTCTCCAGCAGCAGTCGATCGATGGTGCCTGTGCCGCGCTGATGACTCGCCATCCAGTGTCCGGAGACATCAGTGAAAATGACGTAGACGAGGTTCTCATTCGAGATGACATCTTCGGCGATCGCCAGCAGGCGGTCTCGATCATCCCGCTGAACGGCCCGGGCGCCGGCCACCGCCAGTGCCTTGACCAGATCGCTCGCGTGGCGCTGCGTCTGCGAGAGCACGAGTTGCTCGGAAAGATGCTGAAAGGTCATGCCGGTCAGGGCGGTGGCCGTCAGCACCACGGCGGTCAGAAGAACGGTCGTTCGAAATTGCAGTCCGAACAACCCTCGCAACACTTGTGGGCGTACAGCTTCCATAGAGCGCGCTGCTTCTCCCATGCGCGGCGATGGAGCTTGCGCCGCCGCTTGTGCAGCGCGGACTCCCGCCTTGATTGCCTGCTCTCCGTGTCGTCCTTGAGGTCGGATCGCGGAATCCCCCTGTGTGTGCCTCGCGAGGTCACTACTTCTTAATCTGCAATATCGAATCGTCGAAGGCGAGACTTAATCCCCGGAAAATGGACCGTCGCATGCCCCCGACAAGGGAAGCCGGCCTCACACGATGGAAATGAGGATCGTCGAGCGACTCCCTGACAACACGCAGCGCCGTTTCCGGACGTTACAGAATCGCCAGCCGCTCCTGCCAAGCTCGACGGACCGCTTCGGAATGGCCGCGTACGACCTCGTCCTGCCACTTGCGAACATGCTCCACAATGGCCGTCGTGATGGCAGCGATATTCAGCGCATCAAAGCGCTCGGCAGACATCACTTGCTCCAGGCAGCGCGCCGGCAACGCATCTGCGGGCAGCGGACGATCCGCACGACGAACGTTGATCCCGATGCCCGTGATCAGCGAACTTGCACGCCCTTCCTCCACCTGCATTTCCGTCAGGATGCCGCCGAGCTTTCCCCCGTCTGCTATCAGATCGTTGATCGCTTTCAATCGCACGGTCACGTCGGTCACAGCTTCAATCGCTTCCGCGCAGCCCACGCCGGCCGCGAGCGTGTGGAGCGCGGTATCGGGAGTGACCGTTCCAGCATCAAGTCGGACCAGCGAGAGGTAGATTCCCGCGTCGCGAGGCGATAACCAGCGTCTCCCCTGGGTGCCGCGCCCCGCCGTCTGCTCACGTGCGACCACGTAGAAATCAGCCGTGATGCGATGCTCCGCCAGCAGACGCTTCGCGGCATCGTTGGTGGAATCGACTCGATCGAAACAGAACGCCTGCATGGCTTGCTTCGTGCGTCCTTTCGCCGGACGGAAACTTTCGCTTATTCCAAAGCGCCTTTGAGCCGTTGCCATTGGCGGCTCGGCAACCGGCGGCCCAGCGCTTCCGCCATCAGACAGGAGGCCTCGAAGATTCTGTGCAGCTCGACCCCGGTCTGAATGCCCATGCGATCAAGCAGATACACGAGATCTTCAGTGGCCAGATTGCCCGACGCGCCGGGAGCATACGGGCAGCCGCCAAGCCCTCCCGCGGAACTGTCGAACGTGGTGATGCCGAGCTGAAGCCCGGCGACGACATTCGCCAGCGCGGTGCCGTAGGTATCATGAAAATGCAATGCGATCTTCTCCGACGAAATCGCGCTCAGCAGCTCGCCGACCGTATCGTGGACATCCTTCGGACTGGCCGCGCCGATCGTATCGCTGATGGCGACCTGATCCACGCCCATGTCGAGCAATCGCAAGGCAACTTCGCGCACACGCGCGCGCGGGACATCCCCTTCGTACGGACAGACGAATGCAGTCGAGACATAGCCGCGTACACTGACCCCGCCCTCGATCGCCGATCGAACCACCGGTGCGAAGGTGGCCAGAGATTCTTCGATCGTCATCTGAATGTTCTTGCGGGTGAAACTTTCAGACGCTGCGGTGAAGACGGCGATCCGACGTATACCCACTTCAAGTGCCCGCTCCAGCCCTCTCTGATTCGGGACAAGCGCCGAATAGGTAACACTGCCTGTCGCGGGAAGCCGTCGGGCGACTTCCACCGCATCGGCCAGTTGCGGGATGGCCTTCGGATGCACAAACGACGTGGCTTCGATCTGGCGCAGGCCGGATGCCGCGAGCTTCTCGATGAAGGCCAGCTTCAACGGCGTGGGGATCGGCGCCGGCTCGTTCTGCAGGCCGTCGCGCGGGCCGACTTCCACAATCGTTACTTCACCTGGAAGATTCATCGCCGGGGCCATCCTCGAATCGTACCAGCAGAGCCCCCATCTCCACGAGCTGTCCCGGTCGGCAGAGTACCTCACGAATCCTGCCGTCATGCGGAGCCGAGAGCGTCATCTCCATCTTCATCGATTCCATGACGATCAGCGGCTGGTGCGCCGCGAACGAATCGCCCGCGGAAACGTGAATCTTCAAGATCGTCCCCGGCATCGGTGCGGAGAGGGCGGACTGCTGCGCCGTCGTCGCCGCGCCACTGCTCGCCCGCCGAGCCACTCGCTCCACCCGCTCAAGCACATAGATACGCCCTCTCACCCAGACATTCATGCGATTTCCGTCGCGCAACACGCAGACGGGCACGATCCGCCCATGGATGCGCAGCACGGCGCTGCCGTCATCGACGCAGATCACCTCCACGTCGTGCGCATCCTGGTCGAGCTGAACCCGGTAATCGCCGCATTCGCCCTCGCGGCAACGCTGCACTTCGACGACCACAGGCGTCTCGCGACCCGGTGATTTGAGCAGAATTTCACTCATCAACTATTTCTCGCAGCGGCTTATACATCTTCAGGGTCCGCGCCAGGCGCCGGCTGACTCCCACGGACCGCTGGGTGCCGCGGTCGCGGTTAATAGCGACTGTCCACGGGATGAGGCCGCGCCCGAGAGCAGGGCGGCTGCGATCCATGCGTCGCGCGGTATCTCGTCGGTCGATGGACCGATCGGATGCTCCGCAAGAAAATGGGTGTGCAGATTACCGCGCTGAAACTCCGGATGGGTCAGCACATCCCTCAGAAAAGCGACATTGGTCGTGACACCCATGATAACGTAACGATCCAGCGCCCAGACCGTCTTCTCGATCGCTTCTTCCCGCGTGCGTCCTCGGCAGATCAACTTCGCAAGCATGGGATCGTAGTAGACCGAAACCTCCGACCCCTGCTCGACGCCGCTGTCGACACGGATGCCCGGCCCGCGCGGCTCGATGTAGCGCCCCAGTGTGCCGATCGAGGGCAGAAATCCCCGCGCAGGGTCTTCCGCATAGATCCGGCATTCGATGGCGTGGCCGTCCTGCGTCAGCTCATCCTGCGAAAACGGCAGCGGATGCCCCGCCGCGACGTGCAACTGCGCACGAACCAGGTCGCGATGCGTGACCAGCTCCGTCACCGGATGCTCGACCTGCAGCCGTGTGTTGACTTCGAGAAAGTAGAAGTTGCCTTCCGGATCGAGGATGAACTCGACCGTGCCGGCGTTGGTGTAGCCGATGGCCTTCGCGGCCGTCACCGCAGCTTGCCCCATCTTCGCACGCAGCTCCGGCGTCAGCGCAGGCGATGGCGATTCTTCGATGATCTTCTGATGTCGCCGCTGAATCGAACACTCGCGCTCGAAGAGATGCACCACGTTGCCATGGGCATCGCCAAAGATCTGAATCTCCACGTGCCGCGGCCGGGTGATGTATTTCTCCAGGAAGACCCGGGAATCTCCAAACGCCGCGCCGGCCTCGCGCTGGGCCGCCTCGACGGCCGCCGCCAGATCGGCTTCCTTCTCTACGACGCGCATCCCTTTGCCGCCGCCCCCCGCAGCCGCCTTGACCAGGATCGGATAACCGATCCGGCCGGCCTCGGAGTTCAGTGCCTTACCGTCGGCACTCGCATCGCCCGACCAGCCCGGCACGACCGGCACGCCCGCCGCGGCAAAGGTCGTCTTGGCGATGATCTTATCGCCCATGTCACGGATCACCTTCGGTGAGGGGCCGATGAAAGTGATGCCGGCGTCGTGGCACATCTGGGCGAAGTCTTCATTCTCCGAGAGGAATCCGTAGCCGGGGTGAATCGCGTCCACGCCGTGCATTTTTGCAATCTCGATGATCTTGTCGCCGCGCAGGTAGGTCTCGCTCGACGTGCGGCCCGACAGCGGATAGCCCTCGTCGCAGGCGCGCACGTGAACCGCCCGACGATCGGGATCGGAATAGACGCCGACCGCCGTGATGCCCATCTCCTGGAGCGTGGCGGCGATCCGAACGGCGATCTCGCCGCGATTAGCAATGAGGACCTTCTTAAACATCGGCCGCGATTTATCAACGGGTTGTTTACGTGCCACTAGCTCACCCAACCCGGTTTGCGTTTCTCAAGAAATGCGCGCAGGCCCTCCTGGCCCTCCGGCGCGACGCGCAGTTCGGCAATCTTCTTCGTGGTGAGGTCTTCGACCCGATCCCACGGCGTGCCGACCACATCGGAGAGAATGCGCTTGCACTCGGCCACCGCGGTCGGACCGTTGGCAGAGACGGCCGTGGCGATCTTCGCGATCCATGCGTCCATTTCTTCTCTGGATTCCACGACCTCGTTGAGCAGACCGATCCGGTGGGCCTCGGCGGCGCTGAAGACTTCCGCCGTGATGGCGTATCGTCGGGCCGCGCCAGGGCCGATCTTCTCCAGCACGAACGGTGAGATCACGGCGGGCAGGATGCCGAGCTTCACCTCGCTCAGGCAGAAAGACGACGAAGAAAGTGCCACCGATATGTCACAAGCCGCCACCAGGCCTACGCCGCCGCCGTAGGTCGCCCCCTGTACGCAGCAGATGACCGGCTTCGGGCATTCGCGGATCGTCCGCAGCATCCGCGAGAGCACCCTGGCGTCGGCGACGTTCTCCTCGAAGCTGTAGCCGACCATCCGCTTCATCCAGTGGATATCCGCCCCGGCGCAGAAGTTCTTGCCCTCGGAGGCCAGCACGATGACCCGCACCTCCGGAGCGGCGCCGAACCGCTCAAAAGCGGCGGTCAGCTCGCGCATCATGTCGTCGTTGAAGGCGTTATGCAGTTCCGGCCGCGCCAGCGTGACGGTCGCCACCTGCTCGCATATGCCCGTACGAATCAGCGATTCCATGTTCACCTCGCGGCCGGCATTATAACAGGACTGTCGGCTGCGAGGATAAGACCCAGCGACGTGACACTCGCAATCAGCGCGTCCGGCGGATCAGCCCGATCATGACGCCCTGAATATCGACCGCGTCGGTGTAGATCGGCTGATACTTTGGATTGGCCGGTTGAAGGCGGATGCGATTCTTTTCGCGATAATAACGCTTCAGCGTCGCTTCACCGTCCTCCAGCAGGGCAACCACCGTCTCACCGTTGGTCGGCGTGGTCCGCTGCTCGATCACCACGTAGTCGCCGTCGGCGATGTTATCGTCAATCATGCTGTCGCCGCGGACTTCCAGCACATAAACGCCGTAGCGAGAAGTGAAGACCTGCTCGAGATCGATCGTCTCCGGATGCTCGATCGCCTCGATCGGAGCGCCCGCGGCGATCCGCCCGACAAGCTTCAGGCAGCTCGGCCGCTCGTCGGGCAGTTGCAGGTGATCAGCCAGTTGCAAAGAGCGTGCCCGGTGGCGATCCTTCGTGAGCAAACCGCGCCCTTCGAGAATGGTGAGGTGCTCGAAGACGGTGACCTTTGAGATGCCGAATTCGGCGGCGATCTCGTCGTACGTCGGGGAATAGCCATTCCGGTGGCTGTAGTCCCGGATGAACGTCAGGATCTCGGTCTGTCGCGGCGTCGCGGGGCGCGTGGTCCGCTTGCGAGCTCGCTGCACGCTGGGACGCGCGGGGCGACCTTTGATTCGTTTCGGCGGCATGCGTGTGCTCCTTCATCAATGACCGCACATCGTCCGGCAACCCCTGCGGCCCAAGGACCACAAGGGGCAGGTCGGCCTCCGGCCGATCCCCGGTCAGGCAACCCGTCAATCGATCGAAAGCCCTGAACGGAACCGCACCGTCAACAGTGCGGCACAGGACTTTCGATGGCTCATCAAACGTGCCGGTCGCGGGAGCGGTGTTTCCCGCGACCGACCTTCTCCCGGCAAACAGCGATGCCACGGCGGCCTGCATCGCGGTCAGCAGCTTCCGAGGCGATACCTGGCCCGGGCTCCACGCCGTCTGATAGGCGCCACCCGGACCCCAACAACACAGCGGCAACTCATGCGTCGCATCCATGCGCCACGGCCTCCCGGAGAATATCCTAACATCGTCCGAACGTCAAGCCGAACCTCAGCCGAATTGCGATTTTCTCGCAATCCTTGAATCGGCCGCGTGTTCAGACGACGGATCGCTGACCGGACGCTGCCTGACCACCCGGATGCAAATCATCTGTAACGCAATCGTTGCCACCACCGTGCCCGGCAAACCGGCCGTATTCAGAACACGACACGGCTGGAACACGCATCACTGAAGAAGAATCCTCCCCCGCTGCTTGACCGGACCACGCGTGGCCGCTATTATTTGCACAATGGTGCAAATATGCAATAAATCGGCGGCTTCCGGGCTCGGCCGATGCGACTGCTGCCTCGATGATCAGGCCGCCCGATTCTTCAAGGCGCTCTGCGACCCTAACCGGCTGGCCATCCTCGCCCGTCTCGCCCAGTGTGGCAGGGCCTGCACGGTCGGCGAGATTGCCCGGTGCTGCCCGACGGACCTCTCGGTCGTCTCGCGACACCTGGGCATCCTGCGCGATGCCGGGATCGTCACTGCAACCCGCAAGGGGAGACAGGTGATCTACGCCGTGCGATTCGACGTGATGATCTCACGGCTCCGGCAGTTGGCCGACACCGTAGAGGCCTGTTGCCCTACGGAAACGCCTGACAAGGCCGTTTGCACACCCGCTGCGAGGCAGCGATCCCCGCGATCTAAATCTGCGCTCGGAGCCGACCACCATCGCCACGGAGTTCGCATAAATCAAGACATACGTACCGCGCGCGACGACCGCAGTAAGTCGAATGCAAGCGAAAGGTGATGTGAGTGTCAGAAAAGTAGAAGATGAGGAGCATTAACAATGAGTGTTGCAACGGACATACACAAAATGGTCTCAGAAACCTACACACGCGCCGTCACGACCCCCGGCGGCGGATGTTGCGGTACTTCTTCCTGCGGCGGCAGTTCGCAGAAGGGCACGCTGGCGAAGATGGCCGGCTACGACGCCGGTGAGTTGGCAGGGCTTCCTGCCGACGCGGTGATCAACTCCTTCGGCTGCGGAAATCCGCTGGCCTTCAGCGAGGTGCGGCCCGGCGAGGTCGTACTCGATCTGGGCAGCGGAGCCGGCATCGACCTGATCCTCGCCGCGAAAAAGGTCGGCCCGACCGGGCGCGCCATCGGCGTCGATATGACCGACGCAATGATCGAGCGCGCCCGGGCAAATGTCGCTGCCGCTGGTCTGCAGAACATCGAGATCCGCAAGGGCATCATTGAGAAATTGCCGGTCGAAAGCGGCAGTGTCGATTGGGTCATCTCCAACTGCGTCATCAATCTCTCGCCGGACAAGTCGCGCGTGTTTGCCGAGATCGCCCGTGTCCTGAAGCCCGGCGGGCGGATGCGCGTGTCAGACATTGTCGTGCAGGACCTGCCGGAAGTGATGCGGGCAAGCGCCGCACTGTACGGTAGCTGCGTGGCCGGGGCGATCAGCGAAGAAGAATATCTGGCCGGGCTCCGTGCCGCGGGACTGGTCGATGTCGAGGTCCGCGAGCGCGTGGTTTACGACGCATCGCAACTCGAAGCCCTCGCCGCCTCGGAACTTGGCGCGGACGAGGATGTGAAGAAACTCGCAGCAGCAGCGGCCGGCAAGGTCTGGAGCGCGATCATTTACGCTCGCAAATCATGATCTGATGCAACGACTCATAAAGGAACAGCCGTTATGGAACAACGAGAAACCCCCCGCCGGCTCAACGTCTTCGAACGTTACCTGACCCTCTGGGTTGGTCTTTGCATGGTCGTCGGCGTGGCGCTCGGCAAGCTGCTGCCGGGCTTCACCGACGCACTGCGCAAGATGGAATTCGCCGGCGGAAGTCAGATCAACGTGCCGATCGCCGTGCTCATCTGGCTGATGATCTTCCCCATGATGCTGAAGGTCGATTTCGCCTCGGTGCTCGGCGTGGGAAAACGCCCGCGCGGCCTGCTCATCACCTGCTTCGTCAACTGGCTGGTCAAGCCCTTTTCCATGGCCCTGCTCGGCTGGCTCTTCTTCAAGCACCTGTTCTCGCCGTGGATCGGCCCCGAGGAGGCCGACCAGTACATCGCCGGTGTCATCATCCTCGCCGCCGCCCCCTGCACAGCCATGGTCTTTGTCTGGAGCTACCTGACACGCGGCGACCCGGCCTACACGCTCGTGCAGGTCTCGGTGAACGACCTGCTCATGCTGGTCCTCTTCGCACCGATCGTGCAGTTCCTCGTCACGGGAACGTCGGCCCTGACCGTGCCCTTCATGGTACTGGCCTATTCGGTCATCTGCTTCATCGTCATCCCGCTGTCAGCAGGTGTCGTTACCCGCATCGCCATGGTCCGACGGCACGGCGTCGATTGGTTCGAGAAGACCTTCCTCCCGCATTTTCAGCCGATCGCCGTTGTGGCCCTGCTGGCCACGCTCGTGCTGATCTTCGCCTTTCAGGCGGACAACATCACCGGCCGCTCATTGCACGTGCTGCTGATCGCCGTGCCGATCCTGATACAGGTCTATTTCAACTCGTCATTGGTCTACGGACTGATGAAGGTCTTCCGCGTGGGCCACAGCGTCGCCGCGCCGGGCGCACTGATCGGCGCGAGCAACTTCTTCGAGCTGGCCGTTGCCACGGCGATTGCTCTGTTCGGCCCGGAGTCCGGCGCGGCATTGGCCACGGTCGTCGGCGTGCTCGTCGAGGTGCCGGTGATGCTCAGTGTCTGCGCAGTCTGCAACCGAACACGCCACTGGTTCCACGCGGAGCGCGCCGAGGAATGCCCCGCCCCAACGCCCCGCTGACCGCTCAACCCGTTCGCATACCCGCCCGTGATCGTGAAGCCGTCGAGTTCAGTTGAGGGGATTAGAGTAACTCCGGTCGCGGTGACCACGTGATAGCAATTGTCCGATGGATCGTTTTCCTCACCGATATCGCCGCTGAGAATCGTGACGTTGTTTGCAAAATCGCGTTGTCCAAGCGAGGTTTCTGTTCCAACAAATCCACCATAGACCTTCACGCCGCTCTTGAGTGAGAAGGTACTCGTACGCGCTGTGCCGGGTTTATAGCTTCCGGCAGCAACCCAAACCTCATCAGTTCCTAAACTGGAGGACGCGTTGATCATTGCCTGAAGATCACCCGAAGCGTCAGCCCAGCTTGTACCGCTGCCTGTAGCGCCCTGTTTGACGAAACGGATGGCACCCTGCACTACCTGCTGCGCACTGGCGACCAATAACAAAGAAATCGCGCATGTGATTGCGTTCAGTCGAGACATGTACATGCTCCTTCTCTATAGTGAAGATCGACGGTCGGCCCTGACAACTCCGGCCCGTTTATTAGGTAGGAGAGAAGACTAACGGAATCTTTCCTTGAAAGTCAAGTTCTCGTTCATTCATAGTCTGTATTGCTCCGAGGTTGACTGCCGCAATCTTCTGCGATACAATGGATTGCGAGGATCACAATTGTTGGTGGCGGGTCGAATCATGCGGTGTTGGAAGTTCCGTCTAGCGGTTTTCATGCTTGTTGGCGGCTTGCATGCATCTCCGTCGACGGCGGATCTGGTCGTCGAGTCCTGGCTAATAGGTACGACTGTATCTGACTCCGTGAATTCTCACTCCATTGGACACGACTCCGTTACAAACCCTTTTCAAGCGACACACACCGCGCAGCGAGGGCTTTCCACTGCGAGTGTGAATTACGACTTCGCCCGGACCGGCGACGAGGCCAGCTTCGGCGTCAGTGTCAATCATCACCTTGAACAACTTGACGGCTTCACCTCCTCCAGCGGCCAGATTTACATCCGCCCTTCCGTCGATTCCATCATCACCCTTGAAGGAGCGTGGCA